>NZ_JACHFD010000009.1 GCF_014201715.1 Haloferula luteola
TCCTTCCAAGTGTCGCGAATGATGCCCACGAGGCACGAAATCGGCGCAAAAGTTCGTAATTTCATCCCACCCCCTCCGCCATGACCCCATCCCTGCGGACAGGGATGGGGTCATGGCGTTTTTAGGGGGGCGGCAGTCCCTACCGGACTGCAGCGCAGGAGGGATTGAAGACGGGGAAGCCGAGTCTAGAGCATTGAAATCCCCTAGCTCGCCACAAACCGAAGAAGTCGAACAAGTCGCTGGTGGACGATCCCTAACAGCGGCTTTGTTGCGTTCTTGCCGGCAGCTTCGGGAGGTGATTGATTGTCCATGGCTTCACCGGTGGGTTATCGGGGTCGCCACAGCTTTTACGTTCTGCAAGAAACTCATGACTACGATGCCATCCCAGAGCGTTCTCAATTACATCGAGAGCTTGGACGAGAACCCGGTTGAAGATACAGGATCTCGAGTGTGTGTCACCGTGAATGCTTCTCGATCGGATGGCTCGCAATCGTGGATCCAGCTCCATAGGAGCATGATCAACTTTCAGCACGTGGACAGTCAGTCGGCAGATGAGGCGCTGGGATCAATTCTAGACGAGCTTCCGGTTCCAGATGACGCCTCTCTTGAACCCGGGTCATATATGACATTCGGGGTGGCTGGCTTTTCTTTAGGCGAACTTGGCAAGCTGCTTGACGGGCTGCTGATGCAGTATTTCAAGGCTGAGGAGATTTCTTGCTCGGTCGAGAAAATCTAGCAAGGGGAAAGGCGAACAAGTCGAATCAGGGCGACCCCTCACCGCGGCCTTGTCGAAGATCCTTGGAGGTGGTTCCATGCGGCAACGAGAACAGCGCCTCCGTCATGAGGGTCGGGTTGGCTGTTCATCGACGTTCGCCATTAAATAAGATGCCAACCAAGCGCCATCGATTTGCGGAAGCAATCTCTACAGGATTGGTGGTGACAGCCGCTGGCATCGGGATTACTTGGCACTTCGTCGAGAATCGGGAGCTGAAGACCAGACCACTAGAAGATGCCCTCTGGGTTTGCGATTGGGACGTGACCAAGATCTATGGCCCAGGGAGTCCGGAGCAGGCATCTGTGGTAAAGCAGTTCCGCAACGGCGGTCTCACGAACTTGAAGTTTGCTGCTCCGACTCTTTATCGGATGGGAGGTAGTTCCTCACATGATTCCCGAGAGGGCATCCTCATGGTTCCCTTTGATCCACGGCACCCTGAGACCGCCCGGGCGTTGGTAGCCCAAAAGGAACCGTAGCAAATCGAATAAAGCGCGGCTTCAAGAGTGAAGTGCAACACTAGCGGTTTATAGGAACAGTTCGTTAGGTGTGCGGAAGTTATAGCGCTCGCGCGGAGGTTCGTTCAGTTCGATGGCGATCCAGTCGCATTGTTCCTGGGTGAGCTTCTCCATGCTCGTGGCCTTGGGAAGATACTGCCGGGATCAGACCGTTGGTGTTCTCGTTGGTTCCGCGCTCCCACGAGTGGTGCGGCGGGGCGAAGTAGAAGCGCATCGAGAGCTCCTCTTCGATTTCTCGATCGCCATGAAATTCGCACCCATTGTCTGCAGTGATCGTCAAGTAACGTCGGCGATGGCGGTGCGTCAGCAGCATCATTGCCTTGAAGACTTCTTCTTTGGTGCGCGCCGTCAGCTTGGCGATTTGAAGATACCCGGTCTTGCGTTCCACAAGCGTCAGGATGCAGGCCTTGCCGCTGCCCAACACTGTATCCATTTCCCAGTGCCCGAGGCGGGAGCGGTTCTCCGCGCCGATTGGCCGAGGCGCGATCGGCCGCTTACCTGCAAGCCTTCCGCGACTGTCATATTGGCCGTATCGTTTGCGCCGCTTCTTCGAAGCCTGACGCAGATTCGTGTGCAGATCGCCACCGTAACGGCGGTCGTCCCAGGCGTGCTGGTAGATCGTCTCATGGCTGATGGAGACGATCCGGAATCGTTTCAGCACCCCCGAGACCTGCATCGGACTGAGCTTCCTCCGGAGGAGGCTCCTGACGATTTCCCACACGTATCCGCTGAAGCACGTGCCCTGGCGGGCCCGGCGCCGGCGGCCCCGGGCCATCTGGCATGCGTGAAGGGGCTTGTATCGGCCATTGGTCGGATAGGCGTTGCGCCGAATCTCCCGGGAGATCGTGCTGGGACTCCGTCCAAGCTCGCGGGCAATCGCACGAAGGCTGAATTTCACTCGTCTCATCGCCCCGATCGGGTAGCGTTCGTCGTTGCTGAGTTGCTGGTAATTCTTCATAGGTGCAGCACCCGCCCCAATGCCCTTCCCAAGACTCAGAGCGGGTGTTGCACTTACTTTATGAATCCAAGGGAGAGAACAAGTCGCGGCTGGACAACCCGCTACCCCGCCGCGACTTGGAGATTGAACCGTGATGACAACCCCTTATCCTGAGGCGGACTGGCACTCCCGGTAGCGGATGCCAGCGCTCAAACGTTCTCTGTAAAAATGGATCCTGCTCTCGAAAGCTTGTGGCGAGTTGGTCAGAAGCCGTTCCACGACAAAACCATCTTTAGCGGAGACGGTCATACGGTCGCTGATGCTTTGATCTCTATCGAGAGTGCCATCAGACACATTGAGCTGTATTATCCGTCTGCGGAGTTGAGGCAGTTCGATGACTGGCACGAGCATGACGGGATGGTGTTCGATTCTTCTCCAGTATCACTCGAGGATCTTCGCGAGCAGACTTCATCGGCCGAGGCGTTCATCAAGAACCACTCGGATGATTATGCGGTTTATCGGGCAGTCTATCCTGCTTCTCTGGACTTTCTCCTTCGATACTGCCTCTGGGATGCAGACGTTCCGAATCAACCAGAGCATGCTCGCTCGGCAGATTGGAGCTTTACTGGGTATGGATTTGATCTCATGGAGATAAAGAAGAGGTGGGGAAGAGCGCAGTTGATCGAAGAACCTTCGAAATCGTATTTCACTCAACGGTATGGCGGCTAAACAAACGAAACAGAGAACAAGCGGGTGGACACCAATCGCCTACACGCATCGAGTCGGCGTGACCCTCTTTACTCGAACTCTTAACCCTGTTGCGGAGTGGCGCTGCCTGTAGGCGGCGGGTCACCCTTGACGTTATGCCAAGAAACTGATGTTCCGACGTCTCAAAGAATTTTTGGCAGGAACACATGGCGCGACCTCTCCAGAGCCGAGCAATGAAGACATTCCCGCCACTGAAGAGTTCTCGTTCGAATCGCTGTGGGACGATTACGAGCGGAGAACGTGGCATTACGACAACGCTAAAGCGACCCTCGGGAAGTCTAACCCACGTCTCCTGAATTGGATCGGCTCAATCGACTATTCTGGCTACACGCGCGAGAAGAGCCTGAGGGCGCTAATTGCTAGTGCTGAGCCTGGTGATGAGAATCGGATTCTTCTTCGATTACAGGATTGGGTGCCGCAGGTGCAGCGTCTCGCTGGAGACTGGGTTCTTGCCCACTTTCGATCCCTCCCGTTTGATTCCATTCGCAGCAATCAGCGCCTGATCTTGTATCTATCCCGCAAGGATAGGCTCCAGAACGACCCCGGTCTGCTTGAGATCAAGAGAGATCTGCTCGCGAGAACTCGAGGGATGACTCCAGCCCAGTTCTTCGGACTCGAGGCAATGTTCCGGAGATTCCTGTTTTCGCTTTCATTCGAGGATGACGGGCACCTTCGCCCGTGGATTCTTGGCGATCCAGAACCCTTCAACCGGCTGCTTCTCCTGAGCGAGTTTCAGTTCTCAGAGATCACCCCTGACGAGAAGCTCCGTCTTCAGGCCGATAAATCGGTATTTGTTCGTCGCAGGCTATTCCAAACTCAAATTGATGCTGGGATTACTCCCGAGAGGGATGAGTTGATTTCTTTGGCACTCGATCCCAACCGCAGCTTTCGGGAGAGGGGTCAGTTTTATCTCAAGAGCATCTACGGAGAGGACTGCTATGCGATCTACCACGCCAAGGAGGGTGAGGAGTTCTACTTCATCGGAGACTATGCACGCCCAGAGGATGCAGAGCATTTTCTAGCAGGGATTCGTTCAGGATCGCGCCCTACCCAACAGGCTTGTATGAGAGCTTTAGCCAGTGCGGCTCCAGATCGCCTGAATGAGTTGGATATCGCGTCCCTGATTTCCCAGAATCGCAGGTTCCGCTCCATTCTTGTCCCGCTGCTTCCCCAATTGCTCTCGATTGATGGTGTTTTGGCGTTGCGCTCCGCCTTTGAGAGGAGTTCGCCATTCGGAACAGTCAGCTTCCTGCGAGTGCTCGAGAAGAAGTCGTTTTGGACTTTCGTTGATGAGGGCTTGTCCCTTCTGATCTCGGAGCCTGAGACGGCTTTGCGTCAGTCGATCGTCAGACCGATTCAGAGCCGAGTGGCGATTTATGAGTCGCTGCCATCGCCCTTGCGTGACAGCATTACCAAGAAGATCATCAGGCTACGCGATCACGGTCAGAAGCAAGATCAAGGAGTCGCTGACCTTCTAGAGTTCACAATAAGAACGGCATAACGAGACCGTCGGAAAACCCCGGTTGAGCCCGTCGTACCGTTGCCTTCGGATGGTGCTGAGTGATGGACGTCGTTTTCGATTTCCGGGCGGGCGTTTCCCTTGCGGGGTCGTGGCGCCTCGTGATGGGCGTCCTGTGACGCCCTGCCGGGGCCACGGATGCCGCGGGGCATGCCGGCCTCACCCTGTGGCGGGCTCGCCGGTGCCGTATTCCGGCCGGTAGAGGGCGATCTTGCCGATGTTGTGCATGATGCTCCAGAGGTTCCAGATGACTCCCACCTTTTGCCGTCCGCGGTAGTGGATGCGGTTGAGACCTTTGGCGTGCCGCAGGTTGGCGAAGATCGGTTCGATGGTGTCCATGCGGTAGCTGTAGCGATGCCTTCCTCCCGGGGTGTCGACCTTGTCCCGCATGGACTTGCAATTGGGGCGTGCGGGCTCGATGCAGACGCTCAAAGTACGACGTTTTCCGTTTTTACTCAGGCAGCGTGAGCGGAACTCGCAGATGCTGCAGAAGTCACTTTCGATCTCGTACTTGTGGAAGGCTCCTTTGCCGCCGGTGGAGGTGCTGGTGCCGGGCTTGCGACGGAGGATCTGGCCCTTGGGGCAGCGGTAGGTGTCGGCTTCCTCGTCCCGGGTGAAGTCGGCGGCGGCGAAGCGGCCGCTGTCCTTGGGGCGGATTTTGCGGAGGTGCCGGTCGCGGCCTTCGTAGCGCTCGTCGCGGTCGCGGTGGTTGGGGTCGGGTATGACGGCGTCGAGCTGACGTGCGGCGCAGGCTTCGAGGTTGGGCTCGCTGTGGTAGTTGGCGTCGGCGAGGAAGGAGTCGTCGTAGCGGGCCTCGATGAGGTGGTGGAGGGCGAACGCGAACGTGCCCGGTTCGATCTGTTCCTCGAGGTTGACGGGGACGATGAGTCCCTGGGCGTAGTCGTAGGGTTTGAAGCGTGCCATGGCTCGCGTCCCGGGGAAGCAGCGGGCGGGCCAGCGGGCGGAAATCGGGCTGGAACAGGGAGGGGTTTTTCGACAGTTTCAACAAGGCGTCGCTCTCAACACCTGCCCCGCCGCAAGTTCAATCCGCCATGACCATTCAACCCTCAACCCACAGTCGATGCCTCGCCCTCGGGCAGGGGTGAGAGGACTTGGGACGTTGTGCAAGGAATGATGAGAAAGCAAATTGGCTACGTAGGACTCGTGATGGCAACTGGCTTTCTCGGATGGGCTTGGGGGAACCACCAGCGAACGGAAGAGGAGTTGAACCGCGTTTACTATCCGACGCTCTTTTCCGAAGTCATCCGGGCGATGGATCCGGTTTCGAAGCAAGCCGTGAATTTCGAGATCAGGTGGCACGAAGAAGTTGGTCCGGGGCTGAAGGGGACCGAACCTACCAGGGTGATGAGGTATCCAGACAAGTCGCAGGCGGTGACGCTTGTAAGGCGATGGGATCGAAAGGAGTATGCGTTTGATATCTGCGCACCAGGGTTCAACGATTACACGCTCACGATTAAGCCCGCAGACTGGCACATGATTTCGGAGGTTGCGGATCAGACCCGAGAAGTGGTGCTAGTGCCTGTGGAAGCGAGACGGGGTATCGAGACGCTAGAAGAATGAAGATGCATGATGAGACGGGCGGATGAACCCGGTCAGGTGTGGATTCTGGAGTCTCGAAGGGAGGGCGATGGAGGTTGCGGATTTGAATGGATCGGTCGGGTTTCTGGCTCCTGTGGTCATCGTTCGACGATTGGGCCGCAATGGCGCCTCGTTAAGGCGCCGTGCTGAGGGGGCTTTGCGCCACGCGGTCCGGTAGGCGTAGTTTTGGATTTTTCGGGTGACCGTGCTGGGGCTTGGTCCGAGGTCACGGGCAATCGCGAGAACGTTCCCTTAGACATGTCGCAATGCTACAATTGGGTTGCGGTCCGCGTGGTGGAATTGCTGGTTTTTCAGAGGTTCAGCACCCTCCCCGGTGCTCTTACAAGACGCAGGGAGGGTGTTGCACGTCGTTGATGCAACCAAGGAAAGAGATTAAGGGAGCGGGAGGAATTCCCATAGCTGGCCACCCCAGTCTGTCCATTGCTGGATGTTGGCTCCATCTGCCGAACTGAATCCGTTGACATCGATGGCTTTTCCGCTTTGACGGTTGCAAATGCGCCAATCGCCATTGCTCCCTCCCGTCAGCCGCCATTGTTGGCCGAAGTTGTTAAGCCAACTCCATTGCTGCACATTATCTCCGTCGTTGAGTCCCATGCTTGAGGTCTCAAGAACCTTTCCGCTGTTCGCATTGGTGAACGAGTACCAACCGCCGCCTAGGTGGGTGACTGTCCAATGTTGATTGCTGCCGCTGTTGTCTGCCCATTGAACGATGTTGCCTCCATCGGCCGTGCTCGCACCCCATACATCGATCAGCTTGCCACTGAAATCGGAGCGAATCTGGTAGTTGCTCCCGGAGGCGGGGCCTGCAACGTTTGGATTTGAGTCGGTTTGGTATTCCGCGAGGTTGGACACGCCATCATTGTCGGCATCACCGGTGCCCGTTTGATTGAGGTTTCCAAATTGAAAGGTCTCCCAGTCGTCGGGCATGCCATCGCTGTCGGAATCGACGACGATTCCCATGTCCCAGCGCATCGCAGCTACCAGTTTGCAGTGACGTTCGCGGGCGACCGCACTGGTATCTTCGTTGTCGTAGTTCATTCCATAGGGCCAGAAATGTCCTCCGCCGGTGCCGATGCCCGCGTTTTGACCGTCATAGATCAAAACCAGCGCATTGGCCGCAGGGCCCCACCAGCCGCCATCGGTCCATGACCAGTACTGTCCGACGCCTAAGGTGTGAGCGATCTCGTGGAGGGCGACTCGGGTTCCGATGGTGCCGCCAAAGTCGATCCAACCGCTGTAGCTTGCTTGGGCCGTGGGCACCCCAGTATTGTAGTTGGCGGTGACATGTTTGTCGAAATAGCCATGGGCGTTGTAAGTCGCGACGGCTTCATTCATGCAGGCGATGATCGCGTTGCGCTTGTCCGTGGGCCAACTTTCGTTGCCGCTGGCGAGGCTGTAGGTAAGAGCGTGGGCTGGCATGGTGATGGCGAAAGCGACTTCCATGGCAAGAAGAGCGGGCTTTAGATGGTGGGTAAGTGGCATAGGTATTGGTTTGGTTTTCATGGTGTTTGAACCGACGGAGGGGTCGCCGGGGTTGGGGAGAGGGAAGAAGCCGATGGAGTGGAGCGGTATTGGCGGATTCCTTGCAGTTCCTTTTGGGCGCGCTCCTTCAAGGGACCGTCAGCAAAGGTCTCCACCCACAGCGCAGCTTCGCTCGGATCCCCCATTCCCCATCGGTTGACGACGGTGAGGATGGCTTCATCTTGTTGGGCACCTTGCGGGATTTGCTCGACCACCCATTGGGCGGCCAGCATTGGGTTGTCGTGGGCTCGGACGAGGGCGATCCGCTGAATGAGGTGATCTCGAATCTCGCTGTCTGGTTGGTCGATTGCCCAGGCCGCGGCGGAAGGAAGATCGGTCCGGGCCCACTTTTCGGTGAGGGCTTCCACCTCGGAAATGGCGGAGTCATCGATGGACAGGCGTTCCACGGCTTCGGCAACTTGATCGACGATCCCGAGTGACAAATCGTGGGTGGGCTGCCGTTGTGAGATGGCCGCTTCGATCGCGAGTAGAAGCGTCGCCCTTTCCTCGGAATCGGGGCGATTTTCGACCCAAGCGATGGCCTCAAGGGGTGATTTTGAGCTCCATGCTTGGAGTCCTTGTTGAAGGAGGCGATCGCGGCGGTTCCCTGGCGGCAGGGAATCGGCGGTAAGGAGAGCTGCGGGTGGAGTGTTGGGGTGTCGATGGGCTTTGGGTTGCACTCTTGAAGGTTCGTCCGCCATGGAGAGGGGACTTTCGATTCGCCTGACTTTTGATTTCGCGAAGTCCGGTGTGGTGTTGGACCGTGGGTGGCGAGGGAAGATTCGAGGATCTTGAAGGAGACAGAGGGTGGCACCAAGAGCGGGGCATCCCGTTGCTAGAATGAAGATGATCTTTGACTTCATGATCATGGTGCCTGGATGGAAAAGGATAGGGTCTGCGGATGTTGCTTGGAGAGATGAGGGAATCGAGGTATGCGATTGTCGACCACCTTGCAGGAGGGTGGGTGGTCTGGCAATGGGTCGTGGCGATCATGAGATGTCTAAAAAGTAGACTCCCAATCATCATGTGTGGGCCGGAGATTGAGAAGGAACGGAGAGAAAGAGTTCCTTTTTCCCGGGGGGGAAAGCGTGAGGGAACTACCACCCGGCGGAGTGGGGCACCGGTAATGGACGGTTGCGGGAGGCCGGGATCGCTATAAGATCCACCTGATGGAAGAGTGCCGGTTCACTCCCGCGGTAGAGCACCACAAGCATTTTCCCGGGAAGATGATTCACCGGGGCGAGGGGGCGGCGTGGAAGGATTTGCTCGTGGAGATTCATACGAGACCTCCCGTGGGAAGAGCGATGTTGATTCCGGCTGTGGCCGAGCCTCAGCTGATCTGGCAGATCTCCGGGCGGGTGCTGTGTGAAGATCGTGAGTTGGGAGGAAGTTGGAATGCGCACTCGGTGGAGCCCAACGATCTATTCTTGGTAACCTCCCCAGAGCCGTACGAATTGCGGTGGCGAGCGATGGCCCCCGAGCCGATGGTGGTGATGCATGCGACGCTAGGGTTGCATTGCCTTGCCAGTGCCGCTCGTGAATGGAGTGGGGAGGGGTCTCGGATTCCTCGATTGAAGGAGTTCAATGGCATTCAGGATCCGACGATTTTGGCATTTCTGGAAATGCTTCGTAAGGAATTGACATTGCAACCGAGGGCGAGCGGTGCGTTTGTGCATGGAATTGCGCAAAGCCTGGCGGCCCATTTGGTGAGGACCTACCGGGATGAAAACGATCCACGACCTCACCGGTCGACGGCTTTGCCTGCCTATCCGTTGCACCGTGTGTTGAGCATGATGGAGGGGGCATTGCAGGAGGGGGTTTCCATCGGCGCGTTGGCAACAGCGGTCGATCTAAGCGAGTCGCATTTCTCCCGAATGTTCAAGGGAAGCACAGGCTTTTCTCCGTCCAGGTATTTCATCCGGCTCCGAATTTCGAAGGCACAGGAGTTGCTTCGAGAGACGAAGATGCCGATCATCGAGATCGGATTGGAGGTGGGCTATACCAGTCCCAGTCACTTTGCGCATGTCTTTCGCAAGGAAACGGGATGGAGCCCTCATGAGTACCGCGAGCGGATGCACTCGGGGAGGGGGATGGAGGATTTTAGCAGAATCGCGATAGAGTAAGCGGAATCCCGCGAGCGAGGTGGAGAAATGGGGGCATGCTGGCCCCCATGAGTTCAAGAACGATCGAGAAGGCGGGCAATGAGGATGGGAAATCGGCGATGGAGTCGACAGCGCTGCCGCGGACCGGGAAGAGCCATGAGGGATGGAAGAGAACGACTCGATCACTCGTGGCTGCTGTTGGAGTGAGTTCCGCATGGGCAGCTGGTGATGTTGCGGGAGCGGAGGAAGTTTGGGACAAGACCTTTCCTCGGAGCGAGGGGGTGGTCCACCGCAAGATCTCCTTCAAGAATCGCTACGGAATTCCGTTGGTGGGTGACCTTTACCAACCGAAGGAGGGTGGAGGGGGAAAGCGGGGGGCTATCGCGATCAGTGGACCTTTTGGCGCCGTGAAGGAGCAGGCGGCGGGTTTGTATGCTCAAACTCTAGCAGAACGAGGGTGGGTGACCTTGGCGTTCGATCCTTCGTATACGGGGGAGAGTGGAGGGGAACCTCGGCACGTAGCTTCGCCGGACATCAATACGGAGGACTTTTGCGCCGCGGTGGATGCGTTGGGGCTGTTGGAGGAGGTGGACCGGGAAAGGATCGGGATTCTCGGGATTTGTGGTTGGGGGGGGATGGCATTGAGCGCAGCTGCGGTGGACAAAAGAATCAAGGCGGTGGCGACGAGTACGATGTACGATATGTCCCGTGTGATGGCGAAGGGCTACGATGATCAAATGACGACGGAGCAGCGAAGCGAAGTCCTTGAGAAGCTGAGCCGGCAGCGTTGGACGGATGCGGATCACGGGGAGCCTGAGTATGGTCCGGTGTCCCTTGAGCTGAAGGGAGGTGAGCCCGCGTTTGTGGTGGAGTATGCGGGCTACTATAAGGATCCCGAGCGGGGGTATCATCCGCGGGCGATCAATTCGAATGGGTCGTGGACAATGACGAATCCGCTATCGTTCATGAATCTGCCCCTGATGACGTACCTTCGAGAAATTTCTCCACGGCCATTATTGTTGGTCCATGGGGAGAAGGCGCACTCGCGATATTTCAGTGAAAGCGCCTTCGAGGCGGCGGCTGAGCCGAAGGAGTTGGTGATCATCGAAGGGGCGAATCATGTGGATCTCTATGATCGGTTGGACAAGATTCCCTTTGAACGGCTGGACGCCTTTTTCTCGGAGCACCTGAAGTGAGGTGGTAACGGATAAAAGCTCATTACGGTTGGGTCGGAATGAAACCCGGTAGCTTGAAGACGATTTCGCGACGGGAATTTGTTTTGGCAGCGGCAGCCGCAACAGGATCGCTGACGGCCGATCGCGTCGCAAGAGCCGCATCTCCCGACCTTCCCGATTTCGATTCTCAGAATTCTCTACTATCTTCAATGACGATGAAAATTACCCGCAATGGAACGCAATCTTCTGCTGTAGGACCCTCGGAATGGTTCACGGGAACGACACGAATTGATCCGCTTTTTCAGCCGGAGGAGCCGGCTCGAACGGCAGCGGCCAGTGTGACTTTCGAACCTGGGGCACGAACCGCGTGGCACACTCATCCTCTCGGACAAACTCTGATCGTGACGTCGGGGCTTGGGTGGGTGCAGTGCGAAGGTGGGGAGATCGAGGAGATTCGTCCAGGTGATGTCATCTGGTTTCCTCCGGGCGTCAAACACTGGCATGGCGCGAGCCCCGCAACGGCGATGACCCATCTTGCGATCCAAGAAGCCCTGGATGGCAAAGTGGTCGAGTGGATGGAAAAGGTGAGCGATGAGCAGTATCAGAAGGTGGATCCGGATTGATCGGTTCTTTTGATTGATGGAGCAGCGAGGCGTCGACTGGACGGATGCCCTGATGTGGGGCTTGTTGTTCCATGAAAGAGCGGATTGAAAGAGACAGTCTCGGGGATGTGGCGGTGCGTGAAGACCGAATTTGGGGCGCGCAGACGCAGCGTTCGTTGGAAAATTTTCCGATCGGAGATCAGCGAATGCCCTTGGAGGTGATCGGCGCATTGGCGGAGATCAAGCATGCAGCAGCGACGGTCAACGAAGAGCTGTCGGGGCTAGACCCGAAGGTGGCTGAGGCGATTCGTCAGGCGGCGACCGAGGTGGTGGCGGGGCGCTGGGATGATCATTTTCCGCTGAAAGTTTTTCAAACGGGTTCTGGCACCCAGACGAACATGAATGTGAATGAGGTGCTGGCGTATCGGGCGCGTGAGCTGCATCCAGATGGAGCGATGGTGCATCCGAATGATGATGTGAATCGCTGCCAGTCATCGAATGATTCTTTCCCCACGGCGATGCATGTGGCGGCGGTGAAGGCGACGAAGCGGCATTTGTTACCGGAGTTGGAGGCCCTGGCGCAGGCGCTTTTGGAGAAGGCGCGGGCTTTCGCCGAGGTGGTGAAGATCGGTCGTACACATTGCCAGGATGCGACTCCGCTGACGGTGGGCCAGGAGTTTGGGGGCTACCAGAGGCAGGTGGAGGCCGGGGTGGGGCGGGTGATGCAGGCCATGGAGGGTTTGTATTTCTTAGCGCAGGGAGGGACGGCTGTGGGGACTGGGTTGAATGCGCCGGTTGGTTTTGCGGAGCGGATGGCGGAAGAGTTGGCGAGGCGATCCGGTGAGCCGTTTCGTACTGCGCCGGACAAGTTTGAGGCCTTGGCGGCCCATGATGCGGTGGTGTTTTTTTCCGGTGCGTTGAAGACGGTTGCGGGATCACTGTTCAAGATTGCCAACGATCTGAGGTTGTTGGCATCCGGGCCGAGGTCGGGATTCGGTGAGCTGCGTTTGCCCGCCAACGAACCGGGATCGTCCATCATGCCGGGGAAGGTGAATCCGACGCAATGCGAAGCGCTCACTCAGGTGTGCCTGCGGGTGATGGGAAATGATGCGACGATCACGATGGCAGGGAGCCAGGGTCAATTTGAACTGAATACGTACAAGCCATTGATGATTGCTTGTTTGTTGGAGTCGATCCGATTGCTGGGGGACGGGGTGGCGAGTTTTCGCGTTCGATGTGTCGAGGGGATCGAGTTGAATCGGGATCGCATTGATGACTTGGTCGAGAGGAGTTTGATGTTGGTGACGGCTTTGTCGCCGGAGATTGGCTATGACCGGGCGGCGGCTATTGCCAAAGCAGCGCACGCCCATGGCACGACATTGAGGGAGGAAGCCTTGGCGGCGGGGATCTCTGAGGATGTGTTCGATCGGAGGGTTCGGCCTGAGCGAATGGTCGGACCGATGGAGCTGTGAAACCGTGCGCAATGCACCGTTCATTCGTGCAATCATCCCATAGAGATTTTTGCGATGTGGGGGGAAATTGGTGAGCAATGAAAACACCAAAGATTCATTCCATGGTCGTGTTGGCGAGTTCGCTGGCGATGTTTGTCGGTCCGGTATCGGCGAAGCCCAACAAGGAGGGCGGCAAAGGTGGCCCTCCGCCCGCCTCCGAGAAGAGCGGACCGGGTGCGAACAAGAAGAAGGGCGCGGCCAAGGGGGCAGCGAAGGTTCAGCCGAAGGGCAAGGTGAAGGGAAAAAAGGGGGGGCATCAAGGACCGGCGGTATCCGTGGTGCGCTTCAATGATACGGAGCGCCGAGGGGTGGTGAGCTATTTTCGAGGCTACGAAGGTCGCGATGGGGGATTGCCGCCGGGGATTGCGAAGCGGATGCGTGATGGCAAGCGCTTGCCTCCGGGTTGGCAGTCGAAGTTGCAGCCCGGATATGTGCTGGACGATGTGTGGATGGCAGGCTTGGTGCCGGTCAGCGCGGATCTCTTCCCGGGGATGCCTTATTTGGGAGGGGGGAATCTCTACGTTTATGGGGATCGGTTGATCCGATTGGACGGGCATCGCCATGAGGTGGTGGAGGTCGTGGTGCTGCCGACGGTGGTGATCGACCTCTAACGTCTTGGAGTTGCGCGACTCCGGGATTTCCCGAAGGGTGGGAATTCGATATGGAGTGGTGCATCCGTGTACGCTTGGGATCCTTGCGTGACGAGGATTCGGGCGTTGTGGTTGGGCCCGCCGGACGCGGATCCGGTGCCCCAACCACGTCATCATGAAGAATTTGATTTTTTCCGCTGCCGCTGCTGCCTCGATGGTGGCCGGTGTCGCCTCGGGACGCGAGGTGTCTGCGGATCCCGATACCCTTATTCCGCCCGCGACGCCTTTGATCGCGTGTGATCCTTATTTCAGCATTTGGTCCCCAGCCGATAAGTTGGCGGGTGCTGAGACGACCCACTGGACTGGCCGGCGTCATCAGTTGAGCAGCTTGGTGAAGGTGGATGGGAAATCCTATCGCTTGATGGGGGCCTCGCCTGCGTCGGTGCCTGCGATGGAGCAGACGGACCTTGAGGTCTTTCCAACTCGGACCATTTATGGGTTCAGGGGTGACGGAGTGGAGATTGATCTGACGTTCATGACTCCGGCGTTGCCCGAGGACATGGCGTTGCTATCCCGGCCGGTGACGTATTTGACGTACGATGTGCGATCGACGGATGGCAAGGAGCACACGGTGTCGGTATTCTTTGGAGCATCGGCGGAGCTGACGGTGAATGAGCCGGGCCAAGCCGTGGAGTGGCAAGGAGGGGCTGACGAGGGTCTGACGGTGCTGAAGATGGGCTCGAAGGAGCAGCGTATCCTTGGTAAAAAGGGCGACGACCTGCGGATTGACTGGGGCTATCTCTACGTTTCCGCGCCGGAATCTGCCACGGAATCGACGGCGTTTTCTCGGCCGAACGAACTGGCGTTTGCTTTTGCCGCATCGGATTTGCGTTCGACGGGCAACCAGGGTGAGTCGGAGCATGCCGATCAAGCGGGTGCGGGGATTTCGCTGAAGCCGCTGAAGGTGGGAGCGGAAACGGCCTCCACATGGCTGATGGTGGCCTACGACGATTTGTATTCGATCCAGTTCAACCACAGCAATTTGCGGCCCTATTGGCGCAAGGATGGATGGGAAGCGAGCGATTTGCTCGTGGCTTCTGCGAAGGAATATGAGTCGCTGAAGAAGCGTTGTGAGGCGTTCGACAGCGAGTTGTTCGCTGACTTGGAGAAGATGGGTGGGGTTCGTTATGCCAAGCTCTCTTCGCTGGCCTTCCGGCAGTGTTTTGCGGCTGGCAAGTTTGTAGCCGACGCGAACGGGCAGCCGTTGCAGTTCTCAAAGGAGAACCATTCGAATGGGTGCATTGCGACGTCGGACGTGTTTTATCCGATGGCGCCGCAGTTTCTGATGTTCGGACCGACGGTGGCGAAGTCGTTCATCGTTCCGTTCATGGAATACGCGATGAGTGATCGCTGGAAGTTCCCGTTTGCGCCTCACGATCTCGGCACCTACCCGCTCGCCAATGGCCAGGTCTATGGCGGTGGTGAGGCGACGGAGGACAATCAAATGCCCGTCGAAGAGAGTGGCAATCTGCTGATTCTGTTTGGCGCCGTGGCGCAGATGGAAGGCAACGCAAGTTTTGCGGAGCCATACTGGAGCCGCCTCGAGCAGTGGGCGGAGTATCTTCGCAAGGAGGGCTTTGATCCGCCAAACCAACTGTGCACCGACGACTTCGCTGGGCACCTCGCGCATAATGTGAACCTCAGTGCCAAGGCCATTTGTGGTCTGGCTTCGTTCTCGAAGCTTTGCGAGATGCGCGGCGACAAGGCGAAGGCGAAAACCTATCTTGAAACGGCGAAGCGCTTTGCCGAGCGATGGGTGGTGGAAGCCAGTGATGGGGATCACTACCGGCTTGCCTTTGACCGTCCGGACACGTGGAGCCAGAAGTACAACCTCGTTTGGGATCGCATTTTGGACTTCGGGTTGTTCCCGGAGGCGGTGTTTGAGACGGAGATGGCTTTTTACAAGTCGAAGCAGAATGAGTATGGTCTGCCGCTGGATAACCGCTCGGACTACACGAAGCTCGACTGGATTTTGTGGACCGCGACTCTGACCGAGAAGCGCGAAGACTTCGATGCCTTGCTGGGGCCGGTGTTCAAGTTCCTGAACCACACGCCGGATCGGTCCCCGATGACCGACTGGTATTACACCTCGACGGCCAAGAAGCAGGGCTTCACGGCGCGGCCGGTGGTCGGTGGGGTGTTCTTGCGTGGCCTCTACGATGAGGAGGTTTGGAATAAGTATGCGTCACGGGACGTGACCAAGGCGACCCAGTGGGCTCCGCTTCCTGAGTACATTCCGCCAGTGATCACTCCGGTGGTGGAAGCGGGTGATTCCAAGCCGGGAATTCAATGGAACTACACGCTGGAACGTCCGGCCGATGACTGGATGAAGCCGGGCTTCGACGACAAGGGCTGGCGTAAGGGAACAGCTGGATTCGGCAGCGACAGCACCCCGAATGTGAAGAACCGCACGAAGTGGAATACTGGGGATATTTGGATTCGCCGCGAAGTGCAGGTGAGCACGGTGAAGCCTGAAAACCTCATGCTCTGGGTTTTCCACGACGAAGATGCCGAGATTTTCATCAATGGGGTGTCCGCGGCGACCTTGGGTGGGTTCAATACCAACTACGAGATCTTTGAGATTTCCGAGGCGGCCAAAGCGGCGCTTAAGCCGGGTCGCAACCTGATCTCGGTGCACTGCCATCAAAATCAAGGCGGCCAGTACATCGACGTTGGCCTTGTTGAGGTGACTCCGGGCAAGAAGAAGTAAGCGAGCGCTTCGATTTCATTTACATCAACCCACGTATGCAGCAGCGGGTCATGGCTCTTCAGCCATGGCCCGCCTCATTTTTTGGAGGCGGCGAATTGGAGTCTGGAGGTCCTCTGGGTCAGGCGAGATCGAGAGCCGGGACCCGCCCCTTTCTGAGCGCATGACGCGGGGAGTTTCGCGCAACATTTCCGCGCCGCCGCGCTTGGACCCTTGGACTTGCGAGGGAAGTGGGTTGTTGCTGGCGGAGGGTCGGGAAGCTTTCGTTTGAGAGATCGAGTTCATCTGCTAGGGTCGGCACGATGCACGAGAAGAAACGCGTCCGGATGCTGTGTTCGGACATCGATGGGACGCTTTTGGGGGTCCCGGAGGCGACCCGGCAGCTGCGCGCCGTCTGGGAGGAGATGAATGAGGATAGGCCGCTGTTGGTGTTCAGCACGGGAAGATTGCTGGAGGACGCGCTGAAGGTGGCGGAGGAGGAAGGCTTACCCCGGCCGGATTTCGTGATCGGCGGGGTGGGGACGATGATCTACGATGTGCATCGTGGGGAGATGCTGGAATCCTTTTCGCGAGTGCTCGATGAGGGTTGGGATCGAAGACGAGTGGATGAAGTGGTGGCGGCGAATTCGAAGATTCGGACCCAGCCGCCGGAGCAGCAACATGCTTGGAAGAGCAGTTGGTTTTGGGACGGAGCCAGCGCCGAGGAGTTGGCGGATTTGCGAGCAGCTTTGGGAGCCGCCGGGGTGAAGGCGCAGGTGGTGTATTCTTCGGGCCGAGATTTGGATGTGTTGCCTTTGGCGGCGAACAAGGGGAACTCGCTGCGTTGGCTATGTGGCCAGGTGGGGATGGGAACGGATGAGGTGGTGACCTCAGGGGATACGGGAAATGATGAGTTCTTGTTGTTGGAGCCGGGCGTTCGCGGGATTGCCGTGGGGAATGCCGCTCCGGAGTTGTTGGAAGCAGTCCGCGGCAAGTCGGTGTTTCTGGCGCGTGGTCATTGCGCGGCAGGAGTGCTGGAAGGCTGGGAGCATTATGGAGTTTTCAACCAAGCAGGCGCATGAAGCGGAAACTGGATATTCTTCATTTCTCGGTGCATGGATTGATCCGAGGAGCGAATTTGGAGTTGGGTCGCGATCCGGATACCGGAGGGCAATGTCTTTACGTGCTGGAGTTGGTGAAAGCTCTCGCCCGGCGTGAGGAGGTGGGGCGGGTATCGCTGGTGACGCGCAAGGTTTTCGACCGGAATGTTTCAGCGGACTATGCGCAGGATCGCGAGTTGCTGGGGGGTTCCGGGGATATTTGCCGGATTGAAGCGGGGCCGCGGAGGTATTTGAGGAAAGAGGTTTTGTGGCGGCATTTGGATGGATTTGTGGATGGGACGCTGGCGTGGCTGCGGCGGGAGAAGCGGGTTCCGGACTTGGTCCATGCGCATTATGCGGATGCGGGTTACGTCGGGCGGCAAGTGGCGGCGGTTCTAGGTTGCCCTTTTGTTTTCACAGGGCACTCGCTCGGCCGGGTCAAACGGGAGCGATTGATCGAGGGTGGATCCGTGGGCGAGGATATCGAGAAGCGCTACAATCTGGCGGCACGGATCGAGGCAGAGGAGTTGAGTTTGGACGCGGCATCGATGGTGTGCACGAGCACTCGCCAGGAGGTCGAGGAGCAGTATGCGATGTATGACCAGTATGCGGCGGATCGCATGAAAGTGATTCCCCCAGGGGTGGACTTGAGTCGCTTTGAGGGAGAGGGCCATCCCGAGGTGATGGCGGCGGTAGACGCCAAGTTGTCGCGTTTTCTCCGGGATCCATCGAAGCCCGCGGTTTTGGCGATTGCGCGGGCGGATGAGCGGAAAAATCTGGTCGGGTTGGTACGGGCATTTGGTGAAAATGCATGGCTTCGTGAGCATGCGAATTTGATCGTGGTGGGAGGGAACCGAGAAACTCTCGCTGATCTCCCCGCGGGCGGGCGAAAGGTGTGGAACGCGCTGTTGCGTTTGATGGATGATTTGGACCTTTACGGGGTGTGTGCGGTGCCGAAGAAGCATGCTTCGCAGGAGGTGGCTGGATTTTACCGATGGGCGGCCGAGCGCAAGGGGGTGTTTGTGAATCCAGCCTACACGGAACCGTTTGGTTTGACGTTGTTGGAAGCATCCGCCGCGGGGCTTCCATTGGTGGCGACGCATGATGGCGGACCACGGGATATTTTGGCCAACTGTGAGAATGGCGAATTGGTGGACCCGTTGGACAGCGATGCGATTGGTCGAGCGATTGAAGGAATCCTTGCGAATCCAGATCGGCACGGAGAGTTGGCGGAACTTGGAGAGAAGCGGGTCCGCGAGCACTATTCGTGGGATGCGCATGTGGATCGGTATTTGAAGGAGCTGCAGAAGGTGCTGCCGTCTGAGCCGCGGTCGTGGCATCAGGGAACCCGCCAGGTGATGGCAAAGGCGGACCGCTGGTTGGTGATGGATCTTCCGCCGAATTTTGAGAACGAGCCTCATGAGCTGATCGAGCGCTGGCATCATTTGTTCGATCCCATCGACGACTCGGTGCGATTGGGGCTTGGCATTGCGACTGGATTGTCATCGGAGGATGCCTGGGCAGTGATCGAGCGGTTGGGGATGCCGAAGCCCTCGTTTGTGATTGCGGGCTTGGGGGCTTCGATCCGTTACGGCAATGCCCGAGTGCGGGATGAGGTGTGGGAAAAGCAGGTGCGTCATCGCTGGAAGCGCGAAGAGGTATTGGATGCGTTGTCGGAATTCGAGGGGTTGGAGTTGCAACCGGAAGAGAATCAGCATGATTTGAAGGTTTCTTATTTCCGGGATCAGGCGGGTGGGCCTGACATGGCGAGGATTGTTTCGCATCTGCGGGAGCGTGGTGTGTCGGGCAAGGTGATGATGACTGCCAATGCGTATGTTGACATTGTACCGGTGCGCTCGGGGAAGGATGTGGCTTTGCGGTACCTTGAGTATAAATGGGGTATCGATCCGGCGAGTATCTATTGCTACGGGATGTATGGGAATGATGCGTCGATGGTGCGCGGACGAAATCTGGCGGCGATCGCAGCGAATGCGGATGAGGTGTTGCGGCGATTCCGTTCGCGGCCACGGTTGGTGAAGTGCCGGCAGTCGGGGTTGGCGGGGCTTTTCGAGGGTCTTGACCACTACGGGGTGTTGGCGGGCGAGCCTCCGCCATTGCCGGGGCAGGGAGCGACGAGTGACGATGAGGCGGTGCCGGAGATCGAGTTGCTGACGTGAAGCTGCGACAGACGATTTGATCGCTTGAGCGGATCTAGGCGGTCAGCCTAGGTTCCGCGCATGGCAAAGGGTTTTAAGGAATGGCAGGTGGTCTGTGATGCGTTGGCATCGGGCCGCCAGGCGATCATTTTACGGAAGGGTGGGATCCACGAAGGCCGGGAGGGTTTCCGTTTTGCAGAGGAGTCGTTCTTTCTTTTCCCGACTCGATTTCACAATCAATCCGAGTTTGTAAGGGAGGGAGAGGTGAAGGTGGCTCCTGAGTGGGAGGTGGGAGACCGGGTGGAGATTGGTTATCACGTGACGGTGCCGTGGGCGCGGACCTTGACGAACTGGGCAGAGGTGGAGGCGTTGTCTGGGGAGCATATTTGGACGGAGGAGACGGTGCGCCAGCGCTTCGATTGGGAAGGCAAGGGGATGTCGGCCGGGAGCATCCATGTGGCTCTGGTGCGGGTCAGTCGCTTGATGGAGGCGTGGAGCTTTGACTATGAAAAGAAGTACGGCGGTTGCCGGAGTTGGGTGGAGATCCCCGAGCCGCCCGTCGGCTGGGAGGTGGGAAAGGTGCCGGTGATGGACAATGCTGCGTTTGCGGCATTGGAGAGCAAGCTAGAGCGGGCAGTGGCGTGAGGGACGGTGCGCGGTCGCGATGGCGACGGGTGGGGGTCTTTGGTGACCTGCCGACCCGGCTGTTGGCGCACGCCCTGAAATCCCTGCCGTGGTTCTTGGAGCCGGTGCTGTTAGCGGGGTGGACGGCGGTGTTTTTTGGGGTGGCGCGAAGTCAGCGACAGGCGGTGGAAGGCAATCTGGGGGCGATGTTTCCGGGGTGGTCGCGATGGCGAAGGAGTTGGGGCGCTTACCGGGTGTTTTGGAATTTCGCGGCGACGTATGTGGACGCGATGCGGGTGGAGACCGGGACGGGAGCCGTGGATTGGGCCATCGATGGTCTTGCGGATTTCGGTGAGATGGCGAATTCGCGAGAGGGCTGCATCATCCTCACGGCCCACATGGGCAACTACGACATGGCTGCGTCGTTGTTTTCCGGGCAATTTGGTCGGACGGTCTGGGCGGTAAGGGCGCCGGAACGGGAGCCGGAGATGCAGAAAATTCGTGAGGCGGAGTTGCGGCGCAAGGAAGCCCGGCACCCGCAGTTTCGGACCCTTTATAATTTGGGAGGGGAGATGTTGGGGGTGGAGTTGGCGAGGATTTTGAGGGAGGGAGAGGTGGTTGCGATTCAGGGAGACCGGGTCGTATTTGAGGTGTCGGGGATGGATGTGGAAGTGGAGCCGGGATTGATGATGTCCCTGCCTCGAGGGCCCTTGATGTTGGCTCGGATTTCCGGAGCTGCGGTTTATCCGCTATTCATTCTGCGTGATGGCTGGCGGCGCTATCGGGTGAAGGTGTTGCCGCGGTTGGAGTTGCCTCCTCGGGTGCGGGGACGGGAATCGGCCGCGGAACCTTGGGCGCAGGCGGTTTATGAGCAGGTGCGTCGAGATTGGGCGCAATGGGCGGTTTTCGAGCCGATTTTGCGTCGAGATGGAAAGGGAGGCGAAGGGTGAGAAGGCTGCAATCGGAGAGCACACGGGCGGCGACGCCGTTGTTTTGGCGGCTGAGTGGTCCGCGGGAGGATTTTCGTGGTGAGCGAAAATTGCGGGCACAGGGTGAGGGGTTGAATCGCTTGGAGTTTGCAGTGTTGGCAGCGGTGATTCCGGCAGTGGTGGTGGTGGCCGTATTGGATGCGCTGTGGCGTCTCGGCGGGCCGTGGGTGGCATGGGGAGGGGTGTTGCCAGTTAGTGGATTGGCATTGCACGCGGTGGCGGTCCTGCCGGGTGGGGCTCGGCCGGCGGGAGGGTTTTGGAAGGTGGCGATTTTGCTCGGCCTTTGGTCGATCTGGATTCTGTCGCTGCCAGATGGGGGGTGGGTGCGGGGAGTGGCGCTTGCGACGGTGATCTTTCTGAGCCTGCAGGTGGGAGTGGGCTTGGTGGGCGGGGTGTGGAGTCGATTGATGAGAGTGCAGGGATGGGTTGGAGTGGTCGCGCGTTTGCTGGCAGGGGTCCTGGTTCATTTGCCGGCACTGGCGTATGGATGGAAGACGGGAGGGGGGGTGGTGGAGGTGTTGCTCTTTCTCGGCACCGGTTTGCTTTGGGTGTGGGGAACGTTTTTGCCCGGGTCCCAATTATTCGGTCCGACTGCCCGTATGGTGGAGGGGGAAGGGGTGTTGGTAACGGTTGATGACGGCCCGGATCCGGTGGATACGCCGGCTTTGTTGGATCGGCTGGATCAACATGGGGTGAAGGCGGTGTTCTTCGTGATTGGGGAAAAAGTCCGGCAGCACCCGGAGCTCGCGAGGGAGATCGTGGCGAGGGGTCATGAATTGGGGAACCATACGATGACGCACCCCCAGGCGACGATGTGGTGTGCTGGGCCGTGGCGGACGCGGCGGGAAATTGTGGATTGCCAGCGAGCCATTGAAGAGGTGACCGGGCAGCGGCCGAGGTGGTATCGTGCGCCGGTGGGACATCGGAATTATTTCACGCATCCATTTGCCTCCGAGCTGGGGCTAGAGGTCGTGGCTTGGTCGCGACGAGGATTCGATACGGTTGAGCGCGATGTGAGGAAGATCGTCTCGGCGATCACCAGGGAGGTAGGCGATGGCGATGTGCTTTTGCTGCACGAGGCGACGCCGGTGGCGGTGGAGGTGATGGAGGGTGTTTTGGAGCGGGTGGCACCGCGGGCCTAATCATGGAACATCCGCTTCGGCGCACCTGAATGGGGTGGCCGGAGCGGATGCGAATCTTGCGCTCGCAAGGAGTGCGAGCTGTCGGGATTACTCTTTCTCAAGGAGAGTGGGTTTCCCGAAAACGGTGCGCTGGTCCCCTTGATCGTTCATCCATTTCTCCATTTCAGCATGGAAGGTGGCGAGGCGCTCTTTTTGATCGGGGTCGTCGGCGAGGTTGTGCTGTTCAAGCGGATCCCTTTCGAGGTCGTAGAGTTCCTCCTTGGGTCGCTCCTGGTAGCGGCGGACCTTCGTGGCAGCGTCTTCGCGGCGGCTGGCGGCTTTGACCCAGCTGGCCCAGTAGTTCGAGCCGGCTTCTCCCTTTTTGGTGATGTGGGTGGTGAACTTGAACTCGGGGTGGAGGTTGAGAATGTATTTCCAGCGATCCGTGCGAATGCAGCGGGTGGGGTAGACATTGAAGTTTCCATCGCCACTGTGGGTGGCGTAGATGCGATCGCGGTGGGTGGCGGTTTTCCCTTCGAGGACGCCGGTGATGCTTTTTCCATCGATTTTCTCCGGTGGGGTTCCTCCGGCGACGTCCACCAGGGTGGGGAGAACGTCGGTGAGGCAAACCATGGCATTGGTGCGAGTGCCGGCCGTGGTGTGTCCTGGCCAAACGGCAATCATCGGGGTGCGGATGCCATCGTCGTAGAGGGTCCATTTGCCAAACGGCCATTGGGCACCCTGATCGGCAAAATGGAGGAAGAAGAGGTTGTCTCTGAATTTTTTACGAGAGAGGTCGTAGACCTGTCCAAGTTCATCATCCATGCGAGTGATGGCAGCATAGTAGCGAGCTCGGGCTTGGTGCGTGAGCGGGGTGTCGACATGGTTGGCGGGGACTTCGACTTTTTTCGGGTCGTGGCCTTCTGGGGTTTTGGGCCACGGGACGTGGGGCCAGTTGGTGCCGACGAAGAGGCAGAGGGGCTTGTCGCTGTTGCGGTTTTCCAGCCATTTGAGGGCTTCAGGGATGGCGATGTCCTCGTGATAGTTGGTGTGGGCAACGAGATCGAAGCCGTAGTCCTTGGTTTGGTTATAGTGGCCGACTTTGCCGAAGGCGACGACCTCGTAGCCAAGCTCCTGGAGGTAGGCGGGCATTTTCTTGATGTCCTTGCGTGGGGCGGCGTGATTCGGCTCGGCACCATTGTGGACGGGAGTGAGTCCGGTGAGCATGGCGGCCCGGCTGGGCGCGCAGGTGGGGGAAATGGCGAAAGCGCGATCAAAGGTCATCCCAGCGGCAGCGATGCGCGCCATGTGGGGAGTGGCGATGTTGGTGGAGCCGTAGGGTGTGGAATCGGTCGCGGTGTGGTCGTCTGATATGAAGATGACGAGGTTGGGTTTTTTCGAGGTCTCCGCATGGAGGCCGGTGATTCCTATGAGGAAGACGGTGAGAAGAAAGGCACGGTGGATGAGCGGTGGAATCATGTTTTTGGGATTCGTGGGATACGGAGTCGTCGAGGGAGGTCTTTGTGGGAAAAGGGCCACCGGCGGGGGATTCCAGCAGGTGGCCCTGAAGCGGGATCAACGACGGCGGCGCAAAAGCATGGAGGCACTGAGTCCGGCGAGGCCGAGGGCGCTGGGTTCAGGCACGGTCTCGATGGCGAAATTATCGAAGGTGACACTGGTGCCGTCCCGGGCATCGAGGCCGATGTAGTTGGCATCGGTCGAGGCCCAGTTGAAGCTGCCGGTGCCGAGGGAGTTGCCGTCGTAGAAGACTTCGAAGCCGACCTCGGTCCCGGCGTTGAAGTCGGTGAAGGCGGAGAAGACTGCAGTGAGGGTCCCGGTTTTTGCCGAAACGTTGGCAAGGCCAAGGCGGCCGGTGTCCACGGGGCCATCCGATAGAGCATTTCCCGAGGTTCCCCAGATGACGGTGTTGTCGCCCCTTAGGAGCATCCAGAAGGAGGCGATGGAGACATCGGTCACAGCATTCTGGGCGCCGGGGAAGCCGTCCTGAAACTTCTGAGTGGCATTCCAAGAGTCGCCAGCATTGAGGGCATCGGAAAGGGCCATGCCGATGGCAAAGCCGCCACCGAAATCGTTGGAGGTGCCGCCATAGCTGCCGATATCGATGGTGACGGAGAAGCCACCGCGGAGGGAGGTGTCGGTGAAATTGTGGTTGATGAAGGCATTCGACGTGCCGCTTCCGACAGCGAGCTGGAGGGTATTGGAGAGGATGCGAGCGCCTCCTCCGTTGCCCGGGGTGGCGTCCTGAACTCCATAGGTAGGAGCAGCATTGTTGGGGTCGAGCCACGGTTGGGTGTAGACATCGTCGCCGGCGAAGGCGGAGCCAGTGACGTCGACGATTCCGGTGAGCGAGGCGTCGATGTTGCGGTCATCGGCGCGATCGAAGTTGTCAGAAAACAGCACGGCGGCAGAGGCGGAAGGAAGGCCGAGGAGAGCCGTGAGTGCGGCAATGGGGAGGGTTCGATTCATGGGTTGTAGGTATTGGGTTGGATGGAGATCAGAGCGAAGAGCTGGGACTGGCCAGAAACCGATTCGGCGGGGAGTTCGAGCTCGACGGTTTCATAACCGGGAGAGTCCGGAACGGGCTGGGGGCTGGAGACAAGAGTGGCGTCGACGGGGGTCCAGTCGACGAGATCGGTGGAAAGGAGGACCTGATAGTGAACCCCGGCGGCCTGACTGTCGTGGAGCCGGCGGCTTTCGATGCGGAAGCGCGAGGTCCCGGGATCGATAGAGACAAGTCCCAACGGGGTGATTTGCGGGTCGGGTTGAGCTGGGTCACTGCCGATGGCCCATTCGAGAAAATTGGGGCGTCCGTCGTGATCGGGATCGGCATCGGGAGCACTGTCGGTTTCCTGCCAGCCGGCGCTCACCGCATGTTGCACCGAGAGAGCTTCGGCGAGAGGGAGGCGCCGCACGGCGAGGTTATCGATGGCGGCGTAGCCAGAGGCCCTCGCACTGAGACCCAGGTAGTTGGTTTGGTCGAAGTCCCACTGGAAGGAGCGAGAGACGGAATCGGAGTCATCCGGATTGAGGTCCACGAGGCGACCATTGAAGAAGACGGCGACGTCGACTGTGTCGGCAGTGGTGAATCCGCTGAGCGCGAAGCGAGCGGTGAGGGTCCCGGTGGAAGCGCCGAGGGCGACGGTCGAGAGAAGTTGTCCTTTCGACCAAGCCTTGAGGTTGCCGTTGAGATCGAGTTCGAGGAAGAAGTCGGCTTTTCCGATGGGATTGGTGGTGCGGCCACGGAAGCTATCGGCGGCGGAGATGTCGGAGCCGGAAAGGGCTTCTGCTTCACTAAGGCCGACTCCGAAGCCGCAGTATCGATCGGCCGGTTCGGTGTTCTCTGAGTTGAGAGCGGTGATGGTCATTTCCACGCTAAACCCGCCGGCCTCGATGATATCGGCGCCGACGAAATTGTGGAGGATGCCAGTTTCCGCCATGCCGATGCCGGAGGCAATGAGAAGTCGGTGGTCGAGGACCTGAATGGAATCGCTCGTGCCGCTACCTTCGAAGCCTTCGGCGTAGGTGGCGTCGTTGCCGAGCGGCGGAACGCGATGGCCGGCCATGCCATCTGAGGAGGCATCGATATCGTTGTCGGCAGGGCGATTGAAGGTGTCGACGAAGAGGTCTCCCGTCAGCGGGGATGGGGGACGCTGGGCGAGGTCGAGGAGCCGTTGGCTGGGTACGCCGACCCGGGTGGCCCAGGCATTCCAAGCCTCGACCATCGAGCGGACTCGCTGGGGCGAGACCGCGGCGAGGTTGTTGAGTTCGGTGGGGTCGTCGGGGAGGTGATAGAGTTCGAGGAGGTTGGCTGGAGAAGATCCGTCGGTGGACGAAAAGGTTTTGGTGACGAGTTTCCATTCGCCATCGACCCATGCGCGGGTGGATTCGTGTTCGTAGCCCACTTGGCGGGGGAATTCCGATTCGTGGCGGAAGACCGGCAGGAGGCTGCTTCCTTCCGGTTGGACGAGGGGGTGACCGCCATAGGTTTCGGGGAACGTGAGGTTGGTGGCGTCGAGGAGGGTCGCCATGACGTCGATGACGTGACCGTATTGATCCGTCCAGCGGCCGGGGTCGGTGATCCCTTGGGGCCAATGGGCGATGAGAGGGGTGCGGATTCCTCCTTCGTGGGAGTAGCGTTTGTAGTAGCGGAAAGGTGTGTTGCAGACATTTGCCCAGCCGCCGCCGAGCCAGAGGTGATCTTCGACTCCCGCTTGTCCCATCTGAGCGAGGTCGTTTCCGGTAAGTGGGGGATAATTGTTGATACCAAAGGCTTTGCCAAAGACACCCCCTTCGGCGTTGCCGCCGTTGTCGGAGATGATCATGACCAGAGTATTGTCGAGCTGACCGGCCGTGCGCAGGTGTTCGATGACGCGCCCGAGGTTTTCGTCGACCTTTTCAATCATGGCGGCATAGAGGGCCATGCGGCGGACGAGATCGGCCTGACGATCGGAATCGAGGGAAGTCCAGGCAGGAACGGGTTGGTAGGTGGGGTTGTCGTTGTAAGGAGTGTCGCTGAAAGGAGCGTTGAGATAGCTTGAGTCGATCACTCCTTGATCGAGCATGCGCTGGTAGCGCTGGGCGCGGACGGTGTCCCAACCGGCACCATAGGTCTCCATGTAGGTGTCTGCCAGAGCGGCGGGAGCCTGGAGATCGAAGTGAGGAGGATTGAAGGGGAGGTAGAGGAAGAAGTTGGCTCCGTCTTGTTGGGAGAAATGGTGATCGAGGAAGTCGATGGCGTGATCCCCGATGGCGTCGCTTTGGTAGAAAGTGCCGTCCGGATAGTCGTGCTGGGTGATTTCCTCTTCGGCGGAGATGAGGTGGTGGGCGGCTTCATCCCAGTAATCGACTCCGGCCCCGCTGGCGAAGTTACCGAAGCCGAAGACATGCTGGAATCCGCGATCGGTGGTTCGTTCGCCAGGATCGCTGCCATTGTGCCATTTTCCCCCCATGTAGGTGCGGTAGCCGTTGGCGAAGAAGAGTTCCGCCAGGGTGAGGTTGTTGTCGGTGCGAAGATCCGGCAGCGAGGCACCGGGATTTTGGACGACTTGATGGGTGTAAGCCCCGGTCAGCAGGGCGGCTCGTGTCGTGCTGCAACGGGCGGTGTTGTGGAAATTTCGGAAGCGCAGACCATGGGCAGCGAGATCGTCCATGTGGGGGGTGCGGGCTTCGCCACCGTAGCATCCGAGGTCACTCCACCCGGTGTCATCCATGAGAAGGAGGACGACATTGGGGCGAGGGGATGGTGGCGGCGGATCTCCTTCCGGGTCGGTGTATGCCGTGGTGAGGTTGTATTTTTCGGAGAGGTAGTAGCCGACTTTTTGGGTTTCGTTTTCGTCGAGATCTCGGTCGTAGAAGAGGATTTCGGCGATGTGGGCGTCGGCAAATTCGCCCAGTATGCCACTACCTCCGATGAGCCCGGCGCCGATGTGGTAGCCTTCGTCGGCCAGATTGAGAGAGTTGGCGGGGTTGGTGACCGCGGAGGCGACTTTGGGGCGATGGTCGGTGCGCAGGAGGGCTTCATTGTAGGTTTGCCCGGGGCTCATGCGGAAGAGGCCGATGCGCGGTCGGCCGGGTTCAAATCCCGGGCCGAAGAGGCGGTTGCCATCATTGAAGCGGAGACCGGCCTGGGAGATGCTGAGATCACATTTGACGGAGGCCCCCGCGGCTCCATCGGCGGTATTGTTTTTGATGTCGCCGAACGAAAAGCCGGTGGAAATGGCGGTCTTCTGGTTGGTGGCAACGATGAAGACGGTGAATCCTTGGGCGCCTTCGGCTGAAGAGAGTCCGAGGGAACTGGCCGAGCCGAGGGCGGAGGACCCGTCAAAAACCACCGAAGGGTGGCCGGAGAACAGCGGATCGGAGGTGCGGAAGGTGGGAGAACCTGTGCCGAGCCCAAGATGGGCGTCCTGGGCAGGATCTCCGGCGACGTGGCCCACTGCCAAATCGGGCCAGAGGGTGACGGTCGCGCCATCCGCGAGGTCTGGGATTTCGCCGGCGTCAAGGTGGACGCGCAAGCCGTCGGTGACGGGCGGAGAGGCGGCATCGAGTGGCAGGGCGAGCGCGGCCAGCCAGCAAACAAGGAATCGGTCGGTCATGGGTTGGGTTCGACCGCCTGGGTCGTAACTTCCAGTCCTCAGGAGGACGTGAAGTAGGGCGATCGTTCACTCATCCCGCGAGCGATGGATTCGTTCGGAAAAAATGAACCCTGTCGGCGATTCTTTGACCGCCGCGGCCGAGTCACCGTTGAAGGACGATGAGGTGGTTGTTGAACGGAGTGCTGCCCCAAAGGGGAGAAAGGTGGACTTCGCCAAACTCGGCGAGCACGCGACGAAAATCTTCGGCGGTGGGGTAATGGGTGGGGGCCGCCTTCATCCAAAAGGTGCATTTGGCCAGCAGGTCTCCGGCGACGGTGGCTTTGAAGCGCCAGGTTTCGTCGCGGAGACCGGAGCGGATGACGAGTTTTCCGCCGGGGGCGACGCGGGCGGCTGCGAGTCGGAGGAGGGTCTCGATTTCCTCGGGAGTGAAGAATTGGAGGATGTCGAGGATGGTGACGTTCCCGTGATGCTGGGGCAATCCTTGGCGGGCATCGTGGAAATCGAAGCGGAGGTCCTTGAGGCCGCGTTCTTCGGTGAGTCGGCGAGCTTCGTGAATTTTCCGCTGATCGTAGTCGAGGGAGTGGATGGGCACTTCAATGCCCTTCTCGCGGAGATAAAAGGCGAGCAAACCGAGGCCACAGCCGAGATCGAGAAGGGGCAGTGAGCTGGTGCTCAGTTCTCCAAGTACGGCTTGATAGAGAGGATCAGAGCGAAGTTTGGCCGCGATGTATTGGCCGTCCCAATTCCGGCGGATGTGGGTGTAAACGGGATTCATCGATCGTGCGGCGGGCTGAGGTGAAGAAGGGGATTGGACCCGCGGATGATCAACCAAGGGAGGCGGGCCACAAATCCAAAGAACAGGCGGGTATGCATCCAGGTGAGGAGGACATTGTCGCGACAGTAGCGGAATTGGGAAACTCCACCTTCCTCGGTGCTGAGGTAGCGGACGGGGGTGGGGAGGTTGATGATGGGGATTCCTTTCCAGGCGAGGCGAACGGCGACTTCGGGGTCGAAATCAAACCGCCGGGCGAAGGGGGTTTCGGAGAAGACCTCGAGGAGTGGGGCGATCGGATAGACTCGCATGCCGAAGAGGGAGTCATCGATTCCCCAGCCGAGGGTTTCAAGGTTGGCCCAGAAGTTGGAGACTTTGCGGCCATTGACACGCAAGGCCGGTGCCGAGGCATCAAACACCGGGCGGCCAAAGACCGCTGCTTCGGGATGGCGGAGGACGATTTCCGCGAAGGCGGGAACGGCATTCGCAGGATGTTGGCCGTCCGCATCCATGCACAGGGCGTGGGTGAATCCCTGCTTGGAGGCGTGGCGGATGCCTTGGAGGATGGCGTTGCCCTTGCCGGCATTGGGGTGGAGGCGGAGTACCTCCAGCGAAGCGGGGCTGGAATCAGAGCCAGTGAGGTCCTCTAAATCTTGGTCGGAACCATCCGTTGAGCCGTCAATGACCACCAGCACGGGCAATCCCGTGGCGAGGGCCGTGCTGACGGTCTCGCGCAGCAAGGGGCCGGTGTTGAAGGAGGGAATGAGGAGGATGAGGCGGGCGGCGGCCATGGGCGGAAGAGTTTTTAGGGTCGGGCCGAGTCGAGCGACAAGTGTCGAGGGCGGGAGTTGACGGAATCGTGGTTCGACTTGGGCCGGGGGGGCAGGGAAGATCGCGGCATCATGCGTGCACGATTGACGAAGATCTTCCATTTTGAGGCAGCCCATACGCTTCCCACCCTGCCGGACGGGCATCCGTGCCAGCGCATGCACGGCCACAGCTTCAAGGTGGTGGTGCATGTTGAGGGAGAGGTGAATGAGGCGATTGGTTGGGTGTATGACCACAAGGAAATCTCCCGGGCGATGGCTCCGTTGCTGGATCTGCTGGACCATTCCTATCTGAACGATGTGGAGGGTTTGGAGAGTCCGACGATTGAGAGAATCGCCGCCTGGTTTTGGCGGAAACTGGAGCCGTCGTTGCCCGGGCTGAAGGAAATCTGCGTGCATGAAACGCCGAATTCGAGCTGCTCGTTTTACGGGGAGTTCTGATTTCCAAGCCTTGAGGTGGGCTTGGCCTGCGTTTTGCGAAGGGGTTCCGCATGGCATCAACCATGGCGGAACCCGAGCGGGATGCAGATCCAACCGAGGGTGAGAGTTTTGAAGAGAAGCGGTCGCGATTTTGTTCGATCCGGGATTCGGTGAGCGTGATCAGCGTCTCCCAAGTGGGGCTGTTCGTATTGGTGCTGGGCTGGGTGCTGTATCATAGCCGTCCGGTGCTGATGCCGGTGTTGATGGCGCTCTTGGTGTCGCTGGTGTTGAACCCGGTGTATCGGGTGTTCCGAAAGGCGCGGCTGCCGCGGATCCTGGCGTCGGCGCTGACGGTATCGGGCCTAGTGGGATTGTTGGGATTTGGTGCTTATCAATTGGTGGAGCCGGGGGCCCAGTGGATGGAGTCATTGAACCAGGATGTCGTCTCCCGGCGTTTGCAGGAGGTTTTCCGGCCAGTAAAAGAGGTGCAATCTGAGATCGAGCGGATGGCTCATCGGGTGGAATCTGTCACGGCGGGCACGGTGACAGAGGATGCAGAAGGCACGGAGGGTGAGGTGGCGAAGGTGCAAGTTGCACTTCCCAAGGAGGCAGAGGAGGTGAAGGGGCCGGTGATCGTGCAGATTCAAGAAGACCCAGTGGATGCGGTGGTGGCGACGACGCAGGATCTGGGTGTGGGCACGGTGGCGTTTTTGTTTTTGGTGCTGTTCGCGCTGGCCTACGGGAATCGAATCGTTCGGCGCTTGGGGGAGGAGGAGCATGCGGCCGTGATTTTGGAGCGGATGGCGGAGGATGTTTCGCGCTATCTCTTTACGATCACCACGATCAACTTTTGCCTGGGGCTTGGAATCGGATTGGCCATGTGGGGCTTGGGGATGCCGAATCCTGCCTTGTGGGGGGTATTGGGGATGGTCCTGAATTTCATCCCTTATCTTGGGGCGCTGATTGGAACCGGCATGGTCTTTTTGGCGGCAGCGGCGACATTTGATCAAGCCAGTCAGGTGCTGGTGGTGCCTTGCGTCTACTTCGGGTTGACGGCCCTGGAAGGCAATGTGGTGACGCCATTGGTTCTGGGAGGGAGATTTCGCCTGAATCCGCTGGTCGTGTTTTTGTGGGTCTTCTTGTGGGCGGGAGTGTGGGGAGTCGCCGGAATGCTGGTGGCGATGCCGGCGCTGGTGACCTTCAAGATCGTATGCGAGAACATGGCGACGATGGAGGGTTTCCGTCGGGTTCTCACAGCATGACCTTGGATAAGATGATTAGAAAGCGGCTGTTGATGGAGGCTCAGGCTTGGTGGGCGGCATGGAGCAAGTCCGAGGCGGCATTGATGGCGGCGGCGATCGCTTTTTATGCGGCGTTGTCGATTGTGCCGTTGATGTTGTTTTTGCTGTCGGTGGTGGGGGGATTTTTCGAGTTCACCTCAGCCGGCAGCGATGCGAGGGCGGAGGTTCTGGCGGTGGTTTCGCGGCAATTGTCGCCAGAAGTGGGAAATGCGCTGGATCGGGTTCTGGCGGGGCTGCAGGCCTCGGCGACGTCGAAGGGCCCGGTGGCCTTTGGAGGATTTCTGTTGAGCGCCTCGCTTGTGTTTCACCAAATCGATATGGCCTTCTCGCGGATTTGGGATCACCACCCTGCGCCTGCACCGGGCCGGAAGAAATGGCTGCGCAAAATGAGGATCCTGTTGTTGGCCCGGTTGCGTGCGCTCGCGTTGTTGTTTGCCTTGGTGATTTTGGTGGTGGTGGTGTTTGTGGGCGGCCTGGTGATGCGGGGGCTATCGGAAGTGATTCACCGGGTTCTTCCCCAGATGGAGTCGTTTTCGTTTGCCGGGACCTTGGTGATTGGCCTCGGGCTGAATTTTGTGGTGTTCCTTTTGCTCTATCGATTCTTGTCGAAAAAGCGGGTGACGTGGCGATCCTGTGCGATCGGAGCCATCGTTGCGGCGAGTTGTTGGGAAGCGGGCAGCCGACTGCTGGTCGAGTTGTCGGTGGGGAGGAATTACAGCGCGTATGGCATTGTAGGGGCTTTGTTAGTCGTGCAGTTGTGGATTCACTACAACGCCATGATCCTGCTGGGAGGAGCGGTGTTGGTGAAAACTTTGAACGAGCCTCAAAGCGATTCGGCGATCAAAGATGCCGAATCGAGAAAGTCGGGATAGCGTAGTTTCCAGCCAGCTGCCTTCAGTTTGGCATTGGAAACTTGTTTGTGGGTCCAGCCTCTTTTGCGGTTTGGATCTCGGGGAGCCGATTCGGGGAGGGGGCGATCAAAGAGATGGGCGAGGCCTTCGAAGGTCTCCCGCTGACTGCGGGGGTGGGAATCGCTGACATTCCAGATGCCGGGTGCGAGACCTGAAGTGGCGGCAAGGAGGACGGCGGAGGCTGCGTCGTCGCGATGGATTTGATTGAGGATCCGCCGCCCATCCTCCTCGAGGGTGGCTTCGGCCGAGAGGAATTTCTTGAGAATAAAGCTACGGTGTGGGCCGTAGATGCCGGAGAGTCGGAAGACGTAACCGCGGTGGGATAGCACTTGGTCTTCAGCGGCGCGCAGGATCCGACCGGTTTCTCGATCGGGATCTGCGGGGGAGGTCTCGGTGACGAGTGAGCCGTCGGTTTGGGCGTAAACCGAGCTGGATGAGGTGAAGAGAAGGGGAGTTTCTGGAAAGTTTTCGAGGAGGTGGCGAGTTCCGTCGAGGTAGACCGAGCGATATGCATCCGATCCGCCGCGCCCGGAGGAGGCGCAGTGGACGATGAAGTCGGGCTGAGTGAGGGAGAGGGCAATTTCAGCGATGTTGCTGGCCGAACTGAGATCCGCGACCCGTTCCGACAGACCGGACGTGGTGGAAGGGCGGGGGGACTGGGAGAGGGCAGTGACCCGCCACCCCGCCTGAAGGAAATCGCGGGAAATGGCTTGGCCGAGATAGCCGTGACCGCAGAGCAAAAGATGCATGGGCAAAGTCAGGGTCCGGACTCGGGAGCAGGCGGCATCTGGGGGCGGACGCGGCGATAGTGACGGGCCAGGCCATCGGCGACCGCACGGGCGTATTCGTGAAAAATCGATGGTTGGAGTTTGCCGTCGACCTCGCGCTCGCCTTCGTAGTCGCCTGCCTGGATACGGGTGTAGTCTTCGACCGAGTTCATGACGTAGGGCTCGAGGTAGACGACCGGGGCTGCGTAGATTCGATTGGCAAGAAGGTTGCGACCCCAGAGGTAGGGATTGCCGGCGACATTGACGGCACGCGCCGAATTGGTTTCGTAGAGAAAAGGAGGGAGGTCGGTCTGTTCGGTGAAGGCCTCAATGATGCTCAGGCTGGCGGCGGTTTCCTCTGCATGGCTGCCGTCAAGCAAACGGCGGAGAAGATGGAAGCGTTGGTCATCGAGTGCCATTTCCTCGGGGCTGTAGGCCCCATTGACCAGAAGGTGGAGATGGTGTCCTTGGACGAGTGCCGGATTGGCGGGATCTCCCCAGGGCTCGGCGTTGAAGTGCAGGCAAACCACCAAATCAGGTTGCCATTGGCGGATCTTTTCTGCACGGGCCCGAATTTCAGCGGTGCGATAGAAGAGGCGCTCCGCGAGGGTGGTCGGAACTTCCAGAACCGAAGTTCGTGCTTCTTCCAGAAAGGACTCGGGCCGAGAGGAGGTGACAGGTTCGCCGTTGCTCCGAACCAATAAAATTTCCGCGCCGAGGTCTTCCAGCAGCGGCTGCAGGCGGCGGGCGACTTGGAGGGTGAGGTCGCCCTCCGCGACAGGGGTGCCCTCGCCAATGCGAAACCAGCGTTCCTCCATGGGAGCCCATTTGCCGCCGATGTGACCGGGGTCAATGGCGATCCGAACCCCTTCCAGTGGAGAACTCGGGGGGGCGGGTGGGAATTCATGGGCTGCCCGCCACGGACGGGTCGGTGTGGCGGCCCGGCGCGCGAAATGAAGTTGGTAGGGCCGATTGGAGATGCCGGTTTGAATAAGGACGTCGTGCGTCCCGAGAATCAAGTCATCCTGCCAGTCACGGGAACTGCAGTAGACGGTCTCCATCAGCTGGATGAAGGCGTCGCGGGTCATTGTCGATTGCCAGGGATCGAGACTGGACCAATCGGGAGCCGGGGCGAGCTCAGACAAATGAGGCGAAGATTCGCTGACCACCGGAGGAGCAGGCTCAGGAGCTGGGGCTTCCGTTGGGAGAGGCGAAGGAGTGGGTTGGCTCCATTTCCACAGCACGAGGCCAGCCGCGACGGCGCCTGCAAGCATCAGGGGAATGGAAGTTCGGTGGCCCATCCGGGGATTTTACTTGGCGTCGATAGGACGGCGGGGTCGGATGGCACGCAAGCGGAACATGAATTTCCTTCGCATTCTTTTTCTCGGCGACGTGGTGGGTGAACCCGGTCGCAAAGCTGTACTTCATCATCTCCCCGAGTTGAAAAAAGAACTCGGTGTTGGATTCGCGATCGTCAATGGCGAGAATGCCGCGGGCGGGCGAGGGATCACACCTCGATTGAGTATCGAGCTTCTGCGTGCGGGTGCCGCCGTGGTCACAACGGGTGATCACGTTTGGGATCAAAAGGAAATCGTCGATTATTTCCCAACGGAACCGCGCTTGCTGCGCCCCATCAACTATCCGCCGGAAACTCCTGGTGCCGGATCCGTGGTTTTGGAGAGCCCCCAAGGCCCAGTGGCGGTGTTGCAGGGACAGGGCCGAAGTTTCATGCAGCCCGCCTTGGAGAATCCGTTTCTCCTGTTGGAGGCTGAGATCGATCGACTGAGGCAAGATGGGGTGAAAATGATCTTCGTGGATTTTCACGCGGAAACGACCAGTGAGAAGATCGCGATGGGCCGAGCTTTGGATGGGAAAGCCTCCGTGGTGGTGGGAACTCACACGCATGTGCAAACCGCCGATGAACGGATCTTTCCTGGCGGCACCGGCTATTTGACCGATGCAGGGATGTGTGGACCGGAGGATAGTGTTCTGGGGAGGTCGATCGAATCCGTCGTGTGGAGGTTCAAGGCGAGCATGCCCACACGATTCCCAATTGCGGATGGACCCGTGCGATTGTGCGGAGTCATCGCGGATGTGGATCCGGGAAGCGGACGTTGCGTGGCGATCGAGAGATTTCAGCGAACGGTCACTGAAGAATGACCCGCAGAACCCGTTCAATCCCTGTAAAATCAAGGATTTCGAGGTCCTGAGAAGAAACGAATTTTCGTTCCATATTTTTTTTGACAGGGTGATCGGCTCTGTTAACTTCCGCCCCGCTCTTCCGGGGGGGTCACCACGGAAGCCGCTGATCGTCGAATCCTACTGGGTGACGATCGGGGGTGAAGGTGACGATCTCGCTGGGATGGCGAAAAGCCGAGTCGCTTGTGTAGCTCAGGGGTAGAGCACACCCTTGGTAAGGGTGAGGTCGCGGGTTCAATTCCCGCCACAAGCTCCATCGGCCTCCATTTATCAGCAGTCCAACGCGAACCATCACCACCATGGCCAAAGAAGCATTCACGCGCACCAAGCCCCACGTCAACGTCGGGACCATCGGTCACGTTGACCACGGGAAGACCACCCTGACCGCCGCGATCACCAATACGCTTGCCGACAAGGGTTACGCCCAAGCGAAGAAGTACGATGAAATCGACGGTGCTCCGGAAGAAAAGGAGCGCGGTATCACGATCTCGACCGCTCACGTGGAATACGAGACCGACAACCGCCACTATGCGCACGTCGATTGCCCCGGCCACGCCGACTACGTGAAGAACATGATCACCGGTGCTGCCCAAATGGACGGCGCGATCCTGGTGGTTTCTGCCGCCGACGGTCCGATGCCCCAGACTCGTGAGCACATTCTGCTCGCTCGTCAGGTGGGTGTTCCGGCCCTCGTGGTGTTCATGAACAAGGTCGACATGGTGGACGACGAAGAGCTTCTTGAGCTCGTCGAGATGGAAGTGCGCGACCTCCTTTCGACCTATGACTTCCCGGGTGATGACATCCCGATCGTCAAGGGTTCCGCTCTGAAGGCCCTTGAAGGTGATGCCGCCCACAAGGAGAACATCTTCAAGCTCATGGAAGCTGTGGACTCCTACATTCCGGAGCCTGAGCGTCCGATCGATCAGCCTTTCTTGATGCCCGTTGAAGACGTGTTCTCGATCGAAGGTCGTGGCACCGTTTGCACCGGCCGTGTCGAGCGTGGCATCGTCAAGAAGATGGAAGAAGTCGAGATCGTGGGTATTCGCGACACGCAGAAGACCACCGTTACCGACATCGAAATGTTCCGCAAGCTGCTCGACGAAGGTCGCGCCGGTGACAACGTGGGTCTCCTCATCCGTGGTCTCAAGAAGAACGACGTTGAGCGTGGCCAAGTCATCGCCAAGCCCGGTTCGGTGAAGCCTCACAAGAAGTTCAACGCCGAAATCTACGTTCTCTCGAAGGAAGAAGGCGGCCGTCACACCCCGTTCTTCTCGAACTATCGCCCGCAGTTCTACTTCCGGACGACCGACGTGACCGGTTCCATCAAGCTCCCCGAAGGTGTGGAGATGGTGATGCCTGGCGACAACGTGGGTCTCGAAGTTGAGCTCATCACCCCGATCGCCATGGAGAAGACCATGCGCTTCGCGATTCGCGAAGGTGGTCGCACCGTGGGTGCCGGTCGTGTGGGTGAAATCCTTGACTAATACCCCTTCAAGGTTTCAGGGTCTCTGCCCCGCGCAGGGAATCTGATTCCAGATCTTACGGGGCACCTTGGATCCAACTTCCGGGGTGCCCCGGCATCGCCTCAGTTCAACAGCATTTTTCAACACGGCAGTAGCTCAATTGGTAGAGCATCGGTCTCCAAAACCGAGGGTTGGGGGTTCAAGTCCCTCCTGCCGTGCCACTTTTCAACGTTCCCACTTCGATTTCCATGTTTTCCAAGATTTCCCGATTCCTTGGTGAAGTGAAGAACGAGCTTCGCAAGGCCAGCTGGCCTTGGGAGTCCGATCCAAAGATCAAGGGCTTCAAGAAGTATAAGGAACTTGTGGATTCCACTGTGGTCGTGCTCATCGCGACCGTTCTTCTGGCCGGATTTGTCTCTCTCTGGGACATCATCCACACCCAGGTGATTTTCTTTCTGACCTCTCTCGGCCGCTGATTTCTTCGCGCCGGGATTTTCCATTTTTCTATTTTTCTCATGCCCATCATTCCTCCAGCCGAAAAGCAATGGTATGTGGTTCACGTTCTCTCCGGTCAGGAGCAGAAAGTGCGCGACCGCATCCTGCGTCAGGCCGAGGCGGAAGAGCTCGGCGATTGCATTTTCGAGGTGCTGGTGCCGATGGAAATGGTCTCTGAGGTCCGCAAGGGCAAGAAGACCGAGACGAAGAAGAAATTCTTCCCCGGCTATATCATCGTGAACATGAACCTCCTCACGGAGGACAACCAGCTCGTCGAGAAGACCTGGTACTTCATTAAGGAGATGGAAGGGGTGATTGGCTTCGCCGGCACCAAGGACCGCCCGATTCCGATGCGCCAGCGTGAGGTGGACGCCGTGCTCTCCCAAATCAAGGAGCGTGAGGAAAGTGCCCGGCCCGCGATCTCGTTCGAAGTCGGTGACACCGTCAAAGTGGCGGACGGTCCGTTCGAAAGCCAGAGCGGTGTGGTCGAAGAAATCGACCTCGAGAAGGGCAAGCTCCGCGTCTCTGTGACCATTTTCGGCCGTGCCACACCGGTCGAGCTTGAGTTCTGGCAGGTCGAGAAAGCCTAATTTTCCGCCGATTCCCATTTTCCAAGAACCAGCATAACCCCGCAGCATCATGGCCAAGGAAGTTGTCAAAGTCATCAAGCTCCAGATCAAGGCTGGAGCCGCCAATCCGTCGCCGCCCGTCGGTCCCGCCCTTGGTCAAGCCGGGGTGAACATCATGGGCTTCTGTAAGGAGTTCAACGCCGCCACTCAAAGCCAGGCAGGCGAAGTTCTCCCGGTGATCATCTCGGTCTACAAGGACAAGAGCTTCACCTTCATCACCAAGAAGCCCCCGGCAGCCAACCTTCTCAAGAAGGTCGCAGGCATCGCCTCGGGTTCCGGTGAGCCGAACAAGAAGAAGATCGGTAAGATCTCCAAGGAAAAGCTCATGGAGGTCGTCGAAATCAAGATGCCCGATCTGAACACCAATGACCCGGAGCGCGCCGCACGCATTCTTGCCGGCACCGCTCGCCAAATGGGTCTCGAAATCGAAGGAATGTGATCCTTTTCGGCTCCGCCTCGGCGGGGCCCTCAACCGCAGGAGGACTTCGCGTCCGTGAAGCCCGTCCGCACTGCAAACCACCACCATGTCCAAACACCGCAGCAAGCGCTACAAAAAGGCCGCCGCCCTCGTTGAGGCCGGTAAGTCCTATGGTCTCGCCGACGCTGTCGGCACCGTGAAGAAATTCCCGGCGCCGAAGTTCGATCCGACCGTGACCGTTTCCTTCCACCTCGGCGTGGATCCTCGTAAGTCCGACCAAATGGTCCGTGGCTCCGTTTCCTTGCCTCACGGCACGGGTAAGAATGTCCGCGTGGCCGTTTTCGCCGCGGGTGCCGCCGCTGAGGCAGCCACCGCCGCTGGCGCTGAATTCGTCGGTTTCGAAGAACTGATCAAGAAGGTTCAAGGAGGATTCACCGACTTTGACGTCGCCATTGCCACTCCTGAGGCGATGACCGAAGTTCGTAAGATCGCCCGGGTGCTGGGTCCCCGTGGCTTGATGCCGAACCCGAAGACGGGCACCGTGACCGACGACACCGCGAAGGCGGTTGCGGAAGTCAAGGCCGGCCGGATCGATTACAAGCTTGATAAGAACGGCAATGTCGCTGGCTCCATCGGCAAGACCTCGTTTTCCGAAAGTGCCCTTCTCGAAAACGCCCAAGCGTTCATCGACAGCGTCCTGCGTGCGAAGCCTGCTTCCGCCAAGGGCAACTACGTCCAAAGCGTGACGATCGCCGCCGCGATGTGCCCTGGCGTGCCGATCGAGTCCTCCGTTTACACCAAGAACTGAGCCCACCCGCTATGAATCCCGATAAGAAAATCATCATCGACGAACTGCTCGAGCGGGTGAACTCTTCGCCCTTCGTGCTGGTGGTGGAATACACCGGCATGACGGTGACTCAGTTCTCCGAGCTGCGCAATCGTCTCTCCAATAGTGGTGCTGAGTGCCACGTGGCCAAGAACACCTACATGAAGAAGGCCCTTGCGGAAGCAGGGTTGCCGGACACGGGCGACGCCCTGGTCGGTCAGACGGCCTTCATCACCGGTGACTCCGACGTCGCTGCTGCCGCGAAGGTGCTCAAGACCTTTGAAAAGGAATTCCAGAAGCCAGCCATCAAGCTGGGCATCCTCGACGGAGCGATCCTCGACGAAGCTCAGGTCAAGGCGATTGCGGAACTTCCTTCCCGCGAAGTCATGCTCGCGACCTTGCTCGCCACGATCAATGCTCCGGCTTCCCAGTTGGTGCGCACGATCAACGAGCCGGCCGCTTCGCTGGCCCGCGTCATCCAAGCAAAATTCAACCCAGAGGGTTAAATCGAAACAATCTGAACGGACGGCGTCGCCTCTCCAGGCGGCGCCCGAATACACAATGGTTCCTCGTCGGACCCGCAGCTGCGGGCTGAAAGGGTGGGAGGCTTCCTACCGCGACGATACCGCAAAGGAGAAATACAATGGCTGATATCGCTGCAATTGCTGAAGAACTGGGCAAGCTCACCGTCTTGGAAGCTGCCGAACTCGTGAAGAAACTGGAAGAAGAGTGGGGCGTTTCCGCCGCTGCTCCGGTTGCCGTCGCCGCTGCTGGCCCGGCTGCCCCTGCTGAAGCCGCTGAGGAGAAGACCGAATTCAACGTGGTCCTCACCGATGCAGGTGGCAACAAGATCGCCGTCATTAAGGCAGTGCGTGAAGTGGTTCCTGGCCTCGGTCTTGCCGATGCCAAGAAGCTCGTCGAAAGCACCCCTGCGACTCTCGTCGAAGGTGCTGCCAAGGACGCTGCCGAAACCGCCAAGAAGAAACTCGAAGAGGCTGGCGCCAAGATCGAGCTCAAGTAAGACTTTCGGTTTTCAACGAAATCCGGAGTCGCCCTGCGCGGCTCCGGATTTCCCGGCTCCGGAACCGACGGGAAAAGTCCAAGTCCCCACCCCCGCGACTTTTCCCGCCGATCCCGGATTCCCGCTCCAAATCCTGATCTCCATTTCCGCCCGGCCGTGCCCTCGGCCCGGGCTTTAACCGCACCCCGCAAACACTACAGACATCATGGCCAGCCGTCTCCATTTCGGGAAAATCGAGGAAGTGATCGATGCGCCGAACCTGATCGAGGTTCAGAGTCGCTCCTACGAAGATTTCCTCGCCAAAGACATCCCCCCCGGTGACCGGGGCGATAGTGGGCTTCAAGCCGTATTTCGCGAGGTGTTTCCCATCAAGAGCTACGACGAAGCGATCGAGCTCGATTTCGACTCCTATGACATCGAGGAACCGAAGATCACCTCTTTGGAAGCCTTGCGCACGGGCGAAAGCTTTTCGGCCGCTCTCTATGTCAACTTCAAGCTGAAGGACGAAACCGGCGTCAAAAAGGAACGCGTTTACATGGGTGAACTGCCCATGATGACCCGCCGTGGCACGTTCATCATCAACGGTGCCGAGCGGGTGATCGTTTCCCAGTTGCACCGGTCGCCGGGCATCTGCTTCGAAACGTCCCAGCACTTGAATGGCAAGACGCTGCACAGCTTCCGCATCATTCCCGATCGGGGTTCCTGGTTGGAAGTGCAGTTCGACACCAACGATCTGCTTTACGTCTATCTGGACCGCCGTCGCCGTCGGCGGAAGTTCCTTGCGACGACGTTCTTGCGGGCTCTCGGATTCCCGACCGACCGCGACATCGTTTCGAACTTCTACAAGACCGAGAAGCTCAAGCTGAAGGACGATCTCGACGAGCAAGAGCTGGGTCACAAGGTTCCCTTCGAGGACATTCTCGATGGGGAGCTGGTGGTGGCGAAGGCCTACGAACCGCTCACCCTCGGCATCGTCAAGCAACTCATCGCCCTTGGAAACAAGGAGGTGGAGGTGATCGACGGACGTGAGGATGAAATCCTTCTGAAGTCGCTCCGCAAGGATCCGGCTCACGACGAAGAAAGCGCCCTGAAGGACATCTATCGCAAGCTGCGCCCTGGCGATCCGCCGACCGCCGCGAATGCCCGCGCACTTCTCAAGCGATTGTTCTTCGATCCGAAGAAGTACGACCTGACCCGCGTTGGCCGATACAAGATCAACAGCAAGCTTGAGATCGGCATCGATTCCGATGAGCGCATCATGGTGTCGGAGGATTTCCTGGCCGCCACGAAATATCTTCTCCGCCTCAAGAAGGGCGAAGGGGTGATCGACGATATCGACCACTTGGGTTCCCGTCGCGTTCGTGCCGTCGGCGAGCTTCTTGCCAACCAGTGCCGCGTGGGCCTTGCCCGTACCGAGCGTTTGGTCAAAGAGCGGATGACTCTGTTCGATGTGAACATCGAGGGCATGACCCCGCAGAAGCTGATCAACCCGAAGGCCCTTTCGGCCGTCGTGCGTGATTTCTTCGGTCGGTCCCAGCTTTCTCAGTTCATGGACCAAACCAACCCGTTGGCTGAGTTGACGCACAAGCGCCGCCTCTCCGCCCTCGGTCCTGGTGGTCTCAATCGGGATCGTGCCGGCTTCGAAGTCCGGGACGTTCACCCGTCTCACTACGGACGGATCTGCCCGATTGAAACTCCGGAAGGTCCCAACATTGGTCTCATCAACTCGATGTGCACCTATGCGCGGATCAACGAGTTCGGCTTTATTGAAACGCCTTACCGTCGCGTGCGCGATGGCAAGGTGACCAATGACATCGAGTATCTCACTGCTGACCAAGAGGAGAAGTTCCTCATCGCCCAGGCCAACAACCCGATCGACAAGACTGGGAAGTTCCTCAACGAAAAGGTGACTGCCCGGGAAGCTGGCGGTGAGTTCATTGAAGTGGATCCCTCAACGGTCGACTACATGGACGTTTCGCCGAAGCAGTTGGTTTCGGTGGCAGCCGGTTTGATTCCGTTCCTTGAGCACGACGATGCCAACCGTGCGCTCATGGGATCGAACATGCAGCGCCAAGGTGTGCCGCTTCTTGTGTCCGAGTCGCCGCTGGTCGGCACCGGACTGGAAGGGAAGACGGCCCGTGACTCGCGTGCCGTGGTGGTGGCCGAGGCTGATGGTATCATTGCTGCCGCGACTGCTGAAATCATCGTCACCACGGAGGACGGTAAGTTGCCCGTTTCTGATGAGAAGTTCCTGTCGGATCCCGAAACGGTGAAGACGAACGTCAAGAAGGGCATCTATGCCTACCCGCTGCGCAAGTTCATGCGCTCGAACGCCGGCACCTGCATCAACCAGAAGCCGATCGTCAAGGCTGGCACCAAGATCAAGAAGGGCGATGTGCTCGCGGACGGCCCGAACACCGAAGAAGGGGAATTGGCCCTCGGTCGCAACGTGCTCGTCGCGTTCATGCCGTGGAACGGTTACAACTTCGAGGATGCCATCGTGATCTCCGAGCGCGTGGTGAAGGAAGATATCTACACTTCCATTCACATCTCTGAGTTTGAGGTGGCCGCCCGCGATACCAAGTTGGGTCCGGAAGAAATCACCCGAGACATTCCGAACGTGGGTGAGGAAGCATTGCGCAACCTCGACCATGACGGGATCATCCGCATCGGTGCGGAGGTGAAGCCCGGGGATATCCTCATTGGTAAGATCACTCCGAAGTCCGAAACCGAGCTGGCCCCGGAAGAGCGACTGCTGCGCGCCATCTTCGGTGAAAAGGCTGCCGATGTGAAAGACACCTCGCTGCGCGTCCCTTCGGGCTGCACCGGGATCGTCCAAGACATCCGCGTTTCGTCTCACGGCACCGCTCGCAAGCGCGCCGAAAAGGTGGATCCGACCGAGCTCAAGAAGCAGCTCAAGAAGATCAACGACGAACACAAAAAGAAGGCGGACAAGCTGACCGATGACCTCACCGAGAAGCTTTCCGACATTCTGCTCGGGGAGAAGATTCCTCTGGATGTCGTCAATGCGCAGACCGGGGAAATCATCATCCCGGCGAACCGCAAGATCACCAAAACGCTGCTGCGCAAGCTGGCTGCGGTCCACGATCACATCGAAATCGATCCTTCGCCGATCCGGAACAAAATCCTGGAGATCATCGGGTCCTTTGAAGGTCGCTTTGCCGAACTCGACAACGAGCGCGAGCGCAAGCTCGACCAACTTGAAGCCGGGGACGATGTCGATCCGGGTGTCATCAAGGAGGTCAAGGTGTTCATCGCCGCCAAGCGCAAGCTTTCGGTGGGGGACAAAATGGCCGGCCGCCACGGAAACAAGGGGGTCGTTGCTACCATCGTTCCTGAAGAGGATATGCCGTTCCTTGAGGATGGAACTCCCGTCGATATCTGCCTCAACCCGCTGGGCGTGCCTTCACGGATGAACGTCGGTCAGGTGTTGGAAACTCACCTCGGTGTCGCCGCCAAGGCTCTCGGCTTCAAGGTGGCCACTCCGATTTTCGACGGCATTCCGGAAGCCAAGATCTGGGAGTTCATGTCCGAGGCCAAGAAGGTCGATGGCGTGAACATCATCGGTGATGGCAGCCAGAAGTCCCGCGAGCGGAAGAAGGGCGAACCGGAAGGTCGTGGCTTCACCTGGATCGGTGACGGCAAGGACGGAACCACGGGAGGTAAATCGACCCTCTACGACGGCCGTACTGGCGAGGCGTTCCACCAACCCGTCGTGGTCGGCTACATCTACATGCTGAAGCTCGGTCACTTGGTTGCCGACAAGATCCACGCCCGTGCTGTGGGTCCCTACTCGCTCGTCACCCAGCAACCGCTCGGGGGTAAGGCGCAGTATGGTGGTCAGCGTTTCGGGGAAATGGAAGTGTGGGCGCTCGAAGCATACGGCGCTGCCTACACCCTCCAGGAGCTGCTCACGGTCAAATCTGACGACGTGCAGGGCCGAACCCGAATCTACGAAGCCATCGTCAAGGGCGACAACAACCTCGAGGCGGGAACGCCCGAGTCGTTCAACGTTCTCATCAAGGAAATGCAATCCCTCGGCCTGGACGTGCGTCCTGGCAAGCGGGGTTCGGAGCTCGGCGCTGTCGGAACAGAAGCTGCCGATGACTTCAACCTCGACGACCTCACCCTCTGATCCTGCCACCACCTAACCACGACCCATTATCATCATGAGTGTTGAAACCAACCTCCGCGAACTCTTCGGTGTCGATGACAAGCCCGACACTTTCGATCAGGTGTCGATCACGGTGGCCGCGCCGGACACCATCCGCTCCTGGTCCAAGGGAGAGGTGAAGAACCCCGAAACCATCAATTACCGGACCTTCAAGCCCGAGAAGGGCGGTCTGTTCTGCGAACGCATCTTCGGTCCGACTCGGGACTGGGAGTGCGCCTGCGGTAAGTATAAGCGTATCAAGCACAAGGGTGTCGTCTGCGACCGTTGCGGCGTCGAAGTCACTCTGAGCCGCGTGCGTCGCGAGCGCATGGGCCACATCGAGTTGGCCGTGCCCGTGTCGCACATCTGGTTCTACAAGTGCATGCCGTCGCGCATCGGTTTGGTGCTCGATATCAGCGCCCGCCAATTGGAGCGCGTGATCTACTACGAGGACTACATCGTCACCGAGCCGGGCAACACCCCGCTTGAGCGCGGTCAGTTGCTCACTGAAACCGAACTGCGGGAAGCCGAAGACACCTACGGTGAAGAAAGCTTCCGCGCTGGCATGGGTGCCGAAGCTTTGCAGGATTTGCTCTCGCAGGTCGACCTCGTCGAGCTGCAGAAGCAACTTGAGGAAGAGCTCGCGACGACCCGTTCGAAGCAGAACAAGAAGAAGCTCTCGAAGCGTCTCAAGATCTCGCAGGGCTTTGCCCAGTCGAAGAGCCGTCCTGAGTGGATGATCATGACGGTTTTGCCGGTCATTCCTCCGGACCTTCGTCCCTTGGTGCCTCTGGAAGGTGGCCGCTTTGCGACCTCGGACCTGAACGACCTTTACCGCCGGGTCATCAACCGGAACAACCGTCTCAAGAACCTCCTCCAGCTCAAAACGCCGGAAGTCATCATCCGCAACGAAAAGCGGATGCTGCAGGAGGCGGTCGATGCCTTGTTCGACAACGGTCGTCATGGCCGCGCCGTGACCGGTGCCGGCAACCGTCCGCTCAAGTCCCTGTCCGACATGCTCAAGGGTAAGGGCGGTCGTTTCCGTCAGAACCTACTCGGCAAGCGGGTCGACTACTCCGGCCGTTCGGTCATCGTCATTGGTCCGGAGCTGAAGCTCAACCAGTGCGGTCTGCCGAAGAAGATGGCTTTGACCTTGTTCGAGCCGTTCATCATTCGTCGCCTCAAAGAACTCGGCTATTGCCACACGGTTCGCTCGGCAAAGAAGATGATCGACCGCAAGACCACCGAGGTTTGGGACATTCTCGCCGAAGTGACCAAGGGTCACCCGGTGATGCTGAACCGTGCGCCGACTCTGCACCGTCTGTCGATTCAAGCGTTCGAGCCGAAGTTGATCGAGGGTTCGGCCATTCGGGTTCACCCGCTGGTTTGTACGGCTTACAATGCCGACTTCGACGGTGACCAGATGGCGGTGCACGTGCCGCTTTCGGTCGAGGCCCAGATGGAAGCTCGCCAGCTGATGCTTGCGCCGAACAACATCTTCTCGCCCGCATCCGGCCGTCCGATCACGACTCCATCGCAGGACATCATTCTCGGATCTTACTACCTGACCTGGGCTCCGACCCGGACTCAGGCAGACCGCGAAAAGCAAGAGCACTTGCCGTTGTTCGAGAACTCGTCGGAAGTCGAGTTCGCGATCGCCTCGCGCAAGATCGGGTACCACACATGGATCCGACTGCGGAACCCCGACTTCCAGAAGAAGGGCACGGTGTATGGCGTGGATGATCTCAAGATCATTGAAACCACTCCAGGTCGTGTTCGCTTCAACGAAATCTGGCCTGCCGGTCTCGGCTTCATCAACAAGACGGTTGGCAAGAAGCAAATGGGCGACGTGATCTGGCGTTGCTATCAGGTCGCTGGCCAATCGAAGACGGTCGAGACTCTCGATGCACTCAAGAGCCTTGGCTTCCGCGAAGCCTCCCGCTCGGGAACTTCGATCGGTATCGTGGACATGGTCATCCCCGAAGAAAAGCCGGCGATCATCGCCAAGGCCTACGAGGATGTCGAGAAAGTGACCAAGCAGTACCGCAACGGTGTGATCACCGACGGCGAACGCTACCAGAAGGTCATCGACATTTGGACCCACGCGACCGATACGATTGCTTCCGCTCTCTATCGCAAGCTTGAGCACAACGATGGCAAGGGCATCAGCCCGCTGTTCATGATGGTTGACTCCGGTGCACGGGGTAACAAATCGCAGATCAAGCAGCTCTCGGGCATGCGCGGCCTCATGGCTAAGCCGTCCGGGGAAATTATCGAACGCCCGATCACCTCGAACTTCCGTGAGGGTCTGTCCGTGCTCGAATACTTCATTTCGACTCACGGTGCCCGGAAGGGTCTCGCCGATACCGCATTGAAGACCGCGGACTCCGGTTACATGACCCGGAAGTTGGTCGATGTTGCTCAGGATGTGATCGTGACCGAACTCGATTGTGGAACGGTCAACGGCATCGTGGTTCGTCCGATCTACGACGGTGACGAAGAAGCGGCATCCTTGGCGACTCGGATTTACGGCCGGACTTCGTGCGAAACGGTGAAGGATCCGGTTTCCGGTGAATCACTGATCGCCGTGGACGACCTGATTGACGAGAAGCGCGCGGCTGCGGCTGAGCGTATCGGTTACGAGCAACTCAAGATTCGTTCGGTGCTCACCTGTGAGTCGGAGCGTGGTTGCTGTGCGAAGTGCTACGGCCTCAACCTTGCGACCGGCAAGCAAGTGAAGATCGGTGAAGCGGTCGGCATCATTGCCGCTCAATCCATCGGTGAACCCGGCACCCAGCTGACGATGCGGACCTTCCACGTCGGTGGTGTGGCGGCTTCGACCTTCAAGCAGCCGATCATCAATGCCCGGAATACGGGTGTGGTCATCTACAAGGATCTCCGCACGGTGCAGAACGACGAAGGCAAGTGGGTGGTTCTGAACAAGAACGGTTCGCTCTCCGTCCGTGACAAGGCCGGCCTCGAACTGGAAAGCCACAACATCGTCATTGGCTCGATCATTGAGATCAAGGACGGCGAAGAGGTGAAGAAGGGCGCCACCGTGGCGACCTGGGACCCTTACAACGTGCCGATCATCACTGAAAAGGCCGGTAAGGTCGAATTCCGTGACATGATCTCGGGCATCACCGTCCAGTCGGAAACCGATAAGGAAACCGGCAAGAAGGGCATGGTGGTCACCGAGCACAAGGAAGACCTCCACCCGCAGGTCGTCGTCGTCGACGACAAGACGGGCGATGTGTTGGCCAGCTACTCGATTCCGGTCGGTGCTCACCTTTCCGTGAAGGAAGGCAGCAAGGTCGCGGGGGGCACGCAGCTCGCCAAGACGCCTCGGAAGGTGGCTCGGACGAAGGACATTACCGGTGGTCTTCCCCGGGTGGCCGAGCTCTTTGAAGCTCGCAAGCCTAAGGACGCCTGCGTCATCGCGAAGATTGAAGGGGAAGTTTCCTTCGGCGGAACGGTTCGCGGGAAGAAGAAGGTCATCGTGACGGATCCTGGAAGCGGCGAAAGCGTCGACCACTTGGTTCCGATGGGACGTCACATCATTGTGACCGATGGCGACCAAGTGAAGCGGGGTGACCAAATCACCGAAGGTCCGGTGTCACCGGAAGACCTTCTGGAAGCTTGCGGAGCTCAAGAGCTTCAAGAGCACTTGGTCAACGAGGTGCAGTCGGTTTACCGCGTGCAAGGCGTGGAAATTAACGACAAGCACATCGAAATCATCATCCGCCAGATGCTGCGCAAGGTGAAGATCACCGATCCAGGGGATGCTGACCAGTTGCTGTGGGGCGATCAAATCGATCGTACCAACTTCAACCAGATCAACGAGCAGATCATTGCCAACGGTGGCAAGCCTGCCGAAGCGGAAGCGGTGCTCTTGGGCATCACCAAGGCTTCGTTGGAGACGGACTCGTTCATCTCGGCGGCCTCGTTCCAGGATACCACCCGCGTCCTGACCGAAGCGGCGACCCTGGGCAAGATCGACTACCTGTCCGGTTTCAAGGAGAACGTGATCATGGGTCACCTGATCCCTGCGGGCACGGGCTTCGATCGTCACCGCGATAGCGAAATCGAGTTCACCGTCGAAGAGCCGGAACCGGTCTTCGAAGAGCCGACTCCCGAAGAGGGCAGCCTTTCCGAAATGGAAAGTGCCTAATGGATCGTTGAGGCGCTTCTCGTCCTCACCCTAATTTCAGCCGGCCTCCTTCCACGGGGGCCGGCTTTTTTTATCCAAGCATGGCCTTCAGGGGTCCTTGAAGTGGCGCCATTGCAGCGCCAGCAAGATCCCCACAAATCCGAGTAGCTGACAGCAGAGGGCGACGAGGGTGGCGACGGCGAGGGCACCGGCACCGGGGCGAATCAGTAGGAGAGCACCGAAGATCAGCGAAAAACCTCCGGGGAGAATCAACCAGCATCCATCGTCCAGCTCTTTGCGAAGGAGGAGTGCCATCCCCAGCTCCCATATCCCACGAAAGATGCACCAACAGGCGATCACGATCAGCAGTGTCAGGGCGCTTTGGGGGAGATCGGTGAGGCTATAGACAGCAAGACCGATTTCAAAGAGCCCGTGCAGAGCAAGCCCCAGCCTGGGGGCCGGACCTTCCCCACGAACCGAGGCACTGAGTGCCAGTAAACCATCGGCGCCCATATAGGCACCCCAGCTGATCCACAGGATTTCCAAGGGGAGTTCGGGCCACAGAAGCACGAGAATGCCAAACAGGAGGGAGAGAATCCCCCGCACGAGCAGCAGGGGCCAATTTTTCGCGAGGAGCCATAAGATGCTGGGGGTCATCGAATCATGGGGAGAGTGGCCAAGTTGAATCAGCTTCTCGATGCCGACCAGTTGAATCTTTGCAAAACTCAGAAATTCAAGGAGCCATGAAGGTTTTGTGAGCGAGGGAGCGGCTGCCTTAGATCCTCATTGACCCGAAGGATCGGTATCTTCAGAAGGTGGAGTATGAGATTTCTCGTACTCCCTGCCCTTTTGCTGGCGTCATTGGTCGGTTGCAAAGGCAAGCGTGCCGACGACCCGGTCCTGCCACCTCAGGGTGGGGATGGGGTGATCACCGAGTCCCGTGAGAAGAGTCCTGCCGACGAGTCGCTCCCGATGGATGGAGAGGCGGCTTCACCCAAAACCAAGATTCGTCCGCCGAAGTCGACCGGGATCCCTGTGGCGAAGCCCGTTGAGGGTGCGTATGGGAAGGTGATCAATCCCAAGACGGGGAATGAGGTCTTTGCCGGAGGCCTTCCCGCGGGAACGATCCTAAGGGATCCTGAGTTTCCGGATGATGAGGGCTGTTATTTCACGGTTCCCGAGATGGCAGAGGACGAAGCCGGGACCCCGATCGCGCTTTCGGTCGCGGGTAAGGATGGCTTCGTTTTCAGTCCGTACAATAACAAGATCGTTGATGTGGGATCGATCCCTGCCGGCACGTTGGTGATGGATCCGACTTTTCCTGCCGCGGAAAAAAAGGCGTTCCGTGTTCCCGTCTCCGCTGCCTTGGTGGTGGAGATGCCCGATCTTCCCGAGGAGTAAGATCGAAGAGCCGAGTTTGGAGGATGCGGTGCCTTGAGCCGTGGGCCTCCGTCTGATGAAGGAATTTCATCCTGCGGAGGAAGGCTGAAAGAAATCCCGCGTAAGCGTATTCAGATGGTTGACATTTTTGTGTCATGCTCCTCCCTGTCGCGCCGCCATGGATTCTCCTCGCGTCGCTACGTTTGAAGAACCGGATGTCGTCCTGATTGGAGGCGGCATCATGAGTGCCACCTTGGGATTGCTCCTTCACCAGCTCGATCCCAGCCTGAAGATTCAAATCGTGGAGGCCCTGGCGGAAGTCGCCCGTGAGAGTTCCAACCCCTGGAACAATGCAGGCACCGGTCACGCCGCGCTCTGTGAGCTGAACTACACCAAGGAAAAGCCCGATGGATCGGTGGACATCCAAAAAGCGCTCGAGATCAATGAAGCGTTTGAGCTATCGAAGCAGTTTTGGGCCTATCTGGTGAAATCGGGCGTATTGCCGGAGGCAGCGGATTTTGTCCGTGCGGTGCCGCACATGAGTTTCGTTCGGGGCAAGGCCGATTGCGATTTCCTCAAACGGCGATACGACACGATGGCGAGCCACCATTTCTTCTCGGAGATGGAGTTCAGCACGGATCCGGAAACGATCCGCACCTGGGCGCCGCTGCTTCTCAAAGGTCGGGCCGAGGAAGAGCCGATTGCTGCGACCTATGCGGCAGGGGGAACGGATGTCAATTTTGGTGCGCTGACCGAGGCGATGGTCGATTTCCTGGAGTCCCGCGAGACGATCAAGCTCGCGACCCACCACCAGGTTCGCGATATCAAGCGCCTCAAGGATGGGCGTTGGGAACTGAGCGTGCGCAATCTCGACAAAGGCCTCAACCGGACAGTCAAAGCTCCCTTTGTATTTGTCGGTGCAGGTGGAGCCTCGCTTCCCCTGCTTCAAAAATCCGGCATTCCTGAAGGGAAGGGATTTGGAGGGTTTCCGGTCAGCGGTCAGTTTTTGGTCTGTGACAACCCTGAGCTTGCGGGGCTGCACGAAGCGAAAGTGTATGGCAAAGCTGCGGTGGGGGCTCCGCCGATGTCGGTCCCGCATCTGGATACCCGGATCATCGATGGCAAACGTTCCTTGTTGTTCGGGCCGTTTGCTGGATTTTCTCCGAAGTTCCTCAAAACCGGTTCGATTTTTGACCTCCCAGGCTCGGTGCGGCTCGACAATTTGGTTCCGCTGCTGGCGGTGGGGAAAGACAACCTCGATCTCACCCGCTACTTGATCGAGCAAGTCTTGCAGACGCCCGACGATCGTCTGGATGCATTGCGCGAGTTCTTTCCCGAGGCGCGGTTGGAAGACTGGCACCTTTCGACTGCCGGACAGCGGGTTCAAATCATCAAGCAGGATCCCAAGAAGGGGGGTGTGCTCCAGTTTGGAACCGAGATTGTCGCGGCAGCGGATGGCTCGATCGCCGCGTTGCTGGGGGCTTCCCCGGGGGCCTCAACGGCCGTCGATGTGATGGTTCACATCATCGAAAAGTGCTTTGCTTCTCGTCTGGATGCCTGGGCTCCGCGGTTGCGTGAAATGCTGCCTGCGTATGGCCAGCCACTGGAGAAGGACGCAGGTCTCTATCAACGTATCCGTCGTGAATCGGACGAGGTTTTGGGCCTGCAGCCCAAAGCCGAGAAGGCCTCGTGTGCGGCTTGATTGGTTCTCAGGCGCGTTCAGCCCATCGCAATTTGGCAGGGACGCTGCGCGGATTCGCGCGGCGTTCTTCCGGGCTGGCGAGTGTCACTCCGTCGCTGATCGCGGCGTAGTTCCCGTCGCGGTGACCTGCCTGGAAGGCTTTTTTGACCCTCCTGTCCTCTCCTGAGTGAAAGGTGAGAATGGCCACTCGTCCTCCGGGTTTGAGGCATGCAGGAAGATTTCGCAGAAAGGTGTCGAGGGCGGTAAACTCTTCGTTCACCGCGATGCGAATCGCCTGGAAGACCCGCCGCACTGTGAGATCCATGCGTTCCGGTTCGAGACGGGTGACGCAAGGCACGCCGCGGAGTTTTTCGACCAATGCCTGGGTGGTTGAAAAATCTCCTCCTGCCAAGGCTTCGGAGATGTCTTCGGCTTGAGGCTCATCGGCGTTCTCGTGGAGTACTTCGGCCAGTTTGGCGGGTTTGACTTTGGCCAACCACTCGGCAGCGGAAACTCCACGCGAAGGATTCATGCGCATGTCGAGAGGACCATCGCACTTGAAGGTGAAGCCACGAGCGGGATTGTCGAATTGCATCGAGGAGCAACCCAGATCGGCGTAGACGAAATCGACGGCTTCCCAGTCCTGTTGGGCGATCACCTTGAGGATGCCTGCATAGTTGGAACGCACGGCGGTAAAGACATCAGGGCCGTATCCGAGATCACGGAGCCGGGCCTCGGTTTTGGGTTGTTCGATCGGATCCACATCCAATCCGAGCAGTCGACCATGAGGAGCGATACGCGAGAGAATCTCCCTGGAGTGGCCACCGTATCCGAGGGTGGCATCGATGCCGTGCATGCCGGGCTGGAGGCAGAGTGCGGCCAGGGATTCCTCGACGAGGATGGGGACATGCATGCCCGCCGGAGTTTTTCCGGATTGCAGAACCTTCGAGAGGGTTTCGGCAAAACGCTCTGGTTGGTGTTCTTTGTATTTCTCCTCGAAACGACGCGGATGCTTTCCTGCATAGCGTTTCCGGCGAGGAGGCCGCGGTGTCTCGTCCATGGATGGACCCTAGGGGTCGACCTCGGTGGCGGCAAGAATCGGGCAGATGAGAATCGAGACGGGCACCCTAAGAGAGGCCAAGCGGGGCGATCAGTGCTCCGGACCCCGTCTTGACAGGAGAGGCGCGGAAAAACACCGTTGCAGCATGTCCGATCCGCGTCGTCCTTTCTCGTCGCCCATGCTTGATGGTCCCGATCGTGCGCCGTCCCGTGGGATGCTGTATGCCGTCGGTTTTGAGAAGGAAGACTTCTCCAAACCCCAGATTGGGATCGCCTCCACCTGGTCGCAGGTGACTCCCTGCAACATCCACATCGATCGCTTGGCCAAGGAATCCGCGAAGGGCGCCGATGCAGCAGGAGGGAAATCGGTGATCTTCAATACCATCACGATCTCCGACGGAATCTCGATGGGCACCGAGGGAATGAAGTATTCGCTGGTGTCTCGGGAAGTCATCGCCGACTCGATCGAGACTGTGGTCGGTTGCGAAGGCATGGACGGCTTTGTCGCCATTGGTGGTTGCGACAAGAACATGCCCGCTTGCCTGATCGCCATGGCGCGGATGAATCGGCCAGCGGTCTTCGTCTATGGGGGCACGATTTTGCCCGGCTGTGCCACCATCAAGGGCGAGAAGAAGGACCTCGATATCGTCTCGATCTTCGAGGCGGTTGGGAAGCATGCCTCCGGTGAATATTCCGATGAGGAATTGGAGACCGTTGAATCTTGTGCGATCCCCGGCGAGGGCTCGTGTGGTGGGATGTACACTGCGAATACGATGGCCTCTGCCATTGAAGCCCTTGGCATGTCGTTGCCGAATAGCTCGGCACAGGCCGCCGTTTCGGACGACAAGATGAGGGATTGTTTCGATGCCGGGGCCGCCGTGCTTCACCTGATGGATCGGGGAATCAAGCCACGAGATATCATGACTCGTAGGGCATTTGAGAATGCGATCACGGTGGTGATTGCCTTGGGTGGTTCGACCAATGCCGTGCTTCACTTGCTCGCCATGGCCCATGCCGCCGAGGTCGAACTCACGATTGATGACTTCACCGAAATCGGCAAGCGGGTGCCGGTGGTAGCCGACCTGAAACCGTCTGGTCGGTATTCGGTTGCCGATCTTGTGAAGATCGGTGGCACGGTGCCCTTGTTGCGGATTCTCCTCGAAGCGGGATGGTTGCACGGTGATTGCCTTACCGTTACGGGGAAGACCTTGGCGGAGAATCTTGCGAACTCGCCGCTTTCCTATCCTGAAGGTCAGGACATCATCCGACCGCTTGATCAACCGATCAAAAAAGACAGTCACCTGCGCATTCTCTACGGCAATTTGGCCCCCGGGGGGGCGGTGGCAAAGATCACCGGCAAGGAAGGAGAATCCTTCACGGGTGCGGCCCGTGTATTCGATTCCGAAGGGGATGCGATGCAGGAAATTCTCAATGGGGGGATCAAGGACGGCGATGTGATCGTGATTCGCCGCGAGGGGCCAAAAGGAGGACCTGGAATGCGGGAGATGTTGGGGCCCACGAGTGCCATCATGGGCCGTGGGCTGGGGAAAACGGTCGCTCTCATCACGGATGGTCGCTTCTCCGGAGGCAGCCACGGTTTTGTGGTGGGACACATCACCCCCGAAGCGTTTGATGGCGGCCCGATTGGGCTGTTGGTTGATGGCGATACCATCACCATCGACGCGGTGAACAACACCATCTCGGTAGATCTCGACGATGCGACCTTGCAGGCACGCCGCGACAACTGGCAGCAACCGGCGCCCCACTACACCCGCGGAGTTCTCGCGAAATTTGCGAAGTTGACCACCAGTGCAAGCGAGGGGGCAGTGACAGACAAATACCTCTGAGCTCCCGCGGTCTGGTGCCTGCGCAAATCCATTGAGATGGGGCCCAACGGGAAGGTTTCTTCACCGAGTGCAGCTTGACCGGACTTGGGGAACTCTTTTTCAAAGAGACGAGCGATCATCTCAAATTGGCCACTCAATCATGAATCAAGACGTCGAACTACGGCTGGAGTATGAGACCGCTCCATTTTTGCATTCCTTGTTCGGAAACGAAGCCGGGAACCTGCGCTACTTGGAGCACGCACTTGGCGTTCGCACTGTGACACGGGATGGATGGATTCTGTTCGCTGGTCCGAAGGATAGTGTCGAGGCGGCCCAGCGAGCGTTCATCGACTTGGAAGAGGCGCGGCGGGGAGGTGCGGAGATTCATACCCGCGAGTTTCAACTCGCTGTCGATCTCGCAGCACGAGGGGGCGACGGGGGAGTCAGCGAGTTGTCTGGGGTGCGCTTGTTGGGGTTCCGGGGCCGCAAGCCCGTGGTGCCAAAAACGCCGACTCAGTTGGCTTATCTGAAATCCATCGAAGCCCACGATGTGAGCTTCGGTTTGGGCCCCGCTGGCACCGGGAAAACCTACCTCGCCATGGCGATGGCCCTGGCCATGCTCAAGTCGAAGCAGGTTCAAAGGATCGTACTGACTCGGCCCGCTGTGGAAGCTGGCGAGGCCCTCGGATTTTTGCCTGGAGACATGCGGGAGAAAGTCGCTCCGTATCTGCGGCCCCTCTATGACGCCATTCATGACATGATCGGCTTTGAGCAGGGGGAACGCTATTTTGAAGATGGCACTATCGAGATTGCTCCCCTGGCATTCATGCGCGGTCGCACGCTGGCGCGCTCGTTTGTGATCCTCGACGAAGCGCAAAACACCACCCGGGAGCAAATGTTCATGGCGCTCACCCGGCTTGGAGAAGACTCGCGCATGGTGGTCACGGGCGACGCATCACAGGTCGACTTGAAACCGAACGTGGCTTCAGGTCTGGCGGAGGCGGAGCGGGCACTGGAAGGAGTGCAAGGGATCGGATTCACCCGCTTCAGTGGAGAGGATGTGGTGCGGCATCCGGTGGTCGGCCGAATCATTTCGGCCTATCGAAAAGCTCGAGGAAACTAGATCTTTAGTTGTTCGAGCTGAGCGCAGGGGCGTCGTGAGTGATGTGGATGCGGGCATCAATGCCGTTCACTCCTGGCAGCGCGTGGGCGTTCGCCAAGCATGCATTGCGGGCCGAAAGGCTGGGGACCTCGGCGTCGATCGAAAGTCGACTGCCGACGAAACCAGCGACGATGGTGGCATCCTCAAGTCGCGGATCAGCAGCATTTACGAGTTCAAACACCTTGAGGATATCGGAGGTTTGATATTCCCGTTCCGAGATGCCGGCGCGGGCGAGTGCGGGACGCACTTCCACCTGTTCCATGCGGCATTCCATCACGCCGGTCACGAGCGAACCGAGCATCAGAAAGTCCTTCTCGTCGTGTGAGGCGACGGATCCTTCGAGCGTGAGAATGCCATCGTGAAGCTGCGGGACGATGCCGTAGCGGGAGAAAATCGGATCGTCTCCATAATCAAGCAGCAGCTGGGCAACGATGGCCGATTCGGAGCGCAGGAGCAGCGGATCCACTTCCAGTTGAGTTTCGATGCTTCGAATGCCTTCGACTCGAGACACCAATTCACGAGCGATATCGGCCTCATCGAGGCAGGAGATCGTCCCCTTTAGAATGGCGTGACCCTCGGGATTGACGTCCACCTCCAGATGCTTGGCATCGAGTGCCGGGGACTCGCGCAGGGCGGTCTCGGCCCGTGCGGCGGCGTCTGCCAAGGACCCGCGGATCTCCAAGGCTTGAACGACGCCGAAGATTTCATCGATACGGATGGCGGATTCGGCAATGAACTCGGCTTCATCAAGGGTAGGGACCCAACCCTGAAGATGGGCGATGTGGTCTTCGACTTGGATTTGGATCTCAGCATTTTCCAGGCGGCCACTGGTTTCGAGGAGAGATTGGAGCCGTTCGACAGGGCTGGTGGGAAGTTCTGGCTTCTCCACTTCTGAGGCGTCGGACGAGGAGAGATCGACGGCGATGAAAATCAGCGTGAGGGCGATGGGACGAAGGAAGGAAGTCCAGGAGTCCGTTTTCATGCTGGCCTTTTTCGCAGCTCCCATGCCGGAATGGGTTGGCGGCTTCTAAGGTGTTGATGGTGAATGAAAAGGCATCGAGTTCGGAGCGGCGATGACGAAGCGGGCTGCGAAAAGCATGAGGATTGCACCGTGCGACGTTGCTTTGTGCAGCTGCGATTTTTCGTCGTGAGATCGCTGAAAAAAAACAAGCGCGGCCTGTGGGGGAAGGCCGCGCTTGGAGTGGGGAGTTGGGGGGATTCTCCGAGGGGAAATTATTCTTCGTCGAGCTTGGCGAAGCCGTCGAGAGCTTTGGGAACCGCCACCTTGTCAATGACATGGATCACCCCGTTGCTCGCCTGAATGTCAGCATTCACGACTTTCGATTCTTCCAGTTCGACGGTGGTGCCATCGACATCGATCTCCATCAGATCACCGCTCATTGCTTTGATTTCGGTGTCTTTCATCGAGGCCGCCATGATCTTACCAGGGAAGACATGGCTCAGGAGCAGTTGGCGAAGCTTGAGCTTGTTTTCCGGTGCTAGAAGCTCGGTCAAGGTGCCTTCAGGCAGCTTGCGGAAGGCTTCATCGGTGGGAGCGAAGACGGTAATGGCTCCAGCTTTCGCGAGATCTTCTTCCAGACCCGCGGCCTTGATGGCGGTCGTGAGGACTTGGAAAGTGGTACCATCTTCGATGGCCTTGAGCACGGTATCCGACTCTTTGGTAACCGCGGCTTCGGTCATCGGGGTGCTGGCCTTAGGATTTTCGGGTCCATCGGCAGCAAGAGCGGCAGGACCTGCAACCGGAATGGCGAGCATCAGAGCGAGTTCAGTCAGTTTCATAAGTTTGTCGATGGGAGTTGGGGACCTTGGCGTTCGGGCCGCGGTCCGTGTTGATCCCCTCTCTTGCATCTCTGGTTCCAACTGCGAGTGGAGCGGCGAAGCGATCTAAGCATCAAGGAGGTGGCATTTTTCCAAGAGCTTCAGGTCGGGTCCGGCGACCCTATCGAGGACGCGCAACGCACGGCTCAGGATGCAAGGCGCAACGGCTTCCTGGCATGCCCTCGGGGTGGGTTGACACATGGGCCTGGGAATTTATTTTTCGCGCCGCGATGAGCACGACGACTTCCGAAAAACACGGCTTTCAGGCGGAGATTCAGCAGCTCCTCGATTTGGTGGTGCATTCTCTGTACACGGACCGCGAGATCTTCCTGCGTGAGTTGGTTTCGAATGCATCCGATGCGATGGAGAAGCTCCGGCACCTCGAATCGACGGAGAAAGACATCCAAGATTCCGGACTTCCGCTGGAGGTGACGATCTCTGCCGATCAAGAAGCAGGCACCTTGACGATTCAGGACCGCGGCATTGGCATGACTCGCGAGGAATTAGTGGAGAATTTGGGAACGATCGCCCACTCGGGAACCAAGGCGTTTCTCCAGTCCATGAAGGAGAGCGGATCAACGCCAGCGGGCATGATCGGACAATTCGGGGTTGGCTTCTATTCCGCCTTCATGGTGGCGGATGAAGTGCAGGTTTTCACCCGCAGCTGGCGGAAGGATGGTGAAGGTTGGGTGTGGATCAGTGATGGCAAGACCGGCTACGAAATGGAGTCGGCCGAGGGCCTGGAGCGTGGCACGAAGATCGTGCTGAAGCTCAAAGAGGATCAGAAAGAGTACGCCGAGGAGTACCGCATCAAGCATCTCGTCGAAACCTACAGCAATTTCGTCGGATTCCCGGTGATGGTGGATGGCAAGCGCGTGAACGAAATCGAAGCGCTGTGGTTGAAGAACAAGAGCGAGATTTCTGAAGAAGAATACAAGGCCTTCTATCAGTTTCAGGCGAAGGCTTTCGACGAGCCGCAGTATCGGTTGCATTTCGCTGCCGATGCTCCCATATCGATCAACGCGCTGCTCTTTGTACCCTCGGAGAACCCTGAGCGAATGGGCTTTGGAAAGGTGGACGGCGGGGTGGCCCTTTACTGCAAGAAGGTTCTCATCGACGCCGACCCGAAGGGGCTACTACCGGAGTGGCTGCGCTTCATGAAGGGGGTGATTGATAGCGCCGACTTGCCATTGAACATCTCGCGGGAGTCGATGCAGGACAGCGCGCTGGTGCGGAAGATCGGTCAGGTGATTGTGAAGCGGGTGCTGAAGATGTTTGAGAAGGAAGCCTCGGGTGACCCGGAAAAATGGCAGGCCTTTTACAAGAAGTTCGATCGGTTCTTTAAGGAGGGGATCGCGACCGATTTTGCCCATCGCGAGGCGCTGGCGAAGTTGCTGCGTTTTGAGAGTTCGATGACGGAGGCTGGCAAGTTGACGGGATTGGTCGATTATCTCACCCGTGCGAAGGAGGGCCAGGAGGTCATCTACTACTTAGTTGGTAGCAACCGCGATCAGATCGAGGCGAGCCCCTATTTGGAAGGGTTCCGCAAGCGCGGTTTGGAGGTGGTGTATTTCACCGACGCCGTGGACGAATATGTGGTCGATTCGCTGGGCGATTTCGATGGCAAGAAGTTGGTCTCGATTGCCAAGTCTGGCGTTGACCTCGAAGATGCCGAGCTGGACGGAGAGGCTCTTTCTGAGGAGGAGACGCAGTCGCTGTGTGAGTTTTTGAAGGCTGAGTTTGGCGATCGGGTGACTCAAGTGGCGGCAGGCAAGCGACTGGTCGATAGCCCGGTCGTGGCGCTGACTCCAGAGGACGCGATGACGCCTCAGATGCGGGCGATGATGAAGGCCATGGACGAGAACTTCAGTGATGAGGTGAAAGTCGAGTTGGAGATCAATCCTCGCCACGAGATCGTCCGCAAGCTTGCCGCAGCGAAAGACGCCGAGCCGGAAGTCGCGAAATTGGTCGCGGGTCAATTGCTCGACAATGCTTTGATGGCAGCGGGTCTTCTCGAAGATGCTCGCGAAACCGTGAAGCGCATGAACGCGCTGATGGCGAAGGCACTGGGGTCGTAAATGAGGCCCTTGGTTGCGACGCCTGCGATTCGAGCTGTTCGCTCTGAAATCGCAGGCGTTTCGGCGGGCACTTGGTCGGTCATTCTCGATGCGAAGAAAAGCGGTGCATGGTGGATGAAATCCGCCGGCGCTGTGGTAGAACCCGGCCGTGCGTTTGCCGGTATTTGAGATTGAGGACGAACTGAAGGCTGCGGTTGCGACGGGTGACCGGGCGAGGGTGCTATTGAAAGCTCCCACGGGATCGGGGAAATCGACGGCGGTTCCTGGGATGATCCGGGACGCTGGATTGGAGGGCAGAGTTTTGGTCATTGAGCCGCGGCGAATGGCGGCACGGCTATTGGCGGGATGGGTGGCAAAGCAGCGGGGTGCTTCGGTTGGCGGGGAGGTGGGATATGCGGTGCGTTTCGACACGAAATATGGTCGGGAGACGCAGATCCTTTTTCTGACGGATGGCGTTTTCCAAAGGTGGATCCAAGACGACCCTGAGCTGAAAGGGGTGTCTGCCGTGGTCTTTGATGAGTTCCACGAGCGGAGACTGTCGGTGGATGTGGCATTGGGGAGGTGCTTGGATTTGCAGGAGAAGTCGCGGAACGACTTAGCGGTGGTGGTGATGTCGGCGACCTTGGAGACGGCGGGATTGGCCGAGTTTCTTGCGGGGCCACGGCAGGCCGATCCGGTCACGATCTTGGAGGCGGGTGGGCGGACGTTTCCGGTGGAGATTTCCTATCGGCCTTCGAGGCCGGTCAGGGATCGCAATGGGCGGATGGTGGAGCCACCGGTCTGGGAACAAATCGCGAGTGCGTGCAAAGAGGCGCTGGTGGATCCGGATTGTGGCGACGTGTTGTGTTTCCTGCCCGGAATGCACGAGATCCGGAAAACGGAGGAGCTGTTGCGCCATGCGGGTTGGACCCGAGGGCGGACCATCTATCCGTTGCATAGTGGGCTGCCGCCAGCAGCGCAGGAGGCGGCCGTGTCGAATGGGGGAGGGCCGAAGATCATCGTTTCGACGAACGTGGCGGAGACATCACTCACGATCGAAGGGGTGCGGACGGTGATTGATTCCGGACAGGCGCGGGTGTCCGGATTTGATGCTCGGCGTGGAATCGGGACGCTTTTGGTGAAGAAGATTTCGCGGGCAGCGGCGGATCAGCGAGCCGGGCGGGCGGGGCGGACCGCGGCGGGCCGGTGTTTTCGGTTGTGGAGCGATGGCGACCAGGCGCGGCGCGAGGGCTTTGAGACTCCTGAGGTGCATCGAGTGGATCTTTCGGAAGTGTGTCTGTTGCTGAAGGCGAGCGGTGTGAGCGCGGTAGCGGATTTTCGTTGGCTCGATGCGCCGAAGCCGGAGGCGTTGGCGCGGGCAGAAAGTTTGCTGCATGGATTGGGTGCCACAGATTTGCACGGAAGGATCACGGAAGAAGGAAAGGCGATGGCGTCGTTGCCTTTGGAGCCAAGGTTCGCGCGATTGATGATGGCCGGTGTCGAGCACGGCTGTGTGGCCGAGATGGCTTTCGTGTGCGCTGCTGTCCAGGGGGAAGGGATCTGGTCAGGGAAGGGAGGGGGCGGCATGAAAGATTTCGTCGATGTACGAGACTTCTCGGACTTTCAAGCGGAGTGGCGAGGATTTGGCTCCGCGGAGGCGATGCAGTTTGACCCGCGGAGAGTTTCCCCATTGGGCATCCATGGTCGCGGTGCGCGGGAAGTGGCCCAGAGCTTTGATCGATTGAAGAAGCTAGCGTGGCAACGAGGTTGGCCGGTGGATGAAGTGGACTTTGACGGGAGGAGAGATGCGGTGGGCAAGGCGATGCTTGCAGGTTTCAGTGATCGACTCGGCGTGCGATTTGGGGAGGCCACCTTGGCGTGCCGGATGGTGGGAAACCGTCGCGGGAAACTGGATGAGCACAGCGCGGCGAAGCGGGCGGGAGCCTTCGTGGCGGCCGAGATGACCGAGGTGGAGGGTCGTGAGGTGATCACGCATTTGAAGCGGGCGACGGCGGTGGAGCTCAGTTGGCTGCGTGACTGGTTTGCAGAGGATTTTTCTGAAACCGATGGAGCGGCTTGGGATGAAAGCAGGCGTCGAGTGGTGGGTCGCAAGGAGTTGCGGTTTCGCGATCTCGTTCTGGAGAGCAAGGATGTCGACCAGGGGGTGAATCTCGACGCGGCGGCGGAGCTTTTGGCGGAGCGAGTGCTGTCGGGGGAGTTGGTTTTGAAGAAGTGGGATGCTGCGGTGGAGCAGTGGTGTGCGAGGTTGGGGTGTCTATCGGAATGGATGCCGGAGTTGGAGTTACCGACATGGACGCACGAGGATCAGGCAGCGGCCGTGGCGCAGATTTGCCATGGTGCGGTGAGCTACAAAGAGATCAAGGAGGCGGAGGTGTGGCCGGTATTGCGCGATTGGTTGAGTCCGCCCCAGCAGGCGGCCTTGGATGCGTACGCGCCGGAGCGATTGAAATTGGTGAACGGTCAGAATCCTAAGGTGATGTATGAGGTGGGGAAGGATCCACAGATTGGACTTCGAGTGCGGGATCTCTTTGGAGTTTGGGAGACGCCGAAGATCGCAGGGGGGAAGGTGTCAGTGTTGGTGCATGTGCAGGCACCGAATCAGCGGCCGTGGCAAATGACGAAGGACTTGGAAAGTTTCTGGAAAGGCGGCTATGCGCTAATGAGGAAGGAATTGGCGGGGAGGTATCCGAAGCACCCGTGGCCGGAGAATCCGAAAGAAAACGGGGGGTAGAGGAGTGCGGGGGCATGACCCCGCTTTTTGGGGGAGGTGGGGTTGTGGGGTGAGCTGGGATGGAGCCGACATGTCGGCTCTGATGGGGGTGCTGGGGTGGGAGCGGCTCGGAGAGAAAAGCGCCGACGTGTCGGCGCAGTCCGGAGGGAGAGAGGAGTGCGGGGGCATGACCCCGCTTTTTTGGGGGAGGTGGGGTTGGGGGGTGAGCTGGGATGGAGCCGACATGTCGGCTCTGGAGAGGGTGCTGGGGTGGGAGCGAGGCGGAGGGGAAAGCGCCGACGTGTCGGCGCAGTCCGGAGGGAAGAGAGAGAGGAGTGCGGGGGCATGACCCCGCTTTTTTGGGTGAGCTGGGATGGGAGCGAGGCGGAGAGAAAAGCGCCGACGTGTCGGCGCAGTCCGAGAGGTCACCGAAACAACTTGGAAGGGAGGGGGAGGTTGGTGGAAGTTCAGGACGTGGCCCGATTGCTGATGCTGGTATCTCTGATGACGCTGATCGCGGCAGCGGTAGCGCGATGGTGGTTTTGGGGGAGAATTCGAGATCAGGGACGACGGATCCCGTGCGAAATGTCTGTCGCCGAGTTGGGGAATGCGTTGGGCGTGCCCGCCGGGCGCTCGGGAGAATTGAGGGATGCGGCCGCATTAGGGAGCGCGTTGCGCGAGGCAGGATTGAAATTGATGGAAATGGAGGGAATTGCAGAGGCGAAGCGTCGGCGAATCGGCTGGTGGAATCTGAGGATTCTTCCGGCGCTGGTGGCAGTGGTGTTGGTGTTTTCCGCGGTAAGCCGATGGGCGCCCTTTGCTTGGGTTTTGGCAGTGGGGATGTTGGTGATGGCAGGGCACGTGGCCGTCCGCATGAGTGGTGTGGGGGTGGAGTTGGAAGCGGTGAAGCGGGGTCACATGGAGTTGAGGAAGAAAGTTCGCTTGCGTCGCGTCGACGAGGAAGAGGCGATCTTGCGTTGCGCCCGGGCGAGTGTGTGGGAGACGATTTTTCCGTGGTGAGTGGATGGGGTCTGCTTTAGATCGTTCCATGGTTTACTCGCTGTTTTTCGGAATGGGATTCAACTTGGTGCCGCTGATTTTATGGTGGATCGGCACCTGGATTTGGAGGCGGACGGCGCGGGATTTGGCGTATTGGGCTTTGTGGGTGGGGGTGTTGATCGTGACGTTCGCGGATGGGTTGAACTTGGTCGTTGGAGGGATGTTGATTGATGGTTTTGGGGGGAATGACTGGATGGGTTGGAATCCGCTGGCAGGCCTTGGCTGGTTGGGGCAGCTGATTTTTTCTGTGGGCTTCGTGATGCGAGCCTTGCGTTCGGCCCGGGAAATGGAGCGCGTGAAGGAGTTGGAGATGGTGATTCAGGCGCAAAGTGAGCAACTTTCGCGGCAGGAGGGATGAAAGACACTTGGGCATTTTTGGGATGGTCGGGAGGCAAGGTGCTGGTGGGCAGAGGGCCCTTTCGAGCATCGGCGGTGGCCCCAGAGTCGGGCGCGGCCTTTTACCGCAACGATTTTGGTCTGAGCTCGGATCTCCCTTGGTGGATCCCTGCGGAGTGGGCGCTGATGGAGCCTGCGGCGCTGGCGAGGGAGTGGGAGGGTGAAGAACCGCCTCGGGTGGCGTGGGAGGCATTGGATGCGAGTCCGTTTGCTGGGGTGTTTCAGGAGATCACGACTTCGATTCGCTGGGGAATTTTTGAGAAGACGGTGCCGGTGGTGGTGGAACGGGGAAGCTTCGTGGCGGGTGCGGGGCCTAGCTTAGCGGTGAGAGCATTGGCAGGGCCTCCGCCGCTGGTTCCCTATGGGTGGGTGGATGGCCGCGGGGGATTTGCCGGGATGTCGCCCGAGCATCTTCTGATGTTGGAGGGCCGGATGTTGAGAACCATGGCACTGGCGGGAACGGCACGTGCCGAAGAGCGCGAGGTTCTGGCCGTGGACGAAAAGGAGATTCGCGAGCACGAGTTTGTCGCCCAGGCATTGGTTTCGAAGCTGGGAGATCTCGGGAGGTTGGAGCGCGGAGCCCGGGAGGTGCTGGATCTCGGGCCTATTGTTCATTTCCATACGCCGATCGAAGTGGCACTGGATCGCGATGAATCGGTCGAATCGCTGATTCGGCGGCTGCATCCGACCCCGGCTTTGGGGCCTCTTCCTCGGACCGGAGAGACGATGTCGAGATTGCAGACCTGGCGGGAGAGATTGGGGGCTCCAGTGGAGTTCGGGGCCCCTTTTGGAGCCTGGGTGAATGGGGTGGCTCGGGTGCTGGTAGCGATCCGTGGTGTGTGGTGGCGAGGGGAAGATGTGAAGTTGCCGGCGGGCTGCGGGGTGATTGAAGCCAGTCGGTTGGTAAACGAATGGCGAGAGCTACGACTCAAGAGGGAAGCCGTGAAGGCCCGCTTTGGGCTATGAAGCGCGGAAAGATGGTGCTTGGCAGAAGTGCCGTAAGCCCTTGAATCCGGGCCATGGCTGGAGCTTCGCTGTGGATGCTATTGGACGATATCGCGTCGATTCTCGACGATGTGTCAGTGATGACCAAGACGGCGGCGTCGAAAACGGCGGGCGTGTTGGGGGATGATCTGGCACTGAATGCCCAGCAGGTGAGCGGGGTTGTGGCGAAACGGGAGCTGCCTGTGGTCTGGGGAGTGGCCAAGGGCTCAATGGTGAATAAGCTGATTTTGGTGCCCGCTGCTCTTGCGCTCGATCACTTCATTCCCGGTGCCATTCAACCTTTGTTGATGCTCGGAGGAACGTATCTGTGTTTTGAGGGGGTCGAAAAAGTGCTCGATTGGATCCAGCACCGTAAGCGGAAAAGCCCGGAGGCTGCAGAGCGGAAGTTGGCGGAAGCTCAGGGGGGGGCGAACGGTGGTTTGGATGAAAAGGCCAAGATCAAGGGGGCGATTCGGACCGACTTTGTTCTCTCGGCTGAGATCATCGTGATCACGTTGGGAGTGGTGACCCAGAATCCAGAGACGAGTTTTGCCACCAAAGCCATGGTGCTGGCGGCGATTGGCGTGATCATGACGATCGGCGTCTATGGATTGGTTTCCTGCATCGTGAAGCTCGATGACTTTGGGCTCTTTTTGAGTCAAAAATCCGGGATGCTGCGGAAAATCGGACAGGCCATTTTGCGAGCGGCGCCGTATTTGATGAAAACCCTCTCGGTGGTGGGAACGGCCGCGATGTTCCTCGTGGGAGGAGGCATTCTCGTGCACAATGTGGGGCCACTGCACCATGGGATCGAGCGCGCCTTGGACGGCACCCCTGGGGTGATTCACGGGTTGGCGGCAAATGGCTTCAATGCGTTGTGCGGGATGGCCGCGGGAGCATTGGTGCTGGCGGTGGTGCACCCATTGACGAAGCGATTCGGCAAGGGGCACTGAAATCAGCGGTCGGCGACTGCTTCAGGCATTCGCGAATTCGAGGGCGCGCTGTTTCATCTGGGTCGCCATCAGATTGAGGGCATTGGCGCGGGTGGGTGCCAAGTGCTCTTTGAGGCCGGTCTGGTCGATGAAGGAGAGATCGGCGGTGAGGATTTCGTCGGCGGGTTGCTGGTCGAGAACCCGCACGAAGAGGGCGATCATGCCCTTGGTGATGACAGAGTCCGAGTCGGCGGCATAGTGGACTTTCCCGTTTGCCGAGGTGGCGTGAAGCCAGACTTGGGATTGGCAGCCTTTGATGAGCCAGTCATCTGTTTTGAGTTCGGCGTCCATGGGAGGCAGGGTTTTCCCGAGGCCGATGACATATTCGTAGCGCTCTTGCCAGTCTTGGAAGAGTCCGAGTTCGTCGAGGACGGCCTGTTGGTTTTCCGCGATGCTCATGCCACCGGGATGGGACGACGAGATCCGCGGAAATGCACGGGAAAACTCGCGCCAGGGTTCAGCGGGCGCCTACCGGGCGGAGCTCAGAACGTCCGTCAGGGTCGTAGAGATCCGGTTGGGCCGCAGCGATGGCGAGTTCGTCCGCAGCGTGGGAAATGAGGTAAGGGATCGACTTCCCGGTATCGGCGAGGGCGACGAGGAAGTCGAATTCCCCGGAGTCGCGCGCGGCTTGGTCGGCGAGCCCACAGAAACCGACGACGGTTTTCCCATGGGCGCGGCCCATTCGGGCAATGCCGACGGGGCCCTTCCCTGATAGACTTTGGTGGTCGATGGACCCTTCACCCGTGATGACGATGTCGGCCGCGGCGACGCGACCTTTGAGATCGAGGAGGCGGGCCAGCAGATCGAATCCCGGGACGAGACGGGCGGAAGTGAAATGGAGCAATCCGAAGCCGAGGCCACCTGCGGCGCCGGCACCGGGATCGAGGGAGGCGTCATTGGCTCCGGTGACTTGAACGAGTCGGTTCAGGAAGGCCTCGAGAAGCGGCCGGGTTTCTTCGGTGGATCCTTTTTGGGTCGAGAACACGGCGGTTGCACCACGTTCGCCGAGCAGTGGATTGTCGACATCACAAGCGACGGTGATGGCAGGAAGAGGAGGAACCTCGGAGGCATCGATGCGGGTCAGGGAGGCCAGGGCCGCGGGCGTGGCATCCAGTTCTCTTCCTGCAGCATCGAGGAAATGATAGCCAAGTTCCTGCGCCATGCCACAGCCACCGTCGTTGGTGGCGCTGCCACCAATGCCGAGCACGATTTTGTCGACATGGTAGGTTTGGATGGCGTGGAGCATCTGTTTGCCCACGCCGCGTGTATGGGTGAGCATGGGGTCGCGCTCGTTTTCTTGGAGCCGCCAGAGACCGGAAGTTTCGGCCATTTCAATGACGGCGACCCGGCCATCGCGGGTTTCTGCGAGGAGGTAGCATGACTCGATTTCACGTCCGAGTGCGTCGACCGAGGGGCAGGAAATCCATTTTCCCTGAAGGGCCGGGGCCAATGTGGCCATGAATCCTTCTCCGCCATCGGCAATCGGGCAAAGATCGAGTGCGGCTTCTGGGAGCACATTGCGGATCCCGGAGGCGATGGCCTCGGCAGCTTGATTGCCGGTCAGGGCTCCTTTGAATTTGTCGGGAGCGATGAGAATGCGAACAGGCATGTGAAGTGTCGGAAGTCGAAAGGTTGAACTAAAACGCGGAGTGCTTGCGACGGGAAGGTGAAATTTACGTAATGGGCCGAATTGTCGGAAGGAATGAAATTCCAGCGGTTTGAGAACGGTAATTCAGCCAGCCCGCCCCATACGGTCTCAACCCATCGATCCTTCGCAATGATCCGACTTCTTTTGCTCATTCCTTTGCTGGTTTCCTCCCTTTCGGCCCAAGTCGCCCAGCCGCGCCGCTTGGAAGTCCTCTTTCTCGGGGATGATCGAGGTCACAACCCGCTGGAAAGGTATCGCTTTCTGAAGCAAGCTCTCGGTCCGCAAGGCTACAATCTGACCTACACGGAGGACCTTGGGGACATGCAGCGCGAGGTGCTGGATGGCTACGATGCTTTGGTGGTTTACGCGAACCATGAACAGGATGTGGTGCCGACCGCGATTCTCGGCTGGGTGAAGGATGGAGGCGGTTTGGTGGCGCTGCACAGTGCCTGCGGATGCTTCCACCCATCACCGGAGTGGTTCTCGCTGGTGGGCGGAAAGTTCAAAAGTCACGAGGGTCACATTTTCTCGCCGGAGAATATCGATAAGCGTCATCCGATCACCAAGGACTTGCCGGTTTTGGAGGCCTGGGATGAAACGTATGTGCACGAGGATTTGAGCGAAGATCGCCACCTGTTGCAGGTTCGACCTCCGATCAACCAAGGCGAGACCAAGCCGGAGCCCTGGACGTGGCTGCGCACGGAGGGCAAAGGCCGGGTTTTCTACACGGCGAGTGGTCATGACCTGCGAGTGTGGAAAGAGCCTGCTTATCAAGAGTTGGTGGCGAGGGCCATTCGTTGGGCAGTTGGCACGCAGAAGGCGGCCATGTTTGCGAAATATGAGAAGCCGGAGTTGAAGCTCGATGAGCCACGGGTGCGGGATCGGGCCCACCCGGAGATTCCGATGATGGAGCTTCAGGAACCCCTGACGCCTTATGGGAGTGCTCGTCACGCGCAGGTCCCGGTTGGAACGAAGCTGGAATTGTTCGCGAGTGAGCCGATGATTGTGAATCCCATCGCCCTTGATTGGGATGCCCGTGGACGTTGCTGGGTGGTCGAAGCGTTGGGATATCCGAATGATGTTCCCCTCGATGAAGGCAAGGGTGAGGATCGGATCAAGATTCTCGAGGATACGAATGGTGACGGGAAAGCGGACAAGATGACGGTCTTTGCCGATCACCTGCGTCATTGCACCGGGCTGACCTTTCATCTCGACGGGGTGATCGCCACGGATGGTCCTGATTTGGTTTTCCTCCGCGATACGAATGGAGACGACAAGTCGGACAAGAAGGTGGTGCTCGGAAGTGGCTTCAACATGGGCGACACCCACGCCTCGGTTTCCAATCTGATCTACGGGATGGACAATTGGGCGTATGCGACGGTCGGGTATAGCGGTGTCGACATGCAGGTTGCCGGGAAGCCGAAGAAGTTCGGCCAAGGGGTCTTTCGTTTCCGTCCCGATCTTTCGGATTTGGACTATCTTCAGGCGACGACCAACAATACCTGGGGAATCGGTCTGCAGGAGGATGGATCCGTGTTTGGATCGACGGCTAACAACAATCCTTCCTGGATGGTTTCGATTCCGCAGCGCGTGTATCGCGAAAGTGGGATGGAGCAACCTCGGACACCGCAGTTGGATGATCGGCCGTTCATGTATCCGAACACGAGCGACATCACTCAGGTTGACCAAATCGAGCGCTACACGGCCGCGGCTGGGCACTTTTTCTACAACGACACCTTGCTCGGGAATCACATCATTCCCAAGGATTCGGCGTTCATCTGCGAACCGACAGGTCACTTGGTTTCGATGGGGAAAGTCACAGATCAGGGGTCGATCAAGACCACGAATCTGCGGGGGCAAAATCTGTATGCCAGTGCGGATGCCTGGAGTTCCCCGGTGTATGCCCGGACCGGACCTGACGGAGCGGTGTGGATTGCCGACTGGTACAATCCGATCATTCAGCACAATGTCGTGTTCCGTTTTTGGAACCCGGCGCGGGGATATGATCAACCGCACAGCCCATTCCACACCGGCCATCAGAATCCGGGCAAGGGCAATGCGTATGTGACGCCATTGCGCGATCGTGAGCACGGCCGGATTTGGCGGGTTGTGCCTCAAGACCGTCCGGTGCGGAAGGTGCCCACCATGTCGACTTCGGATCCGTTGGAATTGGCCCGTCAGTTGAATTCGCCATCTCAATTTCTGCGCCTTCAAGCCCAGCGGTTGTTGATCGAACGTGGGAAGGAAGACGCCGTTCCGACGCTACTTTCATTCCTGCAAATGTCGGCCTCACCGGAGGGGGTCGAGGCGCCCTTGGGAGCTTATCATGCCGTGCGAGTGCTGGCGAATTTGCCGGGAGAAGCTGCGAAGAATGCGGTGCGGGATGCTTTGAAGCACGCGGATCCCGGCGTGAGGCTTCAAGCCGCCGAGTCGGTGGACCTGGGTGACGCCGAGTCGCTCGCCGCTCTCGCCGAGGTCGTGATGAAGGCGGAATCGCCGCGGGATCGCCTGCGAATCTTCACGGTGGTGGCCGATGCTGCAGAGAATGAGACCTTGGCGCAGGGTCTCTGGCAGGCGGTGAAAGCCGGTCAGTTTGCCGACGACTACGAACGAGATGCCGCGTCGTTGGCGATGCTACGCCAGGGAGGAGAACTCATCAAGGCGGCGGCGCCAGAGTTGGCCACATCGGCAGGCTGGGCGAAGGACAAGGTGGCTTGGGTTGCTCAGAGGATGGCTGGCCATGAGGTCGATCCGAGTGTGATTGCGGCTCTGGATGCTGTCGCGGAGCCGGATCGATCGAATTTGATTCGCGCGCTGGGTGAAAAGCCCACCGAGAAACCGAAGGAGGCTCCGCTTCCGCCTCATTTGGTGAAGGGCAAAGAGCTGTATCAGAAGCTTTGCATCGAGTGCCACCAATCGGATGGCAAGGGGGTCGCGAAAACATTTCCTCCGTTGTTCGAATCGGAGTGGGTACGAGGAGACATGGACACGGTCGCTCGCATCATGCTTGGGGGCCTGATGGGCCCGGTGACCGTGAAGGGAGAAGATTATGTGAGCGCCATGCCGGGTCACAGTCATTCGACGGATGACGAATTGGCGGCGATCGCCAGCTACATCCGGAAAGCATTCGGCGGTCTGGACGAAGCGCCGGTGAAGGCCGAAAAGTTTGCGGAACTTCGCCCTGAGGTGGATGCCCGGAAGTTCGTGCCGTGGACCGTGGACGAGTTGAAGAAGGCCTCCGGAAAATAGGAAGCTCTGCTTAAGCGAGTTCGTCGGTTTTTTCCTCCATGTCGTATCCTTCGGCCGGAAGGCCAAGGAGCGGCAGGGAGCGGCGGACGATCAGCCGCGAGTAGGCTCCGGTGAGGCCAGCTAGTGCTGTCCAGGCGAGAGCTTCTTTCCAGCCGACGTCGGCTCTCGCCGGATTGCGTGGCGGGTCGCTGCGGGTCACTCCACGGTAGATCCAGCCTGCTCCCATGCGAGCTACCTTGGCTGCCAAAGCAGGAAGAAGGAACCCTGCACCGATCGCGATGATGCGAGCGCTTCGGTGCTGTGGAGTGGACGAGTGATGTTTCATCGAAGTCAAAAAAAGCCGGACCGGGGGATCGAACCCCGGCCCGGTTTTGCCGTGTGTCAAAGAATGACGAGCAGGGCGTGAATGAATCCTGGCAGCCAGAACAGGAGGGTGAGAACTAGGTTCAGCAGGAAGCTTCCGTTGAGGCCTTCTTTCAATGCCACAGCGAGTGGCGGGAGGAAGAAGGCGATGATGATCAGAAGCAGCTTGTTGGTGCCGGTGGCAGTTGTTGGTGTTGCCATGGTAAGTGGGGGTTAAGGATTACTCTTCGTTGGCAGGCTCAGCTGGCGGCTCGGTGGCCGGGGCTTCGTTGTCCTCTTCTTCTGGGAGGTCGATATCTACGGTCGGAACTTCGACTTCGACCTTCTTCTTGCCGACGGTTACGTCCGGACCTTCGACTTCATATTTGGGCAACTTGGTTTCGCCTTCCACCTTCACCTTCGGCAGCTCTCCGTCCTCGACTTTATCGACGTCGCAGGAGGTAAGACCGAAGGTCATGATCGAGGTAGCAAAGAGACCCAGAGTTGGAATGTGTTGGAGTTTCATGTCGGGACCCTTTTTCGCAAGGGCTGTGCCACGATGAGTGAATGGGTTGTTAAAGTTTTGATAGGCAGCAAGTAACGGTTTTTCGGGGTGTGCGAATCCGGATCCAACTCATGCCGATTTCGTGCTGATTGCGACTCCCTCCCGTGCATGCATGCAATGCGCAATGCAGGATCTGAACTACTGGATGGGTGCGAGCAGACGCGATACCCGGACACCCACCTTGAAGGGCCAAGACTGGCGGTCGAGGTCTTCAGGCCGAGCCCGTCGGCTATGGGAAAAATCCTCGCGCAGCATGGCTTCTACCTGGCTGGCAAAGCCGACATCGCGAATGCCGACTTGGAGCTCGAAATTGAGACGGAACGAGCGGTTGTCGACATTGGCGCTACCGATGGTGGCGAAGTCGTCGTCCACCAGCAGCACTTTCTGGTGCATGAATCCCTTTTGAAAGCGCCAGATCTGGACTCCCGCCATCTCCAGTTCCCTGAGGTAGGAATACGACGAGTAACGTACAAGGCTGCTGTCGAACTGTTCGGGAATGAGGATGCGGACATCAACGCCCCGTCGACCGGCGAGTTGGAGGGCTTGGGTGATCGGTTCGTCCGGAACGAAATAGGGGGTGGCGATCCAGAGTCGCTTCTGGGCTGCGTGAATGGCAGCAAGGTAGTAGAGCGAGCAGGTTTCCATCGGGTCGGCTGGCCCGGTAGGAATGGCGATGGCTTCCATGCCGTCGGGGGTGTCGGCTGCCTTGGATTCGATGTTCCAATCGAGGTGATCGAGGATTTCCCCGGTTGCCCAGTTCCAGTCTTCGGCGAAGGGGACCTGAAGGCTGGTGACCACGGGCCCGGTGAGGCGCATGTGAGTGTCTCTCCACGGGCTCAGAGTCGGATGGAGACCGAGGTACTCGTCGCCGACATTGTGTCCGCCGACAAAAGCGGTCTTTCCATCGACGACGACAAGTTTGCGGTGATTGCGGAAGTTCAGTTGGAAGCGGTTGGCACCGCCGACGAGGTTGAGGAATGACTGGGCATGCACCCCTGCTTGGCGGAGAGAATCGAGGTAGCTGGAGGAGAGACCGAGGCAGCCGTAGTCGTCGTAAAGGAGGTAGACTTGAACGCCCTCTCGGGCTTTGCGAGCGAGCCGCTCGGCGAGTCCTCGCCCAGTTTCATCGTCTCGGATGATGTAAAATTGGACGAGGATGTAGTTTTCTGCCTGATCGATGGCTTCGAAGATCGACTCGAAGGTGGGCGACCCATCGACAAGGATTTCCGCCTGATTGCCATAGGTGACAGGCAGCGACGATAGGTTGGAAAGGGTTCCCATCAAACCAGGCAGGTCGGTGCGGGCAACATCGGCGGTTTTGACCGACTCGATCAAATGCTCTGCCATGGGTCGGAGGTCCTTGATGCCGGCTTGGCGGGTTGTGACGTAGGTCTGAAAATCGTTGTCACCAAAGATCATGTAGGCGGGAACGGCGACCACTGGGAAGGTGTTCAGTGAAATGGCCCAGGCGATGGCTCCTTGGGAGGTGCGGGTATCCATCACTGCGGAGATCGACTGGAAGAAGCCGATGATGTGCATGGTGATGAGGAAAAGCCGGAGGAGGGGACGCCGTCGTGCGTGGGCAAATCCTAGCCATCGGGCTGTGCGGGGATGGTTGAGACTCAGCCAAGAGGCGAGGCGGCGTGCGTATACTCGGGGGCCATGCATGATGGGAAATCCCCTAACATGCATCCTCCGAAACACCGGGCAAGCGGAGGAAGTCCGCGCAAATCCCTCACTGGACCTCGATGAGCAGGGCCGTGGTGTTGTCGCGGCCGGATTCGGACACGGCGTAGCGAACGAGCTGTTCGGCGTCGAACTCGCCGCGGGCCATCTCGTCGATTCTGCGGTCCCACAGGCCATCGCAAAGTCCATCCGAGCAGAGCAGGAAGCGATCGCCCGTTTGGTAGTCGACGCGACCGAATTGCGGGTCGAGGAACTGGGTTTTTCCGCCAAGGACTTGATCGATCACGTTGCGTTGGGGATGGGTCCGTGCTTCGCGTTCGTTGATCTTCCCGAGTCTTCTGAGGTGACCGACCCGGCTGTGATCGTGGGTGATTTGGATCATGTCGCCGTTTTTGGGGAGCGAGTAGATGCGGCTGTCGCCGACATGTCCGAAGGCCATCCAACCCGGCATGAACCAGGCGAGGCTGAGGGTGGCGCCCATTCCTCGGCATTCCTCGTAGTGACGGGAGAGCTCGATGAGGGAGGCGTGGGTGGCGGAAAACACCTCGGCGAGCACGTCGGAGAATCCGGCGTCAAGCCTCGATGCCCCGAGTTTGAAGCTGGCAGGAAGGAGTCGGGTGATCTTCTCGACTGCGATCTTGCTGGCGACTTCACCCGCCTTGGCGCCTCCCATGCCGTCGCTGACGGCGAAAACGAAGTCCGCGAACTCAAGGCTGCCAGATCCATCCTTTCCGAGGTAACGGACTTCTTGATGATCAAAGTTCAGAGCGAGGAAGGCGTCCTCGTTGTTTTTGCGGAAGCGACCGACATCGGTGCGGCCGGACCATCGAAGTTGGGGAATGGATTGTTCCGGATTTTCCATACGAAGGCAGTGCTCAGCCTGCTCGTGGGAGCGATGTCACTCTAGCGAAAAATTTTCATTCCGTGGTCGCGAGTGGCCCGCTATTTGCTTCTTTTGTCCACGGGGATTCGTGGCCATTTCCCGTTGGGAGTCACGGATTTCCCCCATCCACGCGACTTCGCGTCACGCAAACCGACAAACCACCAAACAACCGACTACGATGCCCAAGTTCAAATTGGAGTATATCTGGCTCGACGGCTACACTCCCGTCCCGAACCTCCGCGGTAAGACTCAGATCAAGGAGTTTGAAAGTTTCCCGACTCTTGAGGAACTTCCGATGTGGAGCTTCGACGGCAGCTCGACCCAGCAGGCCGATGGCCACAACTCCGACTGCCTCCTGAAGCCGGTGGCCGTTTATCCTGACACTACCCGCAACAACGGTGTGCTGGTGATGTGCGAAGTTCTGCTTCCTGATGGCACCCCTCACCCGACCAACGCCCGCGCCGAAATTCCGGATGACGAAGGCACCTGGTTTGGTTTCGAGCAGGAATATTTCCTCGTGGAAGAGGGCCGTCCGCTTGGCTTCCCGAAGGGCGGCTACCCGAATCCTCAAGGCGAGTACTACACCGGCGTTGGCTACAAGAATGTCGGTGATGTCGCACGTCAGATCGTGGAAGAGCACCTCGACCTCTGCCTTGACGCAGGCATCAACCACGAAGGCATCAACGCCGAAGTGGCCAAGGGCCAGTGGGAATTCCAAATCTTCGGCAAAGGCTCGAAGAAGGCTGCGGACGATGTGTGGATGGCTCGCTACCTCCTGATGCGCCTTTGCGAAAGCTACGGTGTCGACGTGGATTGGCACTGCAAGCCCCTCAAGGGCGACTGGAACGGATCCGGGATGCACGCCAACTTCTCCACCACCTTCATGCGTGAGTCGGGTGGCAAGGCCTACTTCGAGAAGCTCATGGAAGCCTTCGCGAAGAACAAGGAAGAGCACATTGCTGCTTACGGTCCGGACAACCACATGCGCCTTACCGGTCTGCATGAAACCGCTTCGATCGATACCTTCTCCTACGGCGTCGCTGACCGCGGTTGCTCGATCCGTATCCCGCACAGCTTCGTCAACAACGACTACAAGGGCTACATCGAAGATCGCCGTCCGAATTCCCAAGGCGATCCCTACGCCATTGCGGGTCGCATCCTGAAGACGATTCAGGAAGTTCCGACCGCCTAAGTGGATTCTTTGAACTGCTGATTCCAAGACCGTCCGTCCCTCATGGGGGCGGGCGGTTTTTCTTTGGACGCGAGAGGGGATCCTGAGATCCCCCTCTTTGGCGGAGCGGTGAGCTCTTTGGAGAGTTGCTGGGGTGGGCCGATCAGATCGAGCTGCCGCGAGGTGGCGGCGGCTCGTCGGTCTCGTCGGTCTCGTCGGTCTCGTCGGTCTCGTCGGTCTCGTCGGTCTCGTCGGTCTCGTCGGTCTCGTCGGTCTCGTCGGTCTCGTCGGTCTCCGTGGCTTCCGTGGCTTCCGTGGCTTCCGTGGCTTCCGTGGCTTCCGTGGCTTCCGTGGCTTCCGTGGCTTCCGTGGCTTCCGCGGCTTCCGCGGCGACATCCTCAGGGCGACGGCCACCGTGCTCGAGGAGGAAGATCACGTCCTCTTGGACTCGCTCGACTTCATCGAGCGGGATATTGGGGTCTCGAATCAAGTAGGCTTCACCGGTCTTGCGGTGTTCATAGACGCGAAGAATGCCGCCGGGGACGGCTTGGGAGTCTGTTTCTCGAAGGAGTTTCTGCCGTTCGAGCATCACGGCGAGGATGTAGCGGACGTTCTCCGTATGATCCTCGTCTTCGTCGACCAAACGACGGAGGAGGGTTTCAGGGTCCTCCTTTTTCATGGGGTCCTCCTTTTCCGCCTGAGATGGTGGGAGGTAGACGGTTTTCCAGAAGGAGAATGGAACCTCGGACGGGGATTCCTGAGCATCCCACGCTTTTAGGGAAAAATCTTTCCGCAGGTAACCGGAGGATTCGGGATCAGGAAACAGGGCGGTGATGATGGTCTCTCCTTCCGTGAAAGGCTCCCCGGACAGGGCGCAATGACGGGAACGAGAGCGAATGTGCCAGGACTGGAGCATGGGAGGAGGGGCCTCAGGATTCGTTCGGGATGAGGCGACGCAAGGTTTGATAGATCGGGCGACCGGCGAGGCGACGCTGGAAGAGGAAGATGGCCAGCAGGCCGAAGAGGACGTTAGGCAACCAAGCTGCGACAAAGGGAGGGAGGTGGCCGGAATCGCCGAGAGTGAGAGAAATGGTGGTGGCGAACATCAGTCCGGCAGAGAGAAAGACGGCCAAGGCGACGCCACCGCTGGCGCCTCGACGGGAAAAGACGACTCCCAGCGGGGTGGCGAGGAGGACCATGATCAGACAGTTGAAGGGCTGGGCGAAGCGGTGATGCCACTGGGTACGGTGGGTGGCCCGGGCCGGAGAGACGTGACTTTTGGATTTGAGCCATCCCGCGAGGGCCGGGACGCCGAGTTGGTGAGCGGGGAGGCCGGGTTGAATGATCTCGGCGGGGGTCTCACGCCAATCGGAGACGATGTAGGGATCGGGGAGGTCGTGAACGAATTTTGGTGGTTGGCCGGCTTCGATCTTGCGCATGACGGCGCCGGAAAAGCGCCATTGCTTGCGGACGGGATCCCAGGCGGCGGTGTCGGCGACGAGGCTGCTTTGGAGGCTGCCGTCGGGGTTTTCTTGAACGACGCGGACGCCAACGAGAGGAGCACCCTGAGTGAAATTGGCAGGGAAGCTCCGGACCATCCAGATGCGCGGTTTGCGGGGGTTGCGGAAGAGGACGTAATCGGCGGCGGATTCGCTGAGCCCGCGGGCGCTGTCGAGGATCTGTTTTTCGCGGGCGACGGAGGCAGGTGCCCATTGGAAATCGAGGCCCATGCAGAAGAGCGTCGCGAGAAGGCCGGTGAGCAGGAAAGGGGTGGTGACGCGGGCGAGGCCGCGCCCGGTTTGAATCATGGCGATGATTTCCCGCGAGGTGGAGAGTTTGCCCAGGCAGAAGAGCAGGGAGAGCAACAGGGCGTAGGGAATGAGGATGGTAAAGACCTCGGGAAGGCGCGCGGAGTAGAGGCGCAGCATGGTGAGCCCGACGTTCTGGGAAGACCTCAGTTCGGAAAGGTTGTCCTGGAAATCGATCAGCAGCCAGATCATCAGGAGGGCGCTGAAGGCGAGGCCGAGGAGGACGAGGAATTGGCGGGTGACGTAGCGAGCCAGGGTGCCCCCGAGTCCATAAAACAGTCCGCCGAGAGCGGGGACGAGGCAGAGTCCGGCGAGGACCCACGGGCGGAGTTGTTGGAACGTGGCGTCGGCGTCAGGAAAGCTCGCGAGATGGGTCGTCACGGCAGCCTGTTCCTGCGGCACCAGGACCGCCGCCAGGGCAATTCCGGCGATGAGGAGAATGAGGCAGGGGAGAAATCGGCGGGACATGGCTCGGTCGGCCCCAAAGGATGGACGGATCGGTCGGCTTGTAAAGGTTGCGGCGAGGGGAGGGAGATTGCGGAGGAGGATCAACTTCGGGCTTGGATGGCGGGCGGCGGCGACGCGGAATGGCGGCCGATGATCGGACTTGCGGGAGAACAGGCGGCACCGGGCGGACTCGCTGCGGAAATTGCCCAGGCTTTTTCACCGGGAGGCTTGTTGTCAAAGTCGCCCGATTTTGAGTTTCGGCAGGAGCAATTGGAGATGGCGGTGGCGGTGGCCCGGGCGTTGGAGCAGCGGCGGTCGCTGGTTGCAGAAGCGGGGACGGGAGTGGGGAAATCTCTGGCCTATTTGCTGCCGGCCGCTCTCCATTCTCTTTCGAGTGGGCGTAAGGCGATCATTTCAACCCATACGATCAATCTTCAGGAGCAATTGGTGCGCAAAGACATCCCGATTGTTCGCAAGTTGCTGGGGCAGGAATTGCCGGCGGTGTTGTTGAAAGGGCGGGGGAACTACCTGTGCCCGGCGCGTCTCAAGCGTGCTCGCGAGCAAACACGGGATTTGTTCACTTCGGGGGAGGCGGAGGAGTTGGAGGCGATTGCTCGCTGGGCGGAAGCGACCCGGGATGGGACGCTGAGTGATTTGGATTTTCAGCCCTCGATGAAGGTGTGGCTGCAGGTGTGTTCGGAGGCTCATATTTGCACGGCTCGGTATTGTGGGCCCCGGGGAAATTGTTTTTTTCAGGAGGCGCGGAAGCGGGCCGCTGAGGCGCGGTTGGTGGTGGTGAATCACACTTTGTTTTTTGCGCTGATGGACACCGGCGAGCTGTCGGAGGACGGCCGCACGGCCGGTTTTTTGTTTCCAGATGACTTTGCGGTGCTGGATGAGGCGCACACTGTGGAGCAGGTGGCAGCGGTGCAACTCGGGCTGCGGGTGAGCCAGGCCGGGCTGCGATTCGATCTGCAGCGGCTTTACGACGGGCGACGGCGCAAGGGGTTGCTGCGGGGTTATGGCAACGCTGCGCTGTTCCAAGCGGTGGAGAATGCTCGAATGGCGGCTGAGGAGATGTTCGATACTCTCGGCGGAGCGGCGGGATTTGGGGAGTGGTCGAAGGAGTGGCGAGTTCGGGAGCCGGAGATTGTGCCGAATTTGGCGGCGGCTCCGTTGCGGGAATTGTGGGAGAGAATCGATGCGATTGCCGCGGAAACGGAGCATGAGATGAGTCGCAGCGAGCTGCAGGATGCGTCGCGGCGATTGCGAGAGGTGCACGGGTCGATTGCGGCGTTCCTCGATCAGAGGGACGAGGGTTCGGTGCATTGGGTGGAGAAGGCGGGACGCGACGAGAGTTTGTTTTCGATGCACGCGGCACCGGTGGATGTGGCGGATCGTTTGCGTCCGTTGTTGTTTGGAGAGGGCAAGACGTGCGTGATGGCGAGCGCGACCTTGGGGGTCGGAGATCCGGCGCTGTCGTGGTTTCGAGGGCGCGTGGGCGCGGAGGACGTCGAAGCACGGAGTATTGGTAGTCCTTTTGACTACCGGCGTCAGATGCAGTTAAAAATTTGGAAATCGATGCCGGAACCGAGTTCCCGCGAGTATGGTCCTGCGTTGATTCGGGCGATTGGTGACGCGGTCGCGATGAGTCGGGGACGAGCGTTCGTGTTGTTCACCAGCTACCGGATGATGCGGGATGCGGCTGCCGCGCTGCGGGATCGCTTTGAGCACGAGGGCTGGCGGCTGTTGGTGCAGGGGGAAGGGATGCCGCGGCACCGGATGATTGAGGTGTTCCGGGAGGAGACGGACAGCGTGCTGTTCGGGACGGATAGCTTCTGGACCGGAGTGGATGTGCCGGGGGAGGCACTTTCGAACGTTGTGGTGACACGCCTGCCATTTGCGGTGCCGGATCATCCTTTGACGCAGGCGCGGTTGGAGGCGCTGGAGGCTTCAGGAAAGAACCCCTTCATGGATTATTCGGTGCCAGAGGCGATCTTGAAGCTCCGCCAGGGCGTGGGCCGATTGATTCGCACCGCGAAGGACTCGGGAATGGTGTGTCTGCTCGACAATCGAGTGCTGACGAAGCGCTACGGAAAGATCTTTCTGGATGCACTACCGGATGCTCCCAGAGAGATCGTGGGGGCTTGATCAGGAGACGGGATAGCTCTGGACCGATTGGATGGCCTGCCGCAGTTGCGCCGCGCTCCATTGGCCGGGAGCGGTTGGAGTGTCGCCGAGGTAGCCGTAGTTCAAGACGGATCCGAATTGGGCGAACGTCACCCGAGAGATCGGAGCAAAGGGTCCCATCCCCATCAGGGCCACGGGAAAGTCAGAGCCGACAATGAATTGCCCGAGGGAAGGGAGGCGATCCAACTGCCAGTCCATCGCGAAGGCGGCCTTGAATCCGGCAGCACCGGCGTGTCGGGCCGCTTCTTTGGCGGCATGCAGTTGAGCGATTTCGGGAATTCCGTGAAAATCATGGAATGAGGCGATCCACGGGAGCTCGTGGGCGGCCAATTCGGTGATCAAGGCGCCCATTTCCGGAATGGAGGCCACTTCGATGTCGATCAGCGCGGCGTCGTCGAGGATTTCGTTGAGCAGGGCCATGCGCGCTCGCGCGTCCAGATCGCCCGATCCGCCTTCAGAGGCCCTGCGGGCGGTGAAAAGCACCGGAAGTTTTTCAAATCTTTGCCAATTCCGCAGGCGCCGCTCGTCGGCAGAGAGCAAATCGAGGCGCACCTCGATCAGGTCGCAAGCTGCCTCGACCCTTTCTGGGGCGAGCTTTTCAAGCGCATCGGCAGTGCCGAAACTGCCCACCACCAGTGGGTGATGAGGGCGAAGCGGGAGGCGGGAAGGTTCCACCCCGCGAGCCAACTCTGAGCACTGCCAGGTGTCAATCGAAGGCTGTAAATACAAAGGCTGCAGAGCCATCTACGTAGCATCTCGTGGAGCTTTTTTCCTCGTAATACGTCCTTTTCTCTGGTCAACGCACGGCGTGAACTTCTAGTTCTCAAAAAAACCTTAGGACTCATGAAACCCGCTTCCTTTATCGCGTCCAAACTGGCGCTCGCCGCCATCGTCGCTGCAGTGTTTGGCCTCTCTGGAGTTGCGCACGCCCAGCGCTCCAAGGCTGATATTTCCGAGCCCGTCTTCGATTCTCTGCCTTCACCTCAGTTCGAAGGCACGAAAAACAAGAGCTTCAAACCCAAAGATTGGTTGGAGGTGGAAGCTGGTATTTCGATTCCAGCGACGAGTCGTGAGCAGGAAACCGTGGGGTTCATCGATCAGGTCACTGTGAAGTGGTATGTCGCGGTCAAAGACAAGGCGACCCGCAAGAATGTTCTTCTCACCAAAGACATCACCCACATCAACGTTCCCGTGGGGGAGGAGTTCTTCTCCTCCGTGTATCTCTCCCCTAACACTCTCAAGCGTCTGACTGGCACGGACCGTGCATCGAAAGGAGCCGTGGAAGTGGTGGCTCTCGAGGTTCTGGTGAACGGAACCAAAGTGGGCGAAGCCACCACCAAGTTCGATTCGGGCTGGTGGAATTCCGGCAACCTTTCGCGGACCGAACAATTCCCCCTTCTCAGCAAGGACAAGACGCCGTTCAAGAATTTCTGGTGGGATCGCTACGCCGAAATCCAGGAAGAGCGCTGAATTCTCCGGCTGACCCCTGCGGTCGAATGCCGACCTTGTTGATCCACCGTTTCTTAAGAGAAAATCCCTATGGCTGACAACCAGTCCACTATCGCCCTTAACATCGGGACCCAGAGGGTCAGCTTGGCGGTCTTCGAGTCATCGAAGTCCGGCGCGCTCGTTCTCAAGGCCTACGATGCCGAGTCCATTCTTGCGGATCCCGCTTCGGAAGCGGCCCGTGCCGCCCAGATCAGTGGGGCTATCACCACCTTGGTGAAGCGCTCCGGTGTGAAAGGGAAGGTGCGCTACTCCATTTCCGGCCAATCCGTGTTCATTCGTTTCGTCAAGCTTCCTCCTCTGGATGACGATGACCTCGAGCAACTGGTGGCTTTCGAAGCCCAGCAGCACGTGCCCTTCCCCCTCGATGAGGTGGTGTGGGACTACGAGGTGCTCGAGTCCGGCGGGGAAAAGGAAGTCGTGATCGTTGCCATCAAGGGCGATGCGCTCGATGAGGTGAACGAAAACGTCAACGATGCGGGTCTTGCCACGGCCGAAGTCGATGTGGCCCCCACGGCCCTCTACAATGCCTTCCGCGCGGCCAATCCAGGCCTCAGTGAGCCAGTCTTGTTGATCGATGTGGGTGCGAAGACCAGCGATCTCCTCTACATCGAGGGCGATCGCTTTTTCACTCGGAGTGCTGCGGTCGGCGGTTCCGCCGTGACCACGGCGATCTCCAAGGAATTCGACATTCCGTTCGCTGAGGCAGAAATGCACAAAACCCAGAACGGCTTGGTCGCCCTGGGTGGTGGTCACACCGAGCAGCTCGATGACGCCACGGCGGCGCTCGCGATGTGCATCCGGAATGCCATGACCCGTCTGGCCACGGAAATCCCGCGGACGACGAACTATTATCGAAGCCAGCACAGCGGCAATGCTCCCAAGCATGTCTATCTTGCCGGTGGTGGTGCCAATCTCCCTTACGCCAAGGAGTTCTTCGAAGAGAAACTGCGTCTCCCGGTCGACTACTTCAATCCGCTCCCGGCCATTTCCCTCGGCAAGGGTGTCGATTCTGACCGAGTCTCCAAGGAAGCTCACATGATGGGCGAACTGGTCGGCTTGGGCCTGCGCGGTGTGGGCAAGTCGAAGCTCAACATCGATCTCGTTCCGACCAAGGTCGGCGAAGCGCGTGCGGCAGAAAAGCGGAAGCCCTTCCTGATGGGTGCGGCCGCTCTCCTCGTCGGTGGCGCGGCTCTTGCGGGTCTTTTCCGGATGCAGGCAGCCACCAAGGCCGAAGAGCAAGCGGCCAGCGCTGCCGCTCAATTCGAAGAGCTGCGGACCCCAGCGAAGGCGATTCAAAGCTCCGAAAAGGTGGAGAGTGCCCTCGTCGCGGTCGCCAGCCAATATGTGGACGCCGAGCAATCCGCTTTGCTCTGGTCCGATATCTACAAGGAACTCAGCAACGCCTTTGCCAGCGAAGCGATTTGGTTCACCGATTTCAGCCCTGTCGCGGGATACGATCCGTTGGCCACGAAGCCCCCGCAGCCAGGGGATCCAGTGGTGAAGGACGAATTTTCGGCCCTGCCCTATGGTCAATCGGCGCTGAATGCGGTCACCGTGGCCGCTCCCACCAGCTCCCGTCCACGCGGTCGCGCGGAAGCGCCTAAGGCAGCGGCGAAAGTCAATGCCATCCGGGTCCGTGGATTCTGGCTCAAGAAGCAGGGGGTTTCCTCGAACATTGTGTTCGATCTCCTCAAGCGCCTCGAAGAGAACATCAACGATGGGAACAGCCATTTCACCTTCACGGTGAAGGGAGAAAAGAACGCCCAGGTCAAATTGGAGCCCAAGCAATTGGCTCCTACGGTTCAATCCGACCCGGCGGAGGGCGAATTTGCTGCCCCCTTCGAGTTGGTGCTGCCACTCGCCCAACCCGTCGACTACCGCTAATCCGATTTTCCAAAAACCATGAGTTTCCAGGAACAAAAGTTTCCGATCGTTCTCGGTTCCGTCACCGCCATCCTCACGGGAGCGCTGGTGTGGTGGGGCATGCAGAGCGGCAATCGCTACAACGAAGCCCAGACCGCCTACAATTCGGCGGTGTCTGACATTGGTAAGGTCAACAAGTGGAAAACCCCTCCGACTGACGAGAATCGCCGCGGTAAGGAAAAGGCCGTCGCCGATTTTGCCAAGGGAGTCGAAGAGCTCCAAACCGCATTCGACCCCTACCGGGCTGCCGAATTGGAGAGCATCGATCCTACGGCTTTCAGTGATCGGCTTCTTGAGGCCACCAAGCGCGTCACTGCCAAGTTCGAACAAGCCGGCACGGCGTTGCCTCCTGGCTTCTACCTTGGCTTCGCCCGCTACACCGACCAATTGCCCAAGGGGAACCAAACCGGGCTCCTCGGCTACGAATTGGCCGCTTCGGAGGAAATGTTTGGCCTGCTCGCAGAAGCCGGACCTTCCCAGCTCCTCAACGTCTATCGTCGGCCGCTTCCCGAAGAGGCCGATCGCGAGGAGGACTTGAAAGGGAAGGCCTACCGCACGCACAGCTTTGAAGTCACCTTCAGTGGTCGCGAGAAGGTTCTGCGTGAGTTTCTTTCGTCGCTGGCAAACTCGGAAAGCCACTACTATGTGGTCCGTACCATGCGTGTGAAGAACGAGCGTGAATCCGCTCCGAACGCTTCGGATGCCAAGTTCGAGCAACCTGCCAGTGCCGACGCAGGGGCCAATGAAAGTCCGTTTGGTGGAGGTGGATTCGTCTTCCCTGGGGAAGAAGGATCGGACGACGCCGCTGCCGACGAGCCGGCTGCAGAGGTGACTCCTGATGAGCCCAAAGACACGGGTGAAATCCTCAAGCAGGTGCTGGGGTCGGAAGACGCGCGCGTTTTCCTGAGAATCGACGTGCTCCAATTCCTCGGTTCCAAGGAGCTCCCGAAAGGCTGAAAAATCGAGATTTGATCTGACCCATGTCCAAAGCTCCAAAGAATATCGAAAAAATCCTGCTCGGCGCCGGTGTGGTGGTCGGGGGCACGCTTGCGGCCTTCGGCATCATGAAGAACGTCGGTGTGGGTAAGGACTTCGGTTCCTCCATCACGCAGCCCAGCGATGTGGATACTTCCATCCCGCTAGCCAGCGAGGTGGGATCCACCCTGAACTCCAGCGGCAGCAAGATCGACGTGCCGTCCGCTGAGGTTCCTGCTCCCAATCTGGAAGGTGGGATGCGCCCCGTCGACCTCTATGTGGGATCGGCCCTCTACGCCAGCCGCGATAATCCGAATGAACCGGTGGACCCGGTGACGGCGGACAACATCCACCCGCCCATTCCGAACGCTTGGTGGCTGAAGTACGGTGCCAAGTTGAACTTTGCCGATTCGCCCAGCCGCGATGACGACAATGACGGCTTCACCAACTTGGAAGAGTTCAAGGCGAAGACGGACCCGACGAATGCCTCCAAGCATCCGCCCCTGATCGCCAAGTTGACCTACGTCACGGACGAATCGTTCCGCTGGGTCATCATCCCGGGCTTCCCGCTTGAAGGAAAGCTCTCTCCGAAACTGGAAGCGGGTGATCCAGCCGATAACGCTCCTGTGAAAATGAAGGTGGGCTTCTCGGACCAACTGGAGTCGGGTGCCATCTTCTTTAAGGAAGGGGATGAGCGCTTTGTGAATCGTTTCAAGTTCCTCGGGATCGAGGAGCGGGCGGTGCGCAACGAGCGCTTGAACATCGATCAGAATGTGACCTTCGCCAAGTTCGAGGATCAAAAGGATAACAAGAAGGGCCTCACCTATGAGTTCCCGACCAACATCCCTCGGGCTGAACGGGAAGCACAGTCTCAGTATGATCGCTTTGCGGTGCTCGATCTTCGCGCTCTTGGCTTTGAGGGCCAGGATTTCAAGATCGAAGAACGCCGTAAGTTCGCCCTGCCTCCGGATGCCGATGAGCAGGCCTACTACCTCAAGGAGGTCACGCCTGAGAAGATCGTGGTCGAATGGGAGGAAGGTGGAGAAACCCACGAGGTTGAGATTTCTAAGGGCCAAATGCCCGATTTCGATCTCGGTGAGTAATTGATCCGTTCCTAACCCACACTCCGAAAAAATTCGCTTTCCAAAAGCCGGTCTCCCCGGCAAACCAACCACCAACCATGCAAAAAACGCCATCGCTACCGCATCGCACGACCGTTGCCGCCCTCTTGGCAGCGGCCGCAGTGACGCCGGTCTTCATGAACACGGCACAAGCCGGCGAGGGTGGATCATACGGCAGCTACAGCAGCCTTGCCGAAAAGGAAATGATCCGCCGTCAACAGCAAGTGACCGAGTCGGACCGGCTTCGAGACGAAGCTCGTGAAGCCTACTCCAAGCAGGAGTATAAGGAGGCTTACGACAAATACAAGCAAGCGCTTCAGATCCTGCCGGATGCCCCGCTTCTGGCTGATCGCCGTGAGTTCCTGACCGCTTCGCTTGGCGATGCTGCGGTGGCTCTCTCCGAAGAGTATCGCCGCTTTGGCAAGTACGACGAAGCTCGTACGATGCTCAACGATGTTCTCGAGGAAAACCCCAATAATTTCGACGCGAAGCGCGAACTCGAGTGGATCGACGATCCGATTCGTACCAACCCTGCTCTCACTGAGGAGCACTCCGAAAACGTGGATGAGGTTCGTCGCGGCCTCTACATGGCCCAGGGTTACTATGACCTTGGTCAATTCGACGAAGCCCACGAGGCATACGAGAAGGTCCTCCGGATTGATAAGTACAATACCGCTGCTCGCCGCGGCATGGAAAAGGTGGCGGCCGCGAAGACCAGCTACTATCAGGCGGCCTACGATCAAACCCGCGCCGAGCTTCTTGCTGAAGTCGACAAAGCTTGGGAGCTTACGGTTCCCCCGGATGCTCCTGCGGTGGACATCAACGGTGGTAGCCCGGTGACGAAGTCTGCAGGTTCGACCTACATCCTTCAAAAGCTTCGCAATATCGTCATCCCGGTGATCGATTTCGAGGACACCTCGGTTGAAGAAGCCATCGATTACCTTCGTGTTCGCTCGATCGAGCTGGACACCATGGAAATGGATCCGACCCGCAAGGGAATCAACTTCTTCATTCGCAAGCCCCGCACGGGTGGTGGCGATGCAGGTCTGGATGCCGGCAGTGAGTCGGGTCCGGCTCCGGGTTCCCAGCGGATCTCCGAGCTTCGCTTGCGCAACGTTCCACTTGCCGAGGCCCTCAACTACATCTGCGAGGCGACCCGCCTTCGCTGGTCCGTTGATGACTTCGCGGTGACGATCAAGCCAGCGACCGAAGTGGGCGAAGACCTCTTCACCCGTACCTACAACGTTCCCCCGGACTTCCTCGCCCGCATCAGCGGTGGTGGTGATTCCGATAGCGGTGGTGGTTCGGACGATCCGTTTGCGACAGGTGGTGACACGGGCGGAAGCGCTCTGACTCCCCGGATGAGCATCACGGATGCCCTCAAAGCCAATGGTGTGAAGTTCCCGGCTGACGCATCAGCTCAGTTCTTCGCTGCGAACTCGACCCTGTTGGTTCGCAATACGCCGACCAACCTCGACATGGTGGAGCAGATCGTTTCGAGCACCGTGACCGATGCGCCGAAGCAAGTGAAGATCTCGACCAAGTTTGTCGAAGTCGCACAGGAAAACACCGACGAACTCGGCTTCGATTGGATCTTGTCTCCTTTCGCTACCAACTTCGCGGATGACATCTTCCTCGGTGGTGGCACGACGGGTAGCGGTCAATCCCGCACGAACTCCGATTTCATCAGCCCGCTGGTGGATATCGCCACGGGTGGTGGCACGACCCTGAATGGGGTTCCTGCTGCCTCGAACCAGGACGTTTACAACATCATCGGCGCGGGTAACCGCTCGGGTGATGGTGCGATCAACCGCGATAGCATTGCCGCCCTCCTGAACAATCCGAACCGCGCCGCCGAATCGGCCAGCGCCGCTCCGGGCATTCTTTCGCTCACGGGCTTGTTCACCAACGGTCAGGTGCAAATGATCATGCGCGGCCTGAATCAGAAGAAGGGCACCGACCTGATGACCGCTCCGAGCGTGACCGCTCGTTCCGGTGAAAAGGCCACGATTGAGATCATTCGTGAGTTCATTTACCCGACCGAATACGAGCCGCCGGAACTTCCGAACTCGGTGGGCACGGGCACCAGCTTTGGTGGCGGTGGCCTTCTGGGAAGCAGCGCTTCCTCCTTCCCGGTGACTCCGGCAACTCCGACCTCTTTCGAAACCCGGAACACCGGTGTGACGCTTGAGATCGCGCCGAACATCGGTTCGAACGACTTCGTGATCGACCTCAACTTCGCTCCCGAAATCGTCGAGTTCGAAGGCTTCGTCAACTACGGTAGCCCGATTCAGTCGCCATCCACGGACCTTCTTGGCAACCCGACCACGGTGGTGATTACCGAAAACCGGATCGAGATGCCGGTCTTCTCCAAGCGGAGCGTCAATACCGCGCTGACCATCTTTGACGGCTACACGGTAGCAGTCGGTGGCCTGATGCGGGAAGATGTCCAAAACGTGGAAGACAAGGTGCCGATTCTTGGTGATCTTCCGCTCATTGGACGTTTGTTCCAAAGCAAGGCGGAGAACCACATCAAGAGCAACCTGATCATCTTTGTGACCGCAGAGATCATCGATGCGACGGGTCGTCCGATCAATCGCGGCCAAACGCCGACCTCGGCGGATGGAGGGGTTCTTCCTGATTTGCCTCCGGTTCAATAATTGACGGATTCAGGTCTATTTCGGCGGGCGGGGGATTTCCTCCGCCCGCTTTTTTGTGATTTCACTGATTGTCATCCATGAGAGTGCTTGCGCTGACAGGAGGTATCGCCAGCGGGAAGTCCTCGGCGATGGAGATTTTTCGCCGGGAAGTGCCCGGAATGGTGGGCTTTGATGCGGATGTCTGTGTCCGTGATCTTCTCGCCAACGATGAGGGCATCATCGAAAAGGTCGTCGGAGTGTTTGGGGAATCCTGCCGAGCCGATGAGGGAGCCGGAATCCATCGTTCAGAGCTGCGCAAAAGGGTCTTTGGGAACCCGGAGTTAAGGCAGCTATTGGAGTCTTGGATCCACCCCCGGGTGCGGGAGGAATGTCTTGAAGTTCTGAAATCTGCGGGCAAACTCGCGGCGCCTCTGTTCTTGGCTGAAATCCCTCTCTTGTTTGAGGGAGGATTTCATTTTGGACAGGAGCTGAACCTCACTGTGGCGGTCACCAAGGAGACGCAACGGAACCGCCTGATGGCACGTAATGGATTCAGCCGTTCCTTGTGCGAATCGATCTTGGAAGCTCAGCTTCCCATGGAGATCAAAATCCGCCGGACCGAGGTGGTGCTCTGGAATGAAGGGCCCCAAGTGATGCTGGAGAAGCAGATCCAGCGATTTTTGAAGTGATTCCCATGATGAACGAAGATGCCGCCAATGAATCGAACGTCGCAGCTGAGCGGACGTCGGTAACGGATTCCAAGCCTGAGCCGGTTTCGATGAATGTGAATGAGTTCCGGGAAAAGCCCCTTGGGGAATTGCAGGCCATGGCGGAAGTTTTGCCGCGCCGCATTCCCGTTGCCTCCACGAAGGCCCAGTTGGTTTTCGATCTGCTCGCCTTCCATGCAAGGGAAGGTGCGGAATTGGTGGGTGAGGGGATCGTTGAGCAAGCGAAGGAGAACTACGCGATGTTGCGGGATCCCCGCAGGAGCTTTCGCACCTCCCCCGATGATATCCATATCTCCGGGCATTTGCTGAAGGAGTTCGGAATCAAACCGGGTCACCGGGTGAAGGTGAAGGTGCGGAGTCCGCGAGAGCGCGACAAGTTTCTGACGGCGGTGGAGATTTTGGAAATCGAAGGGACCCCGGCTGCGGAGTTTTCCGCAAGGGTCGATTTTGACCGCTTGACGCCCCTTTTTCCCGATCGGCGATTGATGCTTGAAGGAACCGGGCCGGATTCGGTGGGTCCTCGGGCGATTGATTTGATTGCTCCTCTGGGGAAGGGGCAAAGAGGGCTGATTGTTGCACCACCGCGCGGAGGAAAAACGATTTTGCTGAAGCAGATTGCGAAATCGATCCGGCGGAATCATCCGGATGTGGAGTTGATCATCCTCCTGCTGGATGAGCGACCGGAGGAGGTGACGGATTTTGAAGAAACCGTCGGAGCGACGGTCTATGCGTCGACCTTTGACGAACCGGCGCGGCGGCATGCTCAAGTGGCGGATCTGGTGATTGAGCGCGCCCAGCGAATGGTTGAATGTGGAAAGGATGTGGTGCTGTTGCTGGATAGCTTGACCCGCCTTGCCCGCGGCCACAATTCAGCTCTTCAGGGAGGGCCGATCGGGAGTGGCGGGATCAATCCTAAGGCCCTTCAGGTATCCCGGAAGTTCTTCGGATATGCTCGGAACGTCGAAGAGGGGGGGAGTTTGACGATTTTAGCGACTGCTTTGATCGAGACGGAGAGTCGCATGGACGACGTGATCTTCGAGGAGTTCAAGGGCACCGGGAACATGGAGGTGCGTTTGGACCGAGAATTGGCAGAGCGAAGAATTTTCCCTGCCATTCACATTCCTCAAAGCGGAACTCGGAATGACGATCGGCTTTTTCATCCCGACGAATTTGCGAAGGTGCTCGATCTTCGCCGTCAGCTTGCGCAATTGCCGGTGGGAGAAGCGATTGAGCAACTTGTAAAAAATATCGCCGCGACGCAGTCCAATGCGGAACTTTTGCTCCGTGGATTGCGTTGAATCCCCGTCCCACAAAAACGCTTGCAAGCCCCCATCTCAAATCTGACTCTCTCAAAAAATGAAACCCGCCTCAGTTTTTAAAACCTCGTTGCTGGCGACGTTGGTTGCATCTTCGGGCCTTGACGCCCAGATCATCCTGCAATTCACGAACGGCAAAGATTTCCTGCAAACTGGTCCTGAATCGGAGCAAGTCGACTTCCGCCGCGGCCTTCTCAATATCAACCTTCGCGATGGTTCTGCGACCCGGTCTTATTGTTCCGGCCAGCCCCTGCCATACTACATCGTGGGTGGGATTTATATTGATTGCCCGTTGGGTACCAACGCTTACATCGCGACGGGGGATTCGGATGGAGATGGCTACCTGGATGACACGGGTTTCATTTCGCTTTCGGCACTTCAAGGTGGCGTGTTGATCGAGCCTTTTGAAGAGGAGTTGGCTTCCTTGGTGGCGGCGCCTCAGTCGAAGCTCCCTCGGCCCTACAGCAATTTCCAAGATCAAAGCTGGAGCCTGTTCTATGATCTTCATACCGCGGAGATCTATCAGTATGTGATCACTGAATATGATTCGGATCGCGTCTACGGCTCGGGAGACTCCGAGTGGCAACGGATCGATCAGGAGGTGGTTTCAGGGCAGTATGTTTTCTCGTTCCCGATGCTTGATAATGAGAATCAAGCAGTTCCCTTGGCGGTGACCTATCGGGAAATTCCTGAGGGTCCAGGTCCTCACCACAGGTATCCCAAGCGTGATTTCCGTTTTACGGGTGGAACTTGGGATTCGAACGGTTTTCGTTTGATTGATCCTGATCTGGGTGAGCTCATCACCTGGCAAGGCAACGACATCACCAATGTCTTCCCTGGGGTGGATGTTCAACGAGTGATGGTTCTCGACCGCCTGACGGAATCGGACCCAAGCGATCCGATGAAGGTTTTTGATTTGGGGAACTACGATACCCGCAGCTCCTACGAGGATTTGATTCGCGCCGAGATTGTGGATGGCGAGGCGATTCCGGATAACCTCGGATTCGGCAACGATGGGGACCAGACGGCGTACCTTCCTTACTTCGACGAGTATCTCCCCATTGTGCTGTTCCCGCCGAGCCGCGTGCCTTTGCTGCTTCCGTCGGTGTATGATCAGTCGTTTGATTTCCCGCCGGGATTCTTTGAGCCAGGCCAGCGTCGCTATTTCACCGTGCGCTTTGATCGGACTCTGGGCACGAGTGAGGTCGCCTATGACACCTCGGTGCGGATGTTCCACATGCCGGTGCGATTTGTCTCCACGTACGCCAGCTTCCAGACTCAAAACTTTGCGTCGGATGCGGATGCTTCCCTGACGAAGTCCGGTGCTGATTTTGATGGAGATGGAGCGTCGAACATCGCCGAGATGGCATTGGGAACGGACCCAACGGACGACACCGACGTGCCGGCTCAACCTGGTCCTCAGCCTAACGACGATGGCACGGTCACGTTCACCTACACTTTGGCCGCTGATGTTTACCTGCAGGATCGTTTGGTGATCACGGACCTTTCGACTGGAAAAGTCTGGAAGGTGGGTCGGACCAACGCCGATTGGACGGTGACCCGGGTGACCGATGTGGAAGTCATTGAAGACCCGATCACGGACACCGAGCTTTCTCCGACGGTGGTGACCGTGACGGTTCAAAGCAAGGATGCGATCGATCCCGCGAATCTCACGGCTTACGTGGATGCCTCTCCTCTGACTCTGGACTGATTTTAAGAAACTGTTGAATGGTTTGCCGCCGAAGATCCCAGCTGACCTGAGGCGGGAGCGAAGGTGGCAAACCATTTTTTTTGCGAGATTTACGACTGACTATGCAAGCCCAGGAGGGAAACTTCGTCCGTTCAAATGAAGAGTTGGCGGAGCTTCTAAAGGAGGCGGAATCCTCCGGGGTGTGTGCAGTGGATACGGAGGCGGACAGTCTTCATCGCTACAAGGAATCCCTCTGCCTGATCCAGTTTGCCTGGGCGGAGAATTCGGTTCTGATCGATCCACTGGCAGTCGAAGATTTGACTCCGTTCGTTCGCTATCTTGAGCAACGGGTCGTGTGGATGCATGGGGCCGACTACGATATGACCATGCTCCGGCGGGAGTTCAACACTCTTCCGGCGGATGTTTTTGATACTCAAATTGGTGTGCGTTTGTTGGGGCTCCGGCAATTCGGGCTCGCCAATCTGGTCAGTCATTATTTCGGCGTCGAGCTGTCGAAATCGTCTCAGAAGGCGGATTGGGGGAAGCGCCCTCTTTCTGCCAAGATGATTGAGTATGCCTTAAACGATGTGCGCTATCTCCTGCCCATGTCGGAGATGATTGTGAAGGAGCTTCACGAAGCTGGGCGGCATGCATGGTTCATCGAAAGCTGTGAGGCTGCGAAGGCCAAAGTCTTGGAGCGGCCGGAAGATCGTGATGATCCTTGGCGTTTGCAGGGATCGGGTCGGCTTGACCGTGGTGGGTTGCATTATTTGCAGGTGCTATGGGCCTGGCGTGATGAAGAAGCGAAGCGCTGGGATCGCCCTACCTTCATGGTGGCGACCAACAAGCAGTTGATCGAATGGGCCGCGGTGCTCAGCGGCGGCTCGAAGATCGATTTGCCTCACCACTATCGCCCCGATCGGAGAAAGCGCTTTGAAGCGATGTTGGCCGAGGCGGCATTGGTGAAGAAGAATGACTACCCTCAGCGGATTCGTGGGGTGCGTCGGCGTCGCGACAAGGAGTTTGATGATCGTCTGGAAGATCTTTTGAAGCGTCGGAATCAAGTGGCCGAATCGCTCGGGATTGAGGGTTCGGTGATCGCCTCGCGGGCGATGCTGGAAGGGTTGGCGGGCGATGAAGAGAACGCGCTTGATGGATTCATGGAATGGCAGAAGGAGTGCCTTTCGATTCCTTCCTGAGCTTGGTGGGCGCGCGGGCTGGGAGTGATGCTTCCCGGTTCCTCGAGGTGACGAAAGCTTCTGAAATCCTAGAAATTCGGGCAATCGGCCTTGCTTCCAAGGGCCTGATTTCAGACCTTCCACAGGTTCATGTCCGACGAGTTTCAACAGCCTGAAGAGGGCGACACCAAAGTCAGCGGGGAGCAGCAGTACGGTGCCGAGCAAATCGACAAGCTCGAGGGTCTTGAGGCCGTGCGAAAGCGTCCCGGGATGTACATCGGGGACCCGGATGTGCGGGGATTGCACCACTGTGTTTTTGAGGTACTCGACAACTCGATCGATGAACACCTAGCGGGCTATTGTGACCGTATCCGTATTTCGATTCACGTCGATGGTTCCATCAGTATTGTTGACGATGGCCGGGGGATTCCGGTGGATGTGCACCCGAAGTTTGGGATTCCCGCTGTGGAGCTGGTTCTGACCAGTTTGCATGCAGGCGGGAAGTTTGGCCAGGGTGCCTACAAATATTCGGGCGGGCTTCACGGGGTGGGCGCGAAGTGCGTCAATGCCCTGTCCGACTGGTTCAAGGCGGAGGTGAGGCGCGAGGGCAAGGTCCACGCCATTATGTTCGAACGGGGTAAGACTGTGAAACCCCTTGAGGTGATTGGAGAGGTGCCACCGAACCAGACCGGGACGACGGTGACCTTTTTCCCGGATGCCACCATTTTTACGGACACGATCGAGTTCGAATTTGAGAGACTGGCCAAGCGGCTTCGCGAGTTGGCCTTCCTCAACCCGGGCCTGACCATCGACCTCGAGGATGAACGCCCTGAAAGTCAGCAGAAGGCTTCCTTTTTCTATGCCAAAGGAATCGAGGAATTTGTTCGGCAATTGGGGGAGAACAAAACTCTTGTGCATGCCGAGCCGGTGATCCTGAAGGGGAAGCGCAAGGTGGAGGTTGAATATGACGGGAAGTTGATGGAGGACGATGTGTTTGCGGATGTCGTTTTCCAATACAACGACAGCTACAACGATCACATCCTGTGCTTCGCGAATTCGATTCCGAATGCGGACGGTGGCACTCACTTGACGGGTTTCCGGACCGCGTTGACGCGTGCCATCAATCAGTATGCCAAGGCGAACAAGATCCTGAAAGACAAGGACCCAGCGCTCAGTGGTGACGATGTCCGCGAGGGGATCATCTGTGTGATCAGCGTGAAGATGCCCAATCCACGCTTCAGCTCTCAAACCAAAGACAAGTTGGTGAATGTGGAGATTGAAGGTGTGGTGTCCTCCATCGTCTACGAGGGGCTTCAGACATATTTCGAAGAGAATCCGAATCTTGCGAAGATCATCATCGACCGCGCAGTCAATGCGGCGCGGGCGCGGGAAGCGGCTCGGAAAGCTCGTGAGACGGTGCGGAAATCCGTGATGTCGGGAGGCGGATTGCCCGGCAAGCTGGCCGACTGCTCTGAGCGGGATCCTGCGAAATCTGAATTGTTCATTGTCGAAGGTGACTCCGCCGGCGGTTCGGCCAAATCGGGGCGCAATCGCCAGACTCAAGCCATCCTTCCGTTGCGGGGAAAGGTGATCAATGTGGAGAAGGCCAGGCTGCATAAGGCACTTCAGAACAAGGAGATTCAAGCGATGATCACCGCGATTGGTGCGGGGATTGGAGAAGGGGAGCAGGAAGGCGCCTTTAACCTTGGGAAGGTTCGTTACCACAAGGTGGTGATCATGACCGATGCCGATGTGGACGGAGCTCACATCCGCACCTTGTTGCTTACGTTTTTCTGCCGGCACATGAAGGAGCTGGTGCGCTCGGGATATCTCTACATCGCTCAACCTCCTTTGTATAAGGTGACCCGGAAGAAGCGTGAGGAGTATGTGGCGGATGACGCCGCGCTGCAAAAGATTCTTATCTCCTTGGGATGCGATGATGTTTTCCTGAGAGATCGTAAGGGTGGAGAAGTTGTATCTCCGGACATGCTCAAGAGTGTCTTGGACACCCTGGCGCAGCTGACCCGCTATACCCGTTCGTTGGAGGGGCATGGCGGGAGTTTCCGGCACATGCTGGAAGCACGAGTGGATGGGAAGCTCCCTGAGTTCATGGTGAGGGTGCGCGAAGGCAATGATGAGCAGGTTCTCTACTTTTCCACCGAACGCGAACTGTTGGCTTATGCGGGTGAGAACCGAGATCTTCGCTTGTTTGATGAGGAACTCACGGAAGAGGAGCTGGAAGCCTTCAAGTCACAGTCTACCGGAGTTCTCCGGCGCGCTACGAAGTATGAGCTTCACGAAGCGGTGCCCATCTCGAAGCTGTTGGCCCGTTTGTCGGAGTTTGGATTGGAAACCGAGCCCTTCTTCGCGACCGGGGATGAGCCTCTCTACGAATTGGCAGAGGGGGGTGAGGACGATGCTCTCCCGGTGAGGAGCCTGTTTGAAATCCTTGAGCGAGTCATGGAGATCGGTCGTCGGGGAGTGCGCATTCAGCGCTTCAAGGGATTGGGTGAAATGAATGCCAAGGAGCTTTATTCGACGACGATGGATCCCTCGAAGCGGCAGTTGCTGAGGGTGCGCTTGGACGAGGAAAATGAATTCGAGGCAGAGCGGATGTTCGATGTGCTGATGGGCGACATTGTCGAACCCCGGAAGCGATTCATTGAGGACAATGCCCTGAACGTTCAGAATTTGGACGTCTAAGCCCGAAGGGAAGCGATCGAATTTCAAAGGAATTAATCATGTCTGACGAGACCATCAAAAGGATCAGCGTCGCCGATGAGATGTCGAAGTCGTTCCTCGACTACTCGATGTCGGTGATCATCTCCCGCGCCCTGCCGGATGTGCGGGATGGCTTGAAACCTTCTCAGCGTCGCTTGCTTTATGCGATGCACCACGACCTGTCGCTTGGCCCGGGAAAGCAGCACATGAAGTGCGCTGCGATTGTGGGGGAGACGATGAAGAGTTATCACCCTCACGGGGACGGGGCCATTTATCCGACCTTGGTGAACATGGCCCAACCGTGGACGATGCGGGAGACTTTGGTCGACGGGCAAGGAAACTTCGGTTCGGTGGAAGGGGATGCTCCGGCTGCGATGCGGTATACGGAGGCCCGCCTGACCGACGCCGGCTCGTTGATGATGTCCGATATCGAAAAGGATACGGTCGATCATCAGGTGACGTATGACGAACGGAATCAGGAGCCGGTGGTTTTGCCCGCGGCGATTCCCAATTTGTTGGTCAATGGCGGCACCGGGATTGCGGTGGGGATGGCGACGAACATCCCTTCTCACAACATGGGTGAAGTGATCGATGGGGTGTGTGCACGGATCGACAATCCGGCGCTCTCCATTGAGGAAATGAAGACCTACATCAAGGGTCCAGATTTTGCCTCCGCTTGCGAGATCCGTGGTTACAAGGGCATCGACAGCTATTTCCGGACCGGGCGAGGTTCGGTGAAAATGCGAGGTGTGATGGAGGTCGATGAGAGTTCGACAGGAGCGGCCATCATCACGATTCGTCAGGTTCCCCATGGGGTGAACCGCGCAGTGCTGCAGCAGAGGATTGCGGAATTGGTGAGAGAAAAGGTGCTCACCGATATTTCCGGAATGCGGGACCTCTCGGACGAGGAGACCCGCATTGAGATCACCTTGAAGCGCGACGCGCGGCCTCAGGTGGTGGTGAATCAGCTCTTCAAGCTGACCTCGATGGAGACCTCGTTTGGCGTCAATATGCTCGCGATTCATGAGCGGCGCCCGAAGCAGTTGTCTTTGATGGATGCGATCGATGCCTTCATTGAGCATCGCCGGGAGGTGATTGTCCGACGGACGAAGTTCCTTTTGCGCAAGGCGGAGGATCGCGCAGAAAACCTTGAAGCCTTCCTGCTGGCCTTGGGGCATTTGGATGAGTTCATCCGAATGATTCGGGATTCGAAGAATCGGGAGGAAGCGCGCGAGAAGATTCGCAGCCGTTCGTTTGATCTCGAGGTGGCGGAGCAGTTGGGGATTTTGATTCGGTCCCAGCCGAGCGTGAAGAGCGGAAAGTATGTTTTCACGGAACGGCAGGTGAATGCGATTCTGGATCTTCGTCTCTATCAGCTTACGGCGATGGAGCAGGACAAGATCAAGGCCGAGTATGATTCGGTCTTGGAGGAAATCCGTGATTTGCTCGATATCCTGGCGAAGGAGGCTCGTGTGCTGGCGATCATCAAGGGCGAGTTGATGGAGATCAAAGAGAAGTATGCGACGCCTCGCCGATGCCCGATTCTTCCGGATGAAGGAGAAATTGCGATCGAGGATTTGATCGCGAACGATGGCATGATTGTGACCCTGAGCCACCGGGGATATGTGAAGCGCACGGCCGCCAGCGAATACCGGGTGCAGGGTCGCGGAGGCAAAGGCGTGCGGGGAATGGAAACCCGCGGGGGCCATGACGATGACGACAAGGATTTCGTTGAGCAGTTGTTCTCAGTTCAGGCTCACGACTACCTGATGTTCTTCACCAATACGGGAAGGGTGTACGTCGAGCGGGTCTATGAGATTCCCGAGGGCTCCAGGGCGTCGAAAGGACGGAGCATCAAGAATGTTCTGAATCTTCAACCCGAGGAGTCAATTGCTGCGATGCTGCGTCTGGAGCGAGCGACGGATGAAGATGGTAACGACGTCACCTTCCGTGAGGATGCCGGGTATGTGTTCTTCGCGACTCGAAATGGGAAAGTGAAGAAGACGGCCCTCAACGACTTCCGCAATTATCGGAAGGATGGCATCATTGCGATCAATCTTGAGGAAGGGAATTCCTTGATTGGAGCCCGGCTGACCAGCGGGAAGGACGAGGTGATTTTGGTGACTCGAAAGGGATTGAGTATTCGTTTCCCGGAAGATCAGGCACGCCCGATGGGGCGGGCGACTGCCGGGGTGACGGGGATTCGCCCGGTGGACGAGGATTACGTCGTCGCCTTGGCACTGGTGTCGGAAGAAGCGACCCTGCTGGTGGCGTCAGAGAATGGTATCGGGAAGCGGACTCCGTTTGACGATTACCGGGTGCAAAGCCGTGGAGGCAAAGGCATCATCACGATGAAGGTCGGCGAGAAGACTGGCGAAGTGGTGGGTGCAGTGGCAGTGACGGAGCAGGATGAGTTGATGTTGATGACTTCTGGAGGTCAGAGCATCCGTATTCGGGTCTCTGAGGTCCGAGAAGCGGGCCGCAACACGATGGGTGTGAAGCTTCTCACTCTGAAGGGAGGAGAAAGGCTTCAGGATATTGCCTTGGTGATTGCTGACGACGACTCGAACCCGCTTGAGGAGGAGAGAGCTTCCGAGACCGAAGGGGATGAGACACCTCAAGATTGATCCCTCACGACACGTCGAGTAATGTGAGTGAGCGAAGAGCTTAAAATTCAGGGCCAGTTTCTTCCGAGATGGAGATTCTGGCCCTTTTCTTGAGCGGGTGGGAAACGTGAGCGCTCGTGTTGGGCCGGCGCTGGGGGCGGCTCAGGCCATCAACGGATGGCGAGAGGGAGCGATGCCGGGATCATGCAGCACCGTGGCGCGACTTTGCAAGCTGGTGGTGAGGCTGATCGACCGGGTGCTTTCCTGATGCCGGGAACTTACTTCCAGGTCAGGGCGCCCTTTTTCAGAGCGTAGACGTAGGCAAAGGCAAGAATACCTGCGAATCCCGCGATGCTAACGAGGGCGGTGGGGTTGCCGTTCGCGACGAGGTCGCGGAACTGAACCGCCCACGGATACATGAAGACGACCTCGATGTCGAAAATGACGAAGAGCATCGCCACCAAGTAGAACTTCACTGAGAAGCGGGGCGCGCCATCACCAATCGGAAGCATGCCGCACTCGTAAGCGGAGTCCTTGGTGGCGTTGCGGCGAGCTGACTTTCCGAGAATCACGCTCAGACCCAGCGCGACGGCGGCGAAGCCGATAGCGACAACGATTTGGATGAAGACGGGGAAGAACTGGGAGCTCATCGGGACCCTCGAAATAATCTCAGGTGGCGGGCCTGCCAAGCCCTGATTGCGTTGAAGGTAGGGTCGACTCTGACGGAGTTGCGCAATCGGGCTCGGGTGGCCGAGTGAAGGGGAAAAGAAAAACCCGCTTTCGGCGGGCCGAAAGCGGGTCTCAGGGAAAGCGTTGGCGGCTTCAGTTTTCCTGCTGTTGGGCGAGGAACTCACTGGAGGCCTCGTGGACACGCTTGGTGCCTTTGTATTCCTTACCGATCTTTTCGACCAGACCGCGGGTCACCAGGTTCTGAAGTTTCTCATAAGCGCGCAAGCGAAGCATTTCTTCGCCACCGCTCACGGCGTTGCGCACCTTCAAGTTCTCAAAGACGCGTTCGAAAAGGTCATTGAAACCAAAGACCTTGTCTTCCGCGAGGACGTTGCAGAGTTCATCCGTAACGTGATCGGGAAGCCGGCGTGAGAACCGAGTGCGTTTCGTGGTGGTTGCCATAGCGCTGTGATGATAGCAGCAACCTGTCACAAAAGCGACCCCAAAAAAGCTACCCTTTAAAAAAAGTCCTATTTATCGGGCAACCACAAAAATACAGAAATGTAAAATAAATGCTTGCGGTGGTGAGGTCGGGAATTGACGGCCGGAGGCTCCTCGGCAAGCTGCCGGTCGATGATTGCACGCATGCGGGGAACCGTTTGGGAAAACTACCCCAATCGATTGGTGGTGGATGTTGGGGGGATCGGCTATGAGGTGATGGTTCCGTTGACGAGCATCGACCGGCTGCATCCGGTGGAAGGGATGCCGATCGATTTGCGGGTGTACCATCATCAGCGGGAAAATGGGCAGACCCTGTATGGATTTGCCACCGATGAAGAACGGGATGTCTTTGTGTTGTTGATCGACCGAGTGAGTGGGATTGGTCCAGCGATTGCGATGGCGATTCTCAGCGGGATGGCAGCGGGGCGCTTCAAGGCCTGTGTGGCGCATGCGGAGATTGCTGAGCTTTCCCGGATCAAGGGGCTTGGAAAGAAGACCGCGGAGAGAATCGTCCTGGAGCTCAAAGACAAGGTCGGCGTGGCCGAGACGTGGAAGGAAGTCGAAGCCGGCGCGGTGCTACCAGCGGCAGCGGATGCGGAATTGGCGTTGGTGGCGCTGGGTTACAAGCAGGTGGACGCGCGCAAGGCGGTGAAAAAGATTTTGGAATCTCAGCCGGGAGCAACGACGGAAGAATTGGTCCGCGGTGCGCTTCGCAGCATGGCATGAACGAGGAGGGCCCCATGAAGATGAGCTTGGTGAAAGGAGAGCAATTCGGGCGCCGCTGGCAGGGATCGCCGCAGCCGTTTGTCCTGACGAAGGGTGAGGTGCGTTCGCTGCGCGGGATGGGGCATGTTCTGGCCCGCTTTCAGCAGAGTTGTGATGAAGTTTATCGACGCAGTGCCGCCGGTTCATTGCCGCCATGGATTGCCGAATTGTTGGATACTGGCAAGCCGACGTGGATGGTGGAATTGCAGCGGGAGGCGGGTCGGCAAGGTCAACTCCCACGGGTTATCCGCCCGGATTTGATGCTGGGAGAACGGGGGTTTTCCCTAACGGAATTGGATTCCGTTCCGGGTGGGATGGGGCTCACGGCTTGGTTGGCGAAGGCCTACACTGAAGCGGGCTTCGAGGTGTTAGGAGGTGCCGAGGGGATGGTAGAAGGTTTCCGGCAGATCACGGCGCCGGGCAACGTGACGGTGGTTTCTGAGGAAGCTGGCGATTACTTTGAGGAAATGGCGTGGCTGGTCGAGGCGGCGGGCGATGGGCGTGGAATCGTCAAAGCGGAGGACTTCGAGCAAGCGGATGAGGTGTATCGGTTTTTTGAATGGTTTGATTGGGAGAGCATGGAGGTTTTCCGCCGACTTGCTGAAGATTCCGTCAATGGGGGCGTGGTTTTGGCGCCGCCATGTGTGCCTCACCTTGAGGACAAGCTGTGGTTGTCCTTATTTTGGACTCCGGCGTTGAAGCCCCTTTGGCAATCGCTTTTGCGGGGGAGTCATGTGCAGCGATTGCGGGAGTGGATTCCGTTTGGCTGGGTGGTCGATCCAGAGCCGTTGCCACCGCAGGCCGCGCTGCCCCGATTGGGGGTTCACGGCTGGGAAGAGGTGGCTGGATTCAGCCAGAAGGAGCGACAACTCGTTCTGAAGATCAGCGGATTTCACGAAACCGCCTGGGGGTCCCGAGGGGTCTATATTGGCCACGACCTCTCTGCCGACGAATGGAAGAGTCAGCTGGGCAAGGCGCTCGATGACTTCAGCCAGCAGCCGTGGATTCTTCAAGAGTTTCGAGAGACTCGGCTGGTCGAGCATCCGGTCTATGATGCGGATGGCGAGGTGATGTTGATGCCGATGAGAGCCCGCTTGTGCCCGTACTATTTCACGGATGCCCGTGGGCAGACAGAACTGGGCGGGTGCTTGGCGACCTTAGTGCCCGCTGACAAGAAGAAGATCCATGGTATGAACGATGCGGTTCTGGTGCCATGCATGGAGGGCTGAACTTGAGCCCATCCGATGGCTGATCGGATGGGGATTGAGGGAGAGCCAGAGTGAGCCCCTGAACCCTCGGGTCCCTTCAGGCCAAGCTGTCTGCCAAGATCGGGAAGAAGCCCCAACAACAAAAGAGCCCGAGGAGACCCCGGGCTCGTTGAAAATGGATCTGGGGAATTCCTCAGATGATACCGGCTTCCTTGAGCACGGTGTAAGCACCGTTCTTGGTCACGGTCTTAAGGGCGCGAGCCGAGAGCTTCACGCGGACGAAACGGCCGAGCTCAGGCACCCAGATGCGCTTGGTTTGAAGGTTCGGCGCAACCTTGCGCTTCACAACTTTGGTGACGTGACGACCGATACCGCCCTTTTTCTTGGCGAGACCGGAACGATTGATACGGCCGCCGGAGCGGACTCGGCTTCCTCGGATGCTGCAAACGCGGGCCATGGTGGGAAAGTGGTTGAAGTTGAAGTCCGGTCTTCGGATGGCGGACGGGCGGCGAAGGATGCACGCCGCCCGAAGCCGGTCAAGGGGAAAACCCGGCGATTTTTAGGTGGAAGTTTACGAAGGATCCGACGAGTCAGTTTCGGCGAAGTCTTTCCAGGTGGCCTCCAAGCTCGCTGCGTCGGGGGTTCCGTGGTGCAGAAGGATGCGGTAGCGGAGATTTAAGGTTTCACCTTGTTGGAGAAGGTAGTCGCCACTTCCAGGGGCTTTTCCGTTTTCGAAATCGTGGATCCCAAACGGATTGGCAGCGAGCAGTCCGTAGTCCCGTGCGTGCCACCACGAGGGAAAACGAAGGTTGGAGGGATGGTCCAACATGGCGACGACGGCAGGTTCGCCCTTTTCATCAGGTCCATGGAATGCCACCCACTTGGAGCGTTTGCCCCAGCTGTCGCCATCGGTGCGGCCTTCGCTGTCAAGAATGCCTCCGCGGGCCATTGCGCCTTTGAGGCGAAGGGTGCGATCGACCCGGAGGGCACAGGTGCCTTCTTTTGTGTCGCCCAGAAGGGCATCTTGTCCAGAAGGTTGAAGTTGGCTGTGGAGGTCGATCCACCAGGTATCAGGGTCGGCTTTTCGAATGCGATAGGTGCGTGTTTCGGTGAGTTGGATTTTTCCATCGGCGACCCAATCGAGGTCGAGGATGAAGGTGGCGGATTCGGGGTCTGCTGAAAGTTCTCGAACGCCGCGAGTGCGGATTTCTGGATGGCCTTTTCCTGACCATGCCCAAAAGTCGTAGCCATTCACCGATCCGTGGGAGAACCACATGGACCGATGGTGGGGGTGATCCTTCTCCTCGCCATCGACACCCTCCTCGATCGGCCAATGCCGGGCCAAATTGGCTCCGGACGGACTGGGGAGAGGGTAAAGGTAGGGCACGCGAGATTCAAAGAGCTGGGTGACGGTCTGGCCGTCATCGAGGATTTCCACCCGGTCCTCGTGTTTTCGAATTTCAAGGGCCATGCTGGTCGCCGGCCAAGCGGCGATGCCTGAAAGGAGAAGCCATCGGAGTCGCAACATGAAGGCATTCAAGGGTAGATGAGGAAAAGAGCAAGAAGGCAGCGTCGGGTAAAGATTGCGAATGTTGGCTACTCGGCTGACTGAAATGACTGGCGATATAGATATTTAAGATAATAAAAGTATCTTAAAGTCAGTGAATTATGGCTTGCTCGAAGGTGTGATGTCGGGTTTTATCAAGGGCGTTCACCCACACCCGCCTGGACTTTGCCGGAGGCCCCCTTGCAAGGTCTGCTGGGAATTGTGGCTTTTGCCCAACCCCTATTTTACCCTCACCCACCATGAGCCGCGAGGCAGTATTGAAGCTTTCCTTTATGGGGAAAGCACCGTCAGACCGGAGTGATTTGTTCCGCATTCTCGATCTCGCTGAGAAGATGATGGATGGTGCCCAGCGCACCGATTCGGAGTCTGAGAAATCGAATGTTGAGAATGTGATTCCCTTCCCTCTTGCGGCGCAGAGTGGCGATTGATGTCGGGGGAAACTTCCCCGAAATAATGGGCCGATGAAGTTTCGGGAATAGGGATCCCCATGCGGACTCCCAGTGGAGTCCATGAGCGAATTCGAGGAATTGGTCGACGCCCATTACGAAGCGCTGTTTCGCTTCGCGCTGTCGCTGTCGAAAAACCGCGAAACCGCTGCCGACCTTGTTCAGCAGACTTTCTGCATCTGGGCCCAGAAGGGTGATCAGTTGCGAGATCGATCGAAGGCGAAGACCTGGTTGTTCACCACGCTGCATCGAGAGTTTTTGTCCCTAGCGAGGCGACGTCGAAGGTATGCCGACGGGGAACTCACGGAAGAGATCATCGAACGTACGGGAGCGGAGGAAGACGACTCGGAGCGCCAGATCGATGGTCAGCGAGCGCTGGAACTGCTCGGTGAATTGGACGAAACCTTTCGCGGTCCGATCACGCTGTTTTACTTGCAGCAGCATAGCTACAAGGAAATTGCGGAGATCCTTGGGATTCCTATTGGCACCGTGATGTCTCGGATTTCCCGAGCCAAGGACATGCTGAAACGCCGCATGACTCAGGAGCCGTCAAGCGCTCCCAAGAACATTCTCCAACTGCAACCCGAACACCTTCGCAAGCATCATGGATAGGGAAGAAGCACGATTCATCCTGCAGTCGTTCCGCCCCGACGGTGCGGATGTGACCGATGAACAGTTTGCCGACGCGTTGGCACTTGCTGCTGAGGATCCTGAATTGGGAGACTGGCTGGCGCGAGAGCGGGCAAGCGACGCTGCCTTTGCTGCGGCTCTGGGCAGTGTGACCTTGCCTGCGGGACTTCGTGAAGAGGTGCTCGCCTGCATTTCAGCGACCGGTGAGGAATCGGTGGAGCTGTCGATGGAGGATCGAATTTTGGCAGAGGAAGTTCAGGCCTGGCGTCCCCCTGTTGGGCTGCGGGATGACATCCTCCGTGCCATGACGCAGACGGAATCATCTCTGCCGAAGGTTCATGGCTGGAAGCGAATGGCTCTGCCTCTTTCCGCTGCTGCTGGGGTGGCCCTGGCTTTGGTGCTGACGCGGCCCACAGGGAAGGAGACGCCTGTTTTGACCGAGAATGACTCCTCTGTGGAGTCGAGCACGAGTCCTCTACCCGGTTTGCCAGTGGCGTTGGAAGCCGGTGCCACGGTGCCGATTGCGCACGTGGAAGACTCGGCCATTTCTGTTTTGGAGTCGCCAACGTTTTCTCTCGATTTGAGCAATCCGGATCACGAGGTGCTGTTTGATTTCATCCGTCGATCGGGGCGAGTATGTCCTGGGGGTTGCGTGCCCAAGGGATTGGAGCGGGTTCCAGGTGTGGGATGCCGAAAACTCGATGTGGACGGCAAGGAAGGTGCGATCGTTTGCTTCAAGCGAGGCGAGGGCGATGTGGTGCACCTTGTCGTGTTCCGGGAACAGGATGTGAAAGGTCAGTTACCTACCTGCGGGCATCCGAAGCTCGCGCGACACGGCGATTGGTCAGTGGCTCGCTGGCAGCAAGATGGGCGGGTGTTTTTGCTCCTTGGCCACATTCCTCGAGAGAAGCTCGATGAGCTGTTCTGATCCACGGCGCCGAACTCTCAACCGGTAGAATCGGAAACCAGTATCGGACGCGGAAAGCACGACTTTGACGTTTTCCAAGGAGTCGTGGAGGGGGTCTGGCGAGATCTCCAGTTGCTCCGAACCGAGGGGGTGCTGAGTCCAATCATGGAGGTCCTCGGAGGTTTCGAGAAACCAATCTGTGAGGTCGATGGCTTCGGTGAATCGATCGAATTGGAGGGCTTCAGCATCCAAAGAGATGGGGAGAGAATCAGGTTGGGCCGGATCGGTGCCAAAGGCATATTCGAGCAGTGCATTAAGGCCATCGAGATCCTTATCCGAGGCGTCCGGATGATTCAAAGGCAGGGCTTGCTTTAAGGGGCCTGAAAGCGTCGGAGAGGTCACGAGCGGATCGGTGATCGCAATGTTGACCGCATCAGGATTCTGCAAATCAGGAGAGCTGGTTTGACAGGAGAGCGTGCCGAAAGAAGGGAGAATCCAAGAGGCTGCGGAGAAGATCAAATGGGCCGATGCTCGCGAGAAGTCCCGGGCATCGAGCACCCAAATGTAGACTCGCTGACCTGCTTCGGTGACGTTGACGGGGACCGCTCCGGAGAAGGCTCCTGTAGAACCCTGCGGGGTGCCATTGAAGGTTCCGACGACCGTGGCGCCATAGGGGTGAAAGTGAGCGAGGAGATGAAAATGATCGCCTGCGGAGGCGATGACTTCTGCGACCTCAAGGTCAAAGGTGCCGATCATGACCTGACAGCCGATGGGAAGCTCCTGGCCGGTGGTTCCTCCTACGCCTCCTCCGGGTGCTTGGGCACCATAGCTAACATTCACCGAATCGGCGTGCAGGCATCCGATGGTGAGGAGGATCGGAAGGCGATGGATCATTCGGAGTCGGGGAGGTCGTAGCTGAAGGGTTGCTGTCGTTGCCACAAGCCGGGGTCGGTGAAGCGGAAGAGAAGCCACGCGCCACCCGCATCGATGGGCGTGGTGGCGGCATCCGTGGAATCGTTGCCGATCGCTCTCCATCCCTGTCCCCCCGGCAGCGAGTCATCTTTTCGGTAGTAGGGTTGGAATCCCCAGGGAGACTCCAAGTAAACGTGACTGTGATTGTCCCAATCGGGGCTCTCCAGAAAGAAGGATTCCAACCCCAAACTGCCGAGGGTGGCGTGCTCGACAGGAGTTTGACTGCCGACGAGCCGAGTGCCCTGGCGGATGACACGCACGCGGGGGCCAAGGATGACCTCCCCGTGAAACCAAAGATCAAGTGGAGATGACACAGGGTGCCTCAGAGTGAATCCTTCACCCGGCTCGATGGCATGGTTGGAGGTATCCAGGAAGGGATCGGCCATGGAGCGCCAGCCTGTGCCTCCAAGCCCACCACTGCGGAAATAGTAGTCTTGAAACAGTCCCTCGGAATCGGTGAAGGAGATCAAGTCGGCATCATCGGGTGTACCGGCAATGAGGCCCGACTCGTTATAGGGGCCGAAGAGGGAAGCCAAGGTGGCCTGGGGGCGGACCTGATAGGTTCCGGAACCGGCGAGGGCGAGGTGATCGACAATCGCTTCATGGGCAGTGCCGAGGAACAGATCGTTCTCATCATTGCCCGTGATCATCCCGAGGGATCCTCTTGCGGATCCGGAAGTGATGTGAACCTCGTGGCCGAGCCATTGGTTGGGGGTCCAATGCGCCTGATCATCGGTCAAAGTACTGCCATCTGTCGTGGTGAACTGGCCTCCAGCGACGGCGTCGCGGGCGAAGGGAGGCGCGAAGAGTTTTTGATGCCCATCCACTGGCTGTTTCAGCCAACCAAATGGAGCGGAGCGGAGAGTTTCGCCGGCAATGTCCACTGCGAGCCGAAGAAACCCAGAATCGAAAGCATACAAACTGGAACGCACCTCTTCCGTCCCATCGCCAACGTCGGAGATTTGAAGGTTCAGGATTTCCGGAGCGATGTCGCTGCCTCCGGATCCATTGAGATCGGCGATGATGCCCCATCCGTTCTCCAGATCGAGAGTGCCTTCGAGCCAGTAGGATGCGCCGGTTGGCGTGGGCGTGGGTCGACGAAAAACGAGGTCAAATCGTCGGGAACCATCGAGTTGAATGACGGCTTCCAGATGAGGGACGACCAGAGTTTGGTCGATAAATGAGTCGTGCTGGGGGTCGAGGCCAAGGGCAAATTCCAGCCCATCGGAAAGGGAGTCTGAATCGGTATCGGTTGCCGGAATCCCACCCAGGTCATGGAGGAGGACCCATTCGTCCCAACGGCCTTTGTCGGGCACAGGCGTGACTTGAAGGGACAGGAGGGAGGAAGAGGATCCCGCGGCAGTTGTCGCCACGAGAGTGCATTCTCGGGAGCTTTCGGGCGTGAGCGTTGCTGATGTTTCTCCGAGAACATCCTCGCCGTTTAGAGTCAGAGAAATGAGGGGGAAATCGCCGGGCTCGATCGCCCAGGTGAGCAGGCTAGGTTGGCCTGCCATCACGGGATTTGGGTTGGCTGAAAACTCAGTGATCGTCGGGAGGGCGGGAGCAGGGGCGGTGAGTTCGCTGTCTTCGATCTGAAGGAGATATTCGACCAGGTCGTCGAGATCTTGTGTGGAGATTTCGATACCGGCATGAGCTTGAATGGCGGAGTGGAGATCTGGGGCTGAACCGTCGTGGAGAAAAGGAGCGCCATCGAAGAGACCGCGGAGAGTGGGAGTGTCGATCCCGGTGAGGGGCTCTCCCAATCGTTGGCCGCTGCTCGGTTTTAGGGTACCGATGTCGTGCCAAGGAATGTCACCGGAGTCCGTGAAATTCTCTCCTCCGTGGCACGATGCACATTGAGCCGTGAGGAAGACCTGCCTCCCGCGATCTCCAGCGGGGGTTCTCTGGCCATCCTGTTGCCGGTAGGGGCTGGAGGAGAACTGGGAAAGGGACGAGACATAGGCGGCCAAGGCATCGAGGTCGTCACTGCGTCCGGCGTTGGGTTCGCCCAGTGGAGGGTGGACGGCTCCGTCGATCAATCCGTCGCCGCTCGCCAGGTCGCGAATCTGGTTTTCGAAATCCTGAACTTCGTCGAAGTTTCCGGACCAATGGAGAGGGCCATGGCGGGTTCCGGCGCGCCCGCGGAGATCGATCGTATTGCGCAATCCTTCGCCGAATCCGGAGAAGTCCCACACGCGACCATCGTGTCCGCCATCGTTGTGGCAGGATGCACAGGAGATATAACTTTCCCGACCGAGCCGGGTGTCCTGAGCGTCGTAGAAGAGTTGCTTGCCGCGCAGTAGCTGTGGGGAGAGAGCTTCGTTTTGGACCTCACCGAGCGTTGCCAGGTGGGAGGCTCGCGGGAGCCCAAAGTTGATGAGGTCGGCGACGGCGTGAAGCGAGACCGTGCGGCTCATGAAATTGTGGGTAAAAAGGACGCTGCCGTCTGGCGAGAGAGCCAGACCCTGGGGTGCGAAGCCGACCGGAATGCGGAAGATTTCTGCACCTCCGTAAACGTCGATCACAGCGACTTCTCGTGAGCCCTCGAGCGCGACAAAGAGGAAAAGCCCAAACGGATCGAAAAGGGCCGTCGAGGGCATCGCGGCATTGTCGTGGTCGATTCGCCGTTCCGGAAGTTCGAGGTGCGTCGAGAGATCGACGACGGAGGTGATGGCTCGCAGGGTTGCGTCGTGGTTGAGTTGGAGACCATCGCGAGAGGTTCCCCGCTGAAGATTGTCTTGTTTCGAGGGAATCCAGGCGAAGTCCCCGGCCGGCGAAAGGACGGCCGGGCCGAGGTAGTTGGGGATGCCGCGGGCACCGCCGCCGGAGTCGGGTCGCTGGGACGGGCCGAGGAGGGTGGTTCCCAGAAGCGTGAGATCGTTGGCGTCGAGGCGTAGCAACTCACCTCCACCTTGATCGGGAGAGGGTTCGATGGTGGCCTCCTCGGGCACCGGAGGACTGATGTAGCGAGTGACGTAGACCGTCTTGCTGTCACCGCTGATGGAGAGGTGGCGGGGATGGGGGCCGATTTCGACAAGATCGAGGATCTCTCCGCTCGCTGGATCGATGCGGGCGACCTGCCCAGAGGCCTCGAATACGACGAACGCGGCTGAGCCATCGGGTGCAAATGCAAGGCCGAATGGCGCCACGCCGCGGGGCAGGTCAAGGGTTCGGGTGACGGTGAGAGCATCGGGATCAAGGATGGTGATCGTGGAATTGCCTGCGTTGGCGACCCACAACGAGCCATCGGGGGCGAAGGCAAGCGATCGGGGTTGGGGGCCGGTGGGAATCTCTGCCAAAATGGCCCCGGTGGCGGTGTCGAGACTGGAGACGGAACCGTTGTCGGGATTGACGTTCCAGCAACTTCCAGGGCGGACTTGGATGGCTTGGGAAACCGTGGGTCGGCCTTCGGTCGGGACGGGGCGAATGTTCTGGTAGAAAGTGGTGGTGGTCTCGGTGCCGTTGGCGTCCAGAGCGGTGAGGCTCACCCTATACCGCCCTGGGTGCGTGAAGGCATGTTGCGCGGAAGGAATGGAGGTCGTGATTTCCTCGGAATCATCGCCAAAGTTCCAGCGGTAAGTGAGATGGGTTCCTCCAGAGGCTTGGATGGAGAAATGGACTGAGCTATTGACCCAGTCGACACCCGAGAGGGGAGCTTCGAGATTCGCCTCCGCATGGATTTCCCAGAAGAAGGATACCGAGGTGGAGGCCCCGCTGGAATCGGTCGCGGTGATCTCGACGGACATCGCCATCGGTGTCGTGGGAATGCCGTGGATTTCTCCCGTGGTGGGATCCAGGCTCAATCCTGCAGGCAGCCCGGTGGTCGAAAATGTGAGTTGATCGCCGTCGGGATCCGTCGCTTCCAACGGCAGGGTCAGGGCGGTGCCAACGGTGTGCGCTCGGTCGGCAATCGCCGGGATCTCCGGCACCCGATTGGCGGCAAATGGGGAGAAAAACGAACCGGCAATCGGAGTGATGTCGACTTCTTCCGGGCGTTTCCAAGCGAGGTGGATGTAGTCGCTTCCGGTGCCCTCGACGTGGAGGATTTCCACATAGTAGCGATGCCCAGCGACCAGCGGCAAGGGGCTCGATCGCTGAGTGGGGGAGTGATTCCAATCTTCGAGACCGGTGGGCTCTTGCGTGACTTGGGCGACCGTCAGTGCATGCTCGGGCAGATCATCCGGGCTGATTTTGAGTTCAGCGCGTTCGTCGGCGGAGAGGTAGAGCGTGTAGTCGCCGGTGGTTGGCGCGTGGAGATAGCCCCGGAGGCGCGAGCCATAGGCATCCCCGGAGTCAACAGCGACGGGGAAGCTCGTGATCTCTTCCCGGATGTCCGGATCATCGGGAAAGCCAGGATGATGGAGTAAGTCACTGAGCTCCGTTCCCGTGAGCGAGGTCCAAACTTCTCGAAGGAGCGATCCTTCACCTTGGCCCGGCAGTCGGATCGTCCACGTAAAGTGATCGCGATCGGTAACCACGCCGTTGAGGAGAATTTCGATCTGCACCGTGAATTCTCCGGTGGCGGAAGGCGTTCCGGAAACCACGCCGAGGTTGGCATCGAGGGTAAGGCCATCGGGGAGTCCGCTGGCTGCATAGGCAATCCCGGTGGAGTCTCCAGGCTGGAGAGGTAGGGCCAATTGGCTTTCCACGCCGACCACGCCGATTTGGTCGGTGAGAGCAAGAAGTGAGGGGATGCCGACGACGCGGCGCAGATAAACCTCAGAATCTCCGCTTCGATCTGCGGACCAAATCCAGTGGGCGGGAGTGCCCGAGGGGAAACCGCGAACCTGGCCGCTCCAGGGTGGTGCGCCGAGTGCCCCATAGTCGGTGGCCTCCGCCCAGTTGGAATCGTCGAATCCAGGTTGTTGCCAGCCATCGGCAGCGATGGAACTCACCTTCCATCCGGTATCGGTGGAGAACGATTCACCGTCGACGGTGAATTGACCGATGACGCCAGCCAGTTCGTCCGCACTGCGGGCATGGATGGCCAAGGTGGCTTGCTTGCCAGCGGTGAAGGCTGTGCGCAGCGCGCGCGAGGCATCGGTTCCAATGGAAGTGAGTTGCCCATCCACGAAAAATTCGGCACGTGCCCCTGCCGCCATCACCGCTTCATTGTCAGGGCGGATGGATCGCAACTGAGTGGAGGGGATCACTGCCTGAGGCGTCCGTGGCGACGACCATTCGAGGTGGATGAGTGCATTGCCACCTGTTTCGCGATGCTCGAGGCTGAGGGATACAGGGACCCCTGCCTTCAAATCGATGCTGGCGGTCTGGATGAAATCTCCTGAGCCCCTTCCATTGTCGATCCATGTTGTGCCGTCGACGGTCAGTCGCACGCCTTCATCCGAAGTGACGTGAAAAGTGTAAGTTTCGCTGAACTCGGGAATCAACCAGCCGCTCCAACGGATCGACCAGGTGTCGGCGTCAAGGATTCCCGGGAGGGGCGTTTTCTCACCAAAGTCGAAGTGGATCTCGGGGTCGATGCGGGTGAATGCGAGGTCGGTGAAATTCGTGTCTGCGTAGTAGTTGGCGAGCAGTCCGCCGGTTGGTGCTTCGGGGGATTCTTTTACCTGAATGATGGATGCCGGGGAGTAGGTGTCATTCTCATCGAGAGCGAAGAGCATCCAGAATCCCGGAACCATGACATTGGCGTTCGGGTGGGCGACGAGTTGGTAGTGGCCCGGGGAGGGCTCGGCGAAGGGGATCGGGAGGAACCGCTGATCGGTGGAAAGACCATGGGTCGTCGCCATCATCCGGATCATGGTGAAACGCTGAAGTCCGGGGGTGGCGGCGACTTTGAAGACGGAACCGAGCGTGACGGAATCCGGTGCGGACTGGATCTCCGGGCGAGTGGCGGATGGACCCTCTGTGGTGAAGAGGGAAGGCGGGGTGAAGAGTTGGGCATCGGTGTGAGTGGTCGGCGCCACCGGGTTCGAGACTTCAAAGCCTCCTCCACCGGAGAACACTCGTCCATCGGGCAGGAGAAGTGCGGTGGAATGGTAGTTGCGGGGGACTGCCATGTCGGCGAGCGATCGCCAGGTGCCTGTGGCGGGGTTCCAGATTTCCGGGGTGAGGATGGAACCTTCGTCGCTGAATTTGAGGCCAGAGGTGTTTCCTCCGATGATCAGGACTTCGCCGGTGGGAAGCACGATCGCATTCTGAAAGCGCCGGGGGTGGACCATGGGCTGAGTCAGTGCGACCGTCGGCGGGGTGGTGTTGAGATCGACGGTGTAGCAGATGGTCGACGAGCTATTCGAGTTCGTGAACGAGGCGGATCCACCCGCGACGAGGAATTTTCCGGAGTCGTACATCACGACACCTGCGTGCTTGGAATAGTATCCGCCCGGGACTTCGAGTTGGGCTGAGGTCCGTGATCCACGGCCATCTGGAGAGACCCAGTGCATCTCCCGCGTGGGCCCGAAGTGGAAGAGCCGCCCGTCCGGAGCGACGAAAAGGTAAGGCCACCAGTCGGACTCAAAACCATCGGCCCCGGCGACCGGCTGCCAGTTGATGCCGCCGAGGCGTTGCCAGGTGTCGGTTTCCGGGTGGTAACGTTCAGCGGTATTCGGCCCTCCGCTGCCGGAGACGGTGAAGACATCCCCGTCCGGCAGGGCGACGCTGGTTGGATACCAGCGGGGATCAAACATGCTTTGCACCTTGCCCCAACGGTTTTCCCGCCAGTCATAAGTCGAAGAATCTCGGGTGGTGAAACGACCACCGGTGGTCTGCAGATTGCCATCGGACCGGAGCACGAGATGGGCGCAGAACATCTCGTGGTCGAGATGGAGGTCGCTGGAAAAGCTCCCGTCTCCAGGGTCCCAGAGGGCCCATTGGGTTTGATGCTTGGTGCCGGGCCAGTGGCTTGGTTCTTGTCCGGAAAAAGTCAGCACTTTGCCGGTCGGGAGGGCGGCGACGGAGACGGGAGTGTGGGGCCATGGGAGGATGTCACTCCATTGTCCGGCCTGATCGGAAGGGCCGGGGGCTGAGGGCTGCCCGTCAAATCCCGGCAATAATGCCGCGGCCTCCGCCCAGAAGGCATCGTCTTCTGCGTGGGAATTGGGGTCGGCGAGCACGGGGAGAATGCTGGCGACCACTGCGGGGAGCAAGAGGTGGCGAGGGGACATTTTGGGGGCAAGGGGTCAGCGAGCCTAGGGGGAGAATGCGTAAATTTTCCTTACGCGATCGCGTAGGTTCAGGGTGGGGGTGTTTGGGCAAAGGCGGGATCGTCCAGTGTGCGGAGGAAGGCGGCGAGGTCGGCCTTGTCCTGTTCGCTCAAGCCGAGGCCTTGGTGCTTGGAGAGATTGGGATCCAGCGTGGGTGACGGATGAACGCCAGAGTTGTAGTGCTCGATGACCTCTTCGAGCGTGGCGAAGCGTCCGTCGTGCATGTAGGGAGCGGAGAGCCCGACGTTGCGCAGCGAAGGGGTTTTGAATTTGCCGAGATCGTCCTCCTTGCCGGTGGTGGCTGCGCGGCCACGATCGTTGGGAAAAGAGGAGTCGATACCGTTATTGTGGAAGTCGTGATCCGTGAACAAGGCTCCCCCATGACAATGGAAGCAATCGGCTCCGCGCAATTGGCGGGCGGGATCGTTTTCCGTGATGAAGAGCTGGAAGCCGCGTTTCTCGGCATCGGTGAAAGTCTGTTCTCCGCGCATGGCCCGGTCGAACCGTGAGTCCTGAGAGAGGAGGGAAAGAAGGTATTGCTCCAGGGCGAGGCCGAGACGTTCGCGAGACACTCCCGGGGAGCCAAATGCGGCCGCAAAGGCCTCGCCATAGGGAGCCTCGAGCTTGGCGGGAAGGCTTTCCAAAGCCTGGCCCATTTCGTCGGGGTGTTGAATGGGATCGAGCACCTGATCCCGAAGCCGAGTGGCGCGACCATCCCAGAAAAAACTTGGCGACCAAGCGAGATTGAAGAGGGCCATCGAATGGCGAGCCGGTGAGCGCCCGTCGATGCCGCGGCTTTTGGCCAGTGGATCGGAGAAGGCCGACTCGGGATGATGACAGGAAGCACAAGAAAGGGTGCCGTCGCCCGACAATCGGGGGTCGAAGAAGAGGGCTCTCCCTAAGGCCACGCCTTCCCGAGTGAGCGGGTTGTCCGCGGGTAGCTGGACCTGTGGGAAGCGTGCCGAAAGATCGAGACGGAGAGGCGTGGTGCCGGGGGGGGCATGCGTGGCCGGGGCCGCCGATGCGGACTGCCGGTAACCGGGGCGTGAGTCGAGGAAATGAAAAGCGTGCTGAGTGGCGCGAGCGATCTGTGGGGCGAGAGGATCTCCCACGCGTGAATGTGTGCTCGGGGGAGCTGTCTCCAAATCGAAATCGAGCAAAGCATCCAGATCCAAGCCGAGGCGGAGGGTCTGGTCCGCTGCGGGGAACTTCACCGGAACGGTGATTTCCACATGCTGAGGGTCATTCCCGATATGATAGGAAAAACCTCGATCGGCGGCGGATGGATTTGCCAAGCGACCCTCAAGGGCGAGGAAGATGAATCCCGATTGCCACTCCCAATGCAGGCGGTTGGCGGTGGGATGCAGTGGATCATCGACAGCAAAAAGCGCGGGATCGGCATGGTTGATTTCCGCCGGCGGGCCCAAGTGGAAGCGCACCGCTTGCATGGTTTCCGCAGGCAACCCGCGAAGAAGGGGCGAACGGTCCGCTTCGGTGGCACTGAAGAATCCGTCCCAGCGTGCAAGGGGCAGCCAACGGCCGTCGGCTCGTTGGAAGGTGATGTCAGATATCAGAAGGTCGGCGCGGGAGATGGCGACCCCGCCACGAACCTCCGAGGTCAAGGGGACATCCCCACGCAGAAAATCCACCTCCACCCGGATGTCCTTGGTTTCCTGCGCACGGAGAGACGCAGGAACCAGGAGAAGTGGGACGAGGGGAAAGAGTGGGAAAAACAGGCGGAGGGCGCCGGGCACGGCAACGATGGTAACATGCCGGTCAAACGCCCTCCGAGGCCGCTTAGGCGGGATGCATTTCAGTGTTTTCGATGACGAAGGACGCCGGGGTGTCGATCGGGGAATGAGGCCGGGAAACGTACTCGACCGACCGATAGTCGGTGCGCCATTGGTCGGGACGGATCATGCAGCTGACGTAGCCACGGCGGTTGCCATGGTACTTCACGCAGGGATTCTCTGAAATGAGGTCGTCATAGTACTTGGGGCGCTCGACGCCGTCACCGCCGGAGGTGATCGAGGAGCAAACGAACTCGTGGCCGACGACCTTGTTGGATGCTGGGTCGAAATCGGTGAGCAGTTCGTTGGCCCAGTGGTTGTGGATATCCCCGGTGATCACGACCGGGTTGGAGATTTTCCGCTCGTCAAAAGCTTGAAGCAAGTGGCGACGTTCGAACTCGTATCCGGGCCATTGGTCCATGGAGTAGGCTTCCGCTTCTCCCGCCTTGCGATCGGCGCGTGCCATCATGACCTGTTGGGCCAAGACGTTCCAGGTGGTGTTCGAGGCAGTAAGCCCTGCCAGCAACCACTCGCGCTGCGCGTGGCCGAGGAGAGTGCCTTCTGGATTCATTTCGGCGGGGCTTGGAGGGCGAAGGCCGTCACCTTGGGGCTGGTCCGTACGGTATTGGCGGGTATCGAGAACGTGAAAATTGACCAGCTGGCCGTGCTGCAGGCGGCGGTAGAGGCTCATGCCGGGACCTTTGGGAACACAGGCGGCGCGAAGTGGCATGTGTTCGTAGTAGGCTTGGTACGCGGCGGCGCGACGTTGCAGGAAGGCTTCATGTTCGGCAGGACCTTTCTCCTCCGGGATATCGCCTGCGTAGTTGTTGTCGAATTCGTGATCGTCCCAGGTGACCACCCAAGGAGCCGCTTGATGCATCGCCTGTAAGGCGGGATCGCATTTGTATTGGGCATGGCGGCGGCGGTAGGCATCGAGGGTCTTGATTTCCTTCCCGGAGTGGCGGCGGACTTGGCCGTCGCGACTGGAACCCTCGTAGATGTAGTCGCCGAGGTGGAAGACGATGTCCGGGGCTTCGGCCAACATGTGTTCGTAGGCGTTGTAGAAGCCGGTCTCGAAGTGCTGGCAGGAGGCGAAGGCCATGCGCAACATCGAGGTTTGCGCTGCGGTTCGATCGGGCGACTCAAGAGTGCGGGAGCGACCGATGGGGCTGATTTCCGCTCCCGCCTTGAATTGATACCAATACCAGCGGTCCGGACGCAGTCCGGTGACTTCGACATGGACCGAGTGGGCCCAGTCGCGTTGGGCCACGGCGGTGCCTTTGGCAACGACCTTGGTCATCGCTTCGTCTTCGGCGACCATCCAGTGGACTTGGATGGCGTCTTCGATCACTCCGCCATCGGCCAATGGTTGAGGAGCCAGTCGGGTCCAGATCACGAAGCCTTCATGATCCGGTTCTCCCGAGGCCACACCGAGTTGGAAGGGATAGTCGGTGAACGACGGATGGTGGGAGATGCGATCGGTGGCGGCTACGGCGCGGCCCGCGGTGAGGGCGAGGAGGAGGGAAGCGGAGCCGCCAATGAAGGAACGGCGGCTGTGAAGGGTGGGCTGAAGTGGGAACAGCGGTGGGTTGGACATGGCGGGCATTCCATGCCGTGGGCAAGCCGCGGAGCAACCGACGATATCTTCGCAAATGGAGGCTGGACGCCGAGCCCGATTGTCGGAAGGGCTCGTCGATTAGACAATTTTCAGTCGGGCGAGATCCTGAGTATCAATGAGTCCAACCGGGCGGCCGGAGCCGTCGAGAACGACGACGTCATCGACGCGATGGGAGCCAATGGTGTGAACCGCCTCGGCGGCGAGGGCTTCGGCGGAGACGCTGATGGGTTGGCGAGTCATCAGATCGGATACGGGGCGGTCGCCGACATTGGCATCTTGCTGATAGGCGCGGGCGAAATCACCGTGGGTGAAGATGCCGGCAAGGCCTCCGCTCGGGAGGATCACCACACAGGCGCCCGAGCGCGCGATGGTCATGGCGGTGAGGGCATCCCGAACACTTGCCTGATCGGAAACCTGAGCCAGAGAGCTGCCGGCCCGCATGATGTCAGCGACTTTGGTGAGGAGCGCGCGACCAAGTGAACCGCCGGGATGAAAGCGGGCGAATTGTTCTTCGGTGAAACCTCGAACTTCGAGAAGGGCCATGGCCAGGGCGTCACCCATGACCAGCATCGCGGTGGAGGAAGAGGTGGGTGCGAGATTGAATGGGCAGGCTTCCCGTTCGACTGAGGTGTCGAGGGTGATGTCCGCATGCTCGGAAAGTGAGGAATCGGGGCGTCCGGTCATGGCGATGAGGCCGATGTCGAATCGCCGCAGGTGCGGGAGCAGGTCGAGCAATTCGGTGGTTTCACCGGAGTAGGAGAGAGCGATCACGGCATCGCCATCGTTGATGAGGCCGAGGTCGCCGTGCAGCGCGTTTTGGGAGTTGAGGACGACGGCGGTGGAGCCGGTGGAGTTGAGAGTTGCAGCGATTTTGTGGCCGATATTGCCGCTTTTGCCGATGCCCACGACCACGACTTTGCCGCGGGCTTCCACGGTGCGGCGGAGCAAGTCGACCGCCGCGTTGAAGGTGGCATCGAGGCGTTGGCCCATGGCGATGAGCGCGTGGGTTTCCACTTCGATGACCTGCTTTCCCCGGGCAATGGCGTCCATGGCGGGAGGGTGGGGCGAAATCGGGGCCGAGCAAATGGGAAACTGTGGCTGTGGGCGCGACAGCGCGGGGATCAGTGGACGGGAATCGATGCCTTCAGGGCGGCTTCGATGAGTTGGTGAAGGCGAAAAGTTTGCTGAGCGGCAATTTTCTGACCGAACTGGGCGACGAGGTAGAGTCCGAGAGCGAGGGCGAGGGCTCCTGCGAGAATCGCGAATCCCCAGGCGGGTTTGGCCAAGGCGTGCTGGGCCCATCCAAGGGCACCACCGAACAATCCGGCCGAGCTGGCAAGGAGGTACCCGTAGAGGAACAGCGACCAGAGGTTGGCATTGGGCCCGTAGACGCCATCCAGTTGGGTGTGGCCTTGTTCTGTGGGCTCGAAGGACACGTGGAGCCGTGGGGACCAAAAGTGGCGCTCTGCGGGAGGAACGCGCAGGCAGAGAAACCCAGGGAAACTCTTGATTTTAAAAGTTTCCCCGAGTCGTTGAAGGCTGGCCGCGAGGCGGCGCTGCTCCTCCGCCGGAGAACCCGGTCGTTCCAGAGTGAAGTGAGGTCGAAATCCAAATTGGCTCACGGTTTGGCATTCCAGAGGATGCGCCCGCGAGCTGTCAATGGCGCGCTGTGACTCCAGCACCGAAGGTGGGTCTTACTCGAAATCGGTGAATTCGAAGGATTGGCCGGTCGCGGCGGCTTCCATGATGCCGCGGATCACGCGGATGTCGCGGCGGCCCATTTCGCCCGGAACTCGGCTTGGCTCGCCGCGCAGAATGGCTTGGGCTTGGCCGTCGATCTGAAGGGCTTGCTGCGGGACATGATCCAAGGTCATCGGGCCATCGGGGGTTGTGCCCTTTTGGCCACCGTAACCATAGGACGGTTGCAGCTCAACGGTGCCTTTTTCGACTTCGGCGCGGATCCAATTGCCGGATTTTCCATAGCTGGCCCATCCTTCGGCTTTGCGGCCTCCAGCGAACTCCAAGGTCCATTCGTATGTTTCGGGAACTTCGGTGAAAATCTCGGTGCGTTCGGTGCTGTGGCGGGCGGTGACGCTGTGCGGGAGTTCCTGAGCGGTATAAAGTTGGCCTTGGACGCAATAGACGCCGAGGTCGTAGAGCGCCCCGGCGATACCGAGTTCTTTGCCAATCCTCCAGCGGTTGAGCCCCGTGAAGTTTTCCATGCGGCCGCCATTGGCGGCGGAAATGGAAGACCAAGGTCCGAACTCGTTCGACTTCATGATTTCCATCAAGCGCAGGTGATAGGGATCCCAATGGAGGCGGTAACCGATCTGCAGGGTGACATGGTTCTGCTTGGCAGCATCGATCATGCGAGTGCAGTCCTCGACGGTGGGAGCCATCGGCTTCTCGCAGATGACGTGCTTGCCCGCCTTGGCCGCTCGAATGGAAAACTCGGGATGGAGGCCAGTCGGTGTGACCACATAGACGATGTCGATCTCCGGGTTATCGGCGATCGAGTCGAAATTCTCGTAGTTGTAAACGTTGGTGTCCGGAATGGCATATTTCTCCTGCCATACGGGAACTTTTTCGGGCGAGCCGGTGACGATGCCGGTGAGTTTGGCAAAGCGGGTCTTTTGGAGTGCAGGAGCCAGTTGGTGGGTCGAGTAGTCGCCCAGTCCGAGGAGGGCGACGCCCAGTTTCTTTCCTCCGGCTTCCTGGGCCCGGAGAAGCGGGTAGGGTGCGAGGGCGGCAGCGGCAGTGAGTTGGGCGAATTGGCGGCGTGAGATGGATTTCATGGGTGGCAATGAGGTTAAACCGCTCAACTTCGCCGGTTCTTTCGCGGGGGAAAGCGACTTTTGCCCCGAATGGACTCCACTTCTCCGGCAATCCTGCCTTGTCACCTTCGAGGTGGAGCCGGAGGATGCATCATCGCAAATTCCTAGTGAACCGCGGCCGTGCGGTGCCTGATTTCTATCCGATCATGAAGAAGCCCCGCGTGCTGATCATCGCCGAAGCGGCGAATCCCGAGCTGACGAGTGTTGCCTTGATTGGGCATTCGCTTTCCGAAGCACTCGGGAGGGTGTGCGATGGGCATTTGGTCACGGAAAAACGCAACGAAGAGTCTCTTCTGAAGGCGGGAGTTGCTCAGGATTTTTTCACGGCGGTCGACAACCCGGCACAAAGTGTGGCCTTTCACATCGCCACGGCGCTGCGGGGTGGCAAAAGTCTTGGATGGACGATCCATTCGGCGATGGCGACCTTGGCCTACCCTTTGTTTGAACGGAAGGTGTGGTCGGTCTTTCGCGAACGTCTCATGGCGGGAGAGTTCGATGTGGTGCATCGCATCACGCCATTGAGTCCGACGTCTCCGAGCTATTTGGCGAAGAAGTTGGCGAAGCTGGGAGTGCCCTTCCTGATGGGGCCCATCAATGGGGGGATTCCGTGGCCTCCGGGGTTCGATCAGGTGCGGATGGCGGAGCGAGAATGGTTAGGATATGTGCGCGATATCTATCGGTTCATGCCAGGATTGAAGGCGACGCGACGCTTGGCGAGCGGGCTGATCCTGGCTTCGAAGCACACTTATCGGGAGGTGACCGAAGGTGACCCGGCCTTGGAGGTGAAATCTGTGTGGTTGCCTGAGAATGCCATTGATCCGGCACGGTTCCCTGAGATCGATCAGGATCCACCCAGCCCTATTCCAGGGGCACCCCTCAAGATCGCATTCTTGGGCCGTTTGGTGCCTTACAAGGGTGCGGACATGCTATTGGAGGCGGCGGCGCCATGGCTGCGCGAGGGCAAACTGGAGTTGGAAATCATTGGGGATGGTCCACAGATGGGCGATTTGAAAGGACTCGTGGAGCGCGAGGGCCTGGGGAATCAGGTCACCTTTGCCGGATGGGTGGCCCATGGTGAGGTGAGGTCCCATCTTGCGGCGGCGCGTGTTTTTGCCTTCCCGAGTGTGAGGGAATTTGGCGGCGGTGTGGTTCTGGAGGCGATGGCGCTGGGGCTGGCTCCGGTGGTGCTGGATTATGGAGGCCCTGCCGAACTGGTGCCCGAGGGGTGTGGCGTGGTGGTGCCCATCGGAGAGCGACCGCAGATCATTGAGGGGTTCCGGAAGGCATTGAGCCAGTTGGCGGAGAACCCTCAGGAGGCAGATGCCATGGGCCGGCGTGCGCAACAGCACGTTCGTGCGCATTTCACGTGGGATGCGAAAGCCCGGCAAATCCTAGGATTGTACGAAAAACTGATCGCAGGGCGGTCGTTGTCGGAGTCTCGATTCGATGAAATCGGTCCAGGTAACGGCTGGGACGAGGTGGGAGGCTGACGCCTGATCGGGTTATTTTTTGTCCTCCTTCCCGTAGGGCTGGATTTCGAGCGGCTGAGTTTTGCCTGGAGGGGCGGGCTTGGTCGTCGCGGGTTCGGCCTCATCGGTCGCTCCGGCGCCCCCTTCAGCAGGCACTTCATCTTTGCGCAGGCGCACGGCTTGATAGAGCAAATTGTAGTTGTGCTGCACGGCCGACGGGAATGCGACGCGGCCTGCCTCAACGATTTTTTCACGCAACAGTTTTGAGGAGAGATCGGCGACCAGGTCGGTACCGACTTTCACGGCACCTGCGACGCCCCCTACTTCCGCTCCTGCGGTGGCGGTGCTGCGAATGAGGTCGCTGGAAATTGTCCGACCTTGAACGGCAAGGGTGGAGCGAGCGTTGGCGACGGATCCATCTTTTTGAAAAGTGATTTCCAAGACGGCGTGGTCATCGCTGGCGAGCCAGCCACGTCGGTGATCGATGCGCACCGAGACGAAGATCCCACCGTCTGGAGTGGGGGTGATTTCCGGTTTGTAGGTTCGATATTGAGCTCCGGAGAGGGCGTAGGAAACGGTGTTGTCCTTCCAGCCGCCAAGGCTCTCCCCATAGGCCGCGATATCGATATCGATGTTCGCCCGGGCAAAGGGTGCGAGGACAAGCAGGGCGATGGCGAGCAGGACTTTCATGGCAGCTTGGACGGTGGCGTCGCGAAAAGGATACGGAACTTTTTTCAAATGTCTCTCCGAAGGACTGGCGTTGTGGAGGAAACATCGATTCCGAGGCGGGGTTGCCAGCGGGTCGGCAACCCGTTAGCGTCGCCGCATGTCCCGCCCTGTCGATGTTTTGATCGATTTTCTGAAGTCCGAGGAAGCTCGTGGCGTGACCCAAGTGTATTTGGATGAGGAAGCCCGAGCGGCGCTGCGGGAACTGCATCGCCAAAAGCGAAAAGGGCCGAAGCTCGAACCCGTTGCGGAGGAGTCCGCGGAGGTTTCCCCAGCAGAGGCATCCAAGGAAATGGAGGTTTCCCACCCCCCCCGTGTGGTGGAGGCACCAGTGGTGGTGAGTCCGGATGGGGGCAGTGCCGCCGAGAAGATTGCGGCGCTCAAGGCGCAGGCAGCAGAGTGGCCCGCGGCCCGGGCTTTGGGGTCTCTGAGGGAGACCATGGTGTTTTCCGTGGGCAATCCCGACGCGGATCTGATGCTTGTCGGAGAAGCCCCGGGATATCAGGAGGAACGGGAACAGGAGCCTTTTGTGGGGCCTGCAGGGCAGAAACTCAACGAGATCCTGAAGGCGATGGGTCTGTCGCGCGAAGCGGCTTATATTTCCAATATTGTGAAATTTCGCCCCTCGATGGAGCGCCAAACCACGAACAATCGTAAGCCGACAGTGGAGGAGATGGCGGCCTGCATGCCGTTTGTTCGCGAGGAAGTTCGAATTGTGCGGCCCAAATGCATTGTGGCGCTTGGTGCCACGGCTGCGGAAGGATTGCTGGGGCTGACGGGTGCCGTGGCCCGAATGCGCGAGCAATGGCATACCTTTGAAGGCATCCCGGTGAGGGTGACCTATCACCCGGCCTATTTGCTGCACGGAAGTGCGGCATTGCAGGACAAGCGAAAGATCTGGGAAGACATGCTGGCGGTGATGGAGCAGCTGGGATTGTCCATTTCAGAGAAGCAACAGGGATTCTTTTTGCCGAAATGAGACTGCGTGTGATCACCACGGGAGGGACCATCGATAAGGTCTACTTCGATGCGACGTCGGAATATGAGATCGGCGAGCCAACCGTTCCCCATGTTTTCCGCGAAGCCGGAGTTGGGCTTGAATGGGTGCTCGAACCGCTGCTCCGGAAGGACAGTCTGGAGCTGGATGCGGAGGATCGGGCCGTCATTCGGCGGGCCTGTGAGGAGGCAGAGGAATCCGCCATCTTGATCACTCATGGGACCGACACGATGGCTCTGACGGCGGAGTTCCTTCGCGGCATCCCGGGAAAAACCATTGTGCTGACGGGGGCTCTGGCGCCGGCACGATTCCGTGTCACCGACGCGATCTTCAACCTCGGCCTCGCACTAGGGGCCGTGCAATCGAAGCCTGCCGGGGTGTATTTGGCGATGAATGGCCAGCTTTTTGAAGCGGGCAAGGTGCGAAAAAACCGCGCCGCTGCCCGCTTCGAGAGTTTGGATTAAGCGGAGCGCTCCGATGTTCAGTTGCGCTGGCTCATCAGGATGCGCAGCACGTACCAGAACAGCAGAGCGATGCTGGAAAACAACGAGAGGGCGGCGGCCACGTGTTGGCCTGGGGCGTAGCGGTGGATGAGGTTGCTCGTATCATAAAGCACGGCGCCCCCGGCGAATACGACCATGACGAGGGAGAACCACAGCCCGAGTTGAAAGCCGAATAGCAACGAGGCGAGGATCAAACCCAAGGCGACAAAGAATCCGATTTTCAGCATGCCGCCGAGGAAGCTGAAATCCTTGCGCGTGGTGAAGGCGACGGTGGTGAGTCCGAGCACGAGGGCACCGGTAAGCACCCCGGCTTGTCCGAGGATGAGGGGCGAGCCGGTGATCAAGATCGCCATGGTCATCAGAGGGAGGAAGATGACCGCCTCGGCGACCACGTAGAGGGCGAGTCCAAGATATTGAGTGGCAGGGCTGGCCCCGCTGGCTGCCAGGCGGCTGGCGAGCCAGCCAACCACCATGAAGCCTCCAAGCAGTGCCAGCCACCCGAAACGGCTGCCTCCGACAAGCTGGAGGGCGGTGTTGCCCAAACCGCTTTTCAAGAGGACGGTTTCGAGCAAAGCAAATGCTGCCAATGCCCCAGCGAGATGCCAGTAGGTCTTGCGAATGAATGCGGCGCGCTGATCCTCCGGCTGCTCAGCGATGCTTCCCACATGATAGGGATTGTAAGAGTTCATGATGACGAAGGGATGCCCTGTAAGCCTCAGAAAGCAAGCTTCTTCATCCCGCGAGGTCTGGCCTGAGGAGTGCTGTGCCGCTGTGAGGATGACGGATTGGTCACAGGCCAATCCGCCGTCATTGTGATAATCCCGCGGGCACGATGAAGCGCACCCTCCAGGAAACGATTGGCTATTTTCCCTCGGAATCCGAAGCGGAGGCTGCCCAACGGCGACTGACGGAGCTGGCAAACGTGAAATTGGCCTCTCGGGGCTTTGCCGTTCCCGAGCAGGGGGGCGATTCTCCGCTGCTTTCTTTGGGGCGATCCTTGTTGGCAAATTTTGAGGAGAAACTGCGAATCTTTGGTGAGCCGCTGTGTCCGGTCGACCAGGCGATTCATGATTTTCTCGTTCGATATCTGGGGGATCAAGCTGCGGGTGTATTCGAGGCGGATGAAGCATGGTTGCCGAGTTCCGCGTTGACTCTGGAGCGCCATGGCTTGGCAAGGGTCTTTTCTTTGCCGGCCGATGCGGATCGGCTCGAATCTGACATTCTTTCGTCTTACCGGGTGCATCAGGGGGTGTGTCACAATCCTGCCAAGGACCGGCGTACGACGGAAGGCGTTTTCCATATTGTGGAAGATGGCCTGCCGATCCCGGCAGACAAAAAAGGAGTTCCAAGACGGACCTTCGCCAGGCTGTTGAGGGCGGCTTTGCAGCCGCCAGAAGAGTTCTTGAGATTGCCCTATACGGCGACCCGGCCGGCCGCCGAACAGGCGCATACTTTTGTGAGTTTGCTCCTGCGCCCCATGGTTTGCCCGGAAGTTCCGGGGGTGGTGCGCCAACGGACGATGGAGATCCGCTTCTTCGCGCCAGGGGCCTTGGTGAGCAACCTCGATTTTGTGGAGAGCATTTTCGGCAATGCGGGAGATCCGTCTCTGCCGGAGAATGATGCGCGGCTGGATGCGGGCGGGTGGACCGGTCACACGGGTTGTGTGATTCTGGCACCCCATTTGACGGGGTTGCGGAAGAAGGACCTCGGACTCCCTGCTTTCGGAGAAGCGACCGAGCGGCAGCGTGCCGACGGGATGTGCTGGGAGAATGAGGATGAACTCTACAATGAAGGAGGAGCTTTCAAGATTGCCTGCCGAGATGCCTCGGGGGTGTGCGTGACCCTGATTGCTGATAGCTACTACGGATACTGTAAAAAGGAGGTCAAAACCCAAATCAGCTTTGCTGCGAATCTCTTCGGGCTGTGCGAGGAAGAACACGCAGGAGGCGCTTTGGCTTTTCCTTCTTTTGATCACGGGGAGGATTTTTCGGTGGCGCAGTTAGGGTCCTTGGTGAACCACACTTGGGAGGAGGTGGTGCGCCGCCATGGAGCGAACATGGAGGTGAAACCGGAAGGGTATGGGGTGGATCGTCGGTGGCCGGATATCGTCTATTTGCCTGAGACGGCACGGCTTGATCTGCGAACTCAGCGGATCACCTGGCAGCGTCCAGATGGGCTTTCGGCAGAGCGCAAGATGCTGGCAGGGGAAACCTATGTGATGCCTTCCGGCTACAAGGTGGAGATGTCGCAAAGTGTGAAAGGGCAACGATGGCGCTTGGTTGGAACCCAAGCCGAGGGAACCCTTTGCCACAAACCTTGTACGGTCTCAGGAGGCGGAAAATCGGAGATCTCCAAGTCTCTGGCGGACGCGATGTTGGCGGGTCCGGTGACGATTCCTCATTTCCAGGAAGCCCTGCGTCGGGTGCAGGAAATCCTCGACATGGGGCAGGAGTTTTTCACCTCGCGCTTTCACACTCCGCGTCAGCCGCAGTTGCCCAGTCGGCCCATTTTGGATCCATCGCGATCCTTTGGATCGGTGGTTCGTATGATGACTCCGGGGCATTTGTTCACGGAGTCGTATAACCGATGGTTGGAAGCAATTCCGCGCCCGGTGCGGGGGCTTCTGCTGATTTTAAAGCGCCGCTATCAGGCGGAGTGGGGAGATGATTGGGCATCGAAATTCAGTGTCGATATGATCGACGGGCAGCCGGGGATCGAGTTGAAGTTTTACAATCAGCGGCTTTATACTCGCTACCTGCGGGTGGGTTTCAGTGGCCAGGGGGCTTGGAGGATTTTCGGCCTACGCAAGGACTTTGCCCCTGCGGTGAAGCTGCAGCGTGAGGATGATATTACGGCATCGGTCGTTGTTGCTGCGGAGAAGCTGAAGGGGCTCCATCCAAAGCTCGATGAACCTGCCTACAAGTTTGTGGCGAATTGCGAGTATCGGCTTTTTCAGCGTCCGGATGATGCGGTGATTCGCGGGTATGATCGGGCGACCGAGGCCGATTTCTCGAAGAAGGGGATGTTCTTTTCCAACTATGAACCTCTTCCGCGGGGTCTTGCCCAAGAAATGACGGAGGATGCGATTCGATTCGGACAGTTTACCGAGGCGGCCCAGAAGATGATTCAGGAGGTCTCGATGAGCGACGTTCCCGATTGGTTCGTGTGCACGGCGAACCCTCGGATTGTCGATGGCAAGCCGACAAAGAATCCGCGGTATCTGCAGAATCGTCCAGATCTGGGCGATCCGAGGAAGGAATACCTTGGAGAGATGGGGGCGCGGCTCTATCGGCGATTGGAGGCGGCAGCTCCGGTGCTCAATCCGGCACATTCGGTCCTGCCGGGGCGGCGGAATAATCCTGCCGAGCCTGAAGCGGGCATCCGGCCATTGGCCGTGTTTGGGCCGATCCACTATCAGGAGTTGCCGGAGTTGTTCATGGATTTCGCTGCCAGTCTCACCGGCAAATCTCCCTCGACTACCGGGGCGGGATCCGAAGGGGCACTGACCAAGGGACCGTTCAATTGCTTGTTGCCGATTCATGATCTGAACAATGCCCTGCTTTCCATGCTGCTCACGCGTTCACATGGATTCAGCAGCGCTGCGGGTCACATCGGGCGAAAGTATCGGGTCGATCACGACATCAGTCTGGTCGTCCCGGAAGTTTGGAGTCGGATGCACATCCATGAACGGGATCCGCAGTGGTTGATCGATCACGGTTGTTTGGAGAGCGTGAAGGATTTCGAGCATCAAGGACGGGTGATTCCAGGGAGTCGCTTGGGGTGGCGCATCACTCAGGAGTTTGTATCGCGCTTTTTCGGACGGGTTTTCAATGATCCGACGGCGGTGTTCCCCGTGGACATGTTGCGTCCTGAGCTGCAGAGTTTGGAGGAGTTTGTGGATGGCATCGAGCATATTGCGGAAGCTCATCAACGGGTGGCTACGAACTATTTTCTCGATGGCTCTCTGGAGCACGCGATTCCTCCGTTGCGGGCACTATTGACGATCATGGCGGAGGGCAGCTGGGAGGGGAAAACCTGGCACGATCCTGACTTCCGAAGGTTGTTTGAAGCGGAGGGTCTGATGGAAAGTGAATGGTATCAGGCTCGGTTGGAAGCCCGTGCCGTGACGGCCCGGCGATTGTGGGAACGCCATGTGAAGGATTTATCGAAGTTTCTTGAGCGAAGAACGCGGTTGCAGCCCGTGGAGCGGGCGGTGATGGAGGAGAAGTTGCACCACGCGCGCGAACAGTTGTTGGATTTGGAGAGAACTGGGGCCCAGAGGTATCGAGGATCGTTGGGTTTGGATCCGGGGCTGGTGGAGGGAAGGTCCTCTTGAGGAGTGCGGGGCACGACCCCGCTTTGGAGGGATGAGTGGGAGTCGGAGGGTGAGCTGGATCGGAGCCGACGTGTCGGCTCCGGGGAGGAGTCGGGGGTGATGAGCGAGTGCGAGGGGTGAAAGCGCCGACATGCCGGCGCAGTCCGAAAAGAGTGCGGGGGCACGACCCCGCTTTGGAGGGAGGAGTGGGGATCGGAGGGTGAGCTGGATCGGAGCCGACATGTCGGCTCCGGGGAGGAGTCGGGGGTGATGAGCGAGTGCGAGAGGTGAAAGCGCCGACGTGTCGGCGCAGTCTGAAAGGAGTGCGGGGGCACGACCCCGCTTTGGAGGGAGGAGCGGGGGTCGGAGGGTGAGCTGGATCGGAACCGACGTGTCGGCTCCGGGGAGGAGTGGGGGGTGATGAGCGAGTGCGAGGGGTGAAAGCGCCGACGTGTCGGCGCAGTCCGAAAGGAGTGCGTGGGCACGACCCCGCTTTGGAGGGAGGAGCGGGAGTCGGAGGGTGAGCTGGATCGGAGCCGACGTGTCGGCTCCGGGGAGGAGTCGGGGGTGATGAGCGAGGGCGAGGGGGAAAAGCGCCGACGTGTCGGCGCAGTCCGAAAGGAGTGCGGGGGCACGACCCCGCTTTGGAGGGAGGAGTGGGGGTCGGAGGGTGAGCTGGATCGGAGCCGACGTGTCGGCTCGGTGGAGGAGTCGGGGGTGATGAGCGAGTGCGAGGGGTGAAAGCGCCGACGTGTCGGCGCAGTCCGAAAGGAGTGCGGGGGCACGACCCCGCTTTGGAGGGAGGAGTGGGAGTCGGAGGGTGAGCTGGATCGGAGCCGACATGTCGGCGCAGTCGATTTCTACGATGCCTCCAGCGTCTTCTCTCCTTATGTCGCGTAGGCGTCGCGGTAGCGGAGGATGGGGTCTCCTGGTGCGTGAGGGTGGCAAAATCGTTCGATCATGTCCTCCCACTCGTCGTGCCCCTCGAGGATATCGACCTCAATGCGGAGAAACCAAATGGGCACGGCCGGATCACTGGGCCGGGGGAAACGCACCGCGTCTTTCTCGGTGGTCACGATCATTTCCATGTCCCGCTCGACACAGCGGGTCATGAACGCATCGATCTCTTTGCGGGTGAATCGATAGTGATCGGGGAAATGACGGCGGATTTCGACGTGGGCGCCCAATCCTTCCAGGCTGCGCTCGAAGCTCTCAGGGACCGCAATGCCGGAAATGGCAGCCACCCACTTGTCCTGAAGGTAGCGGAGTTCCTCACGACGCCCCGTAAAAAGCTCTTCGAGATATCGTGGCCCGTGAGTGCATTGGATGATGGGGGCGTGTGGGTTATGACGACGAATCTCTTCAATGAGGCTGTCGTTTGGACTGCCATCGCATTTGGTGAGGAGAATGTAGGAAGCGCGGAGGAGGTTGGCGGGGGGTTCACGGAGTGTCCCCCGGGGCAAGAGGTGACCGGTACCATAGGGAGCGGTGCGGTCGATCAGGACAATGTCGTTGCCGTGGGCGAGTCGGAGGTATTGGAGGCCGTCGTCGAGAACCAAAGTATCAGCGCCGAGGTGCTTGACGGCAAATCGGCCGCCTTTGACCCGGTCTTTATCGACGACGACGGAGACTCCGTCGAGGTTGCGGGCGAGCATGAAGGGCTCGTCGCCGGCGAACTTTGAATCGAGGAGAAGGGCGCGGCCGTCCGAGACGACCTTGGGCATTTCATCTCCGGCGATGGGTTGACCCAGGGCGTCCTTCCAGCGCTGTGGCTCCTTGAGTTTGCGGCTTTTGTATCCGCGGGAGAGGATGGAGACGGTACGACCGCGCTCGCGCAGGGTGCGGGCGAGCATTTCGGTGACGGGCGTTTTACCCGTTCCGCCGACCGTGATGTTGCCAATGGAGATGACTTGGGTGCCGAGGTGGGCCTGTTGTTTCCAGCGTTTGCGGAAAATAGTGAGTCGCAGGGCGACGACGCCGCGCATGAGGAGGGACAACGCGCTCATGGCGAGGCGCATCATGCTGGCACGAAATCCCCGGGCGCGACCGAAGATGACATCGGCGCCCCAGCGTTCGAGCTCGGCGAGGGTTTCCTTCATGCGGTGGACGCAGGGGATTCACCGCCAAGACACCGGGGTCGCCAAGGAAAGAAAGACCGGGAGGGAGATTCAAAGGGGAGAAAAGAAAGATGCCGCACGGAGAACGAGTCCCCCGCACGGCATCAACCCCCTCAAGAAAGTGTTTCCCTCAGATCAGGGTCGGGTGGCTTTGAGTCGGCCAAACCAACGTTCTTCGGAGCGAGGAAGCGTGAGGGTCACGGTTTCCAGTCCCGCTTCGGGGGTGTCGGCGGCGACCGTGATCGAGCCGCTGCTGGAGGCCGGAACGGACGTTTCCGACCACTCGACAAGATCCGAGCTGGTTTCGAAGACCTGGGTGGTATCGGTGGCTGACTCTGCCCGACGAATGTAGCTGAGCGTGATCTCGGTCTCGGTGGTGGCGACTTGTGGAAGTGAGTCGCCCGTGCCCGAGGTCGGATTGCCGTTCAGAATGTATTCCAGCAGGTTCGACAGACCGTCTTGATCGGGATCGGCGTCGGGAGAGGCATCGGTGATTCCCGGGAATCCGGCGATCCACGAGCTGTAGCCCCCTTCTCCAGCGGTGTATTCGAGGACGAGATCATTGCCCACCACGGCCAGGTCCCAGGTGCCTGTGCCAGGGAAATTGGTGGTGTTGACCTGCCAATTGTCGGAGGTCCAGCCGGTGGGCGAGGACGCTGCGGAGGCGATGATGAAGGAAGTATCGCCCTCGCTAAAGTTGACAAGATCGGTTCCATCGACCGTCACGGTCAGCTTGGAGCCCGAGGTGGCAGTGGTCGTGATCGCGTTGAAACTGGCGGTATCATAGCCGGTTCCGGCAGTGCCCGTCCAGTCGGCCACCTGAATGGCGAGTTGGGAGCCAGCAAGGAGGCTCAGGGAGCTGGCGCCGGTGGCGGTGCCGACTCCATCTCCCGGCGCGAAGGTGCCGGAGATGGTGACGGGACCGAGGGTGTCGAGGTGACCCGTGAGAGTGGCCCCAGAGGCAACTTCGATGGAAGTTTCATCGAAGGTTCCATTCGCGGCGAGAGTGCCTTGTTCCACCACCGTGGGGCCGACGCAATCCGATGTGCCAGTGAAGTTGAGCTTGCCTTCACCGGTTTTGACCCAACCGGTGGTGCTGCTGTCCTCAAGGTTGGCGGCGGTGAGCACATAAGTCATGTCCGGAGCCGGATCAGCGGTGCCTCCGCCAACGAAGTGGATGGTGAGTTCATCGCCGACTTCAAAGCCTTCTCCTGGATTGGTGAGGACGATGGAGGTGACGGCGCCGTTTTCGATTTCGGCTACGGCCAAGGCATCAAGTCCGGCACCATCGGATTCGATCTGGACGACTGGAGGAGTCAGGTAACCGGAGCCGCCCTGGGAGACCGCAAGCGTACTTCCCGGGAAGGTGAGCCCACTGTCATACGGCCGGAAGATATCGGCAGTGATCGAGGCGTTGAATCCTGCGGTGTCGACATGCAGACCCTCACCGTGGGCGACGACGGAGAGTCCACTTTTTACGAGAACCACTCCCTCACGACCGGCTTGGAGGGTGCCGCCATTGACGTTGAGAAAACCGGAGCCTCCGCCCTGATAGATGGATCCATGGGCGACGAGGGTACCGTGGTTGAGGTTGAGATATCCGAGGGCTCCACTGACGCTGGCGATGATGATGGAGCCGTCTTCATCGTTTGTGCGGAGTCCTGTGACGGTCGCATCGCCTCCAGCGAGGGTGCCGACGTTGACGACGGCCGTAGAGCCAGTGCGATCGCCGACAATCAGCCGCCAATTGGAGGTGATGGTGGTGGTCCCTCCGAGGTGGGTGGCAACTCCGGTGGCATTTTCTCCTCCGACTGCGAACCAGCGATTGGAGGTGAGGTCGCCTCCCGTTTGAAGAAGATTGCCGGTGCCGTTGAGTCCGAGCCGGATGCCGGAGTCCGCGCCGCTGGCGAGAGTCCCCCCTGAGAGTTCGAGGGCCGCGAAGGAGTTCGTGGCATTGGCGATGGTGAGGTAGCCTCCGCCTGCAGCGTAAGTCGATGATCCCCCGCTTTGGCGAATGATGGCGGTGGAATCGGCACCGGTTCCAATGCTGGGATTTCCACCGAAGACGACGGTGCTTTCGCCGGATTGCTCAAGCGTGGCTTCACCGGAAGGGCGGCCGATTTCGAGGTTGGCAACGACGGTGCGGGTGGCGCTTCCCGTGTAAGCCAAGGTGCCCTCTTGAATGAAGGTGGTGCCGGGATAGCTACTGTCACCGGTGAGGGAGAGGACAGCAGGACCGATTTTAACGATCCCGGAGGCGCTGGTGAGAGTCGAACCCAAGGTGGCGTCGGCTTGCGCATCGAGCCGGTTCACTCCGACCAGGGTGAGCGTGTCGCCCTCAACGGTGTAGTTCGGAACATCGAAGCGAACGACGCGGGCGCTGATCCCTTCACTGAGGGTGACGGCGGTGGGGCTGCCAGCGCCGAAGCGCGCCCGGGCGAGAACGGTGTTGTCCCAGATGACAGGGCTGCCGTTGCTCCAATTGATTTCGGTCGTATTCCAGTCGGTGCTGGCATTGCCCGTCCAGGTGAAGTCGATGGGCTCAGGGGTGCTCGGCAGATTGAAGTCGTCGGTGTAGGTCAGACGTTCTTCGGGAATGGTCGCGCCCTGGACGTTATCGAGAAGGGTCCAAGTGGTGCCATCGGCGCTGCCCTCGAGGATCCAGCTGATCGCGTCGCGATCAGTGGCATCGTTTGGGGTGGCAAAGAAGTAGCCGTCGATGGTGGTGGTGGTTCCAAAATCAAAGACTAAGGGGGCTTTGTTGAAATCGAGCCATTTGGTTCCCGTGTTTCCGTCGGTGACGTTGCTGGCGATTTCGGCGGCAGGTGAGCGTCCCCCAGGGTTCGTCACGGTGGCCAAGCTCATGTCGACATTGTCGAAGCCCGCGAAGAATCCAATCTCGGAGATTTGGATGCTATTCGAGGTGACGTCGTTGCGCAGTTGGGTGGGCGTGAATCGGTAGTAGCGGAAGTCCGCTGCTTGGGACACGGCGGTGGTGCATGCAGTGAGCAGCAACAGTTGTCTAAGCCCGACCTGGGGCCGGGATGAGGATGGGTTCATGGGTTGTTGTTGGTGGGTTTGTGAAGGAGCGAGGTCAGTCGTCGGGTGAGACCTCTGAGGGCACGGGATAACTCACACTCCGCGCAAAGATGCGGGTGAGGGCGAGGTCGCCGCCGTCGTCGTTTTCCACAGTCAGGGAAACGGGGGAAACACCGCGGGTGGTGTCGAGGCGAGCGAGGCGCCGACCTTGTGGGCTGGCGCCTTCGTGCAGGGTTAAGGACTTCGAACTGGGGTCGAAGCAGAGTGTCAGCTGGTGGGGGGCCAGGGCCGAAAGATCGAGAAGATCGGAGACGGAGCCAGCATCGCCATCCTGGAGGCGCCACTGGTGGCTTTCCTTAGCGAGGGCAACCAGAGAGAACAGGGCAGTGCCGCGATCATCCCAGACGCGGATGCTTTCCGATCCCCCAAGCCGGGATTCCTTGTCGGAGATGCGTTGGGGCTGGGTGGTGGAAAGAGTGATGAGGAACACCTGCTTGCCATTGGCGGTGGGTTGGCGCCGGAAGGGAGCGCTGAGTCGCCGATAGCCGCCAGAGGTGTCGAGAGTGCCATCGCCAATGTAGGTGGGGATTTTCTCCCGCAGGACCATCCAAGGGCTTCCGACGTCGGGGCGTTTGCCACTGAGCGGTGTGCCCTCGGCCTCGTTGAAGTCGTCGGAGAACAATGTGGTCTCCGAAGGGAGGGCTTGTTGGAAGCTGGCAATGGAAGCCTGCAAGGGTTCGACGGGGCCCTTTCGGGTCCAATGGGCGGCCTCGCCGTCGACGAGGACGGTGGGCGTGCTTTCTCCAAGGCGAACATCGACTTTGCCTTGGGCCACGTGGACTTCACCGGTGCCGCCAGGGCCGGAGACAATGCCGTAGCGAGTGCCCAGGTGGCGGATGGAAGCTCCGGCGACGACAGCTTTGAAATCCGGAGCGGAAGATTTGATGTCGACCCATCCCCGGCCGGAGATCAGTTCGAAAGTTCCTTCGGGATCAAGGAGGACGATCTCTGCCGGGCTTTCGAGAAAGAGTTCGGTGGCAGAGTTGATGCGGGCGGCAATCATGCCGCTTTTCACGGAGAGCCGCTGATCGGGATGCAGGGTGAACTCGGTGGTCGGTTGGCCGTCGATCGTGAAGCGAGCGTCCGCGGAAGCGGTGAGGTGCACATCGGGCGGCGGGATCTTCGTCAGCATCATGGTGCCGAAGAGCAGCAGCAGGATGATGGCGGCGGCGGCCAAGGAAAGTGCCCAGGGGTGGCCTTGGGAGCGTTTTTCGGACCAGCGGCGGTGAGCGGCGGGTTTGGGGGCACTGAAGCGTTCGACCAGAAGCTGGTCGGTGCAGGTCAGGTCGTAGTAAAGTTGCCGGGCCTCTGGACTGGCCAGCAAGGCGGCCTTCAGGTGGGCGAAGTTTTCCCGGTCGATCGTGCCGTCCAGCAATTCGTGGATCAGGATTTCGAGTTCTTCGTCGCTCATGAGGGGGTGCCGAGTTGGCGTTCGATGCAGGTTCTCAGCGAGGCCCGCAGCTGATGCAGTCGGGCTTTGAGGGTTCCGATGCTGCGGTTGGTGGCGGAGGCGAGCATTTCGAGAGGCTCGTCCGACCAGTAGCGATGGCGAAGCAGTTCGAGGTCCTTTGCGGTGAGTTTGGTAATGCAGCGGGAAAGAGCGCTACGACGTTCAGGGAGTTGATTGGCGACGGTGTCGAACTCGTCGGCGAAGAGTTCGAGAAGCTCACCATCAAACGAAACCGTGCGGGATCGCCGCTGGGAGCGGAGGTATTTTTTGACTTCGAAGTGGGCGATCCGGAAGGCCCAGCTGCGGAAGTTGCTACCCGGCCTGTATTTCGAGCGCTTCTTCCACATGACCATGTTGACGGCCTGACGGATATCCATGGCGGCGTGCACATCCCCCACCAAGGTGCGGATGAAATAAATCAGCTCCACCTGGTGGCGGGTCAGTTCCTCGACAAAGTCATCAAGGTCTTGCGGATCGTCGGACATGCTAGCCAATGCTCCTTTTCACTCCCGTTCGAAGAGGGGGGTTTAGTGGAAATCGAAAGAAATCAGTCAGTAGGGCATCACGATCCGATTTTTTTGGGAAGGGGGGAACCTGCGCAGGGAGGGTAAGGGAAATTCCGAATTTTTTTTCGACATCGGACTAAACCTCCCACGGGTCTCGGGAGTCTAGGCTCGAACCGGTTTCATCGATGCGCCTCAAAAGAGGGAATGGAGATGCTGGGAGTCCTCCAGGGATCTCCCATCTCCGCTCTCTTTTCTGCGTCTTCCCCAGAGGCCGCTTTTCCTCCACAACGACCTATGAAAACCAGAAAAACCATTGCAGCTGCGGCTGTTCTCCTCGGCACCCTGGCCACGGCTCATGCCACTGTGATCGGCTTCGGCCAAATCGGTGGAAACAATACCACGGTCCCATCCTCCCTCGGATCGAACGCCACTGCCGATGGCAGCGGATTTGTGGTCACCAACGGCACGACTCCTAACATTTCCCTGACTTGGGACGGGGGTTGGGACATTCATACCAGCGGATGGTTTGACCCGATCGAGGGACAGACTGTTGGTGGTGGCGATTGGGACAATGAGGGAGGTATTTCCCGCATTGGACAGCTCGACTTCGGAACCCACACCATCGCCTTTGCGGTGGAAGATGGCTACTCCTTGGTGCTCGGTTCCTTTGACTTTGGCCACACGGCGGAGACTGCCGGAACGACGTCCTGGGATATTACCCTTACCGATTCCTCCCTCGCCACCGTGTGGAGCACCACGGTGAACTTCACCAACGGCCAGGTCGAAACGATTTCTCCCAACTTCACCGGTGACTTGGGCGAGGATTACACGTTGACCTTCAACCGGACCTCCGAGTCCTACGGTTCGAATGGTCGCCATGCCCTCGATAACCTCAGCTTCACTCAGGTACCCGAGCCTTCGGCCGTCGCTCTGTTGGGCTTGGCCGGCATGGGTTGCCTGCTTCGCCGTCGCAAGTAAGCGAACGGCTCGACCTTTTCACGGCTCTCTTCGTACTTGCGGGGAGAGCCGTGACCTTGTCCGAAGGAATCGAGCGGGATGAAGGATTTCGCAGGGATCCTTATCGCCAAATGGCCCGTCAGCTGCTATGCCGTCGCGCCTTGATTCCAAGGTATCGGGTTCCGCACTCTGGAACAGTAGGGAAGGGAAACCTTTCCTATGATGCGAGACTTCCCCCCTACCCAAGAAGGGAGGAGGTTTCCATCCCTGGTCGTTCCCGATTTCAATAAAACTCAACCCAAGACCTCGCACCCTTTGGTCGTTTTCGGCCAAAGGGTGCGAACTCATTTCCCGGAAACCATGTGGATTCGATTGCTGAAGAAGCTCGCCCTGCTTTTGGCGGTGGCGGGAGGGGTATCCATTACGGCTGAGGCCGGCACCGCGAATTTTCGCTATTATCGATTCACCACGGTATCCGTGCGATCTGGATTCAATAATTCCGTGCAGTTGGGTGAGTTCGCGTTTTTCTCGGATGGCCAAACGATCACGACCATTCCCCAGGTATCCAATCCCGGTGGGAACAATCCGGAGGGAGAGGGGCCTGCCAACTTGGTTGATGGAGATGCGACTACGAAGTGGCTCGATTTTGATCGTGAGCCGGTGGTCTTCGATTTTGGAACTCCGATGGAAGTCGATCTCTACGGGTTCACGACCGCCAATGATGCGAGTAGCCGCGATCCGGTTCGATGGTATTTGGAGGGGAGCAACAATGGCGGAACTTGGACGCTTTTGGACGATCGCACCGGTGACATTCAGGCCGTATCGACAGCTCGCTATGTTGCCCATGAATGGGAGCTGACCTCGGCACCTGACTTACCCCAATTGCTGTTTCAGGTTTCCGCATCTGGGGTCGAATCGAGCTCGGCGGTCCGAGTGGAGAGTGGCGAAACTGCGACGCTCACCTGGACGGTGGAGGAGGCTACCAGTGCGACCGTAGAAGCGGGGGGAAGCGTGCTCTCGACCCAGACGACCGGACATCTCGACGTCTCTCCCACGATGACGACCACGTACCTTCTAACGGGGTCGAATGCGGTGGGATCCCGTGACCTCGAAGTGGTCGTGTATGTGGGAACGACGGTGGAGCCGGTTGTGCTGAATGAGTTTGCGTCCGATGTGACAGACGATGGGGGGCTGCTCGATGAGGATCACGAGCCTTCCGACTGGATCGAGCTATTCAATCCCAACCCATTTGCGCTGTCGCTGACCGGATATGGAATCACGGACGACGATGCATTGATGGCGCCTTGGATGTTTCCGGAAGGCGCCTCGATCGAGGCTGAAAGTTATGTGTTGGTGTTTGCCTCGGGGAAGGATCGTAGAATAGTTGGGGGGGAATACCACACGGATTTTAGCCTCTCGAAAAATGGGGAATTTTTGGCGTGGATAGGCCCGTCAGGCGTGTTGCAGGTGCTCGATCCATATCCCGCCATGTACGAAGATGTCTCCTATGGTCGGCGTACCGAGACGGATGGGAATTGGGATCACTTCACGATTCCGACTCCGGGTGCGGCGAATGATACGGATCCTGGGGCGCCCGGGGCGCTGGTGGAGCTTGTGACGCCACCCGCGACTTTCACGACTTCGATCGAAGTGGAAATGACCACAGACTCGACCGGGGCAGAGATCCGTTACACGCTTGATGGAAGCCTGCCTGAGATCGGCTCAATGCTTTATACGGGTCCGGTGGTGGTCACCTCGACGGCACAGGTGAAAGCCCGGACGTTTGAGTCCGGACGAGCTCCTGGTGAAGTCGCCGCAGCGGGCTATGTGAAGCTGGCATCGAGCCTGACGAATTTCAGTTCGGATCTTCCGGTGGTGATTTTGGAGAACTTCGCTGCGGGCGATGTTCCCGCGGATCGAACGCTGCAAGCTGCAGAGTTTTCGCTGTTTGAGCCGGATGCCGAAACCGGGCGAACCACCCTGACTTCTCTTCCGACCGAATCGCATCGCTGCGGCATCAAGCGACGTGGTTCTTCGACTTTAAACAACCCGAAGGGAAATTATCGCGTCGAATTCTGGCAAGATGGTAACGATGAAGAGCTTGATGTGCCATTGCTCGGATTGCCTGAGCATGATGAATGGGTGCTCTATGCGCCGTTCTACTATGACCGTGCCTTGATTCGGAACGCCTTTTTGTTCGGATTGAGCAACGACATTGGGCGTTGGGCCCCACATACCCGCTTTTGCGAGGTGTACCTCAATACTGATGGGGGAACTCTGACCGAATCCGACTACCAAGGAGTCTATGTGCTGATGGAGCGTATCAGCCGAGACGGAGATCGGGTGGATGTCGACAAACTCACTGCAGCGGACGATGAAGCCCCGGAGATTACGGGCGGGTATATCCTGAGCATTGATCGTCGGGATGACGAGGATCTGGGATTCCGTAGTGCCCTGGGCCATCCATTTGACCCTCCGAATGCGGAACCCCAGCCGTGGTTCAACTACGTTTACCCGAAGGAGCAAAACATCACGACGGAGCAGTCGGCCTACATTCGCGGGTACGTCGATGACATGGAAGCGGCGCTTTATGGGAGCGAGTTCACGGACCCAGACGTCGGTTATCGAGCTTGGTTCGACGCGGAGGCATCGATTGATCATCACTTGATGGTGACGTTCAGCAAGGATCCGGATGGATTGCGCTTGAGTACCTATTTGTACAAGCCGCGGCTCGGGAAGTTGTCGTTCGGCCCGCTGTGGGACTTCGATCGTGGGATGGGTCCGGACTATGATGACCGGTCGGCGGATCCTGAGGGATGGAATCCCGAGGTCGAGCGCGCGGAATTCTTCGAGTATGACTATTGGGGACGGCTCTTTCAGGATCCGGATTTCATGCAGCAATGGATTGATCGATGGCAGGAGCTGCGTCGTGGGGTGTTTTCTGATGTTTCGATGGCGGCCCGCGTGGATGCCATGGCGGCCGAGTTGGCAGAGGCAGAGGTGCGGAACGCAGCTCGTTGGCCGGGAGTGGCGCCTAACGGGGGGGCGCTTTCATCGCTCTCGGGTTATGCTGGGGAAGTGGACCATCTGAAGAACTGGATGGAGCAACGGGCGGCATGGATCGATACCCAGTTTGTGGCTCCGCCGGTTTTGACACCTGGAGGGGGACGGATCGAATCTGGGACGGTCGTCACAGCGGTGCCCACGGAGGGGACGTTATGGTATACGGTGGATGGGAGTGACCCCCGCCTGCCGGGAGGTTCGGTGAATCCTGAAGCGATCTCAGTGGGCAATGGAACTGTGGAGGCTGTCTTGTTTGATGAGGCGTCTGCGGAAGTTCATGTGTTGCGGCCGACGAGTAGCGCGCCGGGTGCTTTGGCTTGGACGGACCCTGCTTTCAATGACTCGGGTTGGCTGACGGGGCAATTTGGCGTGGGTTACGAATTGTCTTCGGGCTATGAGCCGTATCTTTCGACGATCGTGCACGATGGCAATGGAGGGGGGCCGACCAGTGTGTATGTGCGGGTTCCTTTTGAGGTTTCTGTGCCGGCTTCGGGCTTTGGTGCACTGAAGTTGCGGCTGCGCTATGAGGATGGATTTGTGGCCTATCTGAATGGAACTTTGGTGGCCTCTTCCAATGCGCCAGCCTCTTTGGAGTGGAACAGCGGATCGACGGCTGTCCGGGCGGATTCTTTGGCAGTCAACTTTGCTGAGATTGATTTGAGTGGGATGACGAATCTCCTCGTCGATGGGGAAAACGTGCTGGCGATTCATGCCCTCAATGATGGGGATGCGAACGCTACGAACACTGGAAGCTCAAGTTCGGATATGCTGATTTCGGCAGAGTTGGTGGCGGAGTATTCGGTCACCGGGGACGGGCAATTGGTTCTCAATGATACCACTCAGCTGGTGGCCCGATCCTACTCCAATGGTGAGTGGAGCGGTCCTGTGGAGGCAACGTATGTGGTCGGCAAACCGGCCACGGCGGAGAATTTGGTGGTTTCGGAGATCATGTATCACCCTGCGAACCCGAATGCGGCGGAAGAGGAGGCGGGCTTCCTGGAAGACGGTGATTTCGAGTTTCTCGAACTACGGAACATCTCGTCGATCGATACGATCGACCTGACAGGTGTGGTGATCAGCAATTGTTTTGATTTCGATTTCACCGGTGCCGAGCAGACCCTGGTCGCTCCGGGAGGAAGTGTGTTGGTGGTGCGCCATCGCGCCGCTTTTGAGTATCGCTATGGCAGTGGCCTGGCGGTGGCGGGGGAATGGGGTGATGCGTCGTTGCCTGATGGGGGGTCCAATCTCTCGAACGGTGGGGAGCGGATTGTTCTGACAGCGGCGGATGGGTCGGTGATTCGCGACTTCACTTATGACGATGCTGCACCGTGGCCGGTATCCCCAGATGGCGACGGGCCTTCGCTGGAGTTGATCTCACCTTTTGATGCTCCTGATCACGGGGTGGGGACGAATTGGCGGGCGAGCACGGAGGATGGTGGGACTCCTGGAGATCAACCGGCCGGTTCGGATTACGACAGTTGGGCGGCAGGGTATTTCAGTCCGGCGCAGTTGGCGGACGAGTCGGTATCTGGGCCCATGGCGGATCCGGATTTGGATGGGTTGGCGAATGCCATCGAACGGGTCTTTGGCAGTGATCCCCTCACGAATTCGCCGGAAAGTCTGCCGGTGGCTGCCTTGCAAGAGATCGAAGGAGAGACGTATCTCACCATCACATTTACCCGAGATCCTTCGGTCACGGACGTGGCAGCATGGCCGCAGTTCTCATCGGAATTGGAGGACTGGTCGGAAGAAAGTGTCTTGCTCCTCACCCTGCCGCATGACGATGGCACGGAGACCGTGACCTATCGGGATGCCATCCCTGCGACGGGGAATGAACGCTTCGCCCGAGTTCGAGTGGGGAGTGCGGAATAGGTTGGTTTCGGTGCGGGAACGAGGACGCTCGCGCGAGATGATCGCGCGGGCGATGGGAATCACGGAGTGAGGAACTCCTCGAGGCGTCCAGCGATGGAGGGTGGGACGACGGCGTGGACGAGGATGTTATTGCCTTCGTATTCGGTGGAGAGAATCTTGGCGTCGCGATGTAGAAGGCCCACCAGATCCGCCCTGGATTGGGGGATGCAGTAGTGATGGCGGCGAACGCGATCTGCGAGAACGGCTGAGCACGCGGAGAGGATGCCATCGAGATTTTGCCCACTGAGGGCAGAGGCGCGAATGGCATCGGGGAAGAGACGATCGAGCAGAGCTGCTTGATCGGGGTCCTCCACGCGATCGATTTTATTGAGAACGGTGATGGTGGTCTTATCTCCGGCGCCAAGCTCTGCGAGAACTTCCAGCGTGGTATCGTGAAACTGCTGGACCTCGGGAGAGGAGGCGTCGAGGACGTGAATCAGGAAGTCGGCGAGGACAGCCTCTTCCAAAGTGGCCTTGAATGCTTCGACGAGCCGGTGGGGCAGATTTCGGACAAAGCCGACGGTATCGGTGAGGAGGAGCGGCTGGCCATCGGGGAGCTCGATTTTCCGAGTCGTGGTATCGAGGGTGGCGAAGAGCATGTCCTTGGCGAGGACGTCGGCACCGGAGAGATGATTGAGGAGCGTCGACTTGCCGGCATTGGTGTAGCCAACGATGGCGGCGTGAGGAGTTTCCAACTTTTCCCGGGCGTGGCGTTGGGTGGCGCGTTGTTTGCGGACTTCTTCGAGTTCGCGTTGGGCGCGGTCGATGCGGGTGCGGGCGATGCGCCGGTCGACTTCGATCTGCTTTTCGCCCATGCCGCGTGCGGCGGCCGAGCCACCGGATCCGCCGCCGCCTTCACGGTCAAGGTGCCCCCACATGCGGGCCATGCGGGGAAGCGCATATTGCATCCGGGCGAGCTCCACTTGCAGGCGGGCTTCCTTGGTCTGGGCCCGTTGTGCAAAGATGTCGAGGATGACCTCCTCGCGGTCGATCACACACATGTCGGCTGCATTTTCCCACTCGCGCTGTTGGGAGGGAGCGAGGGAGTTGTCGAAAACGATGCAGTCGCATTCGTGGGCGCGGGCGAGTTCGACGATTTCTGCGGCTTTGCCGGTGCCACAGAGGAACTTTTTGTGCATGGAGCGCGACTTGGCGAGGACGCGTTCGGCGATGCCGATGCCGAGGGTGGTGACGAGTTCGCCGAGTTCCTCGAGGAGGGCTTCGGACTCATCGGCCTCGCGTGGGTCGAAGTAGAGGCGGACCAAGAGGGCGCGCTCGACCATTTGCGGTTTTTCTCGGACTTCAAACATCGGTGGGCGGGCAATAGCATCGCGTTGCCGCCCGGGCTAGGGAAATGGACGGGCAAAGAGGAAGGAAATGTGGGCGATGCTCGAACGATCGGGTGGTGCAAAACCGTAGTGGGTGAGGTTCCCGGTGAGCGATCCGGGAAGTTTGAAGCCATGAAACGTATCGGGATTATAGGAATGCTGGCCTTAGGCTGTCTGGCAGAAGCAAAAGTGCCGGATTGGGAGAACCTAGAAGTGCGTGCGATCGACAAGGAGCCAGCGCGGGTGTTTTCGCCGCCCTTCGCGAGCCGCGAGGAGGCACTGAAGGAGGATTGGCGGAATTCATCCCGGGTGCTTTCGTTGAATGGCAGTTGGTCCTTCCATTTCGCGAAAAACCCGGATGAGCGGGCGCTGGGTTTTGAAGCTCCCGATTTCGACGTCAATGGATGGTCGCGGATTGATGTCCCGGGGAATTGGCAGACTCAGGGATTCGGGGTGCCCATTTACACGAATTTCACGTATCCGTTTCACCGCGATCCTCCACGGATTTCGGGAGACCCCCCTCGTGATTGGACAGCGTGGGACCATCGCAATGAGGTGGGTTCCTATCGGCGTGACTTTGATCTCCCGCAAGGATGGGGTGGCAAGGAGGTGTTCTTGCACTTTGGAGGTGTGGAGTCGGCTTTCTATGTTTGGGTGAACGGGCAGAAGGTCGGGTATTCTCAAGATAGCTATCTTCCGGCCGAGTTTCGGCTGACTCCGTATTTGAAGGAGGGGATCAATACCTTGGCGGTCGAGGTCTATCGGTGGAGTGATGGCTCCTATCTTGAGGACCAGGACTTTTGGCGGCTTTCCGGGATTTTCCGCGATGTGATGGTCTATGCGACACCGAAGACCTGGGTGCGGGACTACGCCTTCAAATATGATCTGGCGCGCGACTTTTCTTCTGCTGAGATGAAAGTGGAGGTGGACTTGGCCACTCCTGCCGGTGGGGGAGGCGGAGTGGTGGAAACGGTGGCTGAACTCCTGGATCCCGAGGGCAAGGTGGTGTGGACCGCAAGGACGCGAAAGTCGGGCACTCTCGGAGGCAAAGTGGCCAATCCGCAACTATGGAGTGGAGAAACCCCGACGCTTTACACCTTGGTTTTGACCACCACCGCCGGTGGTGAAACAAGTGCGCAACGTCACCAGGTGGGATTTCATCGAATTGAGTTGAGTGATGAAGGAGAGTTTCTCGTCAATGGTCGTCCGATCATTTTCAAGGGGGTAAATCGTCATGAGCATAACCCCGACACGGGACGCTATGTAAGCGATGAACAGATGGAGAAGGAGGTTCAGATGATGAAGCAGTTCAACATCAACAGTGTGCGGACAAGTCACTATCCGAATCATCCGCGATTTTTGGAGCTGTGCGACGAGTATGGGTTGTATTTGGTGGCCGAGGCGAACATCGAGAGCCACGGGTCGGGGTATGGAGATGAGTCGCTTAGCCGCAAGCCAGAGTGGCGTGAGGCGCACATTGAGCGGGTGGTGGACATGTATCAGCGGGACAAAAACCACGCGGCAGTGGCGATGTGGTCGCTTGGAAATGAAGCTGGCCCGGGTGAGAACTTCGCTGCTGCGGCGGACGCTTTGAGAAAGTTGGATGAGACCCATCCCATCCACTACGAGGGCTTTCCCGACCCTTCACCGCACGACAGCATGAATTCCCACATGTATCCGAGTGTGGATTTCTTGAATCAAGCGGGGGCGCAGTCGTCATCACGACCCGTGTTCGTGTGCGAGTATGCGCATTCGATGGGCAATGCGACCGGCAATTTGGATGAGTATGTCGAGGCGTTCGAAACTCACAAGAGGCTGATTGGAGGATGCATTTGGGACTGGGTTGACCAAGGTTTGAGAAAGCCATCGGATCGCAAATCACCGATTGGATGGGCGGAGTTCTTTGCTTATGGCGGCGATTTTGGAGATCGGCCGAATGATGGAAATTTCTGCTGCAATGGCATTGTGCTACCCGATCATACGCCGACGCCAAAGACCTGGCAGGTAAAGTCGAGTTATCAGCCTGCTGAGTTTTACTATCAGTCCGGTAAATTGAGCTTCCGCAATGAGTTCTTCCACACAACGGCCGCTGCCCGCCATGAACTGGTGTTTGTGCTGGAGGCGAATGGTAAGGAAGTGGCGCGACAAACGGTGGCGGCTCCGTCCGCCGAGCCGTGGGAAACGGTAGAAGTTCCAGTCCCAGCGTCGATGCGTGCGGGCAATGAGCCGGGGACGCGGTATTTGATGACGGTGATGCTGGCGTTGAAAGAAGACGCGCGTTGGGCGAAAGCTGGACATGTGGTGGCCTGGCGCCAGTTCGAACTGGGGGCCACCGAGTTGCCTGCAGGCGAGGTGTTGACGGGGGCGCTGGTGAAGGAGTCAGGGGACCAGGTGGAAATCGCGGGAGAGGGGTTTGTGGCGGAGTTTGAGAAGTCCTCAGGTCATTGGGTTTCTTTGAAGTACGACGGTCGCGAGATGTGGTCAGAAGGTCGCGGTCCGGAGCTTCATTTGTATCGCGCGCCAGGCGACAACGACGGCTGGGTGCAATCGCGCTGGGAGCAGGCAGGGCTAGGCGAATTGACGGAGGAGTGTGTGGCCTTTCACGTGGAAAAGGCGCCGCTCCCGAGGGTCACCGTGGTGACGAAGTCGACGGGCAAGGGAGGGTTCTATTGTGATACGACCATGACCTATACTTTCTCGAAGGACGGAACCATCGTGCTCGATGCGGTGATCGCACCATCGAAGGAAGATCTCGTACTTCCCCGAAGTGGGCTGCGGTGTTTCCTCGATCCTGCACTTTCGCAGGTGGAGTGGCAGGGACGTGGTCCCTGGGAAAACTATGTGGATCGTAAGACGGGTAGTGCCATCGGACGATATCAGAAATCGGTGCTGGAGATGTTTGAGCCGTATGTGAAGCCCCAGTTCATGGGGAACCGTGAGGACACCGATTGGGTGGCTTTGCAGGGCGAGAATGGAGGCCTATTGGTATGGAGTCGGCAGGCTTTTGGCTTTTCGGCATTGCCGGTGACGGATGAAGCGTTGGCTGCGGCATCGCACCCGACGGAAATCGAAACCGAATCGGCGACGGTGCTTTCGCTCGACGCGGCCCAGACAGGTCTGGGTGGATCCTCGTGCGGTCCAGCGACCTTGGAGAAGTACCAGGTGAAAGGAACGCCGCGTCGGATGGTGCTGGCCCTGCGTCCCTTGAAATCTGGCGAAGATCCCTCGTCGGCACGGAGGGCGCTTGAGGTGGGTCCGGTCGCGATTCCAGGAAGAGATGAGGAGGGGAGAGTGACTCTCGACGGTGAGGCCTCGCGATTGGTCGTGGGAGCCGAAGTGGTCAAAGCTCCGGTGAACCTGCCGGATGGCCGGGTGACGGTGTTTCCGGTGGTTCCGCAGAAGGGGATTGCCGGCACTCCGGTGTCCCGGGAGTTTTCACTCTGGTTGGATCGGCGGGGTTGGACGGCACAGGCGTCGAGCGAGCAATCGGGTGAGGGGGAAGCGGCGCACGCGATCGATGGCGATCCATCCACCTATTGGCATACGGAATGGAAAGATCGTGAGCCCGGCCCTCCGCATGAGTTGGAGGTCGACTTCGGCAAGAATCTCCGCCTGCGGGGAGTTTCGATGGTGCCTCGCCAGGGTCAGGGAAATGGCCGTGTGCGCGAGTTCCGGATCGAGGGGTCGAAGGGACGCGGTCCCTGGAAAACTCTGGTCGAGGGTCGGATGAACGGCGGAGATAGTGAGCAATCGTTCGATTTCTCCGAAGTGGCTGAAATCAGTCGCGTTCGGCTCGTCGCGAAGAATAGCCACTCGGGGCCTTGGGCGGCGATTGCGGAGCTGGTGCCTTTGTTGGAGGACTAAGTTCAGGAAGAAAGGCGGCCCAGGATCTCCCCCCGGAAATCATGGGCCGCGAATTTTCCCGTAACAGTGTATGAAACAGAGCAGTGGGAGCTTCATCCTCCGGCCGGACTTGGAGTCCGGTTTCCCCCGGGGTGGATGTCCTCCACACAGCTGACATGGGGAGATTGCCAGAGTGGGGCAAGTTTCTCCATCACGCGATGGCTGGAGACGCGATCGCGTAGGGTGAGGGGGAAGGCTAGAGAAGGGGTGGCTCGTGTTCAGCAAGCCAGAGATTGAGGATTTCGACAGCGGCCGCTTGGTCGATGATGGCTTTTTGCTGTTTGGCTTTGCGGCCCGCCTCACGGAGTTTTGCCGAGGCGGCGACGGTGGTGTGGCTTTCGTCGACGTAAATGAGGGGCAGATCCGGAAGGCGGAGTTCGATTTTGCGGGCGAAGCGTCGGACTTTTTCTGCCGCTGGGCCTTCTTCGCCATCGAGGTTGAGAGGGAGCCCGAGGACGAGTGTGCGGATGCCTCGCTGTTCGCAGAGGATCGCGATGCGTTCGATAGGGTCGGTCGAGGCGAGCGGGATCGTCTCGACCGGATGGGCGAGAATGCCGAGTGGATCGGTAGCAGCGACGCCGATGCGAGCGTCGCCGTAGTCGATTCCGAGAGCGGGGTGGGGTGCGGAGTTCAGATGGAAGAGTTCAGTTCGGCGGAGCTGAACTCTGGGATCTGGACTCAGGTTATGAGAGGAGGAGATCGCTCCGAATGGGCTCGGTTAGAGCAATTCAGGAGGGAGCTTGGAGGAGAGGTTCTTGATCGCGTCGGCCTGGTGACGATTGGCGATGAGCAAGGCGTCGTCGGTTTGGACGATGATCAGGTCATCCACGCCGAGGAGCGCGACTTGGGATCCTTTGCGGGCGTTGAAAACGATATTGTTTTCGGAATCGATCTCGGCGACGGCGGTATTGACTCGATTGTTGTTGCCGACGGATTCGAGGTATTTGGCGACGGAGATCCAGGAGCCGACATCGTCCCAGTCGAAGGTGGCCTCGATGTTAAGAACGCGCCGTGCCTTTTCCATGAGGGCGTAGTCGATGGAAATCGGGGTGAGCTTGGGGAATTGAGCCGTGATGGTGGCGTTGAGGTCTTTGGCCGAGCGCAGTTCTGAGATGAAGTGGGAGAGTTCGGGCGCGTGGGTGGAGAGTTCGCGGATGACGTTGGGCAATGACCAGACGAACATGCCGGCGTTCCAACAGAAGCCGCCTTTGGCGAGGAATTTTTCGGCAAGCTCGACGCTGGGTTTTTCCCGAAAGCGTTGGACTTCTGCCGGGGGATGCTCGCAGTCGAGGCCGGGAATCGAGGCACGGGAGCCGCGCTCGATGTAGCCGTAGGAAGGGCAGGGCCAAGTTGGCTTGATGCCGATGGTGACGAGGCCATCGGATTGCTCCGCGGTGGCGATGGCATCGCGCATGACCGCGTGGTAAGCGGAGGTATCTTGAATGAGTTGATCGGCTGGCAACACCAGCATGGTGGCATTGGGATCGCGGGCGGCGACCAGTCCGATGCCGAGCGCGACCGCAGGGGCGGTGTCGCGTTTGGCGGGTTCGGCGAAAATGTTTTCGGCGGGGAGCATGGAGGCCACTTCACGGACGGCGGCTTCCTGCTTGGCGTTGGTGAGGATGAGGATGTTTTCCCGTGGGACGAGACCATCGAGGCGCTGGATGGTTTGTTCGAGAAGTGTGTCGGTTCCGAAGAGGTTTAGGAGTTGCTTGGGACGGGCATCCCGGCTCAGTGGCCAAAAACGGGTGCCGGAACCGCCGGCGAGAATCATCGCGTAAGTGGAAGACATGGTGTTTGGGGATCGAAGATTGTGGGGGCGAGACTAACGGCATCGTCGGGGATCGGAAGTCCGAATGCCTAGGGGGGAGAAATGGTTGGAAATGCGTTTCGAGGGTTGTCCGGGCTAAGGGCACTGCTACGGTGGGGCCATGCCAATGGATGATGATGATTTCGATCGCGACTGGGCGGATGCGTCGGCGATGGTTTCGCCGGCGTTGCTGGGAGTGGCGGCGGGCCTGATTCTGGGCGAGGTGATGCACGCGAATGCCCGACGGGGGATTGCGGTGGCCTTGGCGGGATTGGGCGTGGCCGCTTTATTGCCGAAGGCGGTGACGGGGATTGTCGATAAGGTCAATGGTCCGGAGAGCCGGCGTGGGCAACAACGTCGCCTGAGGGGAATCCGCGATGCGGGTGACGGAGTGGACGAGTTGTTGGAGGAATCGGGAATCGTTTGATGGTGCATGCGTGTGGCGGTGACCGGGGTGACGGGACGCGTCGGCCGGGCCTTGGCAGATCGCCTTGGCGATCGTCACGCGGTGCAGGAATGCCCCCGCAGGCAATGGGATCTGGAGGATCCCAACCTCGCGGGGAAGGTCGCGGAGACCGATTTCGAGCTGTTGCTGCATCCGGCAGCGATGAGTTCGCTGGAAGAATGTGAAAGGGACCCGGAGCGGGCGCGTCGCGCGCATGTGGGGGGAACGCGAAGCCTGTTGGGGGGATTGGAGGGCAGGCCGGTGCTGTATTTCAGCACAGACTACGTATTGGCGGGGAAAGCGCCGGGCTTGAAGAGTGAGGAGGCGGCGACCGCACCATTGAGCGTGTATGCCCGCACCAAGTGGGAGGCGGAGCAGTGCGTGTTAGAGGCCGGAGGGACGGTGATGCGGGTTTCGTGGGTCTTTGGTCCGGAAAAACCGGCCTTTCCGGAAAGTGTGGTGAAGCGGGCTTTAGCGGGGGAGTCCTTGATGGCGATCGACGATAAGTATTCGCTCCCTTGCTCCACGGCGGACTTGGCGCTATGGGTGGAAAGGTGGATCGAGGTGGGTTGTCCGGCGGGGCTTTTTCATGCCTGCCAATCGGGCCCTCCGGTGAGCTGGCATGGGATGGCGGTGGAATTGGTGGAACAGTTGTGGAAGGAGGGCCGATTGGACCGGCCAGTCCCGGTGCAGAAGCAGTCGATGGCGGCGATGCCGGGCTTTGTGGCCCAACGTCCACGGCACACGGCGATGGCGACGGACAAGCTGGCGGGGATGTTGGGTTGGGCTCCACGAGACTGGCGGGAGGTTTTCCGCCAGGATCTTGCGCGGACAGTTGGTGTCTGCCGTTGACCCCTGTGGGAACGGGTGTCAGTTTTTACTCAGTCGCCAAAATGAAAACCTCCTTCTTTTGCTTTCCCGCTGTCGCCATGGCTTTGGCCTCCTGTCAATCGGGGGGACCGATGTCGATGTCGTCGTCGACTTTTGATCCCCTGAATGCTGCGGGTGGTGTCGGCGGAGCGTCGCAATCCTCCAGCATGAGCACCCTGAATCCAGGGGAGTTTGTGGAGGCGCTGACGGACAAGACCGCCCTTTTCAACTCTCGTCCTAGCGCGAACGATACCGCCTCTCGCTTGTTGTCGCGTGGAACGACGATGAAAGTCATTTCGGACGATGGCAGCTACGCCAAGGTGGAGCTGGATGATGGAACCGTTGGTTTCGTGCCCTCGATTCAACTAGGAAATGGAGCTGGCTCCATGGTGGCTGATCCCACCCAGGGGAGCGAGGTTCAAGTCTGGCCGCCGGTGGATACGATTCCGCTGCCCGCCGGGGAAGGGCAGACGGCTCCAGGCGAGGCGATGGATGGAGCGCCGACATTGCCGCCGGTGATTGAACCGGACGCCCCCGCTGAGCTGCCACCCCTTCCCGACGACGCTCCGACGCCCGGATTGGGGGCCGAGCCTGCAGTGGAGATGACTCCCCCAGCTGAGGCCGCAGAAGATGCGGTCGGCGATGATGCTGGGGAGTGAGTCGCCCGCCGAGCAAAGATCAAAAGAAGCCGCGGTTCCCGTTGAGGGCCGCGGCTTTTGTTTGTTGAGCAGGTGAAAGCTTTGGAGTCCTCAGGCGAGTTCCTTGAGGGCCGCCTTGACGGCTTCGAAGTCGGGAAGGTCCTTCGGATGTTCGCAGACTTCCGAGTGGCGAATGACTCCGCTTTTGTCGACGACGAACACGGATCGCTTCGCCACTCCGCCCATGATCAGGTTGGCTTCTGGAAGGAATTGCTCATAGGCGATCCCGTAGGCCTTGGCGACCGTGTGCTCGTAGTCGCTGAGAAGGGGCAGGGTGATGCCGGATTTTTGCGCCCATGCTTCTTGGGCAAACGGGTTGTCTCCTGAGATGCCGATGACCTTGGCATCCAGTGCCTGGTAATCAGCCATGCCGGCGGAAATGTCGCAGAACTCCTGGGTGCAGACGCCAGTGAAGGCCATCGGAACGAACAGAATCACAAGATTGGACTTGCCGGTCAGGTCCGAGAGTTTCACGAGTTCTGGGCCCTCGGGACCCTTGGAGACGAGAGTGAAGTCGGGGGCGGTATCGCCAATTTGAAGTGCCATGGATCGGTAGAATCTTGAGGTTCGCGCCGATCATAGGCCGGAAGTTCTGGAGGTCAACGAAGCGCATGCAATTTGAATTTTCCGAGTTGGGCCGGCATCTTGCCGGACGAAGTGGGATCGGTGACTTGATGGAGGATCTGGGGAATGCCCTAGCCCATGGAGGGGACGAGATCCGAATGCTTGGTGGTGGACAGCCAGCAAACATCCCTGAAGTGAACTCCCTGTGGCGCCGCCGCATGGAGGAGCTGCTTTCGGAACCGGGGGGGATGGAGCGAGCGATGGCGACTTATGATCCTCCTCGCGGCAATCCGGGCTACATCGCAGCCCTCGCCAAGTTGTTCCGCGAACGCTTCGGTTGGAATGTCGGACCCGAGCATTTCGCGATCACCTCCGGCGGGCAAACGGCGTTCTTCCTGCTGTTCAACCTGTTGGCGGGTCCCATGCCTGATGGGCGAAAGCGGAAGATCCTTCTTCCGTTGGTTCCGGAATACATCGGCTACGCCAATCAGGGGGCGTTCGGTGAGTTGTTCACCGCGGTGCCGCCGCTGGTGGAGATCACGGGCCCTCATGAGTTCAAATACCGGGTGGATTTCGATCGCATCGAAATCACCGAGGAGATCGCGGCGATCTGTGTTTCCCGGCCGACGAATCCTACGGGAAATGTTCTGACCGATGCCGAGGTGGCGCGATTGTCGAAGCTGGCGAAGGACCATGGGATTCCGCTGATCATTGACAACGCCTACGGTGCTCCATTTCCCAATATCATCTTCACCGAAGCTCATCCTCATTGGGATGAGCACGTGATTCTCACGCTCTCGCTCTCAAAGATCGGTCTGCCAGGCACTCGCACCGGGATGGTGGTGGCCCATCCGGACGTGGCGGGAGCGATTGCCGGGATGAGTTCGGTGGTGGGTCTCGCCAATCCGAATCTGGGTCAGGCCGTGGTGAAACCTCTGCTGGAGAGCGGTGAGATTCTTCGGCTGTCGAAGGAGGTGGTGCAGCCCTTCTACCGCGAGAAATCACGTCTGGCGGTGGATTGGATCGGAGAATCGTTCGCGGATGATTTTGAATTCTTTATCCATCGGAGCGAAGGGGCGATGTTCCTGTGGTTGTGGTTCCCGGGGCTGCCGATTTCATCGGACGAACTTTATCAGCGCTTGAAGGCGAGAGGCGTGTTGGTGGTGCCGGGTCGCCATTTCTTCTTCGGGCTGGGTGAAACGCCGTGTTCGTATCGGGATGAATGCATCCGAATTTCTTACGCGATGGAGGAACGTATCGTGAAGGACGGGATCCGGGCAATTGGTGAGGAAGTGAGGAAAGCGTTCCAAAGCGCTTGAATTCAACTATCGGAGTTCTTTCACCCTCCCAGGGGGCGAAAGAATGAGACCGGGGCCCCTACGCGATCACGGGGGGATTTTAGGATTCCGTTCTTTCAGGATCGGAGGATGATGCGGCTGTGCGGAGGAGTCCGCGCCACCTTTTTTCCCGAAGAGGTGCCCCACCCCTCCTTTCTCCCCAGAAAGGTGCTTACCCCCAATCCCCCGGTCCCCCATGAAAACCAGCCTCCCCCGGTTGGTGTGTCGCGTGTTCGCGCATGCCTTCGTCTTCACGTCCCTCCTTGCCACGGTCTCGGCAGCTGATGAGCCGTATGGCACCATTCATGCCTCTCCGGGCATCGCCCGCGTCGGGGTTTTCCCTGCACTCGATTGGGAAATCAATTACCCCGGACTGGAGGAAGTCGCTGAAGTCGATCCTCCAGGGAAAATCAAGGTTTTGTCGGAGACGACCATGCAGGTGCGTTTGCTGGGTGCCGGAGTGACCCTGAGTTACTCGGATGGTTCGAACATGAGCTTCGTCCACACCGAGGGCTACTTCAGTTTCAACAATGGGTCGTGGCAGCGTTTGTTCGCAGGCACCAACGACATCGTGAGTCAGAGCAAGGTGCTCAAAACGCAGGACGCCTTCCAAGGTCAGTCTGTCCGGTTTGGCGGACATTACTGGGACACTTCGTCGGGCCGCTGGTCACATTTCTACTATTCCAATGACGGCACGCAGAACGTTCGGGTGCTGAAAGATGGGGACTCGGTGCCAACGACCTACAACATCGCCAACTCCCCGACACTGGAGCAGTTCATCAAGCCCTACCTCGATTCAGGCGGGAAGATCGACATTGGCCCGATGGACATGATCGTGATGCTGGAACTGACGCATACGGACGCGCAGCAGTACCAGACCGGTTACGACCTCCAGGATTTGGTGTTTTTGGTGACCTTTTCCGAAAGCTGATTTTCATTCTGGTTTCTTACCCCCCCCTGTCCCATGAAATCCCCCTTGGCATGTTTGTTGGCGTTTGGTGCGTTGGCTGCGACTTCTTCGGCGGCGGGCTACACCAACTACATCCGGCAGGTGATGCTGGAGACCACTCCGGAGATCCATTGGGACTTGGAGAATGTGGCCGCGAAAGGAGAGGGGATTTCCCCGGCGGCGCTCAGCCTTTCGGGCTCGCGCTATGAGCTCTGGACCGTCAAGAATGCGGACACGAGTGGGACCTCGGCGGTATCCTACCTGTTGGATACGGCATTTGTGAGTGCCTACTCGCCTGCGGCAGAGATCGTCATTCATACTCTTGATCCGGATGGTGGAGACATTCCGCGGACGCGCGTCGATCAACCGTTCAGTGTGGATGTGACGGTCAGTGGATTGCTTACCGGCGACGATGCCCCGGCTGCCTCGAAGTCGGTGAGGCTGCTTCATCACACCCAGTCCTACGGTGATACTTACGGGGAGAACGTCGACCGCAGCCAAGCGAACTTGTTTGACCAGCGGGTGATCGAAAGCAATGGCGTGACCACCTTGGAATATGAGATGACGAACTTGACGGGTGCGGACCTCACTCAAGTGCGCGGAGAAGAACGCTTTTCCGTCTACACGCATAGCGAGAATGGCGCTCTCGACGAGCAACTTGCGTCTCGTTTCGTCAAAGTTTGGCCGTTGACTCGGGTGCAGATTCTCGGGCTGGAGTGGGGCGAAACCTATCGCTTCGAGATGCCTCAGGTGACGATCGAAGTGGATGACATGTATCCGAAGTCCTACACCTACACCCAGATTTACAAGGGGGCTCCCTCCCTGGGCACGGTGGGCACGAAGATTCCCCAGGCACAGAAGCAGATCGACCAAAGCAAGCCGCTGAGCCGGACATGGGTGATCGGGAACCTGGGAAGTCTCATCGACGAGGATGGGCAGTGGACCCTCGAGGTGGTGACGGAGACGGTCTTCGGTGTGGAGCGCTTGGCTTTGATGACCTTTGAGGTCGACCGCAGCCTGGAGGTTCGGTCGCTCCTTTCGACCTTGGAATAACCCTTTCGATTTTTTGATCCATGAAAACCATCGCTACTTCCTTTCTGGCAGGCCTCACTTTGATGTCGGCTTCGGGGGCTCAGGGAATGCGGGACTCTGCCACTCACGAAGAGTTGGCGGGTCGCCTGAGAGCGCAGCAGCAAAAGAACCCAATGAGGGTTCTGCCTGCAGGGGAAGGAGAGGATCCCTCGAAAACGAATCGCCCAGCAGACATTCTGGAGGATTCGGACATTTTTACTTTTTCTGGTGAAAGCAGCTTGGTTCCCAAGGGAGCGGTGTTGGCAGTCCCTGCTGCGTTTCAATCGAGGTTGGGGGCGAGTCAAACGGGGAAGTTCATTCCATGGAGTCGTTTTCTGGCAGAGAACCGAGGGTGGATTGAAGTCGTGGACTTGAGTTTGGAGCAGATCGTTGGTGAGGAACCTTTGCCTGCCGATTTGGTGAAGCGCATGGAGACCTGCCAGCGGGTTCTGGTGGCAGCCGTGCAAGGGGGGCCGATCACGGTCCCTGCGGCAAAAATAGATGCTGCCCGCGAGGCAGCGAAGGAAGGTCGATAACAATCCTTCCGGGCGATTTTTCATAGGGCCCCGCAAGGAAGCCCGACGAAGGGAACAACGGAAACGCGCTGGCATGGGACGCCAGCGCGTTTCTTTTTTTAGAATCGTGGCCCAGTGGAGCGTCGCCAGGGAAGGGGCGCAGAGTCTGAACCAGCCATGGAGAATGGCGAGCCGGGGCTGCCCTAGCACTGGAGTACACTGAACGATCTCTGGCGCGTCTTTTTAAACGATCATTGGGCGAATTCTCAAAAAAATTGGGAGGCAACCCCGCGAAATTTCGGGTTGAGTGCACTCAAATCCACCGGAAGGCACATTATAAAACACTGAAAATCAGTGTTTAAAAAATTATTCACAGCGATTCGGAAATCCCTTGCTGATTTGGGTGTACTTTGGTGTAGTTGGCGCACGGAAAAAGCTTTGCCTGCTTTGAATGTCTGCCCCCGTCCAGAATCTGGAAAACCACTTTGTCCACAAGATGGACTCGAAGAACCGCGTGTCGGTTCCGACCGAGTTTCGTCTGGTGGAGGAGGGGACGCCGATTCGGATCATGAGGTCGACGGAGCACGGCGAGCCGGTGATCAAGGTTTTTACCGAAGATCACTACCAAGCGAAGTTCGCGGAAATCGACCAGGCCGCGAATCTCAATTCTGCTCAGAAAAAACAGATCATCAGTGCGCTGCGGATGTTTTCGAAGCAGGTGACGATCAATCCTCAAGGCAAGCTGACTTTGCCGAAGGATTGGTGCGACAAGGTTGGCCTGCGGGCCGAAGAGCAAGCCGTCCTGGGCGGTTGCGGAGAATATTTCATCATTTGCAGTCAGGATGCGATGAGCCGGATGGAGGAGAACCTGCGGGTGCTCGACGACGGCGGCCTCGGGGTCCTGTGATTCACGATTTTACCCAACGAACGACGACATGCTGTTCGCCCTACCAACCTCGGCATCCGGATTTTCCCGTCTGGAAGCACCCACTTCCGCCGCGCGGCGGATGTCGGGGTTGGGCGTTTCTTTTTTGCCGCGGCCCGAAGTTGTCGGGACACGACTGCGCGTCGCGGCGATCCCAACGGTTGTCCGTTCCGGTCTCCATGGCTGGTTTGCGGGGCGGCAGCCGGTGATTTTCCAGGCTGAGCGGAAGGAGCCATTCGGGACAGTGCTCCTTTCGCCAATTACCCCGCGTGTCCGCGCCGGTTTCCATGGCTGGTTTGCGGCGCGGACCGCGGAACTTTTTTCTAGGTTGGTTCGAGCTTCCGCCTTCGGGACAAGGGGAGAAGCCGAATCCACTTCCACGGTTGTCCGCTCCGGTCTCCATGGCTGGTTTGCGGGGCGGCGGCCGGTGATTTTCCAGGCTGAGCGGAAGGAGTCATTCGGGACAGTACTCCTTTCGCCCATTTCTCCGCGTGTCCGCGCCGGTTTCCATGGCTGGTTTGCGGCGCGGGCCGCGGATGCTCATTTCGATGAAGTTCCAGCTGCCCGTGGAGACGACGAAGGCTACCACATTTCGGTCCTGCCGGAGGAAACCTTGCGGTGGATGGAGGCGGGGCCGGGGAAGTATTTGATCGACGGTACGCTGGGTGGCGGCGGGCACAGTGAAGCCTTTTTGAAAACCGGAGCCCGCGTTTTGGGGGTCGACCGGGATCCTGAGGCCATCGCCTACGCGAGCCGTCGTTTGGCGCCATTTGGCGACCGCTTTCGCGTCTGGCAGGGGAATTTTGCCGATCTCTGTGAAGACCCCGAGATCCGGGATGGAGAACGCGCTGACGGGCTTCTCCTGGATCTCGGGGTGTCCTCCCATCAGTTGGATGCCGCCGAGCGCGGTTTTTCATTCATGCGTGAAGGTCCGTTGGACATGCGCATGGGCCCTGCGACCGAGCGCACAGCAGCGGACATCGTGAACGAATGGCCGGAATCGGAACTGGTGAGATTGTTGCGTGAGTTTGGCGAGGAACCGAAGGCGCGCCGAATCGCGGCCGCTTTGGTGCGTCAACGGATCGAGAAGCCCTTTTCCACGACTGGCGAACTGGCGGATTGCATCGAAAAAGCCGTCGGTCGTAGTGGCCGTACCCATCCGGCAACCCGGACGTTTCAAGCCATTCGGATGGAGGTGAATGATGAGCTCGGTTCGCTCCGTCGAGCCTTGGAGGCGTCGATTCATCTGCTCAAGCCTGGGGGAAGGCTTCTCGTGATCACCTTCCACAGCCTTGAGGATCGGATGGTGAAGCAATTCATGAGGGACCGGTCCAAAGAGTGGATCGATCAGCCTCATTGGCCCGAGCCGAGGAGAAATCCGGATCGGGTCTTTCGCCTTCCACAGACCAAGGCCATCGCCCCGACTCCCGAAGAAATCCGACTGAATCCCCGCGCCCGCAGCTCCAAACTGCGGGTTGCCGAGCTTCTGGATCCTACTGAATTGAAGCCATGAATCGTCGTCGTTCCGAATCTCCCAAATCCCTCCTCGCGTCCTTCATCGCGCTGGGATTGCTTACGGTCATCGCCACCAGTGGTGGGGCGATGCATGCGATTTTCCGCAACGGCCAGATCAAGACCGAGCGCAAGATCAGCGATGCTCGGAAGCGCATCGACGACCTGCGCAATGACATTCAAATGATCCAGGTCCGCCAAGAGCGCTTGATGGACCGCTATGAAATTCGTGACCAACTGGCGATGCTCGATTCGTCGTTGGTGCCTGTGACGTTTGAAGTGGTCGAGCGCATTGAGGATCTGCCGCCTGAGCCGATGCCGGTGGCGGTGACTCCCTGAGAACTGATTTCTGATGACCCGCCGGAGCTTCCAGCGTCGTTGCCTGATCCTGTGCTCGTTCTTTATGATCGGGCTCAGTCTGCTTTCTGCGCGGTTGATTCAGATTCAGGTCCTGGATCGTCAGAAATACCGGGAGCGGGCGCGTGCGGCCTATGATCGCAGTGAGATCTTGCCGGGTATCCGCGGAAACATTGTGGATCGCAATGACGAGGTGCTTGCGAAGAGCATCGGTCTGAGCACTCTGATGGTGGACGCGAATCTGTTCCGGGATCCCGTCGTGGTCGTGCGGGCCCTGGCCTACGAGCGGGCATCCCACGAGGCGGACTGGGAGATGCTGAGCGGCGAGGAAAAATCGCGGAAGCTCAAGGTTCTTCGTGGCTTGATTCTTGAGGAAGACGAGCCGTCGATCATCGTCGAGCGCTATTTGGCGCGCGCGGTGGGCATGCTGGCGCGGCCGATGGGCTTGCGCCGGGAGGAGTTGCGGGAGCGGATCGAAGGACCGATCAAGAAGGGGCGTGCATATTTTGCGATCGCCAAAGACCTTCCGGAGGATGCCGCGGATGCTCTTCGAGACTTGATCGAAAAGAACGATCTCAAGGGCTTTCGTTGGGAAAATTCGATCAAGCGCTGGTACAGCTCACCGGAGCTGGCGGCACACGTGGTGGGTTACACAGGCGAAGAAGAATCGGTGGATGATCGAGGCCGAAAGTCCTTTGTTCAGGTTGGGAAATTCGGCGTCGAAGCGGCGATGGAGGACTACCTCCGCGGTCGCGATGGTCGCTGGGATCACCTGAATATTCCAATGCCCGGGGAAAAGGGGGACATGATCCCGCCTGTACACGGGCTGAACGTGCAGCTCACCTTGGACATGGGTTTGCAGGCCATCGTGGAGGAGGAGTTTGACGCGGGGCTTGAGAAATATGTGGCGCACCGTGGTTGTGTGGTGGTGCTCGATCCCAATTCCGGGGAGTTGCTGGCGATGGTGAGCCGTCCTTCCTTCAATCTGAATCTGAAAGAAGGGCTTGCGGAAGGGGCGATGAACTTCGCGCTGCAGGGGATTTACGAGCCGGGAAGTACCTTCAAGTTGGTGGCGACCTCGGGCGTCCTCAACGAAGGCTTGGCGACACCGGGAACGATGACTTTTTGCCACAACGGGCTGTTCGTAGAAGGCAAGCTGCGGATTCCGGACCACGCCCCGTATGGGATGCTTTCCGTGGCGGGAGTGCTCAAAAAATCGAGCAACATCGGTGCCTTCAAACTCGCCCGGCAGCTCGGGCCCGAGCGCTTTTTCGAGTATGCCCATCGCTATGGTTTTGGTCAGGAGACGGGGATCTTGTTGAGTGGGGAGTCGGCCGGTGTGGTTCGCAACACGGGAAACCTGATCGATTTCAGCCGGGCAGCTTACGGCTACGCCCTCAATGTGACTCCGCTGCAGGTGGCGACCGCCTATTCGGTGGTGGCCAATGGGGGGGAATTGATCCGCCCGCGGGTGGTGCGATCGATCATTGGTAGCGATGGAACGGTGTTGGAGCGTTTTGAGCCCGAGATCGAGCGACGGGTCATCACCGAGCGCACTGCGCGGCAGATGCGGGAAGCCTTGATCACCGTCGTGGAAAAAGGAGGAACGGCCACTGCCGCTGCGGTCCCTGGATTCAAGGTGGCGGGCAAGACCGGAACGGCTCGCCGCGTGAAGAATGGCGGCTATCAGGTGGGGCACTACACCGTTTCGTTTGTCGGCATGATGCCGGCGGAAAATCCCGAGTTCGTTTGCCTCGTCGTCGTGGATGATCCGCGGCCGGGCGACGGGATGGCGATTGGTGGTGGTTCTGTGGCTGCACCGATATTTTCCAAGATTGCCGCGCGGGTAGCGACTCACCTGCACTTGACTCCGACCGAGCCTGTGCCTGACGAGGGCCTTGCTGCCTCCGAACGATGATGAAACTCCGCGACGCCATTTCCCAACTTCACCGCCCGCTGATCGAAGGAACCCTCGAGACCGAGGTGACTTCGGTCACCGCCGATTCCCGAACTGCCGGACCGGGAAGCATTTTTGTGGCCATCCGGGGTCAGGAGGTCGACGGACGTCGATTCATTGACGACGCCTTGCGCAAAGGAGCGGTGGCAGTGGTCACGGACAGCCCGGCGGAAACCGGATTGCCTGAGAATCTGACTTGGATTCATGTCGGAGACCCCCGTGCGGCGTTGTCTTCCATGGCTGCTCAGATCGCGGGCAACCCATCGGCTGAATTGAAAATGGTCGGGGTGACGGGGACCAATGGCAAAACCACCACGGCTTATTTGCTTCACGCCTTGATGAGAGGGGCCTGGCACCGTGCCGGGATGATCGGGACGGTGAAGATTGATGACGGACTTTCGTCGGCCGAAGCGAGCCACACCACTCCCGATGCGCCCGCCTTGCAGAACTTGCTTCTGCGGATGCGCGACCATGGATGCCGCGGGGCAGTGATGGAGGTTTCGTCGCACGGCATCGACCAGAAGCGAGTGGCAGACGTGGCTTTTGATGCTTTGGTTTTCACGAATCTGACCCAGGACCACCTCGATTATCATGGGACGATGGCGGCTTACGCCGAGACCAAGTTTTCATGGTTTGAAGCGGCGGCGCTCCACTCCAAAGGCAAAAAGCCGGTAGCGGTGATCAATACTGATGATGCCGTGGGCGAGGATTTCGCAGAGCGCTTGGAAGGGCGGCTTCCAGTCATCCGTTTCGGCTTCGGTCTGCGCAATGAGATCCGTGCTCTCGACTTTCGGCAGTCGGCGCGTGGGATGGAGATCAAGCTCGAGATTGGGGGCAAACAGTATTTGCTGCGGGCTCCCCTGATTGGGCGATTCAATGCCTACAATCTCATGGGAGTGATCGGGGCTGCCAAGGCAGTGGGGATTCCTCCACGGGTGGCGATCGCTGCATTGGCGGAGGCACCGCAGGTGCCAGGACGGATGGAGCATTGCGGAACGCGTGACGGTGTTAGCGTCTTTGTGGATTACGCGCACACTCCGGATGCTTTGGAAAATGCCTGCCGGACGCTCAAGGAGCTGGAACCAAAGCGTTTGATCACGGTGTTCGGCTGCGGCGGCGATCGCGACAAAGCGAAGCGGCCATTGATGGCGCGGGCCGCTGGTCGGTTTTCAGATGCCTGCATCATCACGTCCGATAATCCGCGGAGTGAAGATCCGGCGGAGATTATTCGTCAAATTGAAGAAGGCATGGGATCGGCTCGCTATCGTTCGGTCGAAGATCGGGCCGAGGCGATCCGCATTGCGGTCCACGCGGCGGCACCGGGGGATATCGTCCTGGTGGCGGGCAAGGGCCATGAGACTTACCAGCAGTTTGCCGATCAAACGATCGATTTCGATGATCGGCGTGAAGTGAAACGCTCCTTGGCCGCAAGGCCGGGGCCCGAAGAAAGGAAGCGGCGATGATCACGACGGATGCGAAAACCCTGGCAGCGGCCTGTGGCGGCGAAATCATCGCCGGCGACCCTCTGCAGATGGCGGAGACGGTTTCCACCGATACCCGCAGTCTACGACCTAGCGCCTGCTGGGTGGCTCTGAAGGGAGATCGCTTCGATGCCAATGCCTTTGCAGCGCAAGCGGCAGCGGCTGGAGCCACGGTATTGGTGGTCGAAAACCTTCAGGGGGAAGTGCCTGCGGGAACGACGGTGATTCAGGTGGGTGATGGCTTGCTGGCCTTGCAGAAAATGGCGTTCTGGCACCGATCCCGACTTTCGGTCGAAGTGGTTGGTATCACTGGCTCGAATGGCAAGACGAGCACGAAGGATTTCACTCGGGCGGTGTTGGGGGCTCATTTTCCGACATTCGCGACTCAAGGGAATCTGAACAATCACATTGGAGTTCCGCTGACTTTGCTGTCGCTCGATGCTTCTCACCGGATGGCGGTGGTGGAGATGGGGATGAATCATCCTGGTGAGATTGCGCCGTTGTGTGAAATGGCCCGCCCGCGGGTGGGCATCATCACGAATATCGGCACGGCCCACATTGAGTTCCTGGGAAGCCGGGAGGGAATTGCCGAAGAAAAGGGAGCTTTGGCGCGGAGTCTGGATGCCGAGGGTGCGTTGTTCGTACCGGCGGGGTGCGATTTCATTGAGTACTTTCGCCAAAGAACCAAGGCACGGGTGATTCCGGTGGGCAATTGCCGCGGCCTCATCCGAGCGGATCATCTGCGACAGGATGGAATCCGCTCACAATTCACTCTGGTGATCGAAGGTCGGGAGGTCGGCGAGGTGGTGCTGCCCGTGATCGGCCGCCACATGGTGAAGAATGCGCTTTTGGCGGCGGGATGTGGCTGGTTTCTCGGAGTTCCCGAGGTGGCGATTTGCCGTGGCTTGAGCGAGGCGGTGCTGACCAGTGGCCGACTCCGCCGCTTCGAGTCGCAGGGGGTGACGGTGTTTGACGATACTTACAACGCGAATCCTGAATCGATGACAGCAGCGATTGAGACGCTGGCAGATGTCCCGGTGACCGCTGGAGGGCGGAGGTTCGTTGTGCTTGGGCGCATGGGCGAGCTGGGCGAGCACGCTGCGGAAGCTCATCCTCGGGTGGGGCGACTCGCCGCCGAGCGAGGTCTTGGAGTGATCGCGGTTGGTGAAGGGGCGGAAGGGATCGCCGAGGGTGCGGGCAGTGATGCGCATTTTTCAGACGCTCGGGAAGCCGCGGTGGCGCTATCGGGGCGATTCCATCCTGGTGACGTGGTGCTTTTCAAAGCCAGCCGTGGTGCCGCGTTGGAGCGTGTGATGAACGAAATATTTCCCCCAGACAACTGATGCTTTACTGGATATACGAATGGTGGCGGGCGGCGTTTGAGTCCGAAGTGAGTGCCAATCAAGAAGGCTGGGCGCATGCGCTAAGTTTCTTCAATCTTCTGCAATATATCACCTTCCGCGCTGCATTGGGGTGTTTGATGGCATTTGCCCTGAGCATTTTGTTTGGGCCGCGGGTGATTCGCCGATTGATCTCGCTGAAAGTCGGCCAACCGATCCGCACCGCGGAAGAGGTGCATAAGTTGGCTGAGCTGCATGGTGGAAAAGTGGGAACACCCACGATGGGAGGTGTGCTGATTTTGGGATCGGTGCTGATTTCCACCTTCATTTGCGCGCGTCCGTTCAATCCTTTCGTAGCGGTTTGCGCCTGTTCGATGGGGGCATTGGGACTGCTCGGGTTCATGGACGACTTCACCAAGGTGAAGAAGAAGAACTCGGATGGGGTGAGTGCGCGGACCAAGTTGTTTTGGCAGCTGGTGGTCGCGCTGGTGGCTTCCTGCTTCCTCTATTTCAAGATGGAGATCTCCGGGTTTGGTTCGAATCCGGAGGTGGTGAAGAATCTTGGATATGTGCCGGGTTACCAATTCCAAGGAGAGCCGCTGAAGATCAGTCAGATCACTTTTCCTCTCTTCAAGCAGCCGCTGATGGATTTGGGCTTTCTGATCATCCCCTTTTACGCGGCCATCATCATCGGGTGTTCGAATGCGGTGAATCTGACGGACGGTCTCGACGGCTTGGCGACAGGATGCACGATCACCGTTTCGCTGGCTTACGCCGGGCTCGCTTACCTAGCCGGGCACCATTTCATGGCCAATGAGTATCTAACGATTCCCTACAACCGTTTCATCAGTGAACTGTCGGTCTTCCTGCTGGCGCTGGCTGGAGCGAGTTTCGGTTTCCTCTGGTTCAACTGCCACCCGGCGAAGGTCTTTATGGGAGATACGGGATCTCTGGCGATTGGGGGAGCTCTTGGAACGGCCGCTCTTTGCGTGAAGCAGGAACTGCTTCTGGTGATCATTGGCGGGGTGTTCGTGATGGAAGCCATGTCGGTGATGTTGCAGGTCGGCAGCTTCAAGCTGCGCCGCAAGCGGATCTTCGCGATGGCGCCGATTCACCACCACTTTGAGTTGCGCGGTTGGCACGAGAGTCAGGTGATCATTCGCTTCTGGATCCTTTCCATCATGCTGGCCTTGTTCGGGTTGGCTTTGCTCAAAATCGTCTGATGAATCTCTCTGGCAAACGCGTGAACATCCTTGGAGCCGGTCGCAGTGGTCGCGCTGCTGCCGAGCTGGCTCTGCGAGAGGGCGCGCAAGTGCATGTCTTTGATGCGAAGGACCCGGTTGGTTTTCCGGAATCGGTGTCAGTGCATGGCGGCGTGAATCCCGGCGCGGCCGAGCCCTGTGATGTGCTAGTGGTCAGTCCGGGCATCGATACCTATGGACCCCTCGTGGCGGCCTTCTCCGAAAAAGCAGGGGAAGTGATTGGGGAGATCGAGTTGGCCTGCCGCTACTATTCCGGCCGGATCATCGCCATCACCGGAACCAATGGCAAGACGACCACGACCGAGCTAGTGGAGCGATTGCTGAAGGGCGCCGGGTATTCTGCCGTGGCTTGTGGCAACTACGGGGTGCCGGTGTGTGAGGTGGTGATGCTCGATCCCCAGCCTGATGTGCTGGCGCTTGAAGCCAGCTCGTTCCAATTGGAGACCATTGTGGATTTCCGCCCGGATGTGGCGGTGTGGCTGAACTTTGCGCCTGACCACATGGACCGCTATCCGGATGTGGAAAGCTACCGACGGGCGAAATGGAGGATCTTTGAGAACCTGACCGCGGATCAGTACATTGTCAGCCGGCACGGAGAAAATCTGCCAGCATCGCCTGCCGCGACCATTCAGTTCTCCACCGAGTGCGAAGATGCGGATTGGTGGTCGGAAGGGGAGCATCTGTTTCTCGATGGAGAGGAAGTTTTCAATTTGCGCTCCGGATCTCACCTGAGAGGTCTCCACAATGCTGAAAATGCCATGGCGGCGCTGGCTGCCTGCGAGGCTCTTAGCATCCCGCGGGAGAAGCTGCTGCCTGCCTTCGACGGCTATGCGCCGCCTCGCCATCGTTGCGAACTGGTGCGCACGCTCGATGGCGTCGAGTGGCTGAACGATTCCAAGGCGACCAACCTCCACGCGCTGGAGAGTGCGCTGCGTTCGCAGACCCGGCCGATCGTCCTCATGGCGGGGGGAAAGGAGAAGGGACTCGACTATTCTCCGGTGTTAGGGCTTCTTCAGAAGCACGCCGTCGCGGCCGTGACCTTCGGGCAAATCGGGCCTGCTCTGGGAGCTTTGTTCCGCCAAGTGGTGCCGAGTGAAATCTGCGACACCCTGAGCGAGGCCATTCTCACGGCCCAGCGGATGGCGACCCACGGACAGATTGTCCTGCTGTCCCCTGGAACTTCCTCTTTCGACCAATTCTCCGGCTATGAAGAACGCGGCGACGTGTTCTGCAAGCTGGTCAACGACCTGCGCTGACACCCCACACCCATACCCCACATGAGAAACCAACGCATGACCGTGAAGCGCCGCTCTGTGAAAAAGGGCAAACTTCATACTCTCTTCGCCAACGTCTCCCGGAAGAATAAGCGGCACCGCGCTGCGACGGCCGCCGTCGCTCCCGAGGATCTGGAGGGCGATGTGCCCAATTTGGGCATCGGCAAAGCCCTGCTCGTCATCTTGGCCATCCATGTGGTGGCCATCGGTGGAATCTTCTACCATAGTTCCCGATTCGGGAAATCTGAGACCGTCGACGCGTCCGAGCCGAAGGAGAGCAAGCGGGTGGTTTCACTGGCGTCGTCGGAGGCGATTCGAGTCACGCCGTCGATTTCTCGTCTGAGTGAGCCGGTGGTGGAGGAGGAACTGCCGATGTTTCGGGCTTCGGATCAGATTTATTCTGCCGGCACGGGCGATACCTACTCGAGCATCGCAGCTCGGTATGACATCGATGAGATGGAGCTGCGTTCGGCCAACGAAAACATCCCACTTCGCCAAGGTCGGCGCCTGCGCATTCCGCCGAAATCGATCACTGCCATTGAGCCGGCCGATATTGCTGAATTGCGGGTCACCACGCCTCCGGCTTCGGCACCGGCAGATGATTGGGTGACCACCGATGCCGCGCGTGCCTTGGATGAACAGATCGCGAATGCGCCCCGTGCGGTGCCCGTTCAGGAACGTCGCTCGGCGGCGACTGAGCAAGCTACCCGAGGAACGCAAGGCACGTATCAGGTCAAGTCGGGGGATACTTTTTGGAGCATTGCCAAGAATCATGGCGTGGATGTGAACCGTTTGATGAAAGCCAACGGTGTCAGCGACGCGCGGAAATTGCGCGTGGGAATGAACCTTTCCATTCCTCGCTAAGATCCTTAGGATTTCTGAAATGAATCGCCTTCTCAGCATTCTCCTATGCACGGGAGTGGCCGCCTTGGTGGCGCTGGGATTGATCATGCTGGCGAGTACCAGTGCCTGGGTGAACGGGCAGGAGGAGCCCTACCACTTTTTTTGGCGCCAGAGTGCCATGGCGGGGGTCGGAGTGATCGCCGCCATCGGTCTGTCGATGGTGGAGCCCGCGATGCTACGAAAGTTTTGGCCGTGGGCCCTTTTGGTGACCTGCATTTTGTTGGGCCTGTGCTTCGTGAAGCCGATCGGCAAGGAGATCAATGGCGAAGCGCGTTGGATCGCGCTTCCTGGCATGGGGCAGTTCCAGCCATCGGAAATCGCGAAAGCGGTGACGATGGTGGCGCTTGCGGGTTGGTTTGCTCGGTGGCAGACAGAGATTCGGACGTTCTGGAAAGGTTTCGTGGTGCCCAGCTTGCTCTTGGGGATACCTTTTGTATTGATTCTCAAGGAAACGGATATGGGGACCGCCGTGGGTATCGGTGCTGCCGGTTTGGCCGTGCTCTTCACAGTGGGGGTCAGGCTGCGCTTTCTCGTTCCCAGCATGTTGCTTGGAGTCGCGGCCTTTGCGGTGTTGGTGAGGACCGATGAAAACCGTTGGTCGCGAATTGAAGCTTGGCTCGATCTTGAGAATCCCGTGCATCAGCTCGATAAGGGGCTTCAGCAATGGCGGGCGTTGCTGGCCTTTGGCAATGGCGGCATGAGGGGGCAGGGCTTGGGCAATGGCTTTGAAAAATTCGGTCATCTTCCCTACGCCCATACGGATTTCATTTTCCCGAATATTGGCGAAGAACTTGGTCTCTATGGGACTCTCGGAACCGTTTTTTGCTATGTGATCATTGCTGTTTCCGGCACCGGGATCGCTGCCTTATCGACCAACGTTTTCAATCGATGCCTGGCGCTTGGGCTAACGGCGGTGATCGTGGTCCCGGCCATGGTGAACATTGCTGTGACGACCGCCGTGCTCCCGAATACGGGATTGCCGCTGCCCTTCGTCAGCTACGGTGGCACGAATCTGGTATTCACCTTGGCGTCGGTCGGCCTGCTGTGCGGGATTCATCGACGGACCCGGTTCGAGGACCGGCCGGTTCGGGCACTGAGCACGAGCCAGACGGCAGAAATTCGTCTGTGACGGGTTCTGCGCGTATTGAGTTGGAGAGTCGGGATCTTCTGACAAGCGAACTGGGACCGCGCCATTGACGGAAGGGGTGGGATCGTCTCCCATCGCCGCAATGCCGAGCGACGAGGAAAAGGGATCGCGGTTCTCCTTGGGAGGATTGCGTTGGGTGCTGAGCTATCAGAAGCCGCATCGGAGAATTTTCCTGCCTTCCTTGCTGGCGCTGTTCGTGACGGCGGGGCTTGCATTGGCCTTTCCCTGGTTCATGAAGGAGCTCTTCGGAGGGACCGTGGCCAAATTGCGGGAAGGGGTGCCGGCTGCCACGGTGATTGCCGAGGCCGATCGGCTGATTTTCACCCTGCTCGGAGTTTTGGCGGTACAAGCCATGATCGGGTTCTTCCGAGTGCAGGGGTTCATTCGTTCGGGAGAAGCTGCGCTCAATGACCTGCGCCGAGATCTCTTTCGTCATCTTCTGCGTTTGCCCGTGCCGTTTTTTCAGGAGCACCGGTCCGGGGCGCTGAGCAACCGAGTCTCCGCCGATCTCGGCACCGTGCGGGAGACGTTGATGACGACCTTGCCGCAAGCGGCCCGCCAATCGGTCACCTTGGTGGGTTCGGTGGTGATGATTTTTGTCACCTCGTGGAAGCTCTCCTTGGCAATGTTGGCGAGTATCCCGTTTGTGGTGCTGGCAGTCGCCATTGCCGGGCGGAAGGTCCGTGGGCATTCCAAGGCGGCTCAAGATGCCTTGGCAGAATCGGGAACCGTGATTGAGGAAAGCGTGCAGGCGATTGCGGACGTCAAAGCATTCACCAACGAGGAGTTCGAGGAGCAACGTTATCAAAGCTCACTGGATCGGTTCTATCAGGTGACTTTGCGCGGAGCGATGGCACGCGCCAGCTTTCTGGCCTTCGTGATTTTTGTGATGTTCGGAGCGATCGCTGGCGTGACGTGGCTGGGAGTTCGAATGATGGTGGAGGGCGATCTGACCGAGAAGCAGTTCTCGGGATTCATCCTCTATAGCGTGTTTGTAGGGGCCTCGTTGGGGGCCATGCCGGAAATTGTTTCTCAGATGCAAGCGATGACGGGGGCGACGGATCGCCTTCGGGAAATCATGGGCTTGAAGCCAGAGAGAGACGGTCGGGGGGAGCCCATCTCCCTCCGAGGCGCAGTGAGTTTCGAGAATGTGCACTTTCGCTACCCTTCGCGCCCGGATCAAGCGGTCCTTGCCGGGGTCAATTTTGCGGTCACTCCCGGGCAGCGCATCGCCTTGGTGGGGCCATCGGGCGCGGGGAAATCGACGGTGTTTTCGTTGTTGCTTGGCTATTATCGACCGGAACAGGGCAGGATCAGCTTTGATGGATGCGATGCTTCGTCGCTCGATCTCCAGGCATTGCGCGAAGGCATCGCAGTGGTTCCTCAGGAAGTGATGCTTTTTGGGGGAACCATCTTGGAGAACATCGAGTATGGTCGCCCGGGCGCCACCCGTGATGAGATCGTTGAAGCCGCGAAATTGGCCAACGCCCACGAATTCATTGAAACCCGCCCAGAAGGCTACGAAACGGTCGTCGGGCCCCGTGGGGTCAAGCTTTCGGGGGGGCAACGTCAACGCATTGCGATTGCCCGTGCCATCCTTGCTGATCCACGGATTCTGCTCCTTGACGAAGCGACCAGCGCATTGGACGCGGAAAGCGAACGTTTGGTGAACGAGGCACTGGATCGCCTGATGGTGGGGCGGACGAGCTTGGTGATCGCGCATCGATTGTCGACGGTCCGGAATGCGGACTGCATTTTGGTTCTCCATCAGGGCCGAGTTGTGGAGCAGGGCACCCACGAGGAGTTGATGTCGGCCGGTGGAACCTACCAGGTGCTGGTCCAGACCCAACTCGGCTGAGGGGCTTCGGACTCATTTGCTTGCTTCTTTGTCAGTTCTCATCAATCCAAGCCTTCACCGATGAGCGAGAGCGATGCGATCCGAGAAAAGGGCCCCCAACCGGTGGAAGCCCTAATGGAAGCCTGGGGACTGAGCAATCACGACATGGTGGATGCTTCACCCGAGCAACTGACCCACAAACAGGTGCAACGCGCCCGGAAGGGAAGGGTGTTGACCCTGGCCATGATGCAGAAAGTCACTCGGACCCTGAACATCGCGGTCTGGTACCGGCTGAAAAAGGAAGAGCGAGAGCAGTATTACGAGTACCTCCATCGGGATCTTTTTAACTACGCCAAGGGTCACGATCCGGCGTTTCAGGATCCCAACCAAGCGCTTATGGAGAAAGTGGTGGCTCGCGGGAGTAAGGTCATCAATCGCGAGCCCTGAGTGGGGTCATTCTTCGACGATCCGCAGGCGCATGAAGCCGTGCTGAGCGGAGGGGATGGGAATTTCGTAATACCAGGTGCGAGTCTCGAAATCGCCATCGTCCACCGGGTCGCCCACTGGATGAACGCGTGCCGCTGACTCAGGAGTTCCAAGAGTTTCGAGCTCCCCACTGCCCTCCGGAATGACGACGAACCCCGGGTGTTCCTTGCGCATGCGGGCAGTGAGGGTGAGGTAGGGCTCCCCTCCTTCCAAGGCTAGGGAATCGGCCGATTGGAGCGAGGCCCAGAGGGCGGGCTCAAGGGTATTGGCTTGGAGCGGCGAGGTGCCAAACAGCCATTCGATCACATTGGCGAGATGGTCGCCATCGGGATCGGCCTCTGCCCCGGAACTCCCCCCGGGGAAATCGAATTCAGCAGCCCAAGCGGCATAACCTGTGGGTGCCTCGATGACCTGGAGAATCCCTTCAGAAAGGCGGGACGTGTCCCAAGCCAGATCCGCCGGAAGAGAAGGCAGCTCCACGCTGTCAAAATTCAGTATGCTCGATGGTGCTTCCACCAGAGGGTAGAGGTCTCCCGCAGCGGGGCTCTCCGCGGAGGCATCCCATGCGACTTCCAATTTTCCTGAAGCTTGGAGCGAGCCGCCGACGACCAATCGGTCGTGTTGGTTCGGGCTCCCGAGGTCGAGCTGCAAAGTGGCTCCGAGCGGTAGATCCATGGAGCCCTGCACAGTGAGGGTAGAGGCGACGACCGGAGCGACCGCGGCCAGGGGGTTGGCGAGCACCACACCGGAGGCGAACGAGAGATCATCGATTTGCCCAAGGACATTGACTCGCTCGTGAGCACCGAAGGTCACGAGCGATTGACTTCCAACGGTGGCTCCGGTGTGTCGGCCGAAGGCGAAGGTGGATGAGGCGAGAGTGCCATCAGCTGTGCCCAAAGAGGTGGCGATTTGGTAAGTCTTGGAGCTGTTGTCCACGATCACCCAGACGTTGAGCCATTGATTGGCGGCGAGGCTTGTGGCGGCGACATCGCCTGAACCTTCGCTGTATCCGCGCAGCTGACCGTTGGCGATGGAGAGAGTGATGGCATACTCGTTCCATGGATCGGCGATGTCGTTGCCAGGTGCGCTGGTGGTCGATGCGGGTTGTTCGGTGAGTCCGAAGATGAAGTCAGTGGTGGACGGGTTCGCGCTTTTGACCCGGAAGAAGTAGGTACCGGTTTTCCCATCCGCGAGACTGAAGTCGCGAGAGTGGGCGTTCTTCAGGTCGCTGACGGCCCCCCGCCATCCATTGGCCGCGTTGGTGCCTTGGACGGCAAGGGAGAGGTTGCCGGATTCGCTGACGATATCGGCGTTGGCGGTTCCATTGAAGACGCCGGTCCACACATCGCCCGTTGAGTTCGGCACCGCCCCAATGTCGCCAGTGGGGTAGCTGTTGAAATCATCGATGGTTTCGAAGGCGGGTGCGAATCCGATCGCTCCCACTCGAATGGTGGAACCAGGCGAGGCTTGGAGAGATCCCTGCACAGTTCCTCCTCCCGCGAGGGTGGTTCCCGTGGCGAGCTGAGTCGCGCCACTTCCGGTTTGGCCCTCAACCACGAGCGTGCCTTCGTCGACTGTGGTCGTTCCCGTGAATTGGCAATCTCCCGCGAGGGTCCAGCGGCCGCTTCCGGATTTGAGGAGATTCACGGTGGTGGCACTGCCATTTTCGAGGCCTCCTCCCATGAGTCCATCCCCGCTGCCTTGAAGAATCAAATGGCGAGTCCCAGTGGCGGTGAAAGTGACGGCTGGATCTCCGTGCATGCGGAGTTCACCAGCGGTGGATTCCAGACGGAATTCGGAGCCTCCGAACTGGCCGGTCAAAGTCCCCGAGAGGGTGTTGGTGCCACTTTGATTTCGAATGCCAACAGAAGGGTTAGAAGTTGGGCGGCCTCCAAGGATAAGAGGGTTGGGAAGCAGGCAGTCATTTTCGAGCTCCAGGCGGGCAGTGGTGTTGTTGCCCACGGGACCGATGACGACCTGGCCATATCCTAAGGAGTGATCACCACGAGCACGGGCCACAGCATTTCCCGCCGTTCCGGAATCAAGAGTGGTCGTGCCGCTAAAGGTGTTGGCTCCTTCAAAGATGACCAGGCCGGTGCTGTCGTCGACGGCGTTGTTGAGGCTGCTGCCGTTGATCGTGATTCCATTTCCTCCGAGAGCCTGACCGGCAATCACGAGCGGCTGGGTGGAGGCATTGAAGAGGGTAAGATCTCCGGACCATTCGAGCACTCCATCCACCTGATGGGATTGGGTGGTGGTGGCGGCAACCGTGATGGCGGGCTGAATGGCTCCACCGTCCCCGAATCCCAAAATCAAGCGATCATTGGGCCAGCCGAAACGATATCGCGTGGTGCCATCGAGTTGAATCACGCTCAGCGAGCGGCTCCCGCTCCAATCGATTCGGTGCTCTGCGGCTCCGGGAACCGTGCCAAATGATGATGTCACCCCGCCCAAGTTGGGAATTCCTTGGGTCCAGTTGGCGGCGCTGTCCCACAATTGATAGCTGTCCGTGCCGGTAGCGGCCCAGTTGCTGGTCTTTGAATTGGCTGCCTGCCACACGCGGACCCAGTCCACTCGGGTCTGATCGGAGAAACCTAAAGGCCATTCGGTGGTGCTAGGGGTTCCCGGCCATCCGCCGACCGCGTAGTCGAGGATCAGGTACATCGACACCATTTCGGCGACGTCCGCAGCACTGTTGAACGAGCTGACGGCCTGACCGTCGAAGTAGAATGTAACCGAGCTGTCTTCCACCCAGTGGGCACCGAAATGGTGCCAGGCACCCCCAAGATCCCCCGCAGAGGATGGATTGACCTTTCCGGCTCCAGCTGCAGCGGACCCGCTACTATTGGTGTAGTGAAATGCCGTATGGTATTCGTCCTGTGCATATCCGCTGCCGGCAGCCGTATCGATCGGATACTCCATGATGTCCATTTCCGGCGGCCACCCGTCATACAGACCCCAGAATGCAGGCCAGGAACCGGGTGTGTCGGGGAGCCAGATGCGTGCCTCGAGATAGCCGCCATTGAAGTTCTTGAGCCCATAGGTGGAGACGGATCCCGACGAAAACTGAGCGGTGCCGCTGGTGCTGGTCCGGGTGGCATCAAGGATCAGTTGTCCATCGACCATACGAACTTTCTCGGCTGCGGCCGATGAAAGGCTATTGGGCATGGTCCAGCCGGGAGAGGCGACATTCCACTTGGTAGCATCGACCGATTTTCCTGAAAAGTCATCGCCCCATGCATACTGCCAATTGCCCGACGGAAGCTGAGCTGAGGCTGCGAGCGTGAGGCTGAACCCGACTCTCACACCTACTGCGAGGCGAGGCTTCAAGAAGATTGAGGAAACGTTTCCTCTGGAAGGCGAAGAGAATGGGTTGGGAGAGGAAGGCATATGGGTTTTCTGAGATGTGCGGGGTGGAAGCCCGCGCTCGTAAGGCGCCAGCGATCCGTCAAGAGAATGGGTTCCCCTGATTTCCATGGAGGTTCTGGGTTCTCCATGGGGATCATGAAACCTAGCCGCAGGGTTCGAAGATGCGCAACTCCCTATTGGTGGGGGGAATAGAGGGGAGGTTCATCCCATCAAGGGGCGGCTTTTCAGGGTGGGCTCACAGGGTGGGCTTAAGAACCGATGGGGCTCACCTCTCGACTCTCAAGGGGACCAAGGAGTAAAGGGCCTCCAAGGTGAGATGATGACGGGGCAGTCTTCGCAGGTCATTATTTGTGATTTGGTTAGGAAAACTAAGGAGTTCAAAAAAGTGGACGATTGAATTCCCAGGAAAAGAAATGAGATGTCAAAACTACGGAAATCTAATGAAAGAAGAGAAGGTCTTTAAGAAAATTAAAATAAAAACAGGAGTCCTTGAAAAAAAGAAGTTTAGGAATGGGTGGGTGTCCGATTAGGCGTTCGTTTATGGTCAGCGTGTTAAAAATTGCGGGTGCAAGTGTGGCATGGATGGCTTTGCTGGGGACGCAGGTGTTGGCTTATCTGGAGCCGATCGATTTTGAAGAACCCGAGTATCATCTTTTAGAGGTGGTGGATGCTCGGCATCATTTTGAATCCGGCCGGATGACGGGGTGGGATCTGGTTTCTGGAGAGGCTACGGTGGTTCCAGACGGCGTGGGAGGCAGCGGCCAGGCCGTCCAATTGCGGCAGGACGACGGATTTCAAGGAACCCACCTTCGTCGGGTGATCGATTGGAGTGGGGAAGAATCGGTCGCGTTCATCGATTTTAAGATCCGGCCAGTAGCCAACCCAGGGGGGAGCTTGGCCAATTTCCACAGCAATGGCAGTCAGTTGGCATTTCAGGCATCGGATGAGCCAGGGCTGGGTGAGGTGTGGGTGTATCACGGAAATGACGATTCGACCGATGCGGAGGAATGGTGGGTCGCCGGGCCGCGATTTGCCTACGATCCAGAGACACAGGTGGCATTCGAGTATGTGCGGGTGACCTTGCGGCAGGATCTGAACCGGCGGGTGTGGGATCTGTTTATGGATGGAAAGTTGGTGGCAGTGAACTTGGGGTTTGAGGGTCGGGGAGCGATTCTCCAAGCTCTGGACTTTTACGGGAGTGAGAGCGGTGACCTGCTGGTGGACGATGTTTCGGTGGATGGGGAAAACATGCTCTATGCGGACGCAGATCAAGACGGCTTAGCGGATGATTGGGAGGTCGCACATGGCTCGAATCCCTTGGTGTACGATCGGGATGAGCTGCGGCCGGGGGCAGCGAAGTCCTGGCTGGATGAGTATCTGGAGTCGTTGTGGCCTGAGAGTGGGGCGCAGGGTACGACCGTGCGGGGTTGGTTGCGGGCTCCGGCACCGGGAGTCGTCCCTCCCTTGACCATTCTGGGGGGACATCAGCCAGTGGGTGCCTTGAAAGGGGCGCTGACGGTGGCAGGAGATGGCTCGGCAGCTTACTCGATTCCGATTGATGTGCCCAAGGGGACGGCGGGCATGGAGCCGAAGTTGTCCTTGGACTATTCGAGCAATGGAATGAATGGCATGGCGGGGCTGGGGTGGTCGATGACCGGATTCCAGCAGATCACCCGAGGCGCGGCGACGATGGCGAAGGATGGTTTGGTGGATGGCGTGGATTTCGATGAAAATGACCGATTCTTTTTCAATGGGGAGAGGCTGGTGTGTGTCGACGGTGTCTATGGTGCGGCGGGTTCGGAATACCGGACAGAGGTGGATTCCTTTGCGCGGATCGTGGCAATGGGCCAACGGGGGGGAGGGCCAGAGTGGTGGCAGATCCAGACAAAGACGGGATTGGTACTGGAGTTGGGGAAAACTGAGGATGCCCGGGTGGAGGGGGAGAAGGGAGTCTTGTCTTGGTCCGTGAATGATGTTTCGGATACCCTGGGAAATTACTATGCGGTGAGTTATGCGCGGGACGAGTCGGCCGCAGGGGAGGTCATCAACCAGAGGGTGAATCGTGTCGATTTCACCGGACACCGAGGAGTGGCGGGGTCAGGAGACCGGAGTCCCTATGCATCGGTGCGGTTTGAGTTCGAATCGCGCCCGGATGTGCGGACCTTCTATACAGCAGGCATTCGGCAAAGTTTTGATTGCCGGTTGAAGTCCGTGGTCGTGGCGACCGGCGGATTCGAGAATCATCGTTATGATCTGCACTATGAGGCAAGTGAGCAGACGGGACGCTCGCTCCTGGTAGCGGTGGAAAAGGTGGTGGGGGGAATGAGGATACCGGCCACGACGTTTCAGTGGAGGACGGTGGGGCATCAGGATGAGAAATGGCGAGAGGTCTCAAATGGGAGTGTCAGTGAATATGCGAGTGGTTTGGACTCCAGGAAGCAGATGTATGGGTTCCTGGCGGTGGATGATGACGATGCCTCGGAACTGCGATTGTCGGGATGTGCGTGGCGGGCGATTCCATTTGAGTATGCGGTCACCGACGCCACGCGGATCGTGTTGGAATACCGATCGGAAGTTCTTCCGAGCCACGCGATGATCGGTCTCGACGAGAACACAGAGGCTTCGAATCCGACACGATTGAACCGGATTGTGGGTTCCGGGACGGGGCCGAAGCCGGTTCTCCAGTCTCAGGCAGTGTATGGAACCGGAGACGTCGGAAGTTGGAAATCGATCAGCTTTTCACCAGGTGCAACGACGGGGGCCTACACGGCGCACCAGTTGGTGCTGGTGAATGACGACGTGGATTTGAGCGACGGGGCAGGGATGTCGGAGTTCCGAAATATTCGGGTCTTCGAAGCGGGGCATGAGGCCGAAGCTCAGGCGCTGGACTTTAAAGTTGGAATCGAACTCCCGCAGATGATGGGGACGACCGCGGGAGCGGATGTGGGCTTTCTGCAGACCGATCTGGATGCGGACGGGGGCGCGGAATGGATCCACCAATTGTACTACGACGCAGATGGAACGAATCCAGAATATCTACTGAAGAGGCATGGAATGGTGCTCACGGGGGGATCGGACGGGTTTCACTTCCTTCCATCCCCGCCGGAGGAGATTCCGGTGCTGACGGATATCCGCAATGCCTATGATGACTCGACGGCGCTGCGGGCAGGTTGGATGGCGAGGCCGACAGATCTCGATGGGGATGGTCGGGCGGAACTCGCGGTTCCGCTGCACATCACCCGAGCCAATGGAAGGTGGTTCAATGATCATGGATTCGCGAATTGGGACGGAGCCTCCTGGGAGGTGAACCCAAGTTGGCAGCTCCCTTTTCGGTCGGACAACCTGGTGTCGTATGGGCGATTCAAGGACTTCCGTTTCATCGATCTGGATGGGGATGGGTTTGTGGATTTCTCGGCGACAGATACGGACTATGGGAGAATGCTTGAGCCCGCGACTGGCACGGTGATCAAACCCGCGGCTGGCCGGAAATCCGTCGTCTGGCTCAATCGTCATCACCGTGGTGAGGGGTGGGTTCGTGCAGAAGCCTATGATTTGCCCAAGCAAGTCACCGAAAAGCGATCGTCGCCGCGGTTTCTGGATGTGAATGCCGATGGCCTCGTGGATCTTGTGGATGCGGTGTATGGATCGGGGAAGGAGCTTTTCCTGAATACGGGCGAGGGTTGGGAGGAGGTGCTGGCCCGGGATCCGCGCAGAGAATTGTGTTTCCCTTTCAACTACTCGCACTGGGATGAAAGCGATCTGGGCACGCGGATGCTCGACTTGAATGGCGACGGCATGATGGATGTGATCAACGATTGGTCGCACCAAAACTACAATGCTCCGACGAATGTCTATCTGGCCACTGGAGTGGGTTGGGACCATGTTGGATCATCCAAAGACGGACCTTGGGGAATCCCGGGCTCATTCACCTGGACGGACAAATATGAGAAGGACTACGCGTTCGGGCAGTTCTATGATTTGAACGCCGATGGCTTGGCCGATTTGACCTTTCCCGGCTTCTCAAGCAATACCGCCTATTTGAATACCGGAAGTGGGTGGTGGAATGTGAAGAACGAACCCTTCTGGGCCACGGGTCAGAGTGTGGCTGGGCTCGCTTCCAGTGGCTCCACCGTCAATCTGCGTGCGGTCGGTGCTCCCTTGCCGATCTATGCAAGCACGTCGGCGGAATACTACGGGGTTCCTTCGGGGCGATTCATGGAGGTCAATGGCGATGGTATCGTGGATTTCGTGGCTGCGCTCCACACTTCGTCCCCACGAGTGTTCATCAACCTCCGTGGGCCGGAACTGATCGAGGGAGTGACGGATGGCTTCGGCAAACACCTCGGGATCGAATATACACGACTCAATGATCCCACGCCTTTGTATGGCACGAACCGGCCCGGCTACGCTCCTCATGATGCGGCATTCGATGGAGCCTTGCAGGAGGGTCAGATCGCACTGAATGCGGGAGGCTACGTGGTTACGCGCTTGCTGGAGCCCGATGGGCAGGGAGGAATCAAGGGTGCACGGCGGCATTACGGGGATCTTCGTTTTGACCGCATTCATCAGACTTCGCTTGGCTTCGGATGGATCGAGGTTTTCGACGAATATGCCGTGGCGGGGCAGGAGGATCAGCCGGCGTGCCGGGGTTTCACTCGGACTCGATTCCGGCAGGAGTTTCCTTTCGCAGGTAGTCCTGAAACGGTCGAAACCTTTGCAGTGGTTCCCTCTGATTTTGACGAATTCACCGCCTGGGCCTGGCCAAGTCCCTTTGTCGGGGTCTCGTCAGGTGTGAAATTGGTGGGCCGGGAGGTGAATGCCTATGCGGAACGGGTGGGGGGCGCCGCTTCCAACGAAACGGGGCCGGTGGCAATCCGTCGTCCCTTCCAACTCAGCTCGGTCTCCCAGAAGTTCGATATGGATGATGCCGGCACTTTGCTATCTCAGGTCACCACCATCCAGAATTCGGTGGATGCCTACGGCTTTGTGGAGAGCTCGCTTGTCACCTCTTTGGATGGTTCGGCGACAAGCACCCGCAGTGAGTACGAGCATGCCGATACTGGAGGGCAGTGGATTCTCGGGCGTCTAAAAAGCACCACGGTCATCCAATCGAGTGCTTCAGGAACCCGCAGCAAAACCAGCGCTTTCGCCTACAACACGGCAGGTTTGCTAACCTCAGAGGTGGTCGAGCCGGGGCACCCGCTCTCGACCACCACCACCTACACCCACGATCTCTTCGGCAACGTGATCCGGACGACGGTGACGGCCAGTGGCCAGAGTCGATGGAGTGAGGTGGCTTATGATCCCAATGGGCGCTTCGTCATTTCCGAGACCACTCCGCTCGGGACCCTATCCCATCACTACTCGCCGGCTCAGGCACTCCTGTTGGCGACGACGGACATGGATGGGCGGACCACGACTTTCACCTACGATGGATTTGGTACTCAGATCGCAACCCATCATCCCAACGGCACGCGTTCCGCAGAGATTACCCGTTTTGCCACCAATGCGGACCTGCCAGGGGCGATTCGGGAAAAACTCGAAGCCTGCCATATGGATGTCCAATGGGCCCGCATGGCGGAGGAATCGGGCAAACCGCCGGCCATCGTTTGGTTTGATTCTTTAGGTCGCGAAGTTGCCACCCGCGGGACCGTGATGGTGTCCGCGGAACCGCTCGCCTTCGAATTCCGATTCACCTACCGTCTTTTCGACGGCCGTGGTCGCGTGACCGAAGAATCCCAGCCGCTGCGGATCCGACCCGAGGGAGGAGTGGAGCACATCAGTGCCACCCGCTATCTCTATGATTTCCTTGATCGGAGAATCGCAACGCAAGCCCCCGATGGGGCTCGAAGCGGATTGCTCTCAGTGAGTCGCGGCGGCACCGCAAACGATCCGCTGGTGATCATGGTCGCGCGCAACCCCAAAGGGGTGACCTCAACTCGCTGGGAGGACCAGCACGGGAGGCTACGGCAGACCACGGATGCCTCCGGACTGACGACGGAGTTTCTTCACGATGTTGAAAACCGTCTTCTCTCGGTTCGCATCAACGGACAGACGCAGCTTACGAACACCTACGATCAATTTGGAAATAAAACCCAGGTGTCCGATCTCAGTGCTGGTACTCGCCATGGCACCTACAATGGCTTTGGTGAGGTCCTGACCCAAAGAAATCCTCTGGGGCAAACGACGAGCACTGTCTATGATAGCCTTGGACGCATCTCTCGAGTGACTCGCCCCGAAGGAGTCTTCCAGTATTTCTATCGGTCCGTCAGTCCCAACCGTGGCAAGCTCGCCGTCATCACGGGACCTTCCGGCTACTACGAAGCCTTCACATATGGCTCCCAAGATCATGACTACGGGCTTACGACTCGTTCCCGGATTCGACAGAAATCAGGAGAGTCTTTCCGCACTGTCGCTACCTCCTACACCGCACTCGGCCTACCCCACCTCACCACCGATGCGGGAGGTGCTGTGGTCGGTCAGACTTACGACCCGGTCTATGGCTCCTTTCCCCTGCGTAGTGAACTTCTCTACACTCCCTCCACCGGGTCCCAGCGCACTCTCCTTGCTCTCGCTCCCAACGTCCAACTCGATGGAGGGCGCCTCCACACGACTGAGCAGCTGGCCCATGGAGTGATCCGTGAAACTTGGACTCACCCCGACAACGGACACCTCCTTGAAGTTCACACCCACGGTCTCGGTAAAGATCTCCAGCACCACATCTACACCTGGGACATCCACGGCAACCTCACCCAACGCAAAGACCTGCGCGATGGGAAAAGCGAAACCTTTGCTTACGACAATCTCGACCGCCTCACCGCTTCCCATCTCACGACTGGGGGAGCCACCGCCACGCGCACCTATGGGTACGACCCACGTGGCAATCTCACCCGGAAAGGGGACGAGACCCTTGGCAGCAGCGCAACCCCCACTCATTCCTACCAGGCCTACCGGGTCACCACGGCGCACCTCAAAGGCCGAACTCGCAGTCACACCTACGATTCGGCGGGCCGTGTTACTCAGATGACCTACAGCGGCACACTTGAGGGCCAAACCGCCCTTCAGTGGACCTCCTTTGACCAACTCCAGAGCGTTACCAAGACCTCGGCACCCGCCATTCTTACTTTCAGTGCGACCGGCGACCTCGCACCCGCCATTGCCGGCATCGCTCCATGGACGAAGTTCTTTCCTTCGACCACCCGGGCGACGTTTGAGTTTGATGCTTCAGGTCAGCGTACACGCCAGCTCCTCACGCGCACCTTTTCCAGCAATGAAGAGGCCGTCGTCGATACACGCTACCTCGGCAACTATGAGGAGGAAGCATGGAGTACGGATACCCCGGGAGAACCTGGGATGGGAGTTTTCAAAACGCTCCATCGCCACCGATTCGGTTCCGCCTTGCTCACCTATGAGGAGTCGAGTTCATCGATGACCCGACTCGCCGTCGTACTCACCGATCACGTGGGGAGCACCGATACCATCATTCGGGCTGACTGGAATCCCTCAACCCATTCCTGGAAAACCGCCACGACGGAACCGAGCGGCGAGAGGCAATCTTTTGACGCTTGGGGCGAACGCCGGCACGGTGCCACCTGGCAGGATCTCAGAACGACTTGGAATGGCTCCCAAAGCACCAGTGCTGCGGATGTCAATCGGGGTTTCACGGGCCACGAAATGCTCGATGATTTCGGCCTCGTTCATATGAACGGCCGCATCTACGACCCTGAACTAGGCCGCTTCCTCAGCCCCGATCCCTACGTTCAAGTTCCCGAATTCAGCCAGAATTTCAATCGTTACAGCTACGTGCTGAACAATCCGTTGAGTCATACGGACAGCACGGGCCATTTCATCGATCTCATCATTGCGGCTGTGGTCTGGGCCGTGACAGCGATTGCCAACGTTCTCACGGCCTATGGTGCTTTTGTTGCGACCGGTTACTTTACTGGCGGGCTCCTAGGGGCGCTAGGGGCAGCCGTCATCGGCATCGCTGCACCAGGAACTTTCCTCGCCTTTGGCGCATGGATCGGAGGCATGGCGGCTGGAACCGCGTTGGCCATGGGTTTATCGAGCGTGGCCCTGACCGGCTACAGCATTGCGAGCCAGCTTTCCGCGGGGGCTTCAACGAGCGACATCCTTCGAGGGGTTGCTGTCGGGTTCGTGTCGGCGACGCTGACGGCGGGCTGGCTGCATCCTCTGCAAGAAGCGGCCACATCGGCGTCTGGACTTGGAACTCAAACGGCGCTAAAAGCGGCGCACGTGGCGGGACATGGGATCATTGGAGGCCTCAGTCAGGAAGCAATGGGGGGCCGATTTCAAGACGGGGTTCTCGGTGGAGCCGCGGGAGCCGCGTCAAGTTGGGTTCCTGGCATCGCTGATGTGACCGCAGCGGATGGTACGATCGGCTCAGAGATTGGCGTGGTCGGTCGAACGGCCGTCGCAGGTGCCTTGGGAGGAACGGCGTCCGTGGTGGGCGGAGGAAAGTTCGCAAACGGCGCTTACACGGCGGCGTTCCAGCATTTGCTCAGCGAGGGAGGGTCGTTCTCCAGACGAAGCGAAAACTCGTTCGATGCCGAAGCTGCTCGATATTCGGAATCTGCGTATACCACCCGAGATGGAGGGGCTCTCTCGGAGCTCGGGATAGGGTATCAGGATAACGTTGATGGCTTTGGTGCTGCGCTTTATGGCGACGCAAAAGGCGGCTACGTGTTAGCTTTCCGAGGAACCAACTTCTTTTCACTTGGGGACTGGAAGGCGAATGTGCTCCAAGCGTTTGGGTTTAGAACCAGCCAATACGAGCAAGCGGTTTTGCTGGCCGCGGAAGTATACCAGAGGACCGGCGGAAATGTGACGTTCGTAGGTCACTCTTTGGGCGGCGGGCTTGCAAGCGCGGCCGCTGGTGCGACTGGAGGGTGCGCGATCACTTTCAATTCTGCTGGGGTGAGCGGAACTTATCGTGGAAGCCCAGGGTTGATTACAGCGAACTTCATTCGAGGGGATATATTGAGCGTGGGTCAAGATTTCAGTCCGTTGCCGAATGCAGCGGGGTCCCGCGTTCCTTTCTCAGGAACCGGGGGGCCAATAAACAGGCACTTCATCAGGCAGTTCACCCAACGTTAGATCCAATGAAATTTGATTTGCTACTCGTAGCAGTTTGGGCAAGCGCCATTCTGGCGTGTAGCTCGCAGCAATCCGCTTCGATCTCATTGAAGGGCATGAAGGCTGAAAATTATTTCGAGAATCCTGTACAGGTGGAGCTGGCACAAGCGACCGCGAGAAACGACATCCGCGGGATCGACGCTGCGCTAGCGAAGGGGGCTGACGCTAATGGGATTGGTCGGGAAGAGATGACCCCTCTCGCCTGGGCGTTTTCGAAGCAGCAAAAGGAAAGCTTCAAGAGATTGCTTGAAAAGGGAGCTAATCCGAATTTTCAGACGAAGAAAGTCGCATGGAACAATGACGGGCAGTCGGTCATGCAGTTCGCGGCGCTCTCCGAAGACCCGGACTATTTGAGATTGGCCTTGCAACACGGTGGGAATCCGAATGCGCCAGATCTTCTTCCGGGGAAAACGATTATTTTTACAGCCATTCGCAACCGACGCTCTGAGAACGTCGAAATCTTGGCAAAGGGAGGCGCGGACATTGATCGGCAAGATAAGGCCGGGTTCACACCTATCATGGCGGCGAAGAATGACACGCAATACGATATCGTGTTTCTGCTAATGGAATTGGGCGCGGACTTGTCGAAACGGCACCACCTGATGACACCGGATGGTGACAAGAAAAACGCGGGGCAAACGCTCGCTGAGTCCATCCAACAGCTTGGCGATCGATCGATTCGCGTGCTGGGGAAGGAAAAAGAACAAAGGGAATGGTACGACAAGGTCGTTGCCGAATTAAGGCGGCGGGGATTGATGTAGGCGAAGTCCCTCCGGACCCCGCCTCGAAATACTCCGCCCCACGAAGTCAGGCTCCGCACCTCCCAACATGCCGCTGGCGTGCAGTCACGTTGGCAGCTTGTCCTGCGGGGTCTTGGCGAAGGGGTCAGTCCTCGCACTTTAACATGGCGAAGGGGTCAGTCCTCGCACTTTAACATTGCGTTGCGTCTCTCACTCCACACCGCGCCCCCGGCCAACCGCCCCACCACCCGCAGCTGTGCTTCGAGGGGAGGCGCTTCGGGCGACAGTGAGAGCAGGCGGACTCACAGCCTCGCGCCCTTTTGCTGCGGCGTCGATCAGCCGCCCGCCCGTCCGGTGACCCAGGCACTCCACATCGGCTCCCGCTCGGCGAACTCCTCGCTGGTGAGCGGCTCGCCCGGCGGCTTGCCCCAGATGGCGATGTGTTTTGCCGCCCAGCCGGTCGGCTTTGACTCGCCTCGCGGGCCTGGATGCCCTTGCGGCGTCGGTAGGCTTCGCGCTGTTTGCGGCGGGGTTCGGCGAGCGCTTCGTCGGTGAGATCGAGCTTCGGTCGCCCTCCTTTCACGCCGTGGGCGGCTCCCTTGATCCCATGATGGCCTTGGGCACGGGCGGTTTCGGGCGGGATGTTCACGGTGCATGCTGGAACGTCCTTCGGACCCTGCCATATGTTTTATTAAACAAGGAAATGGGGGCGTTAGGGGCAGCCGTCATCGGCATCGCTGCACCAGGAACTTTCCTCGCCTTTGGCGCATGGATCGGAGGCCTGGCGGCTGGAACCGCGTTAGCCATGGGTTTATCGAGCGTGGCCCTGACCGGCTACAGCATTGCGAGCCAGCTTTCCGCGGGGGCTTCAACGAGCGACATCCTTCGAGGGGTTGCTGTCGGGTTCGTGTCGGCGACGCTGACGGCGGGCTGGCTGCATCCTCTGCAAGAAGCGGCCACATCGGCGTCTGGACTTGGAACTCAAACGGCGCTAAAAGCGGCGCACGTGGCGGGACATGGGATCATTGGAGGCCTCAGTCAGGAAGCAATGGGGGGCCGATTTCAAGACGGGGTTCTCGGTGGAGCCGCGGGATCCGCGTCAAGTTGGGTTCCTGGCATCGCTGATGTGACCGCAGCGGATGGGACGATCGGCTCAGAGATTGGCGTGGTCGGTCGAACGGCTGTCGCAGGTGCCTTGGGAGGAACGGCGTCCGTGGTGGGCGGAGGAAAGTTCGCAAACGGAGCCTACACGGCGGCGTTCCAGCACTTGCTCAATGCGGAGGGTGCCGCATTGAAACGAATATTTGATGTGGAGGGTTCTTACGATTCGGCAAAAGCTGAACTCAAAATCCGAGTTTTCCATGACGGGAAATCTAGTGAGTTTTCGATTGTCGCCGACACAGGTGGCGAATATCTTTCGCAATCAGACTTCGAGAAAAATGGCACTGCGGTTCCTCTAGGTGACTACGATCTAGTCCCCGACCCAACCCCAGGACGAAGGGGGCCAGGCGTAGGCACTTGGATTGCTTTGTATGCTAAAGATCAGCAGATCGATGGCTATAAAATGTGGATGGGTTGGGGTAAGGGGCTGAAATACTTAATTTCTCACAATACGATGGCAGGCGGAGCGTTTGGACGTGGCAATTTTAGGCTTCATCTGGGATCCGTATCGCTCGGTTGTGTTACCTGTTACAACGGGTCGAGCGACGGTCGAATCGGAACCTACAATAGAATGGCGGCTGCTGTTTCTTCTTCGTGGCTGGTTTCCGTTCCATATTGGCCTGACCGACCGATGGGCTCACAGGTAAGTGTTTATGGAACTATAAGTGTGAAATGAAGGCTCGAATATTTCTTCTGAGCGTGATCTGTGCGCTGGTGGCGGGAATGTTTTTTCATGATTTCATTCTCGTCGAGGCGGCGGTTGTGAACTCGTCGATTCGAGCTGGATTGTTGAGTGGGGATGAGGAAGGTGAGTTCACAGAAAAATTGATACGAAGGGCGCAATCCTCTTCAGCTGATGTTGGGAGTGCAATTTTGAGTGAGTGTTACATTAGTGCGTCCCATAAAATTGGGGCAAGGCCAGTGGGATTTATGGAGTTCGACCTATCGAAGGATGGATTGAGAACGGCTTTTGCTGGATATTCAAATTATCATCATGCGGATGTAGGATTTGAGGCTGAGAGGGAGAGGGCTATTAAGCTGATGAGAGCACTTTCAAGTAATGAAAATTGAAGGGCGTCTCCCCGGACCCCGGCGATGAAAGATCCGCTCCACGAAGCCAGGCTCCGCGCCGGTAAACATGCCGCTGGAGTGCCGTCACGGGTGCTGCTTGTCCTGCGGGGTCTTGTGACGTGCGCGGGGTAATGCGGAGTGTCTCCGTTGCGCTCGTGCCTCGCTCCACTCGCCGCATCCAGGTTCCTCCCCAAGGGGGACCACTTCAATGTCTCCGTGGAGCCGCTCGATGAGCCGGAGCGATGCCGATCGTGGGGTCGGAATCGGATGATCAGGCCTGTCCGCCGGAATTGAGGAAGTTGGCCAAAGCGATGAAGAACTCTGCTGCCGCTTCGCGCTCGATGGGGTCCGCGTGGGTGGCGAAGGTGGAAGCGATCTCGATCCCGGCTTTCCACGCTTCCAATTCCGAGCAGCAGCGAAGCCTCAGGCGGTCGGCCTCCATGGACGAGGTCGTCTCTGGGGGAAGGTTTTCCAAGATGACCCATGCATCTTCAAAGAGGCCCTCGGTCACGCAACGTTCGGCATCACAAAGCACGGCGGGGTCTAACGCCGCCATGGTGAGGGCGCAAAAAAGCGTTCTCCGCCTTTTTTCGGAGGAGGGGTTGGCGCCGAGGGAGGGTGCGGGGGAAAGGATGGGTGACATGAGGGTGGTGGAGCGGGGATGTCGCATTCGTCCATCTCCGCAAAGTGGAACTAGGAGGTGAAATATGGAACTTTCAGATGCTGAATCAGATGCAGGCACGCTTTGAGGGTGCCGTGGGGGCCAGAGGGTGGGTTCTGCGTTCAGCAGGTATCGGCGCAGCAGATTCCAGACCGGAAGGAGTCGGCGGGTGAATCACGCGGAGAAACTCGACGATCAAGAAGGGATACTTAAGAAGATACACGAGGTCTCTTCGGGCGCTTGGAGGGCGGATGAGGAGGGGCCTAGGGATCGCCGGATGGGGGCTCCGATTCCGAGTGAGGCCGCGGGGGGGTGATCCATGCGATGAGGTTGGATGCCGTCCACGACACGATAGCGGCGAGGAGAAAGGCTGCGAGAACCAGAGCCGGGCGATTGGGGAACTGATGCCGGAAAGCGGCAAAAACGATGAAGGCAATGGTGGCAGCGGCGGCGATCACGAAGGCAATCGCACAGGCGTCGAAGAATTGAATCCAACGTTGAGTGGTCCTTACCTTCTTCATGATCCCGAGGTGGAGTGCGACCTCGGGGGGGAAAGCATGCACACTCCGCTCCAGAAGTGTTAGGCCAACCTCATGACGAGGCCATTCCGCCATCGCGTAAGCTGCGTCGAGAAAGCGGTCGAGCTGGTCTAGGGTTCCTGAATTTCCGCGGCCTGCATTCCTTCGAGGCGGAGTTCTTCTTCGGCAGGGATCCGAATGGTAAAGCGGGTATCCACTCCAGGGGTGGAGGCGACGTCGATCATTCCGCCATGGGCTTCGATCGCGCGTTTGACGATGGAAAGGCCCAAGCCAGTGCCTTTGATTTCCTGTTGGGAGTGGTGTTTTTCGACGCGGTAGAAGCGCCGGAAGATGTGCTGGAGGTCCTGAGCTGGGATCCCGACTCCGTCGTCTGCGACCCATAGAAGCAAACCGGTGGGCTCGCGGCGAGCTCCGACGCGGACGTGGAGTCCGGGCCGAGGGTTTTGTTTGAGGGCGTTTTCGATGAGGTTGAAAAGGACCTGAGTCCAGTAGAAGCGATCGCCGATGATGGTCAGAGTTTCATCGTCCATCTCGACGTGGATTTCTGCTTTCTGCTGGCGGATGACGGATTCTAGGCGTTCAAGTACGTCCTGGATGCAGGAGCGGAGTCGGAACGGTTCCACCTTGAGGGCGGCGGCTTCCCCACTTTCGAGTCGGGAAATGACGAGCATGTCCTCGACGATCCGGGCAATGCGCTCGGTGTGCTTGCGCATGATCGAGAGAAATCGCCGGGTGATGGCAGGGTCATCGACGAGGTCGTCATCGATCAGGTTTTCCAGATAGCCATTGATGATGGCAAGAGGTGTCCTCAATTCGTGAGACGCATTCGCCACGAAGTCTTTCCGAATCTGGTCAGTTTGATGTTCCGCACTCACGTCACGAATCACGATGCGGGTGAAATGTTCCTGTTCGGGGATCCCGACGATGGGCGCCGCGTCGATATGCCAGACCACCTGACCGCGTGGAGCGTGGCTGGGGGAATCGGAAGTGCGCTCGTAGTAGAGCGAGATCCGCTCGGTGACCGGCTTGGCGTTGATGAGGCAATCCCGCACGGCTTCGATGAGCCGCCGGTCGAGCATCACCTCGCTGACGGGTCGATGGACCAGCACCCTGCCGTTGAAGAAGCGACGGGCGGCAGCATTGGCGATGCGCACGGTGCCACCGGAATCGACGAGAAGGAAGGCGTCGGAGAGCGCATCGAGGATCTTGTCCCGTTCGAGGTGGGCATGTTCCAAATCCTGTCGGCTGCGAGAGCGGCAGTCGTCCAAGGCACGACCCGCTTCTCGCTGGGCGTGTTTGAGGCGCAGCAGGAGGAAGAGGCAGGCAGAACCGGCGGCCACGGCCGCGGTGATTGCCGTCGTGACCACGAAATCGGACATGTTCAGTGCGAGACAACACGGTATCCGACGCCTCTGACAGTTTCAATCATCTCCGCGTGGGGGCCCAACTTCTGGCGCAGACGTTTCATGTGGGTGTCCAGGGTGCGACTGTGGACGTCGTCGCTATAGCCCCAGACAGAACGCAGGAGGTCGTTGCGGTCCTGCGGGGTACCGGGCCGCTCGGTCATGAAGAGCAGCAGCTTGAATTCCGTGGAGGTGAGGTCGACTGGATCTCCGTCGAGATAGAACTTGAGGTCGTTCTTGTTGAACCGGAAGGGACCGTGTTCGACGGTGACGGCGCCCGGAGCGGCATTGGAGCGTTTGAGAATCGCCTGTACTCGGAGGAGAAGCTCTTTGGGAGAAAAGGGTTTGGTGAGGTAGTCATCGGCGCCGGCTTCGAGGCCTTGGATGCGGTCCTCGGTTTGGGCGCGAGCGGTGAGCATGATGACCGGGGTGTCGCGGGTGCGAGCATCGCGGCGGAGTTCCTTGAAAACAGCGTAGCCGTCTTTTCCGGGAAGCATGAGGTCCAGAATGACGAGGTCGGGTTGCTCGTGGATGGCGAGCGACGCACCATGGATCCCGTCGTGGGCCTTGAGGATCGAGTAGCCAGCCCGCTCCAGGTTGAAGCCGATGAGATCGGCAATGTCGCGTTCGTCCTCGACGATCAAAATGCGTTGCATGCTGGGGTCCGATTAGAGCGCGATCGTCACCCTTCAAACCAGCACAGAGTGACGAAATTGTCGCATGTCCCGGAAGTGAACCTTTCTCGGGCGAATCGGCCGAATCCTCGCAGCGGCGTGGGATTCTCAAAGATGAGGCAGGGGAAAATTGGATTTCGTTCGGAATCGTTTCCCTATCTCTTTGAGTTATCTCAATGGGTGTTGATTTTGAGTGGGTTGGGAGTGCGTTCGGTGGAAGTGCCGAACACCCAGCCCTGCCCGATGGGCAGGGCTGTGGAGGGGAATCGGTGCGGGTGAGCTGAATGCGAGGTCAGGCACGATGCTGGGCGTGCCACTCGTGGTAGACTTTCGGCGAAATCTCGGACGGTTTGATTTCTGAGCGGCCTCCCCAGAAGACGTTGGTGTAGGAAACTGGGATGCCGACAGAGTCGAGGTGAGCATCGATGGCGGCCTTGTGGGCGAGCACGCGATCTTTTTCGGTGCCGTGCACGACTCCCATGATGTTGACGTCGCCAAACTGAGGGCCGCCCTCGCGCCAATAGCAATGGGTCATGCAGTAGTGGCGTCCTACTTCGCCGCCGGCCTCGATTTCGCGTCCTTTCGGCACGGCCCAGTGGAACAGGCCATTGAAGCGGGTGACGCGTTCGCCAGCTGCGGAGGGTTTGACGTGTTCGAGGAAGGTGGAGAAGCGGCCGATGACTTTCTTTTCATTCAGGCCGCGGGCAATTTTGTAGAAGGTTTCGGCTGGCATTCCGAGTTGGGCGGCGCGTCCAAGCCAGGGTTGAGCGACGATTTCTTCGGCGGCGAGTTCTTCTTTGAGAACGAGCAGGACGTCCCATTCTTCTTGAGTGAGATCGACGGTGGCCGTGGTCATCATGACGGCGGGTTCCTCGGCCTTTTCTCCGGGTTCCATCGAGCGGCGTCGCACATGGCCGACGCCCAAGGCAAAAACTCCGTTGGCGGGCATCAGAAGATATTCCTCAGCACCGACAAGACGGCTGAGAACGGTGGCATGCTCGTCGAGGGACTCGCCGACGGGGACTTTGAGGGTGGTCCACAGACGGTATCCGGATCCGGAGACCTCGGTGTCCGTGGAGCGAATCACGACGTGTCCGGAGAAGGGGTCTTGCTTCGACATGAAATCGAAGGCGTCATTGAGTTTCTCCTCAGGGACGCGCCAGGCGACCAGAGCGCCATGGGCGAGCTTGGTGGAAAGCAGAGTTTGGCGGACGCGGCGGATGACGCCGGCTTCCAGCATGGCGCGGATCCGTTCCAGCACGGTCGGCAGGTCGACCCCGCTTTCTTCGGCGATCACATGGAATGGGTGCTCATGGAATCCCGAGACGAGGTCCTCAGAGATGGCGAGGATTTTCGCATTGATCGGATCGGAGTGTTCGACGGGGACGGTCGGCTGCATGGCGGCAAGCTAGGAGCGGGAAGGGAGGGGGACCAATCGGAAATTGCGGGAATTGCCGCGTGATCAATCGCAAACGATGCTTAGCCGCTTCTTTGGTAAAAGGTGAAGAATCGGTACATGACTGAAAAACCCGATCATTTGTTTCAGGCCATCGGAGGAGAGAAGGGGATCGAGCTTTTGGTGGACCGGTTCTACGCCCGGGTATTGGCGGATCCGAAGTTGGCGCCTTTTTTTGCGCATGCGCCCATGGAGAGGCTGCGGATGATGCAGAAGGAGTTCTTCAGCGAAGCACTGGGAGGTCCGTTATTTTATTCTGGGCACTCGCTTCGCCAGGTTCATGCGGGAAAGGGAATCCGCAAGGAGCACCTGCGGAAGTTTGTGAAGCACTTGCTGGCAACGCTCGAGGATGCGGAGCAGGACCTCGGTCTGACGCGAAGGGACGTGCACGCCATCTACAGCCGGATTGCGATTGAGGCCGATCGGATCACGGACGATGTGGCGGAGTCGGGTTGAGCGAAGAGGAGTCGACGTCGAGAGTTTGGCGCCATTGGGGCCAAGCACGGTAGGCTTCGATGAGGATCCAAATCTCAAGGGCCAAGGTGGCCACAGCAAAGGCGGAGAGGAGATAGTTGGGGGAGTCACCCGTGAGCCAGGCTTCGGGTCCGGAGATCAACTGAAGGATCAAGGCGGATGCCGGAAGGATGAGCATGAAAAGTCCCGGCACGGCGACCCAGACCAGCGGCATCTTTCGGCGCGCCATCCAGAACAGGACGACTAAAAAGGCGATGCCGCCCAGCAGTTGGTTGGTCGCCCCGAAGAGTGGCCAGAGCATCAAGCCACCTTTGCCGAGCTGATCGAAAGCCCAGGGAGCACCGGGAGCGGGAGCGGCGGCGATGAGGCCCGCGAGCCCGATGGCGAGCAAGGAGGCGGCATGTTTTCCGGTGAGAAACTTCCAACCCACTGCGTTGGCGAGCTCCTGGGTGACATAGCGTTGAAGCCGGCACGCGGAGTCGAGGGTGGTGGCGGCGAATGACGCCACAAACACGCCCATCAGCGCGGTGGCGAAAGTCGCGGGAAGGTGGAGGGCCTGAAGGAAATTTCCAGAGCCGTCGACAAAAGCCCCCACAGTGGCCGGTAGGCCGCCGGAGGCCTTCCAGGACGCATAGCGATTGTGGTAGGCATCGGCACCCGTCAACAGGGTGTCGGTGGCGATGCCGTCGACGATTTTTGGGGCACCCAGCCCGAGGCCAGCGACGCAGGCCAGAATCACGAGCACGGCGAGAAACCCCTCGGTGAGCATTGATCCGAATCCGACCATTTGGGCATCGGCCTCACTACGCAGTTGTTTCGACGAGGTGCCGGAGGAAACGAGGCAATGGAATCCCGAGATGGCGCCGCAGGCAATCGTGATGAAAAGGAACGGGAACATCGGCGGTGCGCCAGCCGGGGCGTCTGCCCCTCGCCGGATGGGCTCGGCAACGATCTCGAGGGCTTGTTTTTCTGGCCCAAACCCGAACAGCGCGGCGACGACCAGGCCGCCCACCACCAAGCCCAGGGAGGAGAGCAGCTGAAGCGAATTGATGTAGTCGCGAGGCTGCAACAGTAGCCACACCGGCAGCACCGAGGCGACGTAGGAATAGATGAGGAGAACGGCCACCCACACGATCACCGGCATTCCGGCCAGCGCCGAGTTGAAGGCATGCAGAACTCCCACGTCGCCCCAGGCCACGGTAAGGTACATCATCGCCAGCGCGGCGATCGAAGGCAGAGTGATCGAGCGCCCTTGGCGATGCAGCGCCATGCCGATCGCGACGGCAATGGGAACCTGAATCAGGCACGGGAAGATCGAAGCCGGGAACATCCGGAATACCGCCGCAATCACCAACCCGAAGATGGCCAGGACGATGGTCAATGCGAGGAACAGGATGGAAAGAAACAGAATCCGTGCCCGCGGACTGAGAACCCGGCCTGCGATGTCGCCGACCGTTTGGCCGCGACTGCGCATCGACACCACTAACGAACCGAAGTCGTGCACCGCCCCAATCAGGATCGAGCCGAACAGTACCCAGAGCAGCGCGGGCAGCCATCCGTAGATCACCGCTAGGGCAGGACCGACGATCGGACCGGTGCCGGCGATCGAAGTGAAGTGGTGGCCGAACACCACCCCTTTGGCCGTCGGCACGTAGTCCTCACCATCTTCGAACTCGATTGAGGGCGGGGTGCGATCCGGATCCAGGCGAAAGACCCGGCGCGCCAACCAACGGCCATAGGTGTGGTAGGCGATCCAATAAAGCACCAGCGAGCCCAGTGCGATGAGAAGGGTAGTCATGGGTTTTCACCAGTAGCCACCATTCCCCCCTTGGGGATCAATGCCGAAGTTGCGTGCCTGAGGGCGAGGCGGCAGATCAATCGTCGGCCCGAGCGGCGAGGGCTTGTTCGCTGCGTTGGGAGCTTTCGATGATATTCAGGGCGTGGTTGCCGATCGCTTCGAGATGGTTGTTGGTCTCGGTGTAGAGCATTTCGGTGGGGACTTCGGCCCCGGCCTGCATGCGGCGGACCGCGCCCTTGTTGTGCTGTTTGCGGAGGCGGTCGATGCGGTCCTCGATGCGGTTGGCATTTTCGAGCATTTCGCCGGTCACTCCGGACAGGGCGTTCGCGCAGAGATCAAGGATGGCGCGGACCTGGGAACAAAGAGCGGTGAGTTCGCGGTGCTGTTCCTCGGTGAAATGGCGGCCTTTCTCGTATTTGCGTTGGACGATTTTGACGAGCCGGTAGATTCGGTCGGTGGCCTCTTCGTATTCGGAGACGACTCGCAGCATGGAGGTGATTTCGCCGGCATTGCTGGGCCCGATTTCGTGGGACGAGCACTGGATGAGGTAGGAGGTGATGTCGCGCAGCATCTCGTCGCAGTCGTCTTCCATCTTCTTGAGGGCGGCGACTTCGGCGGAGAGGTCGGTCTGCGGTTGATTCAGAAGATGGACGAAACCGTCGAACATCTGGGAGGTGAGGACGTTCATCTGGCGCGTCGCGTTCTCCGCTTCGGCAATGTTGAGCTCTCCGAGGTCGACGAGTCCCTGGGAAATGTACTGCAGGCGTGGTGAGTCGTTGATGGGCGCATGATCGCGCACCCACCACTCCACTAAGCGGGCGATGTGAGGAACGAAGCCGATGAGCAGACAGATATTTACGAAGTTGAACGAGGTGTGAAAAATCGCTGTGGCGAACGCGATTTCGGAGGTCTGAAATCCATCGGAAGCAGAGCGCATGCTTTCGGGAAGATGCTCGGCGAGGTTCCAGACGAGGGCGGAGAACGGCACAAAGGCGACGAGCATCCACACCACGCCGATGACGTTGAAGGTGAAGTGAGCTCGTGCGGCGCGTTTGGCGTGAACATTGGCGCCGAGGGCTGCCAGCCAGGCGGTGACGGTGGTGCCGATGTTTTCGCCGAGGACGATGGCGGCAGAGTTGCGGAACACCTCGATCGGATTGTGAAGGTCGCCGAGCCAGCCATTCATGGCACAGGTGATGGTGATGGCCATGGCGGCGGAGGACGACTGAACCATCAGTGTGAGGACGATGCCGCCGAGGAGGTAGAGAACCGTCGAGACGAAGCCACGACCTCCCATCCAGGTGACGATCTGGCGGATCGTTTCAGCGGTGGCGGGATCCTCCTTCATCATCGACTTGAGGTCGGGGACGGAGTCCTTGAGGAGACCGAGGCCAAAGAAGACGAGGCCAAAGCCGAGGAACAGCTCTCCCCAGCTTTTGCCCTTGTCCTTGCCGATGAAAACGAAGGGCAGGCCGATGCCGATGAGAGGGAGGGCAATGGTGGAAACGCTGAATTTTCCGACTAAGGCGACGATCCAAGCGGTGATGGTGGTGCCGAGATTGGCCCCCATGATGACGCCGATCGACTGCATGAGGGTGAGCAGGCCGGCATTGACGAATGAGACGACAAGCACGGTGGTGGCCGAGGACGACTGAACGAGGGAGGTCGTCATGAAGCCGGTCAAAAGACCGCTGAAGCGGTTGCCCGTGATGCCGGCGAGAGCCTGACGCATTTTCTTGCCGGCGACCCGTTGAACGGCCTCCGACATGACTTTCATGCCATACAGAAAGACGCCAAGGGCGCCGAGGACTTGCAGCAAGCCGAGGACCGTAGAGGTGACGGAAAGGGAGCCAAGAAGGGTCATGGGTGCGACGAAACCGTCACAAAGAAGGGGGGCAAACCAGCAAAAACCCCGTGGTTTGTGTGACGACCGCGTCACAAAACCCCCGAATCGCGCCCGTGATGGCGGGATGGGGAAGGATGTCTGAGGGGGAAATCAGCCGGAAAGCTGGTCCTCGAGGGCGGCAAAGACGGCGGCAGGGACGTAGCGCCGAACCGTTTCCTGCCAGCCTTCGGGGCCGATGAGCCCTTTGATCATGCTGGAGGACACCTCGGCGATGTCGCGGGGGGGCATCAGGAACGTGGTGGTGATGCCCGGGGCCAGATCGGAATTGATGTGGCGCATGACGCGCTCGTATTCGTAGTCGTCGGGAGAGCGGATGCCGCGGAGGATGAAGTGAGCATCCATTTCCCGGGCGTAGTCGACGAGGTAGCGGTTGTGGAAATGGGCAATGGTGAGCCGCTCGCAGCTTGGTATGGAGGCGTCAAGGAGGGCCAGACGCTCGTCGATGGAGAAGGTGTAGGATTTCGACGGATTGTCTCCGATGGCAACGATCAGGCGATCGAAAAGCTCAAGGCCGCGTTCGATCATCCACAGGTGGCCGTTGGTGGGGGGATCAAAGGAACCGGCATAGACTGCGGTGCGCATGGCTGCAGGCTAAAGTGGGGGGTGAGGCAGTGAGAAGTGCCAAGTTCCCGGTGGGACGCGGAGTTTTCGGCTTGGCGTGGAGGGCGTGACGCGGAGATTCGCAGCCGTGGATGTCATCACGCAGGCGGCCCTAGGGGCCACAATGGGAGCATTGATAGCGGGTCGGCAGCTCGGTCGTCCTGCGTTGGGTTGGGGGATATTGTGGGCCTGGATTCCCTCGCTCGATGCCGTCTTGCTGCCATTTTTGGACACCGTGTGGGATCTGCGGATCCAGCGTGCGGTGTTTCATTCGGTGGTGGTTTTGGGAGCGATTGCCTGGGCGTTGGCGAAGCCATTGGGGAAACGCTGGAAAAAGAAAAAGATCTCTCCGGCACGGGCGGGGTGGTGGGTGTTTCTCGGCGCCTCAGGGAGTGTGCTGCTGGACAGCTTTACGGTGGAAGGCACGCAGTTTTTGTGGCCGGTGGTGCGTCATCCTTGGTCGTTTGCCAATCTGCCGGCGGTGGACCCCTGGTTTAGCTTGCCGCTACTGGTGGCGGCAGGCCGATGGTGGTTCGTGGAGCCGAAGCTGTGGAAGAAGGCTGAGGGACGCCGTTTTGCGCTCATCTGTTTGGGAATCAGCGCGAGCTATTTGGGGTTGAGTTTCTGGGCCAAGTCTTCGGTTTCCCAAGCGGCGCTCGCCGATTTGGGAAAGCGTGGGGTGGCGTTGCAGAGGAAGATCGAGGTGCCTGCGCCGTATTCCATTCTCTTGTGGAGGGTGGTGATCCAGCATGACGACGAACTGTGGGTCAGCTACCGGTCGTTGTTGGATGGCGAGCGGCCGATGCTCTGGACGATTTTCCCCCGCCGGGAAGCGGCCTTGGAGGCGTGGTCGAAACGACCGGAAGTGCGAACTTTCCGAGCGGTCACCCAAGATTGGTGTGTGGCGCGGGATCGTCCATCCGGGGTGTGGCTGATTGATGCAAGGCAGGGCGAATCCCGGACATGGGATTCCCGCGGTCTTCAACTTCGGCCCGATCCGGGCTGGGACGTGAGAAAGGAGACCAAGGGTGATCCGATGAAAAAAACCGAACCTCAGGAGCGCCACTCAAAGCTCATGCTCGAGCGCATGTGGCACCGAATTCTGGGGGATCAGGAAGGCTGGGAAGATCGAGCCCGCCTGATCGGGAACCCCGGTGCACCGCAGGAATATTTGGGGGCGTTGCACTGAGCATGGCGAGGCGTTACTGGTAGGTCCCCAGCCAGGCTACGATGTCGGCCACATCTTGAGCTGTCAGTCCGAGTTGGTCGGCGTTGAGCATGAGAGATCGCTCCATGGAGTGGCGGCTGGCGACGCGGTCGCGTGGAATCAGTTGGGTGACGCCGCCCGTGGAGGTGGAGACGATTGGGTCGCCGTCCGATTGAATGCGGCCATCGATCCAGCGGCCGTCTTTGAGCTCAATGGCGGTTCCGTCGAAGCCGTGGGCGATGTCGGCGGAGGGGTCGACGATGGCATGCACCGCGGTTTCCACTCCTTGGCGGCCGACCCAGCCTCGCAGGTCTGGGCCATAGTGGGGGCCGACACCATTGATGTGGTGGCACATCGTGCAGCGCATCGCCTGAGCTTGTCCGCGCGAAGAATCGCCGTGGAGCTTGAGGACCTCTTCTTCAGAGAATTTCGTGGTGGCGGGTTTGCCGGGGACGATGCTCTCGCTCAGGACAATCGCATCTGGATCGTAGATGCCAGTTTCCTTGAGCCGGCCGCGAAGGTGGAACGAGTCCCACGCACCGGTGCCGCGCATGAAGAGCCACGAAACGGCCGCGGCTTTGACGGGCGAGTCGTCCTTTGCCAAATCAAACATGGCATCGGCCGCGGCTGGAGCTTGGATGAAGGAGAGGCTTTCGGTGGCAAACTCCCGCTGCTCTTGGGTGAGTTCGGAGCTAAGAGCCCGGATTTTGAGGTCGGCAATCGCCGGTTCCGGCCACAGCCGCCACGTCAGTCGAGCAAAGGCATCGGTCCATTGCAAAGGGGACCCGGGCGAGAGGGCATCGCGAAGGACCGGCCAGATGAGGTTTTCCTGGTGGGTGGCGCCTAAGCCGATGGATTCAAGATAGTTCTTGTCCAGTCCATCCCAACCTTTCGCAACGTCGAGGAGGATCGGCGCACTGGTGGTGGCCGGAACATCGCGCATGGCGAGGGCGACGTCTCGTCGCACCGCAGGAGATGGGTCGCTGGCCAAACCGCGGGCCGCTTCCAGAATGTCGAGGCCGGCGCGGTCCAGGGCGCGAAACGCGACGAGGCGCTCGCGGACTTGGTCCGACGTCAGGAGGGCGCGGCATTTCGCGATCCCATCCTCGCCCAGATAGGGGAGAAGCCAGATGCCGCGTGCGGCAATCCACGGATTCGGATCTTCAAGCAAGGACAGCACGGCGGGGAGGGCGGAGGTTCCGCGCGATTGGAGCGCTGCGAAGCCCGTCCAGCGGACATTGACGGCGGGGCTGCGCAGCGCGGCGATGGCGCCTTCGAGCGTGGTCAGATCGATCTTTGGGACCTTCGGTTGGAAGTTCTTGGGGGCGATGCGGTAGATCGCTCCAGAGCAGGATTCGTCCATGTCGCCGTGGCCGCCGACACGCGGATCAAACCAATCGGTGACGTAAATGGCCCCATCGGGGCCGACCGCCACGTCGGACGGGCGGAACAAGCGCGCATCGGCGTGTTCGACTTGGGTCACCTCACGGGCTCCACCGGTGAAGTCGGCGCCATCGAAAACTCCCGTCGTATTGCTGGTCAGCCAATCGGTGCGATCGAGCTGGTAGGTGGCTCCCTTGGGCTCCGGCTGGTAACCGAAGATGACGTTGCGAGCCGGTTCTCCCGCCAACAAGGTGCCACGGCGTCCTGGGCCAAGGGCACCATTTTCGTAGAAGACGATTCCGGTGGGAGAGCCACCGCCATACACGTCCCCCGCGTCGAATGTGCCGGGATCGTCCTGGCGCCAATGGTTGCGCCAATGCTCCTGACCTGGCCGTTTGACCGATCCATAGAAATGTCCTTCTGGGGTGAAGTAGCCTGCGCAGCCTCCTTCGAGCACGTAGGACGTGCGGCAGGCAGGAGGATCGTCGTTGTCGGTTTGAAAGACTTCGCCAAAGGAATTGACGCAGTTTTCGAAGCTATTGCGGTAACCGTGGCCGACGACCTCCACCTGGCTACCATCAGGATTCATGCGGGCGGTGAAACCGCCGACCCACACATTGCCATCATCGCTGGGTTTGCCGGCAATCGAGGGGTTATCGACGAACCAATCACCGCCACCATCGCGGAAATAATCCCCGGCGATGCGGAACGTTTTCCCGGATTTGTCGGTGAACTCTGACCCGCAATTGCCGTTGTTGATGTACCACTTGCCGTCGGGTCCGCCGACGACCGAGTGTAAAGAGTGGTCGTGATTGCGGGCATTGAAACCGGTCAAAAGCACCTCTCTGGTGTCGACATCCGGGTTGAAGATGGCATCGCGATCCACGTCGGTATAGACGATCAGATCGGGCGGTTGGGAGACCACCACCCGATTGTCGAAAACTGCGACCCCAAGGGGGGCGACCAAGCCCTTTTCTTGCACGAAGGTATGGGAGGCATCGGCCTGACCGTCGCCGTTGGTATCTTCCAAAACCACGATGCGGTCCCCTTCTGGACGTCGGTTGGCGTGGCTGCGATAGTTCACGCCTTCGGCGACCCAGATCCGTCCTTGGGCATCGATGTCCAAATTGGTGGGATTGAATAGCTGAGGGCTCCGGGCCCACACGGTGACTTCCAGACCCTCAGGGGCCACGAAGACCGAGGGATCGACCAGGACCGGATCTTTTGGAGGTTCCCAGCCCGGGGCGAGGGCGGTGAGCAGGCCAAGAATGGGGAGCGTGGCTTTCATGCGGGCCTCCATACGGCTCCTGCCCCCCGGATTCTGTCGAATCCCTATCCTTTCGCGCTCGGCTCTTGCGAGGGGCTGTGGCCTTGCTAGGGAATCCCCCATGCGCACCTTGATTCGCCACCTGCTTGCCGCCACCGAGCCCGCCGAGTTGATCGACGCAGCCGGGTGGGTGCGCACGCGCAGGGATTCGAAAGCCTTCTCTTTCCTTGAACTCAACGACGGATCCTGCCTCGGGAATCTGCAGGTGATCATCGATCAGGGGACCCCCGGGGCGGAGCAACTGCCGAAAATGAGCACGGGCGCTTCCGTGTCGGTTCGGGGGCGGCTGGTTGCCTCCCAAGGCGGGGGGCAAGCCTGGGAGATGCAGGCCGCCGAGGTCCGTCTGCTGGGCACCGCACCCGAAGATTTTCCCCTCCAGAAAAAGGGCCACACGCCCGAGTTTCTCCGCTCGATCGCTCACCTGCGCCCCCGCACCAATCTCTACGGTGCCATGTTTCGCATTCGCAGCCGGATGAGCTACGCGGTCCATCGTTTCTTTCAAGAGCGGGACTTCCACTACATTCACACGCCCATCATCACGGCGAGCGACTGCGAAGGCGCTGGGGAGATGTTTCGCGTGACGACCCTCGATCCCACCAGCGGAGCCAAGCAGCGCTTTGAAGACGATTTCTTCGAAAAAGCGGCGCACCTCACGGTTTCTGGACAGCTGGAGGGAGAGACTTTCGCCTGTGCCCTTGGCAATATCTATACTTTCGGCCCGACCTTTCGTGCCGAGAATTCCCATACTTCTCGCCACGCCTCGGAGTTCTGGATGATCGAGCCGGAAATGGCTTTCTGCGACCTGCAGGGTGACATGGATCTCGCCGAAGCCATGGTGAAGTGCCTCGTGGTCGAAGCCCTTGAAAAGCAGGATGGAGACCTCGCGATCTTTGAGAAGTTTGTCGACAAAGGGCTTCGCCAGCGCCTGGAGTTTGTCGCTTCCCATCCATTTGAGCGACTGTCCTACACTGAGGCCGTCGAGATCCTTCAGAAGTCAGGAAAGGCCTTCGACTATCCGGTCGAATATGGTCTCAACCTCCAAAGTGAACATGAACGGTGGCTGACGGAAGAGCACTTCAAGCGCCCGGTCACCGTTTATAACTACCCGAAGGAGATCAAACCTTTCTACATGCGACTCAATGATGACGAGCGCACTGTCACTGCCATGGACTTGCTGGTGCCGGGCATTGGGGAGATTGTCGGCGGCAGCCAACGAGAAGAACGCCTTGAGGTCCTCTTGGCCAATATGGAGCGGCACTCCCTTTCGCTGGAGGACTATGGCTGGTACGTTGACACTCGCAAATATGGCAGCGTTCCTCACGCCGGGTTTGGGATGGGTTTCGAGCGTCTCCTCATGTTCGTGACCGGGATGCAAAACATTCGCGATGTCATCCCCTTCGCGCGAACCCCCGGGAACTGCGAGTTTTGATGCCTGATGGGAGCGCGATAGTTGGGGTCCGCTTCCCATGGGCTCCTCATGGGAGTCGGATGGATGGGCCCTCCTTCGGTTTGCCCTTTTCCTGAGGATGCTTAGGCTAACCGGGCCCATGACCACCTGTTTCCTCCATACTGCAGATTGGCAGCTGGGAAAGCCCTTCGCCTCGGTGGCGGATGAAGCCAAACGTCATCGTCTCCGCCAAGAGCGGGTCGAGGCGATCCGTCGGATGGCTTCGCTTGTTGAACGCACCTCACCGGATTTCGTAGTTGTCGCCGGCGATTTGTTCGATTCACCGCATGTGACCAAGTCGACGGTTTCTGCGGCTTGTGGTGCCATCGGAGGCTTGAAGGTCCCGGTTTTTGTCATCCCTGGGAATCACGACCATGGCGGACCGGGCAGCTTGTGGGAGCAGGAGTTTTTCCTCCGAGAACAACGGCAGCTCGCGCCGAATCTGCAGGTGCTGCTGGAGGCCAAGCCGAAGGTGCTCGATTCGGCCATACTTTTTCCCGCACCTCTGCTGCGTCGCCATGAATCTGGCAATCCCATCGCCTGGGTGCGGTCCGCCCTTGATGATCCCGAGCTTCCTGCGGATTTGCCCCGCATCGTCCTCGCCCATGGAACCATTCAGGGATTTGGCAGCTTGCCTGCCGATGAAGATGAATCGGCTCCCGCCAATTGGATCGATCTATCATCGCTTCCACTGGATGAAATGGACTATGTGGCCCTCGGGGATTGGCATGGAACCCAGCAGGTTCTCCCCCAAGCCTGGTATTCAGGGACCCCGGAAATCGATCGCTTTCCCAAGGGCGAGAGCAACGATCCAGGGCACGTGCTTCACGTCACCGTGTCCCGCGGCGAACCTCCGCAGGTGGAGAAAGTCCCCACTGGAAAATTGATATGGCGAAAGCATGCCTTCCATTTCAGCGATGATGACGATCTCGAACGTTTGACCCACGATCTTGAGTCTCTTGTGGGAACACAGGTCGACGATCATCTGCTCCAACTTTCGCTCACCGGCATGCTTGGCATGGGCGCGTCCGACCGGTTGGAAAAAATGCTCGAGTCATGGGAAGCGCGGTTGGTGCGTCTCAAGTTGGATTCTCAGGTCATCACGGCCCCGAGTGCCGCCGAGATCGATCAACTCACGTTGCGCCTGGAAGATCCTTTGGTGGCTGCCGTCGCCCGCCAGTTGGTAAATCGGGCCGAAGGTGACGACGAGGATGCCGCCATCGCTCGCCTCGCCCTTCGAGAACTTCATGCCGCGCTCCTTGCGGTCGCCTGACACGATGCGCCTCCTCATCCTCACCCTTCGGAACTACCGCGTTCACCGTGAAATCTCGATTTCTTTGGATCGGTCTCGCACCTTGATTGGAGGGCCGAATGAATCCGGCAAAAGCACCCTTGTTGAAGCCGCGCACCGAGCCCTTTTCCTGCGCGCCAAAACCGGCGGAAACTTGCAGCGGGAGATGCTTTCCACTCTCCATCCTGGCGATCCGGAAGTGGTGTTGGAATTCGAAGCTGCAGGCAAATGCTGGGAACTGGAGAAGCGCTTCGCCGGCCCCCGTGGCTCCACCCGGCTTCGCGAGAAAGGTGGCGCGACATGGCGTGACGACGAGGCCGATTCCAAGCTGGCGGAGTTGTTGAAATGCGAAATTGCCGGAGGTCGAGGAGCGGCGGGGACTCTTCCGGATCTTTGGTCTCATGTGTGGGTCTGGCAGGGTCGTTCGGGTGAAGACCCGTCCTCCTATACGCATCGTGATAAGGACCGGTTGGTCCAACATCTTCAGCCCTCGGGAGCCTCAGTGGTCCTTCCTTCGGTTGTCGATCAGGGCGTGGTCGAGCGCATCTCGAATGCCTACGAAACCCTTTTTACTGCCAAAGGGAAATGGCGTGCCCAGTCGCCGCCCGAGCTCGCTCGAATTCGACGTGACGAGCAGGTCGAAGCGTTATCTCGAGCGAGCGAAGTCGCTGCTCGCTTGGCCCAGGCAGCTGACGATCAGTTGCGCGCCGACCGCGAAATTTGCGAAGTCCAGGCGGCTCTTCCGAAATTGCGGCGCGACCTCCAACTCACCGAAGAGCAACTTCAACGGGTCGCCACCCTGCGCCGTGATGAAGCTCACCAGCAAGAAGCGGCGGACTTTGCCACGGCTCGTCGGGTCGACTTGGAGACCCAAGAATTGGCCATTCGCCGGCTCGACGACGAACGGAGGCTGAAAGCGGAGTCCATCGCTCCCGCTGAAGCTGCGCTGAAACCTCTCACCGATGCCGAGAGTTCAGCAATTTCGGCCTATCAGGAGGCCGAAAGGGCGCAATTCAAAGCGTTGGAGATGCAGCGGTCGGCCCGTCAACATCATGACCTTGTCCAGGCAAGCCTCGCGGTGATCGAGAGATCGGAACTTCTCCAGCGATTGCTGTCCAGGTCCCGGGATGCTGCCGCTTTGCAGGAACAACTTGCCACTCGTCGCTCGCGCCTCGCCCAGCTTCCAGAACTGGCACCCCGTGAACTTTCGCGCCTTCGCCAGCTGGAGTCGGAGGCTGCTCGATGTTCCGCCGCCTTGGAAGCCATGGCTGCCGGGGTGGAACTGATTGCCACTCAGGAGCTTGTGCAACTCGATGGAGAATCCCTGAAGGTCGGCGAATTGCGCATTCTTACGGGCTCGGGTGAGTTGCAGGTGGGCGATCGCACTCGTTTACGAATTCAACCCGGAGGGGGTACCACTCTTGCTTCCACCCGGGATCGCCACCTCGCCGCCTGTCGAACCCTCAGTTCTGCCTTGGAGAAACACACCCTTCGAGATTTGGACCATGCCGTGGAGGTCGTGGACCTACGGCAATCTCTTGAGCAGGAGATGGCTCGCCTTGAGACCCGCTGGATGGCTCTCGGTGGTGCAGGTCTTGCGACTGATTTGGCCCAGGCATCTGTCGCCGATGAGGCCGCGAGGGAGGAGCTTCGCCGTCGTGTCGATGCCATGGACTCAGCGCCGTCGCTGCCTTCAGATGGGAATCGCGCGCTCCATGAGGTCACCGCCAAGAGAGAGGCTCTTCGCGTGGCCGACGAGACCGAATCGCGCACTCGCCGGCAACTTGAGCACGCAGTCGAGAAGCGCGACGCCGCCACTGCCGCCTCGGCACGCCAACGCGAAGAGGTCGCCGCCGTCCGCCAGTCCCTGCGGGATCTTGAAACCGCCTTGCGCACTCGCGAGGAGACTCATGGAGACGAAGCCTCCCGCCGCCTGCAACGGGTGGCGGCAACGGAACTGGAAGCTCGTGCTATTGGACAACTTGCGGCCACCCGAAAATCCCTTGTCGACCACCAACCCGAGCAGCTCAGCGCCGATCTTGAACGGTTCAGACGGGCGCTGGCGACCCAGGAATCCCGCCTGCGGGATGCGGAGAACACCCGGCTGCTTTCCCGCGATCGGCTCATTCTCGATGGCAGTCATGATCCCAACGCAGAGCTTCTCAGCGCGCGGGCGCGCCACGCGGCTGCGGAACTTGCCCACCGCGCAGAGTCCCGTCGAGCTGAAGCCATTGAGCTGCTCCATGAGCTATTCACCTCATCCCGCGACGCCATCGATCGCGCTATGGTGCGGCCTCTGGCTGACCGGATTTCCGGCTACTTGCAGTGTCTCTTTGGTCCTGGAACCGAAGCCCGGGTGGTGCTCACGGATCAAGGCATCGAGAATCTTGAGCTGGTAAGGCCCAACGATCCTTCTTTCTCGTTCTCCACTCTCAGTGGAGGCGCTCGCGAGCAAGTAGCTGCAGCGGTTCGTCTGGCCCTCGCGGAGATCCTCGCCGCTGATCATGACGGCTGTCTTCCAGTCGTCTTGGATGATGCCTTTGCCTATAGCGATCCCGAGCGAATCTCCGGCCTGCAAAGAATGCTTGATCTTGCCGCGCTTCGAGGCCTTCAAATTCTGATCCTTTCCTGTCACCCTTCGGACTATGTTTCCTTTGGAGCTCATGAGATTCGACTGAGTTCTCGGTGAGGTTCATTTCTCCAAATCGAGTCAAATGGATATCACGTGAAAAATTCACAAAGATCTGAAGGAAAAAACTTTATGGAAATTTGAGGTTTTGACGATGGAGTCTCCATTGGCTTATGGATCCATTCCAATACTCATGAAATATTGGAATCATCTCCCCCCGATGATTGCCCGATGCCGACATGGCTTTTGGCGATCTTTGTGCCTTTCTGTTGCAGTTTTCTTTGGCCTTGCTCTCCCCGCCTCCGCGGAATGGGGTGGGGTCGGTGGGTGGACTCCTTTTCCCAGCGATTTTCTTCCATCGCCGAGTAGCAACGACACCGATGGCGATGGCATCCCCAATGCCTGGGAACTTGCTCACGATCTCAATCCGGATGTCGCCCGGGATGCCTGGAGTGACTTCGATCGCGATGGCGTCACCGCGCTGCAGGAATACCAGATCCACACTCTCACCGGCGGACTCTATGGAAATCCCACCGGCACCTGGAGTTCGCAGGTGCTGCCTGCAGTTCCCTGGGCCAGCTCGGCAAGTTATCAGATCGTCGAGTGTGCCTCCAATGGGATCCTGCTAGTGCATCGTCAGAGAATTAACAGGCATACGATCTGCTTTAGCGAAGCATGCCCAAAGCGTTACCGCCCTTGAAAGTCAGCAAAAAGCAACGCGGCGAACTTGAAGCCATCGTCCGTAGTCGTTCGTGCCCGGCAAGCGAGTCTCTTCGCGCACGCATGATGCTTCTTGCCGCCGAGGGCGAGTCCAACCGGCAGATCGCGCTGCGCTTCGATATCAAGCCGCAGGTGGTGGGCGAGTGGAGGCGGCGGTTCGAACAAAGCGGATGCGAAGGACTCAAGGACAGAGCACGCAGCGGCAGGCCCGCCGAGATCACCCCGGGGGTCAAGCGCAGGATCGTCAATGCCGTCTGCCGAAAGCCACCCAAGGGGCTGGGCAGGTGGAGTGTCCGGAGCCTTGCCGACAAACTGGGGATCA
>NZ_JACHFD010000010.1 GCF_014201715.1 Haloferula luteola
GCGTTGCTTTTTGCTGACTTTCAAGGGCGGTAACGCTTTGGGCATGCTTCGCTAAAGCAGATCGTATGCCTGTTAATTCTCTGACGATGCACTAGTGGGACCATCATCGACTGCTGATCCCGTCAGTTCCTCGGTCACGTGCTTGCCGGCCAAGCTTTCGAAGATGCCTTGATTGCCCCCTACGGCTCTCCGCGCAGTGCGCCGGAGGGCACGCGTCGCCTGTAGGCTCCTTTAAAAACCAAAGAAGGCCTTCACCTAGTCGACCCTCTGAGGTTCAAAAACCGTGGCCTGAAAGCGCCTACCTGCTTCCAGAGCGATTTTGATACGATTCCGGATAGTAGGTTTGGAGGAAATTCCTCACCCGCATCATTCCGACAAAGTAGTCGTGGAAACCGCCATAGAAAAAGAGTGTATCACTCTGGTCATCATACAAATAGGCGGTACCGAAATTGGGGCCCTCATACCAAGTCCCCTCCTTCGAAACGGGCGCGTCGGGAAGTGTGCCCAATCGGAGACGCTTCCAAGGCTCCTTCCCATCATAAATGGCGCTGATGTTGCTCGGCTCTGAGGCACCGGTGTACCCGTCGAAAGTGCAGGCGCAGATCGCCGTGAGAATGTTGCCATCAGGCAAGACAAAGGCGGAGCCCAAGGCGTTGCCTTTTTCCCCCCAGAAATCATCCCGAGGGGGCAGAATCGGCTCCGGGTCAGCCAGAACCCAATCCGTGAGGGTATTGGAGAGAAGGACCACGGTGTGGGGCTTCGGTTCATCTTCCCAGTTTTCGCAGTAGCCAATGAAGCGGTAATTTTTACCCCGAAGACGAATCGGCGCGAGTTCAGGATGACGTGCCGTATCGATGAATTCCTGAATGCGGTTGTTGCCGTGGATATCCCCAAGATCCTTCCCGGTCTCCTCCCACTCAACGAAGCGGCTCGATTCGTCTGACCGCCACCACGGCTGATTAGCACTACCTCCCGTGATCCATACATGCCCATCGCCGAAGGGATCCCGGAGGACGTTCATATCGCCGGTACACTTGAGCAACTCGTCATGGAGCCGAGTCCAATGGACACCATCGGTGGACGTAGCCGTTCCATGGAACGTGTCGTGACCGAATTTCCTCCAAACCATGTAAAAACTCCCATCGGTCCCCTTCCATACCGCTGGATTGCAGACGTCGCTGGCAAGAATGGGCTCCTTCTTCCACTCCCATTTGAAGTTCCAGTGATCGAGGGTGGGGTCGAATCTTACTTGGCTGAATTTTGCGGGGCCACCTTGACTGATCAGAAATGGACGACGGGCAGCGGGAAGATCGATGACGGTACGGAAGCTGGTGATGAGTGCTCCCGAGGATTCCCTCAGATACACAATCATGCCGTTCGAGTAGGGCGACCAGTCCATGCGCACATCATACAGAGTGCCCACCTTAAGCCGCCAATCCTGCTCAGAGGGCTTGCGGGGATGAGAATGGATCAACTTGAGTTCACCCCCCTGAGTCTTTCGATAAGCTTCGAGTGTATTTTTTTCCGGATTCAGAGTGACGAATACCGCCCTTTCACCGTCTCGAGAAGCAAAGCCGAAACCCGGCCGAGATTTCTCAGAATCTGCCATCAACCGGACCGAAAGTGTGGCCTGCGCCAAGGTCCGCCATTCTCCACCCGTATCGGTCTTGTTGATATAAACATCGGGAGTCACTGCAAAGGCAAGTTCCTCATCGCTGGATACCATGAAGGGAGTTCCTCCAGCCTCCCGAATTTCCATGTGATGGACATTCCAATGTGTGAGACCTGCAGTAAAATCATCCCTAAACCCAGTCTCTGGAACACCCCAAGACTGTGTGGCTTGCGGTTCGTCGTCCACTTCATCCAAACGAAGGGACATGTTCGTGGCGCGATTCTCCAATACGGTCGATTTGAGAAAGGTGAACTCGCTGAGGTTGACGAGCGCCGACTGGGTGTACCCACGAAAGACCAAGTAAACGTCCCTCACACCGGCCTGGGAGTTGTCCACATTGACAGCGATGTCATCCCACTTCTGCCAGCCGCCCGTGCTATCGAACTCCGCGACCCCCAGTAGCGGACCGTCGACCTGATCCAGCCTGACCTCGATTTTCCCTTCGCGGACCGACGCAAAACGCGCCTTGAACGCAGCCACCCCGCTATCAAAATCGAAATCCTCATAGACGACCCACTCGCCATTGTGAACCGAGGCGAGATTCTCCCCGCCTTCGACGCAAGCTTCGGTGCGGATGTCTCCCGATTTCTCATCGTAGGCCGTCGCGCGGATCGGACTCAGAGGATTATTGGCTGCCATCAGAGAAAGGCCGGTCCCCCAATAAATGGCAAGAAGAGACCATCTCGTGGTTTTTCTCCACCACGGCATGGCGGATGAGAATTTCAATGCTGCGCTCGGTGATCCAAAATGTTGTCGACTGCCCATAACCAATTTCGACCATCTTCTGGCCGACGCTACCCTATGGCTTGAGAGCGAAAATTCTTAGCATCCAGCCGCCGTTTTTCGACATCTGCCAATGGGCTGGCTCGGACCGTGCCCCCCCACAGGCCTCATAACGAGAAAAGCCCCCATCCCCCTCTATTCAAGGAGCCGCGCGTCAAGTGGCGACAGCACCCAGATGTCTTGCCACGGAAACAAGCCAACGCGAAAGGACTCGGCCTTCATCAGCCATCCTTTCGCCGGGTACTCCTGAATCAAACGCCACTCGGCTCAACTGCAGGTTCGGTGAGATTTCCCCGAAATGAAGCAATGCCGCCCTTTCGCGGGCAAGCGCCTCTTCGAGATCCAGCTGGGGTAACCACTGCCACTGATTTGGCAGATGTTTTCGATCCCTCAATATTTCCACACCCTCTCGGTCCATCATGATGAGATGATAACCCTGACTCCTAGGAAGTCGATAGAGCCAAGCGGCGGGCATGATGTGAACGCGATCTTCAGGAAGATCGGGAACACAATCATCAGGCCGGGAGACATCGTGCTCCAGGAGTCGTCCTGCAAGTCCTTCAGATAACCTTTCCAACTGCCAAGCAACCCATCGCGGATCCACCCCACTGGGGACGATCACTCCATAGACCCGTCCTGCATCCACTTGGACCGTTGGAAGTGATCTGCCTTGATGGCGCTCAACCGCGGACGGACCTTTCGAATCCAGCCGCGCCTGCGCCATCTCAACCACTCGCTCCTGTTGCTCCCGAGCACGGTCTCTTGCTGCTTGATAGGAACTTTCGATCTCAGCAAGGGACTCCGCATCGACTCCCATTCTGAGCCCAAGACTTCGGAGTTGACCCCAAATTCGACGACGATCCGGCTGGAGGCGAACGGCGTCCCACCATGCCTTCCATGCTTCGTTCAACATCCCCAATTGCAGGAATGCCATGCCACGAATTTCATGGGCTTCAGCTTGGGTGGAATCCATCAACAATGCCTGGTAAGAAGCCGTGCACGCTTCAAGCAGCTCGCCTCTTCCCAAAAGGCAGCGAGCCTGCAAAATCCATAAATCGGGCCTCTCGGGTGAAGTCTTGATCAACTCTCCCAAAAGGGATTCTGCCTGATCCCAGATTCGAAGATGAACCAGCACTCGGGCATAGAAAACTCCAAGCTGAAGCTCTGAAGGCGTTTGCTCCGGAACCTTCTCAAGAATTTGGTGAGCGAGGAGGAGATTGCCGGTAGCCGCCTCCAGTCCCGCACGTATGAGAGAAGAACGGAGATCGTCCGGACCGGAGACCAACTGCAGGTCTTTGGCATTTTCGAGCGCACTTCGGTAATCTCCTGCGAAATATTGGGCCTCGATGAGTTGCACGAGCCCATCGACGGCATCGGGTCGCCATGCCAGAACTCTTTCAAAGTACGGGATGGCACGTTCCCACTCGCGTTGCCGCGCCAGGGTCAGCCCTGCAAGGCGAACCCTTTCAACCCACCACCGAGCAACCGGAAGAGCGCATTCAGATAGGTGAATTCCTTCAGGGAGCTCCGCCCCAAACAAGGCCCGCTCCCGTTGCAATGCCACAGGTTCAGCGCCATGCCGCTTCAACAAATGGTCCGCAAGCTGAGTCAAGGCGAGTGCGCCTTCCCAAACGCAACCATCCGCATCATCCCCGGCCGAAAGCAGAATGCCCGGGACATCCGTGAACCCACCTGGGTCGGGATCGGGCAAGCCCACCAACCACATCAAATCACCGTCCCCCATCTGCTGACTCAGGCTCGTAACCATGGCCCCAACGAGAGCCCAGCCGGCTTCCACCAGAGATTCCAACGAAGGCGGCGCCCGCCTCAAAACCAAACGCTTGAACTCCAGCGGTAGGGAAACGACCCAGCTGGAAACCTCGCTACCGCTCTCTTGAGGGCCTTCAAGAAAGGCCGCGTGTTGGGAAACACACCGACTCACAACACCCGCCACCTGCGCCAGCAAGGGATCTCGGGACTGATCAACTTCTTGCCATCTTGGCACAAAGGCCGCGAGTTCATCCACACGCAGCTCCGCTGATTTCATCCAGCACTCCGCGACTTGGGGATACTCTCGAGCAGGCACCACCAAACGGGAGCGAGACTCGGGCTCCAAAGGGATTCGATCATTTCCAAATTCTCGATCAATCGCGGCACCGTGAATCAAGTGGGCGCCCACCACCGACGGCCACCCCACAGACCAGGTCCTCACGCCTGCCTGATCCAATCGCTCCCAAAATGCCGGAGCCTGACGGTCCTGGGCAACGATCGAGCGCAGGCATACGCCATCCACCGTCGGAATCTGAGTGCTCAACACCCCATGCTGGTCCGGAGAAACTCCGGTCATCAGGGTGGCCAGATTTCCCCAACGGGAAGGACAGGAAACTCCGGAAACGCGGTGGACTCGTGGGGAAGGAGCGCAACTCCCCACTCCTTTGAGCCACTCCTTTGCCATGGCGCATTCCTCAGCACCGGCACCCAATCCCTCAACGACAATCAGGAGCGATCTCTTCATGACGTCGAAATCGCCGAATATCCCAACCCGGGCATCATCATTCGCACTTGGACATCTCTCTCCACCCCACCAAATCGAAGACAGATGGATCGACTCCCCGGATGAGCCGCGGGATCGCCCCTGAACTCAATCCATTGACAGTCGGGATCTTCTGCCAACTTCCTCTTCACGCACTCCGCCAATAAAAGGGTGCAGATTCCGGTGGACCGCCATTTTGGAGACACATGCAACACAGCACCTTCAAAGGCCCGACGGTCCATCAACAGCGCAAATCCCACCACTTCCCCCGCTACCATCGCCACCACAGATGTCCGCATTGAAAGAGCTCCAGTTTGAGCAAGATAGTCGAGTTCGTGTCGAGATATCAGTCGCTCGCGAAGACAAATCTGACGCAACTCAATCCAGTTCTCCTCATCCCAACTCCCCAGCTCCAGGCCACGAGAGATCAGCCGTCTCCTCACTTTCTCCTCCGCCGAACTCAACCTCGCGTGACCCGACGCCGTGATCGGAATGCGATAAGATCGCAACGATTGGACCGCCTGAAAACCCCTCTCTATCAGGACCTTCCGCTCGGGGTCATCCACATTCAACCACCGACCCCAATAACGGTCCTCCTCAGACCTCAGCTCGATGGCATCCAGCAAAGCTTCACGAACCGCGCCAATCACTCCAACTTGAGGGTTCACTGCGATCCCCAAAGTCGGAACCCCCGACCAATGCTTGCACCACGAACAACCCAACAGGATTTCCCGCTGACCGGCCACCGCGATGGCTAGGGATTCCGATTCCGCCACCCAAGCCGGCAACCCAGGCCATGTGACGAGCCGAAGAGTGAGGCGATCCGCCGGAGTCGCCTCCTTGATCACAATCTCAGCCGTCGCTCGGAGCCCTTCACTCATCCACTGGGTTCGTCACCGCAACGAAATCAAGCAATCACCCGACGGCGACGCCGCAAGGCCGCCACCCCTCCGAGCAAGCCCGTCAAAACCGGCACTGAGGGCTCCGGAACCGCTCCCGCGACGATGGGAGTGTTCGCCACCGTCTCAAATGCCGCATCATGCACCGTCACCGTGTCGCCGTCGTCCGTATAACTGAAACGAACCCATCCCAACTGACCAGCAGGGGTACTAACCCCCACGTACTGATCCGATTCACTCCCGAAAAACTCCAAAAGCTCCATCTCGTTTGCCGCCACGAATCCCGCCTGAACGGTATCTCCTGCGCTCAGGATCGTTTGGGTCTGCTGGTAGCCAAACGCCTCACGCCCGCCGGGGATCGTTTTATCAAATCCAGATTCTTGGTAGTCGTCCGACGAGTAGAAACCCAACCCATTGGTCTCCGTCTGATCATAGCTGATCTGGGATCCATCGAAATGAAACACGGCCCCAACCGAGCCCGATTCCTGAATCAAGGGATCCGAGTCTTGGAAGGTCAGCTCAAAACTCTGATAGACCACCGCTCCATGAGAGGCCGCGGTTCCTAGGACAGCCACCGTAGAAGCAGCTTCCACAAGACGACTGGACGGCATTCTGCCGGAATTGGATTTTTTCTTCATATCTCTGAATGGTTCTTAATGAGTCACTAGCAAACGCCCATTTTAATGGGAACCTGAATCTCTATTCGACCTCTTCCACTCGCAGGAAGAGCCGATCGCTCACCCCTATCCCGACCTCCACCGTGCTCACCGCACCTGTGGCCGTGAAGGGCTCTCCCGCTGGGATCCACTCCTGCAGATCCAACGATTCCATCACCTGATAGCGGACGCCCTCAACCGTCGAAACCACCAAGGTAGCAAGAGGAGGAACTGCTCCAAGATCGAAAGTTTGCCCAAGAATCGCCAACTCCGACGACGGAGTCGATTCCGATGGAGTCAATACCCAATTGACCACGTCGTGATAGGCAACGATATGCCGGGTCTTCGCCGAGAATCCGACAAATCCCCTTCCCTGCTCGTCGACGGCACCTGCCGCCGTCAAATCGATGGGCAACCGGTCTGCCACCAACACCTCGTCGACGTAAATGCTCAGAGCACCGGGTTCATAGAGAATCCGCATCCGATAGGGGTCATCGGTCGGCTGCGTCACCAAGTAGATTCCCTTGTATCCCTTGGCCAAGTTCAAACCGTCGCGATCAAGATTGTAGATGGCCACCTGAGTGGAGCCGACGAAGACCTCCAAATTGGCTTGGGTTTCCCCGTCCACGTCATCGTAGGAATCGAGGACAATCGAAACCGATTTATCAGGGAAAAGAAGCCCCAGACTTGGCGCGGCGACGAACTTCTCATCCTGGTTTTGGATCGTAAATGCCAGACCATCTGCACCATTGACGTAAACTGGGAAGGCCAGTTGGGCATCAAAGATCGTCTCGAATCCGTTGGCTAGAGGCACTTTGGACATCGACCAGGCCGAGCCCGTCTGATTCGTCACCAAACCTGTGAGCCGCAACCGCATGGCATCAGGAGATTGCTGGAAGACACCGAAGTCATTGAGGATCTGACCAGCACCCACCAAGCTCATCTCACTTGACTCCGCAAAATCCGGATAATCGATCACACCCGATGGATGAAATACCTCAACTTCAAGTTCCGCGGTGCCCACGACTCCCGTCGGTCCCGTCGCGGTAAGTTGGTAGGAAGTCGTCTCAAGCGGAGAAACCTGAATGCTCCCTGCTGATTCCGCCAACTCTCCCACCGAAGACATCGAGATCCTTGTCGCGCCGATCGTGGAGTACGAAATCCACAGTGACTCTCCTTCCACGATAAACGGCGTGAGGGTCTCAAGCACCACCACCGGACGAGATTCCACTCCCGCAACCGGAATTTCTCCGATCGGCACCGATCGGGAGGTCGTCACAGGAAAATCCATCTCGGCGGCATTCTCAATCAAGGTCCAGACCTCTCCATCGACACTCCCTTCGAGGGCCCACCGAACCGGATCGCGGCCCGTGTAGTCGTTGGCCGTCGAGAAGTCGTATCCGTCGAAAGTCTTGATGGCTCCGAAATCAAAAATCACGGGTGATTGATTCGCTGAATACCATTTTGTGGTCTCGTCATCATCCACCAAGGAAGCCGCGCCTTCATCATCATTATCGGGATTCGACCCACCCGGATTGGTCGCGGACTCCACCATGACCTTGAGACCTTCGCTCAAAAACTGAAATTCTGAGAGTTGAACTATACTCCCGCCATCGCGAACCTGGATCGGAACAAAGCGAACGTATCGATACGATTGAGGAGTGCGCGCCGAAGTGCGAACTTGAAAGCTCGCTTGCGTGCTGACGCCACCTGAAATCGCAGTCAAAGTATAAGTCGTGATGCGGTTGTCAGGAGGGTGCACCACTGGAATATCCGATTCAGGATCAAGAAATTCAATGGGAGGCGAACCCGCATCATCCGTCAATGTCACCTCTTGGGCAAAAAGCACCTCATAATAGAGCTCCAATGACGTTCCGTTCTCAAAGAACGGCGGTTGCAGCAGGTCAAACAGTTCGAAGACCGCCACAACCGGAGTCACCTCTTCCGGCAATTCAAAATCACTTTCCGAGGCGGCGACCTTCCGAGAGGTCGTCACCGGATAGTCCAACACGGCATGCAATGGAACCCAATCCAAGCCATCTTCACTCCCTTCCAGAGTCCATGAAATGGGATCTCGAGATGTGAAGTCGTTTCCTGTGATATAGTTGTAGTGATCAATCGCCGTCGGACTGCCGAAATTGAAAATCAGACCTGCCGCGCTAAAAGTCCGATTGAGCCATTTGGTGTCGACGCTTCCATCGAAGGCCTTTTCCGGACCTTCGTTGTCGGGAGTCGAGCCTCCTTCATCGGTTACGGTAGCCCCCGTAACCAACACTCCATCGTGGTAAAACTGAAACTCCGATAGCTGGACCTCCGCCGTGCTGGAGCGCAGTTTCATCGGCTTGAAACGATAATACTGATACTCCACGGTGATCGCAGACACTGCGGAAGAGAACAACCCCAAGAACAACAAGCCGGCGATCGAAACGATCCGACATCTTGTCCACAACTTCATCGCTTGAAAGAAACCATTCATGATATTTTCGCCGATCTTCTCGGCGACCACGCGTTACCTAAAATCATCGAAAGCGCTGCCAATCTTCGCCGACAGGCTCCACACCACAAAATCCGATGGATCAGCCCATCTGCCTACGACGTCGCAGAGCTGAAAGCCCCCCGGCCAAGCCCAGCAGTGTGGCAGCAGCCGGTTCAGGGACGCTCATGATCGTCTGAGCTCCAGCAACTCCGGTCTCACCCGCCAAAATCGGAACCATCGCTTCCTCCTGAAACGCGGCGTCATGGAGGGTCACTGTCTTCCCGGATTCCGTATAGCTGAAACGGATCCATCCATATTGATCACTCGGAGTGGAAACTCCTAAGTAAACATCGGACGCAGATCCTTCAGGAAAGTCCATGATGGTCTCTGTCTGCGTGAAAGCGAAACCGATTTCCTCGCCAAATGTCAGCAACTCGGCGCTCTGAACGTAACCAGAGGAAGCTTCAAGATACGCCGCCATGGGATCCTTGCTCGCGCTCAACTGCTCAATCGCACCGATCGACGCGGCTCCTCCAGAACTGCTTTGACCTAAAGCAATCGTCGTTCCATTGAAGGTGATCGCTGCGAAAGATGAGCTGGTATTCGACGCGTTTGTGTCCGGATCGCTAAGTGTCTTTTCGAACGATTGATAGACGATCGCTCCGCTCGATACTCCGCTTGCAGTACTTGCCGCCAATCCGACATGCCAGATTTTGGTCTTCCAGGCCGGAATCATGAAAAGGATAGAGTCATGGGTTATGGGAAGGACTTGGGTCTCCTTCGAGGCTTAGTCAGCACGATCCGTGTCAAACAAGTTTCAAAGTAAACCCTCAAATCCAAATCAGATTAGTAAGGTTAATCGGGATTAGGAACGTTTCTTTGATTCGCCCTCATTCTCTCTAAAAAACTCACCATACACAGCTTATACCCACTCCGAATCTTCCACGGAAACCTCCATTCCGGGGCACCCAAAGAGTCGCAAATCCGGAATTCTGCGGAATTTTTCCCATCGTGGATGCCCTCTCTGTCAGATCTTCCATGGAAAGTGGATCCACCTCCACCTCGGGATCAATGGACCACTCCCGTTCGAGTCGTTTTGCGATCTCGACCCAAATATAAAACAAAGAATCGTTTCCCGGTAACGGTTTCCACGAAATATACCTGTTAGACACATCATTCATTCCGGATTTTTCTCGATTGGCGGCACGGGAATCGCTTCAAATCCATTTTTCGGCTATCTCCCATTTGCGGTGAGACCACCACCACCCCAGTCCCATGGACGCCGAGTTTTCTAGACGATTTGTCTCTCTACCATTGCTCATGACCCGACCACTATCCCTCGCTCTTCCGCTCTTGATGGCGGGAGCACTCCTGACCTCCTTCGAATCGGCCGCCGACGCCCCAACGGCGGCCGAGGACCGTTGGAAAGGAGTCATGGAGACCTTCGCACACCACGGCCCGCTTCAAACATCCGATCAGAAGCTCTCCTACTATCAGGCGCTGATTGGGAAGCTTTCCGGCTACCTCAAAGATTTCCCTGAGAGCTCCCAAGCCGATACCGCACGCAGCATTCACGCCCAACTCGTGATTGATGCCTATCTATTGGGAGACACCCATCAGGATCTTGCCAAGGCCCAAAACGATCTCGTGGCTCTAACGCAAAAATCAGATGTCGCCGAAGGGCCGATGCGCATCTTTCGACTCTATCTCCTCAAAGCGGCTTACGCGACAGGCAGTGACGTTGAATTGGTCCAGCGTCTCGACGATTTTGAAGCGGTCGGCGAGTGGTCGGAACAACCCATCGATTTTCGAATCAAGCTTGGCAAAAAGCTCTCTTCGATCCTGCCCGAACGGGGTTCCAAGCTCGTCGCAGAAGCTGAGAAGCAAGAAGCAGACAAGCTCGCTGCCATCGCAAAGGATAAGGCAGAAAAAGAGGCACTTCTCCAACAACCGATGAGCCTTCATTTCACGGCCATCGACGGTCGTGAAATCGATCTCCAGAGCCTTCGAGGCAAAGTGGTGCTCATCGATTTTTGGGCGACATGGTGCGGACCTTGCATGAAGGAGGTTCCCCACATCGTCGAAGCCTATCGGAAATATCATGACCAGGGCTTCGAAGTTGTGGGGATTTCATTTGATCAGTCGAAGGATGACGTGCTTCGCGTCACCAAGCGCGAGAACATGACATGGCCTCAGTACTTTGACGGAAAGGGTTGGGAGAACGAGCTTGGAAAGCGCTTCAAGATTCGCGCCATTCCGCAAATGTGGCTGATTGATAAAACGGGCGGACTGGCCGACCTCAATGGCCGAGAGGATCTTGAGAGCAAGATTCAGAAATTGTTGGCCCAGTAATCCTCTCCTATTTCAGCCGATGCCTTCGTTCTCGACGCGTCCTCCGGTATTGGACCTGATTGGCCAAACGCCCTTGCTGGAACTTCCTTTTCGAAAAGAGCGTTTAAGGATCTTCGCCAAAGCCGAGTTCCTCAATCCCTCGGGATCCATCAAGGACCGGCTCGCTCGTCATATCATCGAGCATGCCGAGGAAAATGGGATGCTACAGAGGGATTCCATCATCCTTGAGTGCACCTCGGGGAACACCGGCATCTCCCTATCTTTGGTGGGAGCCGCGAAAGGTTATCGGGTGAAGATTTTGATGAGCCGGACCGCAAGCATCGAGAGAAGAAACCTGATCCGCCATTTGGGAGGAGAAATCGAACTCTTCGAGCCCACCCAAGGGTACGCAACGGGCATCCACCTGGCCCAGCAGATGGCGGAGAATGACTCCCGTTATTTCCTGCCCCGACAATTCGAGAATCCTCTGAATGCAGAGGACCATGAAAGAGGCACCGCGCTTGAAATTCTTCGTCAAGTCCCTGGCCAGCGGGTCGACGCGTTCGTCTCTGGCTACGGTACCGGAGGCACCCTCACTGGCTGCGGGCGAGCGATCAAACGGGCGCATCCATCCGCTTGCGTCGTCGCTATGGAACCCGCAGAGTCTGCGATGCTCTCCGGCGAGATGCCGTGCTGTCATGGAATTGAAGGCATTGCCGGCGGCTTTGTACCTCCTCTGGTTCTATCCGCTCCAATCGATCAGCGAATCAAAGTGTCCAGCGAGGAAGCGCTGACCATGACGCAGCGCCTGGCCGCGGAGTACGGACTTCTCGTCGGGACGTCTTCCGGCGCCAACGTCTGTGCCGCCTTGCAAATGGCAAGAATGCTGGGGCCCGATGCCCAAGTCGTGACGATTCTTTGCGATCGTGCAGAGCGCTATTACTCGACTCGTCTTTTCGAGGCATCTCGGCACGTCGATGCATTCGAAAGCTCTTCGCCAGTCGCATCGAACTCCGTGGGGATGCCGACAGAGTCCGTTCTTTGCCGGTCTTGAGCGGTTGAGATTCCAATCCCTACTCGAACTCCGCTGGCTTGAAGTTGGAGCCAGCGGGAATCCGCCGTGCTCCTCAGTCATTCCCTCTTGCCGGAAGGTCCTGGGATTTTGATCCTGTGGGCCGCCGCCCAAGAGAACCCTCCATGCCGACTTCGCCACCCAGCACCCAGCACCTTGCGACCCTGATTCGACTCCTCGACGACGACACCCCAATGGTGCGCACTTCCGTGGTTCGCGAGCTCGAAGTCTATGAGGGCGACGTGAGCGATTGGGTCGATACGCTTCCCCATTCTCTCACCACAGAAGAGTCCACCATGCTGGGGCGGCTACTGCGACCCGCTCGGCGGAGACGATTGGAAATGGAGTGGGTGGTGCCGACGCGCGGCCTCCAGGCACTTTCCGAAGATTGGGAGCGCGCAGAGTCTTTGCTGCGACTCATTTCGGACTTTCTCCACGATGGAGTGAGCGTGCGACAACCTCTGGGAGACGCACTGGATTTCCTCGCTGAGGAAGCCGAGCCTGCGTTCTCCAAGGGCGGAGAGGGAGGAATGTGCGCCTATCTGCTCTCCCGGCACCTGCAAGCGGACCGTCAAAGCAGCCTCCTCCCCGAGCAATATGACCTCGCTGCTCTCGCCGAGGGTCGAAAGGGCAACTCTCTGGGACTGGGTGCGGTTCTCCTCTTGGTTGCCCATCGTTTGGGTGCGCAGATGCGGGGTGTCGACTTCCCCGGAGCCTTTTATTTGGTGATTCCTGAATCCAGCCAAGGGCACCTTACTTTTGACCCCGCAGTGGGCCTTCGCGGAATCGACCCGCAGGTGCTCACTCAGAGAATCATGAAAGCGTCCCCAGCGGTACGCGAGCATCTCCGAGCACCTTTTACCCCTGGGGACTTGCTTTTGCGCATCATCGAAGACGTGGAAGCCGCCTTTGCGGTCCACGATCAGGATGAGGAATCACATCTTTTCGCGCGCATGGCAGAAAGCCTCCAAGCTTCCTGATCTCAGGAAGCTTGTCCGGATGTTCGGTCGCAAGCGTCAGACTTCCCCGTCGGGATAGAGCTGGTGATACTTGATCGCTTCCACCGCAACGGCTGCAGCGGTTCCGTAAAGACTCTCTTCAGAGACTGTCCTCGGGACTTGAGCCACTGGCCGGGCCAAACCCATCACCAAGGGACCGAAATTCACGGCCCCCGCACAGTGTTGGAGCAGCTTCAACGAAATGTGGGCGGCATCAAGGTTGGGAAACACCAACACATCTGCCGAACTGCGGTCGACGGGATTCGGCAGTTTCCACTCCGCTGCAGCGGGGTCCATGGCCACGTCGGCCTGAACTTCGCCTTCGATCCAGAAATCCAACCCCTCCTCAGAAACCCGGTCGCGAGCGATCGCGGCAGCGGCGGCCACTTTACGCGCCGGGGCGGTTCCTGCTGATCCCTTGGTCGAGTGGCTCAACAGAGCAATTCGTGGTTTTCGGCCCAACATGTGGCGGGCGAGCTTGCCGGTCTCGATCGCAATGGCAGCAAGATCATCCGTACTCGGCTCGGGAATCATCCCCGTGTCGGCGAGGAAAACCAATCCGTCCTCGCCAAAATGAGCAAGATGGGGCGCCGAAAGCACCGTCACGCCGAAGAATTTCGGCACTTCCGGAAGCGGTTTGATGCTCTGGATCAAGGCCCGGAACAAAGCCGTTGGCATCGAGTTGTTGCCGCCAACCATCGCGTCCGCTTGGCCATATTGGATCATCAAGGCCCCAAAGACATGTGGACGGGAAACGACCTGTTCGATGCTGTCGGTGACCGCTCCCCGGTAGCGAAGGATCTTTTCGTAACGCTGGCAAAACAGCGGAAAGTCAGCTGCTTGAGCAGGATTCAGCACTTTGACGAACTTCAAGCTGACACCATGCTCTGCCGCCAAGGCGCGAATCGCCTCGATATTCCCGAGCAGAATCGGAACGATCGCTTGCTCTTCGACGAGCCGCGCTGCGACATGCAGCACGCGTAAGTCCTCCCCATCCGTGAAAACCACCCGTTTCGGATGTCGTTTCAACTGCGCGATCAAGGGGTCGGTAAATCGCGCGACAGCTTGGACTTGGCTTGTTTCGAGGTTCATCAAAAATCGTGGGCGCTCCCCAGCGAAGATAGAGCCCGTTAGGAAACCGCCGCAACCCATAATCGCCCATGCCTGCAGACTACCACACGCACACGCCACTTTGCCGCCACGCCGAAGGGGAGCCGGAAGCCTACGTGGACGCGGCCATCTCCTCAGGGATCAGTGCCTTCGGCATGTCCGACCATGCACCAGCTCTCCCCGAACCCTTCGACGACTGGAGGATGGAGGAAAAAGAACTCCCCGAGTATTTTCGGCTCATCGAGCGGGCCCGCAGCCATGCTGCGGACCGAATTCCCGTCCGCGCGGGGTTGGAATGCGACTGGCTACCGGGATGCGAGGGGTGGATCGAGGACCTCGCCGGACGCTATTCCTGGGACTACTTGATCGGATCCGTCCATTACCTTGACGACTGGGATTTCGACAATCCCAAGTGGCTCGGTCGCTGGGCGGAGACGGACGTCGATGCGGTCTGGCACCACTATTGGAAAACCTACGCTCGCATGGCCCAAAGCGGGCTTTTCGACATTTTGGGCCACCCCGACCTCATCAAGAAATTCTCTTTTCGTCCCGCCGGGGACCTCCGCAGGTTTTACGAGCCGGCCATCGAAGCCATCGCCCATTCCGGCAAAGCGATCGAACTCAATACCGCGGGTTGGCACAAACCTTGTGCCGAGGCGTATCCCAGCGAGAGCTTCCTTTCACTGGCCCACCAAGCCGGAATCCCTCTGGTCATTTCCTCCGATGCCCATGCCCCCACCGAGGTGGCGCGGGACTTCGAAAGAGCCATCACCCTCGCCCATGCGTGCGGTTATCGAGAAACAGCTCTTTTCGAGGACCGCCGACGCAGCTTCGAGCCTCTTAGTCCCCTCACTCCCCTTCAACCGTACGAATGATCTCATCGAATACGGCCTCTGCCGACGAGACCGTGCTCTTGGCGCCGAGAATCACGGGCTGAAAACCCTCGGCCACTTGGTCGCGCCCGTGAGAGCCCTTCACCAGACTGGCATCCAGAGGAATCACTTCAAGCAAACCTCGTAAGCCCAACTTCTTCTTCAAGAGGAACCTGGCAATTTTCCACTTCGGAAATGCCAGCGCGGGATCCAAAAACAACTCGGCCGGATCATACCCTGGCTTGCGGTGAATATCGATGGTTCGCGCAAAGTCCGGTGCCTTCGCGTCGTCCTCCCAGAAATAATAGCTGAACCAAGCTCCCGGTTCCGCCACCACCACGAAATCCCCACTGCGGTCCCCGTCGATCGAGTCCCGCACTTCGGCCACCCCATCGAGACTCTGCAAGAAGCTCCTCAACTCCGAAGTCGGACCGTGAACCGAGTAGACATGGGCCACTTGGTGGTCGGCCACAGCCATCACTTCAGAGCCGAAAACATCCAAAGTTTCTCGACCCAGTTCGTCTTTGACCTGGAGCCAGCCTTGCTTGCGAAGTTCGCGATTGATCGCAATTGGCCGGTCGACCGCCTCAATGCCGTATTCCGATACCACCCGGACCGCAATGCCACGCTCCTCATAGAAAGTGATCAGTTCCCCGGCAACCCGGTCAATGGACTCCAATTCTGCAACCATTTCAGGCGCTTCTGGCCCCCACTTTTGCAGACCGTAGTCCAGATGGGGCAGGTAGACGAGGGATAGGGTCGGCTGTGCCTTTTCTTCGGTCCAGCGAGCTGCCTGAGCAATCCATTCCGAGGCGGCAATTCCAGCAGCAGGCCCCCAAAAGGCAGGAAAAGGAAAGTCCCCCAAGTCCCCTTTTACTTCCTCTCGCCACTCCAAGGGTTGAGTGTGAATATCGAAAACCTTGCGACCATCTGCCGGATACAAAGGCCGGGGAGTCATCGCGAAATCTGCGGCAGTGGCCATGTTGTACCACCAGAATAAATTCGCACAGGTGAAGGATGGATACCTAGCTCTCAGAACCTCCCAGATTTTGGGCGACCTCACCAAGCGATTGCTCTGTTTCCAAAATCGCACTTCTGCGGACTCGCGATCATACCAGCCATTCGCCACAATCCCATGATCCGATGGTGGCTGGCCCGTCAGCATTGAGGACTGAGCAGTGCAGGTGACAGCGGGAAAAGCCGGAGCAAACGATTGAGTCCCCCGCTCTTCCGCAAATGCCGTAAGACGCGGCATTCTCTCACCCAGCAAGGATCGAGAAAGCCCGACGACATTGATCACTGCCGTTCTCTGCATGGCCCCACCCTTCCGCCAGCCTGCTCACGATGCCAGATCAAATCCTCGCCTGATGAAATGTTCAGTTTTTTGTGAACATCACTCTTATCCCTCTCTTGCCGACCCCCACTTTTCGTGCATTTCCGAATTGCATGTTCAGGATTTTTTGAACTAAAAATCCCCATGAAGCTTTTCGGGACTGATGGCATTCGAGGTCGGGCAAATGAATTTCCGATCACTCCGGAAGTCGCTCTCCGTGTGGGTCAAGCGGTCGCCCAGGTGCTCAAATCGAAGGGTCAGCGAGGCCATCGGGTGGTGGTTGGAAAAGACACCCGGATATCAGGCTACATGCTAGAGACCGCTTTGACGGCTGGCCTGGTGTCGTCGGGCATGGATGTTTACCTACCGGGCCCCCTCCCCACCCCCGCGATTGCCCACCTTACCAAATCGATGGGTTGCGCAGCTGGCATCATGCTCACCGCCTCGCACAATCCTTTCGAAGACAATGGCCTGAAGATTTTCGGACCCGATGGATTCAAACTCAACGACGAGCTTGAAGGATGGATCGAGCGCCACATTCTCGGAGAGGAAGGCGATGCCCCTGCAGTACCACCGGCTCAAATTGGCAAAGCACACCGCATCGACGATGCTCGGGGCCGCTATATCGAGTATGCCAAGCACACGGCCGACAACATCCCACTGCATGGCCTCAAAATTGTCGTCGATTGCGGCCATGGAGCCGCCTGGTTCATCGCGCCCCTGATTTTTCGGGAACTCGGTGCAGAAGTGATCAAGACGGGCTGCACCCCAGACGGCATCAACATAAATGACGGCTGCGGAGCTCTGCATCCGGAACATGCCGGACAACTTGTGCGCGCCCACGGAGCGGATCTCGGGATTTCCTTTGATGGGGATGCCGACCGGGTGATTTTCACCGACGCCACCGGGACCCCGGTTTCCGGCGATCGCATTCTCGCCCTCAGCGCATTGGCATTGAAGGAACAAGGGAAGCTGAAAGGCGACACCATTGCGGTGACCGTGATGAGCAATCTCGGCCTCCATGAAGCCATGACAAAGAACGGCATCAGGGTGCTGACCACCGCAGTGGGCGACCGCCACGTCATTGAAGCCTTGCGAGAGAACCACAGCTCCTTTGGCGGAGAAAACTCCGGACACTTGATTTTCGCCGACCACGCCACCACGGGCGACGGCATCCTCTCCGCACTCCAAGTGCTGGGAATGATGAAGCGCCGGCAGGCGTCTCTGGCAGAATTGGCGAACTGCATGACGGAGTTTCCCCAGAAACTCATCAATCTTCCCGTGGCCTCCAAACCACCTATCTCCACCCTCCCCTTGCTGAATCAGGCCATGGCGGAGGCAGAAGCGGCTTTCGGGAACGAAGGCCGCCAATTGATCCGCTATTCCGGCACCGAGAACAAAATCCGCATTCTTGTGGAACACCGAGACGCCGCCACCGTGGAGGAATGGACGGGCCGATTCATCCGCGTGGTCCAGCAAGAACTCGGAGCCGCCTAACTCGCCACCATGCCTGTCCTCGACCACCGCAGCATCCCCGATTTCCCGATTGGAAATCGTCCCCTTCGAGACCACCACCGAGCCTGGGGTTCCCGCTGGAGCTTTCATCCTCACGCCTGGATCTCTCCAAACGACCTCGCAGAGCTCAAGACAAGCGGCGCCCATTCTTTGATGGACGCCTCGGGTACCCGCCTCGCTTGGCTGGAAACATCCTCCGCTTCTGACGACTCCAAGCTTCCCGCGCAGGAGTCTTTCCTCATCGTCCACTCTTGGGACCTGCTACGGGCTCAAGAACTCTACGTTGGTGCGATGGAGGCCGACCTCGAGACCATGGCCACCCTTCGCTCGACTGGTCAAATTCACCCTCTCGCCGTCATCGATGGAGCGGTGGTGATCGGTCCTGGAACGCGCATCCTTCCTGGAGTCGTCATCGAGGGCAATGTGGTCATCGGCTCCGATTGCAAAATTGGCCCCAACTGCTACCTGCGGGGGAGCACTTCGATTGGCGACCGCTGCCACGTCGGAAATGCTGTTGAAATCAAGAATTCCATCCTGCTCTCCGGCACCAACGTCGGACACCTGTCCTACGTCGGCGACTCGATTCTCGGCGAAAAAGTCAATTTGGGTGCCGGCACGGTGACCTCCAATCTGCGCCACGATGGCAAAAACCATCGGACCCTGATCGACGGCTCTCTCGTTGATACCGGTCGCCGGAAATTCGGCACGATCATCGGCGATGGCGTCCACACCGGCATTCACACATCCATTTATCCCGGCCGAAAATTGGGCACGGGCACCTCGACTCTCCCGGGACAAATCGTCAAAACTGACCTCCCCAGCTCACTCTAATTTCTTTCTCACATCATGTGCGGCATCGTCGGATACATCGGTAAAGCCTCCGCCCCCTCCATTCTCATCAACGGCCTTCGCCGCCTCGAATATCGCGGCTACGATTCTGCAGGTCTTGCCGTGCTGGAGGATGGCCGGGTGATTGTCAGCAAAGCCCCGGGGAAAGTTGCCTCCCTTCACGAAAAGGCCCGACACGATTGGCCCGCGGAACGATTTGCCCGCTGCAATACCGGCATCGCCCACACCCGCTGGGCCACTCACGGCCCGCCAACTGAAATCAACGCTCACCCGCACCTTGATGAAAGCGGCGACATCGCGCTCGTGCACAATGGCATCATTGAGAATTATCGATCTCTGCGAACCCGCCTCGAATCGAAAGGGCATCACTTCTACTCCGAGACGGACACTGAAGTCCTCTCCCATCTGATTGGCGACAACGATAAGGGCGATTTGTTCCAAGCCGTTTGCGATGCCCTCCATCAAGTGGAAGGCACCTTCGGCATCGCCGTGGTCTCCGCACGCGAACCCGATCGCATCATCACCGCACGCCGCGGCAGCCCGATTGTGATCGGAGTCGGCGACGGTGAAACTATCATCGCATCCGACGCCTCCGCGATCATCTCCCACACCCGGCAGGTGATCTATCTGGAGGACAATGACATCGCCATCGTCACGGCCGATCATGTCGAAATTCGCGATCTTGATCAGGTTCCGGTGACCCGCGAGGTGGCGGAACTCGGCTTCGATGCCGAAGCGGCGGAAAAAGGAGGCTTTGAGCATTTCATGCTCAAGGAGATCCATGAGCAGCCCGATGCCCTGCGCAACGCCATTCGTGGCCGACTCGACTTCAACCTCGGCTCGTCGGTGCTCTCGGGCATGGGATCGTCTGCTCGCGACCTCGCGGAAATTCAGCGGGTGGTCATGGTCGGCTGTGGAACCTCCCTTCACGCAGGGCTCGTCGGTGAGTACGCCTTTGAAGACCTCGCCGATGTCCACGCGGAGGTTCAACAAGCCGCTGAATTCCGATACCGCAACCCCCTCATCACTCGTAGCGATCTCGTCGTTGCCATTTCACAGTCTGGAGAAACGGCCGACACCTTGGCTGCCGTCCGTGAGGCCAATCAGAAAGGCGCCTTTGTGATGGGACTGTGTAACGTCGTCGGTTCCACCATTTCCCGGGAAACGGGACGCGGCGTGTATTTGCACGCAGGGCCTGAAATCTCCGTGGCATCGACCAAGGCCTTCACCTGCCAGGTGGCGGTGCTCCTCATGATGGCTCTCAAACTCGGTCGAGGTCGACGCTTCTCCCGCGAAGAAGGAACGCGCCTCGCCCGGGAAATCGAGAGACTCCCCGAACTGGTCGAGAAGGTCGTGACCCAAAGTGCCCGTATCGCAGATATCGCCAAGCGATACGCAGACCACGAACACACCTTCTTCATTGGGCGGGGATATCTCTACCCGGTGGCCCTGGAGGGAGCCCTCAAACTCAAAGAGATCTCGTACATTCACGCCGAAGGCTACCACGCCGCCGAGCTCAAGCATGGCCCGATTGCCTTGCTGGTCGAAGGCACCCCTGTCATCGCACTCGCCAACGATATCCCAGGCAAAGACAAGACCCTAGGGAATGTTGAAGAGTGCCGGGCACGTGGCGCTCGCATCCTCGGCGTCATCACAGAAGGAGACCACGAAGCCGCGGAATTCATGGACGACGTCATTGAGATCCCCGCCTGCCATCCTCTGGTCTCCACCATTCCGACCGCCGTCGCCCTGCAGCTCCTCTCCTACCACATTGCCCGCCACCGCGGCTGCGAAATCGACCAACCCCGGAACCTCGCGAAGTCCGTCACCGTCGAATAGTCACCGACTGAGATCCGATCGGAAAGGACTCCCTCTCTACCCCCTCCTGAAAAATCAATCCCCGGACGTCGGTGGGGGTCACCAGCGTCCGGGGACTTTCATTTCGGGGGAATTGTCTTTCCGCAAGCCATTGGGGGATCGCTTGTCGTGAAAGGTGCATCCACGATTTCCGCAGGGCGGTTCCGTGTGAAGACGTCGGGAGCATGAACGCATTTCTTCGCTCTCCTATCACGCGATCACGGATCACCAATTCCTGCATCAATGAGGCCTTGCCGGTTTTCGTCAGCGTCCCCAGCATGCCTCCCGATGCAAGGCTACCTGGATCTCCTCCGCGATGTTCTCGAGAACGGGGAGCACCGCGCCGACCGGACCGGCACGGGAACGTGGGCGGTTTTCGGGCGCCAGGTCCGCTTCGATCTGCGCCAAGGATTCCCCTGCCTCACCACCAAGAAGCTCCACCTCCGGTCCATCATTCATGAACTCCTATGGTTCCTGAAAGGCGACACCAACATTGCCTACCTCAAAGAACATGGCGTCCGCATTTGGGACGAGTGGGCAGATGAGAAGGGCGACCTAGGACCGGTGTACGGAAGACAATGGAGATCTTTCCCACGCCCCAACGGTGGCCAAGTCGATCAAATCGCCGAGCTAGTCCGCGACCTCAAAGAGAAACCCCATTCTCGCCGACATCTCGTGGTCGCCTGGAACCCGGGTGAAATTGAATCCATGGCACTGCCTCCCTGCCATTGCCTTTTCCAGTTCTTCGTCCATGAGCCCGATTCCGCACAACCCGGACTCTCCTGCCAACTTTACCAGCGCTCGGCCGATCTCTTTCTCGGAGTCCCCTTCAACATCGCTTCCTACGCATTGTTGACGCAAATGCTGGCTCAGGTTTGCGGCTATCAAGCCCGCGAATTCATTCACACCTTCGGCGATCTCCATCTCTACCAGAACCACCTCGACCAAGCCCGCCTCCAACTGACTCGGGATCCCCGGCCTCTGCCATCCATGCAGATCAATCCTACGGTCACCCGGCTCGAAGACTTTTCTTTCGAGGATTTCACTCTCACCGACTACGATCCTCACCCGCACATCAAGGCTGAGGTGTCCGTCTGATCATGAAACTGACCGCCATTGTGGCCATGACCGCGGACCGTGTGATCGGCCTGCAAGGCACTCTGCCTTGGCACCTTCCCGAGGACCTCGCGTTCTTCAAACGCACCACATCGGGTCATCCCATCGTCATGGGACGAACGACCTACGAATCCATCGGCCGCCCGCTCCCGAAGCGCCGCAACCTGGTCTTGAGCCGGGATCCTTTGTGGAGCGCGCCTGGAATCGAAATTCTCCCGACTCTTAGTGCACTCGATGACCTCGATCTGGAGGAAGAAGTCTTCATCATCGGAGGTGCACAGGTCTATCGAGCTTTCCTTCCCCGGCTGGACGAGTTGCTCGTCTCGCATGTTTTCCACGATTATCCCGGAGACACCCGTTTCCCGGAATTCGAGAATCATTTTTTGGCCCCCGAGGTTCTTGAAACCCACGATACCTTCGAAGTCCTTCGCTATCGGCGAAAGCCTCCGCTTGAAACTTGAAATCCGATTCCTGAAACTCCTCCCATGTCTCAGTCCTACGAGCTCACCGGCACCCTCAAAAAGCTTTTCGATACCCAAACGTTTGCCAGCGGTTTCACCAAACGGGAATTCGTCGTCGAAGTCCCCGATGGCAACTACCCGCAGATGATCAAGTTCGAGAGCGTGAAAGACAAGATCGCCCAGCTCGACAGCCTTTCCATCGGAGATGAAGTCAAAGTCCAGTTCGACATCCGCGGCAACGAGTACAAGGAGCGCTTTTACGTGAACCTGAACGCTTGGCGCATCGAACGGGCGAGTGGTGAAACATCGGCAGCACCTGCACCTTCCGGCGGCCAAAAGGTCAACAGTTCCATGGACGCCGCTTTCGACAACGAACCCGACGAGTCCGACGACATTCCTTTTTAAGGCCCCTTAGGCCGGATCCCCTCAGGCCTCCTTCAGCCATTGCGAAGCGCGCTTGGCATAGTAGGTCATGATCATGTCTGCTCCCGCCCGCTTGATTCCCGTCAGGGACTCAAGCGCAGCAGCACGGCCGTCGATCCACCCGGCGGCGGCCGAGCTCTCAATCATCAAATATTCGCCACTCACCTGATACGCGGCCACCGGTAAGGTGGTGCTCTCGCGCACTCGGGCAATGATATCCAAATAGGGACCCGCCGGCTTCACCAAAACCATGTCCGCACCCTCCGCCTCGTCAAGAGCCACCTCACGGATCGCTTCACGGGCATTTCCTGGATCCATTTGGTAAGTCTTCTTGTCCCCTGCCTTTGGTGCAGAATCGAGTGCTCCCCGGAAGGGGCCGTAGTAAGCAGAGGCATATTTGGCTGCGTAGCTCAGAATCGAAACCTGCTCGAACGCCTCTTGATCGAGGGCAAATCGAATCGCCGCCACCCGTCCATCCATCATGTCGCTAGGCGAGACAATGTCGGCTCCGGCATCCGCGTGACACAAAGCCTGCAGACAAAGCGCCTCGACCGTTTCATCATTCAGGATGTGCAATCCTCCCTGCTCGTCTTTCTCCACCAAACCGTCATGACCATCCGAATTGTAAGGATCCAAGGCCACATCCGTGATCACGCACAGATCGGGTAAGGCTTCTTTCAATGCCTGGATGGCACGAGGAACCAAGCCATCTGGATTCCATGCCTCCTCGGCTCCCGGAGTCTTCAACGACTCCGCAATGGCAGGAAACAACACCACCGCAGGAACACCTGCGGCAAAAACTTCATGAGCCTCCTTCACCAGCCCGCTCAATGACCAGCGGGTGCACCCTGGCATCGACGCGATCGCAATATCCTCCGTACCATCATGCACGAACAGGGGCTGAATGAAATCCGACGGGCTAAGAGTCGTTTCCCGCACCAGGGCGCGGATGGCAGACGTGCGGCGGTTGCGGCGAGGACGTAGGTGCATCGATCAGGCTGGTTGGATTTCGTATCCGTCGCGACCATCCTTCACCACCCACCCCTGAGCCGCAAGGGCATCCCGGAGAGCATCCGATTTGGCCCAGTCTTTTGCTTGTCGGGCCTCCCAGCGCTCCTCGGCCAGGACTCGAATCGCCTCAGGAATCTCCGCAACTTCCTCCTTGGGCAGCTGCAACCCCAAGGCCCGCAGTACCCGATTGAATCCCGCGAGCGCCGCAGCCGCATCCGCCCCTTCCAGCTGGGCGGACTCTTTCAATCCAGTGAATAGCCCCCCGAGTGCGGCCGGAGTGTTCAGGTCGTCCATCAGTCCCTCCCAAGCCGATTGAAATGGACCGAATCCGGCGTCCGTCAGAACATGCCCCTCCCCTGCTTTTGAAGCCAGATTCCGCGCTCCTTTTGAGAGTTTCGACAAGGCTTCGCGTGCTCCTTGCAACGATTCCAGAGTGAAATTGAGAGGCTTCCGATAATGTGCACCAATCAACACGTAGCGCACCTCCATGGGGGTGTGCCCTCGCTCCGCCAAATCTTTCAAGGTATACAGATTCCCCAAGGATTTCGACATTTTTCCTCCGTCGACCAACAGGTGAGTCGTGTGAAACCAATGCGATGCGAAATGCCCTCCGCAGGCACAACGACTTTGTGCGATCTCATTTTCATGGTGGGGAAACACCAAATCCACTCCTCCGGAATGCAGATCGAAGGATTCACCCAAGTATTCGCGAATCATCGCCGAGCACTCCAAATGCCATCCCGGCCGACCCTCTCCCCACGGCGAGGACCAATAGTTTTCTCCATCCTCCGGCCGGCGCGCCTTCCACAGAACAAAATCTGCCACGCTGTCCTTCTCATACTCATCGGCATTCGCCCGCTGCTCCTGGGTCTTACCCAACACCAGTTCACGAGTGTCCAGATGGCTCAGGCGGCCATATTCTGGATAGGAGGCGATCCTAAAATAAACTGAACCATCCGCGGCAGCATAAGCATGTCCCTTCTCCACCAGAGCCTCAATCATCGCGATCTGCTGGGGGATGTGTTCCACCGCACCGGGCTCAATGTGAGGAGGAAGACAGTTCAGGTCTTTGCAGTCGGCGTGGAACTTATCCTTCCATTGATCCGTGAAAGCCTTCAGCGGCATCCCCGCCGCTTGAGAATCGCGAATCGTTTTGTCGTCGACATCGGTGATGTTACGGACGTGCAACGTGCGGGTCCCGCCCGTTTCCAGCACCCGCCGAAATACGTCCTGCAAAACAAAGGTGCGGAAATTCCCAATGTGCGCCGGCCCATAAACCGTCGGTCCGCAGCAGTAGAAGCGAAACGTCGAACCATCCAATGGGCGGAGTTCCCGCGTCTCGCGGGATAGGGTGTCGAACAGGCGCATGACGCCTGTTAGCGGCAGGCCGGGATCATTTCAACCGCCTCTCCATGGAAAATCCACCCGTCGCATCAATCGGAATGCGCTTCACCACCGGATCCCCGCCCACCTCGATCACCTCCACTGGAATGGAAAGCGAAACGGCAGAGGGTGCCGACACGCCAGTATGCACCGCATTCTTTGAAAAAAATCGACTCGCACAGGCAGCACCCCCGGCTAAGACGGCCATCCCAGTGAGAAATCGGAGCAAAAACACGCCCCTCAAAGAATCTCTTTTTGGAAAATAATCAATTCTTTTTAAATATCAGTCTTTCTCCTGGGAGTTGCGAAATCTTCCAAGCCCCCCCATTCTACCTCCATCCATGGCACGCCCCAACTCCACTGACGAACCCAGTCGCCGAAAACAAATCCTGGTCGGAGCCGGAGTTATTGGTTCCGTTGGCTTGGTCCTGGTGATCGCATCCCTGGGTCGATTTCTTCCCGGCGCAGTGGGCGAAGCATTCGGACTCTTATCAGGGATCGTCAGCACGCCCTTCCTGATGGAGATTTCGCTCGCAGGTCTCGGCCTCCTTGCCGTTCTCATCTTCAATCATTTCCGCCAGGTGCGTGAAGGCGATGACTACGTCTATCTGGAAGAAGTGACCGGCCCTGAAGCGGACAAACTCCCCGAACAGGCCCGCTGGGCGACCTACTCCGAAGCCCCCCTTGAGAGCGCCTCCCTCACCCTTCGGGACGAACTGGAAGGGTGCCTAGCCATCGACGATTGGAATCGCGCATCGGAACTCCTTGCGGACATGAATCCCCAGGATCTCCACCATCCAGACATTCTTGAACTGCGTCTGCAACTCGCCGAAGCTACGCAAAAAAGCGAGCAGGTCGCGAAGATTCGCGCTCTGCTCGCCTCAACAAAAGATCTTGGGAAAGAACCTCAGTGATGCTTTGAAGCCTCTTCGAGGAAGAGTTCGGCTAACCGAAAACTGCGGCGGCTCAGCTCTCGAGCATCGTTGTCATTGATCAGAGCCAATCCCTCTTCGCTGACTTCAGCCAAGAAGATCTTCCACGCCTTTTTGGCAACTTGCTCAGGATCCAAAGTCGGACGCTGAGGAGGATGGGTCCGTTCCTCTCCTCGCTCCTCCCCGCCTGAACCACCTCTCCGCCGGCGGCGACGACGACGCTTTCCGGAACCATGCTCATCCGAGCCCCCTGCTGGCTCCTCCATCACCGGAATCCGATCCCCCCGATCATCGGAATCGGAGAAGTTCTCCGCCGATTCCGAAGAGGGTTCCCGTCTGACTTCAGAAAATTCCGGCTTGGGCGAAGCCGCCGGAGTTTCTGCTCTTTCTACCGGAACCGCCTCAGCTGCCGGAGCGGATCCTTCCGCTTCCTCAATTTTTTTAGGCGCCTTCTTCGCCGCACGTTTGCGGGAGGATTTGCGAACGGCTTTCTTCGCCGCCTTGGGCGCGTCGCCCACTTCAGGAGTCGGCATTTCGGAGGAATCTTCAGTCATCGGCGCAAAGCAAGAGGTCTGCAGCTTACAAGGTCGAGAGGAATCCCTGGCGTCCAGAGGATTCCTCTCACCGAGAGCGGCTTGTCAGGAATCAATCCCAACCGCGAATATCATCCTGGTTGTCAGGAGACTGAGAGTCGTAGCTCCCAGCGGCACCTGCATCGGTCTTGCCATCGGGACCCGCTGACCAGAGATCGAAGTCAGGATTCGCGGCAATCACTTGATCCGGATTTTCGGGATCATTCGTCCGGTAGAAGAACTCGGTTCCCCAGGGATCGTAGATCGTCAGGTTCTGAGTGCCGTTTTGCCCCTGCAGCCAGTCTTGAGTGTCATTCTCCGGATCGAGTTCGGCCAAATAGATGTTGGTACCCTCCTGGAGAGGATCGCCAAACAGCGCGTTGAAAATCTCATCCGTGCCATTTTTGGCGTTCTGTTCTGGATTCGGCGGATACTCGCCATGATCCGTCGCGTAACTTTCGAGCGACATTTGGATCAGATTGACCTGAACGCGTGCCTGCTCGCGGCGTTGCTTCTCTTTCACCACTTTGAAGCCTCCTGCCGTCAGAGCAGCGAGGGCGACCACAATGGCCATCACCACCAGCAACTCCATCAAGGTGAAGCCGCGGGATCGAAGTCGAAGATTCGATTTCATGGAAGTTTGATTGAGTTTTTGACGCATCGTCGATGCTTACTGACCAACTTCCTGAATCACCTTAATCAGCGGCAGGAAGAGCGCAAACACCACCGAGCCCACGACAAGAGCGAGGATAACGATCATGATGGGCTCAAGAATGGAGGTAAGAGCGCCCACTGCGTTGTCAACTTCATCGTCGTAAACGTCGGCCACCTTCAGGAGCATTTCTGGCAACTGACCGGTTTCTTCACCGACGTCCACCATCGAGATCACCATCCCCGGAAACACGCCCGAAGCTTGGAGAGGAGTCACGATCGATTCCCCTTCCTTGACCGCCGAGTGCACCTTGTCGATGGCACCGGAGATCACCACGTTCCCTGCGGTGTCGCGGGTGATGTTCAGAGCCTGAAGAATCGGCACACCCGAGGTCACCAGAGTTCCCAAGGTCCGGGAGAAACGGGCGACAGCGCTCTTGCGCTGAATGTCACCAATGATCGGTGCCTTGAGCTTCATGGTATCGATCGTCTTGCGGCCACCCTTGGTTTTGCCCCAGGAATTGAATCCGACGACGATCAGGGCGATCACGAGGAAGAACCAAACCACGTTCGGGATCGGCCCGACGCTCGCACTGAGGAAGAAGCGGGAAGTTCCGAACACCACTTGGGAAATCAGTGGCAGCGTCGCGTTCTCCATTTCAGCGAACATCGACTCGAACTTCGGCACGATCACCAACATGAGGAAGATCAAGATGGCCACGGCGATGAACATGACGATCACCGGATAGACCATAGCGGAGACGATCTTGTTCTTCAGCTTCTGAGCCTTTTCTTGGTACTCAGCGAGACGGACCAGCACGACTTCAAGCACACCGCCCAGCTCACCGGCCTTGACCATGTTGACGTAGAGCTTGTTGAAAATCTTGGGGTGCTGGGAAAGCGCCTCCGAGAAGGTCGAGCCCGATTGCACGGCATCGGCCAGAGACTCCAAGGTGGCCTTCAACACCGGGTTCGGCTCCTGCTTGCCGAGCACGGTCAGACCACGCAACAGCGGCAAACCCGAGTCGATCAGGGTCGCCAACTGACGGGTGAAGATCATCAGTGCCTTGGGCTTGATGCGTCCGCCAGTCTTGGCCTTCGCAGCTTTGCCCTTCTTGCCTTTGACCGCCTTGGTCTTCTTGCCTTTTGCGCCAGCTTTCTTCTTGGCGGCGGCCAGCTGTCCTTTGCCCGCTTCCACGACTTGAAGCGGATAGTAGCCTTGGGAGCGAAGCTGATTGATGGCCTCGGCCTCCGACGTCGCGTCGACGGTCCCCGAAAGCTGCTCGCCTTTGGAATCGGCGGCGGTGAATTGATACTGCGGCATGGTCGTTTTTTTTGGGAGTCGGTGATGGGATTTTTGACGCATTTTCCCGCCTGCTGGCGAATCGAAAATGCGTCGGGGTAGGAATCAGGTGTACTTGAGAACCTCTTCGATGGTGGTCTTGCCAAGGTAGATGTTCCGCAGACCGTCTTCGCGAAGCGTGGTCATGCCGTGTTCCATGGCTTTCTGCTTGATGACCACCGTCGGAGCTCGGTCGGTGATCAACTCGCGGACGGGCTCATTGATGTCGAGCAGTTCGTAGAGACCCGCCCGGCCCTTGTAACCGGTCTGGCCACAGACATCGCATCCCTTTCCTGTATAGAAATCCTTGTCCCCCAATTCATGGGGAGACACTCCAAGCTGGGTAAGAATGGCTTCGCTCGGCTCATAGGTGGCCTTGCAGCCCGCGCAGATGGTCCGGACCAAGCGCTGGGCCAGCACCCCTTCCAGGGAGGCAGCGACCAGGAAAGGCTCCACGCCCATGTCGATCAATCGAGTCACCGCACCCGGGGCATCATTGGTGTGCAGAGTGGAGAGCACCAAGTGACCCGTCAATGAGGCCTGAATGGCGATCTGAGCCGTCTCCATGTCCCGCATCTCCCCCACCATGATTCGGTCAGGGTCCTGACGCAGGAAGGCGCGAAGCACCCGCGGGAAGGTCAATCCAATGCCTTCATTGCAGGGAATCTGCACGATGCCATCGATGTCGTATTCGACCGGATCCTCCGCCGTCAGCAGCTTGTGGTCGATCGTGTTGATGCGACGCAATGCGGCATAGAGGGTGGTGGTCTTGCCCGCACCGGTGGGACCGGTGACGATGAAAATGCCGTTCGGCTTTTCGATCGTTTCCGTGATGTATTCGTAGATGTGGCCAGGGAGGCCCAAGTTCTCCAGCGAGAGGTTCACCGAGGAACGGTCGAGCACCCGAAGCACCACGGACTCACCGTGCTGAGTCGGCAGCGAGGAAACCCGCATGTCGACCTGACGTTCGCCAACCTGCTTCACGATCCGACCGTCTTGAGGAACGCGGCGCTCGGCGATGTTCATGTTCGCCATGACCTTCACCCGGGAAATGATCGGCAGCGCCAAGTGAATCGGTGGCGGAGCCATTTCATACAGGGTGCCATCGACCCGGTAACGAATCTTGAAGTCAGTCTCAAAGGGCTCGAAGTGAATGTCCGAAGCTTTCTCTTTGATGGCCTGATAGAGCACCAAATCCACGTAACGGATGATGGGAGCGGAATTGGCCTCATTCTCCAACTCGGCCGCGCTCATCTCGCCATCGGGGCCACCAAATTCCAGCTGATCGAGGATCGACTCCATTGCCGATCCGTCATTGCCGTAGACCTCGTTGAGTTTCTCCTCGACCAAGTAATCGGGCGCCACAGCGAGCACCAATTCCCGATCCAGCGAGAAGCGGAGGTCTTCCAGCGTTTGCGGATTCATCGGATCGACCAGCACAACGTGCAGGCCTTCCTCATCGAAATTGATCGGCAATGCGCCATGCAATCGAGCTGTCGCTGCAGGAATCAAACCGGCCAGGTGCTCGGGAGGCGTCCATCCCTTCAATTCAACCAGAGGAGCTCCAAGCTCCGAGGCCACAACAGGCCACACATCCTCCCGGTGCTGAATCACCTGGAAGTCCGCAAGCACTTCAGCGGCGTCCTTGCCACTGTTGTTCGACTCGTTGAGGACCTCTTGAGCCAGCGAGCGGTCAATCAGCCCGCGGCTGACGAAGAGTTCTACCAATTGGTTATTGTCCATGGAAAAGGGTTTTTGAGATTCAGGATCAATCGGCGTCCGACATGGTCACGTGCAACACTTCTTCGGCCGAGGTGAGGCCAGCCAGCACCTTGCGGATGCCGTCCTCACGCATCGTGCGCATGCCCAACTCGCGGGCTCGTTTGCGAAGCTGGGCCGAGGCCATGTTCTCGTTCACGAGGTGACGCACTTCATCGTCGATCTTGAACAGCTCGAAGATCCCCATCCGGCCCTTGTAACCACCACCGCGGCACTTCTCGCAGCCGACAGGGCCCATGATGGTCGCATCGCCCAGGCGTGAGGAATCAAGATTCAAGGAACGCATCTGTTTCTCGGTCAACTCGGCCGGAGCCTTGCAGGCCGGGCAGAGCTTCCGGGTGAGGCGCTGGGCCAGCACGGCGCGCACCGCGGATGCGATCAGGAATCGCTTGATGCCGATGTCAGCAAGACGTGCCACAGCGGAAGGCGCGTCATTGGTGTGCAGGGTGGAAAGCACCAAGTGGCCCGTAAGGGCCGCATTGATGGCGATGTTGGCGGTTTCTTTGTCCCGAATCTCACCAATCATGATGATGTTCGGAGCTTGCCGCAGCATCGCACGCAGAGCGGCGGCGAAGGTCATGCCCACATCCGCCTTCACCATCACCTGGTTGATCCCGGGAAGCTCATATTCGACCGGGTCTTCCACGGTGATGATCTTACGGTCGGGTCGGTTGATGACATTGAGACAGGTGTAAAGCGTCGTGGTCTTTCCCGAACCCGTCGGACCGGTGACCAGGATGATCCCGTCCGGAAGACCGATCAGTTCCTCGAAGGTCGCTTGGTCATCCGAGAAGAAACCCAGCTCAGGCATCCCGAGAACCAGGGCAGACTTATCGAGAATCCGCATGACGATCGATTCCCCGTGGTTCGAAGGCACGGAGGAAACCCGCAAATCGACTTCCTTACCGCCAACTCGAAGTTGGATCCGGCCGTCCTGAGGAAGACGTTTTTCCGCGATCGACATCGTGCCGCTCATCACCTTGAGACGCGCAATGATCGCTGGAAGAAGCTTTTTCGGGTGATTGTCGACCTCCATCAATCGACCATCCACCCGGTAACGCACTCGTACGGAAGTCTCCAAAGGCTCGATGTGAATGTCCGAACAGCGCATCCGCATGCCTTCGGAAAGCAAATTCTGCACGAGCTTGATGATCGGAGCATCGCTATCCTCCCCTTCGGCTCCCGGGGATCCGGCGACATCCAGCATGTCGTGCTGGTCGCGAGCACCATAGAATTGCTTCAGGAACGCGGCGACCTGACTGTGATTGGCCACGACGAAGAACACCTCCCGCCCCAAAACCTGCGGCAAGCTATCCATCGTCTCGAAGTCGAAAGGATCCGCCACGGCCACCGTCAGGTAGACACCATCGTCAGCGACCGGCACCGCGCGATAGCGGCAGGCAATCTCGTCAGGAATGGCACTATTGACGTCGGGGCCGACGGTGACCTCATCCAAATTGATCGTCTCAAGCCCGGCATTTTGCGCAAGCACGAGAGAAATGGTCGACTCAGTGAGTTCAGTGTCAGCGATCAGGTTGGAAACGGCAGAACCACCCTTGGCACGGGCATGGTCCACCTGTTCCTGAGTCACAGCGCCCGATTCGACGAGCAGATCGGCTAGATAGTCTTCGTTGGAGAACACGGGTGGGTTTTGGAAAGGTCTTTCTAAGCTGAAAAACGGGTGGAAATCCTCGGTTTTCCACCATCAGCGGTGCCGGACATTGGGCAAGCCGCTCCCCATTTGTCAACCTACGGGGGCGGGCTTTCGTGAATAGTCGGAAGGCTGGTAGGAACACGGTATGGACGATGCCCCTCCTTTCACTCCATGGGGGCACCGCAACGCCGACAGAATCGCGCATCCGGCAGGTGCCCGTGGACCCCGCAGGAAGGACACGCGTCGGTACTTTCGTCTCCATCCAACTTACTGATCTCAGCCGAAACAATGCCCGTCGGAACCGCTATGATCGCATATCCTGTCAATGCCAGGAAGGCCGTCAGCATCTGCCCGAACCCTGTGGAGGGAGAAATATCGCCGTAACCCAGGGTGGTGATCGTCACAATGGCCCAATACACGCCGACCGGAATGCTGGTGAAGCCCCCTTCCTCCCCTTCGACGAGGTAAAGCAGCGTCCCAAAGATCAGCGCGATGGTCGCCAAGGCAGTAAAAAAGACGGTGATCTTGGCCCGGCTCGCATACAACGCCCGCATCAAAAGTTCCGCTCCGTTGATGTGGCGGACCATTTTAAGGACCCTGAAAATCCGCAAAACCCGCAAAATCCTCACAATCATCAGAGCGTGCCCCCCCGGCAACAACAGCCCGATGAAACTCGGCAAAATCGAGAGCAGATCCACCACCCCATAGAAAGACCGCGCATAGGCCCAAGGGCGACGCGAAGCCCACAGCCGGGCAACATATTCGAAGGTGAAAATTCCGGTAAAGATCCACTCAAGGATCCAAAGAGGATACCCGATCGCCTGCCGCACCTCCTTGATGCTTTCCACCATCACCGCTGCCACACTGACCAAGATCAGCCCTAACAGAATCACATCAAAGGCCTTCCCTGCCGGGGTTTCCGCCTCAAAAATGATTTCCCGCCATTTTTCCCGCCTCGGGCTCATGGCAGCAGACTGACAACGAGCCGATTTGCGATCAAGCCTCCCGAAAGACGGATCCCGGAGTTGCGAATTGAGCGAGGCGAGTCATCGTAATCCGCGATGGCTGAGTCACCTCGCGAAGCTCCCCCTAAAAAACTCCGCCGACCTGTCTGGAAAAAAAAGCGGCTCTGGATGCTGTTTGCGCTCCTTGGCGGCCTCCTCTGGTTCAATGGCCCCGGCTGGCGCTGGATCGCCCAACGAGCCTCCAGCCACTACCTTCCAGCCCTGGGCCTAACCGGATCGTTGGAATTCGACGGTCGACTGAGCTCCGGTCAGATTGGCGTCCGGAAAGTTTCTTTAGAAGGCGATGCTCTCGTTCAGGTGGCTGGACTCGACCAAGTGGAGCTGCGCTACCGATGGCCCGCCGTGATTCAGGGGAAAGTCGACGGCATCATGGTTGAGGGTCTGCATGTCGAGGTCGATCTCGACAAAGCCCCTCCTCAGGATGAGTCCGACGACTCCCCGCCAGCGGATCCGGCCGAGCTGCTCCGATCTCTCCACGAAAGGCTGGCCCCCATGAACCTCCAACTCGCCCAGCTGAGCGTGGAGATCCGTCGCGGCTCCGAAACCCTCTTCTCGCTCGCCCCCTCTTCCTTGCAGCACGATCCCGGCAGCTCCGATTTCCGCCTCGGCCTCGGAGAAATGAAGATCACTGACCGTGCCACGGTCCCCGCCCAGACCACCGAACTCACCTGGGAAAGCGATCGCCTCACCCTCGATCAACTCGAATTGCTTCGCGACGTCCGCATCCGCGATCTTGCCGCCCGCTTCCAACTCGATCAGCCACCCGTTTTTTCCACCGGTATCGAGATCGACCAAAGCCGTCTTGATCTTGAGACCGATCTCAAAACGGCCACCGCCCACTTGTCCGATCGCGCTCCTCTCTCGCTTTCTGAGACGCTGAAGAAAGCCGACCTCACCCTTCCCCTAGCGGGCGAAGTGACCACCTTCGATCTCACCATCGGCGGTCTCGAGCATGGATGGTCCGATCCCTCCATTCAAATCACCCTCGGAACGCAAGGAGTGAGCTACGATGACTGGTCGACCCGCGATCTCCTCCTCACCGGCGATCTTTCCCAACATCATCTCGAGGCCAAGTTGAACGGAACGGTTCTCGATTCTTCCGCCCGCCTCGCGCTCACCGCGGAGCTTGATCCCGATCAAAGCTGGACTCCTCTTTCTGCCCTAGTCGATCTACGAATCGACCAGCTAAACGCCCCACTTGAGGTGGTTCGCCAACGATTTGAACTCGGCAGCGAGGATCGTCCGCCTCCACCCGATGCCGAACTGACCGCCAAAGGCGCGTTGCGCTTTGAGGAAGGTCAAATCGGCCAAAGCTCGTTGGTCTTGGATGTGACCCCGCGCTCAGCTGCCCCTCCCCTTCATTTGGAAGGCACCTGGGCTCCCGAAGCGCCCCTGGGGTTTCTGCTCCGGATACCTTCCGTGGAAGCCAAGGGGACTTGGGATTTCGAGACCACCCAATATCAGGCGCAGCTCACCACAAATGCGTGGAGCCCGGCGAGCTTGGCCCCATGGTGCGAACCCTTTGGGATTCCGATTCCGGAAGGTTTCGAAAACTCCCTTTCTTGGCAAGGCACTGGCGATCTCAAAGAATCCCAACATCAGGGGAATCTCACACTGTCGGCACTCTCCGTGACGTGGTCCCCGGAAAACGATCCGCTGCACATCACGGCAAACGCAACCTATGACTGGCCGCAGGCGGTCGAGGTTTCCAACCTTTCCGCCACGACGGGATCGCAGCGCATCCATACCGCCGCCAACTTTTCCCACCACCGCCTGGCACTGACCGAGCTCCAGTGGCACGACGGAGAGGACCTTCTGGTCAATGGCAAGGCCAGCCTCCCGGTCCCCGGCGACCCCTCCGATTGGAAGGCCATCCTTCGCTCCGAGGAAGAGGCCGAAATCGACCTCACCACCACCGAGCTCCGCTTGGCACGCCTTCATCCTTTTCTCCCGGAGACTGTGCGCTTCACCGATGCCAGCCGCGGGAAAGTGGCGATCCAACTCACCGGCACCCCGGCAGAGCCCATCCTCGATGCCACGCTGTGGGCGGCGGACATGCAGCTGGATTCGGTCCATCAAGCCCCCCCTGTCAGCGCCGATCTCCACGCGGTGGGCCGCGAGACGACTCTGAAACTCGAAGGGCAAATCACCACCCCTCAGTATCCGCCCGCCATCATCGACGCCTTTACCCGTTGGGAGCCCGAACTTTGGGCCAACGATCCGGAGACCGTCCGCAACGCCCCCTTAGAAGCCACCGTTCGGCTGGATAACTTGAAGCTCGACCTGTTCTCCGACTTCGTCCCGCAGGCACGCCGATTGGCCGGAACCGTGAATCTCGACGCTGAAGTCACCGGCACGGTTGGAGAACCGAAACCGACCGCGGAGCTTCACCTCGAAGGGGGAACATTCGAAACGGCCGATCCGTCCGTTCCTCGAGTCTCCAATGGCACCATGGAGCTCACCGCCACTCCGGAAAAAGTCACACTCGAAACGCTATCCGCCACCGTTTCGGGAGGCTCTCTCAACGCCCGAGGAACTCTCGACTTGGTCGACGCAAAGCCAGGCCCACTCGATGTCACGCTACAGGCCAAATCCCTGCCCGCCATCCGTGATGACTCGATGATCGTCCGCCTCAATGCAGACCTTGCCCTCCGAGGCCCGTGGGAGTCCGCCACCCTTTCTGGCTCTCTTGGCGTCGTCGATAGCCTATTCCACCGCGACGTCGAAATCCTGCCACTCGGCGGCCCGGTCCGTTCCGTGGCTGAACCTGAATTACCCTCAGTCGATACGGGAAAACCTGAGGACCTCACCGCGTCCATTCCCGCGCCGTTTCGCGATTGGAAACTCGATTTGCGCGCTGGCACCACCAACCCCTTCCTCGTTCGAGGCAATATCGCTGGAGGAGAAGCTTACCTCGCCGCCAAAATCACGGGAACGGTGGGTGCCCCCCGGCCAGATGGCAAAATCACTCTCCGCGAAGTCTCTGCCAAGCTGCCCTTCAGTACCCTTAACATCGATAAGGGTTTCGTGGTTCTGCGGCCCGATCATCCCTTTGATCCCATCCTTGATATCAAAGGTCACTCTTCGGTGCGCCCCTATGAAATCGACCTCTATGTCTATGGCCCGGTTTCCGATCCTCAAATTCAACCGACTTCCAACCCGCCCTTACCAGAGAGCGAAGTTTACACCCTCCTCGCATCCGGGACCACCACCAGCGGCATCGAAGACACCAACGCTGCCACCGCTCGGGCCGCCCAGCTGGTGATCGAAGAGTTCCGTCGAGGACGCCTCGGGCACGTTCCCGGACTCGGCCCGCTTTTCAAAGTCCTCGATCGGGTCGATTTCCAGGTCGGAGAGCAAGATCCCTACACCAGCCGCAAGTACAATTCCGTGGCCTTCAAATTGGACAACCACTGGCTGCTCACCGCCGGCATCAGCGAACAAGGCAATACCCGATCCAAAATCACTTATCTTATCCGTTTCCGTTGAAGCCCTCTCTCCCCATCACCGCTGCCCTCCTCCTTCCCCTTTGCGCCATCGCGAAGGACACGGAAATTCGGGTCATCGGCGCCAAGAGCATTTCTGAAGGCGAACTGCTCAGCGCCCTCGCCGGTCGCCTCGACCACATTCGAAACAACCCGGCCACGCCTCCAAGAGCTGCCGACGCTGCCTTCCTGATCGAGCAGACGCTTCACAACGCCGGCTTCAATCAGGCGACCCTCTACTGGAAGATCCTCAGCCCAGAGCTCATTCAAATCCGAATCGAAGAAGGTCCACGCGATCTGCTCGGGTCGATCGAAGTCCTCGGCATCCCGAACAAGCACCTCTACGAAACCCTCGTCGATCTCTTCAAGCTCAGGCCCAGCCAACGCGCCACCGGCTTTTCCGACATCCCACTTGAAGAAGGAGATGATGAAGAGGGCATGGCCCTGATGCAGCGCCAGATGCAAAGTCTCGGATTCTATCATTCGAAGATCTCCGTCGCCTCCCGCACCAACAATCCGGATACCGGAAAAGTCGACTTTGTCATCAAAATCGACTCCGGCCCCATGGCGGTCATCGCCCCTCCCCAACTGGAGGGTCAGATGGCCCCTGGAACGCGCGAAGCACTCACCAGCGTCACCGGTCAACCCGCCTCCACGGCCAATCTCAATTTGCTCCGTTCCAAGGTCGAACAAACCTATCAGAACGAAGGCTTCCTCCGCGCCGAAGTCCGCATGCGCCTCGATGCCTGGGACAATCAGGTTCGCCCCCAATTCACCGTCACGGAAGGCGAGCAGCTGATTCTCCACGACATCCGCATCGCGGGCACCGAGAAAACCAATCCCGAGCGCATCACCATTCGCCTCCAGGATCTCAAAGGGGTGCCCATCGACGGGAACCTCGCCCGCGATCGCATCAGCGACCTCGTTTCCACCGGAGCCTTCTCTTCCGTTCGCACCGATTTGGAAAATGTGGCCCCCGGACAGGTCGACGCCCTCATCACCATTGCCGAAGCCGACGCCCGCGGCATTTCGACCCATGTCGGCTTCGATTCCTACGAAGGAGCATTGGTCGGAGCGGGCTACTACGATCGCAACCTCTGGGGCCGAATCCTCAATCTCAGCTCTGGTTTCGAAGCTTCCCAACGATCGCTACTTGGCGAAGTCTCGATCTCCGATCCTTGGATTCGTGGCAGCGACCTCAGTGGCAAAGTTCGACTCTTCGCCAACACCCGGGACAACGAAGGATACGATGTGCTCCGCATGGGCCTCGAAGGGGGCGTGGTGTGGCCCATCACCGAGGCCTACGACCTCGAAGCCTCCATCGGTTGGAGCTACAACCACCTCACGGAGGACGGATTGTTCCCATCAGAACTCGGGGAAACCAGCTATCAGAATCCATTCATCCGCCTCAGCCAGAAACTCGACCACCGTGACAATCCCGTTCTTCCCACCAAAGGTTGGCACATCGAAACCCCTCTGGAACTCGGTGCCGCCATTGGCAACGAGAGTTCCTCCTACGCCAAGCTGGGAGTCGAGTCCTCCTACCACCACCCCATTGGCTCCGGGGGCCAGCTGTCGCTCGGATTTCGCAACCATCTGCTGATCCCTCTTTCCGGCGCCGATCGCCTCCCCATCGACCTTCGCCTCTTCAACGGTGGCGCGCGCAGCGTCCGCTCGTTTCGGGAACGTGAACTCGGTCCTTGGTCCTACACCGGCTATCCCGTCGGCGGTCAGGCATCATGGGTCGCCAACGTCGAATACAGCCAACTCATCGCAGGTCCCATGCGGGCCGTGGCCTTCGTCGATGCCGGTGGATTGACCCGAAAATGGGAAGACTTCGGCTTCGACGACCCAAAGATTGCCATCGGCCTCGGATTGAGGCTTGATCTTCCCATCGGTCCGGTGCGGTTTGAATACGGCCACAATCTAACACGCGACGGCCACGATCCATCTGGCACCTTCCACTTCGCGATCGGCACCGCATTCTGAGCCCCTCTCCCATGAGCTCGATCATCCCCTCCTGCGAATCGGCAGTCTCCACCATTCCTGAATGGCACAAAGCTTCCGTTAGAGGCCATGAAGAATTCATCGCCTCCCACGGCTGGTCTCCAGGAGCTCTCAATCTTGCTCAGGGAATCGCCTCTCAGGTCCACTCACCTCTCGTCCATGCCGATGTCAGTCGGTTGCTCATTGACCTTTCCCGGCACCCCGACAGCGAGGATCGATGGAGCGAGGTCAGTCGGCAGCTCACCGAGGATCAACGGCGCAAACTCGACGAACGCCAAAAGTCCACCTATCTGGAAACACTTCACTCGCGGATTCGCATCCCCATGATGCGCCGAGAAACCACCATCCACCTCGCCATCGATACGGCTCCACTGGCCGAGGCTGCCGTGGAATTATCCTGCGACGGCCGGCGAACCGATGAACTCGCCTGGCTCGATCGCTGGGCAGCCGGATTACGAAATCTCCTTCCCGAAGGCACCGTGCGCACCGGGACAACCGGTTCCCACGACCTCCAGAGCTTCCTCCGTGATCGTCATCCAGGGCTTCTTTCCATCCGGGTCACCGCTGCGGTGGGATCATTCCTCGAGGGCCGCCCCGTCAAATGGACAGACCTCCGCAAGGCCATCCTTTCGTCGCTCCCGCGGGACTGAAAAAGTCACGCCCTCAACGCCCCATCATCCCGCGAGTGTCCTCCACCGAATAGCCGCGGACCTCGGGTTGCTTCCACACTTCCCGCCGCACATCCGTCTCCGCGTCGGAAGTTCTCGAAATCTCCGACCGGCCCGATTCGCGGGCGTCACCCGTCCGATAGGTTCCGGTATTGTAAGCTTGGCCATCGGCACCCGACACCATGGCACCTTCGCGCGCGCCCTGGCTGCCTTCTCTGGCCGCTGTGAGGAAACGACTTCCGTCCGTATCTCCTCCGTAAACCTTCTTCGCGTATTCCTTGGTCCCCCAAAAGGACTTCTTGGAATAATCCTTCGCCGAAATCTCCTTCTTGCTCAACTCATTATTGAACATCGAGTTGGTTTGAAAACCCTCACTGGCTTCCTTCCTCTGCCCACTGGAAGAGTACATCGGGTTCGAGGCCAAAAACTTGTCGAATCCCTTCTTTGTGGGTGCCGCCGCGGCCGCCGATTCCGCCGCTCCGCCACTGGCAGAAGCTCCGCTATTTGAGGGATCACCCGCACATGAAGCCAGCCACCCCACGAGGGAAACCATCAACACACCGCGGATGCACTTCGTCATGGACGCGGAAGCTGGCAAATCTGCGCGGCTTCCGCAACCCGTGATTTGCCCACCCCAGGAGCCCCCTTCGCGACTCGTGACCTCGCCGCTTGTCATGTCAGCCCGGCTAACCTAGACCCAGCCCGTGACCCCTGAAGATCAACTCGCTCTCCTCACCGCTGGCACCGCCAAGGTCCTCTCGGAAAAGGAACTGCTCGAAAAGCTCCGCCTGGGCAGACCGCTTCGCATCAAGCTGGGCGTCGATCCCACGGCTCCTGACATTCACTTCGGTCACACCGTCGCGCTCGAAAAACTCCGCCAATTCCAAAAACTCGGTCACCAAGCCGTCCTCCTCATTGGGGATTTTACCGCGACCATTGGCGACCCCTCCGGTCGCTCCGCCACGCGCCCACCTTTGACCCGTGATGAGGTCCTTGAGAACGCCAAAACTTACACCGAGCAGGCGTTCAAGATCCTCGACCGAGATCAAACCGAAATCGTTTTCAACGGTGACTGGTTCCGCAAAATGACCTATGAGGATGTTTTGCGTCTCAATAGCCGGGTCACCCTCAGCCAGATGTTGCAGCGTGAGGATTTCCGCAATCGTCTCGACAACGCTCAGGAGGTTCGACTTCACGAAATCCAGTATCCCGTCATGCAAGGCTGGGACTCTGTCGAGATCCGTTCGGACGTCGAAATCGGCGGCACGGACCAGCTCTTCAACATCCTGGTTGGCCGCGACCTCCAAAAAGAAGAAGGCCAGCCCCAACAAGTCGTCATGCTGGTTCCTCTTCTCGAGGGCCTCGATGGCGTCAAAAAAATGTCGAAGTCCTACGGCAACTACATCGGTGTCAACGACGAGCCACAGGAGATGTTCGGCAAGCTCATGAGCGTCTCCGACGAGCTCATGGCCCGCTACTACTTGTTGCTGCTCGGGGAGTCGCTTGACCCATCGCTGCACCCCATGGATGCCAAGAAGAGCCTCGCGGAAAAGCTCACCTCCCGCTACCATGGCGACGAGGCGGGCCAAGCCGCGCGATCCGATTGGGAGACCCGCTTCTCGAAAAAAGATCTCGCTGCTTCCGAGCTTCCGGAACTGCCCCACCCGGGTGAAACGACGGTACTGGCTCTCGCTGCCCTCGCCTTCCAATCGGCTTTCGGCATCAGCAAATCCAATGGTGAGCTGAAAAAGCAATTCATCACCACCGGTTCGATTCAACTCAACGGCGAAAAACTCACGGACCCCAATGCCTCGGTCACGCCGGCTGCGGGCGATGTGCTGAAACTCTCCAAAAAACACGCCGTCCGCATCCTCGGCCCCGACGCCTAAATTCCGCTCACTCCTATGCGCCCGCTTCTCTACATCAAGTCCGGTTGCCCTTGGTGCATCGACGCCGAAGCCTACCTGCGCCGCGAAGGAATCGAATACGATGTGGTCGATGTCCTTCGTGACCGGGAAGCCATGGCGGCCATGAAAGAAATCTCCGGACAAACCAAAGCCCCCACCCTCGACTGGGACGGCGAGGTGCTGGCCGATTTCGGGGTCGATGAACTGATTCCCTTTCTTGAGAAGATACGTCGGGCCTCGTAGTCGCCCTCGATTTCACTCGACTGCTACGAATGGCCCTTCAAAAATCGAACGCGATCAGTCTTTTGCATCCTCCGCAGCGCCCTCAAGTTTTTCGCCCATTCGCTGTAGGAATTGTCCCGTCTTCTCCGCCGCCGTGCGCACCCCTTGCCCGGTCTTCTCGATCGCGGTGTTCACGCCCTCCTCAGTCTTTTCGCCCGCGGTTTGGAGCCCTTGACCCGTCGCCTCAATCGCCCGGTCGAGCCGATCGCCAGGCGTAGGGCGACTTTCAACCGTTTCCTCGAGTTCCTCCCCCGTTTCCTCCACCACCTCTGGAGTCTCGACCACCATCTCCCCATCCGTGTCGGACACTTCCACCATCATGGACGCCTCCCCGACATCTTCTTCGACCACGACAGTGGCTTTAGGAACCTCGTGCTTCTCACAGGAGGCCACCATCCAACCAAGGACCAACGGAGCAAAAAGGATCGTTTTCATGCTTCTGAAAAATGACTCCACTTCGGCTGCTGCGCCACGCAAAAGCGATCAATTCGCACTTTCCTCGGGAGGCCCGTAGAACTGCAGCAACACCTCGGCCCATCGATCCAAATTCTGGCGATTCGCCGTTTCGAGAAAATCGCGCATCTGCTCGGCAAATTCCTCATTTTCGAACTCCGCCTCCCATGTGATCTCCGTTCCCCCCGGCACTGATTCCAACGAAAGCGTCAGCTCAAAAATCGGCAATACCGTGTGCCGGAGTCGCACGCGGGAAGGCTCTTCGATCTCCAAAAACTTCGATTCGTTGGGATAGTCCCGCCCATCTGGACCGTGCATCGTGAAGACCCACAACCCTCCCGGTCGAAATTCAAAAACATCGAAGGTATTGGTAAAACCCTCCGGTCCCCACCAGGCAGCAAGGAGTTCCGGTCGGCGAATCGACTCAAATACCTCTTCGGGTGGATACGGAAACGTCCGGGATTGATTGAATAGTGACATCTCGGTGAAAGAAAACGGCGAGGCTCGTTCGACCGACCTTGGTTCCAGAAACTCACGGTTGACCGATCTCTAGAGGATCCCGGTTGCCACGGCAAGATCCCCAAGTTCCCAGCTGTGCGCGCGATTCAGTTATTCACACTTACCCTCATTGACCGGCCGGACTCTTCCATCGCAATCTCGGCACCCCGATGGCCACCGACACCAGCGCACCCGCCCTTCAGAAAGCTCCCCGGTCCGAATCTCATGACGACGCTTCGCGGTCCCTCCCGCACGCCTTGGGGCCGGAAAAGAGCATTCTTTCCTCCATGCTCAAGGACCCCGAGCAGTGGATCGGCCGCGCCAAGGAAGAAGGCCTCACGCGGAGCCACTTTTACCTTCCGGGACACGGCCTGCTCTACGAAATCCTCAGTGAGCTCAACGACAAAGGCACCGAGGTGGAACTCGTGTCCCTTTTCCAACTCCTGCACGACCGGGGCATTCTCGACCACGTGGGCGGGGCACAAGCCATCACGGACATCTACACCTATGCTCCGAACGCCGCTCACTTCATGACCCACCTGACGATCGTGAAGGACAAATATGTCCTTCGTTCGATCATCAGCACCTGCACCGAATCGATCTCCGAAGCCTACGACAATCCCGAAGACACCAACCAACTGTTGGATCGAGTCGAACAAGAGGTGCTCGCCATTCGACAGGGCCGTGAATCGACTCGCGGCTTCTCCATCAAGGAGTCAGTTCTCGAAGTCTTCACCAAGTTTCAGGAGATCCTCGCAGGTGAAATGGAGGTCCAAGGCGTCGCCACTGGCTACAGCGACCTCGATCGCATGACCAAGGGCCTGAAACCGGGGGAAATGTTCGTCGTCGCGGCCCGACCTTCAATGGGTAAGACCTCGTTGATGATGAACATCGTCGAGCATATCTGCGTCGATCAGAGCGTGCCCACGATGGTGTTCTCTTGCGAAATGACCGCCTTCCAGATCGTACAACGTCTGGTTTTTTCCCGCGCCCGGCTGTCCATGAGCAAACTCGGCAAAGGCTTCAAGCCCACCAAGGATCAAATCGGAAAGCTCAAGCGTGCCATCAAGGAAATCGGTGAATCCAAGCTTTGGGTGGATGACACGGCCGGCATTCCAATTGATACCCTACGAGCCAAGGCTCGTCGCAGAAAGCGGGAGGACGGCGTGGGCCTCATCGCGATCGACTACCTTCAGCTTCTGAAATCCAATAGCCGCCAGGCCGCCAACTCCCGTGAACGGGAAATCGGTGAAATCTCTGCGGGGATCAAAGCCCTCGCCAAAGAACTCGAAGTGCCCATTGTCGTTCTCGCTCAGCTGAACCGGGGCCCGGAAGGCCGAACCGGTTCGTCCCTCGGTGTTCCACGGATGTCCGACCTTCGAGAGTCCGGGACGATCGAACAAGACGCCGACATGATCGGACTTCTTTATCGGACCGCCTATTACGCTGAAACCGAAGAAGACAAGGAAGCCGAAGCTGGCAAAGCCGAATTGGTGCTCGCCAAAAACCGGAACGGTGAAACCGGTCACGTGCCTCTCACCTTCATGGCAGAGTGGATGCGGTTCGAGACCCGAGCCCGCGATGAGGAACCCCAATAAGAAGCTCCCGCTTGATCGCCAGCTGACCTCGTCCGTGGATCAACGCCGCGGACGAGTCGACATCGCCAGCCGAACCAGCGCCAACGGCAATGCACCGAGAATCACCGCCGCTGCAGCGATTTTCCATCCGGGAAAGACCTTCGGCCGATTGATTTCAACGCCCGCCAAGGCCTCTGAGACTACCTGCCGGGCCTCCACGTACGACCACTCTCGTAGTGGGTGTTCTTTTCCTGCCGCACCTCGACGGGCCACGTGACCAAACTCGGTGTGAACCGGCCCTGGGCAGACCGCCGTCACGTGCACGCCGTGCTCTTGCAGTTCGATCCGCAAGGCCTCTGAAAAGCTGGAGACGTAAGCCTTGGTCGCGGCGTAAACCGCGAAGTCAGGGATCGGCAACACGCTCGCCAGCGAGCTGACTTGGAGAATGTGGCCACCTCCCCTTTCGATCATCAAGGGTGCCAGTGCGTGAGCCATCGCCGTCAGAGCCTCGACATTGACGCGGATCATCGCTTCCAGCTTGTCCCAACTCGCCGAGGCAAACTCCCCGTAGTCTCCCATGCCGGCGTTGTTGACCAACAGGTCGGGTACAGCGCCCGTTTGCAGACAAGCTTCCAAAATGCGCTGCCGATCGACGGCCTCGGCCACATCGGCGGCTACCGTGACCACTTTCACATGAGGATGGTCGGCTTCCAACTCGGCGGCGAGGACCTCCAATCGATCAGCTCGACGAGCCGTCAGCACCAAAAAATGGCATCGCCCGGCGAGTTGCCGGGCGAATTCGGCACCGAGACCGGAAGAAGCTCCGGTCACCAGCGCACATGCGTAGAAGGACGTCGGAGGCATCAGCCTTGCGGAGTGCCGGCCGGTTGCTCGACATGCACGATGCGCAGCGGCAGACGCATCATCAACTCCTCATCGCAGCTGATGTCTACCGAGTAGATCCCTGCTGCCGGGAATCGCAAACCCTGCAAGTTCATGATCAAGTTCCGGGTCAGGAAAGGAACATTGGGAGGAAGTTGCACCTCGAACTCCGGCTCGATCGGCATGTTCTGCGGATCAAGTGACTCCCCATCTTCGTTGATGATGTTGATCGAAAGCTTGTGACGTCCGGTGTCTTCCTGAGTGAAGCAAAAGCGGAGGGCGAGCGCGCACATCGGGTGGGCCACCGGCAGACCGCGGGCGGCGAGCGTGTCAAAAGTGCCGCTCACGACGAGCTTGCCATTGTAGTCGGCGGCGAAGTCACAAAGGGACGCGATTTGGATATCCATGAGATCTCGGTTTGAACTGAGGGTTTGGAGCCGACCGATCCGGCCGCTCGGCGGCCAACTTCAACCTTTCGGACCGACCCGTCCAGCGTGGAACCGACGAAATTTTGTCACCTCCCCGCCAGACACGCCATGATTCTCAATCTCCCAACTCCCCTTCATCCACGGGAAGAGCCTGAGGGACCGCCTCTTCCATGGCGGAAGGATCCATCGGCAGATCACCTTCATCCACCGGGATCGCCGAGGGGATCTCTTCGACAGCGCCTTCTCCATCCGCCTCCAATTGCTGCTCGTCCAATGGACTCACCGGCAAAGCTCGCAGAATCCCCTCGTTCTTCTCCTGCTCAGCGACTTCATCCACCACCAAGACCGCTTTCGGTGCCGGAGCACACATCTCCTCAATCTCTTCACGAAACGCGTCGAAAAAGGCGGGAACCATGGGCCCGGCATTGCGTCCTCCACCCACCGTTTCGCCGGGACGCCCTTCATAGAGGCACGCAAAGGCCAATCGCGGTTCCTCTGCCGGGAGAAACCCAGCAAACCAAGCCACCCGTTGATGCTTGCTATCCAACCCCCACTGTCCGGTTCCCGTTTTCCCGCACACCTCGATCCAATCCAGCGAAGCTCGTGATCCCGTTCCGCCATCGACCACTTCACGCATGCCTTCCTTGACGGTAGCCACCGCTTCAGGGTCGAGACTCAACCAATTGCGTCGCTCGGCCTGGGCGGATTCGATCACTCTCCCGTAGCTGTCTTGGATCTGCATCACCAAATGCAGCTTGGGCAAAACGCCTCCATTGGCGATTCCGGCCATGGCCTGAGCCACCTGCAAGGGGGTCGCTAGCACCGCTCCCTGGCCAATCGACCAGTTCGCCACGTCACCTTCCGTGATCCGCCGTTTGGCCGTCTTCTGCACCCATTCCGGCGTCGGCAAGAACCCAGCCGACTCCCCAATCAATGGCAGTCCTGACTCTTTCCCATATCCAAGACGCCGGGCCATCGCAAAAAGACTGGATGAACCCACCCGATTGCCAACCTGAGCAAACCACGGATTGTTCGACCACTTCAAGGCACTCACCACGGTCAAGTCGCCTGCCGCCTTCTTTGACCAGTTCCACAGCTTGTGATTTCCAAATTCCAAATAGGCAGGGCAGTAAACCGTCGTTTCGGGCCGAATCGCCTTTTCGTTCAATGCCGCCAGCGCCACCACCGATTTGAACGAAGAAGCCGGAGGATAGTTGCCTTGGAATGCCCGCGCAAAAAGCGGCGTGCTCGCGCTGTTCTTCAGCTCGTCGTAATCTTCGTGGCTGATTCCCGGGATCCACTTGTTCAGGTCATAGCTGGGGTTGGACGCCATCACGAGAACTTCACCCGTGACCACGTCGATCACCACCATGGCTCCTCGCCGCGCGTGGTCATCCAACACCTCTTCGGCCTGCCGCTGCCACCGAAGATTGAGAGTCGAAACCAAGGCTCCACCCGTCCGCGGACGCCCTTTTTGCTCCCGAAGAAGCATCTCTCCCTTCTCATTGAAAACCATCCGCAGGGTCGCCGAGCTTCCCCTTAGCTCCTTGTCGAAAAGCTTCTCAAATCCGGCCCGCCCTTCCGACCTCTCCCACAATGGCTCATTGAGATTGATCGGCCCTGTCGGCAACTTTCCCTCAAGCCCAGTGTAACCAATCACATGCGCCGCGAGTTCCTTCTCGGGATAGTATCGCTCGTAAATCGCCTGCAGTTCGATGCCGCGCGGGAGCTTTTTCTGAATCGCTTCCGCTTCTTCCGGAGTCAACGTACTCGAAATGGGCAAGGGCAACCATCTCCGATGACGGTAGTGCTGATAAAGTTCCTCATCTGACGGCTCCGCCACCTCCGCAAGCAGCACCTTCGCCGCGGCCACTCGCTGACGCCCCCAAGCGACGATCGCATCCCGATCCTCATTCGAAAATTGCTCATACTGAACCGCCAATCGATAAACCACCCGGTTCTGAGCCAACGGGAACCCCTCACGGTCCAAAATCGGCCCCCTTGGAGCTGGAATCTCCAATTGAATCGTCCGTGCGTCCTTGCGGCTGAAAATGGAAGCATCGTCGGCCGACATCGCCCCCACATCCACTGCCTCCGTATTTTGCGCCCAAGCCGGAATTCCGGTGATGAGGCCCAAGGCCGCCACCCGCGCGATTTTAAGGGGAGTCCACATCCGGCCGCCAAACTAGAGTCGCTCGGCACAGAGGGCAACGCCCAAAGATTCCGACCCTTCCCGGACATCCATGCTGGCTATGTCCACGATAACGTGTAGTTTTTCGAAAGATCACCCGTAAAAATACGTGTTCGGAGACTCCATCTTTACCCTGCTGACCCACCTGAAGTCCGCCACCACCTTTGAGGAATTGTGCGACCTCTTGGTGGCCGGCTTACCACCGATCACCGGAGGATGCTGTGGATCGGTCTATCAACTCTTCGACCATAGCCGCGTTGAAATGATTCGTGGCGCTCATTTTCCTGAAGAGGACTCGGCCGAGATGTTGCTCTCTCTGAACGCGATGCTGCCCCAGCATCCTCTCGGCCACAAAATCCTCACTCCGTTGGGCGATCACCCGGGTTTCGCCGTCTCCTCCTTCATGCCTTCAGAGGTGTATCGCCAATCCGATCTCCTCAAACGTCTCTCCCCCGAATGCGCTATCTCTGACACCTTGGTGGGAGAGCTCTTCACCTGGTGTCGGCGCAGTGCTTTGCTGCTGATCCACCGTCAGGATGGGGAATTCCAAGCTGAAGAGCTGGAGCGCTTCCGACTGGTCGTGTTCACCGCCAACACCATCTGCGAGCGGATTGCGGGACGGAACGTCGAGCGGGAAGTCCACCACTTCTTCATGAACCAGAGCGAATCCGGTCCGGTCACGGCCTTCATGATGAAAAAGGACGGTGGTGTGATGCCGGTCAACCATGAGGCCCTGCGCTTCGTCGAAGCGCATTGGCCCGCCGACGAGGCCTTCCGACAACTCGATGACAACGAGCTCAAGCGCGTGATGTCCCGCGTCGAAAGCTCCTGGCAGGATCCGCTTCGCGCCCGCTTCCAAGCCGTCGATCTCGACCTCGGAGCGGGCGTCGCCTCCTTCTACGTTCTTCCCAACGCTCTGCGCCAATTCTACCTTTTCACCATCGGCGCCAGCCACGTGGAGCCCGTTCCCCAGGATCGATCACGATCGGTGCTCACCGGACGACAGTGCGAAATCATGGACTGGATCGCCGAAGGCAAAACCAGTTGGGAGGTCGCCACCATTCTCGGCATCAGCCCGCGCACGGTGGAAAAACACATGGAGGCCATCTTTCAACGTCTCAACGTTGAGAATCGCGTAGCCGCCGCTCGCCGCTATCTCGACCTTAAAGCCGGCAAGCCTCTCTAGGCCCGCCCCCATTCACTCCTTGACCCAACCCCGTGCCCGCGCCTCGGACATCGGGATCGGCTTGGCCTCACACAGCTCCTGCCACCCGGCGAAATTCCACTTGTTGGGGAAGCCCGCGCATTGCTCCGGTTTCACCGCGTGGATTCGGCATCCTCCGTCTTCGAGCATGATGCACTCGTGGTTGGGCTTCTCAATGAGAGACAACCCATTTCGATGGGCTCGCAAACGGGTATACTGGTCAAGAAACTCCTCCTCAGACAGCTTCAGATAGTTCGCGATCCTGGGGATCTCTTCTTCCTCCAACCGTACGTCCCCAGGCCACCGACAACACGCGGTGCACCTTTGGCAAACATAGTAGACATCGGGATCCAACCAAACATCGGCATTCCCCGGACTGCCGAACGATCCACCGCTCATGCCGGAGTTTTCGCCGCGTTGTAGTACTTCATCACCAGGCTTTGGAAATTGCTCCATTTCCGTCCTGGCCGACCATGATCGAGGAGGAAGTGTGGACAATTCTTATGCGGCTGGCTAACTCCATGTCGCGGCCAATGGTAGTGCGGAACCACATGGCTGATGGGAATCTGATGCCGATGCATCAAATAGGCCGTCAGCCGCGCGGTTCGATCGATCGTCGACTGCAGGTTGCTCCCCCGCTGCTCACACATTTCGATCCCGATCGAATAGTTGTTTCCCGGACCATCAAAATCAGCGTGTTCGCCCTGCTCATTCGTGGGCATGTGCTGAATGGCCAGACGGTCATCGACCGTGAAATGCCAGATCAAATAGCCGATCCGATTCCCGCCCTTGCGCTTCGGAGCGCGCAGGGCACCTCGCTTCAAGGCCAGGGAGTGACGCTCGGCATCGGCGCTGAAATTCTGAGTCGAATGGATGGTGATGTACCGTGGATTCATCGGGCGAATCACCTTTCGGCCATGGGTCCCCTTGGGCACCAAATCGACCTTCAAATGGATTGATTTCCGCAATCCTTCCACACCTCCACTTTGCACCTGAGCCACACTCGCCGCATTCGTCCGACTCCCAAACACCGGCACGCTGACATCGCTGAATCCGGGTGGAGGTGCCACCTGTGAACACTGGGATAATCCCAGCACCACCCACGGCAGGAAGAACAATGACCAACGCATACGGCACCGAAATACCATGCTCCTCCTGCGAGTCAAAGCCGGGAAATCCTGGGGGCTAAGCCCTTTTCCGCCTTCTTGCCAAAGCCTTCCATGTCCGCCATCGTCCGCCCGTGCCTGCTCCGGCGCCTGACCGCTGGCTTCGCCCCGCTGCGGACCAATCTGATTTCGCCCAGCGCCTGGCCACCGTGGCCTCAGGCGGCGGCACCACTGTGTTCGATCATGTCGATCCCGCAGCCCGCGCCTGGATCCTCGCCCTCATCCTCTCTCACCCCGCGCCTCGGCCGCGCGCTTGGATTCTCGATCCCTCGCCGAAAAACCGGGAACGCCTCGCCGCCGAACTTCGCCTTTGGGGAGTTCGCGCGCGCCTCCTCCCCGACCCCGTCACCGGCATTCAGGGAGACGAAGCCCCCGACCCCGAAGCCGCCGCGGAAAGAGTCGATGCGCTCGATCAACTTCGCCGGGCTCAGCGCTGTGTCATCCTCGCCGGACCCGATTGTTTCGACCATCCCGCTCCCGCCCCTGAACGCCTCTCCTCATCCCGCATTGTCCTCAAGCGTGGCGCCTCTCTCGATCCTTCGGGGCTGATCGATCAACTCTCAGCCGAAGGCTTCGAACGCGCCCCACTCGTTCAAGGCCGTGGGCAATTTGCCGTCCGCGGCGGCATCCTCGACGTCTTTCCTTGGCATGTCCCCCTCCCTCTCCGGATCGAATTCTTCGATACAGAGATCGAGTCGATCCGCGAATTCGACCTCGATTCGCAAACTTCTGCTCGCAAGGTCGATCACGCTGAATTTGCCCTCGCAGAGCCTGATCTGGATGGCCGTGTCGCCGATTACCTCCGCCCGGACGATCTCGTCATCGAATTGACTGACGATCCTTCGACCAGCGACGCGTCCGTCATCATCACCTCCCAGCCGGCCACTTCCGACCGCGAGGAAGATTTTTCCACCGCCTGCCACGCGGAGCCCTTTGGTCGCTTTGAAGCAGGCGATTTCGTGCTCGAAGAAATCCGTCGCGACGCCTTCATCCAGCAACTCGCCCGCTGGCACCGCGATGCTTGGACAACCGCCGTGGTCTTCGCCAACCAGGGGGAAGCCACCCGATTTCTCGAACTTCTCCCTGACGGCTCCGAGAGCTACTTCCAGCCCCTCATGGGTGAATTGATGGAATCCTTCACGGTTCCCTCCGCCCGGTTGGCCATTCTTTCCTCCGCAGAAATTTTTGGGCGCTACCGAACCTCCGCGACAACGTCTTCCCGCTCGAGCCGCCGGGCAGCTGAGGCCAAAGCATCACTCGAGGAAATCAACGATGGAGATCTGGTGGTTCATTCCGAGTACGGGATCGGCCGTTTTTCCGGAATCCGGCGTGGCGAGGACCATGAGGAGTTGCTCATCGAATACCGCGATGGAGCCTCCCTTGCCGTACCCATCGACCAAGCCCACCTCGTCGGTCGCTACGTTGGGCTCGGAGGAAAAGACCCAGAGCTTTCCAAACTGGGTGGCACCGCGTGGAAAAAAGTTCGCAAGCAAGCCGAGGATGCCATCCTCGACTACGCTGCCCGGCTCCTCCGAATCCAGGCCGAGCGCCAAACCGACCAGGGATTCGCCCATCCTCCTGACTCCCGCTGGATGTGGGAATTCGAGCAATCATTCCACTACACCGAGACTCCGGACCAACTGCGGGCAATCCGCGAGTCCAAAGCCGATATGGAGTCCGCCAAACCCATGGACCGGCTGGTGTGCGGCGATGTCGGCTTTGGCAAAACCGAAGTGGCCATTCGCGCTGCCTTCAAAGGGGTCACCGGTGGCAAACAAGTCGCCATCCTCTGCCCGACCACCGTCCTCGCCGAACAGCACTGGCGGACCTTCCGAGAACGGATGAGCGACTATCCCGTGCGCATCGATCTGCTCAATCGCTTCCGCACCGCTTCCGAGGCCCGGGCCACCGTCAAAGGCCTGGCCGATGGCTCCGTCGACATCGTGATCGGCACCCATCGGCTGCTCTCCACCGACATTGCCTTCAAAGACCTCGGGCTCGCCGTCATCGATGAAGAACAACGCTTTGGCGTGAAGCACAAAGAACGCTTCAAAGAACTATTCCGTCAGATCGACGTCCTCACCCTCTCTGCGACCCCCATCCCCCGGACACTCTACATGGCCCTAATGGGTGCCCGGGACATGTCCACCATCGACACCCCACCCCCCAATCGCGTTCCTGTCCACACCACCGTCACCCCCTACGATGAGCGCGTGATCCGCGAAGCGATTCGTCGGGAACTCGCCCGCGGTGGTCAGGTGTTCTTCCTTCACAATCGGGTCAAATCAATCGAATTCGTGCGCGATCGCCTCGCCGAGTTGGTGCCCGAAGCCCGCATCCTCGTCGGCCATGGCCAAATGGAAAAAGACGAGCTTGAGCTCGTCATGCGAGGTTTCGTCAATGGCGAGGCGGATATTCTCCTCGCGACCACCATCATCGAAACCGGCATCGACATTCCCAATGCGAACACGATCCTCATTGATCGCGCGGACCGTTTCGGACTGGCCGATCTCTACCAACTCCGCGGGCGTGTGGGCCGCGCAGGAGAAAAAGCCTACGCCATCCTTCTCCTCCCGAGGGAAATGCTCACCACGGGAGATGCCCGCAAACGGATCCACGCCATCAAGCAATACACCGCCCTCGGCTCCGGATTCCGCATTGCCATGCGCGACCTTGAAATCCGTGGTGCCGGCAACCTTCTCGGCACCAAACAATCCGGACAAATCGCCGCCATCGGATTCGATCTCTACTGCCGGCTGCTTCGCCAATCCGTCGACCGTCTCCGCGGAAAACAGGCGATTCATCGCCACGAATGCTCTTTCAAAGCCGACTTCCTCATGGTGCGCGAGGCCGCCCACCTCAAAGATCCGAGGAAAGGGTTGCCCGCCTACCTACCAGGTTCCTGGCTCGAGGATACCCAGCTCCGTGTTTCCGCCTTCCGCGAACTGGCGGAGGCCGCCGACGAGCGTGAACTCGATGCCCTCATTCGACGCTGGACGGATCGATTCGGTCGCTTGCCTGATCCTGTTCGCCACCTTCTCGACGTCACTCGGCTTCGCCTCCTCGCCGCCCACGTCGGCATCGCCTCCGTGGAAATTCAGGGCCAAAGACTCATGATTCACCGCAACGGCGACTACCTTTTCCTAGAAGGAAAACGATTCCCTCGACTCGCCGCCACGCACCCCAAGGAGATGCTGGAGGAGGCCATCCGGATGATTCGCTCGATCTGACTCGCGCCCACGTCAGCGGCTCTCCAGCCACTCCTTCAGAACTCGAATCATGCGCTCGGCTGCTGATTTACCGGTCGCCATCACATCGCTATGATCCAGGGTCGCACTCGGCATCCCGGCAGCATAATTGGTGAGACAGGAAAGCCCCACGACGCGCAGACCCAAGCGCTTCGCTTCAAGGGCCTCAAGCACCGTACTCATGCCCACCGCATCCGCACCCAGCGTGCGGAGCATCCGAATCTCCGCAGGCGTTTCATACTGCGGTCCCCGCAACCCGGCATACACGCCCGAGCCCATGTGCCACCCATGACCCGCCGCGATGGCCCGCAGTTTCTCGCTAATCTCAAGGTCATACACCGCGCTCATATCGACGAAATTCGGCCCACCCTCCAATGGTGAGGTCCCCGTCAAATTCAGGTGATCCGAAAGCGCCATCCAGCTTCCCGGAGGTTGATCTTCCCGCAAGCTCCCGGCCGCGTTGGTCAACACGACCGTTCCGACCCCCCGCTCCGCCATCCATCGGATACCAGCAGTGACCGTTTTGGCATCGTGCCCTTCATACAAGTGCACCCGCCCTGACATCGCCACCAGGGGTGCTCCGTCCAATCGGCCCAAAACCATCTTCCCCTGATGACCCGCGACGCCTGAAACCGGCAACCCAATGTCCCCGAAGTCCAGAGTTTCTCCCCATTCCATCCGGTCAAGCATCGAGCCCAACCCCGATCCCAGTACCAACCCCACGCATCCTTTCATACCGTCACGCTAGCTCGATCTGCGCCCGATGAAAAAGCGAAACCCATGTCTTCCTGCGACCTCTCCCGTCGCCCCCCGCCCACACCCTATTCCTCGCCACCAGGCTTCAGCGAGTACAGCACAGACATCCGCACTGCGATTCCGTTCTCCACCTGCCGGTTGATCAAACTCCGATGGTAATCCATCGCTTCATCGCACAGCTCCACCCCCCGATTCACCGGGCCGGGATGCATCAGCCAAATCCCCTTGTCGTCCAACTCCCTCAATCGCTGCGTGGTAACCCCGTAGACTCGATGATACTCGCGCAAACTTGGGAAAAACTGCACATCCTGACGCTCCATCTGCACCCTCAAAAGGTACACCACATCCGGCCCCCAAGCCATGGCCGTAGCGTAGTCCGTGAATCGCTTCACCTGCTCGGCCCCATGCTTCGGCAACAACGATCCAGGCCCCAAAAAGGCCACCTCGACCCCCAGACGCAGAAAAATGTTGGTCGTCGATCGGGCGACCCGGCTGTGCAGCACATCGCCCACGATCAGAACCTTCTTCCGCTCCGGCTCAGGAAACACTTCCTTGAGCGTGAACGCATCGAGCAATCCCTGCGTCGGATGCGCATGGGCGCCATCCCCCGCATTGATCACGCTGGCTTTTGTTTGGCGGGCAATCATCTCCGGCAAACCGCTGCGTCCGTGACGCACCACGATGTAGTCGGTGCGCATGGCCTGCAAGGTCTCCACCGTTTCCCTCACCGACTCACCCTTCACCACCGAAGAGTGCGGCACATCGAAATTCGTCACGTCAGCCGACAATCGTTTGGCTGCCACTTCAAACGAGGAGTGGGTTCGGGTCGACGGCTCATAAAACAACATCAACACCGATTTCCCCTTCAAGGCCGGAACTTTCTTCACCGATCGGGTGAACAGCTCCTTGAATGGCACCGCCTGATCGAGGATGCGGTCGATTTCCCCGCGATCGAGGCGGGCCAATTCTAGCAAATCTTTACGAGCCATGCAGTTCAGGGAAAAAATGGAGAATGCCGAACGTGACAAAGAGGATCGCGAGGATCGTCATGAATCCCGCGTGGTGAGCGGAACGCGTCCGCTTCCATGCGATCCATCCCGCACCCAAAAGCATGATTCCCGAGCCAACCGCCAAGGGACTGAAAAACCATTGCGGCGCATTCGGCCGAAGAGCCAGACGAGCGAGGGTTCCGGTCATCTGAGTTTTCGCCTGCTGCTCCATCGAAAACGACAGAATCAATCCCACCACTCCCACAGCATAGAGGGGAGCGATCACCCACCACGCTGCCGTCAACTTTGCCAATTGCGCGGCGGGAAGATCCGCTGGATTGCTCTCGCCAAGGCGAAACCGGCGCAGTTCCTCCTCCGTATGCCGCCGGGCCGGCAGAGCCCCTTCCCCATTTGCGACAGGGACTTTGGCTTGGCGGATCGGGCCTTGCTCAGATTTTTTTAGCGATCGAACGACCTTCGGCGTCTGCGCCGCAGAACGGCCTTCTTCCGCCTCCAGGACTGCCGATGCCGAGGGGGCCGAGGGACCACGGGCCGCCTTCGACGCCGGCTCACCCGCTTTCGCTGCCTTCTTGGCGGCGGTCTTCTTCACCCCCGCTTTCTTGCTCGCTGCCGGAGCCGATGGGGATTCTTTCTTCCCATCCGGCTTGCGGGCCAGTGGCGGAGGAGGCGCCTGGTGTTTCAAATCAGGCGGAGGCGGAGCGTCACCATCAATGCCGAGAGAAGCGCGGAGTTTCGCCAACTCCTCGGCGGATTTGCGACGTTCCGGCAGAGCACTCATGCAGGGCGAACTTCCACTTTATCTTCCCCATCCGTGCCCTCGAGCAAGACGTAAACGTGATCCCGTCGCTCGGTCTCCAAATGAATCCCGACGTAATCTGGTTGAATCGGCATTTCCCGGTGCCCGCGGTCAATCAAGACAGCCAATTCAATGCGTGCTGGTCGACCGTAGTCGCACAAAGCATCGAGCGCCGCACGCGTGGTGCGCCCCGTGAAAAGCACATCGTCCACGAGAATAATGTGCGCCCCTTCGATCTCAAAATCGATCTCACTCCCCTGCAGTTGAGGGTTTTCATGAAGATGCTCGTAGTCGTCGCGATACAGAGAAATATCGAGAGTCCCATAGAGCAGATCCGCATCCTCTTCGGCAAGCACTCGGCACACCCGTTCAGCGACTTCATCGCCGCGACTGCGGATTCCGACAAGTGCGACAGGGGCTTCCCCTACCCGCTCTCGAATGGCTCGCGCCAAAGCCTGAACTCCAGCCTCAATCGCTTCAGCGTCTAAAAATCGACTCATGCCTCTTCAAAATGAAGGATTCCGATATCACGACGGCGCTGTGCACCCTCGAAAGTAATCTTGTCCGCTTCCGCATGCGCTGCGGCAACCGCACTGGCTCGGTCTTGCCCCCCGGCCACCGCCGCAAGCACTCGACCCCCGTTGGTTTCCCAGACTCCCTCCGCGTTCAACCGAGTTCCGGCATGATCCACTCGCGAGACCTGATCCAACCCCTCAATCCGATCCCCTGAACGCGAGCTTTCCGGGTAACCCGCCGATGCCAGGACCACACAAACACTCCAGCCTTCATCGAAGCGAAGCAGCTCGGGAGCGAACTCACCCTTGGCACCCGCGAGGCAGAACGAGGCCAGATCCCCCCCCACCAGCGGCATCACCGCCTGGCATTCCGGATCCCCGAACCGGCAATTGTACTCGATGACCTTCGGTCCATCCGGCGTCAGCATCAGACCAAAATAAAGAAACCCCCGATATGGCAGGCCATCTTTCTTCAAGCCCGCCACGGTTGGAGCCACAATCGTTGCTTCGATCTGCTCAAGCACCTCAGAAGACACCAATTTCCGCGAAGCCACGGCTCCCATCCCCCCGGTATTCGGTCCAAGATCCCCCTCCCCCAACCGCTTGTAGTCCCGCGCTGGAGTAAAGATCACGTAACGATCATCAATCACCGCGGCGAACACCGAAACTTCCGGACCTGTCAGGCATTCTTCGACCAGCAGGTCCCCCGCGCCAAAGCGACGCTGCACCATCACCTCCTCCAAGAACTCCTCCGCCATCCCCTCATCCGTGCACACCGCCACCCCTTTGCCCGCCGCAAGTCCGTCAAACTTCAGCACCACCGGGTAGTTCCCTGCGATCGCAGCCCGGGCCTCGTCGACCGTGGTGACGGTGCTTGCCTTCCCGGTTGGAATGCCGTGGCGCTCAAGAAATGCCTTGGCGAAAGCTTTGGAAGCCTCCAGTTGGGCCGACTCCTTGGGCGGCCCCCAGCAAGGAATTCCCGCTTCTTCGCACAGATTCGCGAGACCTTCCCCGGTCACCAAATAGCTTTCCTCCCCCGCCACACAGAGATCCACAGACGCCTGCTTCATCCACTCGATCAGTGACTCCAAACCATCGGCTTCCACCGGCTTGGCCATGCGCAAAATCGCATCACTGCCCGGAAAACAGAACACCTCCGGGGCGACCGGGCTTTCCCCGAGCGCTCTCACCAACGCGTGTTCGCGTCCTCCCTTCCCAACCACGAGAATCTTCATTGCCGGCCCCTTTTCGGGCATCCCTCGGACTCCATCAACTCCGAAAAGGCTTCGACCCCGACCCACCCCGACAACTCCGCCCCCTCAACCCCCACCGACCCGCGAAAACCCTACGGCCATCGCTGCCCCGCACCTTGTGAAAATTTTCACAAACCCCTTGCCCGCGACACGGACTTACCTCCTTATTCCTCCCGCCGCGCGTTTTCATGAGCAGTCCGACCTCCACTGAATACCAAGCTCCCGACATCGTCTCCAAGGCTTCCGATTACCATTCGGAAACGGAGGACCTGATGGGCGAGAAGATGGTTCTCAATATGGGACCATCCCACCCCGCCACTCACGGAGTGCTTCGGCTCGTGCTCGAGCTCGACGGAGAAGTGATCACCAAAGCCGATCCCGATATCGGCTTCCTTCACCGGGGCGATGAAAAAATCGCCGAGAACATGCACTACAACCAGTTCGTGCCCTACACGGACCGGCTCGATTACCTCGCCCCTCTCGCCAACAACGTCGCTTACGCCACCGCCGTCGAGAAGCTGATGGGCTGGGAACTGCCTCCGCGCGGTCAGGCTCTCCGGGTTCTTTGCTGCGAACTTGCGCGGATTTCCTCCCACATGCTTGGGGTCGGAGTCTGTGCCATGGACGTCGGCGCCATGACCGTTTTCCTCTACACCTTCACCGAGCGGGAAAAGGTCTACAACATGTGCGAGCAGCTCACGGGAGCTCGTTTCACCACCTCCTACACCCGTGTCGGCGGCCAATTGCGCGACATGCCCCCTGGCTTCGAAGCCACCGTGCGGCGGTTCCTGGATGAGTGCTCGGTGACCATCGACGAAGTCGGCAAGCTCCTCGACAACAACAAGATCTTCCGCGACCGGATGTGCGACATCGGCGTGATCTCCGCCGCCAGCGCCATCTCCTACGGCATCACCGGACCCAACCTGCGCGGCTCTGGCGTCGTCCGTGACCTGCGCAAAGACAACCCCTACCTCGGCTACGAACAATATGAGTTCGACGTGCCCATCGCCGACGAGGGCGATTGCTATGCGCGATACGCCGTCCGTATGGAGGAAATGCGCCAGTCGATCCGCATCATCAAGCAGGTCCTGGACACCATGCCGGAGGGCCCCGTGAACCTGGCCCACGAAAAGAGCATGCTGCCGCAGAAAGAGCGCGTGCTGATGTCCATGGAAGAGCTCATTCACCACTTCATCGTCGCCACTCAGGGCATTGATGCCCCATCGGGCGAAGTCTACTTCGGCGCTGAAAACCCGAAGGGTGAACTCGGATTCTACATCCACTCAACCGGCGGCGGAGTGCCCAACCGGCTGAAAATCCGCAGCCCCTCCTTCTGCAACCTTTCGATCTGCTCGAAATTGCTGCCGGGCCACATGGTCTCGGACATCCCTGCCATCCTCGGCTCGCTCGACTTCGTGATGGGCGAGTGCGACCGCTGATGCTACGGGTTTCCCCGATGAAAACCATTCTCCTCCTCCTCGCCACCATCGGCTCTGGCCTCGCGACGGCCGGCTTCGAGTCGTGGACCAATAGCGAGGGCAAATCCGTCGAGCTCGAACTCATTTCGAAAGTCGAAAAGGACGGCGACACCGTTGGCACCTTCCGCATGCGGAATGGAAAAACCGTGGAAGTTGCAGCCACTCAGCTTTCCGACGATTCCGCCGCCAAACTGAAAAAATGGTCAGCCGAAGCAGCTGATTTCGCCACCGCGACCCCGGAGCTGACCGCCAGCGTGTTCGATGACGTCCTCGATGGCAATTTGATCAAGCTCGACGGCAAACACCTCAAGCGCTGCAAGGACTTCGTCCAGCCCACGAAGTACTACCTGTTCTACTACACGGCTTCCTGGTGCGGCCCGTGCCACAAATTCACCCCATCGTTGGTCGAATTCTACAACGAGCACAAGAACGCCGAGTTTGAGGTCGTCCTGATCACCTCCGACAGCAACGAGGATGACATGGAAGAATACGCCGAGGAAATGGCAATGCCCTGGCCCCAGCTAAAACTCTCCAAGGCTTCCAAATTCAAAAAGGAGTTCCGCCACCCCGGCACCGGCATCCCAAATCTGGTGCTCACCGACCTCCAGGGCAAACTTCTCAAAACCAGTTACGAGGGAGAGAATTATGTCGGCCCCACCGTCGTCATGAACCATCTGGCTGGCCTGCTCAAAGACTGACCCTTCCCTGACCTTCTGCTCATGTCCGATAGCTCCCTTGAGTCCTTGATCGCCTCCCCGGAAACTCCGGGCACGAAGCATTTCCCGCCATTTGCCGCCGACGAGGCGTTGGAGGCGGAAGCCGTGAAGCGCCTCGCCCAGTTCCCCGAGGACCGCAAGCGCTCGGCCGTGCTGCCGATCCTTCACCATATCCAGCACCACCACGGTTTCCTCTCTGCCGCCGCGATCGAATGGACCGCCCAGCGCGTGGGAATCGAACCGATCAAGGTTCTCGAGGTCGTCACTTTCTACCCTGGTTTCCGTCAATCTGCTCCTGGCAAATTCCACATCCGGGTTTGCCGCACTCTCTCGTGCGCCATGGGCGGATCCTACGAGTTGATGGATCAACTCTGCGAGCTGACCGGTATCGACCGCGCCTCCCTCGACCCCCATCATCATCCCATTGCCGTCTCTCCTTGCGGCACTTGGTCGGTCGAATTCGCCGAATGCCTCGCATCCTGCGGAACCGCTCCGGTGTGCTTGGTAAACGACGATTTCCACGAAGCCATCGCCCCCGAAAAGGCGCAGGCCCTGCTCGACCAGTATTCTTCGAACGACCACTGAATTCCCCGGCATGTCCAACATCACCTACAAGCCCGGCAAGGAACCCGATCCGCGCGAATACCGCCTGATCTTCAAGAATGTGGACCGCGAAGGCTGGGACACTTCGATCGAGACCTATCTCAACGACGGCGGCTACGAAGACCTCAAGAAGGCCATGGCCATGGAGCCCAAGGCCATCACCGAAGAGGTCAAGAAATCCGGTTTGCGTGGCCGTGGCGGCGCCGGCTTCCCCACCGGGATCAAGTGGACTTTCATCCCGCCCAACAACACCAAACCGGTCTACCTCATCTGCAATTGCGACGAATCGGAACCCGGAACTTTCAAGGACCGCTACATCGTCCACCAAGACCCTCATCAGCTCGTCGAGGGCATCGTGATCTCCTGCTTCGCCGTGGGCGCCCATGTCGCCTACATCTACATCCGTGAGGAATTCCCCGAAGCAGCACAAATCCTCGAAAAGGCCATCGCGGAAGCACGCGAAAGGAACTTCGTCGGTGCCAATGTGCTAGGATCCGGATTCGACGTCGAAATCTATGTCCACCGTGGGGCCGCAGCCTACATTTGCGGTGAAGAAACCGGCCTGATCGAATCGCTCGAAGGCAAGCGCGCCTATCCACGGATCAAGCCCCCCTATTTCCCAGCGGCGTTGGGTCTCTACATGTGCCCCACCATCGTGAACAACGTGGAATCCCTTTGCCACGTAAAACACATCATCCGCATGGGCGGCGACGAATACGCCAAGCTCGGCGTTCCTCGCAACAATGGCACCCGGATCCTCTGCGTTTCTGGAGACGTCAAGAAGCCTGGGTACTTTGAAGTGCAGGTGGGCAAGATCACCATGCGCGAGCTTCTCTACGACATGTGTGGAGGGCCCAAAGATGGCCGGGAGTTCAAAGCCGTCATCCCCGGTGGCTCGTCTTCCAAAATTCTCCGCTGCGACGAATCGTTCACCCTGCGAGGCCAAGGCCCGGAAGGCAGCGACAAATCCATCACCTTCTGGGATATCCCCATGGATTTTGACTCCTTGGCCGCCTGCGGCTCCATGGCGGGATCGGGAGGAGTCATCGTCCTCGACGACTCCCGGAAAATGTCCTGGGTCCTCAACAACCTGAACCAATTCTACGCCCACGAATCCTGCGGCCAGTGCACCCCCTGCCGCGAAGGCTCGACCTGGATGCGCAAAATCTCCGACCGCATCGTCGCGGGCGAAGCCACTCCCGCCGACATCGAGCTTCTGGAAAGCGTCGCTTACCAGATTGACGGCAAGACCATTTGCGCCTTCGGCGAAGCCTCGTCCTGGCCTGTCGAAGCCATCATCGGCAAATTCCGCGAGGAGCTTTTGGCCGAAACCAGCGACAGCAATGAAACGGTCCGCATGAGTCCGGAGGGCGAAGCCCAACGCCGCTACTTGCAAAAGGCTTAATCTGCTTTTTCCGCCAGCTCATTCCCATCCCGGACCGGATTTCTCAGGAATCCGGTCCGTTGTTTTTCAAGGCTCCGACGATTCCAACTTGCTCTCATAGGGGGATTCACGCAATTGTTAGACGAAATGGAAAGCTCATCCAATCCCTACCAAGCCCCCAGCAACGGACCTTCTCCAAGCGGATCACCCACCCCTCTCAGCACCAAACAAGTCCTCTTCGGCTTCACCGGACGCATCTCACGTCGCACTTTCTGGACGGGATCGTTGGCCATCGGGCTCGGTTTCATCGTCTTCGCCGGGATTTTGTCGGCCGCTACTGGCGGCAGCATCGATCCAGAAACAGGCAACCCCACGGGAATGAGCTCCGTGGCCGCTCTCATCATCGGCCTTCTCTACATCCCGATGACCTGGATCTCGTTGGCTCTTCAAATCAAGCGCTGGCATGATCGCGGCAAGCCGGGTTGGTGGTGCCTGATCAACTTCATCCCGATCATTGGCGGACTTTGGTCATTCATTGAGGTCGGCTGCCTCCGCGGCACAGTCGGACCCAACGAATACGGAGAAGACCCAATCTGAGCGCGACCATCACCGCAGGGCGAGGTCGATGAATTCCAGGATTTCACCCCGCCCTGCCTGAGTCTTCGTAGAACTCAAGAAGGTACGAGGTTCACCGTCGCAAACTTCACGCAACTCGGAGACAAAAGCGGCCATATTCTCCTTCACCTTCCCCGCTTTCGATTTGTCCGTCTTGGTGAAAACCAGCACAAACGGAATCCCATTTTCTGCGAGCCAACCACAGAAATTCAGGTCGATCTTCTGCGGGCTGTGCCGGGAATCGATCAACACAAAGACGCAGCGCAACTGCTCGCGTCCCGCCAGGTAACCCGAAACGGCTTCACGAAAGCCCTCACGCAATGCCTGAGGAGTCTTCGAATACCCATACCCCGGCATGTCCACCAATGCCCACTTCCTGTTGATTCTAAAAAAGTTGACCAATTGAGTGGCCCCTGGCCGCGCGGAAACTCGAGCCAGGTCTTTTTTCATCACCAACAAATTCAAGAGCGAGGACTTGCCCACATTCGAACGCCCGATGAAGGCGAATTCCGGCAGGTTCCAGGCAGGCGAATCTTCGATCCCTGCGGCACTTGTTTCGAACTCGGCGGAAATGATCTTCATGGTCGGACGCAAAGCGTGGCAGGCGACGCCAACCGGGTCCAGCGCAAGAGAAATCCGATCGTCTTCTCGGAAAAATCACGCAGTTCATTCGATGACGAAACCTTTTGCCAAGCGGGCCGGTCGCGGTATTCTCCGCCCGACTGCTGTGTTCGTCCGCTTACGGCAACGTGCCCGGACCGACTCGAATCAATACGGGGCATTTCATTGGATCCGCCACAAAGACACGCCTTGTTAGGAAGTCTGCGAATGGACCAATCGCCCCACCTACGGAGACACTGGAACGTGGCTCACAATGCCGGGGACGGCACAGCGGTCTTTTTTCCCTTTCACGAGTCGCCCAACGACTTCGCCCAGGCCTCGCCATCGTGGACCACGATCACCATGGGCCGACAGCACACCTCGCAGTCGTAGTCCATCTCCACGGCACCACCTCCCGCTTCCGGGAGAGCGATCTCGAACCACTCAAAACAGGTGGGGCATTGAACTGAAACGAGTTCCATGATCAAAAAACTGGAATTTTGGGATTCTCCGGGGCGTGATGATTTGACCCCGGGCCGAAATCCATGTTAGATGGAATCAGCGAAAAGGGAAGACGCGCTTTCCCCGCCTCACATCGACCCCACCCCATTCAAGATGAAACTCACTCAAGCTCTCATCATGGCCAGCCTGCCATGGATCTTCGCCGCTTGCTCAGAATCCGACCAAGCTGAAATGAAGGAAAAGATGTCTGGCGCCGCCGACTCCGTGAAGGAGGCCGCCGAAACGGTCGGCGAGCAAGTCAAGGACGGCACGGAGGCCGCCATGGAGAAACTGGAAGAAGCCGCGGATGAGGCCAAATCCGCTGGAGACGAGGCGATCGAGAGAGCTCAGGACGCTGCCGCCCAGGTCAAAGACCTCACGGAAAATGCCGGAGACCGCGCCAGCGAAATGGCATCGGAAGCCGCCGATGCGGCCGCCCAAGCCGCCTCCGAGGCCAAAGAAGCCACCACGGACGCCCTCCAGCAAGCCAAAGAGACCCTTGAAGAATTGAAGGAACCGGAACCGGAAGGCACTCCAGAGTGATTCGGCTCCGAATCCTCTCCTCCCCACCTCGGCCCGGCATCCCCGGGCCGATAGAATCTCCCAGCCGCCTCCTTTGAAAGATTTGGGGCGCATACCGACCGTTTCGCCGCTTGCATTCCCATATTCCGCGGCAAAGCATCCGGTGTGCTCACGATGAACCTCCGCGTCCTCGGACTCTCCCTTGCCCTGCTATCCCCTCTGACGGCTCAGTCTCCCGAGGGAGGTGGCATGGTGGAAGTCAACCGTATCGCTGCCACCGTCAATTCTCGCCTCATCACCGCCAAAGATGTCGGCATGATGATGGGCCCGGAGGTGGGCCGCCTGATGGCCGAGTTCCCTCGCCGTGGTCCGGAATTCGAGCGCCAACTCAAAGAGGTTCGCGATCAGGTGCTCAAAGAACTCATCGACCGGGAGTTGATCATGAGCGAATTCCGGAAGCGCGAGCAAAAGGGCGCCAACTTGCCCGACCGCGTCGTCGATCAGGAAATTCAACGGCAGGTCCGTGAGCTCTATAGCGGTGACATGCAAAAACTCCGCGATGAACTCGCCAAGGGACGCATGAGCATGTCGTCGTACCGTGAACTCACTCGCGAAAAGCTCATCGTGCAGGCCATGCGCCAAGAGAAGTTCAAGGATGCGGCACCGCCCATGCCTTCGGAGATCGATGCAGAGTACCGCATGGCAAAGGATAACCTGCGCGATACCTCGAAGGACATCATCGACTACCGGAAAATCTTCATCCCCCGCATCGATGCCAACAATCCCTTGGCCACTCCCGACACCCAGCTGGCCCAAGCAGAAAGTCTCGCCGAGAAGCTGAAGGAAGGTGCCGACTTTGCCGAGCTCGCCAAAGAAAGCTCCGCCGATGCCTTTGCCAGCGAAGGCGGCCTTCAAACCCATGTCCCTCGACCCGATCTCTCTCCGGAGTTTGCAGCCATCCTCTTCGATGCCGAAGAAGGCAAGGTGATCGGCCCTCTTGAAGACCCCGCTGGATTCACCATCGCCAAAGTGGAGCGTATCCAAAAAGGCCCCGCACCTCCCCTCTCCGAAGTCAAAGAACTGATCGACCAACGGGTTCGCGCCAAGAAAACCTCGGAACGCTACGACAAGTGGATCGAGGAACTTCGCAGCCGCGCCATGATCGACATCAAGCTCAAGTGACCTCGCCATGGCGAAGCGGAAGATCCTGATCACCCTTGGTGACCCTGCCGGCATCGGGCCGGAGGTGATTCAAGCGGCTCTCGCCGCCCCCGGACTCCCGCCAGAATTTGACTACGAAATCGTCGGGGATCCGTCTGCAGGAGTCCTTGGAAAACCCGACGAACGTTCGGCTCTCGCCAGCCTAAACGCACTCGAAGAGGCCGCCACACGTTGGATCTCAGATCCAGGCATCGCCGCTGTCGTCACCGGTCCCGTCGCCAAATCCCAGCTCGAAAGAGTCGGATTTCGCCACCCCGGTCAAACCGAGTTCTTTGCCGAAAAAGCCGGAGTCAGAGACTTTGCGATGTGTCTGACTGGGGATCATCTCACCGTTGGCCTCGCCACCATCCATATCCCCTATCAGGAAGTCGCCCGCTCCTTGAGCACCGACGAAATCGTCCGCATTGGCCTCTTGCTGGCGGGTTTCGCCCGCCAAAAACTGCGCCGAGAGCCCGTCATTGCGGTGGCTGGCCTCAATCCTCACGCCGGAGAATCCGGCAAGTTTGGCCGCGAAGAAATTGAACTCATCGCGCCGGCAATCGCTGAGCTCTCCGCGATCGATGACGCGACCTTCGTCGGCCCTTGCGTTCCCGACGCGGTCTTCCGGGATGCGGCACAAGGCCGTTTTGATGCCGTGCTCGCCATGTATCACGACCAGGGATTGATTCCTCTGAAACTGATCGATTTCGACACGGCGGTGAACGTCACCCTCGGTCTGCCCAAACCTCGGACCAGTCCCGACCATGGCACCGCATTCGATATCGCTGGCAAAGGCCTCGCGTCTCCTTCCTCGATGATCGCCGCCATCCACACGGCAGCTCGATTGGCGGGCCCACCATGACCCTCTACGACACACTCGCGGATGTCGTGCGGAAGGCCATTCTCGGCCAGAACCTCGAACCCGCAGGCATCGCCGATGCTCTCGGCATGAAGCTCGCAGATTTTCGCGTTCGCTTGGACGCAGGAGCCCTCCCTCCTGAGCTCTTGGCAGAAGCTCTCGGCCTCTCCCTACCCGGCTTGGAAGCCGTTGCCACCACGGATCGGCCATTCCCCCCATTGGAACTCTGGATCGAACGTCTCGAACTCCCCTTCGAAGACGAAACGGTCAACGCGTGGTGGATGGAATCCTCCGAAGGCAGCTTACTGATCGATTCTGGGCTCACCGCTGCGGACCTCCATGCCGCATTGGCGGGTCGCCTCCCGGACTGCCTTCTCATCACTCACGCGCATCGGGATCATATCGGCGGCTTATCCGCACTGGGCCCGAACATCCGTCGCATCCTTCCCGGGGATGCGATTTCCGGCCCATATTCCATCGCCGGCTTCGAAATAGCTCCCTTTGACCTCGCGGGACACCATCCTCAGGCTGTGGGCTACGAAATCCGGCGGACCTCCGCTCCAAACTCCGTCGCCCTGGCTGTCGGCGATGCGGTCTTCGCCAGCTCGATGGGCGGATGCCCCAGCCCCGAGGCTTTCCAATCCGCCTGCTCGACTCTCGCGGCAGCCTGGCAAGGCCGCCCCGCAGACACCTGGGTATTGCCCGGCCATGGCGCCGCCACCACCGTGGGCCTCGAACGAACTTACAATCCCTTCGTGCCTTGCTGGGATCGCAAGGGCCTCACTCTTTGATGCGCACTGCCGTTCCGCAGAAAATGCAATGGAACCAGCAGAACAAGATGATTTGGATGGCCGTTGGAATCATATGACCCAATCCCGGAACGTGGTGGGCCTTCACATGCTTGAGGCAGTGACGCGGCACAAAGAGCCGTTGCCCACAAACCCGACATTTCACTCGGATCGCAACCGTCAGATAGAGGAGTCCGAGAACCGGAAGAATCAAGGGGAACACCAAAAGCCATTGGGGAACCCACGCCATCGCTTCTGAGTTCTGCGAAGAGATCATCAGCAGCACGGCCGAGATCAGAGCCAACGGAATATCCGTCACCAAAAGAAGCACGATCACCGAGCCCATCCACACCAAGATTGGTCGATCGTGGAGCACGCCACGGATGAATCGGCGGCTGTCACGCTTCTTGCCTTTATTGGTCGACTCCCGAGCGGTCGTGAGCAGCTTGACCCGCTCATCCACCTGCCCACGAGGCAATGGCTGAGCAACTTCCGACTCATCAGCCTCCTCCATCGAGCGCACCCGGCTCACGTCGATTCCACGCTTTTCGGGAGGAGCATCCGCGGTTCTTCGAGAACTCCGTGGCGAGGCCGCCGCACGCGGTTTGGCAGGTTCCGACCGATACGAGCGAGCCGCGGTGGCTCGTATTTCAAGATCGCCCGCAGCCCGATTCAAAACTGGAGCCACCGCAATGGCCGATGGCGCGATGCCTTGCTGAGCCAACTGCGCAACTGGCAAGGGAATCGCCAAGGGAGAACGTTCGATCATCTCACGAACCTCCTCCACCGCTTCATGATTCACCCACTGAGGTTCCGAAGGCTTCGTGACCTCCTCCTCAACCACCAATGAGCTCTCCTCGAGCTCATTCATCACCCCCGCCTCTTCCTTCTCCGCTTCTGCAGCAGATACCCCCTCCTCCGACTTTTCTTCCGAAGAAATCTCCGGTTCGGAAAGCTCAGCCTTTCCCTTGGGGGCAGAGGTTTTGACCTTCTTCGTGTCGGCCTTCGGCTCGGCGCCAGAAGCCTTGCGGGAACCGGAGCCTTTACCCTTGGTATTTGCTTTGCGGATCCACGACTCCACCTTCCGTTGGGAAGGCAGAGTTTCGACGATATCAAGCACCTCATTCGCCTTCTCCAGCTCCTCAAGCAGAGTCCCCGCATCCACCTTCTGCAAATGCGCGGTCTCCAGATAGCCAGCGGCTTCCAGCAATTCGATTTCTTCTTCCGCGATTCCGGTCAGGGTCTTCAGCGAGGGCATTCGGCAGTGGATTACGAGATGAGCATGAGAGTTCGGAGACCAGGAATCAACCCAAGGCCTCCAGCATTTCCTGAAGCTGACCTAGCTTCGTCTTCCATTCATCGAGCCGCGATTTCTCCTGCTCAACGACTTCCGCCGGCGCACGTTCCACAAAGCTGGCATTTCCCAGCTTGCTTTCTGACTTTGCCACCTCTTTGCGAATCTTCTCCATCTCTTTCCCGAGACGATCTTTCTCCGCTTCCACATCAATCAGACCTTCCAGCGGCATGTAGAACTCTCCCAAGCCCGTCAAACTGGCCGGTGTTCCCTTCGGAGCTTCGTAGGTGGCATCAAGATCGATCTTCTCTGCTCCCACCAACAGCGCCAAAGTATCCGTTTCGTCCGGCAACCACGCTGGCGCTCCTTTGACGACAAATCGCACATCCCGACGCGTGGCCACGTGATATTCGGCCTTCAGGTTGCGCAATCGGCCGGCCGCGTCATACACGGCAGAGGCCTTCGCCTGCATCGCGTCACGCACCTCACGTCGTGGAACCAGCGGCTCAGCGGGCAATTCCTTCTGCATCAGGAATTCACCCTCCGCCACATAACCCATCTTCAAGGACAGCTCCTCCGTGATGTGCGGCATGTAAGGATGCAACAACTGAAGATACTTCGCCATCACCGCATCAAAAACCCCAAGAGTGGCATCGCGGGCGGCAGGAGTCGCCGACTCTCGCAAGTCCGCCTTCACCGCCTCGAGGAACTTGTCGCAAAACTCGTTCCAAAGAAATTCGTAAAGAAGGTGTGCCACTTCGCCAAAACGATACTCCGCGTAAGCAGCCTGCAAATTCTCCGCCAAATCATCCACCTTCGCCATGATGTCGACATGGTGCGGCCGCACCACGGTCTCCGAGGAGATCACCTTCAACTCCGTGCCCGCCATTTGCCGGAACCGGCAAGCGTTGTAGATCTTGTTGGCAAAGTTTCGGCCCTCCTCGATCTGCACTTCGTCGAATCGAATATCACTGCCAACCGGAGCGATCCGAATCAGGCCGAATCGCAGGGCATCGGCGCCATAGCGATCCATCAGGTCGATCGGATCCGGTGAGTTGCCGAGAGATTTGCTCATCTTCCGGCCCTTGAGGTCACGGATGATCGAAGTGAAATACACGTTCTTGAATGGCAGCTCCCCTGCAAAGCGGTAGCCCGCCATGATCATCCGAGCGACCCAGAAGAAAATGATGTCCGGACCGGTCACCAAATCACGGGTCGGATAAAATTTCTTCAACAATGTGGACTCCTCACCCACCCCTGCCATGGTCGCAAAGGGCCACAGCCAAGAGCTGAACCACGTGTCCATGACATCTTCGTCTCGCACCCACTCAGACTCATCGGCAGGCGGTTCGACACCCACGTGGATGTCACCTTGATCCAAATCGTCCATGCCCAGAGCCTCGGCGTCTTTGAGCGCTTCGAGCTTGTCTTTCCGATACCATACCGGGATCTGATGCCCCCACCAGAGCTGACGGCTGATGCACCAATCCTGCAGGTTCTCCATCCAGTGAGCATAGGTCTTTTGCCAACGCTCGGGTCGGAAAGCAATGTCACCATCGGCCACCGCGGCCGCGGCCTCATCCACGCACGGATAGCGCAGGAACCATTGCATCGAAATCCGCGGCTCGATCGGCACATTGGCCCGCTCCGAAAACCCAACGTGGTTTTCGTATTCCTCCTCCTTCAGCAACAAACCGCGCTCCTCAAGCATCGCCACCGCCTTTTTCCGGGCAGCAAACCGATCGAGACCGTCCAGCTCAGGACATTCCGGGCAACAAATCCGACCATCCGCATGCAAGACATCGATGATCGCCAAGCCATGTCGCAGCCCGATTTCAAAGTCCGCCTTGTCGTGTGCCGGGGTGATCTTGAGGGCACCTGTGCCGAATTCGATATCGACATGGTCATCGGCAATCACCGGGATCTCCGCGGCCGGGAAGGGCCGCCGAACTTTCCGGCCAATGTACGAAGCATACCGTGGATCCTTCGGATTCACCGCCACCGCCACGTCTCCCATCAAGGTCTCAGGACGAGTGGTCGCAATTTGCAGAAACTCCCCCGGGGCGTCGGCGAGCTCATACTTCATGGTGAACAACTTCGACCGCTGAGGCGTCATGATCACCTCTTCATCCGAGAGCGCCGTCAAAGAAACCGGGCACCAGTTCACCATGCGCTTGCCTCGATAAATCAGTCCTTCTTTGAACAAATCGACGAAGACCTGACTCACCCAGCGAGTGTAATCCTCGTCCATCGTGAAACGCTCACGAGACCAATCGCAGGAGCACCCTAAGCGCTTGAGCTGCTTGATGATGATCCCGCCATGCTTGTCTTTCCATTCCCAAACTCGCTGCAGGAACGCCTCCCGGCCCATTTCTCGGCGTTTCAGATTCTCCTTCTCCCGCAACTCGCGCTCAACCTTGGCTTGGGTCGCGATGCCGGCGTGGTCCGTCCCAGGCAACCACAGCACCTCATGCCCGGTCTGACGAGCCCGACGAGCCAAAATATCTTGAAGGGAGTTGTTGAGAACGTGGCCGAGGTGAAGAATCCCTGTCACATTCGGGGGAGGAATCACGATCGAGTAGGCGGGCTTGTCCGAAGAAGGATCTGCTTCAAAGCATTTCCCCTTCAACCAGGCATCATACCACATGGCCTCAACCGCTTGAGGCTCGTACGCTTTGGGCAGGTCCGACATTGCGGCGGAGGGATGCCAAACCCCCCGGATTTTGTAAAGAAACCCGAACGCCTGAAGTCACCTTTGTGCGACATTCGTCTCGCGCCAAAACGCGAGATCCGGCCGGAATCGCGAGGAAAAAACCCAAAAAACCTCGTGTCCCGGCCGGACCAATCGTTTGAGGCACCAGCTTTTAGGAATGGCACCGCTGGTGAGGCGAACCGCAGCCCGCCTTCCTCATCATAAACGTCACCGGGAGCCGGGTTTTTCAGAAAAAAGCCGGGATTTGAAATCCCGGCTTCCTTAACCAAACTTCATCCTTTGATTTCCAGCAACATCTGCGGATTGTTCGGGAATTTCTTTAAGAAAAACAACAGCCGCTCCATCGCCTCCATGGGTCGGTGGCCGGAAAGCCCCCGCCGAATCATGTGAATCTTGTGGAGGGTGTGCTCCGGCAGAATCAATTCTTCCCGTCGAGTTCCGGATTTGAAGATGTCCACCGCCGGGTAAATGTAGTTCTCGGCAATCTTCCGATCGAGCACCAACTCCATGTTTCCGGTGCCCTTGAACTCCTGAAAAATCGCCTCATCTGCGCGGCTGTTAGTCTGCACCAGCGCGGTGGCTAGGATGGTCAAGGATCCCGCTTCTCGCGTGTTACGCGCTGCCGCAAACAATCGACGAGGGGTTTCCAAGGCTCCCACCGTGATCCCTCCCGTGCCGATGCCACGCTTCTTGCCCCCGTTCATCCCGCCATTGTAAGCGCGGGCCAAACGGGTGATGGAATCCATCAACAGGAAAACATGCTTCCCCTGTTCCACCAATCGCTTGGCGCGCTCGATGCACAGCTCAGCGATCCGAGTGTGATTGCGCGGATGTTCATCGTTCGAACTGGCATAAATCTCTGCCCCAGGAAGGCAGCGCCGGAACTCAGTGACTTCTTCAGGACGCTCATCTACCAGCAGCACGATGAGGTGAAGAGTCTCTTCGTGAAGCTCACGAATGGCTTCCGCAATGTGCAGGAGCAGAGTCGTTTTCCCGGAACGCGGAGGGGATACGATCAAGCCTCGCTGACCTCTTCCCACGGGCGACATCAGATCCACCACCCGGGTCGTGAAACGATTGCCCTCGGTCTCAAAGGAGATCCGCTTGTTCGGATTCACCGCCTTGAGTTCTTCAAACGCTGGCCATTTCTTCGCCTTGGAAGGCTCGTCCCCATTGATCTCCAAAATCTCTACCAGCTGCGGCCCTCGGGAGCCTTCCTGATAGAGGCCGTGAATCCATTGACCGAGGCGCAGGCCGTGTGCCCGAATCAACTCGGGAGACACGAAAATATCATCCTTCGCTTGCTCGAACTTCTTCGAAGGCACCCGCAGGAAACCAAATCCTTTGGGAGCCAACTCCAACAATCCGTTGGCTTCCAACTTAGGACCTTCCAGCGCAGGCGTCCTCCTCTCGTTCGGAACAGGTGCATGGGAAGAACCATTTCCTCCCTCGTCAGGCCCTTCGCCCTCACCTTCCCGCCCCCGCTTCCTGCGCCGCCGGCGACGACGCTTGCGGCGTTCTCCCCTGGGATCATCGGGCCCGCCCGCATCATCCCGAGACTCATGTTCACGAGGATCTCGAGGAATCCGCCCCCCCCCTGGAACGCGTCCAAACCGGTTCCCGCGTCCCGAACCCTCCGAATCGTCCCGCTCCCCACCGAATCGATCGGATGAGGACCGCTGATCTCCACGATTCCCACGGTCTTCGGCAACGGCCACAGAAGACTCACGGGCTCCTGAGGGCGCGGAAGCCTCGGTCGACCTTACCTTCGCAGGAGCCACTGGCTTGCTTTCGGCCACTGGCGCAGGGGCAGATGCGGGCGCCACAGGCGGAGCCGACGCAGCGGAACCCGTCGAAGTTGGCGCCGTCGATTCAAAGTCGAGACGCCCTTGGGCCTCGTCTCCTGAGCGACGTTGTGCCGACTTCTTTGCCGCGGTCTTCTTGGCGGTCGCCTTCTTGGCCGTCGTCTTTTTCGCAGCCGTTTTCTTGGTGGCGACCTTTTTCACAGCCTTCTTGGCCGCGGTCTTCACCGCCTTTTTGGCGGCCTTCTTGGCCTTCGGCTTGGGAGTCGACTCCGTCGCTTCGGCGGTCGAGGATTTCGGGATTTCGTCGCTCATCGCTGGTGTCAGGAAAATCAAGAATCGAGGTCCTCAAGCACCTCGTCGGAAAATTCAAAGTTCGTGAAGACGTTCAGAGTGTCTCCGCATTCGTCCAGTTGGTCGTAAAGCTTCACCAACTGCCGCGCTTGGTCAGCATCGACCACCATCGTGACATTCTGGGGAAGCGAGACGAGCTTCTCAGATTTCAAAAGCAGCCCCTCGGCACGGAGCTTCTCCGCAACCGCAAACAATTCGGTGGGAGAGGTATGCACCACCCACTCGTCGCTCTCCTCTTCCAAGGCGTCACCTCCTGCCTCGATCACCATGACCATCAGGTCATCCTCACCCAAGCCCGGTGCCTCCAAGCGGATTTCTCCCTTGCGGTCGAACTGATAGGAAACGCTGCCCGGGGTGGCCACACTGCCTCCTGCCTTCGAGAAGATCGAACGAATGTCCGCCGCCGTGCGATTGAGATTGTCCGTCGCAGCTTCCACGATGAATGCCGCACCGCCAGGACCATAACCCTCGTAGCTCACCTCTTGGATGGCGTCCCCACCCAACTCTCCCGTGCCTTTGCGAATGGCACGTTCGATGTTGTCCTTGGGCATCGATACCGCTTTGGCTCCGTCGATCGCTGCACGCAATCGGGCATTCATGGTCGGATCACCGCCGCCATCGCGAGCCGCAATGGCGATTTCGTGGGCACACTTGCTGAACACCTTGCCGCGAATGACATCCACACGCGCTTTGATGTGTTTGACCTTGGACCACTTGTTGTGACCTGCCATTGAGAAGATAAAGGAATAGAAGAGGGACAAATCCGTCCGGCAGAGACCGCCCGGATGCATTCCGGCTCACGGTAGCGTGCCACGGATCGGTAGGGATGGGCCGGTTTGCGAATGACTCCAGCAGACGGGTTCGTCACCGGAGGCTTGGGGCTTTCATTCCCGGATGACCTGAAAAATCCCAGGTCGATCACCACGCGAACGGCGGTAGGTTGTCGCCCCTTTGTTGGTTTGGCAAAGCAAAAGTTTTCGAGCAGAAAGTCCCCCTTTGGAACCCAATCATCGACGAAGCCTCCACCGTCCATCGCATTTCTTCATTTCTGCATTTACCCTCGCCTCCTCCTCGTCCTAGACCCCGCCCGCGATGCGCATGCAAGACTCAATCGAATGGCCAGACGAAGTAGAGATTCTCATCGATCGTCTCGAAAGTGAATCCTCCGAGCGCAAGCTCAGCCGCGAAGAGCGGGCACTCATGGATATCTACGAGACCGTCCCCATCCTCGAAAGCGAAGACTGCCTCCACGGATTCTGGCAAAGTGGGGTGAATCACCAACGGGTGATCAAATCCTTCGACCTCGTCGGTGCCACCGGCATCGTCGACCCCCTCAACGCCAGCCGCTGGTGCGAGACCCGCAGCGAAGATCGCAACGACTACAGCGAAACAGAGGAAGAGTATCTCGCCAGCATCGAAGAAGAACTCCCCGCTGCCATCGAAGAACTCCTCGACCTCGTGATGGACTTCATTGAAGAAGAAGAATGGGGCGACTGATCCATGCCAAGGCCGCGAAGCACCCTCTCTCCCCTCAGAGAAGATCGCACGCATCCCGTCCATGATGCCCCTAAGGATCAAGCGCTCAGACCATCGCTTTCCGATTCTTTTTTAGAAATCTGCAGTTCCTTCAGGAGAAGAAAGTCCAACTCGGGCTCCATCGGTGTCACGCATTCCGATCTTCCAAACTTCACCATCTGCGCGCCCTCTTCTGTCGTCCCAATCGCGAGATAGATCTCCGGCACTTGGGGAAGCCCCCGATATCGGACGGCCACAACTTTCCCAAAAAAACGACCATCTCCCCCATCACTGGTCATCATTTCCATCGAGTCCGTTACGAGCCCCTCAAACCGGGAACGCACCGCTTCATCGATGTATGCCTGAATTTCATCCGTCGTCATCTCCCCCCACCCTCCTGCAGGGACCCCGCCATGGCGAGTGCGGATTCATCCGGCTAAATTTGATTTTAGAACTTCCACATCGCTCGTTGGGCTTATTTTAAAAATAACTCAAAACTCGGCGGACTATCCATCACGACATAACAAATCCATGCCATACCCCCCCCGCTCGGATGAGCCGGTTTTCAGCTCCTCCGACCCCTGGCACCTCGGAGCACGATTCCCCGCCACGAAGTCTTGGGCGAACCACCGATTCCCCCCTCAGACAATCCCCACGGCCTTGCGCACTCGATCGAGCGTCACCGAAGCCGTGGAGCGGGCTTTCTCTGCTCCCTGCGAAAGAACCTGGTCAATGTAGCCCGGGTCGGCTTCGAGTTCGGCGCGGCGCGCGCGCATCGGGGCAAAGTAGTCCCAATAGGCTTCTGCCAAGCGCTTCTTGAAGTCGCCATAGCCAACGCCTCCACTCTCATGCTGGGACAACATCTCTTCGTAGGAGGCATCGTCGGCAAATAGCCGGAAGAGAGGCAAAACCAAGGAATCATCGATCGCCTTGGGCTCCTCCACAGGCGTCGAATCCGTCTTGATCTTCATGATGAGCTTCTTCGAGGGCTTTTCTTCCCCAAACAATGGCAAGGTGTTGCCATAGCTTTTGCTCATCTTTTGCCCGTCCAGCCCCGGCACCACAGCAACGCTTTCGCGAATGATCGGTTCCGGCACTACCAGAGTGTCCTCCCCGTAGGCTTCGTTGATTTTCCCGGCGAGGTCGCGGGTCACTTCGAGGTGCTGCTTCTGGTCTTTTCCAACGGGAACCTGATTGGCGTCGTAGAGGAGAATGTCCGCAGCCATCAGCACCGGATAGGCAAACAGACCGTGATTCGGCGTGAAGCCCTTGGCGGTCTTGTCTTTATAGGAGTGGCACTTTTCGAGCAAGCTGACCGGGCAAACGGTCGATAAAATCCACGCCAATTCGTTGACCTCCGGAACGTCGGACTGACGGAAAAAGACGGAGCGCGAGGGATCGAGCCCACATGCGAGGAAGTCCACCGCCAATTCACGCGTGTAAGCTCGCAGATCATCCGGATTCCGGACCGTCGTCATCGCGTGGTAGTTGGCGATGAAATAAAAGGCATCCCCTTGTTCCTGGAGCTTCACGGCAGGCTCCATCGCGCCGAAAAAGTTGCCGACGTGAAGTTTTCCGCTGGGTTGCAGACCGGTCAGGATGCGCATGCGGCGGACCATGAGAACTCGCGCCCCGCCGGTCAAGAACCTGCAACACAGAGCAGCTTGCGTCGTCCCCGAATCCGCCTAGGCTCCGCCATGCCGTTCTCCTGCCCTCAAGGCCGCTGTAGTATCCCTCGATGGATGAGGGTGGTTCTCGTGGTCGCAGGTCTCAGCTACATGGTTTTCGGCCTATGGGTGAATGTCCATCCCTCCGGCTTCTTTCGACTGGTTCGCAAAGATCCACTCGAATCGACCATCATGTGGCAGACCATTGGTCTCGCAGCCGCAGCCTTCGGTTTCGGATTTCTCATCGCCTCCCGTGCCCCCTTCCAACATTGGGCACTGGTTCTGGTTGGGTTTTTGAAATCGTCTCTGGTGCTGATTTTATCGATCGCCTCATGGTTGGGTGGGACCCTCAATGCCACGGGATTTCTGCTGATCGCCGGAGATGATCTCCTCTGCTGGATTCCACTGGCCTGCATCCTTTGGACCCTCCTCGAATCCCATCTGGGTCGCCCCGCCCAAGGCGATGGCATGAGCCTCCTGGACGCCACCGCCCACTACCGACTTTCCACAGGCGAATCGCTGCGGGACGCCGCTGAGAAAGAAACAGTCTGCCTGGTTTTCCTGCGCCATTTCGGTTGCACCTTCACTCGCAAGATCTTGCGCGAACTCGAGACCCTAAAGGACGAAACCGAGCGTCATCAGGCGCGCCTCGTCCTCGTCCACATGCTGGTTCCGGGAGGAGAAGAGAACTATCTTCCCACGCGCAGTGGGATTGCCCGCATTGCCGATCCCCGATGTGAACTCTACCGCGCATTTGGATTGGGGAAGGGAGGATTCTGGGAGCTTTTCGGTCCGCCCGTTTGGATTCCTCTTCTCGTCGCCTTGGTGCGTGGCTGTGGAATGGGCCATTTGGCTGGCGACGGCCTTCAATTGCCAGGCGCCTTCCTTTATCACCGGGATCAAATCCTCTCAGCACAGCGAGCACGCACCCAAGCCGACCTTCCCGACCTGCCCCGGCTTTTCGAAGGGTTGCCAAGCCCCGAGGCGGCTGAAAAGCTCGCTTCATGACCAGCCGCCTCGCCGATAGAACGATCGTCGTCACCGGTGCCTCCAGCGGCATTGGCCGCGCGTTGGCCGAGGAACTTCTCGCCCGCGGTGCGGAGGTCGTCGGACTTTCGCGCAGCCCCGGTCGCCTTCCCGATGGCGTTCGCCCACTGGCTGTCGACCTGACCCACCGCGAGGAAATCACCGCCGCCTTCTCCAAACTCGAGATCTTCGATGCTCTCGTCAACTGCGCTGGCGTGGCCTATCAATCGAAGATCCTCGATGGCAATCCGGCCGATTGGGAAGAGATGTGGCGCGTCAATGTGATGGGCTTGGCCCTGTGCAGCCAATTGGCACTGAGACATTTCCCAAAATCCGGCGGACGCATCGTCAATGTCTCCTCGCTTAGCGGGCATCGCGTTCCTCCCGGCGGAGGTTTCTATGCTCCGACAAAGTTTGCCGTTCGAGCCATTACCGACTCTCTTCGCCTCGAAATCAAGGCCGCTGGACTCCCCGTCCAGGTAGGCAGCGTGTCTCCCGGATTTGTCGACACTCCTCTCTTGGATGACTACTTTCGCGGTCGTGAGGAGACCTTGCGCCAAACGCGGGCTTCCATGCACATGCTGCAGCCAGGAGATGTGGCCGCCAGCATCTTGCACCTGCTTGAGACTCCGCCGCATGTGGAAATCGGTGACATCACCCTGCGCAGTTCCGACCAGCGGGTTTGAACCGCGATTCCGCTTGGCATTTCCGCCGCCAACCTCCGCAATCCGCCCCAACGCATGGCCGACCGCGTCAACATCATCTGCATGAAGTGGGGCACCCGCTACCCCGCCCATTACGTCAACGTGCTCTACCGCTCGATTGAGCGGAACCTCTCGCGCCCGTTCCGTTTCATTTGCCTCACCAACCATCCTGCCGACCTGCTTCCCGAGGTCGAGATCTTCCCGTTTCCCCCCAATCCCGGACTCGTCTCCTCCGGATGGCCGAGCGTTTTCCTCAAGCTCGTAATGACTCAGGATGGCTTCTGTGGATTGCAGGGCCCGACGTTGTTTCTCGACCTCGATCTCGTGATCCTCGATTCCATCGACGATTTCTTCGACTACATGCCGGGGAAAAACTGCATCATCCACAACTGGTGGGAGCGCCGCAAACAACTCTTCGGGAAGCGCCCAGAGATTGGAAACTCCTCGATCTTCCGATTCGAAGCCGGCAAATCGCAGTACATCTACGACACCTTCATGGCAGAAATCGAGCGTGCTGAGAACCGCTCCATTTTCGTCACCGAGCAGCACTTCCTCACCTATGCGATGAAGGAGCGATACTGGTGGCCGGAAACATGGGTCCGCAGCTTCAAATTCAACGTCCGCCCCCCCTTCCCGCTGAACTTGGTCGTTCCTCCGCGAAAGCCCAAAGGAGCCAAGATCCTCGTTTTCCACGGTCAACCCGATCCGGACGACGCGATCACCGGCTACGCTGGGAAAAAAATCCATCACCGCGTTCTTCCCGCCCCGTGGGTCGCGGAAGATTGGAAACTCTGAAACCTCCGTCTCTCCCCAATCTCCATGCAACTCTGGCTCTGCCCCCTTTTCGCCTTCCTGCTGGGCTCGGTGCCCTTCGGATTGATCATTGCCAAACTCAAAGGCATCGACATCCGCGCCCATGGCTCCGGAAACATCGGCGCCACCAACGTTCTCCGTGTGGTCGGCAAAAAATATGGCATCACCTGCCTGATCCTTGATGCCCTCAAAGGCTACCTCCCGGTCGCCGTGGCGATCACTTTGATCCGCTACGAAGGTCAGGAAAACCCCATGGAGATCGACTCCCTCACCGCCTGGGGAACCGTCCTCCCGGCCGGGCAACAGTGGCTCGCCCAACTTCTGCAAGTGCTCTGCGGTCTCGCCGCCATTCTCGGACACAACTACTCGCCTTGGGTCGGTTTCAAAGGCGGCAAAGGCATTGCCACCTCCGCAGGCGTCCTCATCGCCTTGGCCCCCGCCGCGGTCGTCATCCTTCTCCTGGTCTGGCTGATCCTATTTTTCACCACCCGCTATGTCTCGCTGGCTTCCATCGGAGCCGCCGCAGTCCTGCCTCCTTTGATCCTCTTCGGGTCATGGTTTCACGGGAAACTGGCCGCGGGAACCTGGAACAAACCCCTTCTGGTCTTCTCCATCGTCATCGCCGCCCTCGCGATCTGGAAACACCGCAGCAATCTCCAGCGCCTGCGCGATGGCACCGAGCACCGCTTCTCCAGGAAATCCAAAAATGCCTGACTTGATGTTTTCCTCCGCCGCCATTTTGGGGACGGGCTCTTTCGGCACCGCCCTCGCTCATCTCATCGGTCAAAAGCTGCATGAAGTGGTGCTCGTCGGCCGCGACGCCGCAGTCGTCGAGGCCATCAATCAAACCCATCACAATCCCCGCTACCTCGCCGGCGCCAGCCTGCCACCGAGCGTGGTCGCCACCACCGAATTGCAAGATGCCGTTCGTCATCCCTTGATTGTCTTTGGAGTCCCCACCTCGGCCACTCGACAAGTCGCCCATTCGCTCGCCCAACATGGCCTGCCCGAGACCACCGTCCTTCTCTCCTGCGCCAAGGGCATCGAACGCGGCACCGGTGACCGCATGAGCGTCATTCTTCGAGAAGAGTGCCCGGCCAACCCCATTGCGGTCCTCTCCGGCCCCAACCACGCTGAAGAAATCTCCCAAGACCTCGCCACCTGTGCCGTGATCGGTTGCCGGGACGAACAACTCGCCACCCTGCTTCAGCAACTCTTCACCGCTCCACATTTCCGCAGCTATACCAGCGATGACCTCGCCGGCATCGAACTCGGCGGCGCCATCAAAAACGTCTACGCCATCGCTGCCGGAATCACTCTCGGCCTCGGCTTGGGTGACAATGCCATCGCCGCCCTCGTCACTCGCGCCCTCGCTGAGATGACTCGCCTCGGCACCCACCTCGGAGGACGCATCGAGACCTTCGCCGGCCTTTCTGGAGTGGGCGATCTCATTGCCACCTGCTTCTCAGAACACTCCCGAAACCACCGCGTCGGTAAGGCCCTCGGCGAAGGTCAGTCACTCGACGATGCCGTCAATAGCCTTGGCATGGTCGCAGAAGGCGTCCCCAACACTCTTTCCATCTACGAAGCCGCCCGTACCGCTGGCGTGCGAACCCCCATCATCGACGCCGTCCACGCAATCCTTTACAAGGACATGCCCGCCGCCAAGGCACTCAGCGAACTCCTCAATCGCGACCCTCGACCAGAAACCGACTGATCCGGCTGCCGCGGGCCCGCCGATTGCTATCAGGCCCAAGATTTCACCTGCTCTTCACCCTCTCTTTCTTCTCGCATCCCATTCCGACCGTCGCTCTTCCCCATGTCTGAAGACCTCGCTCCCACCGCCCCTGAAACTCGTCCAGGACTCATCCGCCGCCTCTATGCCTGGACCATTTCCTGGGCTGATCGCCCCGGCGGCTCTTGGGCCCTCTTCGCGATCGCATTCGCAGAATCATCCTTTTTCCCAATTCCTCCCGACGTTCTCCTCCTGGCTCTGTGCTTCGGGGCTCGAAAAAAATGGGCTCGCTATGCCCTGATCTGCACGGCGGGTTCCGTCGTGGGAGGGATCGCCGGATGGTTGATCGGCTGGGGCCTGCGGGAAAGCGTCGCTCTGCCACTCCTCAACGCCTTCGATTCCAGTGGCGCCGTCCGCTCTCAAATCGAAGGATGGTATGAAGCATACGGGTTTTGGGGCATCCTCATCGCCGCCATCACGCCCATCCCCTATAAGGTTTTTACCGTGTTCTCAGGGATGATGACCTACAATCTCCCCATGCTCATCCTCGCCTCGATTCTCGGCCGAGGATTCCGATTTTTTGTCGTCGCAGGGATCATTCGTCTCTTTGGCCCCAAAGTCCGGCCGTTTATCGAGAAACACCTCGAATGGTGCTTCCTCGCTTTTGGCGTCCTCGTCGTCGTTGGCATCGTGGCCCTCAAGTTCTTCCACTGAGGGCCCCCAGCCCATCTGAACTTATCGGCTGCCACCCGGCTTGGGCTTCTCAAATGTCAGATTGCTCCGGGATGTCGCCCGGTCTCCGTTCATCGTCGCGACTTCCATCTTCTTTAAGGTCCACTTTCCACCGGGAATCTTCATCACGTCGCTGACTTGGAAGCGCTTGATGCGTTTGCCTTTGCGGTCAAAGCCCTCCACCTTCATGAAGGCTCCATACTCCTTGTCCACCCACACGTAAACCAAGCCATAGGCCCCCTTGTTCCCCGGATTGTTCACCCGAATCTTCCAGCAATCCCGGGTGCTGACCCGCTCAGAGCCCTCAAGACTCGGATTCGGCCAGTACAAAAATCGGAAAGACAGGTCCTCATACGTCAAATCGCTGCTGGCGATCGGCTGCTGCAGTTTGGAATCCGCAAACCGAAGCGTCTTCCCATTCACGATTTCAAACAAATCATACTGCTCATCCCCCAGTCGCATGTGAAAACGCTGCGCTCCATTCTCCAACGCGAACTGGATATCCTTCTCCCGGAGAAACAACGAAACATCCGTGTCCTTCTTCTTCCCGTCGATTTCCCCCCTGAGATCCGCGTTCTGGAGCGTCGCACCAATCCTGACTCGCTCCATGATCTGCTCCGCAGACTGTGAAAATGCCGGTGCCACCAATGCAGCAACGGCCAAAATCGGAAAAATCTTCTTCATGCCCCCAAGCATCCCGCAAAATCCCGGCCGCGCAAGCGATCTCCCTGTCGGCCAGTCCCCCGCACCTAGCGAAGCAAGTCCCGGGCAATCCGAAGGTTGAGGCGATCCAGACACCGGTTCATCGCAGCGACCGTCGCCTCCGCATGATCCGCAGCCCCCTGAACCTCCGCCACCTGCTCTGTGTAATCAAAAGATCGATTGCTCACCGCACCTTCTTCTCCCATCTGCCGGATGGCATAAATCCCCTCCAATCGGACCGCCCCGTCACTGCCTCGCTCAAACTGGGTCAATTCCACGTCAAGGGTCGCTCGCGCCCCCCCACTGCGCGCCAACTCACTGTCCAGCGCCACAATTTGCGAAGTACCTAACAAGCGACGCAAACTTGCAGCCATGTTTCGCGCGATCTCCTTGTCGAGCGACTCACCCCACAATTTTCGATCGAAAACTTCCAGGGCATTCGCATCGGTTCGATAAACCAGCTCTTCCCGATCGAGGTATCCAGGAATCCTCACAGAGCGGATGTGCGCACGCAGCTCAGGGCGATGCCCAACCGGATTCGAAGCCGTTACCTGAAAGGCATAGTAGTTCCGGTCGTCTTTCGATTTGAACATCAGTGCGCACGATGGCAGTGCAGCGAAGCAGAGAATCAACAGGCGTTTCATGGCGATAACATGGGGATGCGAAAACCTCACTCGCGACCAGAGAGTATCGATTCCGGATGGCGTTTGAGAAAATCGGCCAATTCCGTCCAGGCATCGGCCGTTCGCCTGAACTCCTTGAGCACATCATTGATCCGGGTCACCGCCACTCCGTCATTCGAAGTGAAGTCCTCAAGATTCTCCGCCACTCCGTCAATTCGGGCCATGCTCTCGTTCGCCTTCTCCAAAGTCTCCCGGAACTCGCCCGCAATGGGATCCAACTCGCGATCCAGAGTCGCCGACGCGCTCTTCAAACTCGCCATCGCTTCCTTCAAATCGTTCACCGCGGTTTTCAGCTCTGGGTTGCCCACCACCTTATGAAGATCCTCCGTCACCTCGAGAAGCCCTCGGTTGATTCCTTCTACATCCAAGGCATCCACCTTGCCCTCCGTCGTTTTCACCAACGACCCGATCTCGTCAAACAACTCACTGAAATTGATGTTACCAATCTTGTCCAAACTCTGGGAAATCGTCTCCAACAGCTTGTCAATCGTCGCTGGCACCGTGGGAATCTGAACCAGATCGGGCCGCAGCGACGGCTCATACTGAAAGCCCTTCTCTCCGGGTAGGAAATCGAGCTCCACAAACAAAGCCCCCGTCACGAAGCTCTCCTGATTCAGGCGCCCACGCAATCCACGGGCCACCAACCGTTCCTGATCCTCTCTCTCCTCGAAGTCGAAAGCATCCTCATGGTCAGGATTGATCCGGCGGACCCTCTTTTCGTCGATCGCGATCACCACCGGAACGATCTTCTGATTCGTCCGCGGGTCGATCTGAATGGAAATGTCCTCCACCTCACCGAGCGATACCCCCCCAATTCTCACATCGGACCCCACTGCCAGTCCATTGGCGTCCCCTTGAAAATACAAAATGAAATGTTGCTCCTCACGGAACCACTTGCCGCTCCCCACTGCAATCAGCGCCAAGGCGGCAATCACGATGGCTCCAGTGACGAACATCCCAATAGCGGTGGGGTTAACTTTGTGACTCATGGCAAAATTCAAGAAGAGCAGGGAACGGGGCCGTCGCCTCGATTGAGAAATTCACGCACTTGCGGCAAATCCGATCGCTCCTTGAGCTCACGTGGATCTCCGATCACCGCCTGCGTCTTGGTCGTGACATCGAGAAAAATCGCCCGCTTCGCGATGCTCAACAAACTGGCCAACTCATGCGTTACCAGCACCACTGTCCGGTCCATACTTTCGCTGATTTGCACAATCAGTTCGTCCAACCTCCGCGAGGTGATCGGATCCAGCCCAGCCGAAGGCTCATCGAAAAAAAGCACTTCAGGATCCAGGGCCATCGCCCGTGCAAATGCGGCCCGCTTCTTCATGCCTCCGCTGATATCCGCAGGATAATACGACTCGAATCCCGACAACCCTACCAACGCGAGCTTGTAGCGAACCAACTCCGCAATCTCAGACGCCCGCAGATCCGTATACTCCTCCAATGGCATCGCCACATTCTCAGCCAAGGTCAGTGCGCTCCAAAGTGCCCCTGACTGATAGAGCACCCCAAAACCGCGCATGATTTGCGCCCTCCGGTCCTGGGGAGCCCGCGTAAAGCTCTCCCCGTGATAGAGAACCTCACCGCGAGCCGGTTCATTCAACCCGATCAAATGCCGTAACAAGGTGCTCTTCCCACACCCCGATCCCCCCATGATCGCGAAAATCTCGCCCTTCTCGATCGAGAAATTGAGATCCTTCATGATGACCTTGGAGCCATAGGCCATGGTCAGATTCCTCACCTCGATCTGGGGAGCTTCTTCGATCATCTCCATATCAGATATCCAATACAGTGAACAAAACGGCGAACAGGGAGTCGATGACAATGATCGCCGTGATGGACGTCACCACCGCACGAGTCGTCGCCATTCCCACTGCCGTCGAGCTATTGCCGCATTGCATCCCTCGCAAACATCCGGCTCCCGCAATCACAATCCCAAAGGCCACACTCTTGATCACTCCCAGCGACATCTGCGTCAGATCGAGCCGCGCCACCGTCTGATGGTAGTAGACGAGAGCCGGAATACCCGACAACCACGAAACCAACAATCCTCCCACAATGCCCACAATGTTCGAATAAATCGTCAACAAGGGCAGCATCAAAATCAGCGCGAGCATCCGCGGCAACACTAAGAAATCAAAAGGCTTGAAGCCGAACGTCACCAAAGCGTCCACCTCCTGATTGACCTTCATCGATCCAATCTGCGCAGCAAAAGCCGCTCCCGTTCGCCCGCTCATGATGATCGCCGTCATCACGCAACCCATCTCCCGGACCATCGCGATCGCCACCAAATCCGCCACATAAATCGAGGCCCCGAACGCATCCAACTGCGCCTTGCCCACAAATGCGAAAATCATCCCGATCAGCACACTGATCAGCGAAACGATGGGCAGCGCCTCCGAACCACAACCCTGAACCGTCGTCCAAAGATCCTGCTTCCGGAAAATGGCTCGCCCACGCAAGAGACGCCCAACAGACAACACCGCCTCCCCGACAAAATGCATCACATCGAGGAATGCATCATACTTCTCGATCGTCGCTTCCCCGACCCGCGAAAAGAAGTCTCTCTCCCTTTCCCGCTCCGCCCTCGATTTGTCCTCAGGAACGCAAAGAGCCAATTGGAGCAACCGACTGACTCCCTCCTGACTCCGCGCACGATAGTCCACCTCCAAACCTCTTTCCCGTGCCTTTCGAACCACGGCGAAAAGAAGCGAAACCAACGACGCGTCGTAAGCGGAAACCCCTTGAGTATCGAGCTCCAGTCGAGCACCCGCAGCCAGCCCCGCCAGTCCCCCAAACACCTCCTCTGAATCCGGTCGCGCCTGCTGCAAAGTCCAAGGGCCCGAAATACACAACAACCGCCCTTCCTCGGTGTCGGTCCACTTCAAGCTGACAGGCGATTCCTTCACACTTCTCGAGGGGCAGTCATGGGCCATGCAGGATTCCCAGAATCTCCGCACCCCTCATTGCTAGAAGAAGCCCACCAAAGAAACAAGCGGGATTCCACCCCAAGCTATCCGGACCCCTCCCCAGCAAAATCTCAGATCTCGATGCCATCTTCAGACATCGGCGAACGAGACCAGACGACCTACTGCATCGCCTCCGGAGGGCACAGCAGAACACTCCAAATGCAATGCGTCGGACCATTTTCGATCCGAATCAACATCTTGTTGTAGCCTTTGTGGAAATGCACGCGGCGATAACCTTCTCCGAGGTTCCAAGCCGATTGACCACGGTCCTGCCAGATCAATTGATCATTCAGCCAGACACTCGCCGCATCGTCACTCGCCACCGCAATCAACATATCGCGATCATTCTCGAACCAAACCTCGGTGTATGCGTAATACGTACTCGCCCCAAACACATGAGGAGGCTGGCACCGTACCGAATCACTCTGATAGAACTCCCAACGCAACTCTCTCTGCGGATGATCCGGCTGATCCGAAAATTTTCCATCACGGTAAACGGCGTCGAAATCGATCTCTTCCTCTGGAGGATGCTTCTCCTCGAAGTCCACATCTCCATGATTCTCCCACGGCCCGACCAAATACCACGTATCCAGATACAACCACCCACTTCGTAAACTCTTCTCCGTAAAACGTCGGCCGGGCAAAGCCTTGGCCATGATCGCACCCTGATCGAGACGGATCGTCTCTCGCTTCCCCTGGGAAGCTGCCATGTTTGCACCCTCCCCGCTGAAATCGCCGCGCATCCCCGACGAAGTTCCCCCCACGCCCCCACCTCCAGTCATGTCGACCACCACCCCATAGTCATTTTGAGAACGTGCCGCCTCCACTCGCGCAGCACTCCTAGCAAAAGCATTGCCATCGAACTCGCGCGACTGCGTCAAGGATCGTTGCCCAGACGTCTCCAACAGACCGCGCGCCCGCGAGGCCATATCCTCTACCTCCTGAACTGCCTGATGGAGATGGTCTCGATACGCGCCGAGTTCCCCCACGGTTTCAGGCAACGGTTCATACCTCTCCAATTCAACGCTCAGGTCGGGACGCTCCGGTACATAAACCTGCGCACCACCACGAGATTCGGCATAACTCTGGTTCTCCGTCACCGCTTGAGACACCGCACTCACGTCAGCATAAGCCTCGCTCAACTGCTGCTCGATACCGCTCGCCTCCTCGTAAAGCTCCGCAGGAGTCGCGTTCTCCGACGTCCTCGCTGGGTGCATCTTGTCCGCTACTGAGCTTTCCGTATCATTCATCTCCGCCAAGTCCGTCAAGGACTCCAGTCCCGCGAGACTCTTATCCATCGCCTCAGCCGCCCGCTTCGATTCATACAGCTCGCCCCTCACATCGTGCAAATCGGGAATCTCCTCCAAGCGTTCGTCCAATCTTGCTTGGAGCGCCTTCAACTCCTCCCGGAAGCCCTCGGCATTCTCAGGAGAGGGAACCTCTCTCGCAACATGCTCCGCAAGATCCTCCGCCATCTTTCTCGCCGAACCGTCCATCGTCGTTCCCCCACTGAAGAAACCCGCAGCCAGGTGCCCGTCCGACTGCGTCACGTCCCGGCCATCCACGTAAATCCGCGCCACGCTGGCCATTTTGTCGATCACCACCGCCACCTCGTGCCAGACTCCGAATCCCAAGGCATCCGGCAACGATCGAGTCTCCTGACCCATCGACTCCTCGTCGCTGGTAGAAATCACAATTTGTCCACCCTTCGCCTCTCTCTCCGCCGCTTCCACAAACACCCGAAACCCACTTTGATTCTCACCCGAATGGCTGTTGGCAAACAACACCTGCGGCCGCTCAACCTTGGCCTCCAAACAAACCATCGCCACCACCGAGAACGCATCCCCCAAATCGATTGGCCAAAACTCCGCGCGAGAATTCACCCCGTTCCCTAACAAAACCTGTCCCCCTCTTTCGGGACTCTCCACCAATTGGGCATCGCGATCCAGAAACCCTTCGCGCCCCGTCACCCCATCCTTCAAATCCCCGTCGAACGAGAAACCATGCAGGGGCACCGCCTCGAACGGAGGAGCCAACGCAGCGCCAAACAGCATCACCTCGTCCAACTGACCTTTGGCACTGCGTTCATAACCATTTTGGTATCCCCCAACCACAAAGTTGCGCCGACCCATGTTTTCAACGGCACGCCCCACATGCAACTTGAGGACCTCGGCCTCCCGCTTGAAGTCGATTTGAGCATGCGCAAGGATGTCCCTCTGCTGGCGCTTCTTCAGTTCCGAAAGTTCACGATGCTGCCGCTCAAGAATCTCATCCCGCAATCGCCGGAGCTCCTCAACCTCCCGACGAAGCTTCTCCTTCTTCGTCACCTCCACCTCTTTCTTCAACTTCAACGCGGTCTTCTCATCCAGCTTTTGACGTTCCCGTTTCAACCGATCGTGCTCCTGCCGCGCCAACTCCCGTTGCCGAACCTCCTCCGTCCGCTCGGCCTCCTTGACCGTATCAAACCGCATCCGCGTCTTCATCCACGGAGCCAGCAAGCCCAGCAAAATCGCGTGCAGCACAATCGAGAGAATGAACACCTTCTTCATCATTCAACGGGCGTTATAGCGATCATCGTAGGTGCGAATGCCTACATTCGAAAGACCTCGAAATTTGCAAGCATCGAGCATCTCCACCACCTTTTCAAAGGGAGTTTCAAAATGCGCATCAAGCCGAATCCGTTGCTCGGGATGGGCACTCGCGATGCTCGCCAACTCAGCATGCAAGTGAGTGCGTGACACGGCTTCGCCCTGCCAGAAAACCTCGCCGCTCTCATTGATTCCAATCACACATTGGTCATCGTCCGGCGGCAACTTCACCGCGGATGATGACTCCGGTGGCACGATATCAATGTCCCGATCCTTCTTCTTGTACATCGTCGCTACCAAGAAGAAGGTCAGCAATAAAAAGACACAGTCGATCAAGGGCCCGATGGTGACATCAGGTTCGGGTTGGCGGCGGGATCGGAGGCGCATGAAAAGTCAGTCGTTTCGGGTGGAATCTCCCGTCTGTTGAAACGGAAAATCGCGAATACGGAAACGGATCGAACCAAAGCCCGTTTGCTCAAGGCGATCTTGAGCATCAATAACCTTTTGAAATGGAGTGCCTCGTTCCACCACCACAGTAACCGGCTTCTCGCTGCCACGCTCGGCCAGCAAATTCTTCAGCCACTCCCCTGGAGCCTCAAGCGGCTTGAACGTCCGAACACCCGACCAATTCTGGCCCACAGGCGCATACAAAGTGCCACCATCATCCACCCCAATCGGAAACGAATCATCATTCGGTTCAGGAGTGATGGCCGATGTGTCATCCGACAAAGTCACCGGAATCTGCCGCTCAAATCGCTTGATCATGCTCGTGACCAAGAAAAAGACCAACAGCAGGAAAACACAGTCGATCAGAGGAGAGAGCAAGACACCGGTCTCCGCAGGTCGCTTGCGATGAGCGCGAAGATTCATTTCCGATTCAGGAACCAATCTTTGAGTAGAGCCTCCGATTCGACCTCGATCGAACTCGCGATGTGATGCACGCGACGTCGCGACCAATGGTATCCAAGAAGCGCTGGAATCGCCAGAATCAGACCGACCGCCGTCGTGATCAGGGCCTTCGAAATCGAACCCGCCAACAGCGACGCACCTCCTTCGTCGCCGAATACCTCCACCAACTTGAATGCCTCAATCATCCCAATCATCGTCCCCAGCAAACCCAACAAGGGAGCAATCCCCGCAATCACACTCAGTGGATTGCACTTCTCCTCCTGATCCAGCACGGCTCTCGCTCCGATATCCGTCGCCCCTGACTGCAAAACATCAAAATTCGTGCCACGGAACTCCACCAGATGGCAAATGATCTCCGACGCCGTCGATGGCTGCCTTTTGCAGGCCGCCAGAATGTCATCATACCGCCTCTCATGGAACATCGGTCGCACCTCCTTCAACAACGCCGGGGGCATGAATTTCCCCCGCCGCAGCGTGATGAGGCGCTCCAACAGCACCGCCAACATCCCAATCGAAAGGATCGCCAAAGCCACCATCGTCAATCCCCCCTCGAACATCTCCTCAAGCCAATCCACTTGGACAAGCTGCGACTCCATCGGGTTCTCAATCAACAGCGGATCGACCTCCGAAGCCTCGACTTGAGCCGCTGGCGCTGATTCGACCCCCTCTTCGCCGTGGGCGAGACGCGGAGCCCAAGCGGCAATGAACCACAAAAAGCCGGAGATGGCGGCCAGGGAAATCAGGCGGATTCTAGGAAACATAGTGACGGAAGAAACTTGTCCCATCCCACCGTAATGCTCCGTGCCTCACAAGATCCTCACCCCTACCTAATCCTACTATTGGAGCCGGGTCCTGCTCTTGCTAAAGCGAGGAACGCTCTCCCCAATGGGTTTTCGCCACCTAGTTCTGATTCTCTTCCTCCTTCCTCGGCTCGGGTTCGGAGCTCCAGACGTCTTGACCCAGGTGGGTCAAGTCCGCGCCCTCACCCCGGAAAAAGCCCGAGCTCGAATCCCCGTCGAGATCGAGGGAGTCGTCATCTACTTCGACGCCACTACCGGTCACGCTTTCATCCACGATGAGACGGGCTCCGTGTTCTTCCGCCCCGGGATAGCCGGAACACCGGGTTCCGTCACGGCCGCCATCGGCGATCATGTCCGCCTCCGGGGTATCACTTGGGCAGGAGAATTTTCCCCAAGTATCGCTGGCCCCTCCAGCGAGGACGCTCCCGCCCCCGTCGAGCTCATCCCCCTCGGCGCAGGAAAATTGCCCGAGCCTCTCCCCGTTCCCTTCGATCAACTCAAAACCGGGCGTTGGCACGACCAATGGGTCAGCATCCATGGCACCGTGCGCGAAATCGATGCCGCACCCGGATTAGGACCGCGTCGAATTTCTCTCCTACTGAGCGGACCCGACGGACGCAGCATCCAAGCTCTCGGAAACAACCTCGACATCGGAAACCCCGTCATGGAGGTGAACCAGGAAATCGAGCTCCGAGGCATCGTCGCCGGCGGCGGCGATGCCCTAGGACGCCTCCAAGATGCCCATCTCCTCATTGGGGATGCCTCCTGGATCCAAAGCGACTCCGCCTCCACCACTGCAGCCTTCGACCAGGCTCCCACCGCACTCTCCGATCTTCGACGTTACCTGCCACCCGAGATCCGCGCCCATCGAATCCGAGTGGATGGCAGCATCTCCCTCGTCGTGCCCAATCAAGGATTTTTCCTCACCGATGGCCACCTCGGCACCTGGATCGAGACCACCCAACAGCAGTCCTTCCACCTCGGCGATATCGTCACTGCGGTGGGCTACGTGTCGGGAAATACCCTCACCGATGGCATCATCAAAGTCCTCGCTCAAGGCCCCCCTCCTGCCCCCCGTGTGACCCAACCGAGCGAATTGAATGATGCCACTCTCCAAGGCGCGCTTGTCACCCTCGAAGGCACCCTTCGCGATCTCCGCAACCTCTCCACAGGCTCCGATTTTCATATCGAAGATCGCAATGGCCACACCATCGCCGCGACCGCCCCCCCACTCTCCGCCCCCCCTGAGTCGGGAGCGCGGATCCTTGTCACAGGAGTCGCCGATCAAGGACAACTTCGACTACGGAATTCCCGTGATCTCACCATTCTTTCCGGACCACCATGGCTCACCCCGTCGCGTCAGATCGCCTTGCTGATCGGCGCAGCTTTCGTCGTCACGGCGATCATCCTTGGGCTCACTTCCCTCAAAATCCAGGTCGCCCGCCAAACCCGCCTGATCCAGGCGCAACTCGTCCACCGCACCCTCGTCGAAGAACGACAACGCATGGGTCGCGAACTTCACGATAGCCTTGAGCAGTACCTCGCCGGACTCCACTTGCAACTCGGTGCCCTAAAAGATCGCACTGCCGACTCCCCCGCATCCGTTCGCGAACTCGCCGCGGGAGCCGTTCGCATGCTCGACCACTGTCGCGAGGAAGCTCGGCGCTCGGTATTTGAACTCAGGACACAAACCTTCCAACGAGAGGGGCTGGCCGCCGCCCTCGTCCAATTCGTCGAGGAAATCCATCCATCCGCCCCCCCTACCGTCACCGTGGAGATTACAGGCGTAACGCGCCCCCTCCCTTCCGCCACGGAGTTCAACCTCCTTCGCTGCGCCCAAGAGGCCACCGCCAACGCCCTCAAACATGCCCAAGCGCAATCCATTCAACTTCATCTCCACTACCTCCCGGATCGCATTCGCCTCAGCATCCACGACGATGGACAGGGTTTTGACCCTGCTGCTCCCTACGCGTCGCAGCGCCCCCATTTCGGGCTCCTCCATCTCAAAGAACGTTCAGATCGCATGCATGCCGAACTCGCGGTCGATTCCGCGCCAGGCCTAGGCACCACCGTCACCCTGCACCTGCCCCTATGAAGCCCCCCCTTCGCATTCTCATCGTGGACGACCATTTTTTCGTTCGCGCGGGACTCAAAAGCAGCCTGGAGAGCGAGCCCGACCTCACCATCTGTGGCGAAGCCGCCAACGCCGCCGAAGCCCTCTTGGCTCACAGCACTCTGCGGCCCGATCTCATCCTCCTCGACCTTCGACTCCCAGATCGTGACGGCCTCGACCTCCTGGAACATCTCAAAAATCGTGATCCCTCCACCCAAGTGATCGTCTTCTCCGTCGACGAAACAGAAACCGACATCGCTCGTGCGCTTGAAGCGGGCGCTGCGGGATACCTCCCCAAATCATCCCCCCGCAGTCAACTCCTCGCAGGGATTCGCGCTGTCGCAGAAGGGGGAACTTCCTTTCCCCCCACCATTGCAGCAAAATTCCGCGAACACCGCTCCCGCACTCCGCTCAGCCCCAGAGAACGCGAAATTCTTCATCTCATCGTCGATGGCCAACCGAACAAACTCATCGCAGCTGCCCTAGGAATCTCGGAAAACACCGTCAAACTCCACGTCTCAAACCTCCTCGCAAAAACGGACGCTCCCGATCGCACAAGCATCGTCAAACTCGCCATCCAACGCGGCTGGGTCCGTCCCTAAGAGGCTGTCTGAAGAATCGTCACCGCGCGGATTTCAAGCTGTACTAGTTTTGTTAGGTATCGAAGAAACTCGGGATGCGCGAGTATCCGAGCAGCTTGACCGATTCTGAGTGGGAAATCTTCCGCCCGCTTTTTCCTGGTTGCCCGATGGGATTGCGGGGTCGTCCGCGGGAGCACTCGCGGCGCAGCATCCTCAACGGCATCTTCTACATCTTTCGGACCGGCGGCGCGTGGCGCATTGACCTTCACCGGATGAATCGCTTCATCCGGTGCGATCTGGCTGACGGTCTTGACCAGCTTGAGGACCTCAAGGCTCACCCGCACCTTGAACTCGGCGCTTTGCGTTCCTCTCTTTCGTTTCTCGGTTTTGCGGGTTGGCTGACGCCGCCAGAACCCTACCCCAATATACGGACTTCTCTGGCTCCGACTGCGGGGTCCTCTTCACTCATTTCGGTTCACCCCAGTTTCTGGATGATCGACGAGCCCGCCAGAACCAAGGTACCCAAAAGGTACCAGCCCATCATTCCTCCTACCGCGATCCCCGTTGCGACTGTCCATCTCTTCGAAAACCAGATCGCTTGGTGCCGCTCGAGCCAGATCGTCAGAACGACCCAGCCCAGAGGAATCAGAATGAGCAAGAATCCCCAGTTTCGCACAAATGCCAGCCGCAGGGGAAGTTCCGTAAACTCATCAGGATACCCCCTCACTTTCAAAATCGCGCCAGTCGAGAGGCACCCACCCACAATCAAGGGCGCATGGAGGCTACCAAGAATCCCCTGAATTCGGTATTCGGCGGAAAAGTTCATGACGATGGATTTCTTAGACTCGTCATCAGGAATGACTGCTCGCTGGGTACCCGGTCGAGTCCCCCCAGGCTTCCATGAGACGGACCTGCATCCTAAAGCCCAATCGCCCTTGTGAAGAGCACCGATATCCATTTCGACCCACGAATTTTGAGCCATCCCCTCCCCTTGAGCGATCGTTGCCAAGAAGATGGGGAGATTCCTCTCACCCTCAATCGCGATCTTCCTCTCTTGTCGCAGGAGGTCCAAGGCGCCACGCCCCATCACCCCCAAACCGTGAACACGCGCGAAACGAACGATCCTTCCTCACGGGAAACAAGAACGGCTTGCAGCGAAAACACTGCAAGCCGTTGAAAATGGGTGGTCGGGGCGGCCAGATTCGAACTGACGACATCCTGCTCCCAAAGCAGGCACTCTACCAGGCTGAGTTACGCCCCGGAACGGGCGGGAAATTCGACAGTTCCCCGTCCCTTGGCAAGCGGGAAAGTCGACGAAAAGCACACTTCTTTGCAAAGGGCTTCAGAATTGAAGTGATTTCAGCCCCAGAATTCGCCAAGATTCTGCTTGGCAAGAAGGCGCCTACCGTACAAGTTCCGCGCCCGCCCGCAGTCTGCGGACCCGATTTTCTTACTACACATTCATCATCATGGCCGTCGCTCTCCGCCTCAACCGCCAAGGAACCAAGGACCGTCCTTACTACAAGATCGTCGCCGTCGACAGCCGCAAGCGTCGCGATGGCCGCTTCATTGAGCAAGTGGGCACCTATGACCCGATGAAGGAAGGTGCTAACTACACGATCGACCTGGAAAAGGCCGACAAGTGGATCAGCAATGGCGCCAAGCCGTCCGAGACGGTTTCCAGCATCATCCGTAAGGCCCGCACGGCCGCCCAAGCCTAAGCGCTTCGGAAAATCGGGATTTTTCACGACCGCGCGCCTCACCGGGCACGCGGTCGTTGTTTTTGTGGGCATGGGCTCACGGGAGCCTACAGAATTCCTCTTGGCTCTGTCCGCGCATGCCTGCCACCTTTCGCCGTCCATGGAGTTCGCCACCCTGATCGCTCAACGCCGCCGTCGATTCGCGGAAATCAACGAAATCATGGGAGATCCCGAATTGTTTTCGGATTCCCGTCGGGCTGGCGAGATCATGCGAGAGCATCGTCGCCTCAAAGAGACGCTTGAGATCTGGGAAGAACTCGAAAAGGGTCGCACCGAGCGCTCCGAAAACGAGGAGCTTGCCCGCGGCGAAGATCCTGAACTGGCCGAGCTGGCATCCCTCGAACTCCAACGGTTGGAATCCGAATTGCCGGACCTGGAAGAGAAACTCCAGTACGCCCTCTTGCCGGCAGATCCGAACGAAGATCGCGACGCGATCATTGAAATCCGCGCTGGGGCTGGCGGCGATGAAGCTTCTCTGTTCGCCGCTGAATTGATGAGGCTCTACCAGCGCCACGCGGAAAACCGAGGGTGGAAATCCGAGCATCTGGGATCGTCCCCGTCCGAAGTGGGCGGCTTCAAGGAGGTGGTGCTGAGGGTCACCGGAGATGAAGTATTTCGCTTTCTGAAATACGAAAGTGGCGTCCATCGGGTTCAGCGAGTACCTGCGACCGAGACCCAAGGGCGCATCCATACCTCGACGGTGACGGTCGCCGTACTCCCGGAAGCCGAAGAGGTCGACGTCCAACTCAAACCGGACGAACTGCGTATCGAAGTCTGCCGGGCCGGCGGCGCCGGTGGCCAGCACGTCAATCGGACCGAATCCGCGGTGCAGGTATTTCACCTCCCCACCGGGATCATGGTGCGCTGTGAAGACGGGCGCTCTCAGGGCCAGAACAAGGAACGTGCCCTGCAAATCTTACGCTCTCGGCTTTATGAGATGAAGGTCCGCGAAGAGCAGGAAAAGTATTCGGCCCATCGCCGCACCCTGATTGGATCCGGGGACCGTTCGGAGAAGATTCGGACCTACAATTTCCCACAAAGTCGGGTCACCGACCACCGGATCGGCTACACCTCCCACAATCTCGACGCGATCATGAACGGTGCGCTAGAGGAACTGACCGGTGGCCTGCAACGTGCGGAAATGGCGGAGCGACTCGCCGGTTTGCAGTGAGTCACTTGATAAAGATTTCTCCCTTTAGTTGGCTGACCACGCGCATTTGATCGCCGCCCCGGCTGGGCACCGCCTCCTGCAAAAACCAGCCATATTCCGCCGTCCAGCTGAAGTCATACCATCCCGCTCTTCGAACCACTCCTCCGCTCTCGTTGACAGGTCGGATCACCGTCACTCGCCGGACGTGGTTTTCCTGAAATTGGTCACACTGCCTCACCCCTTCGACGATCGAGACCACATGGATGGGGTCTGCTCGCACTTCGTCATTGAGCGCGATCAAACGAATCGCCTCCGGTTCGCTCAATTCCTGAGTCGGTTCAGCAGCCCATGCCCAGTGACTTCCCGCCAACAATGCGGCCGACATTATCGAAATCGACGATTTCATCCTTCCTAAAAAGCCGCAGCGGGCCGTTTTATTCAGTCGAATTCAGTTGAGTTTTGTCATGTCGCCCGCGCTTCGATCTGCCCTGAGCTCATCTCTCGGGACTTTGCCTTCGGGCGCATGGCGATCGGTCGCCGGCGGCCACAGCCACGTGACTTATCTTTGGGGACCTTGGTTCCTCAAGATCAGCCCGCTCCCCCACCACTCCGCATTGGCAGCCGAAGTCACTGGTTTGCAATCCATCGCTGAAACTTCAACTCTCCGGGTGCCGGCGGTCCTCGGTTGCGGAATCGCCGACGATCTGGCTTGGCTGGCATTGGAAGCATTGGACCTCCACCTCCATGGGGACGAAAGAGCCTTGGGAGAGCGCCTAGCCGCATTGCATCAAACGACCGGTCGTTGCTATGGAGACCATCCCGACAATTTTATTGGGTCCACTCCTCAGCGAAACCTGAACACCGAGATTTGGGCCGACTTTTTTCGGGATCAACGGCTGCTTCCTCTGATCGAGCAACTAAGGGCTCGAGGCCACGGACTCCCGGAAGCGGATCCGTATCTCGACCGATTGCCGGATCGATTGCCGCCCCGCCCCCCTGCCTCGCGTCTCCATGGCGACCTCTGGAGTGGCAATAAGGCGTTCATGGCGGATGGATCCCCCGTCGTTTTCGATCCCGCCGTTTACCATGGGGATCCTGAGTGCGACATCGCCATGACCCGGCTCTTTGGGGGATTTGGCCCTTCATTCTATCAAGCTTATCGCCATCATCATCCGGCTCCGGCAGAGGTTTCCCTCATCCATGATACCTACCATCTCTACCACCTTCTCAATCACGCTCTCCTTTTCGGTGGCAACTACCTTCATCAGGCGCGCGATCACCTGCGCCGCGGGTCTTAGCCTGGCATCCTGCGCACCCGACCCGCTGGCCATCCCGGGTCCCGCCGCCACGGTCACCCGCACGGAGGCGCTGCGCACGGCATCGATCTACCGGCATCTTTCCTGGCTGCCTGAGGAACGCCACCAGCTCCACGGCCCCGATGTGGCCGGAATCACGGTCCACACACCTGACCTGGGTCTCGCCGACTACGGGATGGACCACGGATGGTGGAAACCGGGGGTTTCGGCAACGGGCATGCCCTACCAATGGGGAGGCTTCGACACGCCGCGCCAGTTTCTCTCCTCCCTCCAACGAGGCGAGGCCGCCGGAGACATTTCCACACCCGCGAAGCGAAATCTCGGCGACGCCGGTACCAGCAGGCAGGCCTGCGGCATCGACTGCTCCGGATTCGTGTCCCGTTGCTGGCGATTGGACCGTTCCGTCTCCACCCGCGAACTTCCCCATATCTGCCAACAGCTGAAGGCCTGGGAACACCTGCGACCCGGAGATATCCTCCTTAATGATCGACACGTCGTCCTCTTTGCAGGCTGGGATCGGGAGGGCTCTCATATTTTGGCTTACGAAGCCGGCCCGTTTCCCGTCTGGCGAGTCAACGCGGCCTCAATTCCCGTGTCGAAGCTCCGCCGCGAAGGCTATGCTCCTTGGCGCTACTTGGGGATGAAAGACACCGCGACTTCCAAGCATTGACCCTGGAGGGATGCCAAGATTCCCCCCTTGCCTCCTTGGCACCCTCGGCCATGCTCCACGCCATGCAAACCGCTGCGTTTCTGAAGGACATGTTTGGGCTCCAGGGAAAGGTCGCCGTCGTCATTGGCGGCACTGGGGAACTTTGCGGCGTGATGGCCGAGGGCCTCGCCAAGGCCGGCTGTGAAGTCGTGCTGGTCGGCCGCATCCGTGAAAAGGCCGAGAAAAAGCTCGCCCATATCGAGGAGGCCGGTGGCAAAGGTTATTTCATGCCGGTCGATGTCACCTCCACGGCCTCGATGCAGGAGTTGATTCAAAAAGTGGTCGAACGCTCCGGCCAAGTCGACATCCTTATCAACGGCGCGGGGATCAACTCCCCCACCCCTTTCCTTGAAATCACCGATGAGGAATTCCACCGGATTGTGGACACCAACCTCACCGCGGTGTTCCGGGCCTGTCAGGCATTCGGGAAGTATTTCATCGATCAAGGCATCCCCGCATCGATCATCAACCTCGGCTCCATGTCCGGCATCGTGCCACTCAGCCGAGTTTTCACCTATTCCGCGACCAAGGCCGCGGTCCACAATCTTTCGAAAAACCTCGCCCGCGAGTGGGCTGAGCACTCCATTCGGGTCAATACGATCGTTCCGGGCTTCTTCCCTGCTGAGCAAAATCGCAAGGTGCTGGATGAAGGCCGCGTCCTCGATATCCTTCGCCAAACGCCCATGAGCCGCTTTGGTTCACCGGACGATCTCATCGGTGCCACGCTGCTGTTAGCTTCGGATCGCGCCGGTGCCTTCATCACCGGCTCAGAGATCGTCGTCGACGGTGGCTTCAATGCCATGAAGATCTGACCCCACCCCCTGGCGGCCGCATGGCGGACCCCGTCTCGTTGAGGAGGATTCCCCCCTCGCAAGGCGGGCTGCTCGCTTGCACCGATGTCGAATCGTGGGAAATTGATTTCCCCGTGCGGCTTGCACCCCGCCGACCGCGGGTGTAAAGACGCCGCCCCGGCCGCCTCCACCACGGCAACCAACCCGGCTTTCTCATGATCAAGTGGCTCCTTCAGAAAATCGTTGGCTCGAAAAACCAACGCGAGATCAAGCGCATCCGCCCCACGGTCGAACGCAGCAAGGAAATCGAGGAAGCGCTCCAGAAGGAGCCGGAGGAAAAACTCCGGGAGCTGACCGACAAATGGCGCACTCATCTTTCTCGGTATCATGAGCTGAAAGCGCCCGCCAAACCCCAGCTCGAACGGGGTGACCGCGAACTTCTGGAAACTGCTGCCGCCGCGATGGAAGCACGCTTGGCATCGCTCCGCGAAGAATTTCCCACCCTACCGGGAACGGTTGAAGCTTCTGTCGAATCCATTGAAGCGGCCAAGGCGGCGTTCCGAGAAATCGAACCTCAGTTCGTCAAATCTCGCGCCCGTTTCCTCAATCAGATCCTTCCCGAAGCCTACGCAGTGGTCAAAAACGCCGCCCGGCGCATGAGCGGCATGACGATCTCCGTCTGCGACACTCCGCTGACGTGGGAGATGGTGCACTTCGACGTTCAGCTCGTCGGTGGCATCGCCCTCCACCGCGGCATGATTGCTGAAATGCAGACTGGTGAAGGCAAGACACTCGTCGCCACCCTGCCCGTCTTCCTCAACGCCCTCACCGGCCTCGGCGTTCACGTCATCACCGTCAATGACTACCTCGCCCGCCGGGACTCCGATTGGATGGGCTCCCTGTTCAAATTCCTCGGTCTCACCGTAGGATGCATCCAAAACCAAATGGCTCCTTGGGAGCGCCGCGAGATGTACGCTTGTGACATCACTTACGGCACCAACGCCGAGTTTGGTTTCGACTACTTGCGGGACAATGGCATGGCCGGCTCCAAGGACGATCAGGTGCAACGGGGCCATTACTTTGCGATCATCGACGAGGTCGACTCCATCCTCATCGACGAAGCTCGGACTCCCCTCATCATCTCCGGGCCATCCACCGTTTCGAGCCATCAGTTCGACCGCTACAAGCCGCTCGTCGATCAGTTGGTAAAGCGCCAAACCGCGCTGTGCAATGAGCTGGTCAACGAATCGAAAGACCTCCTTGAGTCCGACCAGGACGCCGCCGGACGCAACCTTTTCAAAGTCAAACTCGGTCAGCCTCGCAACCGCCAACTCATGCGGATGATGCAGGAGCCCGACGTGCGGCGCCTGCTCGAAAAGACCGAACTCTCCTTCTATCAAGACGCCCAAAAGAAGGAGCTCTTTGCCATCAAGGAAGAACTCTACTTCACCATCGATGAGAAGGCGAACGACGCTGACCTGATGGAAATGGGTCGTGAGTTTCTTTCTCCCGGCGATCCAGATGCCTTTGTTTTGCCTGATCTCGGCACCTTGCTCGCCGATATCGACGCGGATCCAGAGCTCACCGATGAAGAGCGCGTGGAGCGCAAAGAGCAGGCGCAAGCTCGCATGGATCAGCAGGCCGAGAAGATGCACAACATCTCTCAGCTTCTCAAAGCCTACTGCGTTTTCGAGAAGGACGTCCAATACGTCGTCGAAGAAGGCAAAGTCGTCATCGTCGATGAAAATACCGGCCGGAAAATGCCCGGTCGTCGATGGTCCGATGGACTTCACCAAGCGGTCGAAGCCAAGGAAGGTGTGGTCATCGAAAAGGAGACCCAGACCTACGCCACCATCACCATTCAGAACTACTTCCGCCTTTACGAAAAGCTGGCGGGCATGACAGGCACCGCTGAAACCGAAGCTGCCGAGTTTTCGGACATCTACAAACTCGACGTCCTTCCCATCCCCACCAACCGTCCCAACCAACGGAAGGATCTCAACGACCAAGTCTTCAAGACGCGCCGCGAAAAATACAACGCGGTCATCAAGAAGATCGAGGAAGCCCACCAAAAAGGCCAACCAGTTCTCGTCGGCACCGCTTCCGTGGATGCCTCTGAAACCGTTTCGCGGATGCTCAAGCGGGTCAAAATCCCCCATGAGGTCCTCAACGCCAAAAACCACGCCCGCGAGGCCGATATCGTCGCCGCCGCCGGCCAACATGGCGCCGTCACCATCTCGACCAACATGGCCGGCCGCGGCACCGACATCAAACTCGGTGTCGGCGTAGCCGAACTGGGCGGCCTCTTCGTGATCGCCACTGAGCGCTACGAATCCCGCCGCGTCGATCGCCAGTTGCGCGGACGTTGCGCCCGTCAGGGCGACCCCGGTCTTAGCCAGTTCTACATCTCCTTCGAAGATGACCTGATGCGGAACTTCGCCGCAGCCGATCGCATGACCAACATGATGGAGCGATTCGGCATGGAAGAAGGCGAAGCCCTCGAACACGCATGGTTGAACAAGTCGGTCGAAACCGCGCAGAAACGAGTCGAGCAACGCAACTACACCTGGCGAAAACGCATTCTCGAATTCGACGATGTGATGAACCAACAGCGCGAAGTCGTTTACGGCTACCGCAATGAGGTGCTCACCACGGAAAATCCGGGAGACTTGGTGACCGAAATCATCGAAAAGACCATCCCTGCCAAAGTCGAAGACTACCTGAGCGAACGCGACGACGAGTCTCCTGACTACAACGAGCTGCTTCATTGGGTCAACGGCACACTCCCGATTCGGATCACACCTCAGGATCTCGACATCGAGAACGCCACCGCGGAGTCGATCTCCGACATGATCGTCGGCAAGGTGAAGGAGCTTTACTCGGCCCGTGTGAAGAATCTCCCGCCCGAGATTGTCGAAAACGAAGAGCGTCGGATGATCATGGCCGCCATCGACAAACAATGGCAGGCCCACCTCTACAACATGGACGCTTTGCGCGAAGGTATTTCCTTCCGCGCTCAGGGCCAAAAGGATCCTCTCATCGAATACAAGAATGAGGCCTACAAGCTCTTCGTCGATCTCATGGGCAACATCGACCAAGAGGCTCTCAATAACCTCTTCCGCTCCGCTCACCGCATTGAGGAGTTCCTGCGCCAGCACTTCGCTGCCATGCAGGAACGCCAGACGGCACCAAGCCCGCCCGTGGCAGGACCCGCTTCCACAGGAAATTCAGGAAACCTCGTCGCAGACGCTTCCGCCGGCAGTGGAGAGCTGAAACTCAACCTGCCGAAGCGCCGACCCAGCTTCAATATCGATACCGTCGGTCGCAATGCCGATTGCCCCTGTGGCTCTGGGCTGAAGTATAAACAATGCTGCGGCAAAGAGGCGTAAATGGGAGTTTTCTGGGCCTTCTGGACGGTTTTTTCACCAGAAGGCCCCACTCTCACAACTCCTCACTTGACATCATTCCCGGCGTGGATAGCCTCCGCGCCCCGACTCGAAAGGACGACTGATACACATGACCGAACAACAATTGCGTGGCGTAATCGTTAAAAAAGGCGAACCCGTTGACCGGGCACTCAAGCGCCTCAAGACCAAGCTCGACACCGAGGGCATCCTCGAGGAAATGCGCCGCCGTCGGGCATTCGAGTCCCCGACCCAGCGCAAGCTTCGCAAGCAACGCACCGCTCCTAAGCGTCACAAGGTCCGTTGGAAGTACGTGAGCCCCTCTCAGGAGGCCAAGGCCGAAGAGGCCGCTGCCAAGACCAGCGCATAAATCTTTTCCCAGTCCTTTCTTCGAATCAGGCGGTCACCTCACGGTGCCCGCCTTTTTCGTCGCCTGCCAGGAGACTCACCACTCCCCCTCCCATCCTCCAGGTGGCGCCTTCCCCTTTTCGATCTCTCCCCCAAAAAAAACGGCCGGCTCCCCGCATTCCACGGAGACCGGCCGAGCGATGAAAACTCGCTGCGTTATTTCACCTCCGCCTCCAGATCACCAAGTGCCCACTGGATGCCGGCCAGGTAATGCTTCAAAATCTTCGGATTCCAATACATGTCGTGATTGTGCCCGAGTGAGCAATAGAACACGCGGCCTTCCCCCCAGTGGCGAGCCCAGGCGACGCCGTAGTCGTTGTCCTGCCGATTCATGCCTCCCACCGGATCGCTCTTTGAAGGATCGAGGCGCAGCAGCATCGTGACTTCCGACGAATCATAGGGATTCTTGAACTGGTAGATCTCTTCTTGGAATTCCATCGGTTCACCCCCGAACATCTCGGCCAGAGGATGGCCCTCTGCACCGGCCTCAACATCGATGTGTACCTTCTTGTCGGCAGTCCATGGATGGCCATCGAAATAGCCGTTCATCATCTCCCCATATTCGGCCCACTGATAGAAAGTATCGGTGGCGGCATGGATGCCGATGAAGCCCTTTCCCCCCTTCACAAAAGCCATGAGGCTGTCCTGCAGGGCCTTCTCGTCAGAAGCTCCATCGAACGCATTCTGGGTCGTACTGAGAAACAGAATGGCATCGAAAGCATCAATCTTCCCCGGCTCAAACAGGGCCAGGTCATCGCTGATCACCGCCTCAAACGCTCCGGTCTTCTTGCCGAGTTCAGCGAGAGCCAGCTTTCCGGTAGCAATCGATTCGTGCCGGAACCCGGCAGTTCTCGAGAACACGAGGACTTTCCGCGGCTTCGCTGGCTTGGCCAAAGCCTCCGCGGGAAGGGCTTTCGCGATCTTTTCCTGAGCACCTGCTGGAGGAACCTCTTTTGGAGGCGCGGCGGCCAACAAAAGAGCCGCCCCACAGACTCCGATCGACAACATCATCGCAGGTTTCATGAGTTTCAAAGATCGAGTTTCGTCCAGGCAGCATTCGCCTTCGAAGAGGCGACCACCGCTTCGATGAAGGCCATTCCACGCACTCCGTCAGCAATTTGAGGATAGTCCATCGAAACAGGATCTGGATCGATCCCGTCGACCACGGCCCGAATGTGGTTGGCGAAGTTTTTGTAGAGATTGGCAAATGCTTCCAGATAGCCCTCCGGATGGCCCGGCGGGGTGCGAGTGGCGGCCGCGGCATGGGGGGAGAGATAGCCTGCTCCCCGACGATAGACTTCTGCTGGCTTGTCGCTCCACTTCACCAGCAGCGTGTTGGGGGCATTCTGGTGCCATTCCAGGCCGCCTTTCTCACCCCACACGCGAATGTTCAGGTTGTTCTCTTCGCCAACGCTGATTTGCGAGCAATGGAGCACTCCTTTGGCTCCGCCTTCGAAGCGCAGCAGCACGTTGCCGTCGTCATCCAACAATCGACCGTCCACATACGTGGTGATGTCCGCCGCCAGCTCTGCAATCGCCAAACCGGAAATGAACTCGGCGAGGTTTTCTGCGTGGCTCCCGATGTCCCCAAACGCGCCCGCAGCACCGGACTTCTTCGGATCTGAGCGCCAAGCCGCTTGTTTCTGGCCCGTGTCCTCCAATTTGGTGGCCAGCCATCCCTGAGGATACTCGACCACGACTTTGCGAATCGTGCCCAGCGCTCCTGCGGAAATCATATCGCGGGCCTGTTTCACCATGGGGTAGCCGGTATAATTGTGGGTCAGGCCGTAGAGGAGGCCCGTTTTCTCCACGATTTGCGCCAAGGCTTTGGCTTCCGCCAAATCCAGCGTAGCCGGCTTGTCGGACATGACATGAAACCCCGCTTCCAGTGCGGCCTTAGCCGCCGGGAAATGAACGTGGTTCGGAGTCACGATGGAGACGAACTCCATGCGCTCGTCGGCCGGCAAAGCGGCCTCCTTCTCCATCATTTCCTGGTAGGTCGCGTAGCAACGCTCTGGCTTCAGAAACAATTCAGCACCTGAATCGAGTGAACGCTGAGGATCCGACGAAAACGCCCCACACACCAGCTCCAGCTGTCCATCCATGGCCGCGGCCATGCGGTGCACCGCTCCGATAAAGGCCCCTTGGCCCCCTCCCACCATGCCGTAACGAATCTTTCTTTTGAATGCGCTCATTTTTGAAAACTCACTGATTCTTGCGATCAAAGGCGGCATCGAAGGCGGCCTGATTCACAGGGAAATCAAGATCCTTCACATATGCACAGCTCTCCGTTGCACCGTGGAATCGATCCATCCGCCCGTCTTCCCACTCAATCGAGAGCGGGCCCGTGTAGCCGATGTCATTGAGCGAAACGATCACCTCCTCGAAATGCACGTCTCCTCGACCCACGCTGCGGAAATCCCAATACCGGCGGGCATCACAGAAATCAGTGTGGCCTCCAAACACACCGACATCACCATTTCCGTGCCCCCACCAAGCATCCTTCATATGGGCGTGGTGAATGCGATCTGCGAAGTGCCGAATGAACTTCACGTAGTCGACACCCTGGTATCCGAGGTGACTAGGGTCGTAGTTGAATCCAAATCGAGGATGACCCTTCACCGCTTCCACCGCCCGCTCCGCACTCGCGATGTCAAAAGCAATTTCGGTCGGGTGCACTTCCAGTGCGAAATAGACGTCTTCCTTCTCGAACGCATCCAGAATGGGGAGAAAGCGCTTCGCAAAATCGTCGTAGCCCGCCTGGAGATAGGCTTGGCTGGTCGGCGGAAAGGCATACAACGCGTGCCAAATCGACGAACCGGTAAAGCCATTGACCACCGCTTTGCCGGACCCCGGCGTCCGACCCGCCATCCATTCCTTGCCGGCGTCGAGAAACTTCCGGCAGGCTCTGGCGCTGTCGATCATCTCTTGTGCAGCGCGCTGTCGCACCCCTTCGGGCTCCCCATCGCCCCACACGTGGGAGGGCAGGATCGATTCATGGCGGGCATCAATTGGATCGCAAATCGCCTGTCCCACCAAATGCGCGGAGATCGAATAACAACCGAGGTCGTGCTTTTTCAGCAACTCCCAGCGCTGGGGAATGTAGTCGGGATCCTGAAGAGCGGCCTGAACGTCAAAATGATCGCCCCAGCAGGCGAGTTCGACGCCATCGAAGCCCATGGCTTTGACTTTCGGGAACAATTCTTCCGCGGGCAGGTCCGCCCACTGGCCAGTGAAAAGAGTAACGGGTCGAGGCATGTTGGATGAATAGAATGCGTGAAGCTAGGGGCCATCCTTTCAAACCGGACAGCCTAAAATGCCTCATTCTGCCACCCACTCGATCACGCAGCGCTTCAGAACCCGATCCACTCGGAAACTCGAACCAATCCTCGCGTCGCCGAGCTCAGGAAAATCCTCTCAGCCGCCCCCACCTCGCGCCGCGTCAATACCCTCTCCTCTGCCCGTCCGGACTCGAGAAGCCCCCTTCGAAACGTTCCCGGCAGGCAACCGGAAGTGAGCGGGGGTGTTTGAAGCTGCCCTTGGATCTCCAGGTAGACATTGGTCGTCGCTCCTTCACACAACTCCCCTCGCGTATTGAAAAAAATCAATTCGTCGACCCCTCCTCGTCTCGCCTCATCGAGCGCGAGCAAATTTTCTGCGTAGCTCAGGCACTTCACCCCCCTCAGCGGCGAGGATTCATTGCGAGCCCAAGATGCCGTTGCCACCCTCAAGGTGAGCGGCACATCCGCACACGGAGCCACGGTCACATAGGTTCGTTCCCCCCGGCCCCGCAGCCTGTTCAGGCTGCCTGCCCCCGCCGTTCGCGCCACCCGCACCCGCCAACGCCCCCTGTGCCCAGCCAATCGCACTTCGATGGCGTCGATCACCTCGCTCCAGTCGGGAACAGCGAGATCCAGCACCCGACATCCCTCTAAAAGCCGCTCACCATGCCAATGGGCGCTCACGATGGACCCATCCACGGCAAGCATCGTTTCAAACACCCCCAAACCATGCGTCCCTCCCCGGTCTCCCGGCGTCGGTTCGCCTTCGAGGATCCAAGTCGCGGCACCCTCTTCCATGACCCTAGAGCGATTTCACAAATACGCGCGAATCCCGGCCACTGGCTTCCAGCTGAGCCCTCCGAGTCGCCGGGAGCACGTCTTTCTCGGCCGGAGAATAGCCCATTCGGTGCTCAAAGAATTCTGCGGCACGATTGGTCAGGGCATACACCTGTGGCACCCCCCGCTGGACTGCCAATGCTTCGGCATGCAGGACCAAATCCGCGCCATAGCCTCGGCCTTCGTGGGACAGCTTGACGTACAAGCACGCCACCTCGGCGAGGTGCTCAGCAGGGTATTCGTGCAGCGCCACACAGCCCACCACGTTGTCGTCGACCGTCATCACGCGGTAGTCGTCGAGTTTGAGGGCAATGTCCTCGTAATTGCGAGGCACGAGTTTCGTCCGCCGCACTGAGCGGCCAATCATTCCAAGCAGCTCCGGGATGTCCTCCTCCCGCAAGGGCCGAATCTCTTGGTAAGAGTCCGCGTGGATCATGGTCCCCACGCCCTCGTTGGAAAACAATTCGTCGACCAGCACCCCTTGACGCCGGCCGTTGAGCACGTGAACCCGCGGCACGCCCTTGTCGCAGGCCTTTGCCGCTGCGCGCAATAGGGCACCACCGGTCACGTTTTCCTGACCTGCGAGTTCCACCGCATCCGCCGCTCGAACAGCCGGCACTGGCACTCCATCGATCAAAATCGCCTGCTCCAGCAACGCGATCAACTTCACCGCGCCGATTCCAAGCGTGAAATCCACGACCTTGTCGTCCAAGGGGTCCTGCGAAGAGGCGTCGACAATCACCGTCTGTCCGCGCCCAAGAATGGCTCTGGCTTCCTCCACCGCACCGGACTCTCCCAATTTCTTGGGGCATCGCGCCGCCATGATTTCGCACTCCAGCGTCCAATCATAAAGATCCGTCACGTCGCCGCCAAGGACCCCCAACACCAGCTTCACGCCCACATCTTCCAACGCCGCCAAATCGAGAAGGGTCTCCGCGACCGCAGGCTCAGGCAACAAGCCCGCCTCAATCAGTACAACAAAGATCCGACCGCGGAATTGCGGCACATACTGAAGCACAGCTCTGACGTCACTTTGCACCGCCACGCGCGCTTCCTAGCAATGCCCTTCCGACCGCGCAAGCGCTTGAAAGGGCATCGGGCCAGAGGATTTCAAAACTCCACAGTTTCTCCCAGCACCGCAACGTCGACCGCCCCTTCGTGCTCCTTTCTCAAGGCATCGCACAACGCCAACGAATGATCCGGCTCACCGTGAACCAGCCACACCTTCGATTTGGCACCCCCCGTCGCGTGAAAGTAATCCAGCAACTCCGAATGATCAGCGTGGCCTGAAAAAGAATCCACCACCTCGACCGCGGCTCGCACCTCATGCCGGTCCCCGAAGATGTTTACCTCCTTGCGGCCATCACGAATGAAACGACCCAAAGTGTGTTCGGCGCAATAACCCACGAAGAACACCGTATTTCGCGGATCACCAATGCCATTTTTCAGGTGATGACGAATGCGCCCTGCCTCGCACATGCCCGACGCTGCGATGATGATGCATGGGCCGTGCACATCATTGAGCTTCTTCGATTGCGCCACCGCCCGCACGAGTTGAAGCCCCTCAAAAATGAAGGGATCCACCCCGTCTTCAAAGAGAAACTCATACACCTCTTGATTGAAGCACTCAGGGTGCAGCCGGAAAATCTCGGTCGCTCCCACCGCCAGCGGACTGTCGACAAACACCGGCACCCGCTGCAGGCGACCACTGTGAAACAGCCGGTTCAGCACATACAGCATCTGTTGGGTCCGCTCGACCGCAAAGGCAGGAATCATCACCTTACCCCCGCGCTTCAGAGCCCGCTCCAACACCTCCGCCACGGCTTCGTCCGCCCCCGTGGGAGGCAACTCGTGCTCCCGACCACCGTAGGTCGATTCCATCAGGAGAAAATCCACATCCGGCACCGCCACTGGGTTGTTGAGGATTTCGTTTTCTCCCCGGCCGATGTCCCCGGAGAACAGAAACCGCTTTCGCTTCCCGCTGTCTTCCTTGTCGATGACTTCCAGAAGGACCTGTCCCGCTCCCAGAATGTGCCCCGCATCAAAAAAGGTGAGCGTCACTCCATCCGCAATCAGCATGGGACGCTCATAGCCCACCGTCACGAATTGCCGCAGGCAGCGCTCCGCATCCTCTTTGCGATAAAGAGCCTCCACCGGAGGCAAACGGTCCTTCGCTCGCTGTTTGTTGAGCCATTCGACGTCTTGCTCCTGAATATGAGCACTATCCGCCAACATGATCGCGCAGAGATCGCGGGTGGCGAATGTCGCAAAAATATTCCCGTTGAACCCTTTGCGGACCAGATTCGGAAGATTCCCACTATGGTCGATATGAGCATGCGACAGCACCACCATATCGACCTCAGCAGGATCGAAGTGGGGGAAACAGCAGTTCACCTCGTAGGCGTCCTGTCTCCGACCTTGGTAAAGACCGCAGTCGAGCAGGATCTTCTTCCCGTTGACTTCCAGCAAGTGCTGGGAACCCGTCGTGGTGCCGGCTGCGCCGCAAAACTTCAACTTCATCACTAACAGCCTCACCCGGGATTCCGTTCCTGCAAAGGAAGATGCTGTCATGCTTCCGCGGAATCTCAAGATCATCCACCTCCGTCGAGCAATGACCACCGGTGGACCCCCACCGGGAGATCGAACCAAGCGGTTGGATCGCTCTTCCCATCACTGACGACGACCTTTGCCCGATCCGGTTCCGCCTGAATCCACTGGCCCTCACCGAGATACACCATCACATGCACTCCCCCCTCCGTCACGGCCAGGTCTCCAGGTTCAAGTTTCTCATCGGTCAGAGTGGAAACCGTCCCGTGAACACCCGTGCTTCGCGTCCATCCCCGGTATCCCTCAGAAAGCGCCTTTGCGCTGCTATCGAACCACCACATTTCCAGGAGAGCCCTGAGCGCGGTGCCATTTCCCCTTCGGAACACCTCTTCTGCCAACGCATCTCGAAGCGCCCGCCTGGGTAGTCCGGAACAATCGATCCCCTGACGTCCTTCTCCGCCCCAAAAATACGGCGTCCCCCGGTAATGGACGAGCCTCTCAAGATAGCCTTTCCGCAACTTCGTGGGCTCGATTGCCCGCTGCGGCAATAGAAGACCGACCCACAAAACCAACGCGCCACTGCCCACGAGACTCCACCTCCACACCCGCTTCCGCCACACCAAAGCCAACAGCAAAAGCAGCGCTGAGCTACCGCAAAGAACCCAGCCCAGACGCAGCCATCCGCTAGAAACCGGGTGACGAAGGATCATCCCCATCGCCACCCAACAGACCACCATCAACCCCGCTAGCCTTTTGAACATGAGAACCAAACAAGCACCGCCTCGACACCACGGAAAGCGCTTTTCTGGTCCTCATCGCTCCCATCAGGCCCCCATCTCCGGATCATAGTCCTTGGGTGCCCGGACCACCCGATCCGCATTCAATTTGGTCACAATATTTCCCCGGCTTCCCCGGCTCTTGATCCCAATCTCACCAAAATTGAACGGTCGCGACACATTGCGCAGGCGTAAGGCGGGCTTGAGATGCACGATCAACAACTGGTCGTTGCTTTCCTCTTCCGACTTGTGGACGGCGAAATAAAATACCCGGCTGCCCTTCTTGCCTCCCGTGAGATCGTATTCCTTGTCGCGAGTGATTCCTCCCACCCGGAAGCGCTTCGCCATCAGCGGACCATCGCGTCCATCCCGGTAAATCAACGAGTAGATCAAATCCTCGTCCTTGCGGAAAATCGACACGCGCAGCGGCCGAGCGCCGACAAAGAACTTCTCCGCCACCTTCTGCACTTTCATTCCGCCCTCACCGGTGAAGACGATCACATCATCCAGCGTGGAGCATTTCTCCAATGGCTTCTCTTTCTTCAAGCCATACCCGGCGAATCCGTTCTTCTCATCGAGGTACAACGTCTCCGTCGCCAGAATCACTTGAGTCCGATCCACCCGCTCGAACGAAGAAATCTCCGTCTTGCGCACCCGCTCCTTGCCATGCTTTTTACGAATCTCTTCGAACCAGCGAATGGTGAATTTCGTCAAATTGCGCAGGTACTTCTCGGTCTCGTCGATCGACTGCTCCAACGCTCGGATTTCCTCGTCCGCTTTGAATGAGTCGAACTTGGAGATTCTTTTGATTTTGATCTCGGTGAGGCGAACAATGTCGTCTTCGGTCACCTCCCGTTTCAGCAGTTTCTTAAACGGCTTCAAGCCGTCATCGATCGCCTGAATCACCGCCTCCCACGTCTCGCACTCTTCGATATCGCGGTAGATCCGGTTCTCGATGAAGATCTTCTCCAGAGAGCTAAAGTGCCACTTCTCATTGAGCTCCCCGAGCTTGATTTCCAGCTCAAGCCCCAGCAATTCCCGTGTCCGTTGGGCATTGCGCCGGAGGATTTCAGACACCCCCATGAACTGCGGCTTACCATCGACAATGACGCAGGCATTCGGTGAAATACTGAGCTCACAGTCCGTGAAGGCAAACAGGGCGTCGCGAGTCATTTCCGCATCCACACCGCTCGGCAGGTGCACCAGAATGTCGGCAAACTCGGCCGTATTGTCCTCGATCTTCGAAATCTTGAGCTTGCCCTTGTCCGCAGCGCTGACGATCGAGTCCATCAGGGCACCCGTCGTTGTTCCAAAAGGAATCTCTACCACTCTCAGGAGATTTTTCTTTTCCAGCTCGATCCGCGCACGAACTCGCACCTTCCCGCCACGCAGACCGTCTCGATAGTCGCTGGCATCCATGATCCCTCCTGTCGGGAAATCCGGAACCAACACAAATTCCTCGTTTCTCAGGGCGGCGATGCAGCCGTCGATCACTTCATTAAAATTGTGCGGTAGCATCTTGCACGCGAGACCGACCGCGATGCCCTCGACGCCCTGAACCAGCAAGACAGGAAACTTCGAGGGCAGAGTGATCGGCTCCTTATTGCGACCGTCGTAACTCGGAGTCCAAGAAGTCGTCTTGGGATTGAAAATCACATCCAACGCGAACTTCGTCAGCCGTGCCTCGATGTATCGAGGTGCCGCGGCCCCGTCCCCTGTCAGCGTGTTTCCCCAGTTCCCCTGGGTATCGATCAGCAAATCTTTCTGCCCGAGGTTCACCGTCGCGTCGCCAATCGCAGCGTCGCCGTGGGGGTGGTACTTCATCGTGTTGCCGATGACATTGGCCACCTTATTGTAGCGGCCGTCGTCTAATTCCCTCATCGAGTGAAGAATCCGGCGCTGGACGGGTTTAAACCCATCCAGAAGATGCGGAACCGCCCGCTCAAGAATCACGTACGATGCGTAATCCAAAAAATAGTCCGAATACATCTCGCCCAGGGAGGCGTGCTGATCGGGGTCGTGACTCATGGAGCAGATCGTTAAGCGTTCTTAAGCACCCGGCAAGGGGGAATTGGGAGACGGGCTTGTCCTCCCAAGCCCCATGCCCTAGGGGATGGGCGCGGATGATGGGGTGGGCAAAGCGAGGCATGCAAGCGGGGCTTGGGCTCACCGCCGTCTTTGGCGAGGTGACCGCGTCCCCCGTGACCACCTGGCCAGAGGCACCTGCAGATGCGCGGCCGTGGCTCGAACTCACCCTTTCCGACTCTGGAAGCGAAGACTCCGGGCCCGATGGAGATGCGCTCGCCCGCGACGGTTGGGGCGGCCTGGTTTTCCCCGCCATGGGAAGCGATGCTTCCGCTTGGCAGCAGCAAGCACGCGCCGCCGCGGCCGAGGCACAGCGAGGAGGATTGGGATTCGATCTCCGCCTCAACGCCTTACCCCGACCCGCCACCGCACTTGACGAATTGCGTTCCGAGGTCCTCGAACCCTTTTCGGACAGGATTCAGGGCGGCCAGGAGGTTTCCCTTTCCCTCCCCGATCGCACTTTTGAAACCCTGGGCGCCTGGCCCCATCAAGGAGCGCCGATGGATCTGACCCCGTACCTTGGAGAAGACGGCACCCTTGCCTGGCCCGCGCCCGTCGGCGATTGGCGAGTTTTCGGACTCGGCACTCGGAAGGCAGGAGAAGAACTGGATCCCTTTTCCGCTTACGCCATGACTCTGTGGCTAGATTTTCAGGAAAAGCCCCTTGAAGCCGAGGGCCTATTGCCGCCTCGGGCCAAGGTTTTCGAACGCACCGCCGCGACCGAAGGAAGCTGGAGCCCGGCCCTCCTCGACGCATTCCAGAAGCTTCGTGGCTACGACCTGCGCGAGCAACTTCCCGCTCTGTTTGGCCAAGGAGACCCGGGAAACTCCCTGCGTGTCGTCAGTGACTACCGCGAAACCCTCGGCGAAATGCACCTTGATGCTCTGGATGCCTGGCGGCTCCGAACCCAGGAAGAAGGAGCCCTGAGTCGATCCGTGCTCCGCGGCAATCCAGGAAACCCCATCGACCTCCAAGCGATCGCTGATATTCCAGGAGTTCTCGATCCGGCGGATCCTCCGTTCGCCGCATCCGCCGCCCACTTTGCCCTCAAACCCCTCATCACAGGAGTGGTCGTGGGGGGGCTCACTTCATCCCCCAACGAAATCCGGCGCCGCTGCGAAGCCCTGTGGCTCCGAGGTGCCAACCAACTTGAATTCCCTCCTATCGACCCCGCGCTTCACCTGGGAATTCCCGCGCTCACCGACTGGGTCACCCGGATTCAGACCATCCTCCAATCAGGAGCGCCAGATCCGGATTTGCTTCTCTACTACCCATATCACGATTTCCTCGCCACTCGGGGCGGACTCCCCCATGACCCCGACGAACGTCTCCTCTGGATGGCTTCCAGCGGATTCGGCCATGCCATGCAGGCTTTGGATGAAGCCGGGATCTCCTACGACATTGTCAGTGATCGCCTTTTGGCCAGCGCCACCGCTTCCGAATCCGGGATCATTCTCGGAGGGCTGCTCTACCAAGCCATCATGCTTCCGGAAGTGGAACGCCTGCCCGAAACCACCGCCATCCTACTCCGCGATCTCTCCCGCCGTGGCGGGAAAATCGGCATCCTCGGGGACTGGCCAACAGATGTGCCCGGGTATCCAGCACCCGACATCCGGCGGGGAACTCTCGTCCAAGCACTTGAGGATATTCACCGCAGTGAGGAAGACGACGACCCCGTAAGACTCGCTGAAAAACTCGGAATTCGCGGGGAATCCTTCGCCGCCGCAGGGCTTCGAGGCATCCGCCGCCACCATGCAGACGGTCACCACTATTGGCTGCTGAATCCCACCGACAAGGTCGTCGATACCGAAGTGGAACTCTCCCGGCCCGCCTCGGCACTGGTCCTTCTCGACCCCGCCATTCCTGATCGCGCCGGCACCGTCGCCACCGAATCCACTGAATACGGCCGGATACGCTTTCCTCTCCGGCTTGAGCCTCACGAGTCCCGCCTCATCCGGACTTTCCGGCAGCCCTTGGAATCCCCTCCTCGGTGGCCTCAACGGCTACCCGGAATCGATCTGAGGGGCCTCTGGACCCTGACGTTTCAGGACGGAGGTCAGCTCGAATTGCCGCTTCTCGGCTCCTGGCGAACTTTGGCCGATCCCCAATGGGCCCTCACTACGGACCCGGTGCGCTACCACCTCGATTTTGAATTGCCCGACGGCGCGGATCGGTGGTTGCTGGATTTCGGAAAAGTCTCCCAGACGGGCAGCGTGAAGATCGACGGAGAGCCCATCGGGACCCTCTTTGGAAACCCTGCAGCGCTGGCCCTCCCCGTGCTCGCCGCAGGCAGTCATCACCTCGAAGTCGTGGTTTCCGCGACGTCTCAATCGTCAGAAGCAGGCCTCCTCGGTCCGGTGCGCGCCGTCCCCCTTACGGCCAGCTCAGAAGAATGATCAAGGAAACCCCTTTCCCCAGAGGCATCCGGCGCTAGGGTGCCCATCGTGACCCGCTCGATTCTCTCTGCCGCCCTTTGGGCGACTCTCGCCCCTACCTGCCCGGCCGCCGAACAAATCGTCACCCTCGGCGACTCTCTCACCTTTGACTACGAGGCCGAGTTTGGATTCAGCATCACCATTTTCAATCCCAGCACCTTCCAGTTTGAGACCTACGGCGATGGTTTCAGCTCCACGGTAAAAAACTGGATCGAAATCCTCGGCGATGCCAACTATCGCAAGGACCACTTCGACAACGGCAGTCGGAAAACCTACACCGTTCCTCTTTCCGGTCAGACGCTCCTCTTCCGCCACGCCTACAACTGGGCCATCCCGGGAGCCACCGCAGAACAAATCCGCGATTTTGTCCTCGGGAGCCGCACTTTCACCGAAATCCTTGCCGACGACTCCAGCTCTGACTTTTCGCTCGGCGATGCGCTCACTTTAGCGGGCATCGATGACAGCGATTTCGCCGTCTCTGACCTGCGCGAACAGATTCAAACCGTCGCCGATCGATTGACCTATTTCGTCGGAGGAAACGATCTCCGCAGAGTTTACGGCGGGGTCTACAACGACACTTTGAGCACTGCGGAAATCGAAACTTTCGTCAGTGGATTTGTCGCCGATTCCACCGAGGTCATCGATCAGGTTCTCGAGTGGAATCCCGATCTTCCTATCGTCATCGTGGCCGCACCCCATATCGGAATCACCCCGGAAATTCGGGGAAAATATCCAAATGACTCGGTAAAGACCGCACGCATCACCACCATGCTGGAGGATCTCAATGGACGGATGAAAGCGCTCGCGGAAACCCGAGGAATCGGCTTCGCCGATATCTTTCACCCAACGCTTCGCTACCTTGATGCCGCCACGCCGCTAACTATCCATGGCATCCCCATTGCCAACGCAGGCACCACGACTGGCGACCTCAACGATCTCTGGCTCAACGGTGAGTTCAGCGCCAACTTTCACCCAAACACCAGCGCTCAAGCGGTGATCGCCAACTTGATTCTCCAGGCATTCAACCGCACCTACGGCAGCGAAATTCCACCACTCACCGCGACCGAAATGCTGGGGGGATTGCTTCAACAAACGAGCGGCCAAATCGACATGAGCTTCGCCAGCTGGATGGGTGGCTTCGGCATCGCCGGTGCGGCGGAGGATGACGACTCGGACGGCGATGGCATCCCTGCCGCCGTCGAATTCGGGCTTGGGCTCGACCCGACCTATCCAGACGCGGATGAAATCACCACCCAGTGGGGAGACTCCTCCTTCACCTTACGCTACCCGCTGCGCCTGCCCGACACCCTGCAGGTCACCGTCGATCCCGCCAACTCCGACGACCTCCGTACCTTTGCTCCCGTGACTCCACGGCCGACTGTGGGTGCCAGTGGCTATGCCACCGCCACGACCACCGGTTCCCAGGGGTTTCTGCGCCTCGAAGCCACGCTCGCGCCGTAGTTCACAGCGGAATCACATGCACCCGCTGCGCCTTCACAGCAGCCACCATTTCCCGCCCCACCGTGACACCCAGCACCTCAACCGACGCCGCGGTTAGCAAAGCTACCAGGGGGAATCCAACATCCAATTCCACACGCATCGCTACCCCTTCCTGACGCAAGCCAACCACTCGCCCCCACCATTGATTCCTGAGGCTGGAATGATCGAGCAACACCTCCCCCAAGCTCACGTCTCCTCCCCTGACACACACCCAAACTTCTCCCCCTTTCACAAGGCCCGGAACCTCGGAGGCCACCACACAAACTCCCCGGCAATCCACTTCTGCGACCCCATTTTCGCAAGACAACACACGGCCTCGGGCCAGCGTTTCCACTTCCAACAATTGAGCAGTTTCCGCGGATTCGGGACGGCAAAAAACCTCCTCCATCTCCCCTTGTTCAACGAGGCGCCCACGACTCATCACCGCCATCCGATCACCGAGTGCCAGCGCATCCTGGCGATCGTGCGTCACCATCAAGACAGGAACCTCGGCTTCCCGGAGCCACGGTCTCAATTCACTCCTTAGTCGTTCCCGAGTGGGCCGATCCAATCCCGACCACGGCTCATCCAGCAGCACCAAAGCGGGATCCGATGCCAAGGCACGCGCCAACGCCACCCGCTGTTGCTGCCCACCCGACAGCTCTGAAGGTCGGCGGTTCTCCATGCCTCCCAGGCCCATTCTTTCCAGCCAATCCGCTACCCGCGACTTCACGGCAGCTTTCGATCCACCACGCATGCCGTAGCTCACATTCTGTGCAACGCTGAGATGGGGAAACAGCAGCCCATCCTGAGAGACCCACCCCACACGACGACGGGAGGCGGGAACGTCGATCCGTTTCTCCGTATCGAACCACCATTCCTCGCCCACGCTCAGTCGACCATCGTCGGGCTTCTCCAATCCTGCCAATACGCGAATCAAGGTGCTTTTCCCGGCGCCGGATTCTCCGAACAAAATCGTCACTCCTCGTCCTTCAGGAATCAGGAAATCATCCACTTGAATGATGGCTCCCGTCGGAAATCGTCGCGAAAAACTCAACTGCAGAGCCCCGATCATCCAGACCTCCTTCGCACCAAAATCTCACTCAAGCCCACCGCCAGAAAACTCACGACCACGGCCACGGCCGCCAGATGCCAGGCCTTCTCGTCCTGCCCCAGCTGCACCGCATGATAGATCGCGACTGGGAGCGTAGTCGTTTCGCCCGGAATATTGCCCGCCACCATCACCGTCGCCCCAAATTCGCCCAATGCTCGGGCAAATGCCAGCAAGGCCCCTGCCATCACCCCGCGAGCCGCCATCGGCAGGGTCACCGTGAAAAAAACTCTCCACTCTCCCGCACCCAAAGTGCGCGCCTGCTGCTCCAAACGAGGATCGACCGCCTCCAGCGCCGCCCGCGCAGTCCGCACGAACAGAGGCGATGACATGGTCGCTAAAGCCAGAACCACGGCTTTCCAAGTGAAGACCACCTCCAGTCCCCACTGCTCCTCAAGCCATGCGCCCAGGACCCCTCGACGACTGAACGCCTTCAGCAGCAGCAATCCCGTCACCACCGGCGGCAGCACCAGAGGCAACGAAACCAAGGTTTCGACCACCATCTTGCCCCGCCAATTCCGACGCGCCAACCACCAAGCAAGTACGACGCCCGGCGGAATCAGGCATAGGGTTGCCATCAACGCCATGCTGGCGGTGAAGACGACCAATTGCCACTCGTCGGAACTCATCGACCCAGCACCCTGAAGCCGTATTTCTCAAACACCTCAGTCGCAGCTTCTTGCCGCAACCACGCCAAAAAGCGCTTGGCTGCCGGAGCGCGACGCGTTCCCGAAACCACCGCAGCGGGATACACGATCGGCGGGCCTTCTTCGGCGGGGATCTCCCAGGCCACCTTCACGCCATCCGTGGAAGCCGCGTCGGTTTTGTACACGATTCCCGCCTGAGCATGCCCTGACTCTACAAATGCCAGCGCCGCACGCACATTCTCTGCCGGGACTACCTTCGACTCCACCTCTGCCCAACACCCTATTTTTTTCAGGTATGCCTTGGCGTAGACCCCTGCCGGCACGGCATCGGGATGCCCCAAGGCCAGCCGTCGGACGGAGGAACCACCAAGGTCATGAATCGACTTCAACACCGGACCCTCCGGCGGAGTGATCACCACCAAAGTATTCCCCAACACATCTTTCCGGGTCTGGGGATCGACGCAGTGTTTCTCTTCCAAGCGGTCCATCTGCAAGCGGTCTGCGGAAACAAACACATCCGCGGGAGCCCCTGCTTCGATCTGACGTGCCAGAGTATTCGATCCTGCGAAGTTGAAGCGGACGGTTTCCCCCGTTGCCTTCCCGTAATCTTTGCCCAACTCGCTCATGGCATCGCTCAGACTTGCCGCGGCGAAAACCATCACTTCCTCCGCCATCAACTTTCCCGCTGCCAAAAGACTGAAAATCAGAAGCATCCAAGGTGATTTCATATCCAACAAAATAGCATTCCAGTCTCTGCGATGACGATCGCCCAAGCGACATCGACAAAACGGCATCAGGGCGGTCCGCCACCCCTTCCCTGCTAACCCAAACGGTGCCATTTCTCTTCCTGCTCGACCAGCCGCATTCCTTTTTTCGGCGCAGTCCTGCGCACCACTCCATGACAGCTGCCAGCAAAATTGTCACCTCGTAGAGCTTGGCGCACCCCCACCCTCCGGTCCTCGCTTCGCTCTCGCCATGAAGCTTTCGCTCACCTCCGCTTCCTTGTTCGTTTCTGTCACCTGCGGCCTTCAAGCCGATCCCCCTCCGGTCTCCAGCGGGGATGTCAGCAGTCACACCGCCGTGGTTTGGAGCCGCAGCGTCGGCGCCGACCGCATGCTTGTGGAGACCGACACAGACCCCGACTTCTCCCATCCCATCCGCCATCCCGAAGTCTCCACGGGAGCCGATCAAGACTTCACCGCACGTGCCCTGCTGAACGACCTTCCGGCGGGCACGCGCATCCACTACCGAGTCACTTTCCCTGACGGCTCCGAGTCCCCTCCAAGCAACACCGGCAGCTTCAAAACGGCCCCCATCGACCATCGCAACGTTCGCTTCGCGTGGTCGGGGGATACGGTCGGTCAAGGTTGGGGCATCGATCCCGAACGCGGTGGCATGCAAACCTACGAGACCTTGCGTGCCTTCCAGCCTGATTTCTTTATTCACAATGGCGACCTCATCTACGCCGACGACCCACTGGAGCCCGAAGTGCCGCTGGCCGACGGCAGTGTATGGAAAAACCGAGTCACCCCGGAAAAGTCGAAAGTAGCCGAGACCCTGGCGGAATTTCGAGGGGCCTATCGCTACCAGCTTCTCGATCCCCAAGTGCGTCGCTTTCTCGCCGAGGTACCTGTCTTTGCCCAATGGGACGACCATGAAGTGGCCAACAACTGGTATCCCGGAGAAACCCTTTCCGATCCTCGCTACACCGAGAAGCGAGCTTCGGTCCTCGCTGAGCGCTCCCATCAAGCTTTCATCGAATACACCCCTGTCGCCATCGATTCCCACGAACCACACCGCATCTATCGGGAAATCTCTTACGGCCCCGATCTCGATATCTACATGCTCGATCTTCGTAGCTACCGCGGCGCCAATACCCTCAACCAACAGGATCAGGCCGGTGCCGACACCGCCATCCTTGGAGGCAACCAACTCGAATGGCTTGCCACTCGATTGGCTACCTCCCAAGCAACTTGGAAAATCATTGCCTGCGACATGCCCATCGGCCTGATCGTTCCCGATGGCAAAGAACAGGAGGCGATCGCCAACAGCAATGGCCCACCCCGAGGACGTGAATTGGAGATCGCCGGCCTGCTTTCCCGGCTCAAGCGAGATCAGGTGCGGAATACGGTGTGGTTGACGGCCGACGTCCACTATGCGGCAGCCCATCACTACGCCCCCGAACGCGCCGTCTTCAAAGACTTCCTGCCCTTCTGGGAATTCGTCAGCGGGCCCCTCCACGCCGGCAACTTCGGACCCAATGAGCCCGACAACACCTTCGGCATCGAGGTGAAGTTCCAAACTGCCAGCAAGGAAATCCCTGTCGATCAGCCACCCTCCGCGGGCCACCAGTACTTCGGAGGGCTCGAGTTCGATGCTGACACCCGCGACCTCACCGTGACTCAGCACAACCGCGCCGGGAAAGTCGTCTACCGCCAAACGCTCCATCCGGAAGATTGAGCCCAGGCAATGCTCTCGGATCTCCCAAGAGTTTCGTGAGAACACTCAGCGGTCCTCAGGGACCCATGGCCCGTCCCTGGTTCCTCGATCGGGCTGCGATGAAACTGGGGACGCAGAAAGGGGTGAGCGCATGCGCTCACCCCTTTGCAGTGAAGACCATCGAAGGCAGATCAGGCCGGAGCACCCACCACCGTTCCCGGCAACGGACCCCCATCATCCTCATCGGTCTTGCCCGACGTTGACTCTTTTTTCTTCGCCGGGGGCTCATCAGGAAGCGACGGAGGCTTCGGTGAGTTCGGCGGATCCTTCATCTCACCGAACTCGATCAGATCAAGGATGTGGCGAGCATCGAGAGTCTCATACTCCAGCAGGGCCTGGGCAATCAGCTCAAGCTTGTCACGCTTCTCAAGGAGGATGCGCTTTGCGTCGGTGTAGGCGCGATCGATCACACGCTTGATTTCCGAATCGATCTTCTGGGCGGTCGCTTCCGAGTAGTTGCGAGATCGCGAAATGTCGCGGGCAAGGAACACCTCACCTTGGTTTTCGCCATACTCGACCATGCCGAGCTCCTCGCTCATGCCCCACTCACAAACCATCCGGCGGGCCAGACTGGTCGCTTGGCGAATGTCGCCCGAAGCGCCACTGGTCACATCTCCAAAAGTGATCTCTTCGGCCACCCGGCCACCCATCGTCACGATGAGTTGCTCGATGCCCTGAAGTTTGTGGAAGTGATATTTGTCTTCCTTCGGCAAGTGGAAGGCCGCACCGAGATAGGGTCCCCGCGGAATGATAGTGACTTTGTGGAGTGGATCGACGTGCTCCAAAGTGGCCAACAGCAGAGCGTGGCCAGCTTCGTGATAGGCAGTGGTCTTCTTCTCCTCTTCGCTGAGAGCCAGGCTGCGACGTTCGCGGCCCCAACGGACCTTGTCGCGAGCTTCTTCCAATTCAGCCAAAGTCACGGCGTTCAGCCCCTTCCGTGCCGCCAAGAGGGCAGCTTCGTTGATCAGGTTGGCCAGCTCAGCCCCCGAAAATCCGGGAGTGCCTCGAGCGATCAAGGCAAGATCCGTGGCCGGGGAAAGTTTGATCTTCTTCGAGTGGACCCCGAGGATCTGCTCGCGGCCCTTCACATCAGGCAGGGAAACCGTCACCTGGCGGTCAAAACGACCGGGGCGCAACAAGGCCGGATCCAGCACGTCGGGACGGTTGGTCGCAGCGATGATGATGATGCCCTCTTGGGTATCGAAACCATCCATCTCCACAAGAAGCTGGTTGAGCGTTTGCTCCCGCTCATCGTGGCCACCTCCAAGTCCGTGGCCGCGGTGACGTCCCACCGCGTCGATTTCGTCGATGAAGATCAGACAGGGTGCATGCTTCTTGCCCTGCTCGAACATGTCGCGAACCCGCGACGCGCCGACACCGACAAACATTTCGACGAAGTCCGAGCCAGAAATCGAGAAGAAGGGAACATCGGCCTCACCCGCGATCGCCCGCGCCAGCAAGGTCTTACCGGTTCCTGGAGGGCCCACCATCAGCACGCCCTTGGGAATCGAACCCCCAAGCTTCTGGAACTTCCGCGGATCCCTCAGGAAATCGACAATTTCCCAAAGCTCCTCTTTGGCTTCCTGAATCCCGGCAACATCCTTGAACGTCACCTTGTTGTGATCACGAGTCAGCAACCGGGCTTTCGATTTCCCGAAAGACATGGCGCCACGGCCAGCCGCCTTCATCTGCTGACGGAACAGGAAGAACAGCAACAGAATGATCAGCAGCACCGGCAGGAAAGTCAGCACCACCCGACCAAACATGCCCGCGTCATTGATGTATTTGGCATCGCTCTGCGCCAGCAGTCGGCTGATTTCTTCAGCCTGAACATAGAGGGAGGTCTGCACCACAAAACGGTGCAATTGCTCCTGGGTGGGCGCCGGAAGGGGCCCGGCCGGAACCCGTGCATAACCCGTCAGGACCGCATCGTAATTGGTGGTGTGCAGCTCCAACGGACGGGCCGGGTCATCCGTGATGACCCAACCATTGGCCATCACCCCACGGAAATCGGAAAGCGTATACGTCTTGTCGGTATTCTCCACCGTCGGCAGAGCGTCGGACTGGAAACGCCGGGGCAAGTGCTCCCCGAGCGCTTGCATGACTTCCTGCTCTTGGTCGGTACGGCGACCAAAGTTCAGCTGGAACGACAGGATCTGGGTCTCGATTTCGTCGAGGTTGGGCTTATCACGGTACCAGCCCACCACTTTGGCATTCGAGCTGCCATCAGCGGTCTCCACTGAAAGTAGCCGCTGCGAATCCCCCGTGATGATCAACCCTTGATCCCACTTGCGGGTGAATTCGTTGAAGCTGAGCTGCTTGGGTTTGGTAGCCACATCCCCGTAGAAAAAGGCGAAGCCCAACGCGAGGAGGGCAAGGCCAAGGAACAGGGCAAGGCGCCAATTGAACCCCGGAACATTATTCGGGCCACGAGAGCCAGGTCCCTGGGGATTGCGATTCTGAGATGGATCGGACATGGTGAATCGAGTGCGGAGCTGTTGGGAGTGGTTTCCTGCTCCGCCTGGGTGGATCTTAGCACGAGGTTCTTGCCTCGGCAAAGGCGAGGGAGACTAGTCCGGCTCGCTCAAAAGGAAACCCATTTTTCCGCCCCCGTTCTTGCCGGACCCATGGGGATCACCGAGCATCCGCCCAATGCCCGACCGGAGCGATGATGCCCCAGCCCCTTCGTCCTCATTGCCGAAGCCTCGAAAACGCCGCTTCGGACGCCGCGCCGAGGGCTCGGCCAGCGGGCGGGTGCTCGGCTTGATGGTCGATGCTTTTGCCGGCTTTGCGACCCTCGACGGCAAGTTGGACCCCGGAGAAGCCGAGCTCATTCTCGACCTTTTGCGCAGCGCATTCCCGGAAGCCGACCACTCCTGGCTAGCCCGCCGAGTGCGGCGAGCCGTCCGCGAGCCGCGCCCCCTGCCCAACATTGCCGCCGAACTCCGCGAACTTCTCAGCGATCCCGAGAAGATCGCTGTCGGCCTCCAACTCTATACACTGGTCGATGCCGTCGGTCGGTCGGAACGCAGCCGAGCCGCCTTCGAGATTTTCATGCGTCGCCTCGGACGACCCGATCAAGGTCGCCAGATCCTCGACGAGATGAACGGCCAAGGAATCCAGGGGCCTGCATCGTTCGAGCGCGTGATCTTCGGCCACGGCTCTCAGGTGGACGTCCTGCTCCCGGCCGTGTCCGCAGACCACGAATTCCGAGTCTATCGCGTCGCCGACCTGATTCTGGTTCGAAATACCGGCCAAGCCCCGCTGTGGGTCCGTGGGCGCTCGCTGGAGCCTGGAAACTTCCTCCGCATGCGTCCCCGGCAGCAGTTGGTCGTTCCAGGATGGACACTCACCTGCGAAGACCTGCTCTTCTTTCTCAACGTCGCCCTCACCGGCAACCCCTCGACCATTTTCCTGGCCTCCACCGACGAAGGCTGGATCAGTGAACGCTCGCGCAGCCGCCAGAGCACGATCCGAATCCGATTCGGACTGTCGGCCGAAGTCGAGGCCCTCAAAAAATGTTCGGCCGTCGTCGAAGGGATTGGCCCCCTGATTCCCGAAAAGCCTCTTCAATGCACCCATCACGACCGGATCCATGGCGAACACGGCTTTTCAGCATCGCTCGATATCTTGCGCCGCCGAGCAGCGGAAGCCGGTGGAAGATTCCGTCTCCATGCCGACCAACGCGACTTTCGGATCTCCAACGACCCTTCGGTGATCGAGCGGGGCGACCTTCTCCTCAGCCCTGGTCTGGCCCCGCGAGTCGTCCTCCGGGTCCGCTTCGACCCCGAACGCCAGCGCGGCGATGTTTTCGTCCGTGAGTCCTCCGGTCCAGTGCTTGCCGATGGCGTTCCGGTCCGGGCATCCGCGGAATTGCGGGAAGGCTCGGTGATCCGGCTCTCCCGGACGCAGGCCCTGCGCTGCCGTTTCCGCGAAGGCATCATCGATGAAGAACGCAATCTCATCGAAGTCCTCCGTGTCGAAGATCTGCTTCACCACTTCGTGCGCGATCAACGCGCACTTGATAACCTTTCATTCGAAGTCCGACGCGGCGAAGTGATGTGCATCATCGGCCCGTCTGGAAGCGGCAAAAGCACCCTCATGAGCATCTTGGCGGGCCACCGCAAGCCCACTCGCGGCCGGGTGATGCTCAATGAAAGCTCCCTCTATGAGCACCGCGAGCGGTTGCTGCCGTTCATCGCCCACATGCCCCAAGAGGAGGCCCTGAATCCTCAACTCACGGTGCGCGAGCACCTCCGCCATGCCACGGCCATTCGCCGCGCTTCCCTGCCGGCGAATGAAATCGAGCGCCGTGCCGACAGCATCCTCGCCGAACTCGGCCTCCAGGGATTGGCACGGCGGCGGGTCGGGGCCCCCGGAGAAAAAACCCTCAGCGGAGGTGAACGCAGTCGCCTCAACCTCGGCCTCGATCTCGGCAGCGCCGCCGAATTGTTTCTCTTCGACGAACCGATTTCCGGTCTTTCGTCCAAAGACAGCGAACACGTCGCCGAAACCCTCCGCTCCCTCGCACGAGACAAAATCGTCATCGCTTCCCTTCACCGCCCGGGGGCGAACGTGCTCCGCCTCTGTGATAAAGTTCTGCTTCTCGATACCGGCGGTCGCCTCGCCTACTTCGGCTCCCCGCGGGAAATGATCCAGTATTTCCGTCGCGCCTGCGATGAACTGGCCATCCAGCATCCATCGATCGAGGCCCGGATTCCCCTCGGGGCCGATTTCGTCTTCGATGTTCTCGAAACCCCCCTCGCCCAGATCGGAGGTGGCCAGAATCCCACCGGCGCCCGCCGCTTTCCTCCCACCTTCTGGCAGGAACGCTTTGAAAGTCGGGTCCTGGTCCGCTCGCTCGGCTCCAAAGGCACCCCACCATCGCGCATCGAATCGCTTCCCGATCTGTCGGGAAAGGGTGTCACCACTTTCCGCCGCGGCCGCAGCACTCTCAGCGCCAACCTCCGCGTCTTCCGTACCCAATTCCACCGCGCCATTTGGTCAAAACTGCGAAATCGCGGGACTCTCTACGCCACCCTTATCGAATCGCCGCTTCTCGCCGCGCTCATCGCCATCACCCTGCGGTCGTCGCCTCAAGGGGCCTACGAATTCTCCACCGCGCTGCACATCCCCGCCTACCTGTTCCTCTCGGCAACGGTGGCCATGTTCCTGGGACTGACGAACTCAGCCACCGAAATTCTCCGCGATCGACCCATTCTCCGCCGCGAACGCAACACGCGCCGTAGCATGATTCTCTACGTGTTCGCCAAGTTTGCCGCGCTGTCACTGGTCGCCGCCGTTCAATGTTTCATCTACACCTTCCTTGGACACCATTTGCTCGAGATCCACGGCACCCTCATCGACCAATGGCAGTGGATGACGCTGACGGCCTGCACCGGCACCGCCCTGGCCCTCCTCGTTTCCGCTGTCGCCAAAACGGAACGTGGCGCGCTCACCGCCGTTCCACTGTTGCTGGTGCCTCAGATGCTGCTTGCGGGAGCTCTTGTCCCCTTTCGGGAAATGAACCGAGGCCTGTTCACCGACGCCTCGATCGAGCGAGAACGCGGCGGCATCCCGGTTCCTGCCCGCTACATTCCCCTGCGTTTCGCCTATGAAGGCATGGTCGTGACCCAAGCCACTCGCAACCCCTTTGACCTCGAACGCATCCGCATTCAGCGCCGCATCGACACCTTCAAGGAACTCCCCCCACCCCTCGAACCCGGCATTGAAGAGCGCTTCGACATCATGAAGGGCGCCCTTCAATCCTTGGTCGGAGCCGATGCCATCAACCCCACCGACGCGATGCGCCGGGCATCCAGCCTGACCGAAATTGCCCGCTCAGGAACCCGCTTGGAACTCGATGCCTTCCCCGTCCGTCCCGACCACCCCGGCGCCCGCCCGCTTTCCGACTACTTCGTCAACAAACGGGTCGAATTGATGATTGAGGAAGCTCGCGCCTTCCGCACCGACTACCGCAACGCGGAAATCGGCCGCGAAACCGACATTTTCCTCTCCGACAAAAAACCGTGGTTTGGACGTCAGGTTTCCACCATTCAGTTCTCCGCTTTGGTTCTCTTTGTCACCATCAACGCCTCCTGCGGCCTCGCCACCTTGGCCCTGATCATCCAGAATCGGCGAACCTCCTGACCTTTCCCCTCGGTCGCCCTCACCGGACGACCGGAGTCGCCACCTGCGACAGCGCCTCCGCCACCACCCGAACCCGTGCGGCATCCAGAGGGACTGGCAGCACCACGCCGAGCACCAGGCAACCGAATGCGGTGTCCACAGGGACGACCGACAGAAACGCATCCGCACCGATTTTGACGTGGACGTTCCCGGCCTCCCCTTTCACCGGGCGATACGCTTGAGCCAGACTTCGTGCGAGGAAATGCAGCTTCACATACGCCGGATCGTCGATCACCGGATTGCCTTCGCGGTCCAAAACAAATGCACCGCGGGCTTCGTAACGCTCCTCCAGCCACTGCCGAAAACGCTGCATCCGCCGCGCGAGATTCGCTGGTTCATCCCCCTCCATCTCCCGCTCCACCGGGAGGTCGGCCTCCTCACCTTCCCCGCCGTCGTCAGCGATTTCCGGTTCGGACTCTCCCTTGAATTCGGGCTCCACGGACGAATCCGACGACTCGTGCGTCGTCGCATGCAAGAAGGGTCGCGCCGGGGCTTCCGCAGCCTGGGAAGCCACGGGCTCTGATTCAGGAGTGACCTCGGATTGAACCGCGGACTCAGGCATCACCGCCGCCTGTTCACGCTCCCTCGACGGCCCCACCACGAAGCCTTCAAACATCGCCCCGAAGCCTGCATCATCAGGGGTGCCCACCTCAGGTCGCGGCACCGGTGTCATCAACTGGCTCGCCAATTGCCGAACCTCATCGGCATCCATCCATGACACAATCGGATCCATCTCAGGGATTACAGGTCTCCACGGGGTTGTCCCAAAGGCAATTTCGCTTCGATTTCCGCCCGCATGGAATCAAAGACCGCCAGAGCCCCCACTCCGTCCTCCATGACTCCCACCGGCAGGCCGCGGGCGCTGGCTTTCACAAAAAGAGCATCGCGCGGAACCAAGGTTCCGAGCACCAGTTCCGCGGGCAATAGACTCCGCAACGCCGCCACGGAATCACGGCTTTCCTCCATATCCTTTTGCACCATCGTCAATGCAACCCCGAGCACCTTCAGGCCGGGGTGGATGACTCGAAGCCGATTCAATCCCTCCAGCATTTTCGGCAGCGAACGGATTCCCAATGGCTCTGCCTGCTGGGGAATCAACACCCCATGGCTCGAACAAATCACATCCGCGGTCAGCCCAAAAAGTCCCGCTGGGGTATCAATCAAACAGACTTCAAAACCCCGGGCTTCGACCGATCGCAGAAAACTCCTGACTCGCGACAAATGCACGCCCGTCGGGCTGCCACCGATTTCGTAGTCCCCTCCTTGCCCCGCCGTCACCAGACTGAAGGTCTCCATCCGCGTGGGCACGATGATCCGCTCCAGAGGGATCCCAGGATCCGAAAGAAAATCGTAGAATCCAGAAAGCAGCCTCGATTGTCGCGTCAACGAAAGACCCACCGAGCCCTGCGGATCGGCATCGACCAGCAACGTCCGGAATCCCGCCCGCGCCAAGGAGTGTGCCAGGTTGATGGCCACTGTGGTTTTTCCAACCCCGCCCTTCTGACTTGATATCGCTATACTAATCACGCTGCTATCCTTCCGAAACCGCGGCCGAGAGTAGCTCGCGCAGAAGGGTGAGAAAGCCTTTTCTACGCGTGGTCCCACCCCGACGCGCTCCCCTCAACCGACTGTCTTCATGATTCCCTTTGCTCGCTCTCTCTCTCTTCTCGCTTTCGCCTTCGCTGTTTCATCGTGCAGCAAGAAAACTTCGGAGCAGGAGAACGCGCGCGTCGCTCCCGTGGTCCCCACCGTTCTGAAGTCCAATCAGTTGGCAGGAACCCCTTCCACTTTCCTCTCCAGCCAAGCCCAAAGCCCCGTGCATTGGCAACAATGGCGACCCTCCCTGCTTGAAGATGCCCAACAAAGCCAGCGACTGATCGTCGCTCTCGTCGGTTCCGCCCGCTTCCCCGGTAGCACGGAGACCCTGCAAGCCATCAGCAACGCCACCAACCTCGTCAAACGCCTCAACAACGACTTCATCCCGGTGCTCATCGACGGCGAAATCAGCCGCGATTCGATGCTCCTCAGCGCCGCTCTCTCGGCCGAATTGAACGAACCCATCGGCTTCCCGTTCCTCGTCATCATCTCTCCGGATGGAGCCCCCGTTACCTGGAAAGTCATCAATTACCGCGACGATCAGGAAGTCACCGACCTTTTCAATCAGGCCCTTGAGGTCATCGAGCGCCTCTGGCACGACGATCCGACCTACGTCAAAAAAGACAGCCTCGGCAAACTCAACACCCGGCGCGAGAACCCACCCCAGCCTGAGGAAGAAATCAAAGATCCCGCAGAACGAGCCGCCCGACTGACCATCGCCGTTCAGAAAATCTGCCACTTGTGGGACGAAAGCACTGGCACTCTCGATTCCCTGGGTGGCCTCTTCCCCAGCGAGGCTCTCTCTCTCCTGTCTCGCGCTTCGGTCGCTCCAAGCTTACCCGAAACCCTGCGTTCCGATTGCCGCGATGCGGCCAAAGGTTTGGCCGGGATCCTCCTCAAAAGCGCGATGATCGATCCGCTCGATGGCGGCATCTACCCTGCTCGGGTCGGACCCTCCTGGAACTTCACACTCTCCAATCGCGACTGCATCACCCAAGCGGAAGCCATTCTCGCTCTCGTCGATCTCCACCAGTTCACCCAACAAGACGGTGCTCTCTCGACAGCACTCGATGCCGCCGCTTTCGCCGAAAACGACTTTCTTACTCGCGACGGACTCTTTTCCATCACCCGTCAGCCCAAGCCATCCAGCCCCTCGCGGCTGATGTGGAGCATCGGCGACATCTCCATGGCGCTGAAAGACACCGAATTCGAAGTCTGGAAGGCCGCTTCGGATCTCCGCACGCTCGGCAACTTGCCCCCCGAAGCCGACCCCCAACGTCGCACCTTTCGCAAAAACGCCCTCCATCGGGGCCGCTCCATGGAGGAAGTCGCCGCCAAGCTCGGCATTCCCGTCGACGAGACGACCGCCCTCTACGCATCCGGACGCCAGAAACTCCTCGAAACTCGCGAGAAGCTCATGCCGTCTCCACCCAAAGACGACACGCCTTCGGCCCTGGCGAGTTTCATGATGATCCGCGCCTATGCCCAGCTCTTCACCGCCACCGGTGATGCCAGCTGGAAAGAAAAGGCCGCCCAACTCGGCGAGCGCTGCCGCACCGCCTTCGGTCAGGCCCGCTTCCTCAACGAACGGCCCGGAGCCACTCCTGACCCCATGAGCGATAGCCGCGCCTACACCTATGCCATGGCCGCTCGCGCCTCCCTCGATCTCGCCGCCATCACCCTCGATGACCAGTGGAACCGCTGGGCAGTCGACCTCATGACCCTCCTCGGAGAAAACTTCGTCAATCAAGAGGGCGACCGACTTTCAGAAAGCCGCGAAGGCTTCGCCATCGTTCCTTTCCCCTTCGAAGATCGCTCCATGATCTTCGGTCCCTCCACCGCAGGGACCCTCCGCCAAAACCTCCAATCCCTCATCAAAACCGGCCAAGCCATCCCACCTGGCCTCCGCCACTGGACCTTGGCACTCCCACCCATCGACAAGCTCCCGGTGATTTTCATGGACTCCATCAACGCCCTGATCGCCGAGGAAAACTCCTCCACCCTCCTTTTGGCGGAAAGTGCCGATGCGGACACCCAAGCCGCGGCCACCCGCCTGCCTCTCCGCAAGATCGAGAGAAAAATCGACCCTTCCGCCTCCGACCCGATCAAATTCATTGCGCCCGGAGGCGAGGAACGCATCTTGACGTCCGCCGGACAGGTGCAAGCCCTCCCTGGCGAATGACCCAAAATCTCATGAAAAAAACGCCCATCGTTTTTCTACTCCCTTTCCTCATCGGCCTCAGCCAGGCGGACACCTTCAAAATGAAGGACGGCACCAAACTGGAGGGCACGATCATTTCGGAGACCAGCGAATCCTACGTCGCCCTCATCCAGGTCACCGAATCCATTCGTGACCAACGGACTCTGCTCAAGTCCGACGTCGTTTCGGTGATTCGGGAATCCGCTGACGAAAAAGCCTTCCCGGCCGTCAAGGAGCTCGTTCCCACCCCCGACCTCCTCCCTGCCGAAGACTACGAAGCGCGCATCAAAGAAGCCGAAGCCTTCCTCAGCTCCTACCCCGACAGCATCCACGAATTCGCCGCCAAAAAGGTCCTAAAGACCCTTCAGGAAGAATACGAATCCGTCAAAAAGGGTGCCAAAAAAATCGACGGCAAGTGGGTCACCGCCGCCGAACGCGAAGGCAATGCCTACGGCCTGGATGCCGAAATGGCCTTCAATCAGTTCAAGGAACTGGCCGACTCCAACCAATACGTTCTCGCCCTCCGCGATTGGGACAAGCTCGCCAAGAACTTCCCCACCACCCAAGGCTACAAGGACTCGGTGCCGGTCGCGCAGAAACTCATCAAAGATCTCCACAAACGCCTCGGCGATGAAGTTCGCAGCTTCGATGAACGCAAAGTGAAGCGCAACGAGGACTTCAAAAAGATCCCCACTCAGGACAAGCCGCGCACCAAAAAAGCCATTCAAGATGAAATGGCCGCTTACGAAACCAAGCTCGCAGCCGAGAAAAAGGCTGGTGAACGCTGGATCTCCGTCAACGTCTGGCACCTCGAAGGCATGCGCGAAATGCGCAATACCCTCGCCCAGGAATTCCAAAAATTGAAGGACTTCAAAGCCTCCGACATCCCCGATGGCGACAAGGCCTATGCCGAAGCTTGGAAGACCCTCAAAGGCAATCCCGAGCCGGAAACCGCCGCCGCGGCGCTCAAGTCCGCCAAAGATGCCGGCGTCCCTGCGTCCTACATGAAGACGCTCGAAGGCCTCGCTCCGGCCGGCACTCCCGCTCCCTGATTCCCAACATCAGGACCACACTCGCGTTGACAGTCGGGCCACTCCGGCTGTCAATGCACGGCAGTCATGCCCCGTCGCACCGCCAGCCGCTCCCGCGCCACGGCCGAAACCCGCATCGAGCTCACCATCGACCTCGACGGCTCCGGCACCTCGAAGATCGCAACCGGCGTTCCGTTCTTCGATCACATGCTCACGCTGTTCTCTCGGCACGGCCTGTTCGATCTGGAACTCACCTGTGACGGCGATATCGAGGTCGATTCCCACCACACTGTCGAAGACGTGGGGATCGTGCTTGGCGACGCCATCCGCGAAGCCCTCGGAGACAAACGCGGCATCCAACGCTACGGCTGCGCCTATTTGCCCATGGACGAGACTCTCTCCCGCGTCGTCGTCGACCTCAGCAACCGTCCTCATCTCGAATTCCGGGCCCGCGAGAACACGCCGTCCGCCCCGAACTTCCCCTTCTCGCTCGTGGAAGAATTCTGCCGCGCCATCGCATCGAATCTGCGCTGCAACCTTCACGTCGAACTCCTCTATGGCCGCGATGGACACCACATCGCCGAAGCCATCTTCAAGGGCCTCGCCCGCTCGCTCCGTGACGCTTGCAGCATCGATCCCCGCGTCACCGGCATTCCCAGCACCAAAGAAGCCCTCTAAACCGCTCGTGAACGTCGGAATCATCGACTACGGCGCCGGCAATCTCCGCAGCGCCGCCAATGCCGTCCAATCGCTTGGGGTCACCCCTCGAATCCTTTCCGATTCCCGCGGGTTCGAAGAACTCACTCACCTGATCCTTCCAGGAGTCGGCGCTTTTGGCGATTCCATGGAAGAACTCCAGCGTCGCGGCCTCGCCGAGCCGGTCCGCCAATGGATCGCACAAGATCGACCCTTCTTCGGCATTTGCGTTGGCTACCAGATGCTCTTCGAAGCCGGTCAAGAAAGCCCCGGCATCGCCGGCCTGTCGGTCTTTCCCGGCCAAGTCGTCCGCTTTCCGGAAGACGGACGCAAAATCCCCCACATGGGCTGGAATGCCGCTCGCCCCACCGACCTCGCCGACCCCCTATGGCAGGGGCTCGGCGAACTGCCCTACTTCTATTTCGTCCACTCCTACTTCCCAGAACCGACCGACCCCTCCCTGGTCGCGATGGAGTGCGAATACGAAGGCACACGCTTCGCCGCCGCCATCCGCCGCGGAAACTTGATCGCCACCCAGTTTCACCCGGAGAAAAGCCAGCAAGCCGGTATTCGCCTGCTGAAAAACTTCCTCGACCTCTAAGCTACGCCTCAAGGCATCACCGCTTCCGGATGGCATTGTGAATAACTCGTGGATAATTCCCACGGAGATCTCGGTTCTTTTCCCAATCGGCTGAGAATTCATCGCTTTCGGCGCCTGATCGGCCTCTTCCGGGCGGAATGGGCCACGGTGACCTCGGGAGATCATTTGTTGCCGAAAAGCCACCCAAACCTCCTCATTTGGAGCCTTTTGTGGAGAAATTCGGGGTCATTCACAGCTTATCCCCAGCTTATTCCCAATCGCACCGACAGGCCAGGTGACGAATTCGCCCGAATCCTTGCTCTTCCCGGAATCCAGCCGAGTTCTTCCACAGAGTCCATTCCCCCTGTGAATAACTTGGGAATGACGATTTCGGCCCGCTTTTAGGCCTCGCATTCATTTCCCGCTCCATCCCCAGATCTCCTCGCTCATCCGGGCCTCCATCACCTCAGGGGCCGCCCATTCCCGGGGACCTCAGCCCCAGGCTTCGCCGGGGGAATCCGCGTGGGGCCGAGGTCGATTTGGGACAAACCATGAAGCAGAATCCGGATCCAACCGGTCTCCTTCACTGCGAACATTCTTCCAACCGTCTCGCCCCCTGTGAATTACGGGATCACGTCTCCTTCCCGACCCCACCCACGGGAATGAAAAAGTCGGGTGTTTTCCCCGTTTCAGCACGCTTTTTGCCACCGCTCTGCCCTCAGGCCGCAGCTCCCGCTCTCCAGGGGATCCGCTCATCCTGCCCCGTTCTGCCCTTATCGATCTCCTCCAGACCGACTCAAATCGCCCCCCATTTCCGCGGCAAGCGCAACCAGCCGAACCCGCGCCAAGAGCCTGAGGATGGGCGCCCTCCGTCATCACGTAACCCCAAATGGGGGCAATCAGGCTCGCCAATTTCAACCAAGCTGTCACCGTTCAGTTGAAATCACCCCTACCCTTAAAGTCAGCGCACCCCAACTGACGATGAAATACAACTCGAAGAAATTCTGGAGAGAAGCCGAAGACGAGGTTGCAAAAAAGAAATCTTGGAGCGTTACCAGCCGAGAAATTGCCCGAATCATCGGAGTCGACACCATCAGCTACTCAGAACTCAAAGCGAGCTTTGAACCCGGAATTGGAAGAAGCTACTTCGTCTATTCCGGACGCCCTGATGAAAAAGGAGCCTTCACGCTCCATTTCGTTCAGAGGCCTGTAGGAGCCTGATGCCAACATAGGCACCGCCCGTCCCACACGAGTGCCACCGTGACCCCGCGCGATTCGGCCCGTCCCACAGGTCGAAAGGCAAGCTGGCGGCCAACCTGGACCCGCCCACGCCTCAGCACACCCGAATCTCCAGCCTCTCGCAGGCTCATGGAGTCTCGCAATCAAACGCGCACACCTCGGCACCGACCCATTTGTCGGTCCTCTTGCCATCGCCCCACCTCACCGAGACCTTCGGTTGGAGGAACTTCGCGACGCATCGAAGCCTGGCTCTCCGCCATGGATGCCGATCACAGTCATCCCATCGAGAAGCAGAAGCGGATCCCCCGTCATCCTTCTTGAGTGATCCGCGCATTGCAGTGCCCCCTTGGAATTTGACACCTCCCATCCACGAATCTCAGACTGGTGGAACCTCCCCCCTTTCGCTCCGCGGATCGTCCATCATGCCAGTGGAAAGAGGGAGTTCCACTCTGATGCTCCGGCGATCGCATGAACGAATCCCATTTTTTCACCCTCCTCTGGACCGGTCTTATTTTCGTTCTCCACCTCGCCGTCGCCGCTCGCGCAGTGCTGCGGCCCCACCGGGAACCCGCCTCTCGGATGGCTTGGATCGTGGTCATCCTCAGCGTTCCACTCCTGGGCGTCATCGCCTACCTCCTCCTCGGGGAAACCAACATCGGCAAACGCCGGGCCCACGCCGCTCTTCAAGCCATCGCCCAAATCCCCCCCATCACCGAAACCCCCGGCTGGGACGCCGTCGCAGCCCTTTCCTCCGTTCCCGATGACTACGATCACCTCTTCCGCGTCGGCCACTCCGTCAATGGCTTCGCCCCGGTCGGAGGAAACCTCGCCACCTTGACGAAGGATTCCGACGCCGCCATCGATGCCATCATCGCCGATATCGACGCCGCCACTTCCACCGTCCACCTCCTCTATTACATCTGGTTGGCCGACCACAACGGCCTCAAAATGGTCGAAGCACTCCGCCGCGCCGCTTCTCGCGGAGTGACCTGCCGCGCCATGGCCGATGGCCTCGGCTCACGAGCCATGATCGACTCCCCGCATTGGCAGTCGATGAAGGAAGCCGGAGTGCACCTCGCGGTCGCCCTTCCTATCGGCAACCTCTTCGTGCGTGCCCTCAAAGGCCGCATCGATCTCCGCAATCACCGCAAGATCACCGTCATCGACAACCGCATCACCTACTGTGGAAGTCAAAACTGCGCCGACCCCGCCTTCCTCGTGAAGGCCCGTTACGCTCCTTGGGTCGATATTCTCCTGCGTTTTGAAGGACCGATCGTGCGCCAAAATCAGCGCCTGTTTGCCGCCGATTGGATGGCCGAAGTCGATGAAGATCTCAGCGACCTCCTCCTCGCCCCTATCGATCCCCCATCGTCGCATGGATTCCCAGCTCAAGTCATCGGCACGGGCCCGACCATCCGCAACTCTGCCATGCCCGAGGTCTTCGAATCCCTGATCTACGGTGCCCGGAAACACCTCTTCATCACCACCCCCTACTACGTTCCCGACGAGTCGATGCAGGAGGCACTCTGCGCCTGCGCCCGCCGCGGCGTCGAAACCACCATCATCTTCCCGGCTCGCAACGATTCCTTCGTCGTCGGTGCCGCCAGCCGCAGCTACTACCGGGACCTCCTGGAGGCCGGAGTTCGGATTCATGAATATCACGGCGGCCTTCTCCACGCCAAAACCCTCACCTTGGACGGAGAAGTAACCCTGATCGGTTCTGCCAACATGGACCGTCGCAGTTTCGACCTGAACTACGAAAACAACATCCTCCTTCACGACCCCTCCACCACTGCCGCTCTGCGTGCCCGCCAAGAGGCATTCCTCGCCGAAAGTCGTCCCGTCACCCTCGAAGCCGTCAACACCTGGCCCATCGGCATTCGCTTTCGCAACAACCTCATCGCCATGATCGGTCCCGTGCTTTGAGGCCTCCGAACGATGCAAAAATCAGCGAGCCCACTCTTCCACGGCGGCTGACATTTCCGCCGCGAACCACTCAGGCTCGGAGCCAATAAGGTCCCGCGAAAATCAGAGATTCAAAATCGCCGGGATGCTCCGAATTCAGTGTCTTTTCCCTTTCCCAGCGGCTTCGCGGGGCGGCTTGACCCACGAGGAATCGCCAACTTCACGACGGCCATGGCTCCCGAGCAGCAAGCATCCCAAGCCGCCGCCTCTGCACGGGTCTACCTGTCCGCGCCCGCTCCCCACTGAGATGCTCCACTTCGAACTGGTCCGGATCCTCGACAAGACGTGCCTCGAAGGTGCACTCAACCTCTTTGAGCGCAAGTACTCCAACACCGACCGCTTCGTGGCGATTCGCAGGCTGGCATGGTTCGGGAACGCCGAGGGCGAACCTGATCCGGTGGCATCGGAGGGACCGCCTTGGGTGGAGGTGAAGGGGCGGATCACCCGAGCAATTGCCGCCTTGTGACGTTTCCGTTCTCCCCGGCTGCGGGTGTCACGGATCCCCTCATCCCCGCTGCGGGATTGCGCACTGGGTCCGGAGCGTGGATCCTCCGTCGTCGTGAGTGAGTTTCAACGCTACCAGTGGAAGGTCGTCGGGAGGAGTTTGAGCGCGAAGCAACGTGGCGATATCTCGGAGCTGTCCTCCCACATCTCTGTGAGGTCGGACTCGGCGGAAGTCAGCTACCACTGGAGCGGATTCAAGCACGACCCGATCGCCGTCCTGAAGCGCTACTTCGACATCCATCTCTACGAGGCAAACTGGGGGACGCAGGATGTTGCGTTCCGCTTCGATGCGGACACCGTCGAAGTGGCGGACTTGTCCTTGTTCGCCATGGGGGAGACGCTCACCGTGGTCGAGGCAGACGGCAGCGTGCTGGTCGATGCGTGGTTCGAGGAGAACTGGATCGAGTCGGCGCATGGTTACTACGACGAGTATGACGAAGCCGATTGGCGGCTCGATGCCTTCGAGGCGATTCACCGGCAATTGATGGACGGTGACTACCGGGGGATCTTCCTCCTTTGGCTGAACGCCTGCGAGTTGAACCTCGAGGAGAATGCCGACTCCACCGTTCCCCTGCCGATGGGTATGGGGCAGCTCAAAGACGAGCACAAGACCCTCGCGGACTTTGTGGGAGTGTGTGGAGGATTGATGAAGGCCGCCGCGGAACGCAGCGATCCCCTGCCCGCGGAAACAGCGCCACAGGAAGACTTGGCGCACCACCTCGGCAAGCTGTCGAAGGCGAGGAAGGAGGAGTATCTTCAACAGCTGTTGGACGGGGATGCGACGGCCGTGCAGAGCGCGCTCAGGAGGGAGCTGCGAAGTCTCGGCAAACAGCCCCGCCGATCCCGATCCGTGAAGAACATCTCCTATAGGGAGTTGGCCGATGCGGCCCGCTGCGCGGCGGAACAGGAGGCACGGCGCATCAAGGAGGAAAAGGAGAAGAGGCGTCGCGACTATCTCGCGGAGCTGGAGCGGCGGGAGGATGAGATTTGGGACCGTGTGAATGAGCGGGTGGCAAAAAAGGAGACGAAGGCCTACGACGAGGCCGTGCTGCTCCTTCGCGCTCTTGAGGACCTCTGGACGACACGGGGGGATCGGGAATATTTTCTCAATGCCGTGCGGTTGATCGCCGAGGAGTTCCCTCGCCTCACCGGTTTCCGCGGACGGCTTGAGGAAGCGGGCTGGCTAAATCCGAAAAGGGAGCATCTTTTGCTGCCGATAAAACGGGAGCGGTGGAGCGAAAAAAATCCGCTGCAGCGGGAGATCGACCTGAAGTGGTGATGCGAGCGAACAAGGACGCTGATTGGGAGGACCGGATCCTGATGGGCGCGGTGGTCCCCTGAGCGGAGCCAGATCGGGTCGAATGATCGTTATGGTGGGGTGGGTCGGTTGGCTGTGTTTTTCGTATCGCTTGCTTCCGCCCTTGGAGGAAAGTGGTCCATCGGGTTCCGGCGCGAGAAAGGGGCGAATGGGCCAGTAAGTCGCTCGTCGGAGCGACGGGTTCCTGTGGGCAACTTCCCGGAGCGGGTTGCCAGCAGATCAGGCCGCCTCGGCAAGCCCGGGTTGCGGCCGGTAGACCGACCATGGTGTGGCGTAGTCGTGGTGCTGATGGATTCGCTCACGGTTGTAGTCGGTGATCCAGCGTGACACTCCGGCCTCCAGCTCCACGAGGTTGCAATAGTCCTTCAGGTAGATGTCTTCGCATTTGAGGCTACGCCACAGCCGCTCGATGAAGATGTTGTCCATCCAACGGCCCTTGCCGTCCATGCTAACGCGTGCGCCTGTTTCCTCGACCGCGGCGACCCATTCACGGCTGGTGAACTGACAGCCTTGGTCGTTGTTGAAGATGTCCGGTGCGCGACCGGCTACCTTCACCGCTTCGCCAAGTGCCTCCAGGCAGAACCGGGTGTCGGCCGTGTTGGAGATCCGCCACGAAAGGACTGCTCGGCTGTGCCAGTCCATGATCGCCACCAGGTAGGCGAAGCCGCGGCCCATCGGGATGTAAGTGATGTCGGCGCACCCGACTTCGTCCGGCGTGGTGACCTCGCGGTCCCGTAGCAAGTAGGGATACTTGCGGTGGTTCTTGTCCGGCACACTCGTGCGCGGCTTCGGCACCACGGCGGCGAGCCCCATGATCCGCATGAGCTGGCGCACCCGCTTGCGGCCAACCTTCCAGCCGCGCTTGCGCAGCTCCACGACCAGCTTGCGGGCGCCGTAAACGGGCCAGCGGACGTGCAACTCATCGAGAGCACGCATGATCGCACGGTCCTCTTCGCTGATACGTTCCGCCGTTTCGAGGCGGTTGCGGTTGATGCCGAGCATGGCGGACTGCTTGCGGATGCTGAGCTGAGGATGGTTCTTTTCGATCATGGCTTTTCGTTGAGATCGATCCCCAGCTCCCCGCACTTTTTTTCGAGGAACTCCTTTTCGATGACCAGCTGGCCAACCTTACGCTCGATGCGCGACAGGTTGCGCTCGGATTTTTCCTTCTCGTCGCGACCGGACTTGGCCGAGGCAAAGACTTCCGGCAGGCGCTCCTGGAGTTCCTTCTTCCACTGGCTAACCTGCACTGGATGAATGCCCTCGTCCTGCGCGATTTGATTGATGGTCTTGATGCCCTTGAGTGCCTCAAGGGCCACCCGCGCCTTGAACTCGGCGCTGTGCGTTCTTCTTTTTCGTTTCACGGTGGTTCGGTTGGCTGCGCCACCCGAACCCTATCCCATCATAACAAGCTCTCTGGCTCCGTCTTGACGGACCACTTCAGCTTCGGCCGGTTCTCCTTTCCGATCCAGGTGAGTTCGAGTTTCTGTTTTTTGCTCATCGGAAGGGGTTGACGACTTGGACTCCATCGTAGTCCTGGCCGTGGTTGAAATCTTCGGAGTAAAGAGTTTGGCAGCCGAGTTCCTGGGCGGCGGCGAGGATCGTGGAATCCCAATGGGAGAGCTGGAACCGACGGCGGAGAATGATCGCCCGCCGGATCAGATCGAGAGTCACGGGGACCACCTGCTTCTCTGAGAGAGAAGCGATCAGCGCGGTGATGTTGGATTCGCCGAGGCCGAGAGATTTCTTGCCGAGGGCATTCGAAATGAATTCCTGAAGCACCTGCGAAGAAATCGAGAAATCAAGCGCAGAGATCAGATCGGAGGCTACGACCTTCTTTTCCTGGTCCTTGGGATCATTGGAGCCGGCGTAAAGCAGGATGTTGGTATCGAAGAAGACCATTCCCAACTCAGTCTTTCATGTGGCGGTCATAGATTTCCTCTCTGGCAAGAGGAACCATGGGTTCGGTATTCGTGGCCTGGAGTGCCTCGAGGATGTTCCGAACTCTCTCTTTTCTCGCGGACTCGGTGCTTTCCTTGTGACTCTCGGTTTCCAGAGCCTGTTCAAGCCCCTTCACAGCAAGTTCGCGCAAAGTCGTCCGGCGCTGTGCCGCCACCACTTTCGCCCGGTGCAGAAGCTCGTCAGGGAAATCAATGGTCGTTTTCATGAGCAATATTTACAGGGATATGGTTTTATTGTCAACGGGCTCACTCGGGCTTGTGAAGCGGATAAAGACGGCGGGTCACGGTCCCGCCGCGGTTGTGCCAGCTGCAGCCATCTTTCTTCCGGTCGGGCAGGGTGTCGCGCTCGTCGCAGAGGGCTTCGGCAAGAGCGAGGGTGGCGTTGCCGAGGGCGAGGGCTTCGGCGAGTTCATCGAAATGCCCGGCGAGTTCCTTGAAATGGCAGCCGATCGCGTTGCGGATCTGGAGGCGGGAGAAGACGTCTTCGAGGAGAGGGGCGAGTGGGATGGGTCTCGTGACGGTTCCTTGTTCGTCGAGATGCTCGCAACGAAGCGCGGGGAGGAGTTTTTTCTCTCCCGCCAGTCCGCTGCGGTAGTCATTCAGGGTCCAGCGTTGCTCGGCTCCGGGGGAACGAGGCAGGCGGCACTGGTAGATGCCGGTGAGGAAATCGAGGATGTTTTCAAGGACCAGACCGGCGGTGTTGGCGATGGCGGACGGGTGTTCGGCCTCCCGCACGTAGCGGCGGAGGAAACTCACTTCCGAGCTCGGCCCTCTTTTCAGGGAGAGTCCGCTGTCGAGCGTCCAGCGGCCCAGCTCGAGGAACTCGACCTTGTTTTGGGTCAGGATGCCCCAGCGGAACTTGAAGCGCAGCGGCTGGTAATGGCTACTGATGACGACATGATGGAAGTGGGCGGATTCCTCCAGGAGAAGCTCGTAGAGCCGCTCCATGTGGGCGTCATCGACCGAGGCGATGGCGTCATCCAGAAAGAGGATCGTATTGCCCGGGTTCTCCCGTTTCTCAAGCGCGAGGAAGAGGCAAAGGCCGAGGGTATCGAGATGGGACTCGGACAACAAGGCCACCGGGCTGGCCTCTTTCTTCCCGAAGAGCGTGCCGTCGAACTGCGCGGAGGACTTCTTGTTCGGATGAAGGTAAAGCTGGATGGTCTCGATTTTCTCGCCGTCGTGAATTCTCGCGTAGAGCTGGGCGAAATCCCCTGAGATCGCCTTCAATGTCTCGTTGGCATGGCGGATCCTCTCGTCGTGGAGGACTTTCTTGATCGCCTCTCCGCGCGTGATGGAAAACTCCATGCGCTTGCCATCGCCCTTCGCACTCTTGATTCGATTGAGAGCTCCGCGAACGTCCGACTGCAGCTTGCGCCGGATCTGGAGGGCGGCATGCTCCCTTTCAACGGTCTCCGAGAGAGGTTTGAGCTGGGGAGCCTCGGCCTTGAGTCCGGCGAACCATCCTTCGGTGAGATCCTCCGCGTTCTCCATCCCGAGGACCGAGGGGACTAGATCGGGAAGCTGCCATTGCTCGGAATCGACGGCGGCCTGATGAACTTCCCTCAGCTTGATGAGAATCGAGAGAAAGGATTGCTGGAGCGTTTTCTGCGAGGTTTGCGCGGCGTGGAGAGCCTCTTTGGTATTCTTGGCTTTCTGGCTCTGGTCTTTGACCGCCTTGAGGGCTTCGAGTTTCTGATCGACCTTTTCGACGAGGGCGGCATGGCCAATTTCCGAATCGCATACCGGGCAGATGCCGGTCCCGCTTTCCCGAAGGAATCCCCGGGCCTGCTGCAGCGTTTCGAATGCCTTGGCTAGATCGTCGCTGTGGTCGGCGATGAGTTTCGCCAGCGCCGCCTCCTCCTTCTTCACCGCCTCCTGCGCCTTGGCGACCGCCGGGTAGCTGTCCGCGAGCGGCTTGAAGTCATCGCGGAGCCGTTTGATCTGCTGGTTCAGATCGTCGAGCATCTGGAAGTTCTCAGCGATCGTTTCGGCGCTGTCCTGCAAAAGATCCCTTTGCCACTGGTCCTGGCGGCTCCCGTATTTTGCCTTGTCGGCGTGTTCCTCGAACAAAGCACTGAGCATCTCGCCTGCCTGGGCAATGAGCTTCGACTGGCTTTCCAGATTCCGCTGTTCGGAAAGCACCAGCTCGTTGAGTGCGGCCTCCTCGCGGTCTAGGGCCGGGATGGAGACGAAATCCTGAATCCGCTTGAAACGATTCGCTGGGGTTTCTTCTACGAGCTTGGTGATGTTTTTTCGGCTCAGGACCTTGAGCCGATAAGCGAGCCGCCCGTCAAGCTGGACTTTTTGGCGGGCCAGTCTGGCAGACCGCGTTTGGCCCGCGACTTCGAGCGAGACCCTGAGGTCGACCGCTTTCCTGCACGCGTTGACCAACTGCCCGAGCTTTGATTTCCCGTCGAGCGACTTTTCCTCGAGGGATCCTGCGGTACCATCGATGACGAACTCGAAGGCATCGGAGATGGTCGTCTTGCCACTGCCGTTCTCGCCGTAGAGCACGGTGAGGTTCTGTTTCGTGTCGAAACGGATCTCGAAAGGGGAATCCACCCCACGGAAGGCCTCAAGACTCAGCTTCATCGCGGCCTCCCTGTTCGGATTCGAATTGCTTGGTGAGGACGAGATTCCAGTTCACCGGCTTTCCTGTCTTGAGCGCATCGATCACCTCCGCCGCCGCCGACTTCTCAAGCAGTGGTTTCGTGGAAATGGCGGTCAAGAGCCGCTCTGCGGTCTTGTCGGGGAGCTTTATGGCGGGTGTCATGGGATCTTCCAGCGGATGGTGAAGAGCTCTTCCTCAGAGGAATCCGATTTCAGCTTCCCTTCGATTTTCTCGATGAGTCGCTCGCGATTGTTGTCGATTTCGTCCTGAGCATCGAAGAGCGAGCGGCGGCGTTCCTTTCGGTGGGACTCGAGGGCTTTGATGTGCTTCTGTCCGGCCAGTTTCTCCTCAAGGGTGAGAGCCGCAGAGGCAGCGCGCCGGGCCTCCTTGATCTGGCGGTCGATGTCCTTGATTTCCCTTTCGAGGCCGACCTTCAAGTCGTCGGCCCAATTGTCGAGTTTGGTTGCCTCGTCCTCAAAGAATCTGGCGTTCCGCTCCGAGATGTCGCGTCCGATCCGGGCCTGCTCTCTACGACTGAGTTCATCGAGACTGGACGGCGGGGACTCGGCGAGCGTACGCAACTGATCACCCGGCAGGGAGAGAAGACGGCGGGCGGTTTCCTCGTCGAGTGTTTGCCCGGCATCCGTATGGGCGGCCAAGATCAGATAGTCCTCGGTCTGGTCGAGCGATTCAACCGTGTAGCGGGAAGCCGTTAGCCACCCGGATTGGCCGATGAAGGGTTCCAGGATAGAAACCTTTCCCTCGTGAGTCTCGTAGCTGAACGAGATCTCGGCGGGTTCGAGGGAACGCTCTTTGGCAGCGCCAACCACGGCCTCAGCGAGAGGATGACCCAGGCGGTACAGGTGCGCTTCCCCGGAACGGCGAGGAAGCTCGTAGCGACCAAGGGGAGTCTTTTCGGCGATCTCCGGAAAGGGCGGCGTTAGGAGCCGAAAGGTGCCTTCGCCCTGAAACTCCGCGTGGCCGTTCAATTCGTGACGGGTCAGCCGCATGAGCTGCCGCTCGAACTGGCCAAGAATGGCCTTCGAGTCTTCGTCGCGGATCTTGAGCTTTTCGCGAACCTCGTCATCGAAGTGCTCCAGGAGCTTCTTCCGAGTGGAGGTCATCGCTTCGTTGATCTCGAAGCTCAGCTCCAACTGAAGGGCGTCGAAGGCCTCCTGAATCTGCTCCGGCTGCCGACACTGCTGATAGATGGTCGCGATGCGCTTTTCGAAATCCACCCCGGAGCCGATGGCACCGAGGACTTCGTCGCTGGCCCCGAACACGCCCTCGAAGAGATTGAACTTCTCGGCGAGGAGCTGGTAAACGCGCTGATCGGCAGCGTTCTTCTTATTGAGGAAGTTGACGACAACCACGTCATGCTTCTGCCCGTAGCGGTGGCAGCGTCCGATGCGCTGCTCCACTCGCTGGGGATTCCAGGGGAGATCATAGTTGATGACGAGCGAGCAGAACTGGAGGTTGATGCCCTCGGCTCCCGCCTCGGTCGCGATCATGATGCGACCCTCTTCGCGGAAATAGTCGACGAGTGCCGAACGCATGTCGGCGGTCCGTGAGCCGGTCACCCGATCGCTGCCTTCGTGGCGGACTTTCCAAGACTCGTAGATCTCCTTCGAGCGCTCGTCGTTGTTCACGCCATTGAAGAGCACAATACCGTCACTCCATTCGCTCTCCGAGAGAAGCCGGAGGAGGTAATCTTGAGTTCGGCGGGACTCGGTGAAAATGATGGCCTTCTCGGCAGCCTTGAGTCCGGCAATCCTGTTGAAGGCGACTTTCAGTGCCCGGAGGAGAGCTTGTCCCTTGGCATTGATGGTGATTGAGGTGGCCAGATCCGCAAAAGCTTTCAGTTCGGCGATTTCCGAGGCGAGAGCCTGGCGGTCGGCTTCGGACAATGGCTCGGTGGCGTCTTCGTCTTCGCTCCACTCCTCGGCGGTTTCATCCAAGGACTCGTAGTCTTCGTCGAGTTCATCGACCAGCGAGAGCTTCTCCTGATCCGCCAGATCCCGACGCAGCCGTCGAGCCATGGTTTGCAGCGCTCCGGCAATGGCGAAGGTGGAGGACGCGAGCAACTTCCGCAGGACCAAGGTCATGAGGGTGCGCTGTTGCGGAGGCAGCGCGAAGAGGTTGTCTCTGCCAAGATAGTCGGAAACCAATTGATACAATTGGGACTCGCTCTGCTCAGGAGTGAACTCCTCGACGATGGCGTGCCGTGCCGTGTAGGGCACATATTGGGTCACCTGTCGGCGAAGGGTGCGGTGACAAAGCGGTGCCAGACGCGCCTTGAGCGAATCAAAGGTATCGCTCTGGCTGAGGTTGGCGAATTGCTGCCGGAAGCTCTTGAGATCACCGAATGCATGCTCGTCGATGAACGAGACGAGACCGTAGAGCTCGAGAAGGGAATTCTGAAGCGGAGTGGCGGTGAGAAGAACCTTCGGCCGACCTTCGAGCGCGTTCTTCAAGGTATTCGCAATGACGTTGCCGGTCTTGTAGACATTGCGGAGCCGGTGGGCTTCGTCGATCACCACCAGATCCCACGGCGTCGAGACGACATCCTCCGCCTTGTTCCGGGCGAAGTGGTAGGAGCAGATGACGAGACTTGGCTCGTCCGGCTGGAAGGGGTTGTCGTTTCCGGCTTTGGCCGCCTGATTGTAGGACTGGGCTTCAAGGATGGTGGCAGGCAGGAAGAACTTCTCCGCCAACTCCTGGTGCCACTGCTTCCGGAGATTTGAGGGGGTAATGATCAGGATCCGGCGCTTCCGTTCGGCCCACCGCTGCGAAAGCAGAATTCCGGCTTCGATGGTCTTACCCAAGCCGACTTCATCGGCCAAGAGCGCCCCGTTCGAGAACGGGGACTTGAACGCAAAGAGCGCGGCATCGACCTGATGGGGATTCAGATCCACCTGTGCCCCCGCCACGGCAGCCGCGAGCTTGCCCACGCTGTCCGACGACCAGCGTCGAGTCAGCTCGTATGCGAGGTATTTGGCTTGGTGGCCGGTCAAAGACATTCAGAGGGAGAGGCTCCGATCGTCACGGATGGAAGGACGCTAGAGTCATTATTCTGATGAGGGAACTCTGAAACCTCGGTCCTCTAAACATTCGCGGCGATGCCGAACCAGCTCTTGGCCGCCTTCTCCGGCGGCGGCCGCTTGTAGTTCATCCGGATAATCTCCGGGCTGTTTCCGGCCAGCTTTGCTGGCCCAGTCCCGGGCCACGCCAGGAGCCAGCATCGAGCTGATCCAGGTATGGCGCAGGCCGTCCTTCGGCAAGCTCTCGATCAATTCGGCCTCGCGTAGCTCGGGGCTGACCAAGCGCTGGCACTTGCGGAAGTAAACGGGGCCGGAGACTTTCCGGTAATGCTCGATCTAAGTGCAAAGCGTCGCCCACACGGTGCCCGGCAGCCTTCGCCAAGGCCCCGGCTTGCCAGCTGAAGCCTTACCAGAGGCGCTTTTTCGCAAAGGCACGGCCGGAAACGGTTTTTGAGGTAGGCCTCGAATTCAGCAGCCCGCATGTGATCGATGAAGGCGAAGTAAGTGACGAGCCTCCATGGTCGGTATTTCGCGGTGTGTGGGGAGCCGCCTTCGTTGTGTTTGGCAAGGCGGAGTTTCAAACTGAAGGTCAGTCCGATGGAGGTCAGTCCGATGGAGGTCTGCCCGGGGTGGTCGACGCCGCGGAGGAGATCGACGTCATGCATCGAATCTGGCGATGTGGAGGAGCGCTGGGAGAAGACGGAGTTTTTCATCGGTCTTCAGGCTGAAATGCCCGCCTTCGCCAAGGCCCCGGCTTGCCAGCCGAAGCCTTGGCGAAGGCTGGTGGAGGCGAGGGGAGTCGAACCCCTGTCCGAAACGCCTTCAGCGCAGGCATCTACACGTTTAGCAAACGATCAGGTATTTTCGGAGAAGAGCGGCCCGTCTGCAGCGTTCCTTTTCCTAGCGACCTGTTGAATCTCGCCCCCGCGCCCGGTCGCCCGGCTTGGAGGCCAGCCTATTAAGTAGTCGCCGTCCCCCTCAATAGGCGTCGGGGTTCAGGCGTTGCTGTCAATTAAGCAGCAAGTGCGAGCTCGTTAGAGTCTGCAATTATTTGTTTTGAGCGGCTTTTTAGGAGGCCAGCCGATCAACCTCCACGTGCAGCCAGCGCGTCGAACATCCCGTCGAAACCAGAACGCCCCCGTTTGCTGAACGGCGGTATGATGGAACCGCTCCCCGGTTTGTTCAACCGGGAAAATCCAGTTTGTCACCGTGGGCCAAGAATCGCCTTGTCGACCGGAGAAATAAGCCCGCTGTCGAGTCGGTAAATCCAACTGTGGATGTCCACACTCTGGCCCCGCGACCACGCATCCTCAATGATCGTCGTCCGCGAGAGGTTGAAAGCATTGGCCATGACATTCAGCTCGCAAAGTCGATCCAGTTGCTGAGGCCCTTCCAAGCTATCGAGTTCGTCACGATTGAGCCGGGCAATCGTTTTAATGTGCCGCAACCAGTTGTCGATCAATCCATGACGCTGACCTTCCAAGGCGGCCTTCACGCCCCCGCAGCCGTAGTGACCACAGACGATGACATGCTTCACCTTCAGGACGTCGACCGCATACTGGAGCACCGACAACAGATTGAAATCGGTCTGCACCACGACGTTGGCGACATTGCGGTGAACAAACACCTCTCCGGGATCAAGGCCGGTGATTTGGTTGGCTGGCACCCGGCTGTCCGAACAACCGATCCAAAGGTATTCCGGGGCCTGTTGCTCCGCGAGCCGAGTGAAAAAACCCGGATCTTCGGCCACTTTCGCAGCCGCCCACGACTTGTTGTTTTCCAGCAGGACCTTGAGGCTCTCCATGCCCCAAGCTGAAATCCGAAATCGTCAATTCGCAATCCCCAATCTTCACTCCCTGCGTGGCCGATCTTTTCTTCAATGCCCCCGAGCCTGGAAATGCTCCCGATTCAGCGACCGACGGGCCCCTCGCCGCTCGGATGCGGCCGCAGTCGGTGAACGAGATCGCCGGCCAACACCACATTCTGGCGGAAGGGAAACTCCTGCGTCGCGCCATCGAGTCGGATCGCTTCACTTCGCTCATTTTCTACGGCCCTCCCGGCACCGGCAAAACCACCCTTGCCCACGTGATTGCCCGCACCACAGGCTCCCGCTTTGAGGCCCTGAATGGTGTCGAGTCGAACGTCGCAGAAATTCGCGCCAAGATCGACCAAGCCCGGACGTTCAGGGATCTGCGTGGCCAAACAACGATTCTCTTCATCGACGAGATTCACCGTTTCAACAAAGCGCAGCAGGATGTGCTGCTGCCGCATATCGAGCGCGGCACGGTGCGATTCATCGGCGCCACCACCCACAATCCCTACTTCTACGTCAATTCTCCGCTGGTTTCCCGGTCGCAGATCTTCCAGCTCGAAGCGGTCGCGACCAACGACCTGATCCCGGTCCTCGAAAGAGCTCTGACGGATCCCCAACGCGGGCTGGGTCACCTCTCTTTGCGCTGCGAAGCGGGTGCCCTGCGTCATTTGGCTGAAATGTCCGATGGCGACGTGCGCAAGGCGCTGACGGCGCTTGAACTCGCGGTGTTGACGACCCCACCTGACGACGATGGCGTCATTCACCTCGACCTCGCCGTCGCCGAGGAGAGCATTCAGCGCAAAGCGATCGCCTACGATGCCGATGGGGATGCCCACTATGACACCGCCTCTGCGTTCATCAAATCGATCCGCGGATCCGATCCCGACGCGGCACTCTATTGGCTCGCCAAGATGCTCCACGCCGGTGAGGACCCACGTTTCATCGCCCGCAGACTGGTGATTTCGGCCAGTGAGGACATTGGCTTGGCCGACTCCAATGCCTTGCGCGTCGCCGTTGCCGCCCAGCAGGCATTTGAGTTCGTCGGACTCCCCGAGGGCCGCATCCCGCTCGCGCATGCCACGGTCTATTTGGCGACGGCGCCGAAGTCGAACAGCGCTTACGCCGCCCTCGGAGCAGCCATTCAGGATGTGGAAAAAGGCCGCACCCTAGCCGTTCCTGAGCACTTGCGGACCCAGACGCGCAAGAAGCTCGCCTCCGCGAGTGGCACCGAGGACGAGAAACTTCAGTACCACTACGCCCACGACTACGAAGGCGGCTACGTCCCGCAGGCGTATCTGCCGGAAGGACGCCGATACTACTCCCCCACCGAAAACGGCCTTGAGAAAAGGATCAAGGAGCGCCTGGACTACTGGCGCAGCCAGATGGGGACTGGCTGAGGGCGAAGGGGTCTTCAGCCTGCTCGGTGAACCGCCAATGCCCCGCAAAGATCGCCGAGCGCGCAACCGACCGATTTGAAGAGAGTGATCTCCTCATCGCTTTGCCGTCCTGGCGCGCGGCCTCGACACAATTCCGCCAGTTCTCCGATGACGAGGTCCTTGGAGAACGCCCCTTCCTGAATGGGCACGAGGATTTCCCCCGCCTCGCGGAAGCAATTGATCCGGGTGTCGACGTAGACGCGCGACCGCGTGACCAATTCCGTATCGCACTCACGTTTGTCCGCGTGGTGATTGCCCAGGAAATCGGTATGGGTCCCCGGCTTCACCCAAGCTCCACGCACCAAAATCTCGCTGCTCCCCGTCGCGGAAACGATCACATCGGCTTCGCCGCAAGCGGTCGGAAGCTCGCTCGCCACTTGGAAATCGATTTCCGGAAATTCGGACTTCACCGTTTCCACGACCTCTTGGGCTTTCTCGGGTCGACGGCCCCAGACAGCGATTCTTTTCAAAGGGCGCACACTCGCATGGGCCCGGATCAAATAGGGCGCCAGACGCCCCGTTCCGAGCAACAGCAAGGACTCGGCATCCTTCCGCGCCAGCACATCGGCCGCCAGTGCGGAAACGCCGGCAGTTCGCCAGTATGTCACGCTGGCCCCATCGACCAGAGCCAAAGGCACCCCGTGCCGACGGTCGAAAACCAGGATCTTGGAATACAGAGAGCGATAGGGTTCCGGATTCTCCGGGAAATAGGTGAAGGCTTTCAGCGCAATCACCTCGTCGTTCCACGAGGGCAGCATGGCAAACGCATCGTGATGCTCGGAGTTCGGATCGAGCTTCATGACCTGCCGGGCAGGCATGGTGAAGTCACCGGCAAATGCTTCGCGCAGCGAACCGATGAATGCCGGATAGCTCAGCGCAGCGTGGACGTGGTCTTCTTCGAAGATCTTCATGGATAAAAAAACTACTCGGCCTCGGTTTTGAGAACCCCGCCCATGTCGACGGGGATTGCCTGCATCGCTTTCCCCGAGGCCAAAACCAAATGGGGAAAGGGAATCTCGATTCCTTCCCGATCAAACGCCTCCTTGATCTTCAGCGGGATCTCATTTTTGACCGTCAGGTAGTCCTCTTTCACTCCCCATGTCCCGAGCAAGAAGTTGAGCGAGGAGTCGCCGAAGCCGGTAAAGACCACCAGAGGCGCGGGCTCATCCAACACATGCGGATGGTCCTCCGCCACCTTGCGCAGCACCTCCATCACCTTGGCGATGGATTCATCGTAGGCCACGCCAACCTCCGTATCCACCCGACGGATCGGGTAACGGGTGACCGTGGTGACGTTGGTTTTCACCAAGGTTTCATTGGGGATACGGACGGATCGATTGTCAAAGGTCCGCACCGTCAACGCCATCAGACCGATCTCTTCCACAATTCCCGTAATGCCCGCGATCTCGACGACGTCTCCTTTTTCAAAAGGGCGCTCACCCACAATGAACAGGCCCGAAATCAAATTCGACAGCGAGGTCTGCGAGGCAAAACCGATCGCGACCCCTGCCACGCCGGCCGCGCCGAGCACTGCCGCGAGATTGAATCCGAACTGCTGAAGAATCGTGACGCACACAATGATGAATCCGGCATAACGGAGGATGCGTGCCAGCAAGCGCCCGCCCTGATCGCCGAAGCGAGCTCTCAGAATGCGGGCCAGCACCCGCGATCCCAGGGCCACCAAAGGCAAACCCACCAGCGCAATGAACACGGCGCGCATCAGGTGCCCGGGAGTATCGCTCTCCATGAACGAAATCCAGAGGTCTTTGGGATCGAGCTTGGGAATCATGGTCATCAATCGTCCTGAAAAGTTCCGAGCACCGTGGAGAATGCCGCGCGCAGGAAACTGCGCCGAACGATGCCTCGACGCGCGGCGCTGAGCAGGCCCGCATCCGACGCATCCCCGTAGGGTTTCGCGGAAAACACCACCCCATTCAGTTCTTCGTCCGCTTCGGTGATGCGGATTCGGGCGTGATTCGACCACAGCTTCGAGCCATGTAGAAAGATCGCCAGGTGATCGGTCTCAAAGAACAAGCGCTCAAAGGGCAGCGTTTTCTCCGATTGATTCGAGATCTCCACGGTCGTGGCGATGTCGAAGGCCTTCCACTCATCGGTCACATACCGGCGCCGCGCCTGTGTCCGTGAGGCATAGCAAAGCTGCCCCGCGGTCGGCAGCCCATGCCAACTGTTGGAGAGCCGGACGCTCGGCCACGATGACAGCACCCGACGGGTTCCCTCCAGATCGGCCGAGAGTTCAATGCGCGCAGGAATGCCGACATAGAACAATGCTTTGGCTCGCGGCGACAGATGCAAGGGAGACCGTGGCCGCACAATCACCGGGCGGTCGGGGAAAACCGGTCGAAATGCGAGCTTGCGATCTTTGACCCCTCGATCCCAACGCTCCCATTCCAGATCCTCAGGGAGCCTTCCGGTCGACTTGATGCGCTGTCCTCGTTCTCCGTCCACGGTGGCGACCCGCCACTCCTCCATGGTGGAATGCACCACCATGCAAAGATCTGCGAAATCGGCACACAGCCACTCGCCATCCTCGAGGGTGCGCTCGTGCCACGGAGACGGAAAAGACATGCCCCGAATGTGCTCGCAAGGGCGCGACAGGCAAGGGCGGATGTCTTTTCCCATCCCCTTGCTATCCAACAGGAATGCCGCTGGAAGCCTGATAAATCAAGGTTTCCAGCTTGTTCCACCGATCCAAAATGACTATCGCGGGTTCACCAAAGCCTCTCCCATGTCCTCTGTTCGTTCTCTCCCCTCCTCTGCCTCCCTTGGGTCCCTGGCCGCCCTCATGATGGGCCTTTTCTCGCCCCTTGGTCAGGCAGCAACTCTTTCGGGAAAAGCCACCCGTGCAGACAATGGAAGTCCCCTCGCGGGGGTCTCCATCTACCTCTTAAGTTGGGTCGAAGAAGACGAAAGCTGGGATTTCACGTTCGCTCCCGTCACCTCCGACGCCCAAGGCGATTTCCGCCTCGAAGGAATTCCGGCAGGCGAATTTCGACTCGCGTTCATCCTCGAAGAAGATGCCGAATGGACACCCTGCTATTGGGGCGGTGGCCTTGATGATCAGAACTCCCTCCCTGTGATCGTCAGCGAAGGCTCCAGCGAGATCTCCGGCATCCACCAAGCACTGCAGCGCAGTCGGCTCGAATCCTATGCCATCTCCAAAGATGACGGCAGCCACTTCCAGTTCTTCGGCAACGTCCTGGTTCCTTACCAACTTGAATCGAGTACGAACCTGCTCGATTGGAAACCTGTCGGGGATCCTGAGTTCCCTGGCGATGACGGCCGCATTTCCTGGGCACCTCCCGCCCTCGATTCCCCCACCCAGGCCTTCTGGCGAGTCGCTGGCCCGAAGAACCTGCAGCTCGCACCCGATCCTCATGTCGACGCCACCAGCTCCTACACCCGCTGGTCCCAGGACTACCGGTGGGAGAACCGCGACGAGGTTTGGTACCCCTACAGTTCGGGAGGAAACTTTCTGCATGCCTTTGGCTACGGTGATTTCAATGGCGATGGAGAACTCGACTACCTCGCCTTTCCTGGCACGGGGCTGTCGACCGAGGAAACCCCTGGCATCCTCCGGCTTTCCATCGACACCGCCTCATCTGCCGATGGCGCTTCGATTTTCCACGATGGCATGCCCGGGAGCACGCATGCGCGAAAACTGCTGATTGGGGATCTCAATGGCGATGGCGTCGACGATGCCGTCATCATCGATCACGGATACGATGCCGATCCCTTCCCCGGAGCTCCGCTCAAGGTCTTGCTATCTGATGGTGAGGGAGGCATCTCGGTCGAAACCTATCCGGAGTGGACCGCCTTCCACCATGGGGGCTGCCTCGGCGACGTGGATGGTGATGGCGATCTCGACCTGTTCCTGGCCAATACCCCCTGGCAAGGCCTGCGCCATTTCATCGCGCTCAACGATGGGCAGGGACATTTCTCCATTTCGCGCCAAGTCGTCGGGTTGCCGTGGGACGAGAACATATGGACCAGCGAGTTTTTCGATCTCGATGGTGATGGTTACCTCGACCTCGCGTTTGGCGGCGATACCCAAGCTACCGGAGGCATCATCGCCTGGGGAAATCCGCGTGGCACCTATGGTGCGGAGCGCCTCATCCTCCCCTTCGCCGAAGACCTGGCCATCTACGACATGGACGCCGAAGATCTGGATGGCGACGGCGATCGCGACCTGCTCGTCACCTTGGCGGATTCCCTCAACGATCGCGCCGAACTCCGCCTCTTCATCAACCATGGCCATCGTGAATTCGTCGATGAAACCGAACAACGCTTCGCCTCCTCGAGCTACTCCGTCCACTGGATCGACTACCTCTTCGTCAGGGACCTCGATGGCGACGAAGATCTCGACTTGGCCGCCGATGTGCGTGGGGCTCTGATCTATTGGGAGAATGAAGGCGATGGTCATTTTGGCACGTCCCAGACCTACTGAGAGGTTTGCGCTCTGGAGGATTCCGGCATTTCATGGGCGGACATCTCCTCCAACCCATGTTTGCCTTCATTCGACGGGTGGTTCAGCGCCCATGGAAGCGTCTCAAGGAAGTGCGTGACACCCCGCACGCCATCGCCCTGGGATTGGCGACGGGTTTGTACATCGGCTTCCTGCCTCTTATCGGCCTCAAAACCCTTCTGGCACTTGGCCTCGCCTGGTTGCTGCGCGGCAACAAGATCGCGGCCGTGATCGGGGTGACTCTCCACGACCTCAGCCTTCCCCTTGCTCCCATTTTACTGCGACTCGAGTACGACCTTGGTCATCGCCTGACCTCCGCCCGCTTCGAAGTCCCCGCCCATCATCCAGCGCAGATGCTCTTCAATTGGCACGCCATGCTCACCACAGGAGGCCCCATTCTCCTCGGTTCTGCCCTGCTGGGTATTCCCTTCGCGGTGGTCACTTATGGACTCACCCTCCGCGCCTTACGATCCCGAACCGCCCCACCTCCCCCCCCAAATGGCAGGGGCGAATCCGTTTGACTCTTCCCGTCAGCGACAGGTTTTTTCAGGTCTTCATGATCTCTCGATTCCTGCTCCCCGCCCTGCTCGGCCTCGGTCTGACTTCGCTGACTACGGCGGCCGAAAAAATTCGCTCCCATGAGGAGGTTCTCAAGGTGCTGGAAAGGGTGAACGATCACTGGCAGGAAACTCATCCTGATCACGGCAACGCTTTCTGGAATCGCGCCGTCTACCACGTGGGCAACATGGAAGCCTATGAGGTGACCCAAAATCCCGCCTACCGCAGCTTCTCCGAAGCCTGGGCCCGCAAAAACGATTGGCAGGGGGCGCGTTCCGAAAATCCCGCTGAGTGGCGCTACGACTACGGCGAAAATGACCGCCATGTCCTCTTTGGAGATTGGCAAGTGTGCTTTCAAGTCTACTTCGACCTCTACGGCCTCGAGCCCCAGGAAAACAAAATCAAGAGAGCCAAGGAGGTTTTCGCCTACCAGATCACCACGGAACCTCGGGACTACATCTGGTGGTCCGACGGCCTGTTCATGATCATGCCCACCATGAGTGAGCTTTACCAAATCACTGGCGACCCAGCTTACCTCACCCACCTTCGCACCTACTTCGACTACGCTCGCGACCTGATGCTGGACGAAGACACCGGCTTATTTTTTCGCGATGCCAAATACGTCTATCCCAAGCACAAGTCCGCTCATGGCAAGAAAGACTTCTGGGCCCGGGGCAATGGCTGGGTCTTCGCCGCATTGCCGAAGGTGATCGATGACTTGCCTGCCGATCATCCCGACCGTCCCCACTATCTTGCCATCTACCAGGCGATGGCGAGCGCCCTCGCCAGCTCCCAGCAGGACGCAGGCTACTGGACCCGCAGTATCCTCGATCCTGACCACGCTCCTGGCCCGGAAACCAGCGGCACGGCATTCTTCACTTACGGCTTCCTTTGGGGACTTCGTCACGGCGTCCTCGACGCTGCAACCTATGAGCCCGTCGCCATGAAAGCCTGGGATTTCCTCATGGAGACCTCCCTTCAGGAAAATGGTGCCGTCGGCTACATCCAGCCGATTGGCGAAAAGGCCATTCCTGGCCAAGTCGTCGATGCCGCCTCCACCGCCGACTTTGGTGTGGGCGCCTTCCTGATGGCTGCGGCCGAAATGGCCCGCTACGCCGAAGCCCACTGATGGCCGAACCCACTCGGATCCGCTGCCCGATTGCCTTTCGGTACGCGATCCGCTTGGATGGGTCATGCACGACCTTCACATCCACCTCGGCGGAGCGGTTCCCTCCGCCGTGCTGTGGGAAATCCTCTGCGACAATGGTCTGCGGACCCGCTACCACGACTTCACGACCTTCCACCAATCCCTGACCGCGAAGACTTCGGAGGTGAAGTCCCTCGACGATTTCCTTTCCCGATACTTTCGCGTCACCGAGGAGATTCAATCGTCTCCATCCGCGGCCAGCGTCTCGGCCTACCAAGTGGTGGCGAAAGCCCATCGCCGTGCACAAGTCGATGGCTTGGAACTTCGCTTCAATCCCTACAAGCGTGTTCGCGGCGGATTGCACACGATGGATGCCATCATCCTGGCCGTCATTCAGGGTTTGGAACGCGCTTCGCTGCACTACGGCGTGACCACGGGCATTATTTTGTCTTTGGGCCGAGACCTCTCCATCGAGGCCAATTGGCAGATCATCGAGGCGGCCATCAAATGGCGTAGCCGAGGCGCCATCAATCGCGCCAATGGCGTCGTCGGGATCGACATGGCGGGCCCAGAATCCTCGGCTCTCGAACTGGATGCCGACTGGATGAAAGAAATCGCGGCCATGATGAATCAGGCCCGCGCTGCCGGCCTAAAAATCACCTATCACGTGGGAGAAAGTGAAGGCACCGGCCCCGAGGGCATCCTTCGCGTCCTCGAAACCGTACGTCCTCACCGCATCGGACACGGCATCGAATTGCGGCGAGCCGAGGGGAGCCTGCGAGACGTCCTCCTGGCTCTCCTCTATCGAGATCAGGTCTGCCTGGAAATCTGTCCAACGGTCAATCGCGTGACTCAGGTGATTCCTGATTTCACCTGCCTCGGTTCATTCACTCAGGACCTCGCACGCAGGGACATCCCATTCTGCATCAATACCGACAACCCCTACCTCGTTCATACCAATCTCAAGAAAGAACACGAGCTGATTGCCGCAGAGTGGGAAGGCGACGCCGAACCGCTGCTCGCCCTCAGCCACGACTGTGCTTTGCGGCACCGCTTTATCTCCGAATAGCTCCACTCAATCGCCCCCACAGCCGCCTCCGCACCCACTGCCACAGCCGGAAGAGCCGCATCCCGACGAGCCACAGCCCGAGGAATCGTCCGACGCGTCCGAGCCGCACGAAGAACCACATCCCATGAATGGCCATCCACCCCCGCCATCTTTGTCATTGCGCCGGCGCCTCCTTTTTCGGCGCTTCCCTTTCTTCTTCTTGGATTGGCTCACTTGAACCACGATGCACAGAATGAAGACGATCACGATGACCCACCCCAAATCGGCGTGCAGGGTCGTCCCCATCGCTCCCATGCAGCTGGCCAAAACCACCGCCATCCCCGTGAGCCCGATCACTCCCAGCGCAAGACGCGCCTGACGGCGGGAAATCACCCAGTGCTCCGTCAAATCCACTCGACGCAGGGGTCGCCGACGAAAACGTTCATCTACCGATGGCCATAGATCCGCCGGGGGCTCTTCGCAAAAATGGTGGCGATAGCTCTCCAAAGTCCGCTGATACCAGTCGGCGAACTTGTCATCTTCCTTGTCACCTCCGCGGGTCGGACCGTGGTGAAGCGGCCTCCCGAGAATTTCTCCACACATCTCATCCCAATAGGATCGGGTGTAGCACAAATGAAGATGCCACACTTCATCCACCTCCTCGGAGGGCGTCACCGGATGCCCGGCGCGCATCGCCAACCACACAAATCGTTTGTACTCGCGAATGGCCCTCTTCGCGAAAGGCCTCGACCACCCGGCATCCCGCGCCAATCGGGCACTGAACGGAAATGACGCATCCGCATCATCCATTTCAAAAGCTTCCAGCTGACCCTCCAATTCATCGATCATCGGTCACGCTTCTAACCATCTTTCTCCACCGAGTCTTCCGGAAAATGGCGAAACTGTTCCCGTCATTGTTCAACTTTTCCGAAAGACATCGGCTCCGTCATCGTATGGGCGTGGGTGAAGGTCTTTCCCATGTCATCCATGGCCGTGGTGCTGGTGGCGGCATCCGGCTGCGTTCAGCAGCGCGTCGAAGAGTCGGTGACCGAACATGCGCGCGTCGAGGGCAACCGCTATGCCCAGGAGGTGAAGGCACAATCGCCCTTCCAAACAGTCGAAATGCGTTGGAGCGAGGCCGACAAACTGATGGAGAAGCGCAATCCCAGCTTTGTCGCCGCGCGCTCGAAATACCAAGAAGCGAAGAAGAAGAAACCCGTCGTCCGCGAGATGACCGAGGAGATCAAAGGAGCCGTCGACCTCTCCATCGGAGATGTCTTCAAGCCCGACGCGCTCCTTGAATCCATCCGCACGCCCGCGACCCAACTGCCCAAACAATTGGCTTCGCTCGGCAAAATTAAGAATCTTTCCCACGAAATCGAAGGCAATGTCTGGGAAGATACGGTGACCTCCGTCGATGCGGAGATTGAGATGCGGCAAGAACGAGTGAAGCTCCACCAGATGCTTCGCATGGGAGAGTTGATCGATCGCGAACTCTCCCGGGTCAATTCCACTTCTCCGCCCGAAGGTTCGGATCCCAAGCTCGTTTCTGCCTTCGATGCCTGGCGTGGCCAACTTCGCAACGAACGCGAGAAGTGGTTGGGGGAAATCCGCAACTTCTTTGATGCCGAGTATCACGACGTCCACTTCGTCAAAGACAAGTCGAGCTTCCCCACCTACGACAATGTCCGTCAACCCGACCTCACCGAGTGGCAGCGCTGGTGCCACCTGAACCGGTCCAAGGAACTTGTGGCCCTGCTCCGTAAAGGTCACGACTCGAGCGCTCCCGCGATTCCGGGAACTCGGATCGTTCAGGAAAAAATCAACGACCTTGTCCGATCCGACAAGCAAGCACCTGCCGCCACCCTCCAGACCTCCTCCATTCGCAATGAAGTCCGATCGCTCATCCAGCATTGGCGCGAGATGAAAGATGCCCAGGCCCAGGCCGAGGGTCTTGAAAACCAAGATTCCACACCGTGCTTTGAGGACCTCGATCGCATCAATCGCCGGCAACAGATCTTCAAGCTCCGCCAGCAGGAAATTCAACATGCGAGCGCCGTTTGGCTGATGGATGAAGACTGCTGGTCCGCTGGCGCAGTGTGTCGCCGATAAGATTTCTCTACCGCCCTCATCTTCCCGTCATCTTCACGGGGTAGATCGAGGGCATGAAACGGTTTCACCTTCCCCTCGCCGCCGCGCTCACGGTCGCCGCCGCCTCCGCTTCAGGATTCCGCATGGAGATCCTCGATGAACCGTGGCATCTGGCAGGCTTCGAAAATCCACTCGACCTCAGCGCCCTCGCCGCGGCCACCCCGACCCAATTGCTCGTCGGCAGCGACGAGATGTATCATGTCCAGCCGGGCGTGATCGATGCGGCTGCCTATCGGATCGAATCTCGACGCCCGGTGGCCTTGCCCGTCCCCACTCCCGACGACAAAACGGAAGTCGACATTGAAGGCATTGCCTGGAGCCCTACCACCTCCGCCTACTACGTCACCGGCTCCCATGGAGTGGGAAAGAAAAAGGGAGATCTTCAACCCGACCGACTCTCGATTTTCCGCATCCCAGCCGACTCCTCGAACGGCACCCTCCAGCTCGATGCCATGCAGCGTGCCTCGCTCCAACCATGGATTCGGCAAACCGCTCTGCTCCGCCCCTTTCTTCACCAACCTCTCCAGCACAACGGGCTCAACATTGAGGGGCTCACCGCTCGTGAAGGCCAGCTATTCATCGGCCTCCGAGCTCCCAACCTGGATGGCGACGGGCTCGTTCTTGAGCTACCGGCCGATGCCGCTTTCACCCAGAAAGCAACGGCTTTGACGGTGCACCGTGTGCCTCTCGGCGCCGGTCGAGGCATTCGTGAAATCGTGGCCGTCGAAGGAGGCTTCATCCTCGTTTCAGGAAACGCCAGTGCTCCCCCGAGCAAAAAGATCCCAGAGAGCGCCATCTCCCTACCCGACACGCGTTTTGATCTGCTCTTCTGGGATGGCCGTGATTCCACCACCACCCTCGGGACCCTCCCGGAAAATGGCGGAAAAGCAGAAGGCTTGCTGGTCCTCGAAGATACCCCTGAGCACATCAAGATCCTCGTCATCTTTGACAGTCTTCTCGCGGGCGAGCCTCTCGCCCTTCTCGTCCATCGTTAGAACGCACTCTTTCCCACCCCCCATCTTTCACCCTCCAACAACAAACAACATACAATCCATTGATCCCATGAAACTCCATCTTATCCTCACTTCCGCTCTTCTCATCCCAGTTCTTGCTCGTGCCGATGATCATGGCCACGAACTTCGTCTCGATGCCTGCCCGGCACCAGTTCGGGCCACCATCGAAGCCCACGCCCGTGAGGGCATCATCGAAGAGGTCGAACACATCGCCATTGGCGACCGCGAAATCTACATCGCCGAAGTCGAACTGCCCCGTGATCTCGACCTCGCCATCCACGTCCTGGGCAATGGAACCCTCGTCAAAACTCGCGAGGATCTGCCCAAAGACCAGCTCCCTGCCTTCGCCACCTCTCTGGCAGCAGAACGCGAGGGCCACCTCGACGACGTCGACATGGAAACTGCCGACGGCAAAGTGACCTATCATCTGGAGATCGATCGACGCGGCCGTCCCGACCTTGAATTGATCACCGATTCCACCGGTCGCGTCCTGCGAGAAACCGAGGAACACGACGATTGATTTTCCTCCTGAATTTCTCCCTTCGCCAGAGGTGGACGCCGTCCGCCTCCGGCCTATGTTCGCCCCGATCTCCATGAAATTGCTCATCGTCGAAGACGCGCCGCGCCTCCGTGAAACCTTGGAAAAGGCCCTCACGCGCATGGGTCATGCCGTCGATGTTGCTGCCGATGGCTTGGAGGGCGAATCGATGGCGCGCTTCACCTCCTACGATGCCGTGGTGCTCGATCGCATGCTCCCCGGAAAGGACGGACTTTCCGTCCTCCGCGACTGGCGTCGCGATCAAATCAAGGTGCCTGTGCTCTTGCTCACGGCTCTCGACGACCTCGAAGACAAAGTTCAGGGCCTCCGGCATGGAGCCGACGATTACCTCACCAAACCCTTTGCCCTCGAAGAACTGGTCGCCCGCCTCGAGGCCCTCGTTCGACGTCGCTATGACCAGCCCGATCCTGTCCTCGAAGTTGGACCCCTGGTCTTTGACACGGGCTCCCGCACCGTGAAACGCGATGGGGTTCCCTTAAGCCTCACTGCCCGCGAACTTTCGTTGTTGGAGCTCCTCGTTCGACGCCCCGGACAAATTTTCAGCCGCGAACAAATCGAACACCACCTCTATGGCGAGATGAGTGGCCCGCTCAGTAACGCCGTCGACGCAGCGATCTACTCGCTCCGTAAAAAACTTTCTCCGCCCGGCACCCCTCCCTTGATTCACACCCGGCGGGGTCTCGGCTACGTTCTCGAATGATGATTTCCATCCGCCGCCGGCTCACCCTCCTCCTCTGCCTCGCCGTCGGCTCGCTACTCGTGGGCACGGGTCTCGGCGTCTTCATCGCCATGCATGGCTTACTGGAGCATCAATTCGACGAAACGCTCCGCGCCAAGGCCAGCGCCCTCATCACCGCCTCGGAAATCGACGACGGTGATTTCGAAATCGACCTCACCGTGCAGAACTTCGCCGGATTCGGCACCGGCGGTGAAGATTACTTCGAGATCCGCCGACTGAGCGATCAGCTCTTTCTCCGCTCTCCATCCTTGGAGAATGGGGCGTTTCGCATTTCCTCCGATTCGCGAGTCGCGCCTCCCCATGATGACCTTGCCCGCATCTTCGCGGCTCGGCTGGGTGACGGTCGGCGGGCGCGCTTCTACGTCCAAACCTTCTACCCAAAAGACGACAAAAAGAAGCGCTTCCAAAACCTTTACCTCATTGTCGCGAGTCCCACCTCCGGCATGCATTTCCAGCTCGCGCTCCTGGCCACGGTCCTCACCATTGCCGGCGCCGCGGCCCTCATCCTCATGGTGCCGCTGATTCGGCTCGGACTCCGCCGTGGGCTCAAACCTCTCCATCAGCTCGCCGACGACGTCGAAGCCATTCACCCCGGCAACCTCCACCAGCGCCTATCCCTTTCTCAAATGCCCAGCGAGCTCGCCCCTGTTGCTCACGGGCTCAACGACTGGCTCACCCGTCTCGAAAGCTCCTTTGATCGCGAGCGCCGCTTCAGCAGCCACGCTGCCCACGAACTCCGTACTCCCCTAGCTGAGATCCGCAGCCTCGCCGAACTGGGCACCCTATTTCCCGAAGAGGCCACCCCCCAGCGCTGTGCCGAGATCGTCAAGGTGAGCGATGAAATGCAAGCCCTGCTCGAAAAGCTTTCCCTGCTTGCCCGTGCCGATTCCGGACGCCAGCCCATCCATCGTGAAATCCTGCCTCTGGGCCCCTCCATTCAAGCCCAACTCCAGCGCTTCCAGCCGCTCGCCGAAAAACGGGAAATGAGCCTCGCCACACGCATCACCGAGGGCCCTTTCAACACGGACCCCGTGCTCTGGTCCACGATCCTTCAAAACCTGATCGGCAACGCGCTTGCCCACGCTCCTCAAGGCACGGACCTCCAGATCGACGCCAGCCCCCACCACTTCCGAATTTCCAATCCCGCACCCGGATGGGATGCCACCGATTTCGAGCATGTCTTCGAGCGCTTTTGGCAGAAAGACGCAGCGCACACCCGCACCGGACACTCCGGCCTCGGCATGTCCATCGTCCGGGCTTGCGTCCACCTCCTCGGCGGCACGGTTTCAGCACGCCCTTCCCCGGATGGCAGGTTTGAAACGGAAATTCTCTGGCCATCTGAGGCCCCTGAAACTCGATCGGAGATGTCCATCGACAGCCCGCGCCCTGGACAGTAGCCCTAAGGCAACCCGATCCCAGAAGCCCACATGCGCCTCCTCACGTTTCTCTTCGCCCTATTCCTGACTCTGCAGGTCACTGCCGCGCCGCTCGACCCCACAAAATTCACTGAACCCGTCCGCGTTGCCTGCATCGGCGACAGCATCACTTTCGGCTCTGGCATCACCAATGGTCGCACCTACCCAGCCCAACTTCAGGACTTGCTGGGGGACAATTGGACCGTTCGCAACTTCGGCCTCAGCGGACGCACTCTGATGCGATCAGGGGATCGTCCCTACTGGAAAGAACCCACACTTCAGCAAGCGCGGAACTTCCTTCCCGACGCGGTGATCATCCTCCTCGGAGCCAACGACACCAAGCCGCACAACTGGGTCCACAAAGAGCAATTCGAAAAAGACTACCGCGATCTGGTCGCCGTCTTCCAAAAGCTCACATCCCAGCCCCGCATCTTTGTCTGTCGCCCCATCCCTGTCATCGGCGAAGGCAACTTCGGCATCAACGAGCCGGCCGTGCAGGAAGAAATCGCCATCATCGACCGCATTGCTCACGACCTCCAGATCGATCTCATCGACCTCCATGCTCCGCTTGAAGGCAAGGACGACCTCATTCCCGACCGCGTCCACCCCAACAGCGAAGGTGCCGGCATCATGGCGGAAACGGTCGCCCTCTCCCTCAGCGGCGCCGCAGAACCTTCAGCGACCCTGCTGCGACTTCACCGCTTATTCTCCGACCATGCGGTGCTTCCGCGCGATGTCGCCGTGCCCATCCTAGGAGTCTCCACACCGGGCGATTCCATCACCGTCCGCTTTGCAGGCCAGAGTCACACCACCACCGCCCAAGCCGACGGGCATTGGCAAGTCGATCTCCGCCCCCTCACGGCCAACGCCGAGGGCCAAACGCTCGAAGTCTCCGGCAACCGTCATCTCGCCGTCCACGACCTTCTTGTCGGAGACGTCTGGCTGGCCAGCGGGCAATCGAACATGGAACGCCAACTCGGCCCCCGCGGTGGGCAAAAACCCATCCTCGGCTGGCGTGAAGCTGCGGCGACCGCCGAACTCCCTCAGTTTCGAGAATTTCACCTCGGCCACCGCCTCAGTGACCGTCCGCTGGACGATGTCGAGATCGGAGAATGGGCCGTTTGTTCCCCCTCCTCCGCGCCACAATTCGGAGCGGTCAGCTTCTTCTTCGGTCGCAGCCTACTTTCCGCCATCGACGTCCCCGTGGGCATCATCCACTCCGCCTGGGGCGGCACCCTTGCCGAAGCCTGGACCAGCCAAGAGGCCATCCAACGCCTTCAGAAAATGGAAGGCTCGACCGACATCCCGGCAGCGCGTCGTGAAATCGACCGCCCTTCGGTTCTTTTCAACGGGATGATCGCACCTCTCCCTCCCTTCCCCATCAAGGGAGTCCTTTGGTATCAGGGAGAATCCAACAACCCTCATCCCGCGCTCTATCGCCAACTCCTCCCCAACCTCATCGCCGATTGGCGCGACCAGTGGAAACAGCCCGACATGCCCTTTCTCGTCGTCCAAATCGCACCCAACGAGCGCATGTCTCCTGAACTCCGAGAAGCGCAGTACCAAACCGTTCAGGAAACCCCCTTCACCGCCCTCATCGTCACCACCGACGTTGGCGATGCCAAAGACATCCACCCCGCGGCCAAAGCCCCGGTGGGTGAGCGCCTCGCCCTCGCCGCACGAGCCCTCGCCTACAACGATCCCCTCGAATACTCAGGCCCCGTTGCCAAGACTCTCAAGGCGGATGGCTCGCAACTCGTGCTCCAGTTTGACCACGCTGCCGGTCTCAAGGCCCTAGGCGGACCCCTGAAGGGATTCGAACTTGCCGGATCCGACGGGAGCTTTCACCCGGCCACGGGATCCATTGACGGTAATCAACTTCGCCTTTCCAGCCCTGAAGTGGCGAACCCCGTCTCGGTTCGCTACGGCTGGGCGGCAGTTCCGGACGCAAACCTCATCAATGGCGCTGGCCTCCCGGCATCGCCCTTTCGCATGACTCTCCCCTGAAGCCCAGAGGGCTTGCCCCATGACTTGCTCCCCTCGTGACCCCGACCATGAGGACTGCTGTCATCGAGCCCATGAGCCCCGCCATCTGGATCGGCCTCGGCGCCACTTTGATCGTGGTGCTCACTCATCTTGGCTTGTTCCTCCTGTTCGTTCGACCCTCCAAGGACGAACAGGATCCACCGCACGACGACGGACTTTTTTCACCCACCGTGCCGCAACCACCACGGCTCGAGAAAATGGAGCAGGAACACCCCTGCCAACCCGCAGGTGAAGGGCGTCAGGTTTTCCCGTCCCCGACCACTGACCAGCGAAACCACCACGGCGGCGATCAGCCCCATTCCCATCCCGGTGCTGATGCTGAAGGTAAAGGGCATGCCGATCACCGTCAGAACCGCCGGAGCGGCGAGTTCGAACCGCTTCAGGTCGATCTCCCCCATGCTTTCAAACATCAGGATTCCCACCACCACCAACGCGGGCGCCACCGCCACCCCGGGGATGGCCAGCAAAATGGGCGTTAGGAACAAGGCCAGGAGAAACAAAACGGCTACGGTGACCCCGGTCAGCCCCGTCCGTCCCCCCGCCTGCACTCCTGTGGCGCTCTCGATGTAGCTCACCACGGTCGACGTGCCGAGCAGCGACGAAAGGATCGCCGCCAAGGAGTCCGCCGTCAGAGCCCGTTGCAATCGCGGCACTTCCCCCTGCGCATTCATCAATCCGGCACGCTTGGTCACCCCGATCAACGTTCCGATATTGTCGAACAAATCGACCAGCAACAGCGTGAGAATCACCGGAAGAGCCCGAAGCGGTTCTCGGAGCACGTATCCAAAATCCAATTTCAGGAACACGGGCTCGATCGAAGCCGGCAGGGAAACCCAGGTCTCCGGCAGCTGAGTCACCCGGCCCCCTTGACCATTCGGAACCCACAGGCCGATCACCGCGAGCACACCCACAGAAATCAAAATCGCGGCAGGAGTCCGGCGCGCCACCAAGCCGCAAGTCAGCAAAACCCCCACTGCAAACAATGCCACGGGAGGCGACGTCAAATCCCCAAGGCTCACAAAAGTGGCTGGATTCGCCACCACCAAACCGCCGTTTTTCAAACCGATGAAGGCAATGAACAACCCGATCCCAGCAGCAATTGCCGCCTTCAATGGCAGAGGAATCGCCTCGACGATCTTCCTCCGCACCCCTCCCACCGACAACGCTAGGAAGATCACCCCATTCAGGCACACAAAACCAAGCGCACTCTGCCAGGGGATGCCCATTCCCACACATACCGCATAGGCAAAGAAGGCGTTGATCCCCATTCCCGGCGCCATCGCGAGAGGCAAATTTGCCAGCAGGGCCATCAATAAAGTCGCCATCGCAGCGCCCACCGCCGTTGCCGTCACCAGCGCCGCCCTCGGCATGCCCGCATCCGCCAGGATCGCCGGGTTCACCACCAAAATGTAAGCCATCGCGGCAAAGGTCGTGCATCCCGCTAACACCTCCCGAGCCGGTGTCGATCCGTGCTCCCGCAGCCTGAAAAGTCGCTCGATCATGCAAGCGCTCTCTAACACGCCTCACGGAAGCTGACGATCTTCATCCGTCCATTTTGAAACGGGGCTCACCCCCTTTCCGGAGGGGACTTCGAATCCAACGGCTTTGAGGCTCAGCACCTCGACCCGCCCTCATGCTCGGGCCCGAAATGGCGGCATTTTCCGGCTTTCCTCCCTCCCCCTCCGCAGGATTGGTTGCTCCCATGATCCGTCAAATCGCCCTCGCGGCTGTCGTCGCAGGCACCACCCTGGCCCAGGAAACGCCCATGACCCTCGAGCAAGCCAACGGTTTCGTGGAACTCGCCCGCTCAGGCATCGACCGCGAATTCCCCAACAAAACCAGTCACGTCACCACCGGACCTGAGGACCTGCGGACTCCCCGCCAAATGCATCCTGTGTTCTACGGCCACTTCGATTGGCATTCTTCCGTGCACGGCCACTGGACCTTGGTTCGACTTCTCAAGCTCTTCCCCGATGCCGACTTCGCCCCCACCGTTCGAGACCTGCTCGATCATCGATTCACTGCCGATGCCCTGGCCGCAGAGGCGGCTTACTTCGAAGAGAAGGACAATCGGAGCTTCGAGCGCATGTATGGGTGGGCATGGGCCCTCCGGCTTGCTGCCGAACTCCGCACTTGGGACGATCCACTCGCCCAATCATGGGCCCAACGCTACGCCCCGCTTGAGAAAGTCATCGTCCGCAATGCCAAAGACTACCTGCCCAAACTGGATTGGCCGGTTCGCTGTGGCTTCCATCCCGAGTCGTCCTTTCCCCTCGCTCAAATGTGGGATTACGCCCAACTGACCGAAGATTCCGAACTGGCGGAGTTGGTACGGACCCGCGCTCTTCAGTTTTATGGCAAAGACCGGGACTACCCCGTGGCCTACGAACCGTCGGGCAACGACTTCTTTTCACCAGGGCTCAACGTTGCCGACCTGATGCGTCGTGTCCTACCTCCCGAGACCTTCAGCTCCTGGCTCCAGGATTACTTTCCTCATCTCGCCGAAGGGCAGGCCGGAAATCTTCTGACTCCCGTCACCGTCAGCGACCCCTCCGATGGACACCTCATCCACCTCGCTGGTCTCAATCTCAGTCGGGCCTGGACCATGCGAGGGATCGTATCGGCCCTTGATGACACCGATCCTCGACGAAACGTTCTCGAAGCCGCCGCGAAAGCTCACACCGAGGCAGGACTCCGCTGGATCGGAAGCGGCCACTACGAAGGGGATCACTGGCTCGGTTCGTTCGCAGTCTACCTGCTCACCGGGGTCGGCAAGGCCGAGCCTTGATTGGCCGGTTCGAGTAGAATTCAGAGTCTCTCCCGCGAGCCCCTCGTTCACGCTCCAGCCTTCCGACCGGAAGGCTCGCCCATGGGCCCGTCACTGAGGCTTCAACTGCCCCGTTCGAGGGATTGAGCAAGAACGGTGGCTGAATCTTCAATACGGGCAGATGAGATGCTTGTCATGGATGGTGCTCGCTTGGACCGGATGGATGCTGGGTATCGGGAAAGCTGGACCACTCGACCATTGGCCTCAAGGAGCCGAGCCATCCAAAGTTGGTAAGACCCTGGCCGAAGATTTCCTCACGCGAGAATTCCGCTACCAAACGCAGCCCGCCAAGGCCCACCTCGGAGTGATTTACCCGGAAATCTGTGCCTGGTATGGCGCCCTGGCCTTGGCACATGAAGCGGAAGATCCCGAACTCTCCGCAGCCTTGATTGCCAAGTTCGAACCCTACGTGTCGGGAGATCTCGCACAGCATATCAATCGCAGCGCGCATGTGGACTACCGCATGTTCGGCACCTTGCCCTTGGAGATTTTCACGATGAATGGCGATCCCCGCTGTTTGGAGTTGGGACTGAGCTTCGCCAATGCCCAATGGGAGACGACCACCGAAGATGGCATCACGACCGAGGCTCGTTACTGGATCGACGACATGTACATGATCCCGATTCTCCAGGTTCAAGCTTACCGAGCGAGCGGCAAGATCGACTACCTCCACCACGCGAGCCGGGCATTGCGGGCCTATCTTGCTAAGCTCCAACAGCCAAACGGACTATTTTATCACGGTCCGGATTCGCGTTTCTACTGGGGCCGCGGCAATGGATGGGTGGCCGTGGGCTTGGCGGAAGTGCTGCGTTCGATGCCTCAGAACGACCCCGATCGGGCGGAGTTGCTCCTCGGCTACCGAACCATGATGGCGGCTCTGCTCGCCTGCCAGGCGGAGAGCGGACGGTGGCGACAATTGCTCGACGATCCCGAATCCTGGGAGGAAACCTCCGGAACGGGCATGTTCACCTTTGCTTTCGCGACAGGTGTGAAAAACCAATGGCTCGATGCGGAAGTTTACGGTCCAGCCGCGCGCAAGGCGTGGTTGGCTCTCGTGGAAGACCTTGAACCCAATGGTCAGTTGCGAGGCGTCTGTATCGGCACCGACAAGGGCCCAAGCCGAGAGTTTTACCTTGAGCGCCCGAGAGCGACTGGCGACCTCCACGGACAGGCCGCCATGCTATGGGCTGCGGCCGAATTGACTCGATAGGCTGACAGAATTCATCTGACAGCATGGGCGCCGAGCGGCGTATGCTGGGGAAAGAAAACCCAGTTCCTTCATGCGTTCCCTTTTTCTGACTTTTGCCAGTACCACGTGGGCCCTGCTGGCCGCCGACCCTGCCTATGACCTTCGCGTCAGCGAAGGCTTCGTGGAACCCATCGGCTTCTACGACGCCACACCTCGATTTTCATGGAAAGTCCCTGCCAGTGCGGCCGAAGGCATGCAGGCGGCCTACCGGATCGTGGCCGCCAGTTCCCCAGAAAAACTGCCGAATGACGCGGATTTGTGGGACAGCGGAAAGGTCGATTCCTCCACCAATGCTTGGGTGGCCTATGCGGGAAAACCGCTCGGCTCCCGGCAGAAAGTTTACTGGCAGGTACAATTATGGGACGGTGCGGATGCCGTCTCCGCATGGAGTGCCCCCACCGGTTTTGAACTCGGCCTCCTCCACCCTTCGGATTGGCAGGCACAATGGATTCGCATGGCTCCTCCCGCCGCCGCCGAATTACCCAAAATCACGATCCGTTCCGCGCGCTACGAGCCCGACGGCCATCCTGATCAAGCGGTCGATGTGACCGACAAACTCCGTCAAAACCTCGCCGCCGGCCAGACATCTGTTCGTTCCGGCAACGAGTTGGCGGGAGGCGATCCATTGTATGGAGTGGTGAAGCAGCTGCATCTGGAATACGCTCGGAATGGAGAAACCATCGAGGTTCGAGTCCCGGAAAACCAAGCCTATGATTTGGCGACCGGTGCCCCGCCAGCTCCCGTTCCCCCCTTTGTTCCGGAGTATCTCCGGAAAGAATTTGGCGTCGCCGGGAAGATCGCCGAAGCCCGCCTCCACGTGACCGCCCGCGGGTTGTTCGAGGTGCACTTGAATGGTGCCAAAATTGGCAATGACTACCTCGCCCCCGGCTGGACGCCTTACACGGAAAAACTCGAATCCCTCACCTATGATGTGACCGCGCAAATTCGCGAGGGCACCAATGCCCTGGGAGTCATCCTCGGCGAAGGCTGGTATGCAGGAAGACTCGGCTGGAGAGATCAACACGCCTCCGGGCTGCACAATCCCGAGTTGCTCCTGCAACTCGAGATCACGGATGAGAATGGCAAGCGCACCACTTTGGTAACCGATGATAGCTGGATGGCCACTGCCGATGGCCCCCTTCGCTTCTCCGGCATCTATGATGGCGAAACCTATGATGCCCGCAAGGAACTGACAGGTTGGGACCAACCCGGATACGACAGCGCCCAATGGCGGGGAGTCACCACATCCCCCGTCGGCGATTCGATCACGATCGCTCCCAAGCGTCACCAAGCCGTGCGCATCGACCGGGAACTGCCCGCCGTGTCGGTGAATGAGCCCACCCCAGGCCGGTTTGTTTTCGATTTCGGCCAGAACCTCGTAGGATGGCCGAAACTGCGTCTCCCGGTGAAGGCCGGAGAAACCGTGACCATTCGCTTCGCGGAAATGCTGCAGAAGGATGGAACACTTTACACCGATAACTACCGCAGTGCGAAATCGACGGATACCTACACCGCAGCCATCGATGGCACCGTCGAATGGCATCCACGTTTGACTTTTCACGGCTTCCGATATGTCGAGCTGAGTGGCTTGCCTGAAGGGGCCCATCCTGAAACATCATGGGTCAAAGCGGAGGTGCTGCACTCCGACTTCAGCTGGAAAGGAAGCTTCGAGAGCTCCCACGCCCTGTTGAAGCAACTGCAGAGCAACATTCAATGGGGACTCCGCGGCAACTTTGTCGACATCCCGACCGACTGCCCGCAACGCGATGAACGGCTTGGCTGGACCGGTGATGCTCAGGTTTTCGCTCCTGCCGCGATCTTCAATGCAGACGTCCACGCATTCTTCGCCAGCTGGCTGGAAAGCATGCGACTCGACCAACACGAAGATGGATCGATCCCCAATGTGATTCCGAACATTCTCGAAGATCACTGTGGCGGCCCCGGCTGGTCGGATGCCGCAACGGTGATTCCGTGGGAGCTGTATGTGCGCACGGGCGACCCCACGCTCCTGGAGGAGAATTTCGACATGATGCGCCGCTGGGTCGGCTACTATGCGAATCAGGCTCATGATGGCATCGTCGACATCACGGCTTACGGCGACTGGTTGCAACCCTATCCGCTCAATCAGGACTCGAAGGCGGATACGCCCAAGGATCTCTTAGGCACGGCGTACTTTGCCCGCTCCGCTGATTTCACCGCCAAAGCGGCGCGGGTACTCGGGAAAGATGATGAGGCGAAGCGGCTGGAGCAGTTGAGAGATGAAATCGCCCAGGCCTTCACCGCGAAGTTCTTCGACGCCCAAGGCAAATTGACCACCCCGGTGGAAACGCAAACCGGCTACCTGGTGGCCCTCGGGTTCGACCTCCTCCCTGAAGAAGTTCGCCCTCTAGCCGTCACTCATTTGGCGAAGTTGTTGGAAATCTCCGAGGGGCACCTGCGCACCGGCTTCCTCGGCACTCCCCTGCTGGCACCGGTGCTCGACCGCTTTGGGCGCACCGATCTCGCCTATGCCGCCTTGTTCAAGGAAACCTATCCTTCATGGTTCTACTCGATCCACCAAGGGGCCACCACCATGTGGGAACGTTGGAACAGCTATAGCCACGAAGATGGCTTCGGGGATGCCGGAATGAATTCCTTCAACCACTACGCCTACGGAGCCATCGGCCAATGGATGTATGAACGCATCGCGGGTTTGGCTCCGGATCCCGAGCACCCGGGATACCAGCATTTCTTTGTGCGCCCGCGCCCCGGTGGCCCCCTTGAGCACGCCTCCGCCCAACTGGAAACCCCCCAAGGCATGGCCCGCAGTGGGTGGCGGAAGACGGCTCAGGGCATCGAAATCTTCGCCAGCGTGCCCGCGAATTGCACGGCGACCTTGTGCCTGCCAGCCAGCGAAGGATTGCAGGTGACTCGTTACGATCAACGGGTCGAATTGGGCACCTCTGGAAACGAGCGCACTCTCTTGCTGAAACCGGGTGAGCATCGCTTTCAGGTGAAGCACCTTCCCTGGGTCAAGTAAGAGGAGGCGTCGGCTCCCTCCCCTAAACAGCCAGTGAAGATCACCCCGTAAATCCCCACGGATCCCATGGGAGGGTCGAGGATGTCCGGACACCGGGGACGCATCGAGATTCTCGACCGAAACGCCAAAACAACGGGGGCTCCATGGATGCTGTCCACGCCCCCCTGGCCATCCCCCGATCACGGCTCGTCGAGATCCAGCGGCAGTTAGGGGAGTTCCAAAGCGACGTAATCGTACATCACATGGCAGGCAGCACCGTTGGTCCGGGCCTGGACCAACTCCAATCGGTTGGTGCCACGCTTGAGATGCTCCACCGGAAAGTCGATCAGGTCGTATCCATACTTGGCGTGGATGCCCTCCCGGAGCAACGCGTTGCCACCCGAGACCTTCGGGTAGAAACGGGCGATTCGCTGCCCGTTCATGGCAACCTCCATCCGCGCCGCATCCGTGGACGCCCACGCGAACACCAACCTCGCGGTCCCTTCCTTGGGAACCTCATCCAGCTGAAACCTCACCTCCCACGGCCAGCGCTGGCACTCGTCACCCTTGAGGTAGGCCCCTTGCGCAAAATTCCAGTCGGTGTCCGGGCGGGATTTTCCAATCGTGTAGACCAACGGATTCTTCCATTTCTCAGAAAAAGAAGACCAAACGTAGCCGTGGAAATAGTCATCACCGCCTCGGAATTCGTCGGCACGGCGATTGGGCACTCCAATTTCCCAGGCGAGCTTCCGGCCGAGATGGGGCACCTCCCATTCCAAGGTTCCAGTCTGGTTCTCTCCGGCTTGGACCTTCGCCCCACGGATCTCGAATTCTTCGACGACGCCATCGACGAAAGCACTGAAAGTGTAATCCCCTGGGCGGACGTGAGGGATGGAGAATGACCCATCGGATCCGGCTTTGGTCCAATACTGATAGTGGTTCGACTCATTCTGCCAGTTTCCTCCCGGCTCGGGCTGAGCGAGTCCGACCCATGCCCCTGCTGCCGTGAGATTCGGGTGGAGGGCATCCCGCAAGACCAAGCGTCCGCTCACGCTCCCCCGCGCATCCGCAGGCGGGTAGAGCTCCGCATCCTTCACCCAGGCATAGGGCCACTTGGCTCGCTCCGCGGCGGCCTTGTTCCGGGCGTCATCCCATAGCTGATCCGCATTGCCCCCTTCATTGCCGTAAAGAAGATAGGGGCCGTAGATCTTTCTCCACGCTTCCCCTTGTTTCAACTGGGTCCCAGACCCGCCGTAGTGATTGCGGCCGAAGTGGATGTGGATGATCCCCGAAGCGGAGGAAAGATCCTGCTTGGTAGGGCCATCATTGAAGAATTCATGACTCCCTAAAACCACCCATGCTCCCACCCGGTTTTTGTCACTGGCATGGCCCCAGCAACCCACCGTGTGGTATTCGAGATTGAAGTCGTATTTGCAATCGAAGGTGCCGGCACGTGGACCTCGAAGGATCTGGATGATCTCCTTGATGCCGGTGGGCTTGGCTTTCTCAAGGTCCACCGGCGAGGGCATTTCCCAGGCACGAAGTTCGTCCACCCGGATTTTCTCCATCAGCCACTCCCGATCATTCTTCTTGGGCATCCCCCAAACCATCCTCCACTCGCCCACCCCGCTGTCCGGATAATCGGCTGGATGACTCAAAATCCCGTAGGTGTACACACCGGATTCATCGGGGGTGAGAGCGTAGTGCACTTCAATATCCACCGCCTGGGGCGTCCCCGGTTTCCATTTCTGGAGAAACGCGACGTGAGCCACCTCAGACGATTCCTCCACGATTCGAAACGCCGCTCCGCCGGGCTGACGATACGAGCGCCCACCCCCCATGCTGTAATAGATCGGTTTCCCACCGACCAATTCATGCCGCCCCAACCGCATGGAAGTGATCGTCGACTGCCTTTTGTCGATCGTCACCTCCACCTTGGAGTTCTCCAAAATCACCTCGTCGCCGCGTTCGCTCAGCGTCACGCTACCGTCGTCCACCGCCGCGAACGCGGATAGGGAAAACCCCACCAGTCCGAGGATCTGCCACTGCCCAGTCATGGGGACCATTCAAACGTCCCCATCCACTCGTGACAGTTCAAGAAAGCTCCCCCAACTGGGTAACCTCCAGCTTGGGGTTTCACTCTGCCGGAAACGGTGCGGTCACCCTCAAGGTCGATCCGGTGTCTTCGATCTCAAACAACCGGATGCGCGTCAGCGGCCCTCCATTCGGGGTGTGGAGCGCCATCATCAACTGACCATCGAAGCGCTTGAAAAGCATGCTGTGGCCACCGTCAGCCGTGTACAGCGGTTCGGGGCGCTGCACCCAAGGCCCCTCAAGTCGCCCCGATTCCGAGACCGCCACTCCCACCGTGTAGCCGGTGGCACTGAAGCTCGACCACGGCATGTAGAGAGCTCCTGAATCTGCCTGGTAAATCCAGGGCCCATCGGTCACGTAGCATCCGTGCTCAGGGGATGCCCGATTCCACACGGCTTCACTGCCGCGGAACAACAATTGCGGTTCACCCACCGTGGCCGAGAGATCGGGGGTGAGTTGCACTTTCTCGACCGTGCCGTTGGAGGTCTGCACCCACTCATGGCAGTAAATCATGTACGGGATCCCATCTTCTTCCCAAAGCGTGCCATCGAGGGTCATCCGCTCGGCAGGTAAAGTGGGCTCCTGGGAAAACGCCCGAAACGGCCCCAATGGATGGTCCGCGACCAGAACTTGGCTAGCCCGGCGGACCTGAGGCGGCCAATTTTCCCAACCCGCCCCCCAATCCCGCCACTGCGGTCCGAACTCGACCGTGCTGTCAAAGGTGAGAAAAAGGTAGTATTTCCCACGGTAGGCATGGATTTCGGGTGCCCAAATACTCCGGATGTCGACCTCCTTGCCCCACATCTCCTGAGGCGTTTCCCAAATGATGTGAGGTCCTTCCCACTCCACCAAGTCCTTGCTGGTGTAAGCGCGAACCGCCGCCCCGGGTGCCGAGGCGACAAGGTAATAAGTCTGAGTGGATGGGTCCGGCATCACGCAGGCGTCGCGCATCATGATCTCACTCAAGCGCGCCGTGGTCACCTCCGGGACCTGATCTTCGGCGAGGAGAGGAGCCCCGAGGCTCAAGAAGGAGAGAAAGAGAAAAACGCGACCATGCATGGCCATCCCGCTAGCCTCGAATCGTGAGACTGGCAACGTTAGGAAACGTCTCTTTGATGGAGACAGCTTGCCCTTCTGGCCTGCCGAGGGCCCGATCCGAAATGACCAGGAGCGGTCATTTGCCCCAATCTCCCCTCCGGCAACTGCCGGGATGTGTCATGATCGATCACCCTCGGAGCATCCCGGCACTCTCCCTGCTAGCTGCCCCGAGCCGCTGCCCAGACGGATTGTCGCTCCTTTCATTTTGACCCTCAGAGCCCCATCCCCTAAACGCTCGGCCAAGCAATTCTTAGCCATGCCCGACGCCCCGACCATCCACTACACCAAGACCGACGAAGCTCCGGCCCTCGCGACCTACTCCCTGCTGCCGGTCATTCAGCGTTTCACCCGCTCCTCGGGGATTCAGGTCGAGCTTTCCGACATCTCCCTCGCCGGCCGGATCATTGCCACATTCCCCGAAGTCCTCACCGAAAGCCAGCGCATCGACGATGCCCTCGCCTTCCTCGGGAAGCTCGCACTCGATCCGACCGCCAACATCATCAAGCTGCCCAACATTTCTGCCTCCGTGCCGCAGCTGAAGACCTGCATCGCTGAACTTCAGTCGAAAGGCTACGCACTTCCGCCCTATCCCGATGATCCCCAAAGCGACGCCGAAAAGGCCATCAAAGATCGCTACGACAAGGTGAAGGGCAGCGCCGTCAACCCGGTCCTTCGCGAGGGCAACTCCGATCGTCGCGCCCCCAAGGCGGTGAAAGACTACGCCAAAGCCAACCCTCACCGCATGGGTGCCTGGGCCTCAGACTCCAAAACCCGCGTCGCCACCATGGACGCCGGCGATTTCGCCTCGAACGAGAAATCCGCCACGGTATCCGCCGCCACGACGGTTCGAATCGAACACGTCGCCACCGACAACTCCGTCACCGTGCTCAAGGACGGGCTTTCCTTGAAAGCCGGAGAAGTCATCGATGGCACCTGTCTGAGCAAAGACGCCCTCGTCAGCTTTCTCCAGGAGCAGATCGACGCGGCCAAGGCCGAAGGCGTCCTGTTTTCCCTCCACATGAAGGCAACCATGATGAAGGTCTCCGACCCCATCATCTTCGGTCATTGCGTGAAAGTCTTCTTCAAGGACCTGCTCTGCAAGCACGCCGCCACCTTCAAGGACCTTGGAGTCGACCTCAACAATGGCTTCGGGGACCTGACCGCAAAACTTGCGAATCTCCCCGATGAGCAACGTCAGGAGATCCAAGCCGACATTGAGGCGGCGCTCGCTGCTGGCCCCGACCTGGCAATGGTGAACTCCGACAAAGGCATCACCAATCTCCACGTTCCTTCCGACGTGATCATTGATGCATCCATGCCCGCCATGATCCGCGACTCCGGGAAAATGTGGGACAAAAAGGGTCAGCGTCAGGACACCCTGGCCGTCATTCCCGATCATTCATACGCCGGTGTCTATCAGGCTACCATCGAGTTCTGCAAAGAGCATGGTGCCTTCGATCCCCGCACCATGGGCTCGGTCCCCAACGTCGGCCTCATGGCCCAAAAAGCCGAGGAGTATGGCTCTCACGATAAAACCTTCGAAATCGCCGCTCCGGGCATCGTCCGAGTCGTCGACGCCGAAGGCCAGGAGCTGTTCTCCCACGAAGTGGCGGCTGGCGATATCTGGCGCGCTTGCCAAACCAAGGACGAACCCGTCCGCGACTGGGTCAAATTGGCCGTGAATCGTGCCCGGGCAACCGGCACCCCGGCCGTTTTTTGGCTCGATGACACCCGCGCACACGATGCCGAGCTGATCAAGAAGGTGGAAACCTATCTCACAGACCACGACACCCAAGGATTGGACATCCGAATCCTCTCACCCGTGGACGCCACCAAACTGTCCCTGGAGCGCATCAAGGACGGTCTCGACACCATTTCCGTCACCGGAAACGTCCTGCGAGACTACCTCACCGATCTCTTCCCCATCCTGGAACTGGGCACTTCGGCCAAAATGCTTTCCATCGTTCCGCTCATGAACGGTGGCGGACTTTTCGAGACCGGTGCCGGAGGATCCGCACCCAAGCACGTCCAGCAGTTCGCAGAAGAAGATTACCTGCGCTGGGACTCCCTCGGAGAATTCCTCGCCTTGGCCGTCTCACTGGAACATCTCGCTGAGGTTCACCAACTGCCCAAAGCCAAGGTGCTGGCGGAGACCTTGGATGCCGCGACCGGAAACTTCCTCCAGAACGATAAGTCTCCGACTCGTTCGATTGGCGGGATCGACAACCGCGGCTCTCACTTCTACCTCACCCTCTATTGGGCCGAGGCGCTCACAGCGCAGGATGCCGATGCCGAATTGAAAGCCGAGTTTGCTCCGGTCGCCGCAGCTCTCGCGGAAAACGAAGCCAAGATCGTCGAAGAACTCATCGCAGTGCAGGGCAAGCCCGTCGAAATGGGTGGCTACTACCAACCGGTGGATGCCCTCACTGCCGCAGCCATGCGCCCGAGCGCGACCTTCAACGGAGTGATCGGATAAAGGGGCCCTCTCCTTCCGATCACGACCTCCTTCAGCGGCCACGGGATCTTTCCTGTGGCCGCTTTTTTTGCGACTCCCACTCTTCCAAACTCATCCATCCTCGAAAACAAAATCGCCCGGAGGGACATCCCTCCGGGCGATTCAAATCTTGGACGATCGCTCGCTTTCCGATTACTCGGACTTGGCCTCGGCCGTTTCCTCAGCAGCAGCCTCCGGAGCGTCCGCAAGGACTTCCTCGGCTTCCGGCACGTCGACCCACTCGATCACAGCCATCTGCGCGGAGTCGGTCATGCGCGCACCCAACTTGGTGATGCGGCAGTAACCACCCGGACGATCCTTGGCGAGGGGGGCAACTTCTTCGAACAGCTTCTTCGCGACGTCCTTATGACGCAGGAAGGCGACGGCCTGGCGGCGGGCATGCAGGTCGCCCCGCTTGCCGAGCGTCACCAGCTTTTCCGCCACAGGGCGGAGAGCCTTGGCTTTCGCAAGGGTCGTGCGGATGCGCCCATGCTCGATCAGGCTGCAGGCCAGGTTGGCGAGGAGCGCACGACGGTGGTCGGCGGTGCGCTTCAGTTTGACGGTTTTGCTACGGTGTCTCATCGGGTTGGTCCCTTCCTAAATGATTAGTCGTCGAGGTTCTGGGCGATCAAGTCGGCAAGGCCGACCGGTGCTTCGTCCTCCACACCGAGGCGCGGTGCCGGAGACGCACCCACCGGACCGGTGAGGAGCGACGGATCCAGCGACATGCCCAGGCCGAGGCCGAGTTCGGACAGCTTGTCCTTGATTTCGTTGAGCGACTTCTTGCCGAAGTTGCGGTACTTGAGCATTTCCGCCTCGGTCTTCATCGCGAGCTGACCCACGGTCGTGATGTTCGCGTTGTTGAGGCAGTTGGCGGCACGAACCGAAAGTTCGATTTCGTTGACCGACATATTGAGAAGCTTCTTGAGAGCGGCGTTTTCTTCGCTGGCTTCGGCGGGGGCTTCCTCGAAGGAAACCGCGTTTTCGTCGTAGTTGACGAACACGTCGAGGTGGTGACGAAGGATTGCCGAGGCTTGCAGCAAGGAATCTTGAGGAGTGATGCGGCCGTCGGTCCAGATATCCAGGACCAGCTTGTCAAAGTCGGTCATTTGACCGACACGGGTGGCGTCCACCGCATACTTCACACGGGTCACGGGCGAGAAGATCGAATCGATGGCGATGACACCGATCGGTTGATCCTTGCGCTTGTTTTCGTCGCCGGTTGAGAAACCGCGGCCGACACGCACTTCAAATTCGCAGTCAAACTTCACCTTCTTATCGAGGTGGCAGATGACCTGATCCTTGTTGACCACTTCGTAGTGGTTGTCCTCCTGGATATCACCCGCGGTGACCACGCCTTCCTTCTCGACCTTCAGGTTGAGAATGCGGGGCTCCTTATTGTGGTGTTTGAACTTCACCTTCTTGAGGTTGAGGATGATGTCAGTGACATCTTCCACCACGCCTGGAAGGCTGGAGAACTCATGCTGAACGCCCGCGATGCGGACCGAAGTGATGGCCGCTCCTTCCAAAGAGCCGAGCAAAACGCGGCGCAGAGAGTTGCCAAGCGTATGGCCGTAGCCACGCTCGAAGGGTTCCGCCACGAATTGGGCGTAAACATCAGTAGCGGTTTCCTCGTTGCGAACGAGGCGGTTCGGGATCTCGAAGCGAGACAGTGTAGTCGTAGACATGTTGGATTCGATGTGCCGGGTTTCCCTTCGGCGCGCAGGACATGACAGCAGCCATGAACTTTCCGAAGGACCAACGGCGGTTCGTTGGGATCGCGCGGGCGGGGACTAAAGGGGAAGCCCTCCATCTTGGCAAAGCAAATTTTCCAACAACCGGCACCGTATTTTACCGGGCCTCCCCCACCCCAATCCGAAAAAATGTTGGAAATCTCTCATCTCCCCCTGAAAATCCTGTCGCGTTCTTTAAGTCGGGTGTTACTTTAAAGCGTGAAATCCGCGACATCTACCCAAACTTCCGCGATGAAATCGAAGCGGAACCTCACCCGGTTCACCTATGAGAATACGGCCTTCCAAGGTTGGCGACTCTGCATCAGCCGTGGTGGAGCCACCTTCACGAAGTACTTTTCCGACAAGCAATACGGCAGCGGCAAGGATGCCCTGGTCGCCGCTGAAGCTGCCTTGGAGGAAATCAAGGACGTCATCTCCCGCTCCCGTCGGGTGCAGGGGAAATTGAGTGACTCGACGGTCAGGAAAGTGGAGAAAATTCTCTCCCGAGCCTGATCGCCCATGTCGAGTCCCCCCCATCCTGTCATTCATTGGTTCCGCCGCGACCTTCGCATTTCCGATAATCCCGCCCTTCTCGCGGCGGCACGCGCCACCCCGTGCGTGGTGCCAGTGTACATTCCAAGCACTTGGAATCACTCCCACGCATGGACGGGACCCAATCGGCAATCCTTCCTCTGCCAATCTCTCGGATCCCTAAGCCGCAATCTGGAAACCCGCGGAGGTCGACTGATTTTCCGGTCCGGGAAAGCCGTTGAGATTCTCATGGCCCTGGCGCAAGAGGTTGGCGCTCAGGCGATTTACTACAATCAGGATCCGGATCCGTTTGGAAAATCCGTCGAGATCGAACTCGAAAAGGCCTGCATCCAACACGGTATCGAGTGCCATGGCTTCCACGAAGTCACCCTTCATGGGCCCTCCGAAGTGCTGACTCAGGCAGGAGATCCCTACCGAGTTTTTACGCCTTATTCGAAAAATTGGCTCTCTCTGGAGAAGCCATTGCCTGAGGGCTTGCCCGCTTCTCTTGATACTCCCCAACATCTGCGTTCGGAGTCAGCCCCTCAACTGAAGCACTGGTCGCTTCAGGCGGCAGCATCCGGCGTTCTTGAGGGTGGAGAACGAGCGGCTCACGATCGGCTCAAAACCGCCCTCGCCGAACGCCTTTCACTTTACCAAGGACAACGAGACACCCCTTCGGTCGCCGGCACCAGCCGACTGTCCCAAGACCTTCGCTTCGGATTGATCTCGATTCGAAAAGTCTACGCCGAGGCCGCCAAAGCCCTCTCCCGCGCTCGATCGAAGACCTCGACGGGCAGCATCGAAACCTTCATCAAGGAACTTGCTTGGCGGGAATTCTACATGGCCATCCTCCATCATTTTCCCCACGTGCTTGAGGAAGAGTTCAATCCAGACTGGAGAGGGCTACCTTGGGACGAACCCGGGGAAAAGTTCGAAGCCTGGAAGGCAGGGCGGACCGGCTTTCCCATCGTCGATGCGGGCATGCGGGAGCTCCGGGAAACCGGTTTCATGCACAACCGACTGCGCATGATCACCGCCATGTTTCTCACCAAGGACCTCCACCATGATTGGCGATGGGGCGAGAGCTATTTCATGCAGCTCCTCACCGATGGCGAGATCGCTTCCAACAATGGGGGGTGGCAATGGTCAGCCGGCACTGGCGCCGATGCCGCTCCCTACTTCCGCATCCAGAACCCTTGGTCTCAATCGGCCCGCCACGATCCCCGTGGCGAATACATTCGGCGCTGGATTCCGGAACTGAAGGAGGTTCCCACGGCCCGCCTCCACGAACCTCCGAGCGATGGACGGCCGTTGGCCGCAGATTATCCACTGCCCTGCGTTGAGCATTCCAAGGAGCGCGATCGCACCCTCGCGATCTTCAAAAAGCACAAGGAATCTCGCCGCTAGGCGCATGACTCCGCTTCGCATTTGATCATTCCCTCGCCACCCCCCAGCCTCGCTTTGTGTCCACCGCCTATGATCGCTTGTCCGGCATGGTCCGCCTCTATGGGCGGCGTGCGTTCGAGAATTTCCTCTCCTCCACCGTCCTCATTGCTGGCATTGGAGGCGTCGGCTCCTGGACCGCAGAAAGCCTGGCTCGGAGCGGTATCGGACACCTGATCCTCGTCGATCCCGACGACCTGTGCCTCACCAATACCAACCGCCAGATCCATGCACTGGACGGGAACTACGGCCGTCCCAAGGTCGATGCGATGGCGGAGCGCCTGCGCGCCATCCACCCGGAAATTCGAATCACCTGCCTCCCGGCCTTTTATTCCGAGCGCAGTGCCGAAGAGATCTTCAGCCATGGCCCTATGGCGGTCGTGGATGCCATCGACTCCCTTCGCGCCAAATGTCACCTCCTCGCGGAATGCCGCCAGCGCGGATTGCCCACCGTCACCTCGGGAGCTGCCGGTGGCCGAGTCGACCCCACCCGCATTCGGGTCGATGATCTCAGCCGCAGTGGCCGTGATCCCCTCCTCTCATCCGTTCGGCGCCAGTTGCGCACCGACTTTGATTTCCCCCCTGGTTCTGCCAAGGGGGACATCGAGCCCTTCGGCATCGAAGCGGTTTTTTCCGATGAACCCGCCGTTTATCCAACTTGTGAGGGCGAAATCAGTCACGAACGCCCCTCCAACCTCGCTGGAGCCATCGGCTGCGATGCCGGGTACGGTTCCGCCACTCACGTCACCGCGGCCTTCGGTCTCACCTGCGCTGCGCGCATCCTTGAAGCCCTGAAGGCCCGGACCTCTTCCACAGACGGTTGAAAACCGCGGCTTCGCAGAGGGCCGTCCATTCCACAAAAAAAAGCGACCCGTAGGCCGCTTTCTTGATGAATGGGTAAATCGGAGGCCGTGCCTCACGAAATCACTTCACTCCCTTCTTCGAAAGACGAGTGCCCTTGGTCGCACCTTGGCGGGCCTTGAACTTCGGGTTCGACTTGCAGATCACATAGGTCGTGCCCTTGCGCGAGACCACCTGGCAGTCGGCGTGACGACGCTTGGCCGAGGAGAGCGAGGAAAGAACTTTCATGGTAGGGAAAAAGCGAATGTGCGAAAACCTGCCGGACACCAAATCCGGAGCGGGGCCGCGGAAGGTAGGAATTCCCTCTCCCTTGTAAAGCCCATTCTTCAGGAAAGGCGAGGAAACCGCAGGAAACGCCTTGGCAGCTCGACCCCATCCAGAGAATGCTCGCTGCGAGATGATGGAAAGTGCCCCGCCGACCCTCCCTGAGCAAATCCGCCCGTTCGGCTCCCTGCCCGATGGCCGCGAGGCCCAGTTGATCACCCTGACCAACGCCCAAGGACTCACCGCCTCCGTCACCAACTTTGGGGCCGCGCTCGTCAGCGTTCTCACACCGGATCGCAACGGCACCCTTGCCGATATCACGCTCGGCTACGACTCAGTCGCCGGGTATGCCTCTTCAGCGAATCCCTATTTCGGCGCCACCGTCGGTCGCTTCGGCAATCGGATCGCCAGCGGCACCCTCACCATCGGCGACGAATTTCTCCAGCTCGCGACCAACAATGAACCCGGAGGCAAACCCTGCCATCTTCACGGCGGAACCGTTGGGTTCACCCGAAAGCTCTGGGAAATCGTCTCGGTCGATTCCACGCGCGTCGAACTTCGGTACCTTTCGCCCGATGGCGACGATGGCTACCCCGGGGCACTCGATACCCGCGTCACCTACCACCTCACCGACGACAATGAACTGATCTGGGAGGCCACCGCGACCACCGATCGCACCACCGTGGTCAATTTGGTTCACCACAGCTATTGGAATCTCTCAGGCGATCCTCAGCGGGACATCCACGACCACCTCCTGCGCCTTCATGCCTCCCACTACCTGCCCACCGATGCCGGTCTGATCCCCACGGGTGAAATCCGCCCGGTCCGCGGTACGCCTCTCGATTTCACGCAAACCACCGCAATCGGTGACCGCATCGACGACGACTTCACCTGCCTGCAATTCGCTAACGGCTACGACCACGCCTGGGTTCTGGACGGAGATGAAACTGCTGACGTGTTTCCTGCGGCCGTTCTCCACCACCCTGAAACCGGACGAACGATCGAGGTCTTCACCAATCAACCTGCCGTTCAGGTTTACTGCGGGAATTTCCTTTCTCCCGAATGCTTCCAGCCTCCCCATCAAACCGGAAAAGGTGGGGTGTCCTACCCCTTCCGCAGCGGCGTTTGCTTGGAAACGGAGAACTTCCCGGATGCCCCCAACCAACCGGACTTCCCCTCGCCTTTCCTCCACCCTGGGGAAACCTATCGGCATATTGAGGTCCATCGCTTTTCTACCCGCTGATCCATTCGGCAGGTCAGGAGCGCGCCCCCAAGCCACCCCTCACGGCATTCGATAGCCCGCACCCCGTACCGTCAGAAGCCACTGCGGATGCGCTGGCTCCGGCTCCAGCTTCTTGCGCAAATTGAGGACATGCTGATCAAGGGTCCGCGACTCCGGATAGTATTCCAAGCCCCAGCAAACATTCAAAATCTCATCTCGGCTCACGACCTCACCACGCCGGGAATAGAGAAGCTGCAGCAACTTCACCTCGCGCAGGGAGAGCTCGACCGCATGCGGACCCTCCGCGCGTAGGCTTTTGGGAAAAACCCGCCAGGGACCCACTTCGAACGACTCCGTGGCCCCCGACCGCGTGCGCCGCAGCACGGCATTCACCCGCGCCAACAACTCGCGGCCTCCGAAGGGTTTGCGAATGAACTCATCCGCGCCGAGTTCCAATCCGAGCACGACATCGATTTCCTCCGACTTCGCCGATAGGAAAACCACCGGCACTTGTCGATCCACCTGGCGAATCCGACGACACACCTCGTAGCCACTCAGCTCCGGCATCATGATGTCCAACAGCACCAACTCCGCACCTTCGGACATCCATGCCTCCCAAGCCTCGCCGCCATGCTGGGAGCTCACCACCCGGAATCCCTCATCCTCCAACAATCGCGTCACCGCTTCCCGCGTCACCGCATCATCTTCAGCCAACAGAACCTTCATCCCACCCTCCTCTCCGCCGCTGGCAACTGCAGCCGGAAGCAAGCCCCGCTGGCAACTTCCACCCACTCCAAAGTTCCACCCATCCGACCAGCCAGAGATCGACTGATCGACAAACCCAACCCCGTGCCACTGACCCCTTCCGTCGTCGAACATCCACCTCTGGCAAAGGGCTTGAAGATCCGCCGCGCCTGCCCGCGTGGAACTCCAGGACCATTGTCCACCACCTCCACCTCCCCGCGCCCACCTCTCTCGCGCACCGTCACCACCACCGTTGCCCCCTCACCCGCGTACTTCTCCGCGTTGGACAAAAGATTCACCAAAATTCTCTCCACGGCCGCCGCATCCGCCATCACCTCACACGCCTGCGGCCTCTGCCACTCCAGCACCATGCCTTTCCGCGCATAGGAAAACCGGAATCCCTCCACCACTCGTCGACTCTTTCCACAAGGTCGCAGGATTTCACCTCCACTTCCCGTCGCTCCGCCCGGGAAAACTCCAGCACATTCTCCACCACCCGCGACAAACGCTCCATCTCCTCACGCATCACCCCCAATCGCGGGAAGCCGCTCCCCATCCTCTCGATCTCGATCTGCGCCAAGTCCGCATTCAGCATCAGATTCGTGATCGGAGTGCGCAATTCGTGCGAAACCTGATTGGCAAAGCTCACCTGCCGTGCCGCCAAATTCAGCGCTCTCCGTTGGACTGCCACCAGCCATCCTCCTGCCAGCAACACACCGCCTGCCAAAACAAATCCTCCCAGCAACACCGGAACATCGTAACTCACCTCCGCCACCACCCGATTCCACACTTTAAGCGTCCATGGTCCAAAGACCGAAAGATGCCGAACACTTTCATCCGCCGGCCGCTCACGACCTGCCAAGTCGACCGCCCCCGGGATTTGCCACTCCCATTCGCCGCCCTCCTCGGTATTTCCTTGCCGATCATCCAGCTCCTGCGCGGCGATTTCCGCCGCGGCGGCTCGATCGAGAATCAATAAAATCGCCTGCCGACCATTGCCGTATCGATACGCCAATCGCCCCTGACCTCCCTCGAGAAATCCAGATCCTTCCAAACTGCTGTCAGGCAACACCCACCCGGACTCCTGCTTCGCGAATCGACCCAGCACTGGTGCTGGATCCATCCGCTCTCCCTCCAACCATAAAGCCTCAGGCCTCTGGGCATCGATCCGATACACACACTTCACCCCCGCGACCTCGGCAGTTCCCGGCTGACCCACCCGATGCCCCTCCGCCACACCCGCCAACGCCCTCTCCCATGCATCTTCCAAAGCATCCAGTTGGGCGACCCCTCGGCCAAATCGAGATTCCCACCACTCCGTGGAGTTCGTGACCGGCACCCAAGCGACTCGTCGAGACATCTGCCACCCGGCGCTGGCGATCAGCGCCGCCATGACTCCGACGATGCCCAAGGTCCCCAGAGTGACCGCCGTTCCTGACTTGATACCCTTCATCCGTGAAACCGGGGCGAAACTGTCATTCCAGCTTTAAGAAATAAAGCAGTCGATGCTCCTGATCCGGCTCTCCTCCCAGAAGAAACTCCCCCCCCACACCAATCAACTTCCAATCACAACTCACCGCTGGAAGCAGGGTCTCCACCCTCGAGTGACCGAAAACCGGCATGGTGACGTCCGCAATCCACTCCTCGCCGTCCTGCACCCGGTGGTGAACGGAATCACCCAGCTTCACCACCCGGTCCACCTCCAAATCATACATCTCTCCCTTCACCTCCAGGTTGAGATAGAATCCCACATTCCGAGTTTCGAAAGAAGTCGGCGTCGCCGCCATCATTTCGCCCACAGCAGGTTCGACGACTCGCTGGGTAGCGCGGGATGCCACCCCTTCCTTGCCACCTCGCTTCGACAGTTCCTCCCATCTCTCCGTGACTTCCCACTTCATCCCGGGCACCCACTCGGTCGGATAGGTGCACTCCTGAACCGCCTCGATCCCAAGCTTGTCTTCCCTAGGCAACCATCCCATCAGATCGGCGACCATCTCCTGAGGAACATTTGCGAATGCGGACCAGGCAGAATCCTGAATCCACGCTCCCGGAGCCTTTAGCAGGGACCACAACTCACCATGGTCCACCCTTACCACCCGCAGAGAGATCCGTCTCGGCCTCTCCGACTCGTCACTGACTCCTGAGACGGCATCCCTCATCAAGCTGCGCGCAAAAACCAGCCGAGTCCGAGCCGAATCCTCTCCAGTCTCAAATCGGCCCCAAAGATATCTCTTTCCCTCCTCGAACACCAACGCCTGATGCCGAGGTTCCTCGACTTGAGGCGTGAACGGGTCATCCTCCGCTGGAACACCTCCCGCGGAGGCCCTCAGTTGACGAAACTGCGGGAGGAAAAGATCCCCCGGGTGCTGCGTGCGGGCCACTAAGGGGTGATAGGGACGCCCAGGGGTAACCATTTGGCAGAGATCGATCCCCCATTCCGTCTTCCGCTTCTCCCCTTCCGGCGTCACACGGGAGATAAAACTATAGCCCAGATTTCGTGTCTCGAACGAAGTCGGATACGGCCACGCTCCCTTCCCCCCAGGGATCACCTCCGTGGCATAGATCTGCTCAAGAGTCTGCTCGGAATTCAGCCAGACACCCATTGGGCCCGTCACCCATGCCGTATGATCCAACACCGCCCTGCCCCCTGCCACCCACTGCTCCACCGCAGCGTGGAGTTCGTCGTCGCTTCCCCCGCCTTGCGACTCCCACTCCCTCAATACCTCAGGATCCACCAAAATGTGCTCCAGCGTGAACTCACATGCAGGAGCATTCGCTTCGATCACGGGCTCCTTCTCCGCTCTCCGGTGCGACACGAAGGGATTCACCTCCTCTGCCGCTCCGGCCACGACTCCCATCCAGCAAATTAACAAAATTCGTTTCATCGCGATGATTCCCTCACATTCCGCCATCGCTTGCGCCAAAGGTCTGCAAACCTTCTGCAAAATCTCTGCAAAATCTCTGCAAAAACTTAGCGCATCAACCGGACTTCTTCAGCAACCCGCTCTTTCAGTTCCAAAGGCTCGATCACCTTGGCTTTGCTGCCAAAGCTCAAAACCCATCGCACCACCTCCGGAAGCGAGCCGACCTCGAACCGCACCTCCACTTCCTCTCCCTTCTCGTCGATGACCTCCACCTCCTGCGTGGGATGCCACCGCCGTTCTTGGGCCATCCGAGCTGCATATCCTGACAACCGAACCCTGACTTGCTCCACGCCTTCCCCACTCCACACACCAAAGCTCTTCCGCAAATAGGCCGCGCCGTCGAAATCAGAAGGCCGCTCGAAAGTCTCCGAAAGCACCCTTACTCGCGACATCCTCACCAGAGAAAAAGTCCGGAGCGCTCCCCGCAGCGGATCGTGAGCGATCAGATACCAGCCTCCGTCCACCTCGCCCAGATGCAGGGGCTGCACCTTGCGCGCTTCAGACTGATCTGCTCCCAACTTCCGATAATGAAAGCTCACCCAACGCGCTTTCACCACCGCATCCGCCAATCGACCGAATCGCTGCACGTCGTGCCCACGGACCTCTGGGGCCTTCCGTGAAAAAGCCACATCCAAATCCTCCCACTCCAGCTCCACCCGCTCGCTCAACGAACCCGTCAGTCGAGCAAACACTCCCCTCAACTTGTCGGCAACCTCGGTGCCACGAATCGACGTCAGGGCGTGCCTCGCCAGAAAAAGCGCAGCCAATTCCCCTTCGCCCACCTCAAAGGCGGGAAAATCTCCCACCTCGCCCACATAGCGATATCCGTGCGCCCTCTCATCATACTCCAGAGGCACCCGGAAATGATCACGCATAAAAGTGATGTCGCGCAGCACCGTCTTCGGGGTCACCTCCAACTCCTCAGCAAGCTGGCGACAGTTCGGCAAGCGCCCTGCCAAAATCGCCTGGTGAATCCGGTGCATGCGCTCAAAGGGGCGCCGGGTTTGCTTTTCCTTCACAAAAGCAATTTTACCTGCCCCTCGAAACTTTGGCGAGGCCTCACCCCACCGATGTCCCACCCCCTCGGCGAGACTCTTGCACATGTTCTTCTATTCCCGCCACCCCTTCGCTCTGCTTCTCGGAACCTGCCTTGCCACCAAGCCCGCATTCACGCTCAACCCCGCCATCCCAGCAACCGTCGGCTGCACTGCCCGCAAAATTGCCCCAGTTTTGCCGCTCACTTTGGCCGATGACGAAGCCACTCGCCACCTGCTGGACGCCATCCATCGCAGCACTCCCATCGCGCTCTACTACCAGGGAGGCAGCCATCCCGGCGTCCTGCGCAAATTTCAACCCATTTGCCTCTACCGCCTGGACCCTGGGGGGGTCGTCTATGCCCACGGGCACTGCCTGCGACATCGAGAACCCCGCACCCTGCGTCTCGATCGCATCCGCTTTGCCTAACCGCTTTGCCTAACGACGCAATCCGTCTCCCTGATCTCGCTCGATGCCCCCCGAATGGAGTAGCATCATCGGCCACTCCCATGCCGTATTCACCGCTGCGCCATGCTTCGCTGCCTCACCCTCACTCTGCTCAGTTTCATTTCCTGCCTGTTCGGCACGGAATCCCTGTCGCTCGCAGGTTCTTGGCGATTTGCCATGGATCGAAATGATCAGGGAATCACCCAGAATTGGCCCTCTCAAACCCTCAAGGACTCCATCGAACTCCCCGGCATTCTCCAAGCACAAGGCTTTGGCGACGAGATCAGCCCAGACACCCCATGGGTTTTGGGCCTCGGTGGCGAGTGGTGGAAACAGCAGCCGGATGAATTGCGAGCCCACTTTTCTCAACCCGGCCAGGTCGAAGTGCCCTTCCTTTCCCAACCCCGGCGTCACTACCTCGGCGTCGCCTGGTACCAACGGGACCTCGAAATCCCCCAAGACTGGGCTCACCAACGAATCGAACTCTTCCTCGAACGGCCACGTTGGGAATCCACGGTTTGGATCGACGATCAGAACGCTGGCTCCGCCCGCAGCCTCGTTGCCCCCCACTCATTCGACCTGGGTCCTCTCCCGCCCGGGAAACATACACTGACGATCCGTCTCGACAATCGCATGATCGTTCGCGATCCCGCAGGCAACGAAGGCCACATGCCCGACGCCCATGCCGTGTCGGATGCACTGGGCCAAACTTGGAACGGGATCGCAGGAAAAATCGAACTCCGCGTCACTCCCCAAGTCTGGATCAAAGACCTCCAGGCATTTCCCTCGATCCAACCTCCCTCCGCACGCATCGTCGCCACCCTGGGCAATGCCACCTCCTCACCAGGAAAAGGCACCCTCCGCGTTGGAGATTTCCTCACCGAAGTCACTTGGCAGTCCGACGGAGGCCTAGCTGAGTTCGATCTTCCCCTCCCACCCGACACCCCATGGTGGAGCGAATTTCACCCCCACCTCATCGAACGGGAGGTCGTCCTCGAAACACCTGCGGGAATCCATCGAAAGACCCTTCAATTCGGCCTCCGAGAAGTCCGCTGGGAAGGCAAGGAACTCCTTGTCAATGACCGCCCTACCAACCTGCGCACCACCCATTTCGGTCTCGATTTCCCCCTCACCGGCTATCCCGCCACCGACGTCAAATCGTGGAAGCGAATCATTCGCCGATGCCAGGAATTTGGGCTCAATGGCATTCGCTTTCACTCCTGCTGCCCGCCGGATGCCGCCTTCACCGCCGCCGATGAACTTGGCTTCTTCCTCCAGGCCGAATGTGGACTTTGGGCCCCCTTCTTCCCCGGTGGCGTCTACACCCAATATCTGGAAGAAGAAACCGCATTGCTCCTGAAAGCCTACGGAAACCATCCGAGTTTCCTCCTCTTTTCGCCATCGAACGAACCGAGCGGGCGCTACACCGAAGTGACTCCCGAATGGGCCCAACGCTGGCACCAAAGAGACCCACGCCATCTCTATGCCGCCGGCACCGGGTGGAATCGACCCGAGCAAGTCTTCAACGGCCCCCAATTCGCTGGCCTTGTACGCTTTGGAAAAGGCGAGCTGCGCAACGAAACAGGATGGTTCGGAAACGATTTCCGCCAAGCCCTCGAAGACGTCGAAATCCCCATCCTCGCCCATGAAATCGGCCAATGGTGCGCTTATCCCGACTTCTCCGTCATCGATAAGTTCACCGGCTATCTCCGCCCATCGAACTACGACATCTTCCGTTGGATCGCCCAGCAAAATGGACTCCTCGATCAGAATGCCGCACTCGCCCACGCCTCCGGGAAATTCCAGCTCGCTTGCTACAAGGAAGAACTTGAGGCGAACCTACGCACCCCAGGACTTGCCGGTCACCAGATGCTCGATATCCGCGACTACCTCGGACAAGGCACTGCCCTCATCGGCGTGCTCGACGCCTTTTGGGACCCGAAGAGCTACGTCACCGCCGAAGCATTTCGCCGTTTTCACTCCGCCACAGTTCCCCTTGCTCGATTGAAGCAACGCACTTTCACCACCACTCAAACCTTCGAGGCGGAAACCGAACTCTATCACTTCGGGCCTGCCCCATTGAAAAATACCATTCCTTATTGGGAGATTCGCGATGCTTCAGGCCAGAAACTTCTCGGCGGCGAAGGCTCTGCTCGCGACTTCCCCATCGGAAAAAACCTACCGCTCGACTTCATCCAAACTCCTTTGGATGCCCTCCCAGCGCCAGGCGCCTATCGTCTCGTCGTCGGCCTCCGAGATCAACCGGTCGAAAACGACTGGAACTTTTGGCTCTATCCTGCTGACGCCCCCCTTACCCCTCAGTCGAACCTTCTCATCAGTTCCGACTGGGATGCCGCCGAGACGGCTTTGTCCAACGGGAAGCGCGTCCTGTTCACCCCAGGTAAAAACGACCTCGATCCGGCCCTCAGCCCCCCCATGAGACGGGTGCCCATCTTCTGGAATATCCAGATGACCGTCCGCCCTCCCAAGAACCCCACACCACGTTTCGACGCGATGCTTGGACTCCTTTGCGATCCCGAACATCCTGCTCTCGCCGAGTTTCCCACCGAAGCCCACGCCGATTTCCAATGGACCTCCATCGTCCACGGAGTCCGCTCCATCTCACTCAACCAAGCTCCCACAGACCTTCGCCCCATCGTCATGGCCATCGACGATTGGAATCGTAACTGGCGACTCGGAGTGATCTTTGAATGTTCGGTCGGCCCCGGGAAACTTCTCGTCTCCGCCATTCCATTGGAACGAGCCGATCCCGTCACCCGCCAGCTCCGCCATTCCCTTGTCCACTACGCCACAAGCGATGACTTCCAGCCCAAGGTCGCAATCACTCCCGCGAACATCCGTTCCCTCTTTCGACCGGATCGCACCACCGGCCCCGCCCCTAAGCGGACCTTCGATCCCGACCTCGACGATGGCAGCGGGCCGCGCTGAAATCTCATCGCTTCCGATTCAAATTCCAGCTGGCAAAAATCAAGAGCCCTACCCCTGCAAACAATCCTGCCACCAAAATTGACCAGAAAAGGTTTCGGAACACCTCCGGAATCTCCACATTCATCCCAAGCAGCCCTCCCATGGCCACTAAGGGCAAAAAGAACCCCGCGAGAAGGTTCAATCGATAAGCAATCACATTGAGCCTTTCCGCAGCTGCTTGGTGATCTTCCGCACTCTCGGCCTGCCAAAAATCAAGCGTCAGTTTGGCATCATGATAGAGGATCTCGGCCGCCCGCAGACTGTCCAAGGACCGATCCCTCAATTCCAGCAATTGGCGGTCTTCGGGCATTCGATCGACCGCCTGGCCCAAGGCCATATTCAAATTCCGTAAACTTCGGGCAATCGGACCCGCATGCCGGATCATCGAAAAAACTTCCGCCGCCGTCTCCGCCTCGTCAATTCCCGCCTCATAGCTGTCGATCGTTTCCTGATAGCGATCCAGCAATCGTCCCAGAGCTTCCAGCCCACCCCCTTGCCCATCTTCCCATTCTCCGTCTTCTCGGCGGATGAAGTACGTCGCCTGTCGCTCGGGGACCTTCAACTCCGGCACTTCGTGAACCACCAGCAGCAGTTCCCCTCCGCCGGATAGGCAACGCTGGCCTCCGGGGCGGCAACTGATCTGGGCAAGCAGCTCCGGCTCCAAATCCAACCACTGCGGCAAGCCTCCTCCATTCGTTGGCGACAACATCCTCCCATTCGAATCCTCGCACCGAGGCTCGTCAACAGCTTCGCCCCCAATCCTCGCTCCACTTGCCATTCCGACCAGTTTTCCCTCCCACTGCAAACGGCACGCTCGCGTTGCATTTCGCCCCTAAAAACATGCAGAATGCAGACCTCCTTCGATCCACCCTGAGAGCCTCCATCGGCCCATCCTCCCTGCTCCATTCCACAACCGAATCCGCCCCCGTCCTTGCATCAGTGAGTTGCAATGGCCTCGCCTAAATTATAGTTAGAATATCCATTTCATTACCAGGTGGTGTTGGATTTGCTGGCAGGAGGTGGCGATGGACCTCTTCTCTGAGGATCACCGATGCCTCGCGCATCGGCATGTCCGATCCGGAGTTCACCCTCTTAAGAGTCGAGTCGTCCTTGCTCGCTACAACACCACGACAACTTTGGGGGATGTCTGATTGTAGTGGGGCGCGGCGGTCGGGGGACCGCTGCGCCCTCTTTTTCTCGGGACTTCAGCCCTCTGGCTGACGGCGATTCCACGCGACCAGATCCGTGTATTTCACTCCACTTCCCCCAAATAAGTCCAACGCGGAGCCCACTGTCACATCGAGGCCTCCTCGGCTGAGTCGATCAACCATTTGGAGATCCTCAAAGTTGGCAACCCCTCCCGCATACGTCACCGCTCGCCCTTTCCATGAACCCAACAAGGCAACCAAATCTTCATCGATCCCCCCGCACAAGCCTTCGACATCCGCGGCGTGAATCAGGAACTCGTCGCAGTGCTCAGCCAAGTCATCCAAGGTGGCGGGGGTAACCTCCAAATTCGTCAGGGTCTGCCAACGTTGCGTCGCCACCACCCAACGATCGCCGCGCCGCCGACATGACAAGTCGATCACCACCCTTTCGGCACCGACGGCCCCAGCGAGGGCCTTGACCCGATTCTCGGAGAATCGCTCAAAATCCTCGAACAACCAGGAGGTGACGATCACGTGGCTGGCTCCCGCCTCAATCCATGAGGCAGCATTCTCCGCTTGGATGCCTCCGCCGATCTGCAGACCTCCCGGCCAGGCAGCCAAGGCTTCTCGCGCCGCCGCATCATTTCCGGGGCCCAATTGAATCACGTGCCCTCCCACCAGAGCGTCAGCTCGGAACTTTTCCGCGAACCAGCTCGAGCTTTGCGATGCTGTAAAGTTCTCCACCGGACCCGGACCTTCGTCACGCAGGGTGCCGCCGACGATTTGCTTCACCTTTCCTTGGTGGAGATCAATGCAGGGACGGAATCGAGTCATGGCCCGCGCAAACTGCCCCGGCTCCACCCAAGGTCCAAGCCGAAATTGCACTTCACTCTTGAAGCCACAGCCTCTTCATTATCACCCTGCCTGCTTGAATCCGACCATACTCAGTCGGGAAACGCGACTCATCCCAGCCCGAACTCTCGATTCGAGTGGACTCGAAGCCATCGATCTCAAATAGAACGTCAGGAAGGTCTGCGTCTCCCCAGGCCGGGCCACCCAACCACGTCCAATGGCGTTCCCTCAGGGCTGACACCCGGACGCTGCCGTTGCGCGATGTTTGTTTGTCGAATCTTGAATCCCCTATGACAACAGAGACATTCCTCCGATGAAACGGCTCGCCGCTTGAAGCATCGATCAGCGTGGCATCCAATCCGTATCGATTTATCGAGTGCGTTGGTGATGGCAGCGGATAGCAACTCACCGCGGAGAACGCCATTGAAAGTAGAAGGGCTATCTTCATTTGTCGCGAACGTCCAAGGCCTGCCACCCGCTACTGGGGGCGCGCCTCCGAATCTGGTTGAGGGTTCTGATGACCCTCCGGCGTCGACTCCGGAGCGGTAGCGGGTTGGTCAGCGCCGCCTTGTTGAAACTGTCGAAAAACCCCTCCCTGTTCCAGCCCGATTTCCGCCCGCTGGCCCGCCCGCTGCTTCCCCGGGACGCGAGCCATCGCACGCTTCAAACCCTACGACTACGCCCAGGGACTCATCGTCCCCGTCAACCTCGAGGAACAGATCGAACCGGGCACGTTCGCGTTCGCC
>NZ_JACHFD010000011.1:0-183962 GCF_014201715.1 Haloferula luteola
CCGAACAAAGTCCCCGACTTCGTCTGATAGGGGACCTTTGTCCGTCGCTCCTCGAGCTCCTTATTGTCTGTCCAACTCTTCAGGGGGACGCTCCAAGAACCAGGATCGCCGGGAGGGACACGATCCGAAAAAGCACGACGCAGTGAACGGAGTTCGTCGGAAATAAAACGATGTAGGCACCCAGCACTCCCGAAATGGCACCAGAAGCGCCGAGGGTGGGGACGATGCTGTCTGGGTCGACGGCAACTTGTGCCGCTGTGGCAGCGATGCCGCTGATGAGATAGAAGACCAGGAATCTCCACGCTCCGAAGCGATGCTCAACATTGTCGCCGAAGATCCACAGGTAGAGCATGTTGCCCGCGAGGTGGATCCATCCGGCATGCAGGAACATGGCGGATAGGATCGTCAGATAAATGGGCTGAGGTCCAGGGCTGTGGTGAACCCAAGCCAACTGAGAACCCACGTTGAGGGGAAATTCACCGATGAGGTCTTTGCCTGTCGTGATTTCAAATGGCACGGCACTGAAGCCGTGAGTGAACTCGGGATGGAGAAGTTGAGCAAAGAAGAGGCCGACGTTGGCGACGAGAAGTCCGATGGAAATCCAGGCAGGTCGCAGGAGGTTACGGTCGTCATCCGCCAGCGGAAATAGCATGCGCGAGTGTAGAAGCCGGAAATGCCGATCGACAAAAAGAAACGGCCGACCCCCTTCCCAGAGGTCGGCCGTCGGTTGCTCAAGGCGCTTTCGCGCGCTTAGAAAGGATTCGCAACGATGACGTAACCGTTGTTTTGGGGTTGGTAATAGGTGTTACCTGCAACGTAGTAACGGGTGCCTCGATGGGTCACGACGCGATAGCCGGAAGGGAGCGTCTGAACGAAGTGCGCATGGGAATCGCGGTCGTAGCGGCCGTCTCGGCGATCGTAGCGGTTGTCTCGCTGGTCACGCCAGTTGGGGCGGCCATCGCGATCACGATCTCCGTGGGGGCCAATGTATTGGCCTCCGGGACGCTCCACGACGACGTATCGGTTTCCACGTGGGCGGTAGTAGACGTCGTTGTGCCGATAGTAGGTGGTTCCACTGACGCTCACCGTGGAGTAGCCAGAAGGAAGGGTATTGACGACGTAGCCCGGTTGGTAGGTGGTCACCGAAGCAGGGCCAGCATAGTAGGGGTCGACACAACTCGAGAGGGAAAGTGCTGCGGTGAGGGCGGCAGCGGAGATGACAAGGTTTTGAAGTTTCATCAGTTACAGGGGTTGGAAAGAGCGTCGGGCACTTTCGTGTTGGCCTCTGTGTCGCATTCGCTGCGCCGATGATCTCAAATTTGAGTAGATGGCGTGTTATTAGTGGGTTGCGTGAATCCTTGTTGTCCGGGGTTCATTCGTTTGTCATGCATCCCGCAACGGTGATGAAGCGGGATTGCACGACGCAAACCACCGATCAGAGGCGGGGGAAGAAGGGAGGCCAGACGACTACTTGATTGTTGCGAATCCCAAACTCCCAACGGCTGAGGTAGTAGTTGTCGTCCTTGTCCTTTTTGGCGAACTGACGCAAAGCCTTGGCCCAAGATTTCCCTTGCCCGAGAGTGTTGGCATATTCTTCTGGATTGAGGAGGCCATCGCCGTCTTCATCGGCAATTTCAAAAATCTCAGCCTTGTTGGGGTTGCCGCCTACTTTGCCACCTCGGGAGGCGAGGAACTCGACACGATCAATGGTGCCATTCACATCGGCATCGGCCCAAGCGAAACGAAACATGGCCTTGGCCACTGAGTTTTGCCGAGGCTGGGTTTGCAACCATTCAACGGTATCGAGAACGAGATCTTTATCGATATCGAACCGCTCGAACTTCCGCTCAAGTTTCTTCAGTTGTGTGGCTTGAAGCGATCCGACCAGGAGGGGAAGGAGAAGGAGGTATTTCATAAGAGCGATTTAAAATTAGGGAAACTTAAATAAATCTCGAGCGAGGTTTCGTCAAGGCAGGGGATTTTTCAAAATTTCCATGATGGGAGGCCTCGCCGTCGGTGGGGTGACGGCGGGCTTCATCAACAGGACGAGTCGATTCGGGAATTATTCAGGCAAAGTTGAAGAATCTCCGATGGAAAAGGCGGGTCGATTTGCCAAGAAGGTGCGGCTCAAGGGAAGTTGCTTCGAGAAGGGCATGTCGTGGCCGGTGGGGACCAAGGAATTTCGTGTCGTGCCTTCGCGAAGGGGCAAGTGTCCGTCTCCGTCGAAGGGATTCGAAGGGCCTCTCTGGGTTGAGATGAACCGATATGGAACGGCCGATTCAGCGACGGATGGAAGACCAAGCGTGGATGAGGCCAACTTGGAAATAGGCCAGAGGGGTGTCGAATCCACCTTCTATGAGGAGAGCTTCCACCTGATCGGTCGGAACGACCGCAACGTCCTTCCGGTAAGCGTCGCGCATGCGGGTAACGCCTTCTTCTGTGATCCCATGGCCACTCATCATCTGGAACCAAATGTTGAGGAGTCGTTCCCCATCGGGGGAATTGAGGTCGCCAGAGAGATCGGAGCTGACGAAGGGGGCCCCGGGGCAGAGCCGGTTGGCAATGGATTGGAAAAAACTGATTCTTGCGGAACGCTTGGTGAGGAACTGGGAGACAAGAAATGCCGTGGCAGCGTGAAAGGGTGGACCTGCCGGAAGGGTGTCTAAAAAGCCGGCATGCAGGGTGCAGCGCGACAAGAGGTTCCGGGTAGCGGCCTTGCGACGAAATTCTTCCAGCATGGCGAAGGAGGGTTCGACGGCAGTGAAGCGCCAGCCAGGGAAGTGTTCGGCGAGCCCCAGAATTTCGGCCCCGGTGCCCGCTCCGACACAGAGGATGTGGGCTTCGGCGGGTAGTGCGGAGAGCGCGGCACAGGTGAGGAGGTGAAGGGCTTCATTGAGGGCCGATAAAGCACTCCACTGGGAGTCATATTGGGCAGCTTGCTGGTCGAAAATCTGGGTGATGGCATCCGCGTCCATGGGTGGTGGGAAAAAAGCCGGGAATCGTCGGAACGCAATGGGCGAGTCGCGGTGCGTGGGGAATTGCCATCGCGATGGATGGGTCTGGGGAAAGGCCACCGATCGACGGCGATCTCCCACGAACTCCGTGGAGATGCGACGCTAGGGAGTTGGAAGCGTCCTTAGCCGAGAATTTGGTTGAGAACGTAGGGTAGGATGCCACCCGAGGTGTAGTAGTCCACCTCTGCTGGGGTATCCAAGCGGACCTTGAGTGGTATCTCCAATGTGGAGTGATCGGCCTTGTGGGCGACGAGGGTGGCAGATTGTCCGGGTGTGAGATCACCTGCGATTCCGATGATGTCAAAAGTGGCGTCGGTGAGCTCTTTGACCTGATCGTAATCGGCTTTGTCGACGAAGTTGAGCGGAAGAACCCCCATGCCAATCAGATTGGAGCGGTGAATGCGTTCGAAGCTCTTGGTGACGACTGCCTTCACGCCGAGCAGTCGAGTGCCTTTGGCGGCCCAATCGCGGCTACTTCCCATGCCGTAGTCGTCGCCACCCACGACGATAAGGGGGGTGCCTTCGGCTTGATAGGCCATGGAGGCGTCGTAGATAAAACAGGGCTTGGCTGAGCTGGCCGACGCGATGTCCTGATCGGGAGCGGCGACGTCAAGTTTGCCGAAATACTGGGTGTATCCCCCTTCGATTCCGGGGCACATCAGATTCTTGATGCGGACGTTGGCGAAGGTTCCGCGTGTCATCACCCGATCGTTGCCACGGCGAGCGCCGTAGGAATTGAATTGAGATTTTTCGACGCCATTTTCCAAGAGGTACTGTCCAGCCGGGGAACTGGGCTGAATGGCTCCCGCAGGGGAAATATGGTCGGTGGTGACGGAATCTCCGAAAATGCCGAGGGGTCGTGCGCCTAGGAGATCCTCCGAGGTTCCGGCGGTGCCGTCGAAGAAGGGCGGAGATTGGATATAGGTCGAGGAATCGTCCCAATCGTAGGTGGCCCCGGAGCTTCCGTGGATTTCGCCCCACTTGGGGTTGGCGGAGGCAACGTCGCCATAGAGCTTTTGGTAGACCGCAGGCTTCAGGGCCGTTTCGAGTTGGGCTTTGATTTCCGCTTGGCTCGGCCAGAGGTCTTTGAGGAAGACCGGTTGACCTTGGGAGTCGTGACCCAAAGGTTCGGTGGTGAGATCGAGGTCCACGCGACCTGCGAGGGCGTAGGCGACGACGAGAGGAGGGCTCATGAGAAAGTTGGCCTTGATCGAACCATGGACCCGGGCTTCGAAGTTACGGTTTCCCGAGAGAACGGAGGCGCAGACGAGGTTGCCTTTTTTGATGGCTCCTTCGATGGCGGGATGGAGGGGGCCTGAGTTTCCGATGCAGGTGGTGCAGCCATAGCCGACCGTTTGGAAGCCGAGGGCATCGAGTTCTGCCTGAAGGCCGGTGGCTTCGAGGTAGTCAGTCACGACGCGGGAGCCAGGGCCAAGTGATGTTTTGACGTAGGGGGCGATGGTCAGGCCAAGGGCGTTTGCTTTCTTCGCGACGAGTCCCGCGGCGAGCATCACGCTGGGGTTGCTGGTATTGGTGCAGGAGGTGATGGCCGCGATCAAGACGGCTCCGTGCCGGAGTTCGGTGGTGATGGGGGAAAAGGCTTCTCTGGCAAAGATCGTATGGGGAGCGGGGCGGTTGGTGGTCATTTCCGCCTGATCCATGTCGCAACCTGGTTCGGATGGTTCGAGCAGGGAGCCGACGGCATAGCCAGCGGGCTCGGGCATATTGAGTGCGAGCGTGGTTTCTCTTTGCTCGGAGGAAAGACCGTAGCCGCCCGATGATGGCGGGGCGGTGAAAAGGGCATCGAAAGTCTCGCGGAGTGCGGGGACATCGATCCGGTCTTGCGGCCGTTTCGGGCCGGAAACGGAAGGGACAATGGTGGAAAGGTCGAGTTCGAGCTCAGAGGAGTATTCGCATTGGCCTTTGTCGGGAATTCCGAAGAGGCCTTGGGCTTTGTAGTAGTTTTCGACGGTAGCACAGTGCTCGTCCGAGCGGCCGGTGCCACGGAGGTAGGCGAGAGTTTCCTCGTCGACAGGGAAGAAGCCCATCGTGGCCCCATATTCAGGGGCCATGTTGGCGATGGTGGCTCGATCAGGGAGCGAGAGGGCTTTGGCTCCGGGACCGTAGAATTCGACGAATTTTCCGACCACACCATGTTGGCGAAGCATTTGGGTCACGCGAAGGGTGAGGTCGGTCGCCGTGACCCCATCGGGAAGCGTTCCATGGAGGTAGACTCCCACGACCTCGGGAACGAGGAAGGTGACGGGTTGGCCGAGCATGCCGGCTTCCGCTTCAATGCCCCCCACACCCCAGCCGACAACCCCGAGTCCATTGATCATGGTGGTGTGGGAGTCGGTGCCAACGAGGGTGTCGGGGAAATACACGCCGTCTTTCGAGAGCACCCCTTTCGCGAGGTATTCAAGGTTTACTTGGTGGACGATTCCGATGCCCGGGGGAACGACGGAGAAGGTATCGAATGCTTGTTGGCCCCACTTAAGGAACTCATAGCGCTCGCGATTGCGGATAAATTCGATGGCCATGTTGCGGTCCAGCGCCGATTGCGAACCTGCAAAGTCGACTTGAACGGAATGGTCGACGACGAGATCGACAGGGACGAGGGGTTCGATCTGATCCGGGGAGGCGCCACGGGCAACGGCAGCATCTCGCATGGCGGCGACATCGACCAGCAGCGGCACTCCGGTGAAGTCTTGGAGGACGATGCGTGCGACGGTAAAGGGGATCTCGTAGTTGCCAGGTGACGGGGCGTGATAGCTCGCGAGGTTCTTGACGTCTTCTTCAGTGACCTTGCGGCCATCGATATTCCGCAGGAGCGATTCCAATACGATCCGAATGGAAACGGGGAGCTTGGCGAGGTGGGGAAATCCCTGCTCTGCGAGAGCGGGCAATGAGTGGAAATGGCCGTCAGCTCCAGAGCCGGTCTGAAAGGTGCGCAAGGTATCCATGGCGCCAGCCTAGAACAGAAATGGCAAAGCGTCGTGTGGAAATGAAGGTGGCACGACTAGGGGATGCCTGAGTCGGCAAAGCGTCCGCGCCGTTGACCTTCGCTTGGCTCCTGAATTTGCCTCTTCGACCGCAGTGGCTGCAGTCCGATGCCTCAGGAGAGCCGAATGGCCACTCATTAAGAGGAAACGAAAGGTCCGGGAGCACCTTCTCTTTCCGAATTTGATTCGGAAGGCGGAGGAGGTGCTCCATGGATAGGAAGGATCGAGATGAGTGGAGGCCGCGAAAGGCCTGCTCGCATCAGTTCGATACCATTTCGGCCACGGGAGGTGCGAATTGGGTGAGGGGGATGCCTTCGACGGCGACCTTGTATTCGTCGAGCGTCGGCGTCCGGCCGAGGATGGCGGAGAGAACGACGACCGGAGTGGAGGAGAGCAGCGACTCCCCCTTCTTCCGTTCGGAGTCTTCGACCACACGCCCTTGGAAGAGGCGGGTAGAAGTGGCCATGACGGTATCTCCCTTGGCGGCCTTTTCTTGGTTGCCCATGCAGAGGTTACAGCCAGGACGTTCAAGATACATCATGTTCTCGTATTCGGTGCGCGCGGCGGCCTTCGGCGCGTCGTCGTCGAATTCGAAGCCAGAGTATTTTTCGAGAGTCTCCCAGTCGCCTTCCGCTTTCAGCTCATCGATGATGTTGTAAGTAGGGGCCGCAACAACAAGCGGTGCCTGGAATTCGACCTTGCCCTTGGCTTGTTCGAGGTTCCGGAGCATTTGGGAGACGATCTTGAGATCGCCTTTGTGGACCATGCATGAGCCCACGAATCCGAGGTCCACGGTTTTCTCACCTGCATAGTAGGAGAGACCGCGAATGACGTCGTGGGTGTAGCGTTTGGAGACGTCATCGTTGTGGACATCGGGGTCGGCGATCATCGGTTCGTCGATGATGTCGAGGTCGACCACGAATTCGGCATGGTACTTGGCATGGGCATCGGGAGCCAGAGGCGGTTTTTCGCCGGAGCGGATCTCGGCGATGCGTTTGTCGGCTTTGTCGATGAGGCCCTGGAGAACGCGTTCTGCGTTGTCCATGCCCTTATCGATCATGATTTGGATCCGCGCTTTGGCGATTTCCAGGGACTCGATGAGGGTCTCGGGCTGAGAGATGCAGATGGAGGCCTTGGCCTTCATTTCTGCAGTCCAGTCGGTGAAGGTGAAGGCTTGGTCGGCGGGCAGGGTGCCGATGTGAACTTCGATGACGCGGCCTTGGAAGACATTCTCACCGAACTTTTTGAGCATCTGTGCCTGAGTGGCGTGAACGACGTCGCGGAAGTCCATGTAAGGTTTGAGCTCACCCTTGAAGGTGACCTTGACGGATTGCGGGATGGGCATGGTGGCCTCGCCCGTAGCGAGGGCGAGGGCGACGGTGCCGGAGTCCGCTCCGAATGCGACACCTTTGGACATCCGAGTGTGAGAGTCTCCGCCAATGATGATGTCCCAATCGTCCACAGTGAGGTCATTGAGGACCTTGTGAATGACGTCGGTCATGGCATGGTAGCCGTCTTTGGGATCCCGAGCCGTGATGAGTCCGAAGCCGTTCATGAATTTCATGAGCTTCGGGATGTTTGCTTGGGCTTTTTTGTCCCAAACGGAAGCGGTATGGCAACCGGACTGGTAAGCCGCATCGACGATGGGAGAGATGACGGTGGCCGCCATGGCCTCCAGTTCTTGAGAGGTCATCAGGCCGGTGGTGTCCTGAGAGCCCACAATATTGACTTGCACGCGAACGTCGGAACCGGCGTGCAAAGTCATGCCTGGCGTAGTGCCGACGGCATTTTTGTTGAAGATTTTTTCAACGGCGGTGAGTCCCTGACCTTCGTGAGAAATCTCTTTGGATGGGGCAAAGACGGCAGGTGCCTCCATGCCAAGAGTCTTGGCTGCGAAGGTTTGGAGTTTTTTACCAAAGACGATGGCGTAGGAGCCACCGGCTTTGATGAATTCCATCTTCTGCGGGGTGAGAGCTGAGGCGATGTCGACAAGTTCTTTGCCGCTTCCGTAGAGTTTTTTGTCCTTGGTATTGATGGTGAGGACAGTGCCGGTCTCGACGGAGTAGACTTGTTCGAGAATCGGGTCGCCATTGGCATCGAGAACCGTTTTGCCATCGGCGTCGGTTTTCTTGACCCAGTTTTTGAGGTCGATGCCGATGCCACCGGTGACGCTGACGGTGGTGAGGAAGATCGGAGAGATCCCGTTGGTGCCAGCGACGATCGGGAAGATGTTGACGAAGGGTACGAACTTGCTGGCCTGCTTTCCGGTCCAGAGGGCGACGTTGTTGACGCCGGACATGCGCGAAGAACCGACGCCCATGGTGCCCTTTTCGGCGATGAGCATGACGCTCTTGTCGGGGTGAATGTTCTGCAGGCTGCGAATGGCAGATTGGGCTTCCGGGGAGATCATGCACTTCCCGTGCAGTTCACGATCGGAGCGTGAGTGGGCCTGGTTGCCAGGTGAAAGGAGGTCGGTGGAAATGTCGCCTTCGGCGGCAATGTAAGTGACGACGGGGATCTCTTCGGGGACCTCGGGGAGTTGGGTGAAGAACTCGGCTTGGGCGTAACTTTCGAGGATTTCCTTGGCGATGGGATTTCCGGCTTCGAAGGCTGCGGCGAGCCGTGCGGTGTCCGCCTCGTAGAGAAAAACCTGAGTTTTGAGAACCTTAGCGGCTTGCAGCGCGACGGCTGGATTTTCTCCCAATGCGAGGTTGAGCAGGACCTCAATGGAGGGTCCTCCTTTCATGTGCGAGAGCATCTCGAAGGCGAACTCGGGCGAAATCTCGTCAACCAAGCTCGTTCCGAGAATGATTTCCTCAAGGAATTGGGCCTTTTCGCCGGCGGCGCTTGTGGTGCCGGGAAGGGTGTTGAAAATCAGAAACTGAAGGGAGTCCTTCCTTGCTTCATGGGCGGGGTCTTTGATCTGGGAAATGATTTCGGCCAGCAGCTCACCACTATCGATGGGCTTGGGGTGCAGGCCTTGTTCTTTCCGCTCCTCAATTTCCTTAATGTATTCTTGATACAGGCTCATGTCTGCTCAACGGCGTTGATTTTCTGGTGGGAGTGCCCCATGGCCGGAGGCCATGCTCAGAACCCAGCAGGCGCGATTTCCTGAACACCGATGAGAGCCGGTGCGAAGGTGATGGCGCTGGGGTTTTCCATGGTGGCGGGCGGTTTGGGTTTCGGTGAGTTTTTCGGAGAGAGGTCGGAGTCAGGAACCCATCGGTTTCAGGGCAATCCGCGGACTCTGTGGGATGGGCGCGCAGATTACCGGGGGGGGGATGGATGTCAAAGAATGATGACTGTCAGAGGTGGCGGTCGGCCGAGGGTTGCGGATGTCTAGCAGGAGGCGCGCCGGGGTGGGGGTTTCTGTGAAGGGACCTCAGGTTTCGTTACAGTATGGGTGAGGGAAAGCGGTGATTCCGATGGGTGGTGTGGGAGAGTGGTGGAGGGGAGGGCGGAGCCGACATGTCGGCTCCGGGGAGGGTGGCGAGGTTGGGTGGAGGTGGTTGGGGAAAGCGGTGACGTGTCACCGCAGTCCGATGGGTGGGGTGGGAGAGAGGTGGAGGGCGGAGCCGACGTGTCGGCTCCGGGGAGGGTGGTGAGGTTGGGTGGAGGTGGTTGGGGAAAGCGGTGACGTGTCACCGCAGTCCGATGGGTGGGGTGGGAGAGAGGTGGAGGGAGGAGCCGACATGTCGGCTCCGGGGAGGGTGGTGAGGTTGGACGGAGGTGGAAGGGGAAAGCGGTGACGTGTCACCGCAGTCCGATGGGTGGGGATTTGGATGATCCGAGTCTTGCTGTTGGAAGCTGGGGGGGTAGGCTGGGCGGATGCATCGCATGTTGATGATGGCCGTCGGATTGGTGGCAGGTTGGGGGCTTTCGGGTTGTGCCGGAGGGCCTTCCGGAGCTTCGTCGGGTGAAATGGGCGATATTGCGACCGATGATGGTGCGACGGGCGGCATTTCTGAGGTCCCGAACCCGACGCCAGAGATGGCTCGGGCTAGTGGCACTTCGTTGGAGACGCTGCAGCGCGGTCATGTGGTCTACATGCTCAAATGTGGGGAGTGTCATGCGTATCAGCTGCCGAAGGATCTTTTCATCGATGAATGGGAGGATGCGATCCCCACCATGATTGGCCACGCAGGTCTCGGTTCCGAAGACGAGAAGGCGGTGCTTGCTTATGTGGTTGCGGTGAAAGGCGACGACGACTGATCTGAAGCTTGAATGCCGGGTTGCCAGCCGGGCGATGGTGGCCATCTTGGCCGGGATGAGTGAGCTGATTGTCGGAATCGACTTGGGCACGACGAATTCTGCCATCGGGGTGGTGGATAGCGGATTCCCGATCCTGCTGGCCAATGCTGCCGGCCAAAGGATTACGCCGAGTGCGGTGGCCTTTGGTCCGGAGGGTGAGGTTCAGGTCGGGGAAAAGGCGCTGCGTCAGCGATCGATGCGACCGGTGGTCACCAGCGTGAAGCGGCTCATGGGGCGTCGAGGTGAGGAGGTGCTGGATTTTTCACTGCCTCTCGAGATCGACGGAGAAGGCCGGCTCCGGGTGGAGGGTCATACGCCCGAGGAGGTGAGCGCGGAGATTCTGCGGGAGTTGAAGCGCGTGGCGGAATGGCGGCTGGAGCAACCCGTGCACAAAGCGGTGATCACGGTTCCGGCATATTTCCATGATGGACAGAGGAATGCGACGAAGCGGGCCGGGGAGTTGGCGGGCTTGGAGGTGGTCCGGATCGTGAATGAGCCGACGGCTGCGGCGCTGGCGTATGGTTTGGACAAGCTTGGCGAGAAATCGCGGGTTGCCGTGTATGACTTCGGGGGGGGCACCTTTGATTTGTCGGTGTTGGAGATGCAGGATGGGGTATTTCAGGTGCTGGCGACGCGGGGAGATACGCGGCTTGGAGGCGATGATCTGGATGCGGCCTTGGTGACGTGGTGCGCGAGGCAAGCCGGAGTGGAGTCGACCGATGTGCGATGGGTCGAGGAGGCGGAGCGGGTGAAGCGGGCATTGAGTCAGAAAGATTGGGAGACGTTCCGGTTGCCGTTTTTCGATGGTCAGAGGAGCTTGGAGATTCCAGTAAGCCGGGAGGACTTTGAGGCTCTTTCGCGACCGTTTGTTGAAAAGACTCTGCAATGTTGTCGGGGTGCCTTGGCGGATGCAGGGGTGACTGCGGACGAGTTGGATGCGGTGATTCTGGTGGGAGGGTCCACGCGGATTCCGTCAGTTCGGCAGGCCGTTGCGGAGGCATTCGGTCGAGAGCCGGACTTGTCGCAACATCCCGATGAAGCGGTGGCGCTGGGAGCCACGATTCAGGCGGGGGTGCTCAGTGGTGCCATGAAAAAGATGGTTCTGCTCGATGTGACTCCTCTGAGTTTGGGCATTGAAACCTTTGGGGGGCTGATGAATGTGCTGATCCCGCGGAATACGACGATCCCCTGCAAGGCGGGTGAGATGTTTACGAATGCCGCTGCGGGGCAGCGTTCGATGCAAATTCGGGTGCTGCAGGGCGAACGGGAGATGGCCCGCGACAACTGGCCGTTAGGCGAAGTCGAAGTTCCCTTTGAGGCATCGGAGAAAGGTCGGGCTCGAGTGGGGGTGCAGTTCCGGATCGATGAAAATGGGATTCTAGAAGTTCTGGCGCGGGATACAGCAACCGGCCATGACACCGTGATGGAGATTCGCAGCGCAGCCGTGGATGTTTCTGATGAGCAGGTGGAAAGAATGGTGAGCGAATCGGTGGAGTATGCCTTTGACGACATGGCGGAGCGGATTTTCACGGAAGCCCGTTTGAAGGCCGAGGAACTCTTGCCAGCGGTGGATCAGGTGCTCACCCAAGGAGGCGATCTTGTCACGGAGGTGGAGGAAACGGAGATTCGCGCCGTGGTGGCGGAAGTGAAGGTGGCTTTGGAGGTCGGGAAGGCTCACGAGCTCAAAGCCGCGGTGCAAAAATTGGATCATGCGACGGAGGCGGTAGCCGCGCGATTGGTGGAACGGGCGATGGAAGAGGCGCTTCTTCGCAAAATGGGCGGGTAGTTCGGATTGACCCGGGCCGCTGAGCTGCCTTGGATCATGGCCGGACATTGCCATGACGGAGAAAGCGGAAGGTTGGTATCATTGCGGGCGCTGCGGCCATCTTTATGAGGCTGCAGACACGGGGCTGTGTCCACAATGTGGTGAGAGCCCGATCATCAGTGATTCGGAGGTGGCCTATCACCAGGCGGTGGCGGAGACCCGCGAAGTGGCGGCGACTTCTGCATCCCTCCGGCCACGCGGGAAATCCGATGGCCTGGTGAAGTTCACCCTGGCCTGGTTGGGATTTTTGGTGGTGATCGGCGGTGTGATCGCTTTGGCTCGAGCATTCCGAGAAGAAGGGCCGAAGGAGGCCCTCGATTTCAGCCAACAGACCGAGAGCCTTCAGGAGATCAATGAGGCGTTTTCGAAGTGCTATCCGAAAGTCCGGGCATATTATTCGAGTGTGTCGCCAGAGCTGCGGGGGCCATTGACCTTGCATCCGAGCCGGACGCTGGAGCGGATGAGCCGCTGGCCGGAGGAAATGGTCTTGATTGATGCCTCGACTTTGTTGCGCAACCAGACGTTCCGAGTTTTCCAAACCTCTGAGGGCGAGACAGCGGCAGGTCGTTGGGAGTTGGAGAACGGCGATCGGGTCGAGGCGGTGTTTCGGAAGGACGATGAAGATCAGTGGGCGATCGATTGGGAGCAGATGGTGCGCTACTCAAGTGAGGTGTGGCCTGTTTTTCTAAGTGGTCTGAGCCAACAAAGTGGTGAGTTTCGCCTACTCGCTCGCCGTCGGGCGACCGATTCACTGGGAGTGGGGGATGTTTCCCGCATCGTTTTTCATCAGCCAAGTGCCCGCCGTCCTGGGGAGTATGGTCATGCTTCTCCGGAGGTCATCGTGGATCCTAATTCGGAAGATGGGATGATGCTTTCGGAAGCCTTTCGCTTGCGGGATGCCGGAGATGCGCCATTTCACAGCCGGCTGACGGAGGGGGATCCCGCCGGGATGATTCGGGTGCGCGTCCGATTGACATTGGGTCCCAAAGACGAGCACGGTCGCGTAACTCTGCGCCTCGACAAGGTGATGGCTTGCCATTGGATGGACCTCGGGGACTCTGGAATGGACGAAAAAAAGGCCCCCGCCGCAGCGGAGGCCCCAGAAGAAGAGTAGATTCGGTCGATCTGCCTTACAGCTTACGCAGGCGGACCGTGCGGAAGGAAACGGTATCTCCGTGGTCCTGGAGGGCGATGTGGCCCTGTTTGGCTTTGTTGAAGTGTTCCCAGCCGTTGAACTTCGACTTGGAGAGCATCTCCTTGAATTCATCGGTGGTCGAATCGACGTCGGCGGTGACGGTGCCGTTCAGGTAAAGGGTGATCCGAGTGCCTTGGATGACGAGGCGGGCTTCGTTCCACTCTCCGGCGGGTTTGGACCACTCAGGCTTGGCGGACTTCAGGGCATAGAGGCCCCCGGCGAGGTTCTTGGCCTCGATTTCGTGAGGGTACTTGTGAGTCGGGCTCGGGAAGGAATCGAGGATTTGATATTCGGGACCGCTGACCCAAGGGTAGTTGTGCTCTTCGGTTGAGCGCCAGATGATTCCGGAATTGCCGCCGGAAACAATTTTCCATTCGCAGCGGAAATCGAAGTCACCAAATTCTTCCTTGGTGATGAGGTCGCCACCGCCGCCTTCGGTCAGGGTGATGGTGCCATCGACGACTTTCCATTGGGCGCGAGGTTCTTCTTCGCGGAAAGTGCGCCAGCCATCCAGTGACTTGCCGTCGAACAAGAGTTCGAAGCCCTGTTCTTTTTCTTCAGGGGTCAGGGTGTTGGGTTCCGCAGCGAGGAGGGTCGGGGCGAGGAGGGCGAGGGCCAGAGGTAGGGTTGATACGGCTTTCATTCGGGCGTGTCATACGCAGCCACGAGCTCTGGCATTTCGGCGGATTTTTATGAAGTGGATGAAGGGGAAAGCGGTGACGTGTCACCACAGTCCGAGAGGGGGTGGGAGAAAGGGGGAGGGCGGAGCCGACGTGTCGGCTCCGGGGAGGGTGATGGGGAGGGAGAAGGTGTGAAGGGAAAGCGGTGACGTGTCACCGCAGTCCGAGAAGGGGGTGGGAGAAAGGGAGAGGGCGGAGCCGACGTGTCGGCTCCGGGGAGGGTGATGGGGAGGGAGAAAGTGTGAAGGGAAAGCGGTGACGTGTCGCCGCAGTCCGAGAAGGGGGTGGGAGAAAGGGGGAGGGCGGAGCCGACGTGTCGGCTCCGGGGAGGGTGATGGGGAGGGAGAAGCTGGAAGGGGAAAGCGGTGACGTGTCACCGCAGTCCGAGAGGGGGGTGGCTATCCAGCGAGGACCTCGTCCATGGCGTCGATGAGTTCCTGCATCGTCGCTTCGGTTTCATTGCCCATGTTGGAGATCCGGAATGTGAGGCCCTTGATTTTGCCGTAGCCGCCATTGATGAGGAAGCCGTGCTTCTCCTTGAGCGCCTTGATGAAACCAGGGAGATCAAAATCTTCGGGAGTGGTGAAGCAGGTAAGAGCCTGGGACTGATGCCCTGGCTGGGCAAAAATCTCGAAGCCGTGCTTGGCTCCCCAAGCGTGGATCATGGCATTGGTCCGAGCATGGCGGGCGAAGCGATTTTCAAGGCCTTCTTCGGCAATCTTGCTCAAGATGTATTGGAGCCCGAAAAGAGTGGAGATCGCCGGGGTGGAAGGCGTGTTATTCGCTTCGTCGTTCTTGGCGAACTCCAAGAAATCAAAGTAGTAACCGCGGTTCGAGGTGGCGGCAGCCCGAGCCATGGCGGCTTCGGAAACGGCGAACACGGCGAGGCCGGGCGGAAGGGCCAGAGCCTTTTGGACACCGGCAATCATGACGTCGATCCCGAGCTCGTCGAATTTCACCGGAACGGTGGAAAGTGATGAAACGGTATCGACAATCAGCAGGGTATCGGGGAACGACTTGACGACCTTGGCCACGCCTTCGAGGTCATTGAGAACTCCAGTGGAAGTTTCCGAATGGATGAAGGTCACGGTGTCAAAACCACCCTCTTCCAATTTCGCGCGGACGAGTTCCGGATCGATGGCCTGTCCCCATTCGACCTGAACTTTGTCAGCTTGATAGCCTAAGCTTTTGGCGACGCTGAACCACTTGTCGGAAAAGGCGCCGCAGCACAGACAGAGAACCTTTTCACGGACGAGATTGCGGAGCGCTCCCTCCATCACGCCCCAGGCGGAGGAGGTGGAAAGAAAGACGGGGCGGGTGGTGCCGACGATTTCCTGGAGGCCGGGGCGAAGCGAGGCGTAGAGGGCCTCGAAGTCCTTGCCGCGGTGCCCGATCATCGTGCGGGACATCGCCGCGTAGGTCTCGGGCGAAACATCGATGGGACCGGGTGCGAACAGTTTCGGGGACGACATGCGCGGAACCGTAACGGCGTCAGGGAGAAGGCCAAGCGGAATTAGGGGCGGCTGACACGGAGTCTGAGGAACTGTCGAGGGGCTTCCGGGATGGGAGTTGGAGAGGCGAAAATGACGGTTTCGGTGCCATCTCCATGGTCGAGCGGATAGCCGGGAAGGAGCATGGCGGGTTGCCAATCGGTGCCGAGGTGGGTGCCGGTTTGGTGCCAGTAGCTCAGTCCTTCAAGAGCCGGGTGGGGGCGTCGGTAGGTCGAGGTCAGGTAACGGATTCCGTCGATCTCACGGAGTGCTGGCGCAGGCAGGACATCGGTGTCGGCATGCAGAGGGTGGGTGCCGAGGGCTGCTTCGAGAAGGTTGTCGAGGCCATCACCGTCGGGATCAGCATCATCGGCGGCTTGATCGCTTGCCGCGCCTGTTAGGCCGCCGAAGGATTCGATTTTCCATTCGTTGACGGGAGAATCTTCGAGAACCGCGGTGGCACTGGCGGGATCGGCGGTATAGCCATCGATTTCCTCGGCGATCAGAGTGAGGGTTCGTGGGCCAGTGGGATGGGTCGCATCGAGCGGAGTGACCCGCAGTGTGGCACTGGAGGCTCCGGCAGGGATGAGGAAGTATGAGGTGAGGGGGGAGGTGGTGAAGTCGATTCCGGGAGTGGCCGAAGTGGCGCTTTCCTCAAAAGAAAGAGGGATTTCGAGGGCGTGGGTGGTGGGGCCAGTCCGGCTCAGGGTGAACTCGGCGGTGTCTCCTGTGCCACGGCGGGCGAGGGAGTCCGTCGCGGTGAGGGAGAGTCGACTTCCTTGGACAGCGAGAGTGGCGAGTTCTTTGGAGGTTAGGGCTCGTGCGTAGAGCCGGACATCATCCAAATCACCATCGAGAGTGTTTTTTCCGGATCCATTGGGAAGTTTGGTGCCGAGATAAAGGGGATCGGTACTGGATGCCAGGAGTCCGGAGTGGTCGGCGGAAGCGATTTCCTCTCCGTCGTAGTAGAGGATCATGTGCAAGCCGTCGAAGGTGGCGGCGACGTGAACCCAGCGACCGGTGTCCGGCAGGGGAGCTTCGAGGCGGCCGATGCCTGCGAGTTGCCAAATAAAGAAGCCATTTTCGGCGTGAAAGCGGTATTGGTTGTCGCTCGATCCCTTCTGAAGGATGCGTCCATTGTCGATCCAGTTGTTGGCCCGGACCCATGCGGAAATGCTGATGGCGACGGGAGGGTTGAGGGCATCGGTAGAGGCGACGGTGACGGATTGGCCGATGGAGTGATCAAAGGCGAGAGCTTGGCCGAGGCGGCCGTCGTCGACCCAGCTTGGGTAGGGGCTGGTGAGGGTGCCGTGGTGGCCTCGTCCAGAGGTGTCGCGGGCGACGGTCCCAGAACTGGCATCAAGGGGCCAGTGAGCGACCAGCCCGCTGTCGAGACTGGCTTCGGCCAGCGCCGCGATGTCCGCGCCGGAGAGGGCGAGGTTGTAGAGACGGATTTCGTCGAGGTCCCCGGACCAGTGGTCCCCGGCAATGGAGTTGGGAGTTTTGGTGCCGATCCAAAGGGGATCATTGGTCGTGGGGATGGCTCCGCTGGCTTCGTCCCAGGCTACCGGAATGCCGTCGACATAGAGGATCATGAGAGAGCCATCGTAGGTGGCGGCAAAATGGTGCCAGCTCCCCGCGGAAGGGAGCGCGGATTCGATGCGGCCTATGTTGGTGATTTCGAAAACGAGGGCCCCTCCTTCGGCGAGGAGTCGATATTGGTTGTCGTTGGTGCTTTTCTGAATGATGCGCCGGTTTCCGGACCAATCGGCGGCCAATCCCCAAGCGGTGAGGGTGAGGGCCGTGGTGGGATTGAGGTCGGGATGCGAGGGCACTTCGAGGCTTTGACCTTGTTCGCCGGAGAAGGTCAGGGATCCCCCAAGGTGGCCCGCTGAGTTCCATACGGGGAGGGGGGCAGAGAAGGTGCCATTGTGACCGGCACCCGTCGCATCCATGGCGGTGGTCCCGGATCCATCATCCAATCGCCACCAGGCGACGAGCCCGACATCAAGGGGCGTGCCCGCAATGGCGAAGGTGAAAAGGGGCTCATCCGGATCATTGGATGCGATGGAGACCGTGGCCTCCTGACGGGACGCTCCGATGGGGTCGAAGGTGATGGAGAAGGTGGTTTCGGAGCGGGCGGCGATGGGAGATTCTGGAGTGATCGTGAGAGAGAAGGAGGGGGATCCCGGGCCTTGAAGCGTCACCGCGGGTGTGGTGGTGAGCTGGAGAGGAAGGTTGCCGAGGTTTCTCAGGGTGAAGGTCCGGGTCACGGGACCGGTCTCTGCCGTGACGACGCCAAAATCGGTGCCATCGAGGAGATCAGGAACGAGATCGGCGTGGAAAATTTCGGTGCCGAGTCCGGCGAGTTGGATCTCGGGAGCGGGCGGGCCGACATCGGGGATGGCCGTGGCGGAGTTGGACGGGTCCGACTGGACGTATTCGCCGTAGGCTTTGACGCGATAGGTGTTTTCCTGGAAGGGCGCGGCAGCCGTATCGATGAAGCGGGTGGAACCCGGATCGACATAGCCAAGTATTCCGAACGCGCCTCCGGCGATGGAACGTTCGATGACGAATCCCTGTTCGTTGTCTGAGAGGTCGGCCCAGGCCAGTTCGACTGTCGAGTTGGAGGTGGGGAGTGCGGTGAGCTGAGTGGGGGCGGCGACTTCTTCTTCGGGGAGGGAAAGGATCCATTCCGCAAGCATGGCGACGCCTTCCTCGTCGATGCGATTGCGGGCGAGAGGAGGCATATGGATCTCGCCGTTGGTATTGACTCGTCGATAGAGCACGGAGTGGTCGAGATCGGCGGGAACTACGACGCGATTGTCGGCATCTCCAAGTTCGTTGACGAGCATTCCATAGTAGATGCCCTGCTCGGAAAATTCGGCATCGTAGCGGGCGTCCCAGAATGCCTGAACGCCATTTGGGCGGTGGCAGTAGGCACAGTTGGAATCGAGGTAGGACTTGGCTCGTTGCTGAAGGGTGGAGGTGGTGTCGTCGTGGTCGTGAAGCCGGTCGAAGGTGGCGAGGTCGGCTGCGCTGAGAGGGGTATCGAAGAGGCCAACATGGTCCCATGCGAGCAGCTGCTCGTCGGTGATTCCATTGGGATATTCGAGGGTGCGATTGAACTGCCGGGTGTTGAGTCCAAGGGCGCCTCCAGCCTGGGGGTTGTGGCAGGTGAGGCAATCGCTACGGCTTGGGTAGTACCATGGCTGACGGCGGGTGCCGACCTCGAAACGGGCGGTGGTTTCGGCATCTGCAGTATGGGCGGTGACGGCGAGGCCGAATTCTACGGAATCGGGGAAATCGAGAGTGACGCGAGCATACTCCATCCAGGTGAAGCCATCGCTGCCGGAATAGGCGATGAAGGTATCTCCGCTCCGTTGGAGGCGTAGCCAGGTGTTCGGGTAGCTGACGGTGGGTTGGGGGAGGGGAGGATACAGGGCCGTGGCATTGCCTCCGGTGGTGGCTCGGTACTGGAATTCGTAGCCGCCCGTGTTGTTGTTGCGCTCCGCGTTGCTTGGAAAGACCAATGCCATGATGTGGCGGGCATCGGGCGCCAAGGAGTCCCGAACCATCAGGCCGGACTTGGTGTAGAGGTCGGATTGGACGACACTTTCGACCCGTACGGCGACGTCGAAGTCCCCGGTGCGGGTCTGGTGAGCGAAGTGGAATTGATCGGAGGTGTTCCAAATGTCGGTGCCACCGGCGTGGATGGTCACGAGATTGCCATTGCGGGAAGTAGAGCCTGGATAGGTGGGATTGCCGATGTCCACGGAGGTGAGGGCGTCCCAAGGGTCGGTGGTGATGGTCACACTTTCCGCCAGGGATCCGTCGAGCAAGTCTGCCTCCGTCTGATCGGCGCGCCATTTGTAAGTGGCACCGTAAACTTCGCCGTCTTCCTTCACGACCAAGACGCGGGTTTCGAGGTTGCGCAGGATGCTGGGATTGGAGGCGTCCACAGGCAATTGGAAGTGTTTCACAAAGACACTGCCGGGTGGAAAATCCCATCCTCCTGTGGCGTGAAATCCAACGGTGGTGCCGGCTGGGATCATCGCGAATCGAGTTTTGACGGCGCCGTCCGACCAGAATGGAGCATTGATTTCGTAGGGGATCAGCTGATCGCCGGGTTCCAGAGTCGTAAGGTTCTGAAAAATTCCGGTGGCGCTGAGAGTTGCTGGAAGCGGTTCGCCGGGTTCGGTGGCTCCTCGATCAAGTTTGTAGATGCGTCCCTCGGTGCTACTGAGTTGGCAGAGGTAGATTTCTCCCTGGGCGTCGGTGCCGAAGGAGCCGAGGCCCCGATAGTCGTTACCAGAATTCGGACCGGGTCCGTCGGGAAGGATGGCGAGAGGTACCTTGGTGGCGGGAGAGACGCTTTCGTCGAGATACCAGACGATTCCGCTCATGTTGTCGCCGAAGAGATATTTTCCGAAGAGTTCGGGGAAGCGGCTACCTCGGTAGACGTAGCCACCGATGACGCAGCTGCCGTCGCCAGTGCCGTGAGGGTAGTCGATGATGGGGCGCTTGCTGATGCCGGGATACGGAGGGGTGAGGTCTCCGGTATTGCCTTCAATTCTGGGCCACTGAAAATTCAGGCCGGGAGGATCGTCCGGTTCGATCACGCTGATCTCTTCGCGGGCTTCCGCGCCGACGTCGCCGATGAAAATCCGTCCTGTAATGGCGTCGACAGTCATGCGGTGGGGGCTGCGCAGACCGAGGGCATAGAACTCTTCGAGGGCTTCGGGTTGGCCTACGAAGGGGTTGTCATTGGGGATGAAATAGCGGGGCCAGTCCGGGCTGATTTCATTGATGGCTCGGACGGTGGGGGGGTGGCTGATGTCGCCGCCCCGCTGGTCCACATCGATGCGCAGGACACCGGAGAATAGTCCGGTATCGATGACTTGGCCGTTGCGACCGGGATTGGCATCGTCACCATTGGTGAGGTAGAGAAATCCGTTGTCGGGGTGGAAGAACATGCCGCCACCATTGTGCCATACGGTGGCGTCCTGTTGGTCGATGACGACGTATTCGTCGTTGGGGTCGGCTTGGTAGGTGGCGTCGAGCGTGAAGCGCGACAGGCGGTCACGAGTTGGGGTGGCGGTGGGAGGGCGATTGTTGGCATCGCCGAGAACCGGGCCGAGGTCACCACTGGCACCCGAGATGCCACCACGCCAGTTGTAGTAGACAAAGATCTGGCGGTTGTTTTGGAAATCCGGGTGAGGGGCGACGGCGAGCATCCCCGAGTCGTCCCACCCCTGAGTGTTTCCTGAGAGGTCGATGACCAGAGTTTTCTCGGTGGTCTCGGGATCGTTCTCGAAGGACCAGATTTTCCCTTCCCTTTCCCAGACAATGAGTCGTTGAGTGCCGGGGATGGAGGTCAGGCCGACGGGATTGAGAAATGTGAGGTTGGGAAAGGCGAGAACCGTCGAATAGTCCGTGGGGATGGCCGGAGGCTCTGTTGGGAAGGTTCCGTCCCAATAGGGGCCCACAGTAGGACGCTCGGACAAGCCGTGGGTCTGGGCGGGGAGATGGGACGAGAGAATCGCGAAGAGGGCGGAGAGGAGAAGACCTTTGGGTTGTGCCATGAGTCGGGTGGGTTTTGCCGAGACGTGGAATGAAAGAAGACCTCAGGGTGCCGATCTTGGGACGGTCCCCCGAGGGTAACCCGATCAGGTTAGAAGGGGATTCAGAGAGGTGGTGGATTGTTTGGTGGCGAATTCGTCACGGAAATGCGGGGTTGGACTGACTGGAGGAGTTTCCCATTGCATCCGATGGCCGGATGCGCAGCCTCGGGGCATGCAATCCTTTGAAGGAAAAGTGGCGGTCGTGACCGGTGGTGGTCGGGGTATTGGCGGAGCGATCGCGCGGGCATTGGCCGAGCGGGGTGCGAAGGTGGCGGTGATCAGCCGAAGTGAATCCAGTTGTGGGGCGACAGCAGAGGCGATCCATGCGGATTTCCCGGGTGCGGCAAAGGCCTATGCGGTGGACGTGGCGGATCACGAGGCCGTGCAAGCGTTGGGCAAACAGGTTTTGGCGGATTTTGGGTCCGTCGATATTTTGGTGAACAATGCAGGGGTGACCCGCGATGGCTTGTTGATGCGGATGAAAGATGAGGACTGGATGGCGGTGCTTGATACCAATTTGAAGGGCGCGTTCAACACGGTGAAGGCATTCATGCGGCCGATCATGAAGTCGGATCAGGGTCGGATTTTGAATATAGCTTCGGTGATCGGTTTGATGGGCAATGCGGGCCAAGCGAACTATGCGGCGAGCAAGGCGGGCTTGATTGGTTTCACCAAATCCGTGGCTCGTGAGCTGGCGGGTAAAGCCGTGACCTGCAATGCCATCGCGCCTGGATTTATCTCGACGGACATGACGGATGTGCTCCCTGAAAAGGTGCGTGAGGACATCATGGCGAAGATTCCGCTCGGGAGTTTTGGCAAGGTCGAGGATGTGACCCAGCTGGTATTGTTTCTCGCGGGTCCCGGAGCACGCTACATCACGGGTCAGGTGATGGCGGTGGATGGCGGGATGACCATGCAATAAGGAGAACCATGGAGCTGATTCTGCTGCGTCACGGAAAGGCCGAAGACCACCGGTCGGAAGGCGATTTTGATCGTCGACTGGTGGACAAAGGGATGCGCCAGGCGCGGCGGGCAGCGCGTTTGCTGGGCGGGCTGGATCGACTGCCGGAGGTGGTTCTGAGCAGCCCTCGAATCCGAGCAAAGGAGACGGCTGAACACTTCTGCGATGAGGTGGGATTGGGGGCGCCGGTGATTCAGTCATGGCTGGACTGCGGGATGAATCCCGAGGAAGCCATGCGAGAGCTGGCAGCGTTCAGTGAGTTTGAAAGAGTAATGATCGTGGGACACGAGCCGGATTTTTCGATGCTGGTGGAAAGCTGGATCGAATGCCGGGGAGGGGTGGAGGTGAAGAAGGGGGCGCTGGTGGGGCTGGAGGTGATGCCTCCTAGGCGCGGGGGGAGGTTGGTGTTTTTGGTTCCGCCCAAGATGGTGGGTGGTTCGTAGGATGGGGGACCGGCGTCCGATGAGGGCGAGGGTTTTGGGAAAGCGGTGACGTGTCACCAAAGTCCGAAAAGGTTTGGGGTGAGGCGGATGGTGGAGGGCGGAGCCGACGTGTCGGCTCCGGGGTGGTGTTTGGGGTGGGGGCGAGGGTTCTGGGAAAGCGGTGACGTGTCACCGCAGTCCGAAAAGGTTTGGGGTGGGGCGGATGGTGGAGGGCGGAGCCGACGTGTCGGCTCCGGGGTGGTGTTTGAGGTGGGGGCGAGGGTTTTGGGAAAGCGGTGACGTGTCACCGCAGTCCGAAGGTGGTGCCGAGTTCGGAATCCGTCGATCCGTCGATCCGTCGATCAATCGATCAACTCGCGATAGTATCTCATCGCGAGGTCGGAGGTGAGTTCGAGGGTGTCTCGACTGAGAGGAGTGCGCAGCGCTTCGTCCGCCATGGCTGCACATTCGGCATGGGACAAAGCGCGAATGGCGTGGCGGACCCGAGGAACTTGATGAGGTCCGACAGAGAGTTCTTCGACGCCGAGACCAAGCAGGAGAGGCGTCAGGCGGAGGTCTCCAGCCATTTCACCACAGACACCCGTCCAGATGCCGTTTTGGACGGCAGCATCAATGGTGCGTTTGATCAGGCGAATGACCGCAGGATGAGTGGGGCGATAAAGGTCGGCGACGCGGTAGTTCACTCGGTCTGCCGCGACGGTGTACTGAATGAGGTCGTTGGTGCCGATGGAGAAGAAATCGACCTCCGGTGCGATGAGGTCGGCAATGATGGCAGCCGAAGGCAGCTCGATCATGACACCGATGTCGATGTTCTCATCGAAAGGGATGTCGCGTGCCGCGAGTTCGTCCATCGATTCTTTGACGAGATCCTTGGCGCGGCGGAGTTCCATGATTCCGGAAATCAGGGGGAACATGACAGAAACCTTGCCATGGGCACTGGCTCGGAGAATTGCCCGAAGCTGTTCTTTGAACATTGCTGGGCGGTCGAGCGAGACGCGAATGCCCCGCCATCCGAGGAAAGGATTGGGCTCCGGTTCGAGGAGAGGTTCAACGGGGAGCTTGTCGCCTCCAGCATCCAGGGTCCGGATGATGACCGGGTCGGGAGCGAGGGAGCGAGCGAGTTCGGTGTAGATTTTCGTTTGAGATTCCTCGCCAGGGATTTGTTCTCCTTCGAGCAGAAGGAATTCTGTTCGGTAGAGACCGACGCCACGAGCGCCACTGTGTTTGACGTAGGGGAGCTCTTTGACGAGCTCGATGTTGGCGGAAAGGGTGATCTTGCGGCCATCGGTGGTGACGGCTTCTTGATTGCGCTGGGCTTCGAGACGATGCCGGACGCGTTCCTTTTCGGAGCGGAGGGCCTCGTAATGGAGGAGGGTTTCCGGAGTGGGATAGAGGATCAGCTTGCCGCTGTAGCCATCGATGATGGCGGGGGTAAGGGCGCGGGTTTCGAGGACGGCACCTTGCAGGCCAACGATGGCAGGGATGCCGAGAGAGCGGGCGAGGATGGCGGTATGGGAATTGACGCTGCCCATCTCGGTGGCGAAGCCTTGGAGCTGGCGCCGATCCATGGAGGCCGTGTCAGAGGGGGTGAGGTCGTAGGCGACGAGGATGTGGTGATCGAGCGGGGCTCCGTCGCGAGGTTCCTCGTGAGAAAAATTGCGAAGGACCCGTTGGCAAACATCCTCGATGTCGGCGGTTCGCTCGCGGAGATAGGGATCGGGGACCCGGCGCATCGCTTCGAGGAAGTTCTGGGCGATGGCGTAGAGAGCGAACTCGGCGTTTTGTTTGCGCTCGGCAATGGCTTCGTTGACGCGGTCAACGATGGCCTTGTCTTCCAGCATCATGAGGTGCGCCTCAAAGATCCGGCTCTCTTTCTCGCCGGAAATGGCCTCAATGCGTTTCTGGAGGGCGGAAAGTTGGCCCTTCGTGATGTCGAGGGCTTCCTTGAAGCGCTCGCGCTCCGCGTCGACATCGGTGATGGAGTAGACTTCCGGAGCGGAAAACCCACGGGCGACAACATGGAGCGGGGCGATGCCGATGCCCCGTGAAACGGCGGTACCTTGGAGTACCCGCTCCTCCGTTTCTTGTCGCCTCGTATTGTCCTTCACCAGCGCGATGCTGGTCGACGGAGGGGGGAGGGAAAAGAAGAATTAATCTTCCTCGAACTTGCGCTCAACGAGGTCAGCCAGTGCATCCATGGCGGATTGGGCGTCATCGCCTTCAGCGAAAACCGTGATGACGGAGCCATGCCCGGCAGCGAGCATCATCAGGCCCATAATGCTCTTGCCATCAACCTCCTCGCCGTCTTTCTCCACCCGAATTTCGGAGGTGAAACGGCTTGCGGTTTTGACGAATTGGGCGGCAGGCCGGGCGTGGATTCCCAGCTTGTTTTGGATGGTGAATGCTCGTTGGACCATCAGGGTAAATTGCCTTGGGGCGGCGGAAGTCTAGGGAGAGGCGGTGAGGTTGGCCAAGGGATTTTTCAAAGCTCCCTCGTCGGGTTGTTACGTGACATGTGTTGGAGCAGACGTTCGTTGAACTCATCGGCCATGTTGTATCCGAGTCGCCGGAGTTGCTGGTGGAGGGCAGCGATGGCGACCATGCGGGCGGTATCGCGACCGGGCGCCACGGGGATTTCGACCATGGCAACCGGTTGACCGAGAACCTCGAAGGTCTTCTGTTGGATGCCGACGCGGTCGACCTCATTGAGGTCACCATGGGTCGTGAGGGTGACGACGAGATCGAGGCGTTTTTCGGGGCGAATGGAGGTGAGGCCGAACAGGTTGGCGGCGTTGACGATGCCGATGCCACGAATTTCGATATAGCCGCGGGAAAGCTCTGGTGCGCTGGCGGTGAGTTCGCCATTGGCCCAGCGAACGCGGACCATGTCATCGGCGACGAGGGCGGCTCCGCGTTCGAGGAGGCCGATGGCGGTCTCGCTTTTGCCGCTGCCGCTCTTACCCATGATGAGGACTCCGATGCCCCGGATATCGACCATGCAGCCGTGAAGCGTCGTCGATGGTGCGAATTCCGCCTCCAATTTGAGGGTAGCGGCGTTGAGGAAGTTCATGGTCACCAGCGTGGTGGAAAACACCGGGATGTGGTGATGGGAGGAGATTTCCAAGAGATCGGGAGGGACGGGGATGCCACGGGAGACGACGATGGCGGGAATGTCTCGCTCGCACATCCGGCCGAATCGTTCGGCGCGCATCTGTGGCGTGAGCTTTTTCAGATAGGACATCTCTGAGTTGCCCAGCACCTGAATGCGCTTTTTGGCGAAGTAGGAGAAGAATCCGGCGAGGGCGAGGCCTGGTCGGTTGGGCGCAGGTTCGCCGATGGGGCGTTCGAAGCCGTGCCGCTCACTGATGAGTGACATCGAAAGTTCGCTTCCATGGCGTTCGAAAAACTCCCCGATGGGCACAGAGAAGACTTTTTTGATCCGCGGCGGCATGGTGGGGATTTATAGGAATGAACGATGGGGAAGCGATGGAAAACACACGCCGTTTCGGTGAATCCGGGGTGCTGGGGAGGGTTTCCCTCAGAAGGTTCCAGAAACGCCCAGGGAAACGATATGACTGCCACCGGAGACGGTGCCGGTAAAGTTGCCACCGGGATTGGTTTCGTTCAGGTAGACGGAGTCGGTGAAGAGGTGCGTGTAGCCCAAATCGACATTCCAACAGGGGTTGAAATGCCAACTGGCGCCGCAACTCAGCCAAATGCGGTCGGTATCCGGAATGCGCAGGGTGCGGTTGCGAGATTCGACGGGCGATTCGTCGTAGGCGATCCCGGCGCGGAGGGTAAGGGGGTCACAAGCTTTCCAGGTGGTGCCGACCGAGAATCTCCAGACATCGCTCCAGTTTTCGGAGGTGACGGGAGGCTGGGCCGCCGGAGGATTGCCGGTGACCTGGGGGGCGAGGGTTTGGAAGTCGCTCCATCCGGTCCAGAGGGCATCGGCGTGGAGTGCCCAGCGGTCGTCGATTGCATGATAACCACTGATTTCAAGGGTGTCCGGAAGGGTTAGGGCGGCGGTGCCAGGCCCATTGAAGGCGGGAATGGCGGCGGAGATGACTCGTCCTTTGAGGGTGAAGTCGACTTCTGAACGATAGTGGATGCCGATGCGGGTGCGATCGCTGATCTCGTAAAGCACACCGACATTGAATCCGTAGCCCCAGTCATCGCCTGCGGTATCGAGGAGCACGGGCGAGGTGGGCACAGGGATGGAGGAGGACAAGGTGGCATCGGCATAGACCGCATCGAAGCCGAGGCCGAGGGACCATCCGGGAAGGAAGCGCCAGGCAAGGGACGGGTTGAGGTTGACGGTTTTAAGTTCGCTTTTGTCCGCCATCATGCGCGCGGCAAAGGACTGAGGGTATTGGGTCGACAGCCCATAGAGGGTGAAGGAGCCGAAGCCGATGGCCAGATCCTCGGTGAGCGCATGGGTGAAGTAGACAAAGGGGATGTAGGCGTCTTCGGCGAGGTCATCCGCGGAAGTGGCGACGCGAGTGGCGCCCGTTTGATAGATGCCGCGCAATTCAATGTTGGGGAGAACGGCCGTGATGCCTACAGAAACGGAGTTGTCCCCGGGGATGAGGAGCATGGCGGCCGGGTTTGAAGCGAGAGCCGATGCGTCTTCGGCGATGGCCGCTTCACCGGAAAAGGCGCGGCCGAGGCCAGAAGCGGAACGTTCTTGGAGCTGGAACCCGGCACCGGGAGCGGTGTCGGCAAGGAGGACAGTGGCGCAGAGGGCGCGCGGGACTTTCATGCAAAGGGAAGGGTGGAGTAGAATTCCATCATGAGAGGAAGAAAGATGGCGGCAAGCGGGAAACGACAAGCTCGTGTCAGCCCGAGTTGACATTCGCTGAGGTCTGCACGAGGGGGCGGCATGTCGCATGCCTCACTCAAGGATCCCATCGGCCGCATTCGCTGGGTTGGCCGTATCGAAGCGGTGTCATTCCTGTTTTTATTGGGGGTCGCGATGCCGATGAAGTATCTGGCCGACCAGGAGATTTGGGTGAAGGTAACGGGGATGGCTCACGGTGTTCTGTTCCTTCTCCTGTTGCTTTTGGTGGGCATTGCTTGGCTGGAGAAATGCATCCCGTTGAAGACAGCGGCGATGGTGATGGGGGCTTCGTTGCTGCCATTTGGCCCCTTTGTGGTCGATTCCCGGCTGGCAAAAAGGGAAACGGACGCCGGTTGACACCGCCGGTCGTCCGTGGATGCTTCCGCGAAGCATGAAGAAACGGATCCGATTCACCGCCGCTGCGGCCATGGCCGCGGCAATTGCCCCCCTGCACGCGGAGGAATCCGCCGTTACCCCGCCCGTGGAAGTCCCCGCGGCCCAACCTGCTGAAAATATGCCTGAAACTCCTGCTGATGTTGCTGCTCCTCCCGCCGATGCCGAAAAAACCGAATCCGGTTTGGCCTCGAAAGTTCTCACTCCTGGCACGGGCGATCAAAAGCCTACGGCGACGGATACGGTGACGGTCCACTACTCGGGCTGGACGACGGACGGAAAGCTTTTCGATAGCTCGGTGAAGCGGGGTCAGCCGACCAGCTTCCCTCTGAACGGAGTGATCAAGGGTTGGACGGAAGGTCTGCAATTGATGACCGTCGGGGAAAAGCGTCGTTTCTGGATTCCGGCCGATCTTGCCTACGGTGAAAACCCCGGTGGGGGTCGTCCGGGTGGCTTGTTGGTTTTCGACGTGGAGCTTCTGGGCATCAAGGAAGTGCCTAAGGTCCCGGCGGATGCGGAAAAGACTGCCGATGGAGTGGCTTTCCAGAAGGTTTCGCCCGCCACCGCGGAAGGCAAGCCGGCTGAGGGGGACTTGGTGACATTCCACTTCAAGGGTTCCACGATGGAAGGCCAGGATCTGCAGGATACGCATCAACAGCCGACTCCGCCGACGGTTCCTCTGGCCCAGTTGCCGCCTGAAATGAAGGGCATGCTTGGCGATATGGGTCCGGGTGAAGTCCGCAAGGCTTGGTTGCCTGAGGCCCGTCTGCCCGGTGGCTTTATCGTGGCTGAGCTGGAATTGATTTCCTTCAAGCCTGCACCTCCGGCACCTGAAGCTCCTGAGGAGGTGGCCGCAGTGCCCGCCGATGCGGCAAAGACCGAGAGCGGTCTGGCTTCGAAGGTTCTCACGGCGGCTCCTGAGGGGGCCGAAAAGCCGAAGGCGACCGATACGGTGAAGGTCCACTACACGGGTTGGACGACCGATGGCAAAATGTTCGACAGCTCGGTGGTTCGTGATGAGCCGGCTGAGTTTCCGCTCAACGGGGTGATCAAGGGTTGGACGGAAGGTGTCCAGCTGATGGGCGTGGGTGAGAAGCGCCGCTTCTGGATTCCCGCAGACCTTGCCTATGGCGAAAACCCCGGCGGTGGTCGTCCGGGTGGCATGCTCGTCTTCGACGTCGAGCTGCTGGAGATCGTGAAGTGATCTCGATCTGATTGATGCCGGGCATGTGGCGGTTTGTGGCGCTCTTGGTGTCGTCGCTCCTGTTGCCGGGCTGCATGATCGCGTTTCCGAAGGATCGGGAACGCGAGGCAGTCCGAAGAGAGGAAGTCGCGCGACCTGCGGATGAGCCGCGCACAGTGCCGGTGGTGATCTTTGCGGACCGCCTGCACACGGGGGTGATCCTCGATCTTCGCTGGTTGCGCCGCCACGGATATGTGCCGCCCGAGGAGGTGAAATCCTACCGTTGGGCGGCCTTCAGCTGGGGGGATGAAACGGCCTATGTGCAGAAGGAATGGCTGACGCCGGGCCAGGTGTTTCAGGCATTCGCGTTGCCGTCTCGGTCGGTGATGGAGATCATCGCTTTCGACTACAACATTCCCGAAGTCTGCCACCATCAGCGGCTCTATCAGGGTTTCACGACCGAAGCGGCGGGTGAAGACATTGCCGCCTACTTGAATTTCACGACATTGCGCGATGCTCAAGGGGTGCCATCGGTGCTCGGGCCCTCGAGTTGGGGGGGCGGAGAGATGGTTCGTTCTCCCCACTCTTACTATTTCCCTCGGATCTGCAACGTGTGGACGGTCGAGGCACTCGATGCCGCGGGTTTTGAGTTCCACCGCTGGACGGGGTTGTCTGCCGCGGGAGTGATCCGCCAGGCGACGGCTCGGAAGAATGGATTTGCCCAGATTTGGGATCCCTCATGGCAGATGAGCGGGAAGCTGTCTCCATGAGAGATTGAGGATGCTGCCCTCGAGTGGAGAGGGGACACCGGCGTTCCTCCTGGGGGAGTCCGAGGAAGCCCGCCGGTGTCGAAGGGGGAAGCCTTCCAGGCTCAGGTCCAAAGGACTTCCCCACAGTTTGGAGTTCCGTCCGGTTGCGGGCGGAGGGTGTCTCCGTGAAAAGACCGATTGCGGGGGGAAGGCAATATGGTCGCGTGGACCTGCGGTGGGAGGAGTGCCGCAGGAGTTTCCCCCGTAATCGAGGGACTTGAATCGTCCGACCTCGCCCGGAAATGAGGGGAGGAAAAGATGGGGAAGGTGCCGACGTTCAAGGGCTTGATCCTGACCTGGCGGGCGACCTTTTCCCATCACGGGATGGCGGGGCAGGTGATCGCGTGATCCGGGAAGGCTTGCCCTAGGAGGAAGTCCGGGGGGCTCGGGGCGGAAAAACAAACGGACAGGGGAATTGGATTCCCACTGTCCGTAAATAGAGGGGGCTTGAGCCAGCGTTTAGCCGAGAGAAGGGACGCTGGTGGCAGGGTCGGTGTCGGCACTGTAGTCCACGCCATCGAGTCCGAAGCCGAACAGGCGCAGGAAGGAACTTTCGTAGCCTTCGACATCTGCAAGTTCCAAAAGGTTGGCGGTATTCACGGCCTCCCACACTTCGGCAATTTGAGCCTGAACCGCTGGTTCCATTTCCCAGTCGTCGACGCGGATCCGGCCGGCTTCGTCGGGCTGGGGGTCGGCCTTGCCATAGAGACGATCGCGGAACAGTCGGTCCATTTGCTCAATGGTATCCTCGTGGGTGCCCTGCTCTTTCATGATTTTGTAGAGCAGCGAGATGTAGAGAGGCACGACAGGAATGGCCGAGGAGGCTTGAGTGACGAGCGCTTTGTTGACGGAGACCCAGGCTTTTCCGCTGAGCTCGGAGAGTTTTTCATCGAGGGCTTGTTGCGCGCGTTCGAGATCGATTTTGGCTGCGCCAATGGTGCCGTCCTTATAGATGGGCCAGGTCACTTCAGGGCCGATGTAGGAGTAGGCAACCGTGACGACGCCATCGGCGAGCACGCCGGCTTCTTTCAGAGCGTCGATCCACATTTCCCAGTCTTCGCCGCCCATCACGGCGACGGTCTGATCGATTTCCTCCTGGCTGGCGGGTTCGATGGTGACTTCGTCGACGACCTTGGTGGAGGTGTTGAGATTCTTGTTGGTGTAGGTCTGCCCGATGGGTTTGAGGCAGGACTTGAAGGTCTCGCCTGATTTCGGGTGGGTGCGGCGTGGGGAGGCGAGGGAGTAAATGACGCAATCGACTTGTCCCAGATCGGCTTTGATGGCCTCGATCACGGTTTGTTTCATTTCGTCGGAGAAGGCGTCGCCATTGAACGAACGGGCGTAGAGACCGGCAGCTTGGGCTTCCTTTTCGAAAGCTGCGGAGTTGTACCAGCCCGCCGTACCCGTGCGACGTTCTTCACCGGGCTTTTCGAAGAAGACACCGACGGTTGCCGCGCCGCAGCCGAAGGCCGCCGCAATGCGCGAGGAAAGACCGTAACCGGTGGAAGATCCCACCACGAGGACCTTCTTTGGGCCGTGATCGACGGGACCGCGTGAGCGGACGAGGGCGATTTGGTCGGCGACATGTTGGGCGCAGCCATCGGGATGCGCGGTGGTGCAGATAAAACCTCGGATCTTCGGTTCGACGATCATGATGGCGCGACGCTAGGGGGCGGTTCCCGGCGCGGCAAGTCCATCTCACAAGGGGGTGGCGGCTTGTCTTCGGATCCATGCCAAGACCTTGTCGGCCAGCCGGTCGAAGGCCGTTACCGATTGGAGAATGTGCTCTTCCAGGGTGTCTTCGATCTTGTTGTGGCTGATGCCATGGAGGCTTTGGACAAACATCATCACGGTAGGGACGCCCGCGGCGGCGATCTCGGCAGCATCGTGAAGGGGACCGGAAGGCAGGCGGTGCGAGACACCGCAGGTTTCTAGAATCGCCTCATCGCAGAGGTCGATGAGTTCGGGATGAAAGGGGCGAGGGGCGATGTGCCAAAGCCGCTCCCAATCCACGGTAAGCCCGCCTTCCTCGGCGAAACGGGTTGAGGCATCGCGGGCCTCAATCAGCATCGAAGAGAGCTTTTCTGCATCGAGGTGGCGTTGGTCGAGGGTGATGCGGCAGGTTTCGACCACGCTGGTGACGATGCCCGGTGTGGTGGTGCAGGAGCCAATGGTGCACACGCCTTCTCCGCTGCGGTCGGCGATGGCATAGATATCGGCGCTCATTTTGCCAGCGGCGAGCAGGGCATCCCGGCGGCGATTCATGGGGGTGCTGCCCGAGTGAGCGGCTTGGCCATGGAATGTGATGGCGTGGCGCTCGACACCGAAAGTTCCAAGGACGGCCCCAAGGGGGAGGTCGAGGTCGAGCAAGACGGGACCTTGCTCGATGTGGAGCTCGATGTAAGCCGCTGCGTGGGTGAGTTCGCGACCACTGGTGAGCACGGCATCAAGGTCAAGGCCGCAAGCGGCGAGGGCCTCGGGGAGGGGGATGCCGTCTCGATCGATCAGACCACGGGCTTCCTCAATATCGAGGTTCCCCGAGCAGGCGGAGGAGCCAAAGAGGCTTTTCCCAAAGCGGGCGCCTTCTTCGTCAGCCCAATCGACAAGGCGGATCGTGATGGGTGGGCAACCGTCGTATTCGGCCACTAGGCGACGCAGGATGGCGACTCCTGTGAGCAGGTTGAGGCAGCCATCGAGCCAGCCGCCATTGGGCACGGAGTCGATATGACCGCCGATGAGCAAGGCGTGCTCGGATTCGCCACGCAGGGTGCTCCAGAGATTCCCGGCCGCATCGCGGTGTGTCTCGACCGGGAGATCTTCGAGCAGTCCCAGAAACCACTCGCGGGCGCGTGACCAAGTTTCGGTAAAAGCCACGCGCTGGGCCCCATTTTCGTCTCCGGTGAGGGAGCGCAGTTCCTTCAACTCGGCGAGCGTGCGTTGCGGATCCAGACTCATGGTCGGGAAAAGTAGCGAATGACGTGCCGCAAGTCGGGGGAAATCTTCGGGTGGCTAGCTTCGGGTATGGGCCAGTTCGGCCTGCAAGAAAGGGGCGGTGGCGGATTTCTTGGATCGAGCGACTTTCTCTGGTGGGCCTGAGGCGACGAGGAGCCCGCCACCGTCGCCCCCTTCAGGGCCAAGGTCGAGTATCCAGTCGGCTTCGGCCGCAACCGCCATGTGGTGTTCGATGACAACGACGGTGTGGCCTTCATCGACGAGGCGATGGAGGACGTCGATGAGTCGCCGGACGTCTTCGAGGTGGAGTCCCACGGTGGGCTCCTCAATCAAGTAGAGGTTGCTGGTTTTGAGTTCCCGGGTGGTGAGCTGGGCTTTGGCCGAGCGACCTCGAATGAGTTGGGAAACCAATTTGATGCGTTGGGCCTCTCCGCCGCTGAGTGTGGGTGATGGTTGGCCGAGCTGGAGATATCCGAGGCCGGTATCCGCCAGGAGTTGAAGGGGGCTTGCGATCCGAGGTTGGCTTTCGAAGAAAGCAGCAGCCTGCTCGATGGTCATGCGCAAGACTTCGCCGATATTCTTTTCCCGGAACCGTACGTCGAGCGTGGCGGGATTGTAGCGGAGTTCGTCGCAGGCCTCACAGGGGACCCAGGTGGTGGGGAGAAAGTCCATTTCCAGTTTCACGCGGCCATTGCCCTCACAGACGGGGCAACGACCTCCGCCGGTGTTGAAGGAAAAACGGGAAGCATCGTAGCCACGCATGCGGGATTCCGGGAGCTGGGCAAACAGTTTGCGGATGTCGTCGAAGATTTTGACGTAAGTCGCGGGGCAGGAGCGCGAAGTTTTCCCGATGGGGGATTGATCGACTTCGTAGACGGACTTGATTCCCTTGTGGCCGGAGACGGATTTGTAGGTTTTGGCGGCGGCGTTTTGGCGTTCGAAAGCGGCCGCGAGGCATTGGTGCATGAGAGTGGATTTTCCGGATCCGGAAATGCCGGTCAGAACGGTCAGGCGGCCCAAGGGGATGGCCACATCGATCGACCTCAAATTGTGGGCATGGCAGCCGATGAGTTTGAGGAGGGGGTGAGTTTTGCCGATCGGGCGGCGCTCACCGCGCATGGGGTGAGAAATGGGATGGGTGAGGGCCTGATAGGTGGGAGAGGCGGCGGCGTGGGAGGGCGTGACTGCCGTGGTGGAGGCGTTTTCGTTCTTCTTGCGAGAGGGGGGCGCATTGGGGAGGGGCGGACTCGGGATTTGGGGAGGGGCACCTTGATAGACGATTTCACCACCAAGACGACCGGCTCCGGGGCCGAGGTCGATGAGATGATCGGCACGGGCGATGGTGTCCTCATCGTGTTCGACGATGATGAGGGAGTTGCCCCGGTCGCGAAGTGCGGTGAGGGTGTCGAGGAGACGGGTGTTGTCGCGTGGGTGGAGGCCGATGGTGGGCTCGTCGAGGACGTAGAGGACGCCTTGAAGGTTTGAGCCCAGTTGGGCGGCGAGGCGGATGCGTTGGCTTTCACCACCGCTGAGGGTTTTTGCCGAGCGATCGAGTTGGAGGTAGCCGAGCCCGACGTGGTCGAGGAAGGAGAGACGTTGGGTGATTTCGGGAAGGATATCGCGGGCGATGAGTTGGTCGCGCTCCGTGGTGAAGTGAACTTTGGCGAAATGGCGGGTGGCGTCGGAAACGGGAAGGTGTGCGAGGTCTGCGATGGGCGTGGAACCGAGCCGGACCGCGCGGGACTCGGGGTTGAGGCGGGAACCTTGGCAGGCGGAGCAGGTGATCAATTCGGCTTCATCCATGCGGTCGATTTGCCGATCGGCGTCCAATTCCGCGGCGAGAACCGAGTCATGCCTGGAAAGGTCAAGACGTTGGCCTCGTTTGGGAGTGCGGCCATGTCCGCGGCAGGTCGGGCACCAGCCATGGGGGGAGTTGAAAGAAAACAGGCGTGGGTCGAGCTCGTCGAAGGAGCGTCGGCAGCTCGGGCAGGCGGCTTCCGTGGAGAGAACCACGATTTTCTTTTCTGGGGTGATGATTTTGAGAGTGCCTTTTCCGATATCAAGGGCGCGCTCAATGGAGGAGGGGTCAAGCCCCTGGGAGGCACCCAGGTTTTTGGCAGCTGGGGATGAGCGCGAGACCTCGGCTTGGGCGACTTCGGCGACGACCACATCGATGTCGTGCTCCTTGAATCTCTCGAGGCGGGTGAAGCCTTCCGCCTGGCGAAGTTGACCGTCGACGAGAAGGCGTTGGAAGCCTTGTTTGAGGGCCCACTCTGCGACTTCGCTATGGTAGCCTTTGCGACCGCGAATGACGGGGGCGAGGAGGGCGACCGGGCCTCTTTTGAGGTGTTCACGAATGCTCTTTTCGATGGCAGCGAGCGATTGTTTTTCCACGGGAACCTGGCAGTCGGGGCAGTAGCGGGTGCCGAGTTTGGCGTAGAGAAGCCGGATGAAGTTCCAGAGTTCGGTGACGGTGGCGACGGTCGATTTCATGCCGCCTTGGGAAACTCGCTGTTCGATGGCGACGGTGGGTGGGAGCCCGCTCAATTGGTCGAGGTCGGGTTTTTCGAGCTGCTCGGCAAATTGGCGGGCATAGGCGGACATCGAGTCCAGGAATCGCCGTTGGCCTTCGGCAAAGAGGATATCGAAGGCGAGGGTGGATTTGCCCGAGCCGGAGAGGCCGGAGACGACGACCAGCTGATCGCGGGGGATATCGACGGAAATATTCTTGAGGTTGTGCTCGCGGGCTCCGCGGAGGGAGATCACTGCGCCTGCTGTTGAGGTAGGAGGGGACGAGGTGGGAGATGCGTCCGGACGCGGTGAGTGGCTGGCCGGTCGAAGGAATCGTGCGGTTTCGGTCGCGAGCTTGGCGACTTGGGCCGGCGGGCCCTCGGCGACGATTTGCCCGCCGTTTTTTCCAGCGCCGGGACCGAGTTCGACGAGCCAATCGGCCGAGCGAATGACATCGAGGTTGTGTTCGATGACGAGGAGTGAATGGCCGTGATCGACGAGTCGTTGGAACACTCCGAGCAGCCGTTCGACGTCGGAAAAATGAAGCCCAGTGGTGGGCTCATCAAGGATCAGCAATTTCGAGCGTGAGTGGCGTGCATCGGCTTTGCCACCTGTTTGAGCGATGATCTGGCACAGTTTGAGGCGCTGGGATTCTCCTCCAGAGAGGGTGTTGAGAGGTTGTCCGAGCTTGATGTATCCGAGGCCCACTTCGCTCAGGGGGAGCAGGGCGCGCCGAATGGAGCTGTGCCGTTTGCGGGTGGAAGAAGTGGAAGAGGGATCGTCGGCGTAGAACGTGAGGGCTTGATCGATGGTCAGCTCGAGGACATCGGCGATCGATTTTCCGCGATACAACATGTCGAGGGTCGACGGCTTGTAGCGACGTCCGCCGCAGTCTGGGCAGGTGACCTGAATGTCGGAAAGGAACTGCATTTCCACTTTTTCAAAGCCGGCACCGGAGCAACGGTCGCAGCGCCCTTCTCCGGAGTTGAACGAGAAGAAGCCGGTATTGCAGTTTCGGGATTTGGCGTCGGGAGTTTGGGCGAAAAGTTGTCGAATCTCGTTGAAGGCACCCAGGAGGATGGCAGGTGTCGATCGCGGTGTGCGAGCCAGCGGAGATTGATCGACGATGAGCACATCACTCAAGTACTGGGTTCCTCGGAGTTCTTTGAGGGGCGCGGGATCGAGTTCCGGAATGTCTTTTTTGAGCCGCTTGGCAAGGTTGGCGAAGAGGACATCGTGGGCGAGGGTGGACTTGCCCGATCCAGACACTCCGGTGAGGCAGACGAAGAGTCCTAGGGGGAGATCGAGATTGAGCTTTTTTAAGTTGTGGCGGGTGGCTCCGCGCAGGTGAAGGAACCCGTCCCCCGGTTCTCGAACGGTCTTGGGCGGGGCGATGGAACGCTCGCCGGTGAGCCATGGCAGTGTTCCCGTGCCGGGAAGGTGCCGGGCGAGTTCCGATCGTTCTGACGTGACGCCGTGATTGGACGAGCGAGGAGACTTTTCGGGATGATGGACGGGGCCCTGATAAATGAGGGATCCGCCCTGATCGCCGGATGCGGGGCCGATGTCGATGATTTCGTCGGCGGCGCGCATCACCGATTCCTCATGCTCGACGACGACGAGAGTATTGCCCTTGTCGCGCAGGTCGTGCATGACGCCGACGAGGCGCTCGACGTCGCGCGGGTGAAGGCCGACGGTCGGCTCATCCAGTACAAAGAGGGTGTTGGACAGGGAGGCGCCGAGACAGGTGGTGAGGTTGACGCGTTCGATTTCACCCCCAGAGAGGGTGCGGGCTGGACGATCGAGCGTGAGATAGGAAAGGCCGACTTCGTCGAGATACCGGAGCCGGCTGGTGATTTCGGTGAGGACGAGGTCGATAGGGGAATCCTTGCTGCCGGTGGTGGGGCGGCTGCGATCCATGGATTGGAAAAGCAGCCGCAATTCGGCGAGGGGGAGCTGCCACATTTCAGGGAGGGTTTTCCCGGCAACTTTGAAGCACAGGGCCTCGGGCTGGAGGCGTTTGCCCCGGCATTTCGGACAGGCGGTGTAGGAACGGAAACGGCTGAGAAAGACGCGGACGTGCATCTTGTAGGCCTTGGTTTCCAGCCAATCGAAGAAGCCTTTGATGCCATACCAGCCACCGTCTCGCCAGAGTGCTTCCATTTCGTCCATGGAGGCATCTGGGCGGTCTCCGTATTTGACCCACTCCTGGAGGTCTTCCGAGAGTTCTTCAAAGGGCGTGGTGATGGAGATGCCTCGTTCCCGGCAATTGCGGAGGAGATCGCGTTGGCATTCTTCACCTCGTTCTCCTTGGAAAGGTTTCACGGCTCCCTGTTTGAGGGAGAGGGAAGGGTCGGGGAGGGCCTTATTGAGGTCGATGCCGATGACGCGTCCGAAACCGCGGCAGTGGGGACATGCCCCCAAGGGATTGTTGAAGGAGAAGAGCGCTGGGGAGGGGGGCCTCAGGGTGAAGCCGGTGGCGGGATTTTCCCAGAGGCTCGAGAAATCTTGGCGGGTTTGGCGAGAGACCGTGGTGATCTGGGCATGGCCCTTGCCGAGTTGGAAGGCATGCTCGAGGGCTTCGAACAGTCGCGCGCGGGTCCTGGAGGAAACCGTTAGGCGGTCTTGGATGACATCAACGGAGCGTGCGAGGAGATCAGGGGCCGACTCCGGTTCGTCGGTCCGCAGGATTTCTCCTTCTGCCGTGAGGATGCGCAGGTAGCCCTGTTGATTGAGAAAAGGGAAAAGCTCATTGGGTTTGGTCTCCGCGGGGATGGGAACCGGGAAGGTGATGAGGACGGCTTCTCCCGGGAGGTGCTCGTGGGCCCATGCGGCGGCCGACTCCGGGCTATCCGGGTGGATTTCTTCACCGGTTTTGGGGTCGAAGCCTGTTGCTGCCCGGGCAAACAGGAGTTTCAGGTAGTCGTTGATTTCGGTGAGGGTGCCGACGGTCGAGCGGGTGGTGCGGATGTGGTTTTTTTGCTCGATGGCGATGGCTGGGGGGATGCCGTCGATGCGATCGACATCGGGCTTGTCCATGCGATCAAAGAACTGGCGGACGTACGGCGAGAAGGTCTCCACATAGCGTCGTTGGCCCTCGGCATACAAAGTGTGGAAGGCGAGCGAGGACTTCCCGGAGCCGGAGGGACCGGTGACGACCGTGAGTTTGCCTAAGGGGATGTCGAGATCGAGGTCCTTGAGGTTGTGCTGGCGAGCACCGCGAATTTGGATCGACGACGCGGGCTGAGGGGAAACTGGAAGGGATGGGGGAGGAGTTTTGGACGTTCCCTTTTTCTTCGCAGCGGATTTTTTTTTCGCGGGCACGGCGGGAGATTAGGCAGCTCAGGGAGGGTTGCCAGTGGAGTTTGCAGGCACTATGCCGAGGCATGGAAACATTGGAGCAGGTCGTGGCGCGGGAGCTGGATCGAGAGGGATTGGATGCCCTGGTGGCGGCTTTCTACCGCAGAGTGCCGGGCGATGATTTGCTGGGCCCGATGTATCCTTCTTCGGATCTGGAGGGGGCGGAGGAGCGACTGCGGGATTTCCTGAAGTTCCGTCTGTTGGGGGATCCTATGTATCAGCTCAAGCGCGGGCATCCTCGACTGCGGATGAGGCACATGCCCTTTTCGATTGGGGAGGCCGAGCGGGATCGTTGGCTGAGTTTGATGGAATCCGCCATGGAGGAAACCAAGGTGAGCGCTGAGGCGCAGAGGGTTCTCGTGCCCTTTTTCGCCCAAGTGGCTGATTTCATGCGGAATCAATGAGATTCGCGCGACTTCGGATCCGTGATGTCAGGGATCGGTGCGAGGATCAGGAAGGATCTCGGCGAGCTCGAAATCGATGAGGCAGAAGCGACCGGCTTTGGAGTTGTAGGTGACATTGCGGCGTTCGGCATCGAGGTGACGGACGCCATAGTGTGTTTCCAGATCGGCAAAGAGCATGGCGGCCTTTTCCTTGCTGATGGTCGTGGCGGGTTCGCCACAGGATGTGGTGACGAAATAGAGCTCCTCGGGATGCTCTTCAAGAAGCCGTGGGACATAGGGGCAGCCGCGTTCTTCAAGGGTTCGAAGGACTTTGACCTCAACGGCGTATCGTTGGTCTGCATCGGTGCCGCGAAAGCGTTTGTGGACACGGCCCATCCAATCGAGCCGGACTTCAGAGCGGATGCCGTCTTTGAGTTCTCTCATAGGATCAGAGGCCGAGGAGGGTGCGGACGACGGAGAAGTAGATGACCATCCCCGAAACGTCTACGATAGCGGCGATGGCGGGGGCCGAAACCACCGCGGGATCGAGTTTCATGGCGCGGGCGCCAAAGGGCAAAAGCGAGCCGAGAAAAGTGGCGGATGTGACCTGCGCTGTGAGGGCCACGGCGACGGAGAGGGCGAGCCGTGGGTAGCCGATGCCCGCCGGCAATCCGGGGCTGAAGGCGGGAAGAATGAATGCTGTGAACAGGGCCATGCAGATTCCCAGCAATAGCCCAAGCAGGAAGCCAGTGCGAAGCTCTTTCCACGCCACCCGGGTTCCGGTGCCTTGGATCAACTCGTTGAGCGACATGGCTCGAATGACCATGGTGGTGGCCTGTCCGCCGGAATTGCCCCCGGCTGCGACGACCATCGGTAGGAAGAGCGAGAGGACGAAGGCCTGGCTGAGAACACTGCCAAATCGCATCATGACGTAACCCGACACGATGGAAACAAAGGCCAATCCCACCAACCAGCCAGCACGGCGTCGAAAATGGCTGAAAGTCGGAGTATTCAGATAGGTGGCCTCGTCCTGATCCCCTGCAATCCCGCCGAAGCGTTCGAAGTCCTCCGTGCTTTCTTCCTGAAGGATTTCCATCGCATCGTCGTGAGTGATGATTCCCAGGAGATGGTCAAATTCATCAATGACCGGGAGCACGACCAAGTCGTATTTCAGGAGGATATTGGCCGCTTCTTCCTGGTCGGCGGTGGCGAGCACCCGTTGCTCGGAGCCGACTTCCGCCATGATATCGCGGATCGGGGTATCCCAGGTGTTGAAAGCAAGGTCGCGGAGGCGCACGCGCCCAATGAGATGGCCTTTGGCATCGACCACGAAGATGCGGGAGAGGGTCTCGGTGTTGTCCTGATCGCGACGCAGGTATTCGATGGCTTGCTTGACCGTCATGCTGGCGAACAGACGGCCGAAGCGGGTGGTCATCCGACCGCCGGCGGTGTCGTATTCGTAGCGCAGCAGGCTGCGGGTGAGCTCTTCATCTTCCGGGCCGAGCAGCCCGAGATAGCGCAGCCGAGCTTCATCTCCTACAGCTTGGAGCATGTCGACCCGGTCATCGTCCGAGAGTTCGCGGAAAAGGACTTTCAGCTCGGCAGGACGGAAGTGGTCGAGGGCTTCCTCGATCATCGATTCCGGCAGTTCGACCAGCATATCGGCGGCGAGTTCCGGGCCGATCGATTTGAGAAACACCGGATGCCGTTCTTCGTCCAAGTCTTGATAGGCTTGGGCAAGGTCGGCGTAGTGAATCTCCGAGGCGATCGCCAGAACAGCGCTCTGATCATCCGCTTCCACCGCGCGCAGCAGCGCTTCGACGGGGTGGGCGGTGGTCTCCTCGGGCATGCGTCCAGTCTCAACGCCGACCCGGGGACCCGCAAGCCTCACGGTAAGCTAATCCTGAAGACGATTGGCGGCGTCGCGGTTAGGAATCGCGCGGGGAATCCCGGCGGCAAATTTTTTGACGGCCTTGGCAACGGGGCGCATGGCCCAAATCGTCAGCTCAATGCGGTCGGCGGAATCCCGTATCCACTCGAGCATCAGATCGCTGCTGATGCCGTCGCATTCGATGGGAAACATCGCCTTCTGGTGAGTTCCGGGTTTGTGAAGATCGATGCGCTCGAGGAGCGACTGGACCTGATCGTCACCCAATCCGCGATCGATGGTTTCGCGAATGCGCTCGATGAGGAAGGGGAGGTATTCCGTGTGGGTCCTCACGGTGACCTTGCGGCGCTGGATGAAGCCGTGGCGGAGTTCGTCGAGAAGCTCCTCGCTGGTGAGGCTGTCCGGATGTTCCGCCTCGCGCAGTTGTCGCTCGGCACGGTGTTTGAGGAGGAAATAGAGGCCCAAACCCAGCCCCCAAAAGCCGAGAACGGCGAGGAAGGGGTAAAGGAACAGGGAGGAAAGGGCCAAAATCACAGGTGCACCATGGTAGTCCTTCCACCGGAAATGGAAAGAAGTTGGCCGAAAAAAGCGTGGCCTCAAGAGTCCAGTCGTTCAGCGGGAGTCTCTTGCCCCGATCGGACGGATCGAAAGGCCGCTAGAAAAGGGACGATCTCGCCCCTCAAGTGATGGGTAGACGGTCGAGGACGAAGCGGGCTGCGGCGAGGGCGCCGTCGTGACGTCCGTGATTTTCGAGGGCTTGCTTCATGTCGCGCCATGCGGCGGCATCGTTTTCTAGCAGGCGAGTGAGTTGGCTGCGGATGGCTTCGGGGCCGGGTGCGTAGTCCCCGCCGCCGATGCGTCGGAGGAGCTCCAAATTACCCTCTTCCTGACCGGGGACGAGGTGGTGGACGAGCATCGGGCAGCAGGCAGCGATGGACTCGTGGACGGTGGCGCCTCCGGCCTTGCCGATGACCAAATGATGGGAGCTGAGAAGCTGAGGCACCCGGCGGGTCCATCCCTTAAGCATGACGCGGCCGGGAAAGCGGGATTGGATTTCGTGCGCCTTGCGATAGAGCAGGCGGACATTTTTTCCGAGAATGAGGGTGATGCGGGTCCGAGGGGAGGCGTGAAGGACGGCTTTAGCGATGCGGCGGACGTGGGGAACCTTCGAGGTGGTGAAGTAGATGACGTCAAAGGGATCGCAGGGGTCTTCCACCGGGCGACGAGGAAGCCGGGAGAAGGAGGGATGCACGGGAAAACCGGTTTCGACGATTTTTTGAGCGGGGATGCCAGCCTGCACCATGGAGGCACGAGTATCGGAATCCGTGACGAGCCAGGCATCGGCCGGGCCCTGAGTCCAAGCTGGATTGACCTCGATGGAGTCGGTGACCACGGTGTAGGCGGGAATTCGCTTTCCACGGGCCTTGAAGATGCGGTCGAGAAAATAGGGATAGAGAGGATAGGTGCTGACGATGGCGTCAGGCGCAAAGTCTCGGATGAGGTCTTCGACGAGGTTTTCCGGGCGGCGCATGAGCGGCATGCGCTGTTTGGAGAAATCGACATCACCGGTATGTTTGTAGAGGACTTCCCAAAGTTTCGGCGAGTAAGTGGTGACCAAACGATATCCCTTGGAAAGTGCTCGCGTCGTGACAGGGGCACCGAGCATGCAAGGGTCTTCGACGCGGGAAACCGCGCCAAGCTCTTCCAGCGCAAGGGCAAGGTGCTTGGCTGCGCTGTTGTGACCTTCGCCGAAAGCGGCAGTGAGAATGAGGATTCGAGGCGACATGGGGAGCCGGCGCAGGGATTTAGAGGTGCGAGGGGTATTGCGTCGAATCGCAAATGCAGGTTTGTTTGCGCCGGATGTCAGACCGAAAACCGCATCGAGATGTCGAGCTGAGACTCGTCGAGGAAGATTCCGAGGAATCGGAAGAAGTGCTTCGTTTGGAGGGCAATAAGGCGGTGAAGGTGGATTCGGCACCGATGCCGAAATTGTCACCGAAGGTGACCCGGCTGGAGCGGGAAGGAGAGGGTGCGGCGCGACGCGAGAAGGAGCCGGATGTTTCGGTGCTCCTTGAAGATGGCCGGGTGGAAATGGATCCAGAGGCAGAGTGGAAAGAGGCGGAGGGCCGGAAATCGGCTGTGCCGCACGGGTGGTTCGTCGCGATCTTCATTTTGCTGGCGACCGCGATCGGCGTCTCGGTGTTTTTCCTACGTCGTCCTGCGGGTGAGCAGGAAACGGAAATTGCTCGCCATGCGGCGATGGAAAAGATCGCTGAGGACAAAGAGGCGGATAAGGAAGCGGCAGCATTTGTGGCAAAGATTCGCCAGTTGGTGACGGATTTTGTGGCGGCGGATTCGGCAGATGATTGGTTGCCGTTGATTCGGGAGCCGGAGCGGGTCGCCCCATTGGTGCACGATTGGGTCTCGCGATATCCCATCCAAACCCCGCCGATGAGTTTCTTTGGCGGGGTGTCCCCGGTGATGCAAAGGGGGAAACATGTGTTCTGGAGGGTGGAATACATTGATCAACAGGAAGTCACGAGGACCTTATTGGTGGATGCGGATCCCGATGGGCAGGTGAAAGTCGATTGGGAAACCTTCGTGTGTTACCAGCCGATGGAGTGGGAGGATTTCATCGAAAAGCGCCCTGAGAATGACGGAATGGACTTCCGCATCTATCTGGAACCGGATTTGGGGAATCTCTATGCCTTTGAATTCCAGAATGAAGAGGAGTGGTCAGGGTATCTGCTGACGACCCGCGACTCCTCCGATTATTTGATTGGCTACGTGAAGCGCGGGGAGCCGCTGGATCAATTTTTCCGTCAAATGATCGTGGCCAATCAGGGCATGAAGGTGGCCCTGGTGCTGAGGTTGCGGGTTCCGGAGAACGCGGGATCGATCCGTGGGGTCTATATTGACCGATTGGTCAGTGACAATTGGGTGATCTCGACCGATCCCTCCTGAGGCACATGGAGAACGAAAATTGTAGGGAGAGGGTGAGCGACCGGCGGGCAGGCTGGGCGGTGGCCTTGGGCATCGGGCTGTTTCTCGTCATCCAGTATGGCATCGCACTGTTCCGGTTGAGTTCGAATACGGGCAGCATGGACAGCAAGTTCAGTAAGCTGGCGGTGTCGGAATATCTGTCGTTTCTGATCGCACAGAATCTTCGGGTGGGGGTCGCCTATCTGCTATTGGGCGTGGCGGCATGGTTGTTGTTGTTTCCGTTGATGAGACGGTTTGCCCGTGGACGAGCCCCCTTGGTGAAGACCGCGGCACTGACCCTCGTGGCGGTTTGGGCCATCCATGGTTACTTCATGTTTCGGCTGATTTGGTCGCGTCCGTATTTCATGGGGGAGGGTCATTTCGGGGGGGGATATGAGCGTTGGCTGCAGCTTCCTCCGGAATCCTGGCGGCCCGTGATCCACGGCTTGGTTTTTGTCGCTTTGCCTTGGGTGGGAGTGGTTCTGGCAGCGATTTCCTGGGCGCGCAGGGTGGCGTGGGTACGCCGCTGGGGTGTGGGATTGATTTTGGTCGCGGCGGTGGGGTCAGGGGTGATGCATTTGGGTCGCGCATGGCGAGTTTCGGCAGCCCCGATGGCGGGAGGAAATCGCGCTCCGAATGTGTTGATCATTGGTTCGGACTCATTGCGTGGCGATAAGTTGGGGTTTGCCGGATATCGGCCTCAACGATCGGACGGTCTTGCCGCGCAGGGAGTCTCTCCTCACATCGACCAGTGGGCATCCGACGCCTATCAGTTTCTCCAATGCCGGACGCCGATGGGTTCCACGTTGGAGTCGAACATCTCGACGATGACCTCGTCGTATCCACACACGCACGGCATTCGCCAAATGTTCCCCCCGCGGGAGGAAGTGGAGGCGATGCAGCAATCGACGATTCCCGTGGCAGAAGTGCTTGAGGCTCGCGGCTATCAGACATTCGCCATCGGGGATTGGTGTGCCGGATTTTTCGATGTGGCTCCCCTGGGCTTCGACGATATCCGGGTCTCAAGTTTCGACAATTTTCGGATCTACATGACGCAGGCTGTGATGATGGCTCACTTTGTGGTGCCTCTCTACTTTGACAACGAACTGGGTTATCAACTGTTTCCTCAGATCCAATCGTTTGCCTCATTTGTGACTCCTGAGGTGGTGACAGGTCGTGTGGAAAAGCTGCTACGGCAGCAGTCGGCGTCTGACCGGCCGTTCTTCATGAACGTGTTTTTCTCCTGCAATCACCTTCCTTATCGGTCGGCGGAGCCGTACTGCAGCATGTTTGCGGATCCAAACTACGAGGGACCGAACAAATCAGGGGTCGATTTCGACATTGATGAGTTCATTGGCGGAACCGATCTCGAACAGAAATGGAAAGCTTTGCCGGAGAAGGAAGCACGGCAGATTCGAGCGCTCTATGATGGATGCACTCGGCAGTTCGATGATTGTTTTGGACGCATTTTGAAAGCTCTCGCGGAGAATGGGTTGGAGAACGATACGATCGTGGTGCTTTCCGCGGACCATGGGGATGATCTCTATGAGCCAAAGGTGACTCTGGGCCATGGGCTGACCTTTGCTGGGGGAGATCAGGGGTTTCACATCCCTTTGGTGATTCGCGTTCCTGGAACTTCCGGAGGCCGTTTCACGGAGCAAGTGAGGACACTGGATATTGCTCCGACCTTGGCTGATTTCGCTGGCGCAGAAAAACCCGAGCGGTGGGAAGGACAGAGTTTGATGCCTTGGATTCGCGGGACGGGCACCCCTCAGGACCGACCCTATTTCGGAGAAACCCAGTTTCCTTTCATTCAATTCCACGTCGCCGGGATCGAGCGGCCGCTCTTGCCACCGATGGACGAGCTCACCACGATCGATCCGTCCTTCAATCATCAGTTTGTGATGAAAGCGGAGTACCGCCAGCCAGTGGTGGATGCGAAGCAGCGTTGCCTGCGCACGGGACAATGGAAGTTGGTGATGACTCCGACTCGCAGCGGTGGGCGGCACTATCAGCTCTTTCACACGGCCGAAGATCCGGATGCGATGGTGGATCTAGCGGCGCAGAGGCCTGAAGTTTTAGCCCCGATGAAAGCGGCGATGGATCGGTGGATGGATGCTCACGAGGAAACCGCCGTGGACGAAATTTTTCCTGCTGGCGAACCGAACTGATGGAAGTGAGGGTCTTGCCTTCTAGCAGAAAATGGGGCCGAGCGTAGAATCCGACTGACGGGAGAGGTCTCGGCGTGGCAGGATGGGGATGTGGAAAGACGCTCTTTGCCATTCGTGCCGAAGACCTGGGATTTGCCGGTTTCGATTCGTCGCCGCTTGGGAGATGAGGCGGGGCGTCAGCGGTGGATGGACGAGGATGGGCATCTGTTGCTGATTCTTCATGAAGTTCCGCAGCCGGAAGATGATGAATTGCGTCGACCGTTTCTTTTGTGGTCCTTGCCGGACGGAACGTGGAAGAGTCATCCCGGCCCCGGTGGCCTGGCGGCCTTGGAAGAGCACCTCAAGAGCTACGCCACGGCCATCCATGCCGTGGACACCGATGGGGAAGCCGCGCAAGAGCCGCAGGAGTATTTTGCGGTGATGAGGCGGGCACAGCCTTTGCTGCGGGCCACCAGAAACCTGCTGACGGTGATGGAAGGGGCCCGGAAAGCACGGTCCGATGAGCGCCGACTGATTGTTTTGCGTGACCGGGCGATCGATTTGGAGCGTGCGATCGATCTCGCCACCGGGGATGCGAAGGCGGGGATGGACTTTTCGCTGGCGATGAGTGGGGAGCGTCAAGCGTGCGCGGCCCATGCTGCTGGGATGGAAGCGCGCCGGTTGAATCGGCTGGTGGCGTTCTTTTTCCCGCTGGCCACTTTGGTGGCGATCTTCGGCATGAACCCGCCCCGAGAGGTCATGGTGATGCCAGGGTTCTGGCAGGTGATCGTCGGTGGGGCGGTGGCCGGAGTGGTGGTGTTTTCCCTGAGCTTGGCGAAGGGGAAGTGATCGACGGCTTCAAGGGAGAATTCGCTGCGACCTCGTCGATCGCAGCGGTGGGGCACCTTCGATTTAGCTCTCGAAGTAGGTGTAGCCGTTGAGGTTGGTGCGGAATAAATCCATGACCTCCCGGCGTTCCTTGGGGCTGATGCGACCTTGGGTGACGGCTTTCTCGGCAAAGCCGCGGAAGCGGGTGACGAGTTCCTTGGGGTCGTATTCGACGTAGGAAAGAACGTCTGCGACGGTGTCACCTTCCACTTCGTGAGTGTAGACAGGTTTGCCTTCTTCGAGGTGAACACCGACGACGTTGGTGTCGCCAAGGAGGTTGTGGAGATCCCCCAGAGTTTCTTGATAGGCACCCACGAGAAAGACCCCGACGTAGTAGGGTTCATCGGGCTTGAGGGCGTGGAGGGGCAGGACCTTGGCGACATCCTCGCGGTCGATGAAGCGATCGATTTTGCCGTCACAATCGCAGGTGATGTCGGCAAGTACCGCGCGCTGGCGCGGGCGCTCTTCGAGGCGATGAATGGGCATGACGGGGAAGAGCTGTTTGATCGCCCATGAATCGGGAAGCGATTGGAACAAACTGAAATTCCCGTAGTAGAAGTCGACGAGGCTGTCAGAGAGTTCGCGGAGATCCTCAGGAATCACGTCGAGTTCCTGGAGGAGCTTGGAAATGCGCGTCATGATGTGCCAGAACCAAGCCTCGGCGAGGCCGCGTTCCCGCAAGGTGGCGGCGCCGTAGAAGAACTGGGCGCGGACTTGATCCCGATAGTAGACGGCGTCGTTGAAGCACTCCTGGAGATTGCGTTTGGAGAGGTCTTTGTTGACGTGAATGAGGTTCAGTAGGTTTTGCGGCGCGTTCTCGGGAACAGGAGGAGCTTCCTCAGTGGTTTGGACGGTCGAGACGTCGAGGATGTTGAAGACGAGCACGGAGTAGTAGGCCACAATGGCGCGGCCGGACTCGGAAATCAGGTTGGGGTGGGTGACTCCGGCTTTGTCGCAAACCTGCATGATGGTTTCGATCACGTCGGTGCAGTATTCGAGGACCGAGTAGTTGCAGGAGGATTGGAAGTTGGTGTGAGAGCCATCGTAGTCGATGGCCATGCCGCCGCCCATGTCGAGGACTCCCATGGGAGCGCCTTCTTTGACGAGATCGCAGTACATGCGGGTGACCTCGGTGGCCCCCTCACGAATGGCCGCGATGTTGGGGATTTGGCTCCCTTGGTGGTAGTGGAGCATTTTCAGACAGCCGAGGTAGCCGGTCTCCTTGAGTCGATCGACGACGGCGATGACTTGGCTGGCGGAAAGTCCGAAGACGGATTTGTCGCCGGCGCTTTCCTGCCAGTGACCGGAGCCACGGGTGGAAAGACGGACGCGAACTCCGAGGTTCGGCAGAACTCCGAGTTTGCGGGAGCGCTCGAGAACCAGCTCAAGTTCGGTCGGCATCTCCAGGACGAGCATGACCTTGAGGCCCATTTTTTGGGCGTGCAGGGCGAGGTCGATGAATTCCTCATCCTTGTAGCCGTTGCAGACGATGTAGGCCTCGGTGTCGTGCATGTGCGACAGCGCGGCAATGAGTTCGGGCTTGGAGCCGGCCTCGAGGCCGTAGTGGTATTTTTTCCCGAATTCGGAGATTTCCTCGATGACCTGGCGTTGTTGGTTGACCTTGATGGGATAGACGCCGCGGTATTCTCCGTGATATCCGGTGGTCTTGATGGCCTCGCGGAAGGATTCGTTGAGTTCGGCGATGCGAGAATGGAGGAGGTCTCGGAATCGCAGGAGGACAGGCAGGTCGGTGCCTCGGTCACGGAGGCCTTCCACAATTTCGTGGAGGGAGATGTCCTTCTTCTTTGAACCGCCTTCGTCTTCGGGAAGGCGGACAGTGACGTGTCCGTGTTTATTGACTCCGAAGAAGCCATGGCCCCACGCTTCGACTCCATAGAGGTCGGAGGACTGCTCGGGGGACCAAGAGTTTTGAGACTTTTTCGGCTTGGCAGCCGTGGTGCGGGAAGGCGGCGGAACCATGGCCGGGAAGAAAAGGGATTTTCCGGGAATTGAAAGGGAAATGCCCGGGAGAGGGAGAAGTTTTGCGCGAGGGCAACTGGGAGGGGGCGCTGCGGATCTGACCGAGCCAGGGGCACGGCTTATCCTGATGCCGGAGGTGGGGGGAGGTGAGGGGGGGCGCACGTGGGGTGCGCGGAGCGAATCACTCGGCGGGTTTTTTCAAGAAAGCCACGATGTCAGCGGGTTCCGCGCGCTTGCGGTAATCGGCATCGAGGAAAGCCCACTGGATTTTGCCATCCTGGCCGATGATGTAGGTGGCGGCGAGTGGAAGGGTGGCATGGCCGGCTTCGGCGCCATTGAATTCGGTGAGGTCGAAGAACTTTTGGTAGAGTTCGCGAACGGTGGGAGTGAGTTCAAAGGCGATCCCGTAGGTTTTGGCGACCTGATGATTGAGGTCGGTGAGAACTTGGAACTCGAGGTGGTTTTTTTCCGCGGTGCTAAGGGATTTGTCCGGAAGTTCGGGAGTGAGTGCGATGAGTTGCGCCCCGGCACGGCGAATTTCAGGAAGTTTCTCCTGCAGGGCCGCTAGCGCGATGTTGCAGTAGGGGCACCATCCGCCGCGGTACCATGTCAGGACCACGGGACCCTGGGTAAGTTCTTTGGATAGTTGGACTTCTTGGCCGAGAGCGTTTTTTAGAGTGAAATCCGGGGCGGTGTCCCCGACTTGAAGAGCACGGTCGAGAATTCCGGATGCGGCGACGGCTTCGATGCCTTTGGCAAACTCGCGGCGGACGGCGGGATCTCCCTGCTTGTCGGCTTCGGCCGATCGAGCCTCAAGTTTTTCAGCGAGGGTTTCGGCGTGAACGGAACCGAGGAGGAGCAGGGAGGCGAGAAACAAGCGCATGGCGATACGAGGTCCGCGTGACCCAGGCATTCCCAAAAGTATCGAGAAGCGATGGGGGACCGGTCTTTAGGCTTCCAGCTCGGCTTGGACTTTTTCGATTTGGTCGGAAAGTTCCCCCCAGCGGGAGTAGGCCATTTCGAGTTTGTCGGTGAGTTGTTGCACGGCGTTGGCCGTTTGCCGAAGCTTGTCGGGATCTGCTGCCACGTCGTCGCTGGAAAGCGCCTGGGTCAAAGTGGCCTGAGCTCCTTCGAGTTCTGCGATCCGAGTTTCGAGTTGTTCCAATTCGGACTCAAGGGGTTTGAGCAGTTTGGCTTTTTTCTGCCGGAGCTCGGCTTCCTGTTTGCGCTGCTCTTTGCGATTGCCGGAAGGAGCTGAGGCACTCACCGAAGATGCCAAGGCAGGCTTGGTGGAGGGACCTGTCGACGCTGTGGATTCTTCAGCGGTTTTTTCCAGATAGTAGGAGATATTCCCGGCGAAGGGACGGGGAGAGTGACCTGGCCGGAATTCAAGGGTCTTGGAAACCAAGGGATCGAGGAACGATCGGTTGTGGGAGACGATGATGACGGTCCCTTCGTAGTCGCGGAGGGCGTTTTGGAGGACTTCCTGACTTTGAACGTCAAGGTGGTTGGTCGGTTCGTCGAGGATCAGGAAGTTTGCTGGCTGGACGAGCATGCGAACAAGGGCCACGCGGGAGCGTTCGCCACCAGAGAGAACGCCGACTTTTTTGAAGACTTCATCGCCGCGAAAAAGGAAGCAGCCGAGGAGGTTGCGCGCTTGGCCTTCCATTTCGCGGGAGGTGGCTTCCTCGATGGTTTCGAGGACGGTTTTCTCGGGGTCCAGAGTGTCAGCGTGGGTCTGAGAGAAGAAGGAAGTCGCGACCTTTCCGCCGAATTCGTGGCTGCCGGAGATGGGCTCCTCCTGGCCGGTGATCATGCGGCAAAAGGTGGATTTGCCGGCTCCATTTGGGCCGACAATCGCAAGTTTTTCGCCACGGTTGATTTCAAAATCAAAGTTCTCGAAGACGGTCAATGGACCATAGCGTTGCGTGGCGGCGGAGAGACGAGCGACGAGGTGAGCAGAGGGCTTCGGTTGCGGGAAACGGAAGCTCATCACGGCATCATCGTCCTCGGGCGCGGGAATGAGTTCGATCTTTTCGAGCAGTTTGATGCGAGACTGGACGAGGGAAGCCTTGTTGGCGGAGGCGCGGAAGCGGTCGATGAAGCGTTTGGTTTCGGCGATTTCCCGCTGCTGGGCTTCGTAGCGTTTGCGGTGGACTTCCTTGCGGTGGACCGACTCCCGGAGAAAGTAGGAGAAGTTCCCAGAGTATTCTTCAGCACGCCCGTGGTGGAAGGCGATGGTGCGGGTGCAGAGGGCGTCGAGGAGGGAAAGATCGTGGGAAATGATCAGGATCGCACCGGGATAGGCGTGAAGATATTGTTCGACCCAACGCTGGCTTTCGATGTCGAGGTGGTTGGTGGGTTCGTCGAGGAGGAGGATGTCCGGCTCGGAAAGGAACAGCTTGGCCATGGCGATGCGCATCTGCCAGCCCCCGGAGAATTCGCCGCAATCGCGGGTGAAGTCCTCGCGTTTGAAGCCGAGGCCTTGAAGGACGGATTCGGCGCGGGGTTTGAGCCGGGCAGGATCGGCCGCTTCAAGGCGAAGTTCGAGGTCTCCGATTTCCTCCAGAAGCTCCGCATAGGGCGAGGACCGAGGATCCAACTTGGGAAGCTCCGCTGCGAGCCGGTCGATCTTTTCCTGGAGGCTAAGGGCTTCGCCAAAAGCGGACATGGTTTCATCCCACAAGCTACAGCCGTGGACGTGGATGCCCTCCTGAGGGAGATACCCGATTTGAAAGCCTTTGGGGTGGGCGATTTTTCCTGAGGTCGCTTCGATGACTCCAGCGACGCACTTCATCAGGGTCGACTTCCCTGCGCCATTGTGGCCGGCGAAGGCGATTCGCTCCTTCGGTTGAACGGTGAAGGAGAGGTCTTCGAAGAGGATGCGTGGACCGAATTCGACGCGGAGGTTCTGGATGGAAAGCATGCGGCGGGCGCAGCATGCACGTCCGGCTGCGGAGGTCCACTGTGGACTGGAGGAGGGAGAGGACCGGCCGGATGCCCGGGGCAAGGCTGTGCGAAAAAAGCCCGTTCACCCGGCCGGTACCTCGAGAAGGATGCGATCAGCGGAGTTGCGCGGTTTCCGTGCCGTCCAGAGGAGCCTGGAGGGCGACGATGACTGGCGTTTCCGGCGCTACGGCTACGATGGCCCGCGTTTGGCGGGTAAAGTAGTCGAGCCGCCGCGGATCCAAGGGTGCGGATCCATCTGCTTGCTGGAGCGTGATGCGCTCGGCTCGGATCCAATCGCGATTGCGGCGGAGGAAGTCTTTCCAAGACATCAGGCGGCCCAAGGGGCGATCGACGATGTGAGTCTGGAGGGCTTCCGGGAAAAACAAGAAAGCGCCCTGCGGAACCATGGTCCAGTTGGTGCCATCGTGAAGGATGACGGAATCTCCGGGGGATTCGGATTCCTTCTTCACGCTTCCATCGCCAAGGGCGGTGGCCGAGACGGGGGAGCTCGGAGTTTCGGGGGTGGGTCGAGCGGCGGTGAGGCCGCAGACCATGACCCATCCAAAGAGGATCAGGGCTGCTTTCATCGGGGGACGGGGGGACGGGGGTGTCTTTTTTTGGGGGGTGGGGTTTGGGGGATGTGGGGGAAATCCGGCCGGGAAATGCCGGGATGGGGGGAAGTTCCAACGGGGGAGTCGGAACACGTCTGGAGCCTTGGGTCGATCTGATAGGGAATCAACCTCAGTTTCCCTGACTACGCGATCGCGTGGGAAGCGATTGGGATGAAAATGTCCGGATGAGTCAATTATCCGGGATTTTGGTCATCAAAAAAGCCCTGAATTCTGAGAAGAATTCAGGGCCTAAGAAGGTTCGAGACTTTCAGAAGAAGTTAAACAAACTTCCAAACCTGAGGGTTATTTTTTTAAAATCGAGTCCCAATGTTCGATATGATCTTTCTGTGATTCGAAGAGATCGGTGGTGTCATCAAGGATCGTGATTGAGCGGATGGCGTCTCCCTTGCCGTCGGCTTTGCAACCCGGCTCGCCCGTGTTGACCTTCCCGATGATGTTGGCGACGACGTCCTGGCCCTCGGTCACCTCACCGAAGACGGAGTGGCGATTGTCCAGGAAAGGGGTGGGGACGAGGGTGATGAAGAACTGCGAACCATTGGTGCCAGGCCCGGCGTTCGCCATGGAGAAGATCCCCGGCTTGTTGTGGCGGAGCTCGGGGTGAAATTCATCGGCAAATTTGTAGCCTGGGCCCCCGCGGCCGGTGCCGGTGGGGTCACCTCCTTGGATCATGAACCGATCGATGACCCGGTGGAAAGCAACGCCATCGTAGTAGCCATTTTTGGCCAGGTTGAGGAAGTTGGCGACCGTCAGAGGGGCCTTGTCGGCAAACATCGTGGCTTGGATGTCACCTTTGTCAGTGTGCAGCGTGATGCGAATATCAGACATGGCCGGAAGCTTCGTGTGGGCCGGGTCTGCGGGCCAGCGAAAAGCGAGGCACCCGAAGTCGCTTCACGAATGAAGAAACGCATCGATGGGGCTGGTGGCACTGGCGGTGTCCAGGATATCGGGCAGGCCGATTTCGAAGGCTTCTCGACCGGCTTCGACCGCTGCTCGAAAAGCGCGAGCCATGCGCACGGGATCAGGGGCGATGGCAATGGCGGTGTTGACGAGGACAGCATCGGCACCGAGTTCCATTGCCTCGGCCGCGTGACTGGGGGCACCGATGCCGGCGTCGACAACGACGGGGACGGTGGCTTGGTCAATGATGATGCGGAGTTGGTCTCGAGTGGCGAGCCCACGGTTCGATCCGATGGGCGCTCCGAGGGGCATCACCGTAGCGGTTCCCACTTCCTGAAGACGTTTGGCGAGGACCGGATCGGCATTGATATATGGCAGAACGGTGAACCCTTCTTTGACGAGGGTTTCCGCGGCTTTGAGGGTTTCGATGGGATCGGGAAGGAGGTAGGTCGGATCCGGGTGAATCTCGAGTTTGACCCATTTCGGCAGACCCGCGGCCGCCGCGAGGCGAGCGAGGCGGACCGCTTCCTCGGCATTCATCGCGCCGCTGGTGTTGGGAAGTAGCAGGTACTTTTCGGAGTCGATGAAATCGAGGATGTTGGCGAAAGGATCATGGCTGCCCGAGAGGTCTGCCCGCCGTAGGGCGACGGTGACGATTGAGGTCCCTGAGGCAGCGAGGGCGTCGCGCATGGATTCGTTCGACGAAAATTTCCCGGTTCCGAGAAAGAGGCGTGAGTCGAAGGTGCGATCAGCGATGGTGAGAAGTGCGGGCACGGCGGGAGGTTGGCGTATCCGGTGGATCACGTCCAACCCGGATCGATGGTTTCCAGGCAAGAAAAGGCCCGACTCTACGGAGAGAGCCGGGCTAGTGACTTTTCGCGGAAAGAGAGAAGGGGTCAGCCAGGGATCAGGTCCTTGACGGCTTCTCGTTCTTCTTTGAGTTCGGCGATGGTGGCATCGATTTTTGCTTGGCTGAAGGCATCGATTTCGAGGCCTTCGACCACTTCCCACGAGCCATCCGCCTTGGTGCGAATGGGCATGGAAGCGATCAATCCCGGTTCAATGCCATATTCGCCCTTCGAGCACACGGCGACGCTGTGCCAATCCCCTTCAGCGGTGGGTTGGCTGAGGGCCATGACCGTATCGAGAGCGGCATTGGCGGCGGATGCCGCTGAGGAAGCGCCGCGGGCCTTGATGATGGCGGCACCACGTTGCTGCACGGTGGTGATGAATTCTCCTTCCAGCCAGGCGCGATCGGAAATCACCTCAGTGACCGGTTTGCCGTCGATCTTGGCGTGGACGAAATCTGGATACTGAGTGGCCGAGTGGTTGCCCCAAATGCAAAGGTTGCTGACCTGGGAAGAATGGACTCCAGCTTTTGCCGCGAGCTGTGACTTGGCGCGATTTTCATCGAGCCGGGTCATGGCGAAGAAGCGTTCGTTCGGAATGCCCTCAGCATTGGCCATGGCGATGAGGGCGTTGGTGTTGCACGGATTGCCGACGACGAGAGTGCGGACATCCGAGGCTGCGTTGGCGGCGATGGCCTGACCTTGGCCGGTGAAAATCTTGCCGTTGATGCCGAGTAGGTCACCGCGCTCCATGCCGGCTTTCCGGGGAACGGAGCCGACCAGAAGTGCCCAATTGGCTCCGCGAAAGCCTTCGGCCAGATCCGAGGTCGGAACGATCTCGCGAAGCAGTGGGAACGCGCAATCGTCGAGCTCCATCACCACCCCTTGCAGGGCGGGAAGCGCCGGTTCGATTTCAATGAGGCGCAGGTTGACGGGTTGATCGGGTCCGAAAACCGAGCCGGAAGCGATGCGGAAAAGAAGAGCGTAACCAATTTGACCGGCGGCGCCGGTGATCGAGACGGTAATGGGATCCTTCATAGGTTCAGTGGATGGATGCGCTTTTTCGAAGTCGCAATAAAGGAATTAGGTGCAGCTCGGAGGTGGGTCAACGATGGACGACCGACAAGGGAAGGGGTGCGTGGAGCTTGATCGGATGTGCGCATTCCTCCACGGAAAGAGGGAAAGTTGTTTCCGTTTTAGTTGGGATTTGTTAATCACCCCCCCGTCGTTGCCGAAGAAATCTCCAGCTCCCCGGGCCAAGATCAGCCGTTTGCGTGCGCAAACGAAGGCGATCCGTGGGATGAACGGGGTGATTTTGTGTCTTTTGGGCATTTCCATTGGGGCTCTCACGGTGGCTTCTGCGTGGCCGCAGCGCCGCAAGCTTGACGAGAAAGAGCTGGAGCTGGCGCAGATTCTCGAACAGGAGCGAAAGGTGATTGCCGAAAAAGAGGATCATCAGGCTGCCCTTGACGCGATGCGGGACGATCAGGAATACCTTGAGCTTCACGCGGTGGACCGCCTCAATTTGTACCGCCCGGGTACGACGGTTTACCGCATCGAACGCCAACGCTAATGGAACAGGATGTCGAACGGGTGCTGATCGCTGAGGACGTGATCGACAAGCGACTGGACGTGCTCGCGAAGCGGATCGAATCGGACTTTCCCGGTGAGGTGATTCAGGTGGTTGTTTTGCTGAAAGGGGCCCTGGTGTTTGCGGCCGATTTGACGAGGCGAATTCCGCGGATGCTGGAGATCGAGTGCATCAATGTGGCGAGTTACCACGGAGGAATGGAGAGTTCCGGTCAGGTGAACTTCCTCGATCACAAGCTCCCGGAGGTGAAAGGCCGCCAGGTGCTGGTGCTGGACGACATTCTCGATACTGGGCTCACTTTGAGAGCCGTAGTCGACCGCTTGAAATTGGAAGGTGCCGCGCAGGTGAAAACCGCCGTGTTGCTGGCCAAGGACAAAGAACGCAACGCCGAGGTGGAGGCGGACTATGTGGGGTTCGTCATCGGCGATGAATTCGTCATTGGCTACGGACTCGACTATCAGGGTCGATACCGGAATTTGCCCTATGTCGGCACCCTGAGTCCGGACGCGATCTGATCCGCCCCGCGCGGCTCAGGGAGTCGAAGCAGTGGGGACCCGATCGAGAAGTCCTTCGATATCTTCCGCGGAGATGGGTGCCATGTGGAGGTCCGCGAACACAACGCCTCCCCTTTGATCCTCATCCGGCGGCAAGATGAGCAGTGGGAATGTGTCGCTCTGACTCAACGGCTGACCGGCTGCGGGATACAGCACACCCTTTTGGCGTGTCCACGACAGTGCCCGGGTGTCGAAGGCATCCATGTCTTCCGAAAGGAAGATGGATTCCAAAGATTCGGGATACCGGCTGGCATCACCCACCGAGTCCTCCAAGACAAGTGCCAGCATCTTGAGGTGACCGAGATGGGAGGGACGATGAGTCTGGGTCCAGGATCCATCCATCGGCGTTCGAACCATGAGTAAGATCCCAGGAATGAGGAACGAAGCCCCAAAGAGCACACTCGTCCCCGCAACGACGGCAAGCGAGGTGCGGAATCTCCAGCCGGGGAGGCGAAAGGCACGGCGGGCGAGGTGGTGGAGGATCCCGATGGTCGCCAAGCTGGCCACTCCCCACGCGACGAGAATCTCGGGATCGATCGACATCGAGGAAAGGTTTCTCCTCAAAAACCCCATCCAACCCCAAAGGAGATGCTTGAGAAAGGAGAGGGTTGCGGGAAGCCCTCGACCGGTAAGGAACAGGACGAGAACGAAAAGGAACGCTCCGAGCGCCCATCGGGAGAAGCTTGAACTCTTCATGGCGGGAGGAGGGCGTCGAGCTTTTGAGGAGAAACGAATTGGTGGGAACCATCCGCGAAGATGATCAGCGGAGCGTTTCCTTCCACTTCGGTAGCGACGAGGATGGGCGTCGAGGACGGGAGAGTGGTGATGTCGGCCCCGGGTTGGAGCAGGATGAACGGCTCCATGTGACGGCTCGACTGGGATGGAGGGTAGCGGACCAGATGGACGGCCGCAGGATCCGCGGCGACGATGTCCTCAATGGTGCGAGGATGCCTACCTTTGGCTGCGGATTCCATGAGCCAATGATGGAGATGAATCCCCCGATTGAGGGCCATGACTCTTGCTAAGCGGAAGGAGTGAACGATCATGCGATTCCTGCCCAGCCAGACGCTTTCGTGGACGATGCCGATCATGGAGGTGGCGGCTGCCATGGCAGCGAGAAGAAGTCCGGTCGCGCGGAGAGTGGTGGAGAATGGCTGGATCCACGTGGTCATTCGGCGAAGAAATCCGTGGAGCAGGAGCACGGCGGCAGCAGTCGCGAAGAGAGAGAAAGCAAGAGTGAGTGGATCCCACGAGAGGTGGGGTAAATTGACGATCGGGTGGCGGATCCAACCAGTGCCGAGATGCCAGATGATGAGGAAGATCCAAACCACCGGACCGGATCCAAAGAGGAGCATCCACCCGAACAAGGAGAGGCTGACCACGAGTCCCCATCGAAAGCGACGGCGCGGACGCTCCGGACTCATGGCTTTTCTTGCTGGCTGAGGGCCGAATCAAGACGGCCTTCCGACCAGTCTTCGATCGAGCCGTCGTTGAGAAGCACATAGCGCCGGGGACCTGCGGATGTGGGCTCATAGGCAACAATGTCACGGCCAGTGCCGATTTTCTGCGGACGCGAGTAGCCCAAGTAGTGGCCATCGTGGAGCCGCCACAGGGCGCGTGGGACTTCCCCGGAAAAGGGGCTCAAGGGCGCCTCGCCCTGATGGTCCTCGGCATACTCCCAAATTTGATCGCGTAGGGTCTCGAAGCGGCTGCGACGCAGCTCTTTGCTTTCCATTTTCCCCTCGTTCTGGCGAAGGCGGTAGCCGATGCCCTGTTTTTCCCATGCGCCGGGGGTGAGCAGCTCTCGAGCCCCGGAGATCATCGTAAGGATCACGTAGAGGAACAGCCCTGAGAGTAGCAACAGGGCGAGCGCATTTCGGTAGCTGAGCCTCGGTAACCGGGGATGGCTTCTGGATAGTGAATTCCACAAGCCTTTCACCGCCAATCCCAGAACGAGATAGGCGAAGAGAAAAAACGAAAGGACATCGAGTCGGGCGCGAGCGGCATCGGTCAGCGTGATCACCGTCATGCCGGCATGAGCGGGCAAAGTGAGCAGGATCGCTCCCATCAGCCCGTAGGCAACTCCATGAGGAACTCTTCGAGGATAGGAGTGAAGTGACATGACGGGAATGTCATCACTCTCGATCGTTCGTTAGATGTCGGCAAGCAACTCTTGGAATTGTCGGCCGTAGTTGACATAAGATTGATAGCATTGCTGCCAATCAACGGCAGACGGATCGGGCGCATGGAACACGGTGGCGACATGGGGTTCGATGGCGATCCAGCCTTGGTAGCCACGGGCTTTGGCATCCGCGAGAATTTCACGGAGTTTCGCCTGTCCCTCTCCCGGCATGGTATAGACGGGTTCGACGTCGGGAGAGCTTGGGTTGAGGCAATCTTTGATATGGATGTGGGCGACGTGATCGCGCACCTTTTCCCAGAATTCGAAGGGATCCTGCCAGGGGAAGGAACCATCGGCCCTCGGCTTGGAACGATCGAGCTGAAAGACGGGATTACCGGTGTCGAAGACCAGCTTCATGCCGGGGACTTCATCGACGAGGCGAAGGGTATGTTCCGCGGAAAAACCTCCCCAGTTCATGCAGTTTTCGTGGATGGGGGTGAGGCCGGCATCGGCGAAGCGGGAAACGATTTCGCGCAGTCGACGAAAGCGCTCTTGTTCGTGTTGATCGGTCCCCCAGGGTTCCTGAGCATAGGACATGATCCGGACGAGGGAAGTTCTGAGGCGCTGCATGCGTGGAATGCAGCGCTGGATCTCGGCCAGGGTGACGTCGAAATCGGAGTCGATTTTTTTGCCCCAGTTGGCAATCAAGGATCCAAATTCAGGGACTTCAATCTCGGCCTCATCCAAGCGGTCGGCGACTTGATCGAAGGTGTCTTGTGGCAATTCGTGAAGGTTGGCATTTCCGACCATTCGGGCGGAGAGGGCCGTCCAACCCAATTCGCGTGTCGCTTGAATCTGGGTCTCGAGATCCCGAGATGCTTCGTCGGCGAAGCCAGTCAGTTTGAAATGGGGCGTCATGATCGAGAGAAGGGTGATGGAGTGGGTATCGTCTCGCAGGGTGCGGAGGATGCAGCGGTAGGGTGAGCTCGGAATGGCGCAATCGAGGGTCCGGCCTTGGTGAAATGGCGATGGGTTAGAGTGAAACGCTTTTCCCGGTCCGAGCGCTCTCGTAGATGGCGTGGATCAGGGCGACGGATTTGCGGGCTTCGGTGGCGGAGGTCGTCGGTTGGCGGCCTTCGCGCAGCGCGAGCACGACCTCTTCGAAATTCCGTTGGTGTTGAAGATAACCGATGGCTTTCGGGTCGTTGGCGCCCAGGCCGGCTTCGGCCCCTTTCATGAGGGTGGCTCGCAAGGTGGCATCTCCCGGTCGTTCGGTCCGAAAGTCCCAAAGTTCGAAAGTCTCGTCCGCGAGAAACACCGAGCCATCTGTCCCACAAAGTTGGACTCGAGCTGGATGGCCGTCTTTCGACCAGGTGCAGGTGGAGCCCTCGATGACGCCACGGGCTCCATTTTCAAATTCGAGGAGAGCCACGGCGATGTCTTCGACTTCGATGCGCTCGTGGGCCAAGCAGGCGGTATGGGCGTGAACTGCTCGAACAGGGCCGGCGAGATGAAGCAGCGCGTCGATGGTGTGGATGGACTGGTTCATCAAGGCGCCACCTCCGTCGAGGGCCCAGGTGCCCCGCCATGCTGCGGAGTCGTAGTAGGCCTGGTCGCGAAACCATTTGATGTAGGCGGATGCCGAAGTCAGGCGGCCGAACCTTCCCTCATCGACGGCAGCCTTGAAAGCGTCCATGGCGGGGTGGAATCGACGATTGAGGATGGCTGCGAGGGTTTTTCCCGCGGTCTGGGCGGCCTCGATCATGGTGTCGATGCGATCGGGCGTGATCTCGAGAGGTTTTTCGCAGATGACGTGCTTGCCCGCGGCGAGAGCGGCAAGGGTCGGCTCAAGATGGGCCCCAGAAGGGGTTGCGATGGTGACGATATCGAGTTCGGGATCGTCGAGAAACGCATCGAGATGGGAAAATGCCGGGACGTTGAATTCGCGGCCAAAGGCTTCCGCAGCCTCCGGGCGTTTGGCAAAGACCGAGTGCAAGGTGCCGCCCGACATGGCCTGGAGGGCGCGGGCGTGGAATTGGCCGATCATGCCGGCCCCGATGATTCCGAATTTCATGGGAGAGTGCGTCGTTCGTTGCGAAGGAAACCAAGGGTACCGATGAGGAAGAGAAGCCCGAGGAACAGCAGACCTCCCCAGCCAAAGTAACGCTCCCAGTTGGTGGCTTGCGTTTTGCCCCATAGGACCCACACCGAGCCCCCCGTGGCGATGGCGGTGGCTGGAATCATGAGGGCATTCCAAACCCAGCGTCGGCGGCCAGTAGGGCGCTCATGACCGAGGATCTGCCGGGAGTTCATCATGAGAAGGAAGGTGAAGTAGGCGATCGGGATGAGTGAGCCTCCGATCACCGACGTCGGAACCGCGAGAGCGGCCTTGGAAGCTCCATTCCAGAACAAGGGGAACAGGCAGCCGGAGATGCCGGAAAGGGCACACCCGAGGAAAAAGATGGCGCGCTCACGGGCGGGCTCGGTTTCCAGGGACGGCGCGTCGTGGGGAGACGAAAAGGCCTCCATGAAGGCGGTGCCGTTCATGAGCATGAGGATGACGATCGTGGATAGCGCCATCCCGAGAACGCCAATGCCGAAAATCTTCTGGGAGATGACGGGGCCGGCGAAGGGCTCAAGGGTGATCGCCAGCGCGTTGGCATCGCGTTTGACGAGCATGTCGGCGAGTTCTCGATCGGCCTCGTTCGGGGTGATCGTTGGATGGGCAGCGGAGAGAGACTCGATGAGGGGAGCGCCCGCTCCTGGAGCGACATCGTGAGTCCGAGTGTGAAAGGACGACGCGGAAGCGATGACGACGCAGGAGGTGGCGAGGAAGAAGGGGATGAACAGGCCCACGGAAAGGTCGGTGATCGAGAGACCCCGATGGCGTTTTCCCCATTTCTTTTTGAGCAAGGTGTAGGGCAGCAGAAAGGTCATGTTGATGCCCACCGCGGTGCCGAAGGCCGTGATGATGATATCCCGCTGGTCACTGGAGATGCGCTTGCCCCACCACGAGGGCGATGACGAGCGCTCAATGAGATCGCTAAAGCCGCTCGCGGGTTTGAAAAGAAGGGAAAAGTCCGGGACAAAGCCGCGAAAAACCGAACTCCATTCCAGTTGTCCGGAACGAGTCAGGGCGACCACCACGGCAAAGAAAGAAACGACGATCGTGCCGACCATGATCTTGATGATGAGGTCGAATGCTTTCGCCGCTCCTCCACCAGCTTGGTAGAGGGCATTGACTCCCATTCCGATCAGAAAGAGGACGACAATGATGGCGGTTTGGGGGATTTTCTCCGAGAGCAGATTTTGTTGGATCGCTGCAGTCGCGAGAGAGAACTGGGGCATGATCCACACCATGTTGGCGAGGACGGTGGCGCCGAGCCAAGACCAACCAAGAAGAGGGTGAAGGTGGCGCTGGATGGCATGGAAGGGGCGCTGTCCCGTTGTGAGCGTCACATAGGCGATGGCCGACAGCATGATGATCCCGCAGACCATGGCGAGAGGCTGGAGCCACATCAGTCCAAAGCCGGCAATGACGCCGAGGTAGAGGGCTCCGGTGAGCGAGCCTCCGCCGAGGGTGATGGCGCCTTGGAGCCATCCTGGGCCGGAGAGACGGGCGTAGATGAAAAAGCGACCAAGGGGGCCCTTTTGGGCAGCCTCGTCGAGCAGCTGGGTTTCGCGGTCGGACATGGGTTTGGGTTTGGGAATCGATGGGGCAGCGACTAACTGCCAAAGAACCGTCGGAGGTGGTCGCGGCTGGCGATGGCGACCTGTTCGGGGCTGGGGTCGTAGCGGAAGACCTCGACGGAGATCCAGCCGTCGTAGTGAGTTTCGCGAAGGGCGTCGACGATCGGAGGGTAGTCCACTTCACCCATGCCGGGCCCGTAGAGGTTGGGGTCGTTGGCGTGAAAGTGCGCGGTCCAATCGCGGCTTTGGCGAATGATCTCTGGGATCGGAGTGGGCTCCGAACTCATGGCTTTGACGTCGAGGTGGAGACGACAAGAGGGATGATCGACGAGTTGGCAGAGCTGAATGCCTTGCTCGGCGGTGTTGAGGAAGTTGGTTTCGTTCGGTCCGAGAGGCTCGATGGCCAAGGTCACACCGAGAGGTCCGGCATGATGGGCGACTTCGCGTAGCAAGTCGGCGGCTCGGTGGAAAGCCGATGTCGGGTCCCAGTCGGATTCCAAGGAGCGTTGTTGGGGGCTGCCCCAGACCATGACGGTGCCGCCGAGGGCATGACAAAGATCCGCGAGGTGGCGCGCGTAGTCCAGAGTGGCCTGGCGAACCGCCGTGTCAGGGGTGGTGAGGTGGAGGCCGGAAGTGTGGGCAAGAAGCCAGTGAAGACCAATGACTTCGATTCCCAGATCGCGAGCTTGGCGCCCTCGTTCGGCGGCCTCCGACAATGTGAACTTCCTGACCTCGTCGGAAAGCGTGTACGGTGCGACCTCAAGACCGGAGTAACCGTGCTTGGCAGCAAGGCGGATCGACTCAAGCCACGGCACCGTGCCGTAGGTCTCGTTGCAGATGGCAAATTTTCCGTCGCTCATGCGAAGCGCGGCGGAGGCTCAGAGTTCCTTGATGCGAAGGTTGCGCCAGCGCACATGACAGGAGTCACCGGCGTGAACCTGAAGGGCAAAGAAGCCTTCTGGGGTGAAATCATCGCCTTCGTCCGTGTAATCGACACGGAGTTCGTCATTGAGCCAGATTTGCAAGTGGCGATCTTGGCAGACGATGCGGATTTCATTCCAATCCGTCCACTTGAAGATTTTCTTCCCTTGTTGGGTGAAGGCCTTTTCAGCCTTGGCATCTCCCGCGGCAGGGACGAGCCAACCGCGTCGGGCCTCATCGTAGAGACCTGCGGTCCAAGCACGGTCCTTGCGGTTGTCGTGTTCGCACTGATAGCCAAACACGCGGCCGTCTTCACCGGGTTTTTGGAGACCTCGGAACATCATGCCGGAGTTGCCAGTGAGGTCGTCGAACTTGATCTCGAAGCGGAAATCAAAGTTGCCGTAGGTCTTGGTGGTGCGAAGGAAGGTGTTGTTTGCGACCTTTTCTCCAGATCCGACGATTTCTCCGTCGACCACAGAATACTCCCCGGAGCCATTGACGCGGGTCCAGCCGTCGAGATTGGAGCCATTGAATAGGGCCGTAAATCCTTCCTCGAGCGCGGAGGCGGAGAGGGCAAGGAGCCCGGTGAAGAGCAGAGTTTTGAAAATCATGAGTGAAGCGGTTGGCCTGCCTGCTACGGTGCGGATCGGCAGATCTTTTCAAACTTGTCCTACAAGTGGGCGCCGAGTTCAAGCCCGAGAATGAGTCCCCGGATTTCGGCGAGGCCTTTCATGCGTCCAAGGGCGGAATAGCCGGGAGTGATGCCTTCGGGTTTGGCGAGGTCATCCATGATGACGAGTCCGTGATCCGGGCGGAAGGGCACTTCTTCGGGTCGACGACGGTGGCGGAGGAAAGATATGAGAACTTCGGCGAGAGAGGTGGATCCTTCGAGATGGGGAGCTTCATGGAACGCGCCCTGAGATTCCAATGAGGTGCTGCGCAGGTGGAGAGCGTGAATGCGATCGGCGAAACGGCCCGCCAGTTCGGGCAGAGCATTGTCAGAGCGAGCACCCAGGGACCCTGTGCAGAAGCAGAGCCCGTGGGAGGGCGAGGGTGCCAGGGCGAGAAGGTCCTCAAGTTGTGAACCTGTCGAAACGATGCGTGGGAGTCCGAGGATGGGGAATGGGGGATCGTCGGGGTGAATGGCAAGTCGGATGCCACAAGATTCGGCGACAGGGACGATGGCATCGAGGAAGCGCCCAAGGTGTTGGCGCAGCTCAGGCTCCCCGATGCCCTGGTAACGGGAAAGCATGGCGTGGATATCGTCGAGACGGAGGTTCCACTTCACGCCGGGGAACACATCGATGATGCTGCGAATGAAACTCTGTTGGGTGGGGGAGTCGAGGCGTTGCCACCAGGCTGCGGCCTGCTCCTGGATTTCCGGAGAATGGTCGTCTTCGGCTCCGTGTCGACGCAGAGCGAAGAGGTCGAAGGCGGCAAATTGAACCGGATCGTAGCGCATCGACCTCGATCCATCCGGCATGAGGAAATGCATGTCGGTGCGGACCCAGTCGAGCACTGGCATGAAGTTGTAGATGACGGTCTCGATGCCCTCGGACGCGAGATGCCGCAGGGTGGTGGCGTAGTGATCGAATCGTGTCGTGAGATCGCCTTTTCCTGTTTTGATATCTTCGTGGACGGGGACGGATTCGACAACCTTCCAGCTCAGGCCGGCGGTGGCCAATGACTGCTTGCGCTCTTGGATGTCAGCAAGGGGCCAGGGAGCTCCGTAAGGGATCTCGTGGAGAGCGGTGAAGACGGAGGTGGCACCTGCCTGGCGGATGAAGGCTGGCGAAACGGGGTCGGACGGTCCGAACCAGCGCATGGAAGGGGCGAGCATGCGAGAATGGGAGCGTGGCCGAGGGCACTTGTCGAATCCCCGATGTGCGGTAGGGGCGATCGGTCTGGGCGGGTGACGTGAAGTCGGTTTCTCCCCATTTTACGCCCCTTCCGATGGTAGGGAACTCTCAGGAAGCCTCTCGCGACCTCAAGGGTGGCGATCTCCGATAGAGATCGGACTGGTCAGGAAGCCCTCAGAAGTAGGATCGCAGTGCCAGCCAGTAGGTATGGCCGTGAAAGACGGCGGTTGATTGGGAGGAAATGCGATCCCATTCGACTGCTCCCATGAGTTTGAGGTTCTGGCCGTGAATGAAGGCGTTGAGTCCGAGGTAGAGGCTCTGTTGCTCATCCCCGCGAACCGAGGGAGTCGGGGCACTGAGTTCGCGCGAAACGGCGATCGGAATGTAGCGGCTGTAGGGCGTGATCCCCTGCGAGGCGGATGAAGATTGATAGTGGAGTCTGCCTACAGCTTCCAGTTTGCCGGGAATCAGCCAACGTTGGACCGTTGTGACCGCTCCCCAGACGTGACCATCCTGAAGTGAAGAGGTGGAATCGGCTTCGCCGAAAAGGAGGTTTCCACGAAGTGTCCAGGGGCCTTCCTGCAGAGTTGCCCAGGCTGAAGCCACCCAGTTCCATTGACCACTCAGGGTCTCCTCGCGGTCTTGGGTGTCTTGATAATAGAAGGCGAGGGCGGCGAGGGCGGAGTCGGTGCCCGTCCATTCGGCGAGGTCGCGTTGGGTCTGGGCGATCCAGGCGATGCCGTCGTCCCAATTGCCCCAGTAGGCTGCCGAGTCGGTGGAATAAACTCCGAGAAAGCTCTCCCACGGTCCACTTTGGTGGCGAACCCATGCCCCCAGGGGAGCGGAGCCGCCATCGGTTGTGATCAGGGCCCGATTGCTAAGGGCAGATCGCTCGACGACGGGCATGAATTTGGAAGAATCGAGAACTTCCTCATCCAGAGGCAAGTAGCGTTTCCCGTAGCCCATCCACCAGGAGCCGCCGGGGATTTGTGGAAAGGTTTGATCGAGCTGCCATTCTGCAAAGGACATCCAATTGGCCTTGTAGGAAAGATCGCGATCGCCTCCTCGAGGATGGGCATCGTCCTCCAGCATCATCTCGTGGTGCAGAGTCAAGGCACCCTCGGCGAAGCGGGCTTTGAAGCCCGGCCAGAAGCGTCGGATTTCGCCCTGAGTATCGTACCAAAATTCCCGGCCTCGAGCATCGCCGTCGACCCACGCCTGTTGATAGTGGAATCGAGCAAAGACGGTCAGATCTTGGAGAAAAGCGGGAGTGTCGGAGTGGTAGAGAGTTCCGGAAGGAATCCAGTCGGGCGAGGAGGCATTGGGAGCTCCGAATGCGATGGTGGTGGACAAACAAGCAGCAAGGCTTCCCCCCATCCAACGGCTAAGGCGTCGTGTCATGGCGACCCCGCGATAGGCCCTTCTCCTCGCTGCGGCGACATCGAAGCAAAGGACGAGCATTGCTTCACCCGATTTGCTGAGCGTCGGGAATCGGCCTGCTTGGGAAGGGGAAAGGGAAGATGGCAGTGGACGCGGGGGAAATCCCATGAGGTGGTGAGAAAGCAGTTCATGAACCGGCCATGCTCGACGCGCAACGGATCGGTTGTTAGTTTCCTGTCCGCTGCCTTTCGATCCATGAATTCCATCCAGATTCTTCTCGGAAATCCGCTTTTCGCGTTGTTCATCGTCATCGGTGCCGGTCTGTTGTTAGGCTCGGTGAAAATCAAAGGTTTGAGCTTGGGGAGCTCAGGGGTGTTGTTCACCGGGCTGTTGTGTGGACACCTCGGATTCACCCTGCCCGACATTGTGGGGACCATCGGGTTGGTGTTATTTGTCTATTGTGTGGGGATTTCTGCGGGCGGCCGGTTCTTTGGGGCATTGGCGCGGGAAGGGGCGACATTGGCCAAGATGGCGATCGTGATCGTGGCGCTGGGTGCGCTGGTCACTTGGGGGTGTCACACTTGGATGAAGATCCCGGTGGATTTGGCGGTGGGGATTTTTGCTGGGGCATTGACCAGCACTCCGGCATTGGCGGCGGGGACGGAAGGATTGGGGGATGCAGGATCCAACGTGATCATTGGCTACGGCATTGCCTATCCCTTTGGGGTCATCGGGGTGGTGCTATTCGTGCAGTTGATGCCGAGGTTGATGCGGCAGGACCTCGACAAGGAGGCTGAGGACTACAAGCAGGAGAACGAACACTACAACTCGGTGCTGACTTCCCTCGTCGAGGTGAACAATCCGAATTTGTACGGAAAATCGATTTCCGATGTGGTGACCCGGGTGATGGGGGCAGTGCAGATTTCGCGCAAGTTAGAGGGGGAGCGGCTGGTTCCGTTGCGCTACGATGATGTGTTTGCCGAAGGGCAGCACCTGTTTGTGATCGGGCGCCAGAAGGACATGGATTTGGCGATCGATTTCCTCGGTCACAAGAGCGACCGGCCATTCATCAAGGATGTGGAGAATCAGCAGCGGCGTTTGGTGGTCACGAATGCGGCGATCGTTGGGTTGGAATTGCAGCAGTTGCAGGCGTTGCGTGAATACGGGGTGATGATCAGTCGGGTGACCCGGATGGATGTGACCTTTGTGCCGACTCCGGATACGCGGATTCAGCGGCGGGACTTGTTCACCACGGTGGGCAATCCGGAGGACTTGGATCGCTTTGCGAAGGCGATTGGGCACCGCTCGCAGGCTTTCGACGAGACCGATCTCCTGTCGTTGTCGGTGGGCATCGCCTTGGGGGTGATGGTGGGGATGATTCCGTTCGCACTCCCGGGGACGGAGGGCATCACTCTGGGGATGGCCGGAGGGCCGTTATTCGTGGCGTTGTTGCTCGGGCATGTGGGCAAAATTGGCCGGGTGGTGGGGCACATTCCGCGGCCGACGCGTCAATTGCTGCAGGAGTTGGGTCTGGTATTTTTCCTCGCGAATGCGGGGGTGAAAGGCGGCGCCTCGATGGTGGAGACGTTGATGAAATACGGGCCGATTTTGTTTTTGGCCGGGGTTCTCATCACCTTGGTGCCGATGGTACTGACCTATGTGTTCGCGAAGCGGCTGTTTAAGGTGAACAATCTTCAGGCGCTTGGTGGGATTTGTGGCGGGATGACGTCGACGCCCGCTTTGGGAGCCTTGACGGCTCGCACGGATTCCCAATTGCCGGTGTTGAGCTACGCCACGGCGTACCCAGTGGCACTGATCGTGATGACCGTGTTTGCCAAGCTGTTGATTGCCGTGATGCAGTAGCGGAGCTCAGTGCGTCTTTGAGGCGAGCCGGCTCTTAGGGATGTAGGGGACTTCGAATGCTTCGTGAAAATCGAAGACATGTTCGAAGTCCTCAAGCTTGTCGGAGTCCTGCTTGCCGAACATCTGCTCCTCAATGAGGTGAAACACCATTTCCCCCACATGTCGGGTTTGGGAGAGGCCCCAGTCTTCCATGAGGGTGGAAGCCATGGGTCCGAACTCTTGAAGGGCAAGATCACGGAAACCACCGAGAAGCTCGACGCCGCTGACGTGGCGGGCCCGCCCGGAATTGGTCTCAGCTGCCCGCTTGAGGGTAAAGTCGAGGGACTCTTTCAGAAAGAGGTAGGCCTGGGGGTCAAAGCGCGAGTCGCGGCGGTAAATGTTTTCCACGGCGCTCTCGAACTGGGCGGGCTGCATGGGCCGCACCATGAGGTTTTCCCGGCGTGAGGTCAAAACCTGATGGCCTTCGAAGGGTCAGGAGATGGGAAAAATGCGGTGGAACGGGCGATTTTATGATCCGAGCAGGGAAAGTGCGGCCGAGATGGGAAGGTCGGCTCCCGGACTCCACGGCAGGGGAAGGAGCCATTTTTCCCGCCGGAACCAGGTTTCTTGGCGCTTGGCATACTGGCGGGTAGCAGCGGCGATGTGCTCGTGGCAGCGATCGAGGTCGATGGTCCCCTCCAGAAATTGGCGGATTTGGGGAACTCCAATGGCCTTGGAGAGGGTAGGTGAGAGAGGGGTGGTGCGGACTTCTTGGAGGGCGCCGCCGGCGAGCATTTGGCGGGTCCGAAGCTCGATGCGACGGTGAAGATCGCTGCGTTCTCGGCGCAGGACGAGGCCGGTGAGGGTGAGGTCGATTTCCTGAGTTTTTCGCGTCCATCGGTCCCTGAGTTCCGAGCAGGGTCGGCCGCTCAGAAGGCAGATTTCCAGGGCGCGTGAAACGTAGCGGCGGTTGGCGAGGGGGGTGCGGGAGGCCTCCAGGGGATCGAGACGGGTGAGCTCCTGGATGAGGTCGGGCAAGCTTCGAGTGTCGAGTTGCCGGCGGAGTTCAGGGTCCCCGGGAGGCAGGGGATCCGGTCCGTGGGTGAGGAACTTGAGGTAGAGGCCGGAACCGCCAGTCACGATGGGGATGCGACCTCGGGATTGGATTTCCTGGATGACCGAAAGGGCCATTTCACGGTAGCGCATGGCGTCGCAGGTTTCCTCCGGCGAAAGGACGCCGTAGAGGTGGTGAGGTGCGATGGAGCGCTCTGAGGGAGAGGGTGCCGCGACCAAGGTTTCGAGTCCGTGGTAGAGCTGGAAGGCGTCGGCATTGACGACTTCGCCCTCGCATTGCTGGGCCAGCTCTGCCGCGAGGGCGGATTTGCCCGAGGCGGTGGGGCCACAGAGGAAGATCGGGGAGGGTGAGCCAACGGCGTTCAACGTCATCGACCTGTGGCACGATGCGTCTGGGGGCGAGCAAAAAAAGACCCCGCGCGGGTGAGACCCGGCGGGGTGGAAAGAGTGAAGTCGAGGTGATTAGGCCTGGGGCTTTTCGGCTTCCGGGAGGGTCGACTCCGTTGCGGGCTCCTCGGCCGGGGTGACTTCGGCGATTTCAGCAGCATCGGCGATTTCCGAGGTCTCCGCAGCAGGTGCGGCGGGAGTTTCGGTTTCTGCGGCTGGGGCCTCGGCGGCGATGGCTTCTGTCACTTCAGGGGCCGCCACTGCCGCAGCCGGACGCCTCGGAGTTGCCTCCGTTTCGTCGTCCTGTGGGCGATCATCGGTATCGGCGGGGCCGTCGGACTTGGCTGCGCTGACGACGAGCTTGCGGCCCATGAAGAATTGGTCGTGGAGGACTTCCACGGCTTTCTTGGCCTCGTCGGTGTCGAGCATTTCGATGAAGCCGTAGCCTTTCGAGCGATGGGTACGGCGATTGTAGACGACTTCCACGCGACGGACGGAACCGACGCCACGGAAGAGTTCCTCGAGGTCGCTCTCGGTGGCCTCGTAGGAGAGGTTGCCGAGGTAGAGGCGGCGCGAGTCGACGTCACGAGCGCGAGCTTCGGCCCGTTCCCTGCGTTTTTCGGGGCTTTCAGGCTCCTTGCGGGTGCGGGTCTTGGCGACGCGGGTGTTTTGTTTGATCTCCTTTTTTTCGCGTTCCCGTGGAGGCCGGGGAGTGGGGGCCGGCGGCGTGTAGAGGCCGATGGCTTTCAGGAGCTTTTGCCACCAGGTGAGGGGCTTGGGCTTGGGGGCGGGTTGCCGATCGCGACCTCGATTCCTGCGGCGGCGTTGGCCTTGGCCGGCGTGCTCGGAGGGTGAGAAGGTTTCAGCCTGCGGTTGGCTTTGGCTGGAATATCCTTCGTTTTCGCGGTTGCGATTGCGGTTACGGTTGCGTCCTCCGCGGGAGCGACGGCGCTTTTGGCCGTTGCCGCGGGCTTCGGATGGGGTGTTCGACATGTCGTGCTATTTCGTTGGGTGCGGACGTTCGGCCGGCCTTGGGCGCTGGAGCCGTGGCGTCAGGCATCGGTGGCCGGAATTCGACCTGCCGGGTTCCACCGGCTTTGTGTTGCCGGGAAGGATCCGTCCGTGGCGAAGCGGAAAGGACGGTCTTCAGAGTCTCCGGACAGGCGGATGAGATCCGAGTCCATTCATTGGATGGCGGTGCGCGGGCAAGGGTTCACGCCCGGCAGCGCTGCGCGGCGAGGCTACGGATTGCCGGGGCCAAGGCAAGGCGCGAATTCGAGGGCGTGGGGGATTGGGGTTGAGGCGGATGGCCGGGGCGCTACCATGGCGCCGGTATGATGAAGCGACTCCTCGTGGTTCTGATGGCTGTCCTTGCCCCCCTGATTTCAGCCAACGCCCAAGAGGCGGTGATGGTGGTGGAGGCGCATTCTGGAAAGGTATTGATTGGCAAGAATTCGACCGTGAAGCGTCCGGTGGCCAGTTTGACGAAGGTGGCGACGGCCGTCCTGGTGGTTGATTGGGCTGAGGCGGCAGGGGTGGACCTTGCGACGCGGGAGGTGGTGGTGCCGAACTCGGTGGCAGGGCTGGGTGGATCGAATCCGATGCGATTGGTGCCGGGAGATCGATTGACGGCGCTGGACGCGTTGTTTTCTGCCATGCTGGGAAGCGACAATGCGGCCGCGCAGACTTTAGCCCATGATGTGGGGATTGAGTTTCTGCGGCGGGAGGGTCGCCAAGGGGATCCCGTGGCGGCCTTTGTTGCCCAGATGAATCACTTGGCGGAGGCGCTCACGATGCGCAAAACTCATTTCGTCAATCCGCATGGGTTGGAAGCGCAGGGCTCCGTTGGGCTATCGACCGCTGCCGACATCGCAAAACTCTCGATCTATGCCATGCGGCGGCCGGGAGTGACCTTCGTGACGCGCCAGTCAAGTCGGCAGGTCAAGGTGCGGGGAGCAGCGGGTGAACGGGCATTCACGGTGAAGAATACCAATGAATTGGTCTCGGAGCACATCATTGGGGTGAAGACGGGGACGACGGCGGGAGCGGGCGAGTGCCTCGCCATTTCGTCGGAGCGGGAGCCGATGGTCCGGGCCAAGGCCGATGGGAGCAAGGGAGTGACGCCCCGCCGATTGATTGTGGTTTTGCTGAACACTCAGGATCGCTTTGGGCGCGCCAAGGGTTTGGTTCAGCAAGGGTGGGGTCTCTACGATGGTTGGGTGGCGCACGGAGCACCGGTGAACGATCGCGAGCGGGAAATCCTGACGGTTCCGGATCCGCGGGGCTGATGGTGTCACTTTTTTTCCTTATCAAACGTCGCAAAATTCGACAGAGCCACTGCCGATGCGTATCGGAATTCTGAACAGTGGTGGCGATTGCCCGGGTCTCAATGCGGTGATCCATGGGGTGGTCGGGGCCGCGACCCAGCTCGGCTGGGAAGTCATTGGCTTCAAAGATGGCTTCGAGGGCCTGTTGCCTCCGGGCGACTTCCGGATTCTCAATCCGGAAGACACCGCGGGGATCCTGAAGCTCGGGGGCACGATCCTCGGGACGACGAATAAAGGTCACTTTGCAGCCAAGGTGGGCAAGGGTGATATCGCCGAGGTGCCTGCCGAAATTGTGGCCAAGGCCAAGAAGACCCTCGACCAATTGGAAATTGGCGCGTTGGTGATTGTCGGTGGTGACGGTTCGTTGACGACGGCATTGCAACTTTACCGCGAAGGCTGGCCGGTGATCGGGGTGCCGAAGACGATCGACAATGATCTTCAGGCGACGGCGATGACCTTCGGATTTGATAGCGCCGTGAGCACGGTGGTGGATGGTTTGGATCGCCTGCACACGACGGCGGACAGTCACAAGCGAGTCATGGTGCTTGAAGTGATGGGCCGCCACGCTGGCTGGATCGCCCTGTGGGGTGGCATCGCCGGTGGTGCGGACGCCATTCTTCTGCCGGAAATTCCGTTCAGCCTTGATAAGGTTGCTGAGCACATCAAGCAGCGCGATGCGCAAGGGCGCCATAGTTCGCTGATCGTGGTCGCCGAAGGGGCCAAATTGCCCGATGGCGACATCGTGACCGTGGCGGAAAATGCCGGCGGTGAGGTGCGACTTGGCGGTGTGGGTGACGTGGTTGCCAAACGTTTGGAGCAGTTGACGGGCAAGGAAACCCGCTCGTGCACTCTGGGGCACTTGCAGCGAGGTGGTGCACCGACCTCACTTGACCGGATTTTGGGAACCCGTTTCGGGGTGATGGCGGTGAAATTGGCTTCGGAAGGCAATTTTGGGCGGATGGTCAGCTATCAGGCCTATCACGTGGATTCGGTGCCGATCGAGGATGCGGTTCATCAACTTCGTCTGGTCACGCCCGATGGTGAAATGGTCAAAGCCGCCAAGGCTGTGGGCATTTGCCTTGGGGATTGATGAGGATTTTTTGCAAGCCGCGGGAGGCTCTTGCTTCCCGCGGTTTTTCTTTTTAAGCCCCTTCCGTCATGTCGATCGACCCCTTGCTGGACTTGCTGCGCCATAAAGCGCGCCACACTCACCGCGAACTTGCCGAGCTGCTTTCGTTGACCGAAGAGGAGGTCAAGGCGCGGGTGGCGGAATGGGAGAAGGATGGCACGATTGCCGGCTACCAGGCAGTGATCGATCCCGAGCGCGCGGGCGATCAGGATGTTTCGGCCTTCATCGAGGTGAAGCTGACGCCTGAACGGGGCGGCGGATTTGACCGTCTTGCCCTGCGCATTGCCCGATTCGATCAGGTGGTGAGCTGCTATCTGGCGAGCGGGGGGTATGATTTGATGGTGGTGGTCGAAGGCCGGGATCTGCGCGAAGTGGCGCGATTTGTTTCCGAAAAGCTCAGTACGATGGACGGCGTGCTTTCGACGGCGACTCATTTCCGGCTCAAGACCTACAAGGAAAACGGATTTCTCATGGAGGATATGGGCAGCCCTGAGCGGCTGGCGGTTGCACCTTGATCCCGGGCCGACCCATCAGGTGGCCATGGGTGATCCGACGCGGGCGTAGAGTTCTGTTTGGCGGGCGCTGTGCTCCAAGAGGTCCGGTGCCAGAGTGACTACGCCGGGTTCGAAGAGAGTGATGGTGGAGGATCCTCCGAAGGCAAAGTAGCCTTTTTCCTGACCCTTGGTGACGGGTTCGCCCGGATTGAAGGTCTGATGGATGGATCCGACGCAGGTGGCTCCAATTTCGACGATGAGAACTTGCCCGAGGTGATCCGTTTCCAGGGTGGTGACGGTGCGTTTGTTTTCCCAGAGATAGTGCAGGTGGCGCCGAAGGGCGATTGGCGACACGGAGTAGAGGGGGCCGTCGATCAAGCGGGTGGTCCCGGGAGTACCGGCGCAGGGGAAGTGGAAGCGATGGTAGTCGACCGGGCACAGCCGGGAGAGGACGAGAGATCCTTCGCTGAAACGGCGAGCGAGCGTGTCGTCGCCTAACAGTCCTGGGAGATCGAAGCGTTGGCCTTTGACGAAGAAGCGATCGATTTCAGAGATTTTTGGGAAACCCAAGTGGCGCCCATCGGCGGGGAAAACCACCGGAACCTCGGGGGCGATCGGGCGGGCTTGGGGCTTCAACTTGCGATAGAAGAAGGCATTGAAGCTGGCAAAGGAGTCGATCGGATCGGCGAAGTCATCGGCATCGAGTCCATAGTCGGCGATGAATGGCGCGATTTTCTCCCGGCTCTGCGGGGCGTCCATGCGGCGGCCATACCATTGGGAGAAGGCCGCACGTCGAATCAAAGCCTGAAGGGGTAGGGCGCCGAGGGGGTGTTCATAGACAAAGCGCAGAAAGGCCTCGCCGTAAACCTGCTCGGTTTCAAGTTGCCCGGTATGGCGGTTGAAGAATCGGATATCGTCCACGTCGCCCTGCCCATACGGTAGGGTGGACCGGACGGAAAGGCGAAGTTGGTGGTCGGGAAAGCTCATTACGAAAAGTCACGACGTCCGGTAGGACTTGCACGAGGAGGCAACCGCGGGTATCGCCCACGCGATGAGGCGCATGGCGATCCTTTTGACCCTAGTCTTCCCGCTGGTCAGTTGCGGTGGGAGGAAGGAAGCGACGGCGAAGGGAACTCGCCCGCTGACGATGCGGGATGAGCACCTGCAACCGACATCGAGCGACGATGTCCGATTTGCCAGTGCTATGGGTGCTGGCGGTGGCGGGATGATGGGGGGGGGAGCGGGAATGCCGGCGGGTGCCTCGCCTGTGGTCGCCGGGGTCGTGCCGGAGGGGTGGACGGAAGCGCCGTCGAGCATGTTCCGGCTGCTGAACTATACTTTTGATGACGGAGGGGAGGCTTACGTCTCCGTCAGCCAAGGTGGGGTATTGGAGAACGTGAATCGGTGGCTGGGGCAATTTGGGGCCTCCCCGATGACGGACCTTGAGGGATGGGAGAAGGTGGAGGCGGCCGGATACCATGGGGTGTGGGTGAAGGCAGATGGAAGTTTTGGTGGGGCCATGGGAGCCGCTGCGAAGAGCGATTGGGCACTGCGTGGAGTGGTCATGGAAAAGAATGGGGAAATTCTGACCGTAAAGCTCATGGGCCCGGCGGCAGCGATGCCGGAACAGGAGACCAAGTTGCGTGCCTTTGTCTCAGCTCTCCAGCCCGCTCCCTAAAGGAGCTCCTGCACGAAATTGCTCTCGATGATGACGCGTCCCTCGTTTTTGGTTTCTCTCTGGAAGTTCTTTTCCGGTTACGGTCTGGCGACCTTTTTGCTGGTTTTGCTCGGGGTGGAGACGTGGTTGGCCACTCTGGAAATGGTGGATGCCGGGTTGTTGGCCACTCTGCAGAAGTACTTCCACTGGAGCTCTTGGTACTTGATTCCCTATTACAATGGGAAGTCGATGATCCTCCCATTGCCTGGAGGCTATTGGGTGTGTGCTCTGCTCTTGGTCAATATGGTGCTGGGTGGGTTGATCCGGGCACGCAAGGGCTGGAAGACGGCCGGGGTGTTGCTGGCCCACTTTTCCATCGTGTTCATGGTCGCGGCTGGGGGGGTGGCTCAGCTTTTCGAAAAGCGCGGAGTGATGTTCCTCATTGAGGGTGAACAAGCGGATTACGCGGTGTCCCTGACGGATCCGACGATCGAGGTGATGGAGCTGAAGGATGGGAAGCCGCTGGGCGAAGTTCACGTGGCAGGGGAATCGGCGTTGCGAGGTTTGTCGTCTGAGGATCAACGCGTGATCCATTTTGAGGATCTCCCTTTTGATCTGGAGGTGGGTGGATGGCAGAAGAATGCGATGGTCCGGAAGGAGGGTGATCAATGGACGTTGAAGCCATTGCCGGTGCAAATCGAAGGGGAGATGAATGCTCCGGGCTGTGGCGTGCGGGTGATTTCTCGGGACGGAAAAGTTGGAGAATCGTTTCTCTTGGCAGTGCCGCCCGTGAGCACAGGCGAGGAACACTACCCATTGCGACAAATTGAGGTCGATGGGCGGACCTTTGGAATACGCCTAGTGAAGGAAACCATCCCGGTTCCCTACACGGTGAAGCTCGAGGATGCCGTCGCGGAGTATTATCCGAACTCGATGCGTCCCAAGTCGTTCAGCAGCTCGATCGAACGGATAGGCGAGAGGGCGGTGCCGGTGGAGATTTCCATGAATGAGCCGATGCGATTTGGCGGATTCACGTTTTTCCAGCGCACGATGAGCAGCGGTCCGCAGACCCAAGGTGGACCGGAATTTTCCGGATTTGAGGTGGTTTCGAATCCTGCAGACAAGTGGCCGGAGTGGAGCCTCTATATGGTGACACTCGGGCTATTCATTCATTTTGTCACCAAGTTGGTGACCTCCATCAAAGGTGCCTCCCGGCGTCGCCAACCCAAGCAAGCATGAAGCGCACGGTTCGTTGGATTTTGTTTTTTTTCGGTCTCCTCCTGTTTGGAGGGGTGCTGCTGACCGCAGCCATGGATGCCAAGCCACCTGCCAACAACCGGGTGGTGGAAGGTTATCAGGCATGGAGTCAGGAAACTTTGGATTTGGCCGAATCGTTTCCGGTTCAGGACGGTGGGCGGATCAAGCCCCTGACAACGTATGCGGGCTTCACGATGTTGCGCCTGCATGGAGCTCGGTCGCTCACTGTGAGTGCAACGGAAAATGGTGAACCCATTCGCATTCAACCGTTGGCTTGGATGCTGGACATCTTCTTCCGGCCGCAGTTGGCCATGCAGGAGCCGACTTTCCGGGTGGATGATTCAGCCGTGCTGACGGCGATTGGAGTGACTCCACGGGATCGGCGCGACCATTACAGTTACCAAGAAATTGAGCCTGGGAGGGATCGGCTTTTCGAGATGGCTCAGGGCTACAACAACATCCCGAAGAAGGAGCGGACAGGCCTGGAGCAGCAAGTGTTGGATCTTGCTGAGAACTACCACAGCTACGAGCAATTGCTGGGTGCGTTTTCGATGGTGCGGGGGGGCTTGAGGATGATGCCGGTGGAAGGACTTCCGGAGGCGGCGGACGACGCTCCGAAGGTGGCAGGGGTGGCGGAAGTGATGGCTACCGCACCTGTGATTCGCCAAGTGCTGCAAGAATCTCAGGCGAAGGGCGGGAAGATTCCCCCGCATTTGTCCAGCTTGCTGCAGCAATTGTTGGACGGAGCGAATGCTTCGAACGCTGGGTTGTTTCTCTTTCCTCCTGCCGGAAAGGATGACGAGGGTTGGTTGAGCCCCGGGGAGCGGGTGATGAACGTCATGGAGATGAAAACCCGGGACGTCGAAGGCTCGGTGAAGGACATCAAGGCGATCGAAACATTATCGCGCTCCATCTTTGATTCCGAGGAGGCGTTTCGGACGGAACTCGCCAAGTTGAAGGCAGATGTCGTCGAGCGGGCCCAAGAGCGGGGCGAGTATGAGAAGATCGAGCTGGAGGCGGAATACTACCGCAAAAATTGGCTGCTCTATGCGTTGTCGTTTTTCCTTATCGCGACTTTGTTGGCGATGGGAATGTGGATGACCGCGGGGCGTGCCAGTCAATGGCTTTCGTGGGGCGTCTGGGGAACAACCTTCGTCGCGTGGGGCATGGTAATCGTTCCGATCGTGAAGCGTTGTTTGATCATGGGGCGTCCCCCGGTGGGAAATCTTTACGATACGATCATTTTCATTGCTGCGGCAATCGTTCTGTTTGGCTCGATTGCAGAGGCCTTTATGCGCCGGCGGTTGTTGCTGGGGGCGATGCCGATTGCCTGTGTGTTGCTGATTTTATTGGCTCGATTGTTTGAGGTGGGAGATGCGCGCGATCACATGGACCCCTTGGTGGCGGTGTTGCGTTCGAACTATTGGCTGACGATTCACGTGATCACGATCACCCTTGGCTACGCCAGTGGGTTGGTGGTGGCGGTGATCGGAATCGTCTATGTGCTGCTGCGAGGCTTGGGGTTGGACGGGGGAGATGCCTCGATGCGTCGATCGCTGACACGTGCGGCTTATGGAATGGTGTGCGTGACATTGTTTCTGTCTTTGGTGGGCACGGTGTTGGGTGGCATTTGGGCTAACGATTCTTGGGGCCGTTTCTGGGGTTGGGATCCGAAGGAGAACGGCGCGCTGATGATTGTGCTGGCGAATTTGGCGATTCTTCATGCGCGCTTGGGGGGCTACATCAAGGAGTGGGGTCTGCACCTTTCTGGTATCGCTCTTTCTGCGGTGGTGACCTTCTCTTGGTGGCACGTCAACATGCTCGACACCGGGTTGCACAACTACGGATTCACTAAGGGTGCGAGCTACATCATGTTGGTGTACAGTGTGGTGGGGCTGTTGATTTTGTTTGGTTTGGCCATGGCATGGTGGGATCGGGAAAAGACGGCTGCTGCGCGTCGTGGCCAACAGCGTGAGACGCCCGAACTGGGTGGCAAGCGGAGGGAGGCGTGAGTCCGCCCCATGGGGTTGGAGGATTCCTCGCCTTCGCGGGTGATTTGCCTCGAAACCGGAAGGGGGCTTACTAGCTTGCCGGCGTGGTGGCCGAGCCGGAACGCAGTGAACGAACCCCGGCGGCGACCATTGGCCGTCTGGGCTGGGTATTTTTCGTGATTGGGATGTCGCCCGGGTTCTACTACCCGGCTTTGACGAATTTGCTGACGGCGCGCGGTCTCGATAGTCATTTCATTCAATGGACCTGGCTGGCCAGCCCCATTGCCGCATTGATTTCGCCGGTCTTCGTCGGGGCGTTAGCCGACAATCGGTTTTCTGGGCAGAAGGTGCTCGGGTGGTTGAGTCTTCTGAGTGCGGTCCTGTTGGCGATCGCCTTTCGGTTGTTGGACTCGGAGGTTTCACCGATTTGGTTTTTGGTCTTTCAATTTGCGAGTGCGATTGTCGGTGCACCGCAGTGGAGCATGATGGCGAGCCTCAGTTTGTTTCACCTCCGGTCAGGTGAACGCGAATTCCCTCTGGTTCGCATGGGGGGGACCTTGGGGTGGGTGGCTGGCGGCCTGATCCTCAGTTTTGTATTTCACGCCGATACTTCTCCGATGGCAGGTTACCTCGGAGCTGGGGCGAAGGTGCTAGCTGGATTGTGCGCGTTTTCGTTGCCGTCGACGCCTCCGTTGGGGAAATCACGTTCGCTGAGGTCCTTGTTGGGGATTGATGCGTTTGCCTTGCTCAAGGAGCGGGACCATTGCGTATTTTTCCTGGTGACGGCTTTGCTGTCGATGCCCCTCACGGCGTTCTACATGTGGACTCCGAAGCATCTTGCGGATCTAGGGGACTCCCACGCGGTGGCGACGATGGCGTTGGGTCAGATCAGCGAAGTGGTAGCGATGCTGTTGATGTCACTGTTGATTCGGAAATTCCGGGTGAAGACTCTTTTGGTGGCGTCTTTGTCGCTGACAGCGTTGCGCTACGGATTGTTTGCCTGGAGTGGGGAGAGCGGACTCCGGATCGGCCTGATCGCTGGGGTGACGCTTCATGGCCTTTGTTACACCTTGTATTTCATCACAGCGCAGCTGTTTCTGGATCGCCGGGTGGAGGCGGGGTTGCGCAGTCAGGCGCAGGGGCTCATCTCCCTTTTTTCCAATGGCATCGGGAGCCTTGTGGGGACTTTTGCGGTGCGTGCCTGGTATGACCACACCGTGGGTGCGGGACATGGGGGATGGGCCAGTTTTTGGGGGGCTTTGGGGGGCTTTCTTTTCGGGCTGACGGTGATTTTTGTCGTTGCGTATCGAGGGGTTGCCGCTTCGAGAGATCAACCCACCGCCGGCGGTTAGGGGAGTTTCCACTCGGCGCGAAAGCGATCGTAGTCGGCCTGAGGAAGGAGGACGTAGAGAGGCTGTTGCTCGGGATCGATCCAGGAGATGATCTGGCGCAATCGGGGTTCTGGCATGGTGGTGCACCCAGCGGTGGGTTTGGATCCACCGCCACGCCAGATGTGAAAAAAGATGGCACTGCCGGCACCCGAAACGGCCTGGGGAGGCGCATTGTGGGCGATGAAGAGCTTGAGGGAATGTGGATAATCGTCCTGCCGCATTTGCTGTTTCTTTTCCCAAGCGGTCGTCGGTTCGTGATCGATGACAAGGTGGCGGTTGTAGCTGGGAGATTTCGGATCCTCGACCCAGAGATCGCGTGAGGTGACCTGACGATAGAAAAGGCGGGGGTTCTTCTGGATGCGTGCGTCGTAGCCCCAGGCTCCGCCAATCCGGAAGACTCCCGCTGGGGCCCGGCCATCGCCCTCTTTTTTAAGTCGGCCTTCGGGAAGGGGATGGAGTCCGCGGCCCCAAACGAGCCCGTTTTTGCCGAGTCGCCCTGTCCAGGGTTCGAAGGCTCGCACCCATTGGCCGCCCCGTTTTTCATACGCGGTGAGGGTGACATGGGAGTCATTCCAATCCTTGGCAATGCCGACGATGCATTGACGGGAAGGGCCGGGAAGTTCGAAGCCGAGGGCGATCCCGGCGGTGGCGAGAAGCAGGAGGAAAAAACGCATGGTACAAAGTAGCATCGATTCGGATTTAGCCATGCCATCAGGCGGGTTGGGTTTCAAGAACGAGGAAGGCTGCTCCTGCCCCGTGGGTGTCGATGAGGAATGAGTCGGTCGATGTCGCGTCTGCCCAGGGGCGGAGAAATTCGGCCTGGGTCTGTAGGGATCGAAATCCGTTCCCGGCGAGCTGGATCAGATCGGTGAAATTGACGTCGGCGGTGAGATCCTGGTGACCCGGGCGGATCAGGGCTTCCGGGCCAGTGAAGCATTGGTGGTGGAAGTAGGCGCGCAGGCTCCCCCCCGGTTGGCGACGGTAGAGGTCTCCCGCTTGAGCTCCGTAGTCGATGGTGAGCATGCGGCCGGCTTGCCAGTTCTCTAATTGGTGAGGGAGCCAGAGGTGATAGCTTTGGTGAACCTCGACGACTTGCCCAGAGGGGTGGGGGATGGAGAATATTGAGGAATCAGGAAGTGAGGAAACGGGTTTCCAGAGGGAGTCCTCTGGAAGGACATAGTGCTCGGACCAGCCCTCGGATTCCTTTCGAAAACGGCGGACGGGAAATGCGTCGACGAGTTCGTTGGAGTAGATGCACGCGCGGCCGTGACAAGCATCGATGGCGTCGGTGAGTGAGGAATGCCAGCGCACCGATTTGCCGAGAAGAGTTTGCTGTTGCTCGCGGAGTGGTGAGGAACTTTCGACGAGGTGCAGTCGGGGCCGTCGAAATCGAGGAAACGAAGCCAGCACGGATTGAGCGAGCCGGCCATGACCGGGGCCAACTTCGATCAGATCGCGGCAGCGGGTTTCGCAGAGTGCGTGGCGTGCCCATGCGGCGATGCTCCGACCGAGGAGGTCGCTGAGGGAGGCACTGGTGGCGAAGTCACCTCGGTTTCCGACGGTTCGAATATGGCGGCCGTAGTATCCACGCTCCGGGTCGTGAAGCGCCGCCTGCATGAAGGCATCGAAGCGCAGAGGTGCCTCGGAAGATTGCCATGGAAAGGGTGTCGGCATTTTTGAAGGAAATCTTTGGACGAGAGGTTCTTGACCCGTCGCTATTCCTTCGACGAGTGTTTCTTCGAATGAGATGGGCAGGGCTCATGATCGCCAGTGGATGGCTGGTGGTAGGATGTGATCGGCCGGGCGATGTCCCGCCTCAGTCCGACGCGCCCAAAAAGACCGATGCCCCGGCAGTGGAGGTATTGAAGGAAGTGGGGCGATCTCTCGATGAAATCGGAGAAAGGATCACCAAATCGGGAGAAGCGGTGGTTCCAACGGCGGAAGCCAAGGAAGAGACCTCTACGGGGGAGGCCGTTGTCTCCGAGTCTTCGGAGGGGACGTCCCCTCCGGAACCGAGCAAAGAGGGGGAGCCGAAGCCAGTCCCGGTGGCGAAAGCGGTCGAGGGTCGTCCAGGATATGTATTCAGTCCGTTCTCCGGCAAGGTGGTGGATGTTCGGGGAATTCCGAAGATGACCTTGGTGCAGGATCCCGATTTCCCCATCGAAGAGAAAAAGTATTTCCGGGTGCCAGAGATGGAGGAAACCGAAGCACCGACCGAGATGGAAAAGAGCCCGCCGGAGGAGGCTGTCGGAGATGCCGTGGTGAAAAGGCAGGGCGTCCGTTGAGCCTTTCCACAGGAGTGCGGGCGGCACTCCCGTGTTGTGCCCTTCGGGGGGGCGTCAGATGCTCGGGATGACCTCGACGGTGAAGCCTTTGAGGTAGCTGGTTTCTGGCAGAGCGGGAAGGATGGGGTGATCCCCACGTTGGCGGTGCTCGGTGAGCAGACGCAGCGATTTTTTCGCATCGACGGAGGCGGAGACAAGATTGTCGAGGAAGGCCTCACGGCTGGCGTGGTGGGAACAGCAGTAGGTCGAAAGCAAACCGCCCTTTTCCAGCAATTTGAGCGCCCGAAGGTGGATCTCTTTGTAGCCGCGCATGGCATCGTTGAGTGACTTTTTGTTCCGGGTGAAACTCGGGGGATCGAGAATGATCAGATCGTATTCGGCCTCGGCATGTTTGAGAAAGTCGAAGACGTTGTGTTCCACGACCTCCATGTCCAAACCATTGCGGTTGGCGTTGCGGCGGGTGGCTTCGCAGGCCGGTCCCGAGATGTCGACGGCGGTGACTTTCGCGGCGCCAGCTCGGGCGCAGGCAAGGGCGAATCCACCTTGGTTGGTGAAGCAATCGAGAACTCGCAAGCCTTTGGCCATGGAGGCCACTTCGGCATGGCTACCGAGTTGGTCGAGATAGAGCCCCGTTTTCTGACCATCGATGAGATCCACTTCAAAAATGAGTCCGTTGGCGGTGACCTCGAAAGCCCCGGGTTCGCTGCCGTGGAGAGCTCGAATCTCGGTTTCAAGGCCTTCCGCTTTGAGGACTGGGGAATCGTTGCGGAGGATGATTGAAACGGGGGTCAGTAGCTCGACGAGTGCCTCGGTGATAAGATCGAGGCGTTGGTGCATGCCGAGGGTGAGGGCCTGAACGACCAGATGGTTGCCATAGCGATCGACAATCAGACCGGGAAGCCCATCGGATTCGCTCCAGACAAGTCGGACGGGACTGTCGCCCAGAGCCAGTCGTTGGCGGAATTGGAGGGCGCGATCGATGCGACGGCGGAAAAAGTCGAGGTCGAGCTCCTGGCGGCGCCGCGAAAATCGTCGGGCGACAATGAGGGAATGGGGATTGTAGATAGCGGATCCGAGTGGGCGATCGCGGAAATCTTTGAGTGTGATGACTTCTCCCGGTTGGGGGTCACCGAAGGTTTTGCGAATTTCACCTGCGTAGATCCATTCGTGACCGTGGAACAAGCGGGCTCGGGGAGCGATGACAATGCCGGGCATGGGCGGGAAGTTCGGAATGGGATGCGCCGATGTTCAACAAGTTATTTTCCATCTTTCGGTTTTCCTGCAGGGTGGGGCGCGTGAAGACAGACGGCCTTGTCGACCGTGGCGACGGGAGATTCCCCTTGCTAGGGGCCGACGGGTCGTTTTAAACCGCTCGCCACCAAAATCATGGGACAGCAGAACCGAAAAGTCATCAAGCGAGTCCGCCGGAAGAACTATCTGAAGCGGAAAAAGGAACAATCGAAGCTCAGCGGCGTCGTCAAAAAACGTCCGGCAACGAAGAAGGCGGACAGTCCTGCCAAGAAGGCTGCCGCCAAGAAAACGGCTGCCAAGAAGACCGTTGCCAAGAAAGCACCTGCGAAGAAGGCCGCCAAGAAGGCTCCTGAGCAAGAGACTCCTGCGGACGACTCCGAGGAGTGATGCCGCAAGGCATGGAGTCCACGAATCTTTTCTCCGGGTCGGTTGCCAAAAGCAGCCGGCCCGTTTTTGTTGGTGGTCATGGAGCGGTTGCTGGTGGTGGATGGGCATAGTGCGATTTTCGCCATGGATGAGCTGAGGAGCCTTCACCAAGGGCCAACCCGGCATTTAGCGCGGCTGGAGCTGACCCGCCGATTGAGAGATTTGGGGGATCGGTCGGGGTGGGCGGTGGTGGTGGTTTTCGACGGTCGGCGCAGCGAGCGTAATTTCGAAGGCGGCCGGGAAGAGGGGATCATGGTGGTGTATTCGAAGGGCACGGAGACGGCGGACGCGGTGGTGGAGAGGATCGCGGCCCGATTTGCGATGAAAGGGGATGAGGTGCGGGTGGCGAGCAATGATCGAATGGTGCTGACGACGGCGCTGGCATTTGGCGCGACGGGGATTCGAATCCCCGACTTGGAGCGATGGATGGAAGAAGAGAGGCGTTAGGCGGCAACTTGGCTTTCGTTTGCCGTTGCCGGTCGAGACTGCCCGCGCCAGCATCCTCGGCCGATGGCATTCACGGAAGATCGCGCCTACGAACTGATCGAGTCGGCCCACCGCCGCCAGCGATTGGCCCATGCATTTCTGATCAGTGGCTCACGGGAATCGGGCAAGGAAGCGCTTGCCGCTCGGGTGATCCAATTGTTGCAAGGTCAAGGGGGTGGCGGGGGAATCGATCTCTTTGGTGAGGCCGTGCCGGTGGAAGTGCCACCACTTGATGAAATGGCGGGAGAGTGGGTGCGCATCGTCAGGCCTCAATCCAAGTCACGACGGATCACGGTGGATTCGATTCGTGAGTTGGAGAAATCCCTGCATGTGGTTTCGGGAGAGGGGACCTGGAAGGTAGGAGTGGTCTGTGATGCCGATCGGATGATGCCGGCGGCAGAAAATGCGTTTTTGAAAACCTTGGAGGAGCCGCCCCAGCAAACGCTGCTCCTGCTTTTGACTGAAAATGCCGGTGGGCTGTTGCCGACGGTTCTTTCTCGTTGTGTGAGACTTCCGCTGATGGGGGGGAGCCGGGATCACGACGAAGGGGGCCTGATGTTGCTGGAGGCCCTGGATGGAGTGGCTGAAAGTGGGCTTGGTTCGCCAGAAGTAGCTTTGGGGTTGAAGGCATGTTTCAGCGAGATCCTAGGCGCCGTGAAGGTGCAGGCGGAAGCCGCGGTCAAGGAGCTGTTGAAGGAGGAAGAGAAGGCCTTGAAACAAGCTGTCGAAGGAGACTGGTTGAAACGACGCGAAGAGGCCCTCAAAGCCGTGGCGGAAGCCGATTACCTCAGCGATCGCGCCCGTCTGTTCGATTTGCTCCAATCGTGGATGGCGGATGTGCTGCGGATCAAGGTCGCGGCTGGGGGGCTTGAATTACCGGAATCGCGGGTCGCGACTTCGGCCGTGGCGGAACGTGAGGATTTGCCCTTGTTGATGCGGCGGGTTGACGCCTTGCGAGAATTGCGAGCAACCTTGGATACCAATGCGCAGGAGCAGCTGGCGTTGGAAGTGGGCTTCCTCAAGGCATTTGCCTGAGATCGCTGAAAGTCTGTTGATTAGAAATTCGCCTCGCGGGCTTCCTCCGTGGGGAGGATCCCAAAGCCTGCCTCAATCTGGCGGGCAATGGTGGCGAGTTGTTGCTCGAGCTGGTCGAGAATGGCGAGGCACCCTTGCTGCCACTTTCCAGCGGACCAAGCTGCTTTGCCGGCGGCGAGGGCAGTATCGAGGGTCCGAGGACCGAAAAAAACCTCGAGCCCGTAGCCAGGAGCTAAAGCCGCCCGCTGGGACTGGGGATCGAGGATCAGGAGTAAGGTGCGGTTGTCTCCATCGGACTCTGCGGCGCGACAGAATTGCCCGCTGTTGAACAGCCAGAATGCCGATAGGGTGAGGGGATGTTCCTCGGCAAAATACCGGAGGACGATGCGAACGCGTACCTGCGGGAAGCGCCGCTCGATGCCTTCAATGCGAGCCGCCAGGGCTTTTCGGTTCCGTGGTGTGAGCTCGCCGGTGGTGTCGCCCACCGGCTGTTCAAGCACGGGGACCGGGCCGAGAACCGAGCTCAATCGCTCGTAGCTGAGCTGACAGGATGGGCAGGTCTCGGCACCATCGGGAACCGGGCGATGGCAGTAGGGGCATTCCATGAAATCAAGGAACCGGGAGAATCGAAACGGAAAGGGCGCTCTCGGAATTGAGATACTTTTTCGCCAGAGCATTGATTTCGTCGAGCGTGATCGACCGAACGTCTTCGATGCGATGGCGCGCCAGATCGAATCGGCGGGGATCCTGAGTGCTGCCATTGAGCACGGTGCCGAGCCAGTAGCCATTGTCGCGGAGGCTTTTCTCAAGCTCGGCGAGCATCGGAGTGCGGGCGCGAGTCAGTTCGTCTTCATCGGCACCGTTCTCGGCGAGGTCGGCAGCGATGCGACGGCTGGCCTCATTGAGGGTGGGAATGTCATTGGGTTTGCCAATGCTGGCGGTCAGCAAGAAACCAAAGTCGTCGAGTCCCAAGGACCCTGCGGCCTGTGCCGAGGGGCTGTAGGAGGCACCAAGCTTTTCACGAATTTCCTCGCGAAGGCGATCGGCCAGGATGTCGGCGACGAGGTTGAAGCGCCGGAATTGTTCTTCATTTCCTCTCGGGCCCGGGACTTTCCAGATCACCATCGATTGGCCGCGTTCGATGCGGCTTTGATAGGTGAATTCTTTTTCCTGAGGCGCCTTGGGGAAGGTGACGGTGCGTTGGGCCTCGGGCAATTCCGTGGCGGCTGGCCGTTGGGGGAGCGCGCCAAAGGTGGATAGAATGAGCGGTTCCAGGGTTTCGGGGTCGAAGTCGCCCACCACATTCAATTCGATGGCAGCGGAAGTGAAATCCTCAGCAAGCCAAGGTAGGATATCGTCGGCCGTATAGGCGAGGAGGGTGTCGGGTTCCTCGGGGAAGGAGAACCGTGGATCATCGTTTCTCAACCAAGCCGACATCTTCTGTTGGGCTCCGCCGGCATTGTGGCGGAGTTGTTGGTAAATCATTGGCACGGAGCGGCGGAATTGATCGATGGCTTCTTGCCGGGTGCCCGGGTGGAGCAACTGGGCGGTCATCAATTGAAGCTGGAGGGCGAGATCGTCCGGAGTGGTGGTGCCGGAAAGCGCGAAAGAGTCTTCGCCGACGCCGAAGCCAGAGCCCACATTGCGTCCCGCGAGGATGCGGCGAAGTTCTTCGGCAGAGTGTTCGCCGATGCCGCCCTCATTGACGACGGCGTCGGTAAATTCGGCGAGGCCGGGTTTGCCGGGATCCATGCCGAGGCGGCCGTGGCCGATCCGAGCGAGCAAGGAGATGCGATTCTTGTCGAAGTCGGTGGGTTTGAGATTGACCGTAATCCCATTCGAGAGAGTCAGCCGGGTGATCCCGAGATCTTCAGCCGTGGAACGATCCGCAACCATGCCGGAGGGTCCGAAATCCGTGTAGGCAAAGGTCTTCACCTCGGCTTCTTCTGGGGCTTCCACCGGCTGGGTTGCCGCTTCCGCGAAGCGGGTGGAAAGCTGCTGGGCGATATCTTCGGGGGCTTCCTTGGCGGTCATCACCAAGCGCGGCTGGCTGTCCTTCCAGAATTCGAGGAAAGCAGCATGGCAATCCTTGGGGGTGACTTCCTCAAGGATGGACTTGGCCACTTCAAGATCGGTTTCCGGGGAGCTAAGCACGCTGCGTTCGTTGATGGTGCGAGCGATCCAGGTAGCGAGCGAGTCCGAGCGACGGCTTTCCCGGTTGGCGACCTGCTGCTCATAGTAGTTGAGCACGTTGGCCTTGGCTTCCGCCAGCTCGGCCTCAGTGAAACCATGTTCCAAGGCGCGGCGGTATTCATGTTCCAGAATGGTGACTGCATCATCGAGCCGGCCTTCGGTCACGGTGACATCGACACTGCCGATGGTGACCGCCCGAAACAGGTCTTGCGAGGAAGCGGACCCTTCGAGGATGGCGGCGTCGCTTTCTTTGGAGAGGCGGTCGAAGCGCCGTCCGATCATCGCGTTGGCAAGCGCCAGGCGCATGGCTTCGGCCCGATTCTCGCGGTTATCGATGCGATCCTCAAAAGGCTTGATCCACATCATGCTCAAACTGGTGGCAGGCAATTCGGCATCGCTGAACACCAGGGGTTCCGTGCTGGGGGTGGTTTCGACCTTTCCGAGGTCCGGATTGCCCCCGGGATTTTCCGGCTCCGCAAAGTTGCCAAAGGATTTTTCGATGCGCTGGCGAACGTCATCGGTGGAGAGATCACCGACGACGACGAAAGTCATTCGGGAAGGTGTGTAGTAACGATGGTAGAAATCGACAAAACGATCGCGCTGGGCGTTTTCGATGACGTCGGCTTGGCCGATGGGGAAACGACGGGTGATCAGGGAGTCGGGCAAGAGAGCTTGGAATTGCTTCTTCATGATGCGGTAGCCGATGGAATCCCGGCTATTCATCTCGGAAAGAATCACTCCACGTTCTTTGTCGATTTCCTCCTGGGAAAGAAGGGCGCCATCGGCGAAGTCGCGCATGACGGTGAAAGCAAGATCAAGGGTCGGTTCGCTCAGGTCGGGAAGGTCGAGCATGTAAACCGTTTCATCGAAGGAGGTGTAAGCATTCGCGTGCGCTCCGAAGGCAATTCCGAGTCGCTGCATCCGAGGGATGAGTTCCGCGGGCGTGAAATGCTTCGTGCCGTTGAAGACCATGTGCTCAAGGAAGTGGGCAAGGCCTTGTTGGTCGTCGGCCTCCATCAGGGAACCCGCGGCGATGTGCAGACGCACGCTGAGGCGTTTGGGCGGTTCATCGTTTGGCAGGATGATGAAGCGCATGCCATTTTCCAGAGTTCCGAATTGGATGTCCGAATCGGCGGGGATATCGCTGACGGACTGGGGCCAAGGGGAAGGAATTCGATCTGCCGGATCGGCGGCGGCAGGAGCTTCGGCAACCGCTGCCTCTGCGGTGGGGCTCTCTTCGGAGGGCGAGGGGGCAGGGTCCGGCTTTCGGACCATCAGGAAAACCGCGGCTGCGGCGAGGGCGAGGGACAGGACCAAAGGGGCCGGATTGCGCATGGGCCTAACCTGTTGCCGGCCACTTGAGCTGGCAATCGAGAATCTGCATGGGCTGGCATCGAATTTGTAGAATTCTTGTCGAATTCGTATTGCCAAAGGCACGGTCGCGTGCTCATTTCGCCGCCCCTTCTACCTAAATGCGCACGTGGCGGAATTGGTAGACGCGCTAGATTCAGGTTCTAGTGGCTTCACGGCCGTGGAGGTTCGAGTCCTCTCGTGCGCACCAACTCTCAATTCCTGGGCAGATCGCCCCGTCGGGGGCGACCTTCGGTTTTTGCCATTGAATGCCCCGGATGATTCGGGGAGTCTCCCGGCGCGGCGCCGGTGACTCCGGCATCGCAAGTACCATTCATGAGTAACGGCAATCGACAAAGATCAGGCGGCGGTAGGCGTCGCGGAGGCCAGGGTCGGAGAAGGGGCGGCGGTCCCCGCGGACGGAATCGGACCACCGACGAAAACAGTGAAGAAAAGGCTGTCGAGGTCGAAGGCGTGATCACTTCCGTTTTGGCCGGAACCCAATTCCGCGTGCAGCTTCCGAGCGGACACGAAGTGCTCGCCCACATTTCCGGAAAGATGCGGAAGCGTTTCATCCGGTTGGTGGTGGGTGACCGGGTCAAGATGGAGATGTCTCCTTACGACGTGACCAAAGCGAGAATCACTTTCCGACTCGGGTAACCGAAAAGGTTTTCCAGCCGCGTCCTGCTTCCCTGCGGGCGCGGTTTTTTCGTGTCCCGGTATTTCGTGTTCCTATCCCGCCTGCCCCACAAGGTGGAAGGTGGGGGATTATTCGGAGCCGTCGGCGGTGATTTCGAAATCGACGGGCACGCTGGCCTGGCTGCGTCGCTCAACCTCGATTTCTCCGAAAACGCCGGTCTGGCGGATGAGAAACTGGTTCATTTTCATGAGCTCCAGGACGGCGAGGAAAGTCACGATGACCTCGGCCTTGGTGGCGGCATCGGCAAATAGGCGATCGAAGCGCTCGGCCTGGCCGGGAGCGAATCGGGTGAGCAGCATCTCGATCTTGTCGGCCACGGTGTAGCGATCGTCGACAATATCGCCGAGATCATGGCTTTCCTCGAAACGCTTCAGGACGTTCTGGAAGGCGCGGATCAGGTCAAAGATGGAGACCTCTGCCAAAGGAGGCGGCTCGGGATCAACTTCAGGCTTTTCCGGTTGGAGCGCGAATCGGCCCTCCTGTTCAACCTCACGATGGGTGAGGAATGAGGCGGCATCCTTGAATTTTTTGTATTCGATAAGCTGCCGAATCAGATCCCATCGTGGATCGTCCTCCTCGGCATCCTCTTCAGGAGGTTGGTCCTGACGGGGGAGCAGGGTCCGGCTCTTCAAATACATCAAGTTGGCCGCCATGACGATGAATTCGGCCGCCAAGTCGATGTTCAGGAGACGAAAGGTCTCAATGTATTGAAGATACTGGCGGGTAATCCGAGCGATGGAAATATCCTGGATGTCCACCTCATCTTTTTTGATGAGATAGAGTAGGAGATCGAGCGGTCCTTCGAAGATTTCCAGCCGCACTTTATAGTCATCGCCGTCCACGCGCGCTTCCGTAGGCAAATGAGAAGCAGCGGGCGAGGGAAATTTGGCCTCGCATGAACCGTGACGGGCGGTTTGTAATCCGCCCGGCCCTGGATTTTAGGTCAGCCCCCACTCATGGACGCGGAAGAAGCCAACGCTTTTCAACAGAAGCTCAATCAATGGATTGCGAACCAAGGATTCTGGTTCCAACTGAGGCACTCGCTATCGGGCGGGGGAAATTGGTCAAACACCCTTTATCACCTTTTTGGATTAGCCGTCCGGTTGGTCATTGCCTTGGTGGTTCTGGTGCTGGTGGTGGGCTATTTCATCGTGAAGCGGGTCGATACCGAAGGCTTCGAGGAAGGGCTGGAGGCCAGCATGGCCAAGTATTTTCAAGCCGAGAAGGTGGATGTCTCTGTCTTTTCCAAAAGCGGTGGCGAAGCTTCGATTCATCGGGTGGGGGGTGTTGGGACTTCGAATAGCTTCTTCCGCTCGTTCGAAATCAAGAACCTGCGTTTCAAGATGAAGCTCCTTGATGGGGTGGCAGGGGTTTGGAATTTGGGGACCCTGGACGCAAACTCGCTGGATCTGGAAGTGCGCTCAGGCTTGAGCTCTCAGGATGAGGTAGAAGCCGCGGAGAAGGAGCTTTTTGGGCTGCCGGCGAAGATCGAATTGGGAGGTCTGCGCTCAGCCAGCACCAACATCAGCTGGGGATACTACCAACGGGCTTTCGGAAATATCGCGAACAGTCAAATGACCGCCACCCGCAGTGCTGAAGGCTGGCGTTGTGTGTTCAAGGGAGGAACCTTTACGCAGAATTGGATCCGTGAGTGCCCGATCGAAGAGATGGTGGTTTCGATCTCTCCCAAGGGCGTCACGATCGAGCGCGGAGTGCTTTTCGTCGGTGACGGGCGGATCGAATTCCAAGCCGTGATGGTTCAAGGGGCGGAACTTCCGGCACCGAGTGGGACCTTGAAATTTGTGAACGTTCCGGTGGAAAAGCTGCTGCCCCGAAATGCGCGCAGTTATTTGGCCGGTTCGATCTCCGGGGCGCTGACTTTGGGTGGATCGACGAATTCCTCGGGCGGCATCACGCTTGATGGAACTTTGTCGATCGAGGAGGGCGATCAATTGGCGATTCGGGACGATTTCCGCGTGTTCGAAGCCCTTTCCGTCGCGGACTACTATCGCACCTACAAGCGTGTGGTTTTCCAGACTGGACGATTCCACCTTTCGACGGGAGGAGGAAAGCTTTCGGTGGAAGGCATCGATTTGCAGGCGGAGAACCTGATGACGGTCAGCGGTGAGTTTTCGGTAAGGCGTCCCACCGACGACGAGATAAAGGAGCGTTCTTTCGGCACCGAGCCGGGAATGGCTGTGGGAGCCAACGGCTTTGGCAGAGATTTCTCAAGCGAAGGCAGCTCGGAAGGATTCAGCCTGAAAAATGCCGGAAAAGTGAGCCAAGAAGAAGAGGAACCGGAGACCAAGAGGGTCGAAGGGGAAAACACCGAGTTCTACGACGAACTGGCCATGGTGCGGAAGCTGCGCGAGGAGGACATGAATCGGGCCCTCAACTTGTATTTCTTCGATGGGAAGGTGGATCTGATCGTCGCTGCGGATGCGTTCGAACGCTCGGCGGCCTTGAAGGAACGCTTCCCTGTTGATCCAGAAACTCAGCGCACCGTGATTCCCGTGGAATTGAAGGGGGGATTGTCGGAGATTGGCGTCGATCTGGCGGATGAAATCCTCGATTCCATCCGCTGAAGGGGTTGCCTCACGTGGGAGGCGGGGGTGGAGCCGCTTAGGAAGAGGCGGCTTCCGTGTTGGGTTTGAAGCCGAGGCTGGCGTAGATTTCGCGAGTCGCCGCGCTCTTGTTGAGCGTGTAGAAGTGAATGCCGTCGACCCCTTGGTCGAGAAGCTCCGAGCATTGCTGGGCGGCATAGTGAATGCCGACCCGTTCGACGGCGGCGGCGTCATTGCCGGCGCGTTCCAGAGAGCGCAGGAGTTTTGCAGGGAAGCGGGCTCCCGCTGCCAATTCGGCCATGCGTTTCATGCCGCCGAGGGTAGAGACGGGCATGATGCCGGCGATGATGGGAACTTCGATGCCTGCGAGGCGGCAGCGTTCGCGAAAGTCGAGGAAGTCGTGATTGTCGAAGAACAATTGGGTGCAGATGTAGTCGGCGCCTGCATCCACCTTGGCCTTGAGGTGCTCAAGCTCACTGAGGCGATTGGGAGTCGAGGGGTGACCCTCGGGGAATCCGGCGACGCCGATGCCGAAGCCTCGTGGATCGGGATGGCGACCGCTCTCGTTGAATTTTCGGATGAAGCGTACCAGGTCTGCGGCGTGGGGGAAGGCGGAGTCCGTCCAATCGTAATCCGGCCAATTGCGTGGCGGATCGCCGCGCAGGGCAAGAATGTTGGACACCCCTGCTTCGGCGTAGCGGGAAAGGATAGCGTCGACCTCCGCTTCGTCGTGGCCCACGCAGGTGAGGTGCGGAATGGGAGGAATCCCGGTGGTTTCCTTGATCCGAACGACGAGATCATGAGTGGCATCGCGGGTACTGCCGCCAGCGCCGTAGGTCACAGAGACGAACGAAGGGGCGTAGGGCTCCAACTCGACAATCGTTCGATAGAGCTCTTCCCAAGCTCCATTGGACTTGGGTGGGAAGAACTCAAATGAGAAGGAAGGGCGTCGCTGCTGGAGGATGTCCTGGATGTGCATGGGCTTCGGAGCGGGAGAATGTTGGAGGTCGGGAGGAAGTCGCCAACAAAAAAGCCCGTTCACCCGCAACCCTCGGTGAGGGATTGGGTTTGGGAATTGTCGTCTTTTGGTGAAACCTTTAGTTCGAATCCGATGATGAAGCCGCAACCTATTCTGGGATGGATCCTCCTTTCGACCGCTCCGCTGGTGGCCCAGGGCCCGCCGGGAGAGGCGGAGGCCCCGGGTGGCGGAAACCGTCCACCGATGGCTCCGCTGGGAGAATTCATTCGTAAGGCGGATATCAATGGCGACGGGAAAGTTTCCCGTGAGGAATTCGATCAACTCGACCGCATTGCCAGTCTGCCTGAAGACAAGCGGGAGAAGCTGTTTGGGCGTTTGGACCGCAATGGAGACGGTGTGATCGAAGGGGAGGAATTGAATCTGCCACCCCATGGCTTTCGCGGCAGGGGGCCGATGCCTGATCTGAAAGAACTGGATGAGAATCAGGATGGTGCGATCAGCTACGAGGAATTTTCCAAGGGGAGATTCATCGCCCGGCTTCCTGAGGAGAAAAGGAAGAAGTTTTTCGAGCGCTTGGATCGCGATCAGGATGGATTGCTGACGCCCAAGGATCACGATCCGGAGGAAGGATTGCGTTGGCTCTTTGGGAAGATCGACGAGAACCACGATGGGGTCCTTGATTTTGAGGAATTTTCGAAACTGCCGTGGCTTGCCCGAATGGGAGAAGATGCCCGGGAGGATGAATTCGAGAAGCTCGACACCAATGGCGATCTGAAGATCGACTTGGAAGAGCTGAAAAAAGGAGGCCAAGGCCGGATGAAACGTGGAGGCAAGGGGCGCCCAATGGGGCCTCCTGCTGGTCCGCATGGAGGTCCCGATGCGCCAACGCCGCCCATGGATGAGGGCGGTGGTGAGGAAATGCCTCCTCCTCCCGCAGAGGAAATGGAGTAAGGAAATTCAAAGCGGCTCCTGGCAAATCCAGGAGCCGCTTCATTTGAAGGAAGGATTCAGTCGCCGGCTCGTCCGAAACGGAGGCCGGCTCTTGAGTTATTTGTAGGAGCGCACCGATGGGTGGACGGTCTCCCACTGAAGTTCTTCTTTGTGAAGGACCGGGGCTTGGTCGACGCCTTTGAATTCCCAAGCGGATACGTGGCAGAACTGGTCGTCGTGGCGTTTTGCTTCGCCAGGCGATAGGTAGCCGGACTGCACTTCGGGGTCAGCATCGGTGTACTGGTGCTCCTCGCGGAAGTGGCCGCCGCAGGATTCCTCCCGTTCGCGGGCATCGAGGCACATCATTTCGGCGAATTCGAGGAAGTCGGCGACGCGACCTGCCTTTTCCAATTCCATGTTGAGGGCATTGCCCTGACCGGTGACGCGGACGTTTTGCCAGAATTCCTCACGAATCTGAGGGATTTTCTCGATGGCTTCGGTGAGGCCCGCGCGGTTGCGAGCCATGCCGCATTTGTCCCACATGGTGAGACCGAGTTCGCGGTGGAAGGAATCGACGGAGCGTTTCCCTTGAATGGTGAGCAGGGTCTTGGTGCGGGAGGAAACTTCCTCGAGCGCCTTCTTGAATTCCGGGTGTTCGGTCGTGACGGAGCCCGGTTTTTGGGTGGCGAGGTAAACCGCCACGGTCGAAGGGATGACGAAGTAGCCATCGGCCAAACCCTGCATGAGCGCGGACGCTCCGAGGCGGTTGGCTCCGTGGTCGGAAAAGTTTGCTTCACCGAGAACGTGAAGGCCGGGGAGATTGGACATCAGGTTGTAGTCCACCCACAGACCGCCCATCGTGTAGTGCACGGCAGGATAGATTTGCATTGGCAACTTGTAGGGGTTGGTGCCGGCGATCTTCTCATACATCGTGAAGAGGTTGCCGTAGCTGGCGCGGATTTTGTCCTCGCCCAAGCGCTTGATGGAATCACGGAAGTCGAGGAAGACCCCGAGGCCGGTGGGCGCTACGCCGCGACCTTCGTCGCAAACTTCTTTGGCCGAACGGGAGGAGATGTCGCGTGGCGAGAGATTGCCAAAGGACGGATATTTCCGCTCAAGGTAGTAGTCGCGCTGTTCATCCGGAACCTGATTGGGGTCGAGTTGACCGGTGCGGATTTTCTCAGCGGTTTCCTGAGACTTCGGAACCCAGATGCGGCCATCATTGCGCAGCGACTCGGACATCAGGGTGAGCTTCGACTGGTAGTCGCCGCTGACCGGAATGCAGGTCGGGTGGATCTGCGTGTAGCAGGGGTTGGCGAAGAAGGCTCCCTTTTTGGCGGCCCGCCAAGCGGCGGTGACATTGCAGCCCATCGCATTGGTGGAAAGGAAGAAGACGTTGCCGTAGCCTCCGGTGGCGAGCAGAACGGTGTCTCCAGCGTGGGACGAAATCTCACCGGTCACCATGTCGCGAACGACGATGCCTTTGGCGTGACCATCGACCGTGACAAGATCGAGCATCTCCGTGCGGGGAAACATCTCGACGCCCCCATTGGCGATTTCCTTGTTGAGAGCTTGATAGCAGCCGATGAGCAGCTGTTGGCCGGTTTGGCCGGCTGCATAGAAGGTGCGTTTGACCTGCGCACCGCCGAATGAGCGGTTGTCGAGAAGGCCACCGTATTCACGGGCAAACGGCACGCCTTGCGCGACGCATTGGTCGATGATGTTGTTGGAAACTTCGGCCAGGCGATACACGTTCGCTTCCCGTGAGCGGAAATCGCCCCCTTTGATGGTGTCGTAAAACAACCGGTAAATCGAGTCGCCGTCGTTTTGGTAATTTTTCGCGGCGTTGATGCCGCCTTGGGCGGCGATCGAGTGGGCACGGCGAGCGCTGTCTTGGTAACAGAAGCACTTCACCTTGTATCCCAGCTCTGAGAGGGTTGCGGCGGCGGCACCGCCGGCGAGACCGGAGCCGACGACGATGATCGTGTACTTCCGCTTGTTGGCCGGGTTGATCAGCTTCGAGTCCTGTTTGTGCTTCGACCATTTTTGGTCGATCGGGCCCGAAGGAACTTTGCTGTCGAGGATGCTGGACATGGCGGTTAGCGGCCGTAGCCGAAGACAAGGATGGAGATGGGAATCGAGATGAAGCCGAAGAAGATCACAACGGCGTAGCCGATGCTGAGGGCACGCAGAAGAGGCGCACTTTTCTTCGAACGAAGGCCAAGGGTTTGGAACATCGATTGGACACCGTGGCTGATGTGGGAGCAGAGCAGGCCCATGGCGATGACGTAGAAGAGGACGGTCAAAGGATGGGTGAACCCTTTGATCACCATGCCCCATGCGTCGAAGCGCTCAGGATTGAGCGGATCTTGGAAATCCGCGGCGGGATAGCTGACCCGCACGGTGAAATGGAGCAGGTGGAAGATGATGAAGGCCAGAATCGTCAAACCGGACCAGATCATGACCAGGGACGACTTCGACGCCTGAATGGTGGCCTTGTTTTCGTAGGCCTGCCGGGCCGCCTTATTTTGCCGCGTCAGCGAAATGGTGGCGGCCACGTGAATGACGAGGCAGGTTAGGAGCACCGCTCGGGCGATCCACACACCTGCACCGTGAATCATGTGGTGGAGGAACTCTGCGTAATCATTGAATGCCTCTCGGCCGACGAAGACGAGGAGGTTACCCGCGAGGTGGCCGGCGAGGAAAAGCGTCAACACCGCCCCGGTAAGGGCGACGAGGAGTTTCCTGCCGATGGTGGATGACCAGATGCGGCCGACGATGGGAAAACAGGAAGCTTGGCTGCTCATGTTCGGAAAATCCGGATCGGAATTGGAGTTGGACGACGATTAGAAATTGAGGAGAGGGGGTGCAAGGGGAGAGTCCCCCGGTGGCGGAAATTGCGGCGATTCCGGCAATCCCGGCGGATCAGAACGGTTTTTGGAGGCCGAGGTAGGCCGCGGCGAGCCCGCAGGCGAGCATGATGCCGAGCACGGCGGCCTTTGGCAGCCGCTTGGTGAGGGCAGGCGCGGCCCCCAAAATCAGCCACAAGCCCATCTTGGCCATCCACCAGTATTGTCCTGCGGGTGGTTTTTGCAGCAGGGCGAAGCCAACGAGAATCAATAGGATCAATGAAATGCCGTGAAGAATCCCGGCAGCTTTGCGGGATCCACCGAGGCAGGCAGCTCCAACGGCGGAGAAAACCCCGAACGCGGCAAGGATGTGAAGGGCTTTGAGGAGATTGTAATCCATGGGCGCGAATCTGTCAGCCCGGGCCGGAGCGGCAAGCGAAACCGAGACCTAGTATGGAGTCAGGATGGGGATTCGGAGTCGACGGTTGAGGGGGAATCGAGGGGCATGGAAGCGAGGGGATGGTTGGAATTACGGGAGTTCTCCGAGGTCGGTGGGAAAAAGTGAAAAAAGGTTCAAAATGATGTTGCGTCAGTCCGGGTGTCCCCCTAGCGTCCGCGCACGCCGCAAGGCGACCGACCTACGGAGCGGTAGTTCAGTTGGTTAGAACGCTGCCCTGTCACGGCAGAGGTCGCGGGTTCGAGTCCCGTCCGCTCCGCCACTCTCTTGAGTGATTAAGCCGCCCTTCGGGGCGGCTTTTTTTGTGTTGGGGGTCTCGATGCACGGTTGGCGAGAGGATCAGGATTGAAGGTTGGCGGAATGGGCCAGATTCGCCACATTGCCGGCATGACCCCCCCTCAACTCGATGCCTTTGGAGAAAGGGAGCTGCTCGATTCGGGCCCGTGTGGAACGGTGTTCCGTGCGGTGCGTACGGATGGGGTGGTCACGGCGGTGAAGCTTCTGGATGGCATGGCCATCAATCGACCCCTGCTCGAAGCGGCCTGCGCTCGATTGGAAGAAGGAGGATGGCCGGCTGGGGTGGTGCCTGTTTTGGAAGCCGACTTTCGTACACGACCCGCGGTACGAGTGACAGCATGCCTGGCAGATCGGCAGGAAGATGGAACATGGAGACCCCGCAGTTTGCAGCATCGGCTGGACGATTTTCCGGGCGAGGGATCGTGGGAAATGGTGAGGCGGCTCACCCGGGCACTCGCTGCGCTGCATGCGCGGCAGGTCGCACACGGGAACTTGAAGCCGGGGAATGTATTTTTTGACGACTCCGGGGAGGTGGCATTGATCGACTGGTGTCTTGGACACATGCCGGGGATCGCGAACCACCAGTTCACCGATGCGATCCTTTATCAGTCACCTGAGCAACTGAGGTCGCCTGAAGGCTATGAGGATCAGCGGGGGTATCGTTGGGATGTGTATGCCTTGGGAGCCATGGCATTTCGGTTGGTGACGGGACAGTTCCCCCGCTGCCACTCGACTTTCAGCCAGGTGGCCCCTGAACCGGGCACCACGCATCGCGACGGTATTGCTGCGGATTTGGGGAAAATCGCATCCACGGTGGAGGCCCAGGCGGAATTGCATTGGCCCGAGTCTCCGGTGACCGACCGAGAGCGTCGGGATCGTGAAATCGTGGAACGTTGCTTGGCGTTGGATCCTCTCTCTCGGCCGGCCAATGCGATGGAGGTCGAGCGGCTGTTTCAGGAAGTCGAAAGTGAAGCGACAGGGCTGCAGGCGATGGAGGATGCGCTGGATCAGCGTCGACGTGCCCGCAAGGCGGCTTTTCGCTACAAGGTGATGGCAGGGGTGACGCTGGCCGCGGCGGCGTTGGGTTTCGTGCTGTGGCGAAGCGCAGTTTCGGGTGCGGATCGATTGACGGCCAGTCACACTCGCGAGATGGAGTCGAAGCAACGCAAGTTGGAAGCGGCGACTCGAGAATTGGGACGATTGAACACGGTGGCGCAGGAGGCGACGGCGCAGTTGCGCTCAGGAGAGTCGACTTGGTTGGCGCGCTTGGAAGCATCGCGAGATATTGGGGATCGACTCTTTGGTTGGGCGGTGGAGGAGGGGGATCCTCGCTTGCCGCCGTTGCAGGGGAGAATGCTTCGTCTCCAAAGGTTGGAGCGATTTTATCAAAGCTTTGTGGATCGGACTGCGGAGATTTCCGAGCTCTCGGACGAGCGGTCGAGGGCGTTGCTGCAACTTGCCGAGATTTCGTTGGCGATGGGCGAGCCGGAGGTGGCGGAAGAGCGTTTTCAACGGGCGCTGAGTGAGGCGACGGAATGGGAGGCGAATGCCGGGCTCGATCTGCGGTTGGCAACGGATCGATTGAGCCTCGCCATGCTTTTGCAGGAGAAGGAAGATCCACGCACTCTGGAAGCTTTTGATTCCGCGCGGAATGCCTTGAAAAAGGTGCCGAAGTCGCAAGTGGATGCTGATCGAGTCGATTATCTTCTCGCGACCTTGGAGTTGAAGCAATCGGAGTGGCTCGCGGCTCACGGGAGTGAGGAAGAGGCGTTGGCGCGGTTGTTGCGTGCGACGGAGGAACTCAATCGGCTGGCGGATCAGCGACCGGAAGCTCCCATTCTGGGATCCGAACTGGTTGCTTGTTACCTCGCCTCCGCCAATCTCCTCGATGGGATGGGTGAGCTGGGGGACGCCCGAGATTTGCGCGAGCTCGCGTCTTCGAAGTTGCTGAAGTTGATCGCCGAGCGTCCTGATGATTTTCAACTGCGCCTTGAATTGGCGGGTTGCTACGGTGCTGTGGCGGAGTCTTCGTTGATTGCGGGCGATATCAAGCGGGCGGAGTCGATGGCCTTGGGAGCGACCAAATTGCTGACGGATCTCCTGCCGATGCGGCCTGATAATGTCCTGACGAAGGTTCGTCTCGCAGCGCAGAATGGGTTGTTGGCTGGCATTCTTCGAGATCGCGGAGATTCAGATGGCGCCATGGATCACTACAATGAGGGGCTGCGGCTGCTGGAAGGGCTGACGGTGGGTGAAAACGCCCAACCGGGAGCGGTGTTTCGATATGCTCTCCTGACTTGGGAAAAGGGTCGCATGGTGGGTTTTGGCGGGGATCGCAAAGCAGAAATTGGCTTCGAGCAGAATGCCCTAGGGATGTTGGCGGACTTGTTGGAAACCCCGTATGGAGTCACCCGCGCCGAGCAAATTCAGCGTTCGCGGGGCTATATCCTCGGAGACCTGGGGCATGCGGCGGAGATGAGTGGCGACAAGCAACTTTCGTCCGAGACCTTCACGGAGGCGGTGAGGCTTTGGGAGGAGTTGCATCGGGAGCGCCCGGATAGCGAGGAGTACGAGGAAGCCCTTGCTTGGAATCGACAGCGCCTCGCCGAGTTTCGGCCACACGGACCATGAATTCGGAACTCTCGCGATTGCGAAAGGCAGTCTCGCGCTCGTTTGATTTGTCGATGGCACTCTTGCCGGGACCGATGCGCGATCCTGTCAGTGTCGGTTACCTCTTGGCACGGGCGAGTGATACGTTGGCGGACACCTCGGGCGTTTCCATTGCGGAGCGAAAGGAAGCGCTTGTGACATTTGGCGAGGTTTTGGAGAAAGGGAACTTCCCTGAAGCGGAGGTGGCTCGATTTTCAAAGCAGTTGGATCACGCAGGGGAGCGCTGTCTCCTGCAAAGCCTGCCAGAGTGCCTAAGGGCCTATCGTCAGTTGAGCAGCGATTGCCGCGGGCACGTAAGAGAGGTGCTGGAGGTGATTTTATCAGGGCAGAGCCAAGACCTCGATCGGGGCATCTCAGGGACCTGGGTTGCGGAGAGTGACGCTGAGTTGGAAGACTATTGTTGGCGGGTGGCGGGCTGTGTCGGGCGATTTTGGACCCGCGTGGGGTTTTCGACTCTTGGTGCTGGCTACTCCGATGAAAGTCCGGAGACGCTAGAGGCATTGGGCACTCGCTACGGCAAGGGTCTCCAGTTGATCAATATCCTCAGGGATCTTCCGAAGGACCGGTCGTTGGGGCGATGTTACCTGCCCGTGGAGAACCCCCTCGATCCAAGGGAGGTCGCGATGGTTGCCCGGAAGTGGCGAGATCAGGCGGCGGAATGGCTGCAGGATGGGGACCGCTACGCGACGGCATTGAAATCGCGGCGATTGAGGGCAGCCAGTGGGCTGCCGGCTCGAATTGGGTGGGAGACCCTGAAGCGGCTCGATCAAGCAGATGCCGAAGCTCTGGAGCGTGGTGTCAAAGTCGAACGAAGCGTGGTGTGGCGATGTTTGTGGGAATCGCTCTTGTGGTGAGTTCACGGATGCCGTGAACTCTGGATTTCTTACCTCCCCCTCCATCGAATGCTCAGCAGCACGGTCGAAAACTATCTCAAAGCCATCTTACGCCTGTCCGAAGAAGGGGAGCCCGATGCCCCCGTGCCGGCCGGCAAGATTGCCGAAGCCCTGGCGGTGACGCCTGGAACCATCACCACGATGATGAAGCAGTTGAAGCGGGATGGATGGATTGAGTATATCCCCCGCAAAGGTGTTCATCTCACGGAATCGGGGCGCCGTTCAGCGTTGCAGGTGCTGCGCAGGCATCGGCTCACTGAGCTCTTTTTGGTGGAAGTGCTGCACCTTGATTGGGCGCATGTCCACGAGGAGGCGGAGGTGTTGGAGCATGTGCTGTCGGATCGCTTGGTAGAACGGATCGATGAGATGTTGGGACGGCCGGCAGTGGATCCCCACGGAGATCCGATTCCAGATGCGCAGGGGCGGATGCGCGAGGATGCGACTCGGCGTCTCGACGAATGCTCGGCGGGCGACTACGTCTTGAAGCGAGTGGGTCGTGACGACGCGGAGTTTCTCAACTGGCTGCGTGAGGCTGGCTTAAAGCCAGGTGCGGAATTCAGATTGCTGCGGCGGGAGCCGCTGGCGGGTGTGATTGAGCTGGAAATCCAAGGGCGCGCCTTGCGGGTCGGAGAGCTGGCGAGTGCCGTGTTGTGGGTCGAGGGGAAAGCGATTTGACCGAGCGGATCAGGCGAGACGATCGCGGAAGTCTTGGTAGGAGAATTCGCGGAGGGTCTCCAGCGATCCGTCCTCGTGTTGGAGGACGATGGAGGGATGCGGTACGCCGTTGAAGGTCGTGGTCTTGACCATGGTGTAGTGAGCCATGTCGTCGAAGACGAGACGGTCTCCCGGAACCAAGGGCCGAGGGAAAGCGTAGTCGCCAATCACATCTCCCGCCAAGCAGGTGGGGCCCCCAAGGCGGTAGAGATGGGGGCCGGATTCCTGCGCAAGGAGGTAGGTCTCCCCTTCCTGGGTGACTGCGGGAAGAGAGCCTTCGGCCGGAGGCTCGACAGCGGTGTCCGACGGTTCGACGAGGTAGACCTCGGGACGATAGGGCATTTCTAGGACGTCGGGCATGTGCGCGGTGCCTGAAACATCAAGGATGGCCAGTCGATGCCCGGCACTTTCGAAATCATCGATCACCTCTGCGCGGAGCACGCCCGTGTGGATCGCAATGGCTTCTCCGGGTTCAAGCCAGACCTCGACTTGATATTTCTCGCGAGCTTCGCGAACGAGACGAATGAGGCGGTCGCGGTCGTAGAATGGCTTGGTGATCCAGTGCCCGCCCCCCATGTTAAGGTAGGTGAATTGGGGTGAGCGCAGGAGGTGGCCAAATTTTTCATCGACCGCGGCAAGCGTCGTTTCGAGGTCCTCGGATCCCTGTTCGCAGAGGGTGTGAAAATGGAGGCCGCTAAGCCCCGTGAGATCCGCGCCCGCCAACTGATCGGCCGTTGTTCCCAGTCGGGAGCCTGCCACGCAGGGGTCGTAGAGTGGGGTGGAGCCCGTCGAATGCTGCGGGTTCACGCGCAGGCCGCAATGAAGTTCGCCTGATCGAAAGCGGGGGTGCGCCATGACCATTTCTCGAAACCGGAACCACTGGGACAGGGAGTTGAAGTCCAGATGAGTGGTGAATTCCAGCAGTGCTGCGATCTCCTCAGGGGTATAGCCGGGGGAATAGGTGACGACGGCTTTGCCAAAGTGATCGTGCGCAAGTTGGGCCTCCCAAAGACCGGAAGCGCAGCAGCCATCGAGATCGTCGCGGAGGTAAGGAAATGCTTTCCAACAGGAAAAGCCTTTGAGCGCAATGACCAGCCGGCAACCGGCAGCCTCCTTGACTTCACGAAGCAGGGCGGAGTTGCGTTTCAGGGCTGCGATGGAGATGACGTAGCTGGCCACGGCGCGAGGTTGAACGGGCTTGGCGGCTCATCCAACACCGAAGATGGACTCCGTGAGGGAAGGGACGACCCGAATGAACGAAACGGCAGAGCGTTGCCGGAGTCAAACTGTGACGAGAAGGTCGCCAAGCCTGGATTTGCATCGGACCAGATCCTTCCAGGATGGCCGAGGTTGGCCGTCAGGGATCAGGTGCCCTGCGGGAACTTGGCGGGTTTCTCGGCCCGGTTGATTCAGAACATGGCCGGTTTTCGATGTGGATTTCCACTCGGGAAACCGGGGGCCTCTTCCCTTGGCCGGGAAGAGGCTCTTTTTTGGGTCATGCTGGAGGGCAAGAGGATCAATCTGAGGGGGAATAGAGGATGCGGAGTCGACCAAACCGGTGGCTGGAGGCACTGCCGGTGTCTTGGACCACCACTTGTTCCCATATGGAATCGAGGAAGGTGACTTGCTCAGTGGAGGTCGAATTCAGCCACGAACCTTCGAGGGAATCGGTGAATTGAACGTCGAACTGATATCCAGCGTCGCGGGCATCGCGTCGCCTCAGATAGGTGACTTCGAGCCGTCCCCCTTCTTCGGGACCCAGCCGACGGAATGAGGGAAGCCCCGACGGACCTGTCCCCGAGTTGGTGCTGCCCGGGATGTAGGTGGGGAGATCCGGTCGGTCAGCTGGCAAATTGAATTGGTAGCGGAGCAGGTTGGCGAGCTGTCCGATGGAAGCGGTTTCGGGAAGCGCGGCTTCCCCTGAAAGAGACTGCTGACGGGCCCACTCAAGGTAGCCGTCGTCGGCGCGCAGGTAGGTGACTTCGACGGTTTCAGACTCGAGGCTGCCAAGGCCGGGGTCTCCCGGTGGGATGAGCGCATTGGCGGGGAGCCGGATGCTGATGTGGCCTTCTTCTTGGGGGACCACACGGACTCGGTAGTGATCCCTCTCGCCCCGCAAGTCGCTCAAGGGGGCTCCGACGGCTTCAAAATTCTCGGTTTGGAGGCCCGTGATTTCCTGATCGGTGGCGAGAGTGATGTCAAAGGGACCGTTGATCAAACCAGATGGTCCTGCGAGCTCTGTCCGGATGGGCCGTTGGCCCTCGGTTTCGATGAAATCGGCGGGATCGAGACCCTGAATCCACGAGGCGACCCACTGCACGGCGGGATCGTCTCGCAATCCTTTGGCAAGAGGCGGCATGGCGGCTCCATTCCCAACGGCATTCATGCGGTGGTGAATGATGGAAAGCGGCACGTCTCCCGGGACGATGTAACGTGAATCGGGACCAAGGGCTCCAAACTGCCCTGGTTCCCCATGGATCAAGCCCTGCTCAGAGAGCGGAGTGGTCAGGCGGGCGTCAAAACCCGGAATGCCTCCGTTCGGTTGGTGGCAGTGCGAGCAATTCGAATCGAGATAAGAGCGCACGCGGAGTGCAAGGGGTGCCGTGGAATCGTCCAGAGCACGGGATTGAACATATTGAGCGATTTCTTCGGTCGTCAGGGTTTGATCGAGAATGCCGAGCGCGCTGAAGGTGGCCAGTTGATTGGCTGGCCGGGTGCTGCCTGGGTAGACGATGTCGTGATTGAAATGCTGGGTGCGGATGCCGAGCGCTTGTCCCGCGGGCTCGGTGTGGCAGGCTAGGCAATCGGTACGGCTCGGATAGTACCAGGTTTGTTCGTGTGATCCTCCTTCCGCTTCCTGGATCAGGAAGGTGTGCGTTTGGGATTCGGTCAGGAGTTCCGCGTCGGTTTGTTCTGCATTCCAGCGGTAGGTGACGGCATATTTGCCCCCGTCTTCCGTTGCGACGATCACCCGGGTCTCCAGGCGGATGGTGAGATCCGGATGGCTTTCGTCGATGGGCAGCTCGAAGTGTTTGATGGTGATGGTTCCAGCTGGGAATTGCCAATTCCCGTGGGCGTTGAAGGTGATTCGCTCCGTAGGGGAGTCGTGGATCCCATCGTTCGGCACGGCAATCCAGCGGCGTTTGTGGGCACCGTCGGACCACAGCGGAGCTACCAAATCGTAGGGTAGAAACCCGGGTGCAGGGGTGAGGGTGGCGAGGTCGCTGAAGAGGCCCGTTTGTGAAAGCAGTGCGGGTGGTTCAGGAGTGGTGTCTTCGACGGCCAATTGCCAGATGCGGCCGCCTCCATCGCCTTGAAGTTTGAGGAAATAGAATTCTCCCTGAGCATCCAGTGCGCAGGATGAAGAGCCACTGTAGACAGAGCCCGGACGCATCACACCCAATGAGGTGATTTCTGCGGCAGCGGACTCGCTGGGAGGATCGACTGCCCAAATGGCAGCACTGACGTTGTCGACCGCTAAGTATTTCCCCCGCAATTCGGGAAGGCGATCACCATGATACACATAACCGCCGATGAGACAGCCTCCCTGTGTCCGGTCGTAGGCGATGATGGGCTCTTTCTCGATACCCACGATGGTATCGGGGCGGGCTTTGGGGCCGGCAATGTTGCCTTCTCGGAAGGGCCATTGGTAGTTGGCACCAGGAGCCAATAAGTCGATTTCTTCGCGGGCATTCTGACCCGATTCGCCAATCCAAATCAGCCCCGTTTCCTGGTCTTGGGAAAAGCGGTAGGGCTGGCGCAATCCGAGTGCGAAATATTCTTCCAGGACGTTGGCCACTCCGTCGATGGGTGCCGGGTCGACAAAAGGATTATCATTCGGAATCGAATAGTGGGCGGTGAAGCTGTCCGGCCATCCGGAGGGTTGGTCATTGTGCTGAAGTGGCTGGCGACGGATGGGATGGGAAAGGGCTGATTCGGGGTCCACATCGATCCGGAAGATTCCGGAGAACAATCGCTCATCGATCTTCTGAGTTACATTGAACTCATCGTCGGCTCCCCCTTCATCGCCGATTGCGAAATACAGATAGCCATCTTGCCCAAAGAGGAGGCAGCCGGAGTCGTGATACATTTGGCGATCGAATTGTTGCACGAGCACAAGCTCCGACTCGGGGTTGGCAGCCTCGGAGCCGGGGGGCACTTCGAAGCGGGAGAGTCTCCAATAAGCCCAGTTGTTGTTGCCTCCACTTACGCCCGCACCTCCGTCGACCACTGCCGCCCGCGGATTCCATTTGTAGGTGATATAGACATAACGTTGTGGGTGATCCGGATCGGAGAACTGAGGGTGAAAGGCCATCCCGGTCATGCCACAGTCGGAAACCGTGAAAACCCGGGAACGGATATCGAGGAAGGTCTCGAAGCTGTTGGCAGTGGGGGAGGCGTCGAGAACTCGAATGTCGCCTCGTTTCTGAATGACCAGCAATCGATCCGTGCCCGGGAGGGGCGTCATGAACATCGGGTCCGTCAAATTCGGCAGCTCGGGAAAGGCCTCTTCCACCGTGAATGTCGAGCCGGTCCCGGGGGCGCTTTCCGGGAAGCGACCGCCGGCGAAGGCTGCAAAGGCTTCGGAGCGACCCAGTCCAGACGAAGGTTGGCTGGTAGGATCGGTGGGGATTGATCCACCGCGAATCTCGACGAGGTCGTCGTAGCCATCGTCATCGCTGTCCGCTCTGTTGGGGTCCGTGCCTCCTTGGCTTGGGTCTTCGTCCGCGTCCGAAAATCCATCGCCGTCGGTATCGGTTTTGAGTGGATCCGTGCCGCGATCTTCGGGGCTTACAAACTCTCCTGTGCGGGTCTCGACACCGTCCGGTAGCGAGTCTCCGTCGCTGTCAGGATGGAGGGGGTGGGTGCCGATGAGGATTTCCATCCCATCGGGGAGGCCATCCTCATCTGAGTCAGGATTTCGAGGATCCGTTTGATAGAGGTATTCCTGGTAGTTGGTGAGCTGATCTTCGTCGAGATCCGCATCCGCTCCGTTGTCCCCGGTGGCGTCTTGCGGATCAAGTTCATGAGCGATTTCCCAAGCATCGGGCATTCCGTCCTGGTCTTCGTCAGGCAGCGCACCCACCCGCTTGGGTCCCGCTTGATAGCTCGCGGCGACATCATCTTCGGTGAACTCTCCCGACCAGATGCGAACTTCATCGATGGTGCCTCGGTGGCTGGGGTCGGGCCAAGCGGAGTTGCCGATTCGGTCGAATCCTTGTCCGATACTTGAGATCGGGAGGGTGGCATCATTGAAATGGTCGGCCACCCTGGGTTCGCCGTCGATCCAGACTCGGGTGAGTCCGGAGGGGGCCAGGGAGACAACCAGATGATGGGTGACTCCGGTGAGCGCGCGATCGATCCGGGCGTTGCCGGTGCCGTTGATGCTGGGGAGGTCGACGAGAGTGCTGTCGGCCGATCCGTGGGCATGGGTGAACCCGAAAAATTGATTTTCGCCCGCGCCCCCAAAACCGAAGATTTTGGCATAGAGAGGAGATTGCTCATCCACGTACCATGCTTCCACTGTCAGGCCAGTCTCGGCGAATTGGATCCCTGGTTGGATCTGATTCCCCAGGTCGAAGAACTCGCCCGGTTCTCCATGAAGGTGCAACTGGCCACCGCTGATTTCGGCATTCCCGATCAGCAATCCTTGGGCATGGCCCACAGAATCGAGGGTGTCGTCGAAGGAGAACCGATAGCGGAGGTCGAGAGGACTGGGGGGGAGACTGTCGGGATCGAGCGGATCACTTCCTGCTGCCACCTCTTCGCCATCGGACTGACCATCGTTGTCGGTATCAGGGTTCTGAGGATCGGTCTGCCATTGAAGCTCACCGGCATTGTTGAGCCCATCGCCATCGGGGTCGCCGGTCGCTCCATCGGGATCGTCGGTTCGGCTTGGATCGAGACCATGGCGGGCTTCCCACACGTCAGGGAGTCCATCTTCATCCTGGTCGGTCACCAGCGATGAATCATCGGGACCTGCTTCAAGGTGGGCCAACACCTCTGCTCCGGTGAGTTCTCCCGACCAAATTCGGAATTCATCCAAACTTCCATTGAGACTTCGGTCAGGCCAGATGGAGTTGCCCAACTGGTCGCTTCCTGCAGCGACGCTTGTGAGAGGCAATCGCTCCGTCGGGGTGTGCTGATCCACGACTTTTTCTCCATCGATCCATGCATTCACCTCGCCGCTCGGAGAGACCGTGACTACCGCATGATGGGGGACATCGAGTGCAGGACGGAGAAATGTCACGTTCGCCTCGGCCGTGGTGGAAGGAGTCTCGATTTTGGTGTCGCTGATCGGAGCGTGCGAGAAGGTGTAGCCGAGAAATCCGCCCTCGGATGTGTCGCCAAAACCGAACAGTTTCGCATAGCGTGCTGAATTCTGATCGGTGAACCAAGCTTCCAGAGAAACACCGGTGGTGCCGAAACGGCTTCCAATGTCGATCTGTCCTATGAGGTCGATGGTTTCTCCGCGGGTGCCGGAAAAATGGGCTTTTCCCTCCGCCACGTTCACACCTCCCTGAAGAGTGCCGTGGGCATCGCCGACCGCATCGGATGCGTCTTCGGCGAAGGAGTAACGGTGGTACAAGCTCGCGGCGGAGGTCGCCGACACCAGGGCAAGCAGCGTCGTGGCCACCAAACATTGCGGGTTTCTGGGCATGGGGATGGGTTGAGTTTTCGCCGAGGCGCCTGGGTTGGGGCGTCGGCGAACTGGGTTTCAGGGATTTGAAACGATGCGAATTCAGGAATCTTTGCAGCGGATGAAAATCGTTTCAAAGTTGTCACATGCCTCAACGATGGACTTGCGGCAAGAAATGAAAATGAAGCAGGGGCATCGATGGGAAGTGGCGCTTCTGAGCGCGATCGCTGGCACGGGTTGGGGATGTCGGGAGAAATCTCCTCCAGTGCTGGATTCGGTCAGGGTTGAGGAAGTGGCTTCAAACGAGAAATCGAGCGCCCAGCTCGCGACTTTGGTGCGGTTTGAAGTTTCTGGGCTGACTTCGGAAAATGCGGATTGGCTCCGAGATTTTCTCAGTCGTGATCCTGCTCGAAAGGTCGAGGAGATGGATTGGAAAGAGGGCGTGCTCGATGTTCGCTTTGATCCGACTCAGTATTCGCTGGATCAATTGAAGGCGGTGCTCCGCGCCAATGGGTTGGAAGTGGAGAAATCGGAGTATTTGCCTGCGGATCCTACTCGATCTGGGTGAAAGTGGGGTTGTGTCGCCGTAGTCCGAAGAGGGAGTAGAGGAGAGCGCCGACATGTCGGCGCTTTTGGGGAGAGGTGGGGAGCGCTCGAGGATTGGCTTGGGAGCCGACATGTCGGCTCCGGGCGAGGTGTGGGGGCGGTTCGTGCGCAGTCGTGAAAGCGGGGTCATGCCCCCGCAGTCCGAAGAGGGAGGAAAGGAGTGCGCCGACATGTCGGCGCTTTTTGGGAGAGGTGGGGAGCGCTCGAGGATTGGCTTGGGAGCCGACATGTCGGCTCCGGGCGAGGTGTGGCGGCGGTTCGCGCGCGGGTGTGAAAGCGGGGTCATGCCCCCGCAGTCCGAAGAGGGAGTAGAGGAGTGCGCCGACATGTCGGCGCTTTTGGGGAGAGGTGGGGAGCGCTCGAGGATTGGCTTGGGAGCCGACATGTCGGCTCTGGGCGAGGTGTGGGGGCGGTGCGTGCGCGGGTGTGAAAGCGGGGTCGTGCCCCCGCAGTCCGAAGAGGGGCGTCATGTTCTCTCTTCTTCATCAACTCGAGCGGATCTCTCATCGACTGACTCACCGAAAAGCCCAAAGGAAAACGTGGTCAATCGAAGGGAGATCTTCGAGGGTAGGGCATGTCTGGGAAGTATTCGCTGTCGAAGCGGCAGATCGAAATCTTGATGGCGGGTCGGGACCCTGAGGCTTTGGAGCGAAAGTTGTCGGCGAATCCTGAAGCATCTCTCCGATTGGCTCCTGCAAGTGCCAAAGTGGATCGAGATCGGGCGCTGAAGTTGTGGCGAAAACTCGGCAATCCTGAAGCGGTTCGTGAGATCCTTTTGGGTGATGGGGATCCCTCGATCTATCAGGGAAACATCGAGAACTGCTTGGGAGAGATCCGATTGCCGTTGGGCTATGCCGGTCCTCTGAGGGTGCGGGGTTTGTCCGCCGAAGGGGACTACATCATTCCTTTAGCCACGACCGAAGCCGCCTTGGTGGCGTCGTATCATCGGGGGTGCGCCCTCATGAGTGAAGCAGGGGGATGCACGGCGATGGTCATTTATGAGTCGGTGGGGCGGTCCCCTGCCTTTGCTTTCGAAACCATGGCTTTGGCTGGACGGTTTGTGGCTTGGGCCGTGGAGCAGGTGGATCGCTTCAAGCACATCGCTGGGGGGACAACGCGGCATGGGGAACTGTTGGATATGGGGGTGAACTTCGAGGGGAACCACGTCTATCTCACTTTTGAGTTCTCGACTGGAGACGCCTCCGGCCAAAACATGGTGACCTTGGCGACGCAGGCGATCTGCGAGATGATCAAGAGGGAAAGTCCTGTGAGGCCGGAGCGGATGTGGGTGGAAGGAAATTTGTCCGGGGACAAAAAGGCTTCGGCAAAGTCGTTCACCACGACCCGGGGGAAAAAAGTGACGGCCGAGGTGAGGCTGTCTGCGGAGCTGATCGAAAAGCGTTTGCACACCACGCCAGAGGAAATGGAGCATTATTGGAGGGTCTCAGCGATGGGGGGTGTTCTGAGTGGGAGCTTTGGCGTGCAGGGACATTTCGCCAACGGGCTGGCAGCCTTGTATTTGGCGACCGGACAAGATGTGGCCTGCGTGGCAGAATCGGCGACGGGGGTGACGCGATTTGAACGAAAGGAGGACGACGGCTCGCTTTATGCCTCAGTGACTTTGCCGGGATTGATGGTGGGAACGGTGGGAGGCGGAACTGGCCTGCCGACGCAGAAAGCTTGCTTGGAGCTGATGGGATTGGCGGGAGCGGGAAAAGCCCGCGCCCTGGCTGAGGTGGCCGCTGGGCTGATGTTGGCAGGCGAGCTATCGATCATTGGAGCGCTGGCTGCCGGCCATTTTTCAAGAGCCCACCAGAAGCTGGCGCGAGAGCGATGAATTGATGATTGATGAAATCGATGATTTAAGAAAAAACAACAATTACCAGAATGCTTTGAGTTGGGTTATTTCTGGGCCCATGCGTTGGTGGACCTATCAGAAAGAGCGCTTTCCCGTGGTGGCGCATGGTCTGCTGATTGCGGTGTTCAGTGCCTGTGCGGTCTCGTACTCGGCATTGCTGAGGGACGGGGTGCCCCGTGCGCCATCATTTGGGGTCGCATTTGGTGTGTGTTTCCTATTCTTCTTGCAGCTAAGGATTGCGGACGAGTTCAAGGACGCGGAGGAGGATGCTCGATGGCGGCCCTACCGCCCGGTTCCCAGGGGGCTGATCACACTGAGGGAATTGGGGTGGGGATTTGCGGCGGCAGCGGTGGTGCAATGCGGGCTGGCGGTGGCTTGGGAACCAGGGCTGCTTTGGGTGTTAGGTGGGGGTTGGGCTTATCTGGGAGGGATGAGTGTGGAGTTCTTTGCTCGAAAGTGGCTGAAGGCACGTCCCGTGGTGTATTTGTTGACTCATATGGGGATCATGCCGCTGGTGGATTTCTTTGCCACGGCCTGTGATTGGATTCCGGCTGGTGAGAAGCCCGGAGGACTGGGGCCATTTTTGGCAGCGAGCTTTTGCAACGGCTTGGTCATTGAGCTGGGACGCAAGCTTCGCCAACCGGCGGCAGAAGAGGAGGGAGTCGAAACCTACTCGCGACTTTGGGGAATGCGGTGGGGGGTGAGAGCCTGGTGGGTGAGCCAAGGAATGACGGCGATCTTTGCGGGTTGGGCTGCGGCGAAAATTGGTTTTGCAGGACCGACGTGGCTGGCACTGGGAAGCGTGGGTGTTCTGTCGTATGGGGTCGGCTGGAGGTTTCAAAACAGGTCTTTGAATGGGAGCTGGATTGAGAGGGTTTCTGCCCTTTGGACTCTGGTTCTCTATCTGGTGATGGGAGTGGTGCCATGGTGGTTGAAGGTAGGAGTTGGAAGATGAAGGAATCCAGGGAAATACGCATGTTAGGAGGCAAGGGGGCGGCATTGTGGAGTCTGGAGAAGTCTGGATTTCCTGTGCCCGCGTGGCTGGCAGTCCTACCAGGAGAACGAGTCCATTTGGCTGAAGTTCGAGAACTCAACGGTTCGCAGTATGCCGTTCGCTCGTCCGCTTGGGGGGAAGATGGTGAGTCGAGTTCCTTTGCCGGGCAGCTGGAAAGCTATTTGCGAGTCGAACTTGAGGACGTGCCTTCCAAGGTGGAAGCGGTTCGTGCGTCGGCGGGGAGAGAGCACGTGCGAAGTTATCAAGCAGAGCGGGGCTTCGAAGGCGCTTTGGAGGCGACCGTGCTGGTGCAAAGGATGATTGATGCTCGAGTGGCTGGCGTGGCGTTCAGTGCCGACCCCGTGTCGGGCCGACGGGATACGGTGGTCGTTTCGGCTGTTGAGGGAACGGCGGAAGCCCTTGTCTCGGGAGTGGTCGATGGCGAGTTTTGGAAATGGCGAGGGCACTGGGAGCCGGGTGGGAGTTTGATTTCCGAAGGGGAAGCCGATCGGATTTTGGACCTGGTGCAAAAATGCGAAGCGTGGGCAGGGCGCCCACAGGATATCGAATGGGCCATCGATGGGGATGGGAAGCTCTGGTTGTTGCAGTCGCGAGCGATCACCACCCTGTCCGCATTGCCGGACCCCGGCGATTCCTTGCGGATCTGGGACAATAGTAACATTGCGGAGAGCTATGGCGGGGTCACGACCGCCCTTACCTTTTCGTTTGCACGCAAGATCTACGAGCATGTCTATCGAGAATTCTGCGGCCTGATGCGTGTGCCGCGAAGACGGATGAGTCGAGCGGATGAAGTTTTTCCTCAGATGCTTGGGATGGTGGAAGGGCGGGTGTACTATCAGTTGCTTAGTTGGTATCGAGTGCTGGCGATGTTGCCTGGTTTTTCGCTCAACCGATCCTTCATGGAGCAGATGATGGGGGTGAAAGAGGCGTTGCCGGAGGAGGTGACGGCCCGAATTGCCGACGAGGGACGAGAAGGGAAATGGCGGGATGCGATGGCGTTGGTGAGGACCTTGGCGGGTTTGGTGAAGAGCCGCATGACCTTGAAGCGTCGGGTGGCGGAATTCCGTCAACGCCTGGATGAGGCGCTGCTGCCTCCTCCGGTTCCGTTCGAAAGGATGAGTGGCGAGGAATTGGTTGCAGCTTATCGCAAGCTGGAGGGGAGTTTGCTGAAGCGGTGGGATGCGCCGCTCGTGAATGATTTTCTCGCAATGTTGGCCAATGGTGTGTTGCGAAAGATGGCGGAGAGCCGAGGGGGAGTTGAAGTGGCGAATCGATGGATCGCTGACTGTGGGGAGATCATTTCGGCTGAGCCCCCGAGAAGGATTCGGGAGATGGGGGAAATGGCGGCCAAGGTGGAAGGGTTGACCGAGTGTTTGGTCGATCCAGAGCGTGACTGGAGAGAAAAGCGATCCTGGCTTCGGAAGCATCCGCCATTGCGGCGGATGTGGGATGCCTATGAAGTCGATTTTGGGGATCGGTGCCTGGAAGAGTTGAAGCTGGAGAGCCCGACACTTGAGGATGATCCTGGGAGCTTGCTGGCTTCGATCGGCGCCATGGCACAGCGCTATCAGAACGGTGGTGGGGAGGTTGAGAAGGATGGGCTCAAGCTGGAAGGGGGTGGCTGGTGGTGGAACCAGGTGGTGGGTGAGACGCGTGCGAGAGTTCGTGATCGGGAGAATCTGCGTTTCGAGCGGACCCGCTTGTTCGGCCGGGTCAGGAAGATCGTGAGAGAGCTCGGCAAGCGCTTGCATGCGGATGGGCAGTTGGGCGAGCCGACCGATGTGTTCCACTTGGAGATCGAGGAGTTGATGGCGGTGTGGGAGGGCACGCGGAGCATGGGGTGTTTGTCCGAATGGGTCGCTGCGAGGAAATCGGAGTATGAACGGTGCCTACGGGGTGAAGCTCCTCCGGACCGATTTGAAACGAGAGGTCCCCTCCATCGCTATGTGAACTACGAAAGTCGACGTCTCTTGCAGAGTCCGGAGGGAACCAGCTTGCAAGGAACGGGCGCCTGTGCGGGGCGCGTGCAGGGGCGGGTTCGGGTGGTGGATGAGCCCAGAAATGCTCGATTGGAGGAGGGGGAGATTTTGGTGGCACGTCAGACGGATCCGGGTTGGGTGGTGCTTTTTCCCCAGGCGGCAGGGTTGCTGGTGGAAAGGGGCAGCGTTCTTTCCCATTCGGCCATCGTTTCTCGAGAGTTAGGGCTGCCCTGTGTCGTCGGTTTGTCGGGAGTGATGGGCTGGATCGAGACGGGTGATGTGGTCGAAATGGACGGAGGTACGGGGCTGGTCACCAAGATTAGGAAGGAGTCATGAAGAGCGAAATCGAGCAAAGAGCTGCCTTCGAGCGGTTGCGGTATGGGCAGTGTTGGGAAGATGCCGCGGTGTTGGTGAAGGCTCTGGATCCCCGCGGGCGACGTTGTGTGAGCATTGGCTCGGCGGGTGACAATAGTTTTGCCCTGTTGGCTGCCGGTGCAGAGAGGGTGGATGTGGTGGAAATGAATCCGGCCCAAGTGGCAGCCATTGAACTACGGAAGGCGGGGTATTTGCATTTGGACTACGAGGCATTTGGCGAGTTGCTCGGGGTGCGCAGGTCTCGCCGACGTCGAGAAATTTGGAGGAAAATTCGCGGGGAGCTTTCACCTGCGGTCGTCCAATTCTGGGAGCGGCAGAGCGATTGGTGGGAGGTGGGAGCGGTGGGGGTTGGAAGATTTGAGAACTACTTCAAGGTTTTCCGGGATCGGGTCCTCCCACTCGCGCACTCTCGGGGGAGAGTGTTGGCATTGTTGCAATCTCGAGATCGGAAAGAGAGGGAGGTGTTCTACCAAGAGATTTGGAACAACCGGCGTTGGCGTTGGATCTTCCAACTGTTTTTTTCGCGGCGGTTGATGGGCTTCCTCGGCCGGGATCCCGAGTTTTTCAAATATGTGGAAGGATCGGTAGCGGCCCGAATTCTAGAGAGAACCCGTCATGCGTTGGTTGAATTGGATCCGGCGGTGAATCCGTATCTGCGGTGGATTCTCACCGGGGAGTTTGAAGGTGCATGGCCGATCGCGTTGGAGGAGGGAAATTTCGAACGGATCGGAGGAGCTCTGCGTGAGGGAAGAATGGAGATTCACGAAGGAAGCTTGGAGTCCTGGTTGGAGCGAAATGAGGACCGGTGGGATGCCTTCAATCTGAGCGATATTTTCGAGTACATGAGCGAGGCCAACTCCGCGAAGTTATACGAAGGCTTGCTTGGGGTGGCGGCACCCGGGGCGAGGATCGCCTATTGGAACATGCTGGTTCCAAGGTCCTGTCCAGAGGCGTTGATGCACCGAGTTGAAACCTGTGAAGCGCTCGGCGAAACTTTATGGAGGGAGGATCGTGCGTTTTTTTACAATCGTCTGATCGTGGAGGAGGTGCGGGGATGAATCCTTGGGTGGGGATGGCGGTGGTGACCGGGATCTTGGCGGGGGGCATGTGGATGGTGTCTAAGCAGGCACGGAGATGGGGGTGGGATGCGGAGGTGGCGAGAAAGTCCATTCACATGGTGATGGGGTTGGTATGCCTCACTTTTCCCCTGCTATTTCGTGAGGCCTGGCCGGTTGGGGCGCTGGCTTGTGGGGCGACCTTGGGTTTGGCCGTGGTGAGATGGGTGCCACGTTTTCGGAAGGAGGTGGGCGGCGCTCTGCATGGTGTGACTCGTGCGTCGTGGGGGGAGTTGTGTTTCGCTCCTGCGGTGGCGTTGGTGTTTGTTTTGGCTGGGGATCGGGTGGAGCTCTTTGCGGCACCGGTGCTGGTGTTGACTTTGGCTGATGCGGCGGGAGCGGTGGCGGGGAGCCGTTGGGGGAGGAGCCGCTACGGAGTGGGTCGGGGCTGGAAGAGCGTCGAAGGTTCTGCCGTTTTCTGGGTGCTGTCGATCGGGTGCGTGGGTGTTCCTGCGATGATGGCGAGATCCGCCGGATTGGATCAAGTGGTGTGGATGGCGGTGGCGGTGGGTTTGTTGGCCACCATGGCCGAGGGATTGTCAGATCGAGGATTGGACAACGCAGTGTTGCCTCTGTGGGTCTTCTTCCTCATGCAGCGCTTTCTGGGATTGGAAGTGAATGAAGTGATGGTTCGCTGTGGTGTTGTGGTGCTGATGCTATTGGTGATCTTGTTGGTAGGGCGTTTCTCGACGCTGGATGGAGGAGCCCTGATGGCGAGTGCCCTATTGGGGTATGGATTGGCGTTGTTGGGAGGGATGGGCTTTCTCGGAGTGGCGATGGGCCTTTTTGCGATTCACCTGTTCACGACAGGGCATCGTCAACTTGGAGGGGTGCTCAGACATGGGCGTGAATCGGTGTTTGGCGCTGCCTTGGCGATGCTGCCCTGGGCTGCTGCAAAGCCGTGGATCGGGCGAGAGGTGGCGTGGCTGGGATGCGGTGCAGGCGCTGCGGCTTATTTGGTGATGATGCATGTGGGAACACGGCGGCATTTGGGCCGAAAGGGAGTGGCTCCCTTGGCGGGATTGCTGAAAGTGCTGGTGGTTCTGGGGGTTCCTGTTGTTTGCAGTGATGGATTCTTGTCGCTGACGGCGGTGGCCATCGGCTTGGCGGGCGGTGCGATGGGCGCGTGGATCTGTGCGCAATCGACGAAGGAATGTGGGTGGGATGCCCCCGGGTGGGCCATCGCTCGTGGAGTGATGGCTTTGGGGTCTTCTGCTATAATACTAGGAGTCTAGTTTTATCATGAAAATTGAACCAATGGAGACACGGGGAACGACCGCTGACGAGATTTGGGCGGTGGAGGGTGGGCGGGCTCGCGTGGGGCTCTGGTATGAGCAGGCGCCGGAAGGCATGGGAGGGCGGGTCGGATGTTTGGGGGGCTTTGAGGCGAGGGATGAAGCGGCGGCGGGATGGGTGCTGGAGAAAGGCTGCGCTCGGTTGAGAGAAATGGGATGTGCGATGGCTGTAGGGCCGATGGATGGGAATACCTGGCGTCGGCATCGCTGGGTGACAGATCGGAGGGAGCGCCCCGCGTTTTTCATGGAGCCATGCAATCCTCCTGAATGGCCGGTGTGGTGGGCCAAGGCAGGTTTTGACGTGCTTTCGCGCTATTCGTCGTCGCGAATTCAGCTCGGCGAAATGCGTCCGAATCTGAAAGCACTGGAGAGGCGATTGACTGCAGAGGGGGTGCAACTTCGCCCCCTAGCGATGGCTCGGTTTGAAGAAGAGTTGGGAGGGATCTATCAGGTGTGCATCAGTTCGTTCTCGAAAAATTTTCTCTACACACCGTTGGATCGGGAATCGTTTGTGGGGATGTATGCTCCGCTGCGTGAGGTCATCCAGTCGGAGTTTGTTTGGGTGGCGGGGAATGGAGACGAGCTCTGTGGGTTTGTTTTTGGGGTTCCTGATGTGGCAGCCCAGCAACGAGGGGAGGAAGCCGATTTCATTGTGAAAACTCTGGCGGTTTTGCCTGACAAGAGATGGGCAGGTTTGGGCAGCCTTCTCGTGGATCGAGTTCAACAATCGGCGATGGATGCAGGGTTCCGGCATGGGATTCATGCTCTCCAACGAGAGACTAACCCGTCCCTGAGAATCACCGATCGGTTTGGGGGACAGAGGATGCGTGGCTACGTGCTGATGTCGAAAGTGCTATGAATCTCGTCGATCATTTGGAGCTGCAGGGTTCTCTTCAGCCGGAGGCTCCTGCCTTGGTGGAAGGATCTGGGAAGTGGGTGAGCTTTGGTGAACTTCGCCGATTGAGCGAGGGGGTGGCCGCGAGGCTCGTTATGAATGGTTTGAAGCCGGGAGACCGGGTGATGGTGTTTCATCCGGTTTCCATTTCCTTGTATGCTTTTTTACTGGGGTGCTTTCGAGCTGGCGTGGTGGTGGTTTTCGCAGATCCGTCCGGAGGGCGAGAGTTTCTTGATCAAGTGGCTCGTCGGGTGGAGCCGGTCGGATTCTTTGGCAGCCGCAAAGGACATGCGTTGCGTTGGCGTTCGCGGCTTCTTCGAAGCATCCCTAAAGCATTTCATCCAGAAGGTTGGTGGCCGCGATCGGTCGAGGCGATGAGGGTTGGCGGGGAAGCCGAGATCTTGGATGTGGGTGCTGAGCATCCTGCGTTGATCACGTTTACCAGTGGCAGCACGGGGCTGCCAAAAGGGGCGGTGCGCACCCACGGGTTTCTGTTGGCACAGCACGCGGCGCTGAGTGAGGCGTTGCAACTGAGGTCGGGCGAAAGGGATTTGGTCACCTTGCCGGTATTTGCGTTGGCGAATTTGGCGAGCGGAGTGACGAGCGTCGTGGCAGATGCGGACTTGGGGAGGCCAGGGGAGGCGAATGCGCGGCGGATTCGACGGCAGTGTCAGCAATGGAGGGTGACTCGGGCGACGGGGTCGCCTGCGTTTTTTGAGGCATTGTTGCGAGGGCCAGGCTTTCCGGAGTTGGAGAAGATATTTACCGGGGGAGGTCCGGTGTTTTCTGACTTGGTCGATCGCCTGAAGGCGGCTCGTTCCGAAATGGGCGTCACGGCGATCTATGGTTCGACGGAAGCCGAGCCGGTTGCAGAGTGGACGTGTGGGGGATGGACGGAAGCCTGTCGGGAACAGGTGGCTGGTGGAGGCGGGCTACCGGTCGGGCGACCGGTGTTGGAGGTGGCGATTTTACCGGATCGATGGGGAGAGTCCCTCCACGCGCTGTGCCCTGAGGCATTTTCAGCAATGAAATTAAAACTCGGAGAGCGTGGCGAGATTCTGGTGACAGGCCCGCAGGTTTTGAAAGGCTACTTGGATGGCAGGGGTGATGAAGAGACCAAGGTTCGAGTGGGCGAAACCATTTGGCATCGAACGGGGGATGCCGGTTGGTTGGACGAGAGGGGCTGTCTTTGGCTCGTGGGCCGTTGCGCCGCACGGATGGGGAATCGGTATCCGTTAGAGATTGAGGCAGCGTTGAGGGAAGTCTATCCGCGGAAGAGAACGGCCGCGGTGGCGTGGCAGAATCAGGTGATTTTGGTGGTGGAAGGGGAGGTTGATTCGGCCATGGAGGTGCGAGCTCGTGAGTTGGGATGTGACCGGGTCCTCTCGTTCCCTGAGTTACCAATGGATCGGCGGCATCAATCGAAAGTGAACTACCCAAAGTTGATGGAGAGGCTCGCTCGGTCATTGGGTTGAGCGTTTCCGCGGAAGGGTGACGGATCGAGGTTGATGAGAAATTGGGTCTCGAAATGGAATCGACGATGGAGTGAGCAAAAGTTAAGCCTTTCACCATGAATGCTAGTTCTTCGATGGAGGGGGCTCCGATATTTTTGGTGGTGATCTTGCTGCTGGTCGGTGTTGTCGGTTGGGGACTTTGGCTGTGGTCGCTGATTCACTGCATCCGGAATCGTTATTTGTCGGATCAGAATCGACTGATCGGGATCGTGCTGATCGTGGCACTCAGCCTGCTTGGAAGCCTCGTGTATTTGTTTTTGCCGAGGGAGCGGGAGCTGCAGCGCTGACGAATGAAAGTGTCGATCATAGGTCCCGGTGCGGTCGGGATGACGTTGGCCTATACCCTGATGTTGCGGAGGATTGCTCGCGAGATCGTGTTGGTGGGAAGAAACCGTGAGAAAGCAGAGGGAGAGGCCCTCGACATGATGCATGCCCAGGCATTTTTGCAGGTGCCAGTGCGTGTGGATGCCGGTGACGTGGAGGATGTCGCAGGCAGCGAAGTTGTGGTGATGTGCGCCTCGGTTCCGGTGCCACCTGGGATCACGGATCGCAATGAAATGGCGCGTGGCAATGTCCTTCTGATGAAGGAGTTGCTTCCGCGTGTCGCCGAGGTCGCTCCGGAGGCGAAGCTATTGATGGTGACCAATCCGGTGGATCCGCTGACGTGGTTGGCAATGGAATTGACCGGTTTTCCGCCGGAGCGAGTGATGGGCACCGGCACTTTGGTGGATTCCATTCGGTTCCGTGAGTTGCTTTCAGGGATGTTGTCGATTCATCCCGACGACTTGCGTGCCTATATTCTCGGGGAACATGGCGAGCGTCAGTTTCCCGCGATGAGCGTCGCGCAATCCGGCGGAGAGCGGATCGAGGACACGGCAGAACGTCGAGCGCTGTGCGAAAGAGCGAAGGGGCTTGGAATCGAGGTTTTCCGGAAGAAGGGCAACACCTGCTATGCGATTGCCCTGGCCGCGGCGTATGTTTTGGAGTCGATGTTGATGAACGAGCGGAGGACGATGCCCTTGAGTGTGAAGATCGATGGTTTCCTCGGAGTGGAAGGGGTGTGTTTGAGTCTGCCGGTGGTGGTGGGGAAACAGGGGATCGAGAGAGTCATCCGTCCGGATCTCAATGAGCTGGAGCAGGAATCCTTTCGCGAGGCGGCGAAGGTGGTCCGGCAGGTAATTGAGGCAGTGGGGTAAGGCTCGGAAGAGGGACTCCCGAGCGACCGACGGGTCACAAAAGAAGCGTCAGCACCCGGAGATGCTGACGCTTGAGGAGATTCGAGGGGCTTTGGGGCGGAGTGGGGGATCGACTCAGGCCACTTGGAATGCGGCCGCTTGATCGGGGGTCAACTCGACGCAGGTCCAGGGGAGCCCGTGGGCATTCAGGTCCGCCATGAAGGCGTCCGGGTCGTGCTGCTCCATGTTCCAAACGCCATCTTTGCGCCACGAGCCTTCGAGCATTTGCTTGGCACCGATCATTGCAGGGACTCCGGTGGTGTAAGAGATGGCCTGGCTCCCGACTTCTTCGAAGCACTTCTCGTGATCGCAGATGTTGTAGATATAGACGGCTTTCGGTTGGCCGTCTTTGACGCCGGTGATCACGTTGCCGATGCAGGTGCGGCCCTTGGTGCGCTCTCCGAGGTCGCCAGGGTTGGGGAGCACGGCTTTGAGGAACTGAAGAGGAATGATTTCCTGCCCCTGATAGATGACGGGGTCGATGCGGGTCATGCCCACATTCTGCAAGACTTCCAGGTGCTTGAGGTAGTTGGGGGAGAAGCTCATCCAGAATTGAGCCCGGCGCAGGGTAGGGATGTGTTTCACGAGGGATTCGAGTTCCTCGTGGTACATCCGGTAGATTTCGTAGGTGCCAACTTCTTCCGGGCAGGTGAACGACTGATGCAGGGACATGGGGGAGGTTTCGACAAACGTTCCGTTTTCCCAGTGGCGGCATTCGGCGGTGACTTCACGGATGTTGATTTCCGGGTTGAAGTTGGTGGCGAAAGCGTGGCCGTGGTTGCCGCCATTGACGTCGATGATGTCCAGTGTGTGAATTTCATCGAAATGGTGCTTCAGGGCCCAGGCGGTGAAAACATTGGTGACGCCGGGGTCGAAGCCGGAGCCAAGCAGGGCGGAGCGACCTGCCGAGAGGAACCGCTCCTGAAGATTCCATTGCCAGGAGTATTCGAACTTGGCGACGTCCTTGGGTTCGTAGTTGGCAGTGTCAAGGTAGTCGCAACCCGCTTCCAAGCAGGCTTCCATCAGGGTGAGATCCTGATAGGGCAGGGCGACATTGATCAGGAGCCGTGCTCCAGTCCGGCGAATCAGTTCGGCGGTTTCGGCGACGTTATCGGCATCGACCTGAGCCGTGGCAATTTCCCGGCCGGTGCGCATTTTCACGTCGGCTGCGATCGCTTCGCACTTGGAAACCGTGCGGGAGGCGAGCGTGATTTCACCGAAGACCTCGGGAACCATGGCGCATTTGTGGGCGACGACATTGCCGACGCCACCGGCGCCGATGATCAGGACCTTGTTCATGATGGCGGGAGTTAGCGGCGGATTGGGCTTCTGCCAAGGGAATCGACGGAAATCGTTCGAATGCAGGGGGATTTTTTCGCCAAAATTGGGAACATTTTTGCGACAAGTTTGGATTCCCGCGGGTTTGATTCCGACATAAGGGTCCTCGCGACTTCCACGTTCTAAGAATTCATGAAACTTCCCGAAACTCCCCGCCATCGCCGGGCTGCCGGCTTCTCGCTCCTCGAAATGGTCATCGTTCTTGGCATCATCGCTGTGATCATCGGTGGCGCCATCACGGTCATGGGCAAGGTGGGTGATGGTGCGAAGCGCACCCAAGTGAGCGCGGACTTCAATGCCGTGGGCTCCGCGCTGCGGATGTATCAAACGAACAACGGGCGTTTTCCGACCACCCAACAAGGCATTGATGCCTTGGTCAACAAGCCCTCGAGCACTCCGGTGCCGAAACGCTGGACCAAGCTGATGGACCGCGTGCCGACGGATCCGTGGGGTGAGCCGTATGGATACAAGTTCCCTGGCACGGTCGACAACACGATGTTCGAGATCATCAGCAAGGGTCCGGACATGCAGCAGGACACCGAGGATGACATCAGCAGTCAGAAGGACGAGTGATCGCCGCCCGGGCGGTTTCACGCTGCTGGAGATCATCATCGTGCTCGCCCTGTCGGTGATGATCATCGGCGGGGCCGCAGGGATGATGTATTTCAACCGCGATGAGGCCCGTCTGAACAACGCCGTGGGCGAAGTCGAAGTGCTGGCCAAGCGGGCTCGATCGCTAGCGACACTTCAGCAGAAGCCTTATGCTCTGGAGTTTACGGCCCATCAGGTGAATCTGCTGCCCTATGCTGAAGCCTTGATGGATCCCAACGACCGCGACTATTACCTTCAGGCCGCGGTTGAAAGGGAAGGCGAGATCGCCCCAGTGACTTCGAGCTTCGTGGTGGACGATGATCTGATGGTTCTCGTCCGCCGTTGGGCGACGGGGACGTGGCAACCGGTCGAAAGACAGGATCGGCAGATCTGGCGCTTTGATCCTCAAGGTATTTGTGAGCCGCTGGGCGTCCGCCTGGAAACACAGAACGGGAATTGGATTGCCGTCCTTTTCCATCCACTGACTGCCGCGGTTGCGGAATCTGAAAGCGAAATCCGATGAAACGTCCCTGCCCACCGAAACGCCCATCAGGCTTCCTCATGCTCGAGGTGGTCCTGGCGCTGGGTATTTTCGGGATGGTGGCGACGGCATTCGCGGTGGCATTGGCCCGGACTTCCGATGCGGCACAGCTTTCCCAGCGGCGGATGCAGATCAATCGGATTCTCGACAGCGCGTTGACCGCGACCTTGTCGTTGCCGACCTTGGAAGAAGGTACGGAAACGGCGGTTTTGGACGAGGAAATTGGGGGTGCGCAGGTGGAGGTGGATACGGTGGTGATCCCCTTGGAGGATTTGGTGAACCAAGACGGGCAATCTTTGCAGGAAATGTACCGCATCGTGGTGACGGCGCACTGGTTTGAAAATGGCGAGTGGCAGGAGGAATCGGCCGACACTTGGCGCTATTCGAGGATGTACCAGCCATGAACCGTCATTTTTCTCGCACGCCATCGAATCGTTCGGGTTTCACCTTGTTGGAACTGGTGTTGGCAATTGGGCTCTTGGCGATTTTGGTCGGCATGGTGATGTCAGTTGCCACACAGAACATCGCATTGGGCCGGGCGGTGGTGGATCGCCAGAACGAGGTGAGTGTCGAAACGGCATTTTTTGAGATGCTTTCCCGGCAATTTTCGCAACTTCCGGGCAACACTCGGATGGAGTTGGTGAGTCAGGATTCCGGGGCGCAGTACCTTTCGGATCTGACCTTGCAGAATGTTCCCTCGACCTTCACCTGGGGTGGGGGAGAGCAGGTAGCGAAGGCAATCCAGTTGTCAACGGTCCGTCGCCGGGATGGGTTGCTCGACATCGTGCTGCGCTACTATGAGAACCCGATTTTGGAGGAAACGACGGAAGAGGACGAAACGGCGTTGCCAGGCGACGACGAGCCTTTTGCTGAGATCGTTCTGTTGGAGGACGTCTACATTTTTGAATGGGAGGTTCTCGACGGTCGCACCATGGAGTGGGGATATGATTGGGATTTGGAGGGGCGCTTACCTCTGCAGATGAAGTTGACGTTCATGGCCAGCTCGGTTTCGGAACCGATCACCCACATCTTCTGGGTGACCCCAAAGCAAAATCCTGAAGTGGTGATGCGACAACTGCAGCAGACTCAATCCCGTGACAATAACGTAGTCCGATGAATTCTCGCAGTATTCAACCACGGGGTGTCGCGCTGTTGGCGGTGATCTGGCTCATCGCCTTGCTTTCATTTGCGACCGTGGCGGCGATTCGAGTGGTGGCATTCGATCTCGATGTCTCCAACTCGAGCATTCATGGATTCCGCGCGAAGCAACTCGCGGAAATGGGGATTGCTTTGGGTTGCAATCCGGCGATCGAGCGCACGGACCCGATTCTGCACCAGTATTCCGAAGAAACGGAGGAGGGCTTTGAAGTGCAACTGCGGTCAGAGGGCGGGAAATTCAACATCAATTACCTGCTTGCCCAGAAGGATGAGAATCTCCTCAAGTCGATGTTCATCGACTGGGGAATCACGGTGGAAGATGCCGGAATTTTGGTCGATTGCCTGACAGATTGGATCGACGAAAACGATGAGATGTCGCTGAACGGGGCGGAAGAGCAGTGGTATTCGGCGGAGGGGCGAATCAATCAGCCTTTCAATCGCTTGTTCTACAATTTGGACGAAATGCGCCTCGTGAAGGGGATGGAGATGGTCGAAGCCTACAATCCGAATTGGCGGGATTGGTTTTGCATTTGGAGCGGGGGACCGCTGGATTTGAACGAGGCGTCCGCCGAATTGATCGCTGTGGCAGCGGATGTCACGGTCTCGGAAGCGGAGCTGATTCCTGAGACGGTTCGTGGACCCGATGGCATTCGGGATACCGACGACGACCAGCCATTTCAATCGGCGGAGCAAGCGCTGTCGCTGCTTGGCGTGGACAGCAGCTTGCGGCCAGAAGTCGCGGGGCGATTCACTGTCAACGACACCACCACTCGTATTGAAAGCATCGGCGTGGCCACCAGTGCCCGTCGCAAAATAACTGTCATTGTCCGCAACCGTACCGGTCAACCGGCGGTTTTGGAACGAACTGAGGAAGTAGTCCCTTGAGCAAACCGATCGAATACTCACTGCTGCTGCCTGGCTCCAAGGGCTGGGAAGTTTGGAAAAAGAATGCCGAGGGTCGCTATGAGCGGGCGTCGGGCGATGATGGTCCGCTGTTGGCTGGAGAGCTGGAAAACATCCCTAGCGGTGAGCTGGCGATGCTGTTTCCGGTCCGCGAGCTGCAAGCGATGCCGTTCCGCGCCGCCAGTACCGAGGATGAGTTGTTTGAGGACCTCGCCGTGATGCACGCCGAGCGGCTGGGGATTCGCCCGGACCCGATGGCGGGGCAACTGAGTGACACGTTTGTGGTGGAGCGGGAGGTCGACAGCACGGTGCTCGTGCAGGTGGTGATCCAGAATCCCCGTGATGGGGAGCTTCCGGCAAGGACTCCAAAGGAGTTCGATCTTTCGCCGCGGGCTTACGCCGTCTCGGGCAATGAGGTGTGCTTGTGGAAGGAATTGGGACGGTGGGTGTTCGCTTTGTACAAAGGCGGAAAGTTGATTTACTGCCAGGCCACCTCAGCAAGTGGAGACGAACCGAATGAGGCGGTATTGCGGGAAATTCGGCTGGCGGTGAGCCAGCTGAACATTCAGGGGCTGAAGGTGATGCCGGATGTTTGTCGAGTGTGGCCTCCGGCCGCGGAGCTGGGGGTTGCGGGCGCCCTGGAGGGGATTTTCTCCCAAACGATTGTCGAGCGGCGTCCCGATCCGGATTTTCCGGAACCTCCCAGCAAGTTGCTTCCTGCTGACGTGCGGGCTGCCCGGCGTGAGCGTCAAAAGCGAAATCAAATTCTGGCCGGGGTCGCGGTGTTGGGGATCGCCTATCTCGGATTCGTGGGTTGGAAGGGTTTTGAGCTCTGGCAAAGTGTGAGCAAGCGCAACCAGCTAGCTCAGGAAGCAGCAGCAGTGGCAGGCGAGTCGGGAGTTTTTCAGGAGCATCAGTCTCGGTGGGACGAGTTGGGTCCCTTGGTGGACGATACTCACAGTTTGCTGGAGGTGATGTTAGAGATCAAACAGGCCATTCCTCCGAACTCGGGCCTGCGTCTCAAAACGGCGGATCTGAATTTGGCCGAGGATTCGTTCCGGTTGATCGGTTCTGCGCCCCAATCGTCGCCGATCAATGTCTTCTCCCTGAATTTGAAGCGCAATCCGACGCTTCGCAGCTGGCTTGAATGGAGCACGGAACCGCCTGCCAACAAGAATGGCAGCTGGGATTTCAGCTTCTCCGCCATTCCTACCGCCGAGTGAACCTTTTGACCGACAACTCCCGTGTTGAGCGGGTTTTCCTCCTCCAGACCGCAGCATGAACGACCGCGAAAAGAAACTCCTCATTGGCTTGGGTGTCGCCCTGTTCGGCGTCGCCAACTTAGGGGCGTTCAAGTATTTTGAAACGACGCAGAAGAAGGTGGTGAAGCAGATCCAGCAGCATGAGCAAACGCTGGAAATTGCTCAGTTCGCCCGCGAACAATCGAATGCGGTTCAAGGGGAGATCGAATGGCTCGAGAAGAACCAAAAAGATCCCAAAGAAGCCGAGTTGGTGCCCTCCGAATTGGAGAAGTTCGTGACGGGACGCGCTGCGGCTGCGGGCCTGACTTTGACTCGCCCCAAGATCCTCGACAATCGGACTGACGGGGCCTTTTTCGAACGGGCCCGATTCCAGATCAGCGTTTCGGGCAAAGAAGAGGCTCTCTATCGCTGGTTGACCGAGCTGCAGAGCCCCAAGGATTTCCGTGCCATCACCGCCCTCCGTCTGAGCCCGAATCGCGAAGATGACACGCTCATCGATGCCGTCGTGCAAGTGGAGGAATGGTTCCAACCGAAAGTGCCATGAAAGCGATTTTTTTCCTAATCCTGAGTGCTGTGCCCCTGTTGGCAGCGCCACCGAAAGAACCGAGCGTCAATCGCTACCGGACCTTGTGGACGGATTCGCCATTCACCTCCAAGCCCCCTCCTGAAGCGGGCCCGGTGGCGGTCAATCCATTCGAGGACTATTCCTTGGGGGGAGTGACCAAGCTGGAGGATGGTTATTTCGTGGTGCTCCTGAATTCCAAGGATCCCGAGAAGAAGCAACTGCTCCGGCCTGGGGTGAAGTCCGAATTCGAAGTGCTTGATGTCAAATGGTCGGACACCAGTTGGAAAGAAACCACGGTTCGGTTGAAGCGTGGAGCTCAGACGGGGAGCATTTCGTTCGATGATTCGCAGCTCTCTTTGAAAGCGGCACCGGCGGCTCCGCAGCCTGCTGCTCAGAACAACAATCCCGTCCCGGCGGCCCAGAACAACGATAACAACGCGAACAACGAGCAACGTCGTCGGCCTCGGCCGCGAGTGGTCGTTCCACCCAAGAAGTGATCGCCTCCCTTATCTTCTCCTTTCGAAATCCCTGCCCAAACGATCCTCCGATCGATCTCCCTGATTCATGCAACTAAATCGCTACGCCCTTTTGCTTCTTGCTGGCGCGACTCCCATTCTGGCTCAGAACCCGGGGCTTCCACCGGGTTTGAATCCTAACAACCGCCCACAGCCGGGCGAGAGCGCGGCTCCCGGAGAATTGACGGTCGATATGGCGCCTCCTCCCGGCCCCGTCGACCCGGAGACGGTGATCAACGAGGACATCATTCAGGCCAAATTGAATGGCGATGATTTGGCGGAGCTTTACCGGCGCTTTACGGGTCGCCGCGTCACGGTGAGCCCGGAAGCGGCAGCGGCAGAATTCCGCTTCATCCAGCGGGCCCCCATGACGTATCGGGAGGCTTCGTTGCTGCTCAAGAAGGCGGCCTTGTTAAGTGGTTTCGTCTTTGTGCCGGATCCGAATCCGGGCTTGGAGAATCACGATGTGCTGGTGACGGCTGCCGGTGGTGTCAATGCCAAGGGCGAGGGCGTGGAGGTGGTTTTGGACCCGATGGATCTCCCGGAAGATGATCGGGTGGTTTCCTACGTGATGAATCTGAAGGTGATCAAGCCAGACGAGATTCAGCGTGTGTTCACGACGATTGTCGGACAATTTGGGGCTTACGGTTCGATCACTCCCATCCCGAATGCGGGAGCCGTGGTGATCACTGAGAAAACATCGCTCATTCGCCGACTGATTGAGTTGCAGAAGGAAATCGACGTTTCCAGCACTGTCGCTACCCGATTCATTTCGGTTCAGTATGCGGATGTCACCGAATTGGCGGAGACGCTGAATGAGATTCTCAACACCCAGCAGCAGCAGCAACGCTCTACGGGGGTGAACCGCAGTGGGGGAGGCAATACCGCCAATAATGCGGCAGCCAATGGTTTGCCTGGTGGTGCTGTTCCCGGCAATACGCCGACAGCCGCAGCTGCGGCTGGTGGTGTGAGCAGCGCTGCTGAAGAGGTACCGATCCAGATTGTTCCCGACAGCCGGACCAACCGGATTTTTGCCATGGGGCGTCCGGTCGATATCGTTTTCATTGAGGGACTGATTGCTGAATTCGACGTCAAGACGGACGAACGGAACTACCTCCGGCGGAAGCTGCGCTTTGTGACGGTTTCGGACTTCTTGAACATTGCCGAACCGGCTCTGATGCGGGCTTTCTCAGGCTCTTCTGATGGCAGTGCGAGTGGTGCGAGTGCGAGCGGTGCCAATTTTGGCGGTGGCGGTTCGTCTCGATCCAGCCGGAATTCCTCTAGCACCTCTGCTTCAAATAGCCGCAGCAACTTTGGCAGCAGCAGCACGGGTGGCAGCGGTAGCAGCTTCGGTGGTGGCTCGACGGGTTCGTCGATGGCCGGTGGAAATGCCTTGGATGATCCGGATATCAATAGCGCCCCTGAAGCGCGTTTGGTGGGACGGACTCTTTTGGTGGCCGACAACATCACCAACTCCCTGCTGGTGCAGGGTCCGCCAGCGAGCGTGGAGATCATCAACAATCTGTTGGATGAGATCGACGTGAAGGCCGATCAGGTGATGATCTCCGCCGTCTTTGGCCAGTTGACGCTGACCGACGGTTTCGAATTGGGGATCGATTATCTTCAGAATCTCTCCGGTAAGGGGGACTTTGCGGCACGGGGTGGAAGTGGCGATTTTCCTGAGCTGCTTCTCGACGGCACTGGATTCGATCCTGGAAGCCTCGCGTCGTCCGCTGGATTGGGTGTTTACGGTCGTTTCGGAAATAACTTCAACGTCGTGCTGAGTGCCCTGCAAACGGACTCAAATTTCAAAGTGATTTCACGGCCGACGATTTTCACGGCCAACAATCGCAAGGGTTTGATTTCTTCGGGTCAGCGCATCGCGATTCCCACGAGCACCTACAACAGTGGCACCACGGGAACTTCGACGAACATCGAATACCAGAACGTCTACCTCACTCTTGAGGTCGTGCCGTTGGTGAACTCGGACAACGAGATCACCTTGGAAATCTCTTTGGTGAACGAAGAAGTCGGAGAGAATCGTCAAATTCCCTCGGGAGAGCAAGTTTTGGAGATTCCAGATATTTTGAGCCGCCAGGTGCTGACCTCGGTCACGGTTCCCAATGGATCGACGATTGCGTTGGGCGGATTGATCAGCTCCACTCTTCGGGATTCGGTGAGCGGCATTCCACTGCTCAGTGATATCCCAGGGATTGGTCGCCTGTTCTCGTCTTCGTCGAAGACGGAAGCCCGCTCGGAGCTTTTGGTGTTCATCCAACCTCAGATTGTGAAGGACTCGGATGACCTCTACGACCTGCAGGCCGACAACGACGCCCGTTACGACGTCGCTCAGGAAGCTCGGGATTTCAGCGCGGGTCCGGCGGTGATTCAGCAAGCGCCCGTGGTCGAAGTCCAAGGGAAGAATGGCAGTGGCCAGGCGGTGGTCGTTCCCGTCGTTGAGGAAGATGCGAGCCGCGATCGCTCCCGCCGGTTGTTGGGGCGTCCTGGCTCAGGATTCCGGCGTTAAGAGATTCCGACCTCCTCCTTTTTGATTCCCGCAGAGGCGGCCCATTGCGGGCCGCCTCTCGCTTTTTTCCGGTGCATTTCCGCGCGGGAGAGCTTGGCGATTGAAAATCTAAGATTTCCGTAGTATCTGGGCCGCCATGAATCCGAAGCAATGGCTAATGGCGGGAATGGTGGGGGTCGGCACCCTAGGTCTTCCCGCATGCAAACAAGAGCCGGGTTCCGGGGAGCGGGAGCAGGTGAAGGCCGCCGGCTACGAAATGTCTCAAGAGGCGTTTTTCCGGGCAGTGGAAAGTGATGATCTCAGCGCGATGAGCTCGATGATCGCTGGTGGGATGGATCCTCAGGTGAGAGATTCGACGGGGCGCACTGCCCTGCATGCCGCAGCAGGAACGGGTGCGATCAAGGCGGCAAATGAGCTGTTGAATCGGGGGTTGGAGATGGATGCAGTCGACGAGAAAGGCCGAACTCCTCTGATGGAAGCGGTGCTCCAATCGAGTCCGGAAATGGTGCGCTATCTATTGCAGCAAGGTGCCGATCCGCGAGCCAAGGACGCTGAGCAGTACAAGCCGTTGATGTTAGCCGTGAGGGAAGGGAGAAAAGATTTGGTTTCGCTATTGGCGCCGTATGTCCGGGAAGATTTGGACGATGCCTTGCTGGCGGCGTCGATCATGGGGCAGGCTGAAGTGATCGATGAGCTGACCAATTATGGTGCGAGTGTTTATGCCCGATTGGAGGATGGCAGGACTCCGTTGATGCTGGCCGCTCAGCATGGGCGCGTCGAAGCGGTGGATATGTTGCTTTCGATTGGAGCCAATCGCCTGACGATGAATACCGATGGTTTCACCGCGGCAGAGTTGGCGCGAGAAGCGGGCTACGAAGAGGTAGCGGCTCGTTTGGAAGGTGCTCCGCAGGAGGAGGACTTTGAATTGACCGATACCGCAGAGCTTTCAGAGGAATTGGCGGCTGCCGTGGCCCCCGATGTAGCGGCCGCTCAGGGTTCGCGGGTCGACGGGGAAGAAATCTCCATTGCCAGTGGAATCCGTGGTGATGGACCTACCGGGGAGGAAGCCCGGGATGCGATGGTGGCATCTGGCTCTCCGGTCGGTTCCTCTGAGGTGGTCGAGCTGGAGGGTGCGGTGGTTCGATTCCCGACGTCAGGCTCCGTATCCGGGTTGGCTGCCGGTCCTGGGGGAGAGGGAGCCGTCAGGACCGCTGCGTCTGAAGAGCCGAAGGCAAAGGAAGCCCCGTTGGTGATGCGGTCCTATCGGCAGCGTGAATTGCCGATGAGGTTGGAATCTGTAAAGGACGGGCAGGCAGAGATTCAAATCGTCGGGGGGTCACGCCATGAAGTTCGCGAAGGGGACGGGATTCCTGGAACACGTCTCAAGGTGGTGAAGATCGAGCGTCGGATGCAGAGTGGAAAGGAGCATCAGGGGCAGCCCATGGAGGTTTCGCTGGTGGAGGTGGAGGATGGGGGGAATGGCATGCGGCGAGACTTGATCGTTGGGCTGCCGGCGCTGTCTCATGAGCCGGTCGCCTTGGTGGAAGATGCTGCGGGGGGACGTTATTACGTCGCACGCCGGGGACAGCGGTTTCAAACCGAGCAGGGGGATGAATTCGTGGTGGACGACGTCCGCCCGAATCAGTTGATCCTAGAGAATCTTCAGACGGGTGAAATGACGACGGTGCCCTTGGTGGGTCCGCGGGGTTAAGGCCAACGTAGAAGCGATCAAAAAATCATGGATCCAGAGATGTTAGAGCCCGACGAGCTGGTTACCCAGTTCTCGGTGATGCTCCAAAACCGTGCCGGGGCCTTGGCTGCCTTGGTGAAATTGCTGCGCAACAATGCGATCGAGGTCGTGGGAATCAGCGTTCAGGATTCCCGCGATGCGACGATTGCGCGGTTGGTGGTGACGGATCCCGACACCGCGACTCAGATCTTCATCGAAAAGGGGATTCCGTTTACGACTTCCCCGTTGGTGGTGGTGGCTCTGAAAGAGTGTGGGCCGGGTCTGCTGCAAGTGCTTGATACGATGATGGTCGGAGAAACCAACATCGATTTCGCTTATGCTCTGATGCCGTCTGACAAGGGCAATACACTGCTGGCGATGCACGTTGAGGACACGGACTTCGCCATGGAATTGCTGAATAAGGCCGGCTTCAAGTTGCTCCGCCAAGGCGACTTGAGCCGGTGAAGAGCCGATTCACTCCAATCGGGAAAGGCGGCTGAGTCCGCGCTGCAACAGTTGGCCGTCGACCACCGTGGAGACGGACTCATCGAGTTCGATGGGAACTTCCTGGTCGTCGAAACGGATCGTATGGAGGCCGTTTGCAGGAACGGTTTCGAAGGCCTGGGCGAGCGATTTCATGTCCCGGATCGGCTGTTCGTTGACTTCCGTGACGATCAGATTGCGGAGGGATTCATAGCCGATGGTGGCAGGGGTGGGAATGACACCGGCCAAGAAAACGACATGGTCCATGCGATCCTCAAACGCCTCGGGGTTGTCGTAGGCCTCGAGCAGGTTCAGCGGAGCATTGTCGCGCCACTCTTTTCCGAAGGAGCGAAGGAGGTCTCGGGTCAGTTCTTGGAAGACCAGTCCGCCTTTGACGACGAAGCGAGGTGCTTCACCGAAGGTGTGGAGAGGGACCAGAGACGATTCACGACGGGTCAATGTGGCCTCAAGCGTTTGCTTCTCGCCGTTGCGGATGACTTCCAGAGGGAGTGTCGCCCCGACTGGTTGAGCTCCGCGAACGAGGTGCGACCAGAAAAGCCGACCGTATATCGGGTGTTGAATGTATCCGGTGGGGTCGACTTCGAAGCCGGCAATGGAGGTGACCACGTCGCCGACTTGGACGCCGGCAGCTTCGGCAGCGCCCCCTTTGAGCACTCCAGAGATATAAATACCTCCCGTTTGGGGATCGAGGCCCAACCAGTCTCGAAATTTGTCGTCATCGAGGGCCGCGGTGCTGATCCCGAGAGAGGGGAAGCCGACATAGTCTCCATCGGCCGCGTCGGCGAGGAAATGGCGGACGATTTCGGTGGCGGTGATGTCGCTGAGTTGATCGGAAGAGCTGTAGCTCGTGAGCAATCCTGCCAGCTTCCCATCCTTAAGCGCGGGCAATGTGAAGCTGCTGGCCGCGGTTTGCATCGAGGCCTTCAGTTCATAGGTCAGGAAATACTGGCCGGGCAGGAAGTTCGAAACGACATCCATGCTCTGGATCAAACCATGGGTGATCAGCGGAAGTCCGCTGTTCTCAATTTGCACGATGTCGAGTTCATCGCCGATTTTCGAATCGTCGGCGAGATCGAGCGGCTCCAAATCGGCCGAGAACTCGTCGTCGTCGAGCGCGAGCAGGGCAAGATTGGCCTCGTAGTCCACGGCCGTCACGGTGGCGGGGGTGAGTTTGCGTCCGTCTGAACTCTCGAGCTCGATGAAGGTCGAGTCGGCGACCATTTCTGCGGTGGTGAGAACCTGATGGTTCTTCAGGACCGCACCGAGGGAGCGGCGTTGGCGTGGCTCGAGCTTTTCCCATGGCTGGCCTGGATTCCAAGCCTGGTAGGTGGTGTTCACCCGCACCACGGAGTGGGTGAGATCCGCCGCTGGCACGGGGGCCTCCGGAATGACCACCACAGGTGGAGTTTCGCTCGGGGCAGGGGCCGTTCGATCGCAACCGGTGAAGACAAAGCTGCCGGCGAGGGAATAGCAAATCAGGTGGCGGGCTCTCATTCCTTGAGGTTCACAAGTTGATCGATTTCGTAGGTCCGTTGGACGCGGTCATTGGCATCGGCCACCTGATCGGCAGGCAGCACGAGCGGACGTTTGCCACCGAGGAATTCGATGACATGAAAGCCTTTTTCGGGAGTCTGGGACAGCAGCTCCTGAGCTTGGTCAAGGGTGGTTACGGTCGTGCCATTGATCTTGTCGACGGCCATGCCCTGGAACTCATCGAGGCGGCTGTTGATCGGATCGGCGAGAAGGCGGGTCATGATCACAATATCGGGACGCTCGAGGAAAATCCCCTTCGACAGGTAGTCCTGATAGAGGGCGCGCACGTGGAGGTCATTGAAGCTTTCGGAAGCGAAAAGGTTGGTATCGAGAGGCTGGAAGACCAGCCCTCCAAAGACGATGTAGCGGGGCTGCTTCTCGTATTGGATGGCGTACATTTGGTTCTGCGGCAGATTTTTCAGGGGGATATCCTGATCATGCCAAACCCCATCGGAGCGGTAGCGAAGTTGGACAGTGTCACCTGCAAACTTGCGCTCGACGATCTCTGAAAACTCGACCTTGGCACCATCAATGAGGATTTGCCCGGCACTGTCGATGGGGTGGCCATCGATGGAAACGAGGAGGTCACCTGCTTTGAGGAATCCGTCGCAGGTTCCGTGCGAGATGACGTTGCTGATCAGAACTCCCTGTCCATCCGCGGGAAGTTGCAGGGCCTTCCGCATGGCGGGGTTGAAGAGGGGGAAGGTTGAGATGGCGAGATCGACGTAGTGATCGTAAGAGCCGTCCTTGATATCGGTGAGGAAGCGATTGATGACCGGAGTCGGGATGATGTAGCCGGTATTGTCGGCATCACGACGGCCTTGGAAGGCGACACCGATGACGCGTCCGTCTTGCAGAACGGGACCGCCCGAGTTGCCTGGGTTGATCGCGGCGTCAATTTGAATGACGAGGTGCTGGTCGGCGCGGGAGTGGGAGTAAGAGGAGTAGTCGATTCGAGAAACCACGCCGCGAGTCACGGAGAGGCGATCTCCACCGATGGGGTAGCCGATGACGCGCACTTGGCTCTCCAGTTCGGGAACTCCGCCGATTTTGAAGACGGGGAAGTCGTCGAAATCGGAGAAATCCTCGACGGAGAGCAGGGCGAGGTCGCAGTCGTGGGCGATGAAGTCGACTTTGGCGGGGTATTTTTCCGGACTGCCATGGACGGTTACCAAAAGGCGGCGGGCATTCGAGACGACGTGCGCGTTGGTGAGAATCTGGTTTTTGCCAATGATGAAGCCGGTGCCGATGCCGCCACCGAAGCGCCCGCTGTTCCAGGGTGCCGAGTAGTCGGGAACCTGAACGGCAGCTTCAATGCGAACGACCGAGCGGTAGATTTCCGAAGGGGCGCCAGCGGGTTTGTCGGGGATCCTTGCTTGGCCGAAGAGTGTGGCCGGAAAAAGGAGAAGGGCGGAGAGAAGAACGAAACACCTCGCGGGCATGGACGTTAGGCTACGAAGCTTGTTGGGGCTGGCAAGGGGGAAGGTGCAGGGAACCGGGTCTTGTTCTACGGGAAAAAATCGGACATCCCTCCGCGGCATGAACCCGCAGGCCGCATCGGATGATATCGCGAGTCCTCGTCCGGCTCCTCCTTGGCAGATTCCTCTGCTGGCAGGGATGGCGGTGGGGGTTCCGCTTTGTGTGGCGGCATTATTGAGAAATCCCCCGGTGGGGATGTTGGTGGCGAGTGGAGGCATGTCCCTGCTCTATCTTCCACGCAGCTATCGATCGAAGTCGGAGCGGCTGAGGCGATTGGCGGCGTGTGGCGGTGGCTTGGTTTTGTGCTTCGCACTCGGTGCTCTGGGGGCCATCCATCCGGTGGTGAGTGTGGCGGTGCTCGGCGGGGTCACGTTGGCGGCGGTGGTGATATGCAGGCGGTTTGCGGTGGCTCCACCGGCCAGTTTCTTCTTTGTGCTCACGACTGCGGTCGCGGGGCATATTCCATGGGATGGGGCGGCACTTCCGATAAAAACCGGATGGGTGGCTCTTGGGGCTGTTTGGGCATGGTTGCTGGCGAGGGTTTTGTCAAATGGGGCCCCCCCGCAGCGGCCTGCTCCCGAGGGAACTCCTGGCCCCGACCCCAATCTTCCGGCCCTGATGGTGGAGGCATCGATTTTGGGAGGAGCGGTGGCGTCTTCCGTGGCGCTGGCCATGATTCTGAAATTCGGGAATCCCTACTGGGCCGCTGTTTCCTGCATCGCCATTCTCCAAGGAGCGACTTTTCGAGCCGTTTGGCATCGGCATTTTCACCGGATTCTCGGCACGGTCGTGGGAGTGGGTGTGTCTTGGTGGTGGCTCCCTCATTTCGGGGATCCGATGACCCTCGCAGTGATGGTGACCGTCTTGATGATGATCGTGGAGTATCTGGTTCCCCGCCACTACGGGTTGGCAGTGGTGCTCATCACTCCACTGGCGATCGGATTTTCTGAGTTCGCGTCGGGAGGATTGCCGATTCACGCGTTGCTGTGGTCGCGGCTGATCGAGACGATTTTGGGGAGTGCGGTGGGAGCTCTCGCAGGGAGTTTGGTGCATCATCCGAATGGTTGCCGGCGTGCAGCAAGGTGGGTCGAGGGGTGGCTGAATTGAAGTTCGTGACCGCGCGCACGGTTGGGGAGGTCGTCTCTTCAAGAAAAGGGGCAGGGAGGAGTTCGTAGCGACGAGTCCGAGGGAGCTTCTCAGGAGGAACGAGGTGGTCGAAAGGGGAGAGTCGCTGTCGCCTAATCGCGGGAAACGGTGAGGGGTGGGGCGCGGTGTCGCGAAAATGACTACGGAGTCGATTACGGGAATGCCGACAGGGAGGGGGGCAGGCCGACAAGCTTGGATCGGGGAATCGGTTATTTTGTCCTTCGACGGCGATCGGTTTTGATCGCCGTAGGTTGGCCTGGCGAGAGGTCCTTCAAGGGAAAGTTGGGAGCGGTTGAAACGTTGGTTTCAAGGGATGGAAGGCCGATGAGTTCGACGGATTCATTCAAAGAGAACGCTGTGAATAACCTGAGGAAAACAAAAATTATCCACACTCAAGCCAGGGTTGGTTTGAAGGAATTGCTAGTTTGAACCTTGGTGATGGCGAAATCTGTAAAAATTTTTATAAAAAACGAAAATCAAGAGAGTGGCGAAAGATTGTGATCATTCGTTTGAATGAAGTTTTTGAGCACTAAAGAAGATTCCTGGTTGGGAAGAACAGTTGTTTTGAAGGCTTCGAGTTATTCACAATTTGTTGAAAAGTCGTTGGAATGAGGTGTCCGTTTGAAGGGATCAGGGGAGCTGACAGAAGGCCGAGACCAAGGAGCGAGGAAGGTGAGCGGCGGCGGGGAAGGGGCGATTTGCGAGGGGCTCTCCGGAGGGAGTGGGGAGGGGACGGCGGTAAGAATGGGGGGTGGGAGGCCCTGAAATCAGGGGGATGGTTCCCGTTCCGGGCCGAACCGGGGGCTTGCCAACCGGCCCTGCAACTCGCATTTTCCGTCCACGCTCTCCCGTGAGGGAGGGAGGAGTCTCACTTTTTCAAAAATCCCACCATGTCCGAAATCACCGTAGAGCAGCTCGATCCATCCGTTAAATCCCTTTACGAAAAGGCGCAGGCCGCCGTGCAAAAGAGCAATCCCGGGTATGCCGTAAAGCTTCTGCTTTCGGTGGTCAAAGATGCCCCGGGATTCCTCGAAGGCCGTCAACTGCTCCGGAAGTGTGAGGCGGCAGCCACGGGTGGGGCGAAGAAGAAGGCCGGGCTATTCGGCATGAAGTCAGGCGGCGGCCTGGGAACCATGAAGCTCACCTCGGCGGTGAAGAAGGACCCCCTGTCGGCCCTTCCCGTGATTGAAGGGGAACTGGAGAACGATCCCTACAATCCGGAGGTGAACGATGTGCTGTTCAGTGCGTTTGTGGCTCTGGGTTGGGTGGATAGTGCGGCCTTCGCGCTGGAAACGATCCGCCGTGGTTATCCCGAGCAGACGAAGTATCTTCACAAGCTGGCGGATTTCTATTTGAGCCACAGCCGGAGCATGAATGCCGCGGAGGTGTATCGGGACATCATCAAGCACGACCCGACGGATTCGGTGGCGATCAAAGGCGAGAAGGACGCGACGGCCCGCGCTTCGATGGAGAAGCAAAAGTGGGGTGAGGGCACGAGCATGAAGGACCTCATGCGCAACAAGGCCGAGTTCGAGGAGATGGAAAAGGCATCCCGGACGGGCTTGACTCGCGAGCAGCTGGAAGAGCGCCGCGATGACCTCGCAGTGAAGTACGCCGCGGATCAGAACAATCTGGCGGTAGTGAAGGAATTGGCGAGCGTCTACGAGCGTCTTGAGGACTGGGCCAATGCTCAAAGCTTCTACGAGTGGGCCTTTGCTCTTTCGAACGGGGACGTGGCTTTGCGGTCCAAGGCAGATGCGATGAGCGACAAGACCAAGGAGCTCGAGATGGCCGATTTGGAACGCCGGGTGCAGGAAAACCCCGACGATCCGGAAGTGAAGGCCATCCTCGAAGAGCGTCGCAAGGCGCGCATCGCCGAGGCGGTTGCCGATGCGACCCGTCGTGTGGAGCAGAACCCGACCGACCCGATTCTGCGCTACGAACTGGGCAAGGCGCTTTACGATTCGGGAGACTTCAGTGGTGCGATTCCGCAGCTCCAACAAGCCAAGCGGAACCCGCACATTCAATCGAAGGTGTTGCTCCTGCTGGGGCGTACTTTCAAGGCCAAGGGCATGCTCGACATGGGTGTCAAGCAGCTGGAATCGGCCCTCGAGGATCTTGTCCAGATGGACAACACCAAGAAGGAAGTGCTCTACGAAAAGGGCCTGCTCCACGATGAAATGGGCAACAAGACCGAGGCGATTGCCTGCTTCAAGGAGATCTACGAAGTCGACTACGGCTATCGCGACGTCGCGGAGCGCGTGGAATCGTCCTACTCCGGTTGATTCTTTGATTCCGCCTTCCCTGAGGGCGGTTCACTTTTCCATCGCCCGCTCTTCGGTCCACGGAGGGCGGGCTTTTTTGGTGAAGACCACTTGTCGGTGGCGGGAAGGGGAGTCGGATGGAGCGAATTCACGTTTCGATGCTCCCTCGCTTGGAGATGGGTCATCCTTCGTCTGAGTAGGCCGAGCGGTGAGCTTGCCCAAGGGGCGTCAAGGGATCCGGTGAATCTGTCACCAGGATGTCGGAACGGCTCCGAAGAGGGGAGGGGCGGCGAGCGCCGACCTCATGCTTCACAGGAGAGCTTTACCGAGGATAAAGAGTGATGCGGGCCGAGTCGTAGCGGTCATCGGGTCGGAAGAGCCACCCGGGCTGGCGTTGGATGAGCTCGTAACCCGTCAGCATGAACTCCGGAAGAATCTGGTTGCTGTTGGGGTCGTAGGCTTTTTTGCCGGTGTAATAGCCACGAATCTTGTATTCGTAGTTTTGGTCGAAGCCGTAGCGTTGCCCTGAGGGGCCATTTTCCGGGAGTCGATCGGGAGCGTGTTTCTTGTCTTCCCTCAGCAGCACCAGCTGGGCGCGGTCCCAGGATTCACGGGGACGACGGAGGTAACCCCAGAAGCGAGTTTTCTGAACGTAGTAGCGACGGCCCACGAAGTAGTCCCCTTTGGCCTCCGAAGAAATGGCGGCTTGGCGCTCCTCTGTGGTGGGGCCACCCATGTTTCCGGTGCCGATGGTGCCGGCACATTGACAGAGCAAGAGCCCTGCTGCGAGGAGGGGGAGGCGGGTGAAGAGGCGAATCATACGGCGAGCGAGGTTATGCGCGACCGAAAGCCCCTCGCAAGTGCCAATGGTGTGGCGTAGGTTGGGGTCGCCTACGTGGAAAACCCGCTTGCAAGGATTTGGAGAGGGGGGTAAGCACGCCGGCCCGAGCGCGGTCGGTTCCGCGTTTCCTTGGAGATTCCGCAATCCCGCATGAAGCTCGCCTCTCTCCTGACCCCCGATTTGGTCATTCTGGATATGCAATCGGACGAGCACCTTCCGGCGATTGCTGAGTTGGTGGATCACCTCGTCTCCTTAGGGCAACTGGATCGCGGACTGCGCGACGAGATGCTGGCCGCCTTGTGTGCGCGGGAAGAGCAGGTCAGCACCGGGATCGGCTCGGGGGTGGCCATCCCTCACGCGTTTTCGGAAAAGGTCAGCGACGTGGTGGCGGTGTTCGGCCGCTCCAAGGAGGGAATCGACTTCGAATCTCTCGACAATGGGCCGGTCCATTTCGTGATTTTGTTCATTGTCCCGAAAAAGGACTACCAGCTCCATCTGCGGACCTTGGCGGCCATTGCCAAGATGTTCACCAACTGCGAGATCCGCAAGCAGCTGGCCGCGGCACCGAGCCGAACTGAGATTCTTGATATTTTGGCTGGAAAGCCGTCCGGGAACCCGGCGTGACTTTCCGCATGACTTTGTTGAGCCAGATCGAGTCCGCGCTCGCGGATGCGTTTGAGTCCGTCCTCGGGGAAAAAGTCGCGACCCCAGTGGTGGCGGCGGCAGATCTCCGCTTCGGCGACTACCAGTGCAATGCCGCCATGATGCAGGCGAAGAATCGCCGCACCAATCCCCGTGCGCTGGCGACTCAGGTCCTTGAGGCTCTTGATCTCGGATCGATCGGAACCGCCGACATCGCGGGGCCTGGATTCATCAATATCCGGGTTTCACCGGAAACCTTCTCTGCGCATTCCGCCGTGCTGTTGAAGGATGACCGCTTGGGGGTTCCTGCGACGGGGGAAGGTCGCCGTGTGGTGATCGACTTCTCGGCACCCAATGTGGCCAAGCCGATGCACGTGGGGCATATTCGCTCGACGATTCTCGGCGACGCTCTTTCGCGGATCGCTCGATTCCTCGGATTTGAGGTGATCACCGACAATCACATTGGCGATTGGGGGACACAGTTCGGGATGATTCTGCATGGGTGGAAGACCCGGCTCGATGAGGCGGCGTTGGCCGCAGATCCGGTCACGGAACTGGTGCGGGTGTATCGCTCGGTGAATGCAGAGACCAAGGAAGTCCCTGAGGTTTTGGAGGTCTGCAAGGCCGAGCTGGTGAAGCTTCAGGCAGGGGATGAGGAGAATCTGGCCATCTGGCATCGTTGCGTGGATCTATCGAAGCAAGGGCTTCAAAAAATCTATGGCCGGCTGGACGTCAGCTTCGACCACTGGTTGGGTGAGAGCTACTACAACGAGCGTCTGCCTGGTCTTGTGGAGGATTTCCTCAGTCAGGATCTGGCGCGGGTCAGTGATGGGGCTGTGTGTGTGTTTTCTGGCGGAGATCTGCCGGATGAGCAGGACCCCTTTCGCATCCAGAAAAAGGAAGGTTGGCAGGATAACCCGGCGATCATTCGCAAGGCGGATGGAGGGTTTCTCTACGCCACCACGGACCTGGCGACCGTCGAGCACCGAATCAACGTCTGGAAGGCGGACGAAATCTGGTATGTCGTAGGAACGCCTCAGCAGCTGCACTTCCGCCAGATTTTTGACATTTGCCGGCGTTGGGGGAAATCTGCGGGATTTCATCATATCGCCTTTGGATCGATCCTCGGAGAAGACCGCAAGTTGATGAAGACGCGGTCGGGAGACAACGTGCAGCTCGCGGATGTGCTGGAAGAAGCGGTCGAAAGAGCCGGGCGGGTGATTGCCGAGAAAAATCCGGAACTCGACGAAGCCATTCGTGAGGAAGTGGCGGAAATTGTGGGGATTGGTGCCGTGAAATTTGCCGAGTTATCGCAGCATCGTCTCACGGACTATGTGTTTTCTTGGGATCGAATGCTGGCCCTTCAGGGGGATACCGCGCCGTATCTGCAATACAGCTTCGTCCGGATTCGCTCGATTTTCCGCAAGCTGGAAGGTCCGTTCGCCGCGGAATCGGCATCTCTGCAACTCAAAGAGGAGGCGGAGATTCATTTGGCCCGCCTGCTCGCCCGGTATGGTGAGGTGGTTCCGACGCTTCTGGATGACCATCGTCCGAACCTTCTGGCCAACTATCTGCTGGAGTTGGCACGTGCGTTCCATTCTTTCTTCGAGGCCTGCCCGGTGCTCAAGGCCGAGCCATCGGTTCGCGATAGTCGATTGGCTCTTTGCGAACTGGCTTCACGAGTCTTGGAGCATGGATTGGGACTGCTTGGCATCCGTTGCCCCGAGCGCATGTAAGGAGCGCTTCTTGCAGAGGTGGGTGAGAAAGGCGCTGATAAGACATCATCTTTTCTCACAGCGAGCTTGCCCGCCATCCTTCGAGATCTAACTGTCATTGTCATTCATGCAGGACGAACCCCCACGCATTCCCTTCTACGTCATCGGTCACCGCAATCCGGACACCGACGCCATTTGTTCGGCGATCGGTCAGGCGGAGTTGTTGAGGGAGACGGGGACGCCGGAAGCGGTGGCAGCTCGCTGCGGGGTGGTTCCTCAGCGGACGGCCTGGGTGTTGGAGCAGGCCGGAGTGGAGCAACCGGAGCTGGTCACGGATGTAAGAATCACTGCCGGGATGATCTGCCGGCGGGAAGTCGTGGCGGCACATGAAGATGATACTTTCCTGCGTGCTTATCGCAGCATGTTGTCGCATGGGGTGCGTTGTGTTCCGGTGGTGGACGCCGAGAAAGGTCACGAAGTCGTGGGGATGCTTCGATATCTGGATTTGCTTGAATTGCTGCTGCCGGGAGATGGCTCCAATATGGTGGTGCGCACGGTCCATGTTTCGATTTCAAAGATCGCCGCCACGCTTCAAGCGGAGTCAGTGGGTGCGCCGATTCCCGATAGCAGTGTGGGGGAAGACTTGATCATGTTGGTCGGCGCGTCGTCGCAGTCGACGGTCAATACCCGTCTCAAGACTGCCACCCAGGAGGGAACGGTTTCTCGGTTTCTGGTGATCTGCGGCGATCGACCGGTCGTTCAGCACTATGCGATCGAGCACGGCGCGCGCATGTTGATCGTCACCGGGGGAAATACGGTGGACCCCGAGCTGCTGAAATTGGCCAAAAGCCGCGGTGTGGTGGTGCTTCGCTGCCCCCAGGATACGGCCAGTACGACGACATTGATTCGGTGCTCCCGGACGGTGACTCAGGTGATGGAGACTCAGTTTGCGACCATCCGAGAAGGCGAGCCGGTGTCCCCCCTGAGGAAGTCGCTGGCCGCGCTCGACCAAGAGCTGTTTCCCGTGATTGGTGAAGACGGGGACATGGTGGGGGTGATTTCGAAGTCGGATCTGGTCGACCCTCCCCGCGTCCGCGTGGCATTGGTCGATCACAATGAGTTTGCTCAGGCGGTCCGCGGTGTCGATGAGGCCCATGTGGTGGAGGTGACGGATCACCACCGGTTGGCGGGAGATCTGGTGTCTCGGGAGCCGATTCGATTCCTGAATGAGCCGGTGGGGTCGACCTGCACGCTGGTGGCGCGGAAATTCGTCCACCGGGATCTTGAGCCGAAGCCCGGCACGGCGATGTGTCTGTGTGCGGGGATCATTTCCGATACATTGTGCCTGACGTCTCCCACGACGACATCGCTGGATCGGGAGATGCTCGAATGGCTGGGGAACATCGCAGGGATCGATCCGGAACAGTTCACGAAGGACTTCTTTGCGGTGGGTTCCCTTTTGAGTTCAGGAACGCTGGATGAGGTCCTGAATACCGACCGGAAGGAGTTCGACGAGAGCGGAGCGAAAGTGACGATTGCGCAGATTGAAGAGCTGGGTTTGCAGGCCTTCAAGCGGCGTCGCGACGAGTTGGAAAAGGGCCTTCGCGATTTGGTGGACGAAAATGACTACGATCTCGCGGTGCTCGCGGTGACGGACATTGCGAAGCATCATAGCCTGATTCTCGCGGCGGGGAATGAGCGGATGATCGGTAGTCTTCCCTTCGAGCGGGTAGACGCGACCTTGTACGATGCCCCTGGGGTGGTGAGCCGGAAGAAGCAGATTTTTCCAGCGGTTTGCCAAGCGGTGCAAAGTGCTGGCTAGAATCGACGAGGGCGCGGCGGGGTATCGACTCAGCGGGGTGATTCCTGGCGGCTGAATTCGATGTTGTAGCTCAGGTAGAAGATGCCGCCCAAGGTGCCGAGGATGGCGATCAGGAGCGCCAGCGAGATCAGCATGCCGAGACAGGATTTCATGGGCGGGAGTTTCAACCACTCCCGGCACGGGATCAATCCGGAATGCCCCGTGTCTATTTCGGGAAAAGAAAAGTCACTCCGAAGCGGAGGCCCCAATCCGGGCCTTGGGTGGGTTTCTCCACGTAATAGCGGACGCCGCCAAAGAGCTGAAAAGGTTGCCCCCCGGCAGTGAAGAGCTGGTTGACGACGAAGTTGACGGGCACGGACCATTGATGAGAGGTCCAGTCGTAGGTGGATTCCACGTTGATCGTGTAGGTGGTCTTGGAGTCAGTGATGTAGCTGACGAAGGGTTGGATGAAGGTGGCATTGACGGAGGATCGGGAATCGTCTCCGGCGAAATCCCAAAGGTGATTGACCAAAGTGCCGTAGGTCCAACTGCCTTGTTGCTTGAGCATGACGCCGGTGGGGCCCGCTCCCCACTTTTCGCCCCCGAGAACCGAATCGGTTGCGGTGGGCAGGAGAAGCACGGGGCCCAGACCCCAGATCGGGTCGCTCGATTGGGGAGAGACGAAGAAGGATTGAACGACGTCGCCGAGACCGAATTCATCTCCCAATCCGCCCAACTGGGTGCCCTCGACGTCGACCACGGGAAGGATGGTCCGCGAGATGAGGTTCCAATCATCGTTGAGGGCGAATGGAATTACCGGCTGGATGTTGGTGGTGAACTTCTGTCCGGCTCCAGGGCCGATGCCGAAGTCGAGATTGCCTTGGAACGGGAGGCTGATCAGAGAGCTGACCGGATTGGCGAGTTGCTTGGCAAGATCGGCGTCCTGCGCATGAAGCGAGGGAGCGACGATCAACGGAAGCGAAAGGATAAGGGACGTTTTCATAGGTGTGAGCGAAGGATGAGATGAATGACGTTAGAAAATCACCCGGCTACGGAGGCCTGCGAAAATCGCGTCGTCATTGCCCGAGAGGACGGGGTGGACGAACTGAACATCGGCCCCGAAATGGAGCCATGGGGTCACGGCAGCGTCGTAGAAAAGCTCGACTCCATATTCGTCGTCGATGCGGGTGAGGGGGCGAACGGTGCTTTTTAAGGCCCGGCTTACGCCGTTCCAGAAAAGCCCGACGCCAAAGCGGTCATGAGGTCTTGCGGCGCAAACGCCATTGGCTCCGAGGCCCAGCACGGCGCTGTATTCGAATGGATTGGGATTGCCGTCGGACCAGGCGAGCATTCCGAAAATCCCCCAGCCGTTTTTTGATTCGTCCCCCCACTCGCAGAGATACTGTTCGAAGAGATAGGTGAGTTGCCAGGAATCACTTTGTTGGAAGGCAATGATCGGGCCGCCGGTGGGTGGCCGGAGATAGTCTGACGCATCAAACGAGTAAGCATTGAGGGTGGAATAGCTTCCGGAGAAGGTATGCGTGCCGGTGTGTCCTCCCCATTGAGTGTAAAAGGTGTAATCTGCAATGATCGTGAGTTCCTCGTCGTCCAGTCCATCGAGCCCGGAGTCGGTTCCAGACGATCGAGAGTCGAGGATCCCGAGGTTGAAGAGCGGTTTGCCTTCGTCTAGCACGCTCAGGATCGCGCCCAAGGTCGATACGGGAATGGTGCGGCCAGCGATCGGTGGAGCGACGAAGGAGGTGTTCATGAACCCTTCGACTCCTCGGCCACCGAGGAAAGTCCGGTCCGCAAGGTCGACCGTGTTGAATTTTCCGACCGAAAGTAGCACCGACTCACTGAAGGCCTGAGTGAGGACGACATGGGTGAAGCCGAAAACGTCATCCTGGTCCCGCGGAGAAAGCATGGCAGCATTCACCGGGGTGAGAGTGCCGGCGGCGGCGGAAGCATCACCGTAGCGATACTCCCCGTGGACATTGAGAAACAATCCGGGCCACAAGCCTGCCTTTTGGCCATCCATGGCAAAAAACACATCGGTCTTTCCTCCAAGCTCCAACTTCTCCGGACCCGAGCCGGCGAGGTCACCGTAATAAAACTGGGTGGATTCCAGGCGGAGTTCCGTGCCATGGGCCCCCAGTAGGTCCCGGAGACCCAAGAGATTTCCTCCGAGTTGGGGGCGATCCAGGAGTGAGTCCTGAGCCGGTGCCTGAGCCGCCAGCGAAAGAAGGATCCAACCGGTGATGTGAAGCAAGGGTTTTGATTTCATGGTGTTGACGTCGATGAGCGTGAGCTTAGGCAGCGTTTCCGAGTTGGACCCAATGAGAGCCCGGCGGAGGGATTTGGCGAAGGACCTGAGAGGGCAAGCAGCCGAAGAGCTGGCGAAAGCGGCCAGCAAATCGACCCAACTCGGTGAACCCGATAGAGAAGGCAATGTCCGCGACGGAAGTCTCCAAAGGGGTCGCCTGAAGAAGTTGCGAATAGGCAAGGTTGAGGCGACGACGAAGGAGGTATTGGTGGGGAGGGAGACCTGTTTCCATTTTGAACCAATTGCTCAAGGTTCGTTGGTTGATTCCCAACTGGAGAGATGATTCGCGAAGGGAGAGGGGCATTTCGCCTCTTTCCCAAAGATCAACGAGTTCCTTGATCGTAGAAGTCCGTTTGCGGGAGCGGATGGTGCGCCCTGATGAGATCGGAGCGCATTGGGCCAGACTTTCCGCGACGTATTGAGAGATCGAAAAATCGGAAGGTGCCAGGGAGGTTTCGGCCATGCCCGCCCACAGATTCCTGAGGTGGCTGAGCCGTTGAGGCAGGAGCTGAAGATAATGGTGGCCCTTAAGTTTGAGGGATTCCAGTCCCCCAGCTTGATCGAGTGCAATCATGAACTCTTCTTCGTTGAGCACGACCATCGATCCGGATAAGTTCTTCAATGAAATATCGATTTCTCTGTGTGAGTCGAAATACACCAAAGACGATGACGGGCAGGGCTTTCCCCAGTAGCTCCCCAATCGGGACGCATCGTCAGGAATCGCCAACACAAGAGATCCGGGGTGAAGTTGTCCTAAGAATCGGATGTCACTTTCAACAAACTCGTGATAGATGGCATTTTTGCCCCAGATGATGCCATTCGCTCGCGCTCCTGCATCCCCAGGGCTGAGTTGCTCATGAACCAGCTCCCAAGGTCCGCGAAGTCGGTAGGAGTATTCGGGTAGATTGTCGCACTCCAAAGAAAAGGACTGCGGGCGGACGATCGAAGATTCGCGTCCAGAAGGAATCATGGTGTGGCCGGAAGTTGAAATGAGGGGCCGTGCGAATGGTGGGTTCACGGGCCACCATCGCTCCTGGATGGAAACTCGCTCTTCGTCCCATCGGTGTTATGGAACGAAGAGGGGTTGGGCGGATCCAAGGGCGCTACTGAGCGCTCTTGTTGATGAACTCCTGGACGACGTTCGACATGTCGAAGGACTTCCCGCCCTGGACGGGGGGATATTCGGCCAGTGATTTCAGGTGTTCCTGCATCAGCACTCCCATGGGTTGCATCAGCCAGGATACCTTTTGCATGAGATGCCCGTAGGCATCCGTGCTGGAGTAGGATTCGAATGGATCCATGCGCAGATTGAAGACGAGTGGCGCGGTGCGGGGGACCAGATTGTCGTAGTAGTTCTCTTTGGTGGAAAAGTGGAACTTCCAGGGACCCATGCGGACCGCCGTCAGCTTGGACTCGTAATAGTAAAAGAGGGAGTTGCGGGCAGACGATTCGGCCTCTCCTTCCCACCAGGGGAGGTTGTTGAGGCCATCGATCATCTGATGCTTTTCCTCTTTCATCTTTTCAGCCACGTCCTCCACTCCGGCCGCCGCGGCCAGACTGGTGAACATGTCCTGATGCGCTTGGATGCCATTGAGAACTTGGCCCGCCTTGATGACTCCTGGCCAACGCAGCATGGAGATGACGCGGACTCCACCTTCATAGGTGGTCATTTTCTCTCCGCGGAAGGGCGTGGTCGCTCCGTGGGGCCAGGAAGAGTGCTCCGGTCCATTGTCGGTGGAATACCACACGATGGTGTTTTCATCGAGCCCGTTCTCTTTGAGGAAATCGAGCACCAGGCCGATGTCATGGTCGTGTTGTAGCATGCCAGAGCCGTGGATATCGGCTTCTGATGAGACGTTCTCGGCGGCGTATTTCCACTTCTCGTCCAGACGAGTGTAGAGGTGCATGCGAGTGGTATTGAGCCAAACGAAGAACGGCTTTCCGTCATCTTTGGCCTTGAGCATGAAATCTTCGGCTTTAGGAATCACTTCCTCCGCGTCGAAGTTCTTCATGCGCTCCTGGGTGAGAGGACCTGTGTCTTCGATCTTCTGTTTTCCGACTTTGCCGAATCTTGGCTGATCGGTGGGATCCTCGGTATCGGTTGCGAAGGAATGAATCACTCCCCGGGTTCCAAAGCGTTCCTCGTAGGCTTCGAGTGATCCAGAGAAGGTTTTGCCGAAGTTCTGGTAGTCCCGCTGTTCCGCTTCTTCCTGAGTGTTGAGGTGGTAGAGGTTGCCGAAAAACTCGTCAAAACCATGCGCGGTGGGGAGGTGTTCGTTGCGGTCACCCAAATGATTTTTCCCGAAGTGGCCGGTGGCGTAGCCTGCGCCTTTGAGAACTTCTGCGAGGCAAGGCGAAGCAGCCTGCAAACCGAGAGCGTCACCCGGTTGCCCCACGGTCGTCATCCCGGAACGGATCGGATACTGCCCGGTGATGAAGGCCGCACGGCCCGCTGTGCAAGAAGGTTGAGCGTAGTGGTCGGTGAAGCGAATGCCTTCCATTCCGATCGAATCCAGTCGAGGCGTGGTGTAGCCCATGGTCCCCATGCCATAGGCGCTCACGTTTTGCCAACCGATGTCGTCTCCCCAAATCACCAGAATGTTCGGGGTTTTTTCCTGAGCGGAGGCCACTCCGAGGAGCGCACATCCGAGGTAGGCATACCAACGGTAATTTTGAGCCATTTTTCTCATATTTGAAGTTTCTTAGTTTCTGAGAATCAAATGAATCGGATGGAAATCAAAACATCCGTTAAAAATATCTAAGAAATTTTGAGGTGGCGCAATGCAATTCGGATAGTTCATTCCGGAATCATGCGGAATGATGTTTTGTAAAGGGTTGCCGATGAAGGATAAAGGGAAGTCTGGGTCGGATATCCCACATCAAAATATTTTCATGAAACCTCAAACATCGGGATCGCTGGAATGAGTCTCATTAAGAGATGAAGAGGGTTGGACTTCGGATGTTGAATCAGGTTGGCAGGTGTCGTCGGAAGCCGGTGCCGCGGTTTCGGGGGATTTGGGAGGCCACGGTAGGGGAAGGACGGGATCTGCCGGTTGGGAGACGAAGTGCGGAGACATGATTTGGACTCCGGCGGTGCTGAACTGATCCTGAATGCGTTGGTGCAAGTCGGAGAGAATCAATCCCTTCCGGCTGGGTTCGGCGGGGACGAAGCGCAGTTCATATTCGACGTAATAGTCGGAGAGCGCCGTTTGAAAGACCCGTGGTGCTGGGGAATGGCGGATGCCTGGGGTGTGGGTCGCGGCGTTGAGAAGGAGTTGGTGGATTTGGCGCCAGGGGGCGTCGTAGCCAATGGTGACACTGGTGGCGTATTCGCACCGATCGGTGGACTCTCCTTCGATTCGCGAATAGTTATGCGTCTCCTTGGAGATGATGACAGCGTTAGGAACGGTGATGTATTCCCGTTTCGGGGTGAGGAGTTTGGTGGAGAGGAGACCGATGTCGATGACGGTACCTTCGAGGTCATTGATACGAACATATTCGCCGGAGCGAACGGCCCCGGAATAGAGCACGACAAAGCCGCTCATGAGTTGATTGACGAAGCCGCTTGAACCGACGGACATCATCAGTCCGAGAAGAACTCCAATGCCTTTGAAGGCAGGACTATCCGATCCGGGAATGTAGGGATAGGCGATGATCAGTCCGGCGATCCAGATGGCGAGTCCGGCGATGCGGCGGGTGGCGCGGGCGGTGTCTTTGCCGAGGAACTGGCCTTCTTCTTCGGTGGCTTCGAAGCTGGCCAGCATTTGATCGACGATGCGGACGGTTCCACGGGTCAGAAAGAAGAGCACAATGACCACGAGGATGGACGGAAGTGCGCCCACGGTTTTCATGGCGAGCGATCCGAAGAGCAGCACCAGCTGGTTTCCCAAGACGATGGACCAGGGCGCGGTGAAGGGGAAGAGGCTAAGAATTTCCGTGATCCACAGGTAGGTGGCGGAAAAGCCGAGGAAGGCCACAATCAGGCCCACCAATCGGCGGACAAGAATCAAGAGCACCGGGCGGAGATCGAGGTGGGCCCGCTTGAGCTGACGAAGTCGGATGGCGCGTTGGACAAAGAGTCGCTTCAGCCATTTGCCAAGTTTTCGGAGGAGGATGAGCACTCCTGCAAATACCGCTGTGGAAAGGATGGCGATGAGCACGCCACGCAGGAGGACCTGCGGACTGCGCTGGGCGAGCCAGGCTTGGCGGAGACTCTCGAGCTGGTCATGCACGAGTTCGGCCTCCTGCTCGAGGGTGCGCCCGGTCGTAGGATCGAGGTCTGCGGGGACGAGGACAAAGAGCCGATGGCCATCAATCTCGAACGCCACTCCCCTGAGACTTCCTGCTTCAATGGGGTGATGGATGATGGGTTGGTAGGGAGAGAATTCGGGGAGATCGCGAAGGTTCTTGAGAGTGGTATCGAGGCGCTCCTCAGGGGTGAGACCTGCGAGAGTGGCGCGAAAGGTGACCAGCTCTCGATTCCAGAATTCTAAGGTGGCGGGTGGCGAAGTGCGAGGATTTCCACCGGATTGGGCGTGAGCCGGGAGAAGGAGGTTCAAGACCGAGACAAGGAAGGCAAGGACCTGAAAAGGGACTTTCACCCTTGATTTCATGACAAGTTCGATGCGTTAGGGCAAGCGAAGGGATGTTGGATTCGATGGGATGCATGCATCCCGCAGACATAAAAAATCCGGAATGCCGATGGGACATTCCGGATGGGGGTGAAGTTGAGGGGAGGGAACTCAGCCGTTGGCGGTAGGCTGACGTTTGGCCGTGGCTTCCTGGAACCAAGCCTGCATCTGGTCGTCGCTCGGCATCACCCCTTCATCCAGCGACTTGGTGAGTTTTTCGAAGGGCTCGGAGGGAATCTCGGCGCCTTCCGGGGTGTGAGTCCAGTCGAGTGCTTTTTGAGCGCTTGCCTTGGCGGCATCTTTTTCACCCATCGCCCATTCCAGTTTGGAAAGCACGGTGTATTGGAGAGGGTGGACGGTTTTGGCCTCCAGCTGCTTGGTGAACAGCTCGGCCACGGTGGAGCGGAGAGAATTCGGCGACTCCGGGAGTTCCACCAAGCGCTTGGCGATCGACATCATGGAAATGGCGGGTTGTTCCTTTTCCGCGTCCTTGGAAAGGGCAGAAGCAGCGCCATCCCAGTCCTCGGTGAGCAGTTGGTAGTCGACACCGAAAGTGGCGAGGAACCCATGATTGGGGTCAATCTTCCGGAGTTCTTCCAAGGCGTCATGCAGGGCAGGGGCATCCTTTTGGGCGGAGGCTTGCATGATGCTTTGCAGGACCTTGCCAGTGGCTTCCTGTTTGCGGCGAGATTCCATCAGGTTGGTGACGGTGGTCTCAGCGACCTCGCCTCCTTTGAGGAGGTTCTCGATGACTTCCTCGCTCAGTTGCATGGGATGGCAGGTGAAGAGGACTTTTCCGTCCTGCACGACAAAAGCGTGAGGAATACCGCGAACTTCCGCGGGTTTCAGCCAAGTTTCTTCGAAGGTGCCGCCTTTGCCCACGTAAGCGACGGGATAGGACATGCCCTCTCCCTTATCTTTGACAAAGTCGACGACCTTCGATTTTCCGTCTTCCCAGACGTTCATGCCGATGACTCGCAGGCCTTGATCGTAGTATTTGTCGTAGAGTTCATCGACGTGTGGGATCGCGGCGACACAGGGCCCGCACCAAGTGGCCCAGCACTCGATGATGTAAAGTTTGCCGGGTTCCCAGGTGGCGGGAGCTTCTCCTTGCACCCAGTCGGATTTGCCAAAGGCATCGATGGTGACGGGATCGCCCATTTTTTGGGCAAAGGCGGGCAGAGAAGCTGCAAAGAGCAGCGAAATTCCAAGGGTTTTCATGCTGAAGTGATTGGGTTGATCCTTCGCCCGATGTTGATTTTCCTGGGCGAATTGCGCCATCTGCAAGCAGTGATAACGCCATTCCTGCCAGAATGGGAGAAGTCAGAATCGGGAAGCCACAGAGAATCGGGCGAAGGCGCCCACGATGGGAAGCGATCCACTGAAAATCAGTGGAATTGGAGAAAAGTTCGATGAGACGAGTGACAAAAAATTTTCGCGAATGTCCCCATCAGGAGCTGGGATTTTTTATCAGAGAACGTTTCCAAAAGCAGGGACGGGGATGACAAGCGATCCCTCAATCAAACGAGCTACGGCGGCGCAGGACAGCGGCAAAAGCCCCATCGGTGCCGTCGATTTGAGGGAGGGCCTGCCGGGTTTCTGTGATCTGCCAATCGGGATGGAGTTCGACGAATTGCTGGAGAAGCTCGTCATTTTCTTCCGCTTCGATGGAACAGGTCGAGTAGACGAGGCGACCGCCGGGCTTCAGGCAAGGGAGAGCCTGCTCAAGAATGGATTGCTGGATCCGGGTGAGGTCGGTGATGTCCTGAGGACGGAGCCGCCATCGCACGTCGACACGACGGCGAAACACGCCGGTATTCGAGCATGGGACGTCCAGAAGGATCGCGTCAAAAGCACCGTGCCATTTTGTTGGAGCAGGTTGAGTCCAGTCGTGGGCTTGAATGGAATCGGGAGTGATGTGGAGCCGTGAAAGGTTTTCTCGGAGACGAGGCAATCGCTTTTCGTTGGAGTCGGTGCAGGTCAGTCCCTGGCCGGAACCCCCTGCCGCGGCGATCAGGAAGGCTTTGCCTCCGGGGGCGGCACAGGCATCGAGAATCTGTTCCCCGGGCTGCGGAGCGAGGAGCTCGATGCCGTGGCGGGTGGCGGGATCGGTGATGTAAATCGTGCCCTTGGTGAGCCATTCGGTGGGGATCGGTCCATCGATCTGAAAATACCCTGCGGGGAGGGACTCGTTGGAGCCTGCGGGCGGGTCTGTCGCTTCCGGGGCGAGGGGGTTGATGCGCGCAACGGTGGGCGCTGGCAGGTTGTTGAATGCCATCAACTCGAGGGTGGCCTCAGGGCCGAAGGCTTTGCGCCATCGGTTGTAGAGCCAATCGGGATGAGAGTGCGCGATGGCTGGGGGCAGCTCGGAAAGATCGAGGAGCGATTTTTTGGTCGCTGCTGCTTTGCGCATGACCGCATTGATCAGGCCCCGGACAGGAGATTTGCCGAGGTTGACGGTTTCAAACACCGCGGCGTGGTCGGGAAGTTGCAGGATGAGCAGTTGGCAGAGCCCGACGCGCAAGATGTCGCGCGTCTCGTGGTCGAGTTTCCCTTTTCTCAGCTCACCGATCCAATGGTCGAGCAACCTGCGGTGGCGGAGGACGCCGAGAACGATGGCATTCAGGAGTCCTCGATCCGAGGCCGATAGGTTGTTGCGAGAGGCGTGTCTTTCGATCAGGCTCTCGGCATAGACGTGGCCCTTGGCCCAGGCTCGGAGAATGGAAACGGCTGCGCGGCGGGGTGACTTCATGCGGACGGGCAGCCTGATGCCCCGCAGCCGAATTGCAAGGAGGTCAAATCATCCCGAGCTTCATTTTCCCTTCTTCGGAAATCATGTCCTGGTTCCAGGCGGGATCCCAGACGAGTTCAACGCGGGCATCATCGACCCCTTCAATGGTCATGATTTTCGCCTGGGCATCGGCGGCAATGACGGGACCCATGCCGCAACCGGGAGCGGTGAGCGTCATTTTGACGCCGACGACGGTCTGACCGTCTTCTTCGGTGATCGAGCAATCGTAAACCAGACCGAGGTTGACGATATCGACTGGAATCTCAGGGTCGTAGACGCTCTTGAGTTGGGCCCAGACTTGATCCTCGATGGGGGCATCCTTGAGGGCTTCGGCCGCAGCGACCTTTTCTTTCTCCGCTTCGAGATCGATGCCCATGGCATCCGCATCCTTCGAGGAAATCCGAGCGAGGCCTGCGGAAGTGGCGACCGTGAAGGTGCCGCCCAGCCGTTGGGTGATGTAAACCGGAGTGCCGGCGGGAAGGGTGATGGTGTCGCCGCTGGGGATCTGGATGGCGTCGACTTCGCGTTGGAGCGTGATTTCCTCTTGCATGGCGCGACTTTAGGCAGTCGTTCGCCGGGTGCAAGCGGCTTGCGGAAGGGCGGTTTCCAGGCATGCTGCGGAGGATGAGTCGTCGGGCGAGAAAGCGAACGGAGAGGGCACAGCCCGGGTGGATCAAAGCCTTGTTGGTGGTGGGTTCGGTAGCTTTGGTCGGCATGCTGGCGGCTTGGATCGGGCTGCGGCATTGGCTGCACGGCGAGGAATTTCGCCATATGTTGGAACGAGAGGCGGGAAAGGGTCTGAAGGCCGAGGCGACCTTCGGACCGTTTCGCTGGGAGGGCACGACCGTGCGGACTCCGTCGTTTTCGGCTGCAGGGAGTGAGATCGTGAAGCGAGTGGAGGCGGACCGGATGTCTCTGGACATCGGCTTATCGAAGCTTCGCGATGGGGTGGTGGAATTGCGCGACGGACGAGTGGGGAGGCTGCTCGTAGAAGTGGAGCCGGGTGCCAAAAAGGAAGCTCAACATTCTCGTGAAGGCGGAGTGCCGGGAGGGGAGACTCCCAAAAAATCGCCCCGATGGTATGATGGCCTGACTCCGAATGAGGTGGATTTGACGGAGTTGATCGTGGACGAGTCGATCCTCCGCGTGATTCGGCCGGAAGGCGCATTCACTTTGGAGGGCACCCGATGGCGGATTCAGCCCACCTCGTCCCGCGGGGCCTACGAAGCAACAGGAACCGGAGGGGTGCTGAGTTTCCCTTGGGAAAAGGTGCCGAGCTGGCATTTGGAGCAAGCACAGCTGCGCTATCAGGAAGACAGGGTGTATTTGAATGAGGCGGTTTTTCGTCTGTTTCAGCGAGCGATGCTGACGTTGAGCGGCGAATCCAATCTCGCTACTGGGGAGCATGCCTTTGATGGAGATCTGCGGGATGGCGACCTATCGGAGGTGCTTCCGGAGGACTGGAAGAAGCGTTTGGACGGAGAGTTTGAGGCTCATATGAAATTCAAGCGGGGGCCCGAACGCGAGGTTGTGGAGGGGCGAGTGAATTTGCAGAACGGCGTGTTGACTGGGCTTCCGATCCTGGATGCGCTCGGGGCCTATGGGGGAAATCCACGGTTCCGGAGGCTGAATCTCAGCGAAGCATCGACCGATTTCCTCAAAATGGATGAAACCTTATCCCTCAAGCATCTGGTCCTCTCCAGCGAAGGCCTGATTCGGGTGACCGGCGATGTGGTGATCGGGCCCCATCGCGCGCTTCGTGGGCAGATCCGGCTCGGCTTGACCCCCGGAACTTTGGCCTTGATCCCCGGTGCTGAGACACAGGTGTTTCGAGCGGGTGAGCGGGGTCTATTGTGGACGACCGTGCAATTGTCGGGAACGACCGATGATCCTCACGAGGATCTCACGGCTCGGTTGATTGCGGCAGCGGGACTGCGCATGTTTGAGCAATTGCCAGAGACTGGGGAGCGGGTGTTGAAGTTCACGCGTGATGCTGTGTCGCCCGAAATGCTGCAAGGTCTGGCGGAGCATCCCGAGTTGCTGCAGCAGGGGAACGATCTTCTCAAGCGTGCCCAGCGGGCCATCGATGGGGAAGGAGACCCGATTGAAGAAGCCACGAAGATTCTCCGCGACGGCGCCGATCTTTTTGACGTCGGGAAAAGCCTATTTGAGAGGATTCGGGAGGAGAGCCAGGAAGCGACCAAGCCGTCTCGATGAGTCACTGCACGGTGACTTTTCGCCCCTTTCCCGATTTCCAAGCACGCAGGGCGCTTTGGAATATTACATCGAGGTCGGCGCGGTCGAGTACCCGGTATTCGATCATGCCGGCATGCGTGGTGGAGGGGTAGGTTTTCTGGGCCATGTTGTGGGCTTCTATGCCGACCTTTCCTGATGCGCGGTCGATCATTTCGCGACCTCGTTCGACGGCGCGGGTGACTCCGCTGAGTTGAGTGGCTTCGGCCAGCGGTTGAATGAAATAGAATCGGGCGATGGCTCTTCCGGTGGTGTCGATGTTGAGTTCGTTGACCACCAGATTCCCGTCGAGCAGGTATTCCTGCATGCTGACGGAGCAGATTCGGTTGAGGGCCACGACGTAGGTGCCTCCCGGCAGGCTTGCTTCCCAGAATCCTTGGTCCCCGACCGCGTCGACCGCGTTGGCATTCTCACTTGAGGACGAGTCGGTAGTTTCGTCGCCGTTGGTGTCGGAATTGCTAGGCGTTTGCGCGCACAGAGCTTGGAGCAAAAACCCAAAGAGCAGCAAGAGTGGCAATTTTTTCATGGATGGGATCGATACTTTACGGGAAATGATGGCCAGCTTCTTCGCAAGTTTTCGTGAAAACAATCAAGGGTTGATGCTCGGAGCGGTCTCCGCAATCGTTTGTCGATGAAGCGATTTCGTCCCAACGTAGCCGGTTTGATGGTGCGTTCCCAAGGGGACCTGCTGATTTGTGAACGCTGGCAGATGCCTGGAGCCTGGCAATTTCCCCAAGGAGGAGTGGATGATGGAGAGGCCTTGATCGATGGCTTTCGACGGGAAATTCGCGAGGAAATCGGACTGAAACCGGAGACCTATCGGATTCTCGATTCGAAGGGCGGCTACCGTTATCTCTATCCTCCGGAGGTTCGGGAAAAGAAGCTGAAGAAGCACGGCTTCGATGGTCAGGAACAAACCTATTTCCTTTGCGAACTGAATCCCGGTGCGCCGGAGGTGGATACTCAGCAGAGGCCCCGTGAGTTTGGCCGCCATCGATGGATTTGGCCGGATGAATTTGATCTCGATTGGGTGCCTGGCTTTAAGCGGTCCGTCTACCGGCAGGTGATGATGGACTTTTTCAAGGTGAAGCTGTGATGGGTGGAGTTAGCGGCCGCGCAGCAGGCGAGATCGGTCATCTCCCGTGATTTCTCTCCATTGCCCTTGCGGGAGGTTGTGAAGATGGAGTGATCCGATCGCCATGCGGATCAGGCGAAGGGTGGGGTGTCCAACGGCAGCGGTCATGCGGCGGACTTGCCGGTTTTTGCCTTCGATCAGGGTGAGGGAAATCCAGCAATCGGGGATTTCTCGACGGACACGAATGGGAGGGACTCGGGCAGCGATATCGGGTTGCGGATCGAGCAGATGAGCTTTTGCCGGAGCACAACGATGGCCCTGAATGGTCAGGGAGCCGTCCGTCAGACGCTGCAATGCGAGCGGTTCGGGGATGCCTTCCACCTGGGCGAAGTACGTTTTGGGCTGCTTGGAACGGGGATGAAGAAGACGATCCACCAGGGGTTTTTCGTCGCTCAAAATCAGGAGCCCTTCGGAATCCCGATCCAACCGGCCGATGGGCCAGACCCCACGTGGAAACCCGAACTCTGCCAAGGTGCGCTGACCAGGATTCTCCGGGGTGAATTGGCTCAGCACATCGAAGGGTTTGTGGAATGCGAGAAGCATAGGAACGGGGCCTGAATCAACGTATCTCGAAGGATTGGGCAAGCAAAGTGCCGAGGAAGGAGTCGCCAAAATCGAGGGTTCCTCAGCCGTCTAAAACACCCCCCATTTGGGGGGTATTCGAACTTTTACCTGTCTTTCCCCTTGACCAGCAACGGGGTAGGAGACAAGGTCCGGGCAGTCCTTCGGGGGCGGTCAATGTGACCCATGCCGAGGTTCTCTCCCCAACATTCTCCCCCTTATTACCATTGTCGATTAGCGCCAGCTTCACGGTTGCGTTGTGTGACCGCTTGTGTCTTCAACCCGTTCTTGGGAAATTTCCTCGATCGATCGAAGACAAAGTTCTCCTTCGATCTCACCAGGAATCTCTTGGGATTTTGAGCGGGACTGGAGGTCGTGAGCTGCCGCATCGAAAGGGTCTTGATGGGGTGGAGGGTCGCCGGGGTGATTCCTGTGATATCCGAACTCGGAGCATTGCTGATGAGGGATATCGATCCGATGTACCAACTCCTTTCCAACAGATTTACACCGCGCCAGGGACGGCGTGGGTGTAAGGGTGAAGGGCTGGCAGAGGCGCTGCGTCAATGGGCCGGGGGGTCCGAAGACAAAAGCACCAAAAAGCCTCTGCCAGCTCGAACCTTTCCGCTTTTGATGGGGTGAAGGCCCGATGGCGCCTCCCATTTCAACATGGGAGTCCACTTTTGGAATCCTATCCGCTCACTTCGCATTCAGAGAAATCAATGAAGCCGATGCCTCCGGTCCCTTCTTGGGAGCCTGATATTGTCCTCCCCATCGATACCATCATGGATCGATTTCGATATTACACCGATGGCAAACAGGACTTTGTTGTGTTGAAGCATGGAACCTGCGTGGTGATTCCCGAGGGCCTTTCGGAGGATGCCGCTGCAAAAGCCGCGCTTGAGATTGTTTCAGAGATCTTCGGGTTTCATCCCGATATGAATCCTCTTCCCATGGATGATGGGAACCTTCTGATTTCCTACAATCATCCCGCGTATTCTGTTGTGTTGGAAGAGGTCACTCAAAAGCACTTCGAGATCATTCGCCAGAATCACCTGAATGCCTTGGCGACGGACGAGGTGCTGATGACTCCGGACGGCCCCAATCGATTCGACGATTTCGGAATGAAGGCGCTCTTTGGTCGGTGCTTCTTTTTTATGGACGCGAAGATGCCAGTTGTGACTCACCTTGTTCGCAGATCGAAGAGTGACTGATCGTCTTGTCGGCTCAGCGAAGCCGGGATCGACATTTTCAGGCGACCCAAAACCACGAATTTTTAGAACTCACCCAACCGACCGTGAAGAGGACCGTACTGTGGACGGTCTGGGGTGCCAGGGGTCGGCGTGGAGCAAGCTTGCGAGGTGAGTGGGGAGGGATCTTTTTCGTAGGAAGAGGTCGAGGTGGTTTCGGAGGTCCCGTCAGGCCGACGAGGTGGGCTTCTTTGAGCGGGCACGCTAAGGACGGAGGATATGGCCTCAAGAACCCAGGGGTTGTTCCTCGAAGGCCGATCGGTCGACGAATTCATCGCGCTTTGGAAATTTTGAAGATACCGAAGTGCAATTGGGAATGTGATCATTTTGACGACTTTGAGTTAGGGCGAGGAGGTGAGTCGATGATGGGGGGAAATCATCGAGTGGGTTTGAGATGCGTTTGTCATTCTTTCGGTGTCTTTGGGCATGATGATTGCTTATGTTGGATGGGTGTTCTTTGTGTAAACAGGGGGGCATTGCAGGTGATCGGTCAGGACTCGAGACGGTTGAGTTTTATGCGAAATGCGATCGTTATGTTTTCCCCAAGATGGGTGATCGGAGAAACGTCCAAGACGGACAGGTGGCGAAGCCGATTTCAAGGACCGGCCCGTGAGGGTAGGGATGGCTCGCTTGATCAAGAGTTTTGCAAAGCCTTCAGCCATCTCAAGAGAGGATGAGAAGATCGAGAAAAACACCAAGATTGCCGACGGTGGCGTTTCATTCTTTAGAGCGTTTTGGACGGGTACTGCAGGCTCTGCGCGGGTTGGAGCTATCGGTCAGTGCGATTCAGGTGTTTCTGGTCCTCGCCAAGACGGATCGCCATATTTCAGCGCTTAGCGACCTTGCTCGGCGGGTCGAAGTTTCGAAGACCTTGGTGACGCATATTGCTAATCGGATGGAGGCGCTCGGGCTAGGCGCGCGTACCGAACCTCAAGGGGATCGGCGCTTTTGTTCGTTCCGTTTGAGTCCCAAAGGGGTGGAACTCGCTCGGTCCATGGAAGCGTATCTTGCGGGTGAGGCGGATACCTTTTGATGAACGGGTCGGAATAGGCGAAGTGGAACGAAACCGTTCAGGGATGAGAAAAAGCAGGCCGCGGGACGCCGCGATGGAAAATTTTTTTCAAACTGAAAGGCGGGGAAATCGTATGGAGGCTTCTCTGAGCGTTTGATTGTCAGGATTTCATAAAATTTCAGTCAAGGAGACGAGACCCTAAGGGAGCGCGGGGATTACGTGATGACGTTACGTAAATCTCACCGAAAGCATGCTAGCCCCTACCTGTCGACAAGGGAGGGACAACCCTTGGAGATAACCGCCAATTTAGCCGAGGCAACATCGCGCTTGGGGGAGCGCCGCCTCGATGCCTTCGGTTGGTGTGTTGGGGGGCGCGGTGAGACCTAGGGGGGATCACCGCGCCTCCCGTTTTTTTAGGCTCGCGATCTCCCATTGGGACTAGGCGAGCCGTCGGGTTGATTTCGAGGTGGGGATTTCCCGGGTGAGACGGTGTCCGATGGAGAGAGCGGGGTGGCGGGAGGGGGAGAAGAAGAAAAGTCTCGTCGTCGCCGTAGGTTTTTGTTTTTCAGAAGATTCCCCAGAGAACAGGGATTTCTTTTTCTGCGGGGAATCGATTTTGAAACCCTTGAAAAAACCCGACTGGTGCCGCCTTCTGGTAGGGCGGCTCCGATGGCTTTTGTCACGGTGTGTTCGTCCGAAATGGCGTCGACTTCATCGTCGATGCCAGAAGCGGAGGGCGCGCCGCTGAGGGCGTCTGGGCCGAATCGGCTTAGCGCTTCTTGGGAGGGAGACCTTTGAGGAGGCTGTCGATGTCGCCGAGATCGCCGAGCTGGCTCATATCGGGCATGCCGCCTTTGCCGAGACCGGGAAATCCACCCATGCCCGGGAATCCACCCTTGCCGGCTTTGCCTTTGCCCATTCCAGGCATGCCACCTCCGAGGCCGCCCATCATTTTCTGCATTTTTCCTGGGGAGCGCATCATCTTGCGCATCTCCCCAAACTGTTTCAGGAGACGATTGACTTCGATGATGTCGACTCCGGATCCGGCGGCAATGCGACGGCGGCGAGAGGCTTTGATGATTTCAGGACGGCGACGTTCGTCGGGAGTCATCGAGAGAACGATGGCCTCGGTGCGCTTCATGCGTTTGGGGTCGAATGCCGCATCGGGAAGCTGTTTCTTGATCTTGTTGAAGCCGGGGAGGAGGCCCATCAGGCCTTTCATGTCGCCCAGCTTGGAGATCATCTTCATCTGGTCGAGGAAGTCGTAGAAATCGAATTTTCCGGAGGCCAGTCGCTCCATCGATTTCATGGCATCTTTCTCGTCGATGCGGGCAGCGACTTGCTCGACCATGCCGACCACGTCCCCCATGCCGAGGATGCGGTCTGCCATGCGGTCGGGGTGGAATTCGAAGAGTTGATCCAGTTTCTCGCCTTCGCCGACGTATTTGATGGGCTTTCCGGTGACGGCCCGCATGGAGAGCGCGGCTCCGCCTCGGGCGTCGGAATCCAGCTTGGTGAGGATGATTCCCGAGATGGAAACGGCCTCATCGAAGTGGCGGGCCACAGACACGGCTCCTTGGCCGGTGGCGGCGTCGGCCACCAACAAGGTTTCTCCGGGCGTGAGGAAGCTGTGGAGGCGCTGAAGTTCTTGGACGAGGCGTTCGTCGATCTCCTGGCGGCCAGCGGTGTCAAAGATCAGGACGTCGTGGGTTTGGTTGGAGGCCCAGGAGAGGGCGTCCTGAGCCACTTTGACGACATCCGATTCGCTGGTATCCGGGGTATAGACCGGGACGCCGACTTGTCCGCCGACGGTGGCGAGCTGATCGATGGCGGCGGGCCGATAGAGGTCACAGGCGACGAGAAGCGGTTTGCGACCTTCGCGCTTGAGGCGTCCCGCGAGCTTGGCAGCGGTGGTGGTTTTACCGGCACCATTCAGGCCGCAAAGAAGGATGCGTGCAGGTGCTTCAAGATTCAGCGGCACTTGGTCGCCCCCGAGAAGTTCGGCAAGTTCGTCGTGGAAGATTTTGACGATTTGTTCTCCGGGTTTGACGGCTTTGAGCACCTCGGTGCCCATGGCCTTTTCTTTGACGTGCTCGATGAAGGTTTTGGCCACGGTGAACTCGACATCGGCCTCCAACAGGGCCAGGCGAATTTCTTTGAGAGCATCGGTGATGTTCTTTTCAGAGATTTTCCCAACCCCACGGAGGTTGCGGAAGGTCTTGTCGAGGGAATCGGAGAGCGAAGCGAACATGAAGAGTCAGGAGAGAAAGTTGGGTGACAAGAAAGGGGCGCGATATCAGTGGAGCGGCATGTAAGAGCCTTCGGGATCGATGCGGAAGGCCCAACGCAGGGGTTCTTCCGGGGTGGTTCCATCTTTCCTCTTCCACGAGACATGGACCTGGCAGGCTTCCCGGCGGAGGGGGCGATTGATTTTCCAGCTCAACTTCGATGTGGAGGGGTCAAAAACGGCGGGGACCGTTCCAAAACCACTGATTTCCATGTGCAGGCTGGAGGGATCGATATCGCCAGCATCGGAGAGGTCGGCGGCGATGGTTGGCAAGCGCTCCTCGATCATGGCGCCGGGTTCGGGGCTGACGGGATAGGGGAGGGGCTTGGACGTGGCGAGACTGACCGAGGATCCGGCGACCCCGCCGGCACCAAAGCGGGTGGCCAGATCGAAGATGGGATCGTGAGTTCCAAGAACGACGTAGCGGGGAAGTTGCAGGTCATCGCTATCGCGAGTGACTTTACCCGGGAGCACCGTGAAGAGGTAGCGATAGCCCAGTTCGTGAGCGATCGGGTACATTTCCTGAGTGTGGAAGCCGCCCGGATAGGCGTAGGTGGTGACCTCGGTGTGGAAGTGTTCGTCGAGGAAATGCTTGGATTCTCCGAACTCCGTGCGGAGGAACGCCTCGTAGTCCGCAGGTCCCTTTTTGCGATGGGATTTGACGGTGGCGGGGTAGGGGTGGGTGACGGAGTGGGAGCCAAGTTCCGCGCCGTTTTTCTGCATCTCTTCGACCATCGAGGTGGTCAGCGCTTTGCTGCCGCCATCGATGTAGTTTTTGTAGAGGAAGAGGGTGAAGGGATACTGGAATTCTTTGAGGATGGGGTAGGCGTCGGTGTAGACGGCTTTCCAGCCGTCATCGATGGTGATGACGGCGCACTGCTTGGGGATGGATTTCTCCCCTTGGCGCCAAGCGATGAAGTCGGACATCGGAATCACGGGGATGCCGAGATCCTGAAGTGTCTGCATTTGCTGGCGGAATTTGGAGGTCCGAATGCGCATTTCCGTTTCCGGTTCGGTCTCGGAAAAATCATGATAACCGAGGACGGAAACCCTGACTCCGTCGTCGCCCGAGGGAGCCGCGGCGGTGGCCGGGATTCGGGAGCCGAGAAGGAAGCTCAGGAGAAGGACGAAGACGCGTGGCATCGCCGGGAGCGTGCTTCAGGTCGAGGATTTGCGAAAGGGCGAAATTGCAGGAAAGGTCGGCGTGAAATCGCGCTGTAGGGCTGGCAGCGACAATTGGGATTTGATCCTTTCCGAAGCCAAGCGATAGCATGGCTTGGAAAGATTTTTCATGAAGTGTCCGCGCTGTGTACAGGTCATTCACCGGGGAGCGGAGGTGTGTCCCCATTGTGCGTTTTCGCTCGCTGTGGCGGATGAATGGTATGGTTCGGAGGGGCCTCGCATGGCGCGGCTGGATGATGGCGGTGGTCTGATGACGCGTGCGGCGAGGGATCAGGTGCAGCGGGCGATGGATCGATTTGAGCGGAAGTTCCCGCAGCTTTGGTTTGCGGTGCATACCGGTCGTCCGCCAGGGGGCGGCGATTTTAGGCAATATGGGTTTTGGGTTTTGAATCGGGCGGAGGTCACGGATCTGCAGGCTGGCCGACCGCGTGAAGGGGGGATTTTGTTAGCGATCGATCCCGACACCCGTCAGGCCGGAATGACTTGGGGGTACCGTTTGGATGGGCATTTGGGGGAGGAGGACACCTTCATGGCGATGAGCCGGGCCCACGCCTATTGGGTGGAGGGTCTTTATGAAGCGGGGATTCTTCGGGTGATGGAAGAAACCACTCGGGTGCTGATTCGGCGAGCTCGCCGGGCCAAGCGTTTGAGCCGAGTGAGGAAAGGAGGCGTGGCATGAAGAGCTGGTGGTGGATGGTGGGGGTGATGGTCGGCATCGCCTGCGCGCAAGACCAATTGGTGGAGGCGGAAGAAGGGAGTCGGCCCGTGCCGGCCGAGATGCAGGACGCTTATTTTGGCGATCCGGGCCCGGATTTCCTTTTGGATCCTCAGGAGATTCTGCGACCGGACGAACGGGCGGAACGGGAGAAATTTCTGCGATATCACGCGGAGGATTCAAAAATCGATTTCCACGTGCTGCTGTTTCAAGAGGATCAGGCATTGCCTGACGGGGTGCGATTGGAGGAGCTTGGAGAGCGATTTGCCTCGAAAGGCAAACCTGCATTGGTGGCTTTGTATTTCTATGGGGCCCCGAATCGGGCTATGCTGGAGTTTAGCCCTGATCTCACGGAAAAGGTGAGGCCGTCCGACGCCAACCGGCTTTTGGTCCAATGCATTCGCGCTGCAGAAGGAAAAGGGAATGCGGCGGAACAATTGGAAGCTTTCTGCGTCCAAGCGGCGATCCGGATTTTTTGGGTCGAGCAAGCGGTCGGCTTGGCGGCCCCTACCGAATCGATGCCGTCATCGTCCACTGAAGCCCCCGAGCCGCCGAAGATTGAAGGGGTGCCTGCGGTTCCGATGTGGCGCGTGCATGCAGAGGCGTGGATTCGGGAGTATGGGGTGCCTGCTGTGACCCTGGTGTTGGCGATCTTCGCCGGAGGCATCGCGCGATGGCTGATTCGCCGGCGGGAAGTGCATACGTTTCCGGTGGCGACATTTGAGTCCCGATTGGGGGGGGGACACGGGGCGGGAATTGGTTCGGTCGTGAGTTTCGGGAGTTCGGAGGTTTCTCCGACCACGCAACGGGAGCAGACGTCCGATTCACTTGGGGGCATTTGAATTCGGCCCGATTTTGGGTTTTTCAGATGGGCCTTGGCGGTGTGGGATCTCGCGCCTCCTGGACTTATGAAAATCGGTATTGCCCAAATCAACGCCACGGTCGGAGACTTTCCCGGCAACGCGAAGCGCCTTTTGGAGGCTTACCGGGCCTGTTTGGACGAGGGCGCGGAACTGGTGATCACCCCGGAGATGAGTCTGGTGGGCTACCCTCCTCGCGACTTGGTTCTAAAATCTTCTTTTGTCCCCAAGTGCCTGCAGGCTCTCGACTATCTTGCCAGCGAGATTGGGGAGGTGCCGTTGTTGGTGGGGTACATTGACCACAACGATCCGGCCGATCCGGGGAAGCCCTTTCGCAATGCGGCGGCGCTGCTTTCCGATGGGGAGGTTCAGGCGAGGATCTGGAAGACGCTTCTGCCCACCTATGATGTGTTCGATGAGTGGCGGTATTTTGAGCCGGCGGAGCGTTGTCAGGCGATCGAGTGGAAAGGCCGACGGTTGGGGGTGACGATTTGTGAGGACATCTGGACGGATGCCTACCTGCAACGCCCCCTGTATGATCGCGACCCGGTCCGGGAGTTGGTGGATGGTGGGGTGGACATTCTTTTGAATCTTTCAGCGTCTCCGTTTCACCTTGGGAAACCGGAAGTGCGAAGCCGGATGATCCGTGAGGTGGCGACCGCGGCGGGAGTTCCTGTGGTTTACTGCAACAGTGTGGGCGCGAATGATCAGTTGGTTTTCGACGGTCATTCCTTGGTGGCCTTGCCGGATCGTGGGGTGGTGTTCGAGGGGCGCGGGTTCGAGGAAATGACGCAGGTGGTCGATTTGGAGGCACCGATGACTCCGGTGGAGGTCGACCGGGAAAGCGCCGCTGAGTTGTGGCGTGCCTTGGTGCTTGGACTGCGAGACTACGTTCGGAAGACGGGTTTCTCGAGCGTTTGTCTGGGACTGAGTGGCGGGATCGACTCGGCACTTACGGCGGCCGTCGCGGCGGAGGCTCTAGGTGGGGAGCAGGTTCATGGGCTGACCCTTCCCAGCCCCTATTCTTCTGGAGGGAGTGTTGAGGATTCGATGGTGTTGGCGAAGAACCTTGGGATTCGTTGCGACCGCGTGGAAATCTCCGCGATTTTCAAGGAGGTGAAGGCCACGATGGCACCGTTGTTTGAGGGTTTGGCGGAGGATGTGACGGAGGAGAACATGCAAGCGCGAATCCGTGGATTGTTGCTCATGGCACTCTCCAACAAAATGGGGCATTTGCTGCTAACGACGGGAAACAAGAGCGAACTGGCCGTCGGATATTGCACGATCTATGGAGACATGTGCGGAGGCTTGGCGGTCATTTCAGATCTCCCGAAAACCCGGGTGTATGAGGTGTGCCGGTGGCTCAATCGTGAGCGGGAGGTGATCCCGTGGAGCACGATTGACAAGCCGCCGAGCGCCGAGCTGAGACCCGATCAAAAGGACCAGGACACATTGCCGGAATATGAGGTGCTGGACGCGATTTTGGAGATGTATGTCGAGCGGCAGTGCTCCGTCGACGAGATTGTGGAGGCCGGATATGAAGAGTCGTTGGTGCGATGGATTCAACGCCGGGTCGACCTCAATGAGTGGAAGCGCCAACAGGCTGCGCCGGGGATTCGAGTTACTTCGAAAGCCTTTGGAATGGGAAGGCGAATGCCGATAGTGCAGCGGTTTGTCGGCTGAAATCAGTTGCCAGGGAGTGCAGGGCCAACGGTTTCCCGATGGCCATCGGAGCAGGCAACGAGGTGAAGTTGGCAGGCATCGCTCCACCAAATGGCCCGTTGGTGAAATCGACGCGCGATCCTCAGGACGGTGTCGAGGGGTAGGGCGACAGCCCATCCGGGCTCTGCATGGCTGCCGTCCATGGCGCAGGTGGTGGCGCGGACCGGTTCGGCTCCTGCACGGACGAGAAGGTGGTGCAGGTGGCGGTCCGCCATTCGGTTCCAGGAATCGCTCCGCCTGGAGTCCATAGGATTCCAGGCGGTGAGGATGGCGAATGGGGATTTGGGCGGGGATCCAGCCCAATCGATCCGGCAGGCGTAGTAGCCGTCGGGAAAGCGGAAGGTCTTCCCTACGGGCGGGTGCTCGGGGGCTTCGCTCAAGCAGGCGAGATCTCGTTGATGCGGGCCAGGAGGTCGGCGGAGATTTCGGGTGTGTGGAGGGCGTCGAGAGAATCGTCGAGTTGCGCGACCGTGCGAGCTCCGATAAGGGCAGAGGTCACTCCCCGTTGTTGGAGGGCCCAACGCAGGGCGAGATGGTGAAGAGGCATGCCGGCCTCAGTGGCAACGGCGTGCAAGGCGTGCAGTTTGTCGTGCTGCTGTGCGACCTGGTCGGTTTGGAGGAATCCTTCTTCCCGAGCGGCTCGGGATCCCTCAGGAATCCCGGCGAGGTATTTGCCCGTAAGCATGCCTTGGGCGAGCGGGCTGAAAACGATGGAGCCGATACCCTTGTCGTGAAGCCATTCGTGAATTCCCTCGGTTTCCGGCCATCGATTGAGGATGGAATAGGGGGGCTGATAGATCAGGCAACGCACGCCCATGTCCTTGAGGATCGAGACGGCGCGCTTGAGTCTTTTGAGTGGGTATTTGGAAAGTCCAACGTAGAGCGCTTTGCCTTGTTGCACGGCGGTGGCAAGGGCGGACATGGTTTCCTCCAGGGGCGTTTTGGGGTCAGGCCGATGAGAGTAGAAGATGTCGACGTAATCGAGTCGCAGTCGGCGCAAGGATTGGTCGAGAGAAGACAGGAGGTGCTTGCGTGATCCCCATTCACCATAGGGGCCCTGCCACATGTCGTGGCCCGCTTTGGAAGAGATGACGAGTTCGTCGCGATGGCAGGCGAAGTCTTCCGCGAGGAAGCGGCCAACGTTTTCCTCGGCGCTGCCGTATGGGGGACCGTAGTTGTTCGCGAGATCGAAGTGGGTGATGCCGCGATCGAAGGCCCGGCGAAGAATGGCGCGTGCTTCGTGTTGATCGTCGAAATGGCCAAAGTTGTGCCAGCAACCGAGCGAGATTTCGGGAAGCAGCAGGCCGGACTTGCCACAGCGGCGGTAGGGCATGCGACCGTCGTAACGAGAGGGATCAGCGGAGAACATGATGAGGATGTATCAGAGGGATCGGAGGGCGGCGATGCGAATGAGCACGGGTGGGTGGGAGTGATCGAGAAAGACCCGCGCAGGGTGGGGGGTGAGGTTGGAAAGGTTCTTCACGGAGAGCTTTTTCAACGCAGAGATGAGAGCCTCCGGTTGGCCGGTCACCTGGGCGGCATAGGCGTCGGCTTCAAACTCGTGTTGGCGTGAGGATCGATTGCCGAGCACTGAAAGAATGCGGCTGACGGGTGAGAAGAGGATGGCAAAGAGGACGAGTCCAACGTGCGCGGAGATTTCGGGAACAAAGAAGGCGTCGAAGAGCTCTCGAGCAAAGGGGGATTGAGAATCAATGACGCGTCCTAGGAGGAAGAAAAGAACCGCGGTTTGCATCACTGCCATGGCGATCCGTTTGATGATGTGACGGCATTTGAAATGGCCAATTTCGTGAGCGAGTACGGCGACCAATTCATCGCGGGTTTGTTCTTCAACGAGGGTGTCGTAGAGTGCGATTTTCTTGGTTTTGCCGAAACCCGTGAAATAGGCATTGGCTTTTGTGGATCGCTTGGACCCGTCCATCACCGAGATTTCGCCGAGAGGGAATCCGCATTTCTCGGCCATCGATTCGATGGCGGAACGGGTGGGTCCTTCCTCCATGGGGGTGAAGCGATTGTAAAGGGGCAGGATCCAGGTAGGGGCTGCCCAAGTCAGCAGAAGCTGGACGGTGGTGAAAAGGAGCCAAGCCCAGAGCCAAGCCTGGGGAACATTTTGGAAGATCCACAGCAATCCGGCAAGCAGAGGCAGACCCAGAGCGGCACTCAGAAGGAGGTTCTTGATCTCATCGGTGATGAACAATCGAGGGGTGGTGCGATTGAAACCGAAGCGTTCCTCCAAAACAAAAGTGGAGTAGATTGAAAGCGGCAGGTGAAGCAGATGGTTTCCGATGAAGAGCAGAGCAAGAAACAGCAAACCTGCAGGAATGCCATCGCCCAACCAACTCCGGCACAGAGAATCAAGCCATCCAAAGCCTCCAATCAGCCAGAAAACGAGTAGGGTGGAGAGGGAAACGAGCGACTCCACCAGCCCGAATCGGGCGCTGGCGCGGGCGTAGGCGAGGGATTTCTGGTGTTCGGAGGCAGGGATGATGCCTTCGAACTCTGCCGGAACTTCCGGGCGCAGGGCTCGGAGATTGAGTAGGGTCACGACGAAGTCGAGATTCCACAGCAGAAACAGAATGAGAAGGATGGCGATACCGAGCGCGTTGATGTCCATGGGCCGGCCGCAGCATGCACCGCATGGGGCGCGCTGCAAGGGTGAGAACGCCACCATGTCCCGGGATTGACCCTTGAGTTTCCGAGCGGGAAAGCGCAGCTTCCCGCCCCTGCCCATGAACCGATCGTTTCCCGCCGTTTTCGCCGTTCTCTGCGCCAGCGCATTCGCTCAAGCCGCCGAGGTGCCGGAAGTTCTCCGTGTGCTCCCTGAAGGGAAATTGGTGAAGGGAGCAACGATTGCCGTGGTGCCTCCCAAGGAGCTCGACAAGTACCTGGACATCGTGGAGACCGCGGCCCGAAAGAACCCAGAGTGGTTCGCCGAGCATTCAAAGAAGTCAGCCCCGGGAGTGCCGCTGCCCTATCACGAAAATTTGGGCCTGACGAAGAAGGAATACGAAGAGTATTTGGCGATTTGGGCGACTCGCGAATTCCGGGCGGTGGAGCCGATTGTCCTGCGATTGACCACCACGGACGATGGGATGTGGAAGATCACCACCGCAGGAGGGGCATTTCCGATTTCCACGCTGAAGTATGATCCGAAAAAGGATGTGATGGTCTCTCCCAATGGGGAGCTGGAGCGTTTGGAGGATGTGGCGGCGGAAAAAGATTCGATTCTGGGAGCGTGGACCGGCCATGAATGGCGTTTTCAGGAGGAAACGAGCTTGGGCAAAACCAAGGAAAATTTCGCGATCGGTCAGACTGCCGACGGAGTCTATGGGATGTTGGTGTATCGCATTCAAGAGGTGTCCGCCGAAGGAACTCCTTTGTATGATAACAGCATCGTGATCCGCTTCCCGCTCGGGGAGGCAGGAATCTTGAAGCAGGAGGAGCTTCAAGCCCCTCGCTGATTCGTGAGGAAACCATGAGAATTATCTCCGGAACAGCAGGGAGGATGGCGATTCGGGTGCCGGGCGAGGTGACCCGCCCGACGACGGACTTTGTTCGTCAGGCTTTGTTCTCCATTCTGGGGGAAAAAGTCGAAGGAGCACGGGTGGCCGATTTGTTTGCCGGCTCAGGGGCGCTCGGTCTCGAGGCCTTGAGTCGTGGAGCGGCGAGTTGTGAATTTGTGGAACAGAACCGCAAGGCGGTGGGGGTGATTCGCAGCAACCTTGAGAAAACCCGTCTCTCAGGTGGTCTGGTGACGGCCTCGGATGTGCATCCATGGGCGAAACGGTCCGCAGGAGGGTTCGATTTGGTTTTTGCCGATCCTCCGTATGCCAAATCGAAGCTCGATCGTGATCATCTCGCCGAGCTGCTGGGAAAGCCCTTTGCTCCATTCTTGATTTCTGAAGAAGGTTGGTGGGTTGTCGAGCAATCGGCGGACTCTGAGCCTCCGGTCTCCGAGGGATTGGAGCTGTTGGAGCGTCGTGTTTATGGAAGTAGCGCCATCCTCCTTTACGGGCGGAAAGCGGGAATTTAGGTTCGCGCCCCAATGGAGTGGCCGCTGATGATTTACCGGTGCTTGTTGCCGGTGTATGTGCTGGCGGCGGGACCGGCATGGGTGCTGAAAATGATCCGCCGTGGGGGTTGGACGAGTGGCCTGGGAGAACGCTTCGGGAAGTATCGCGAAGATTTGGAGTTTGAGCCTTGTGGCCAAGTCCATGTCCATGCCGTGAGCGTGGGGGAGACCATGCTGGCATTGAAATTGATCCGAGCGTGGCAAAATCGCCGGCCAGGAAAGCGCTTCGTGTTGGCGGTAGCGACGGCGACCGGTCGCCAAGTGGCCGAGGCTCAGGCGCCGGAGGGGGTGCGCGTGGTGTATCAACCGGTCGATTTCCGGATCTTAGTGGAACGGTACTTGAAGCGTTTTGAACCGTCGCAGGTCGTCTTGGTGGAAGGCGAAATGTGGCCTCATTTGATGCGCTCCTGTGCTTGTCGCAACATTCCCGTCCGATTGGTGAATGCTCGGATGTCGCCCCGATCGCGCCGCCGCTTTCGGAAGCTTGCGGATTGGGTGCGCCCGGTGTTCCGGCACCTTGATGCCGTGGCTGTCCAAGAGGCGAGCGATGCCGAAATCTGGCAGCATCTGGGGGTTTCGGCAGATCGAGTCTCGGTCACGGGGAGTTTGAAATTTGATCCCGGTCGCCAGCAGGGAAGAGCCGGCCGAGAGGAATTTGGGGAGATGATCGAGGCTCTGGCTGGGGGAAAACCTCCCGTGCTGGCGGCGAGCACCCATGCCGGCGAAGAGGTGGTGTTGGCGAATGCGGTGTTCGAAGCGGGAGGGTTTCCCGTGGTGGTGCCGCGGCATGCCGAGCGCAGGGAGGAAGTCCTACAGGACTTGGCCAAAGCGGGAGGGCAGGGGGTGTTGCGCAGTCGTTTCCAAGTTCCCGTTGAACCAGGCAAATGGGTTCTGGTGGTCGATAGCACCGGTGAGCTGAGGGACTGGATCCAAGCCGCGGAAGTCGTTGTGATGGGAAAAAGTTTTCGGTCCATCGGTGGGCAGAATCCTGCCGAGGCCATTGAAGCCGGCAAGCCCGTGGTGGTCGGGCCTCACATGGAGAATTTTGAACCCTTGGTCAGCCGGATGGTGGATGCGGGAGGGGCTTTTCGTGTTGATGAAGAAGGGCTTATCGGGGTGCTTGCGAGCTTGTTGGACGATCCGGGGTTGCAATCTCGGTGCGCCGTAGCGGGCCAGCGGGTCCTGGCGCAGCACGCCGGGGCGGTGGATCGGATCATCGACCTCTTGGAGATCGGGTGAATTCCGCAGAAACAGAGTTAAGATTCCTTTCACGACAAGTTTGTCATTCCCGCAGGGATCGCTAGAGTCGCGCTCGTGAGCGACCCATCCAAGGAGCAGGACGACCTGCTGTCAGCGTTTTCGCTCGGACCCGCATGGGCCCGGGACAACGCACCGGCGAAGAAGTACGATAATCATCGTGGCGAAGAGGAATTTTCCCGACGGGGCCGTGGTGGCCAAGGTCCGGGAGCGCCCGGAGGTCGTCGTCGGGAAGGCGGTCAAGGTCGCCAAGGCGGCGGGGGCGGCGGTGGTCGCGGGGGCGAACGTCGATCCGATGACCGTCGTGGAGAGGATCGTCGTGGAGAGGATCGTCGTGGCGGTCGATTTGGTGGACGGCGGGATGCGACGGAAGGCCGCCGCGAACTCCCCGATCCAGCACCTGGCGTGAAGGTTTCGCTGCAACCGGCAATCGAAGCGGCCCATCGCATGGTGAAGGAGATCCAGCATCGGGCCCGGGTCTATTCCTTGTTCGATGTCGCGAAGTTGTTTTTGAACCATCGGGGCAGCTACGTTTTGGAGGTTGCCATGGAGGAGTCGAAATCGCCGATGTTCCGGGGGAAGCGGGACGCATCGCTGTTTCTGACCAAGGAGGAGGCGGTGGCTCATTTTCTCTCGTCGTCTCTATTTGATGAAATTTACGAGAGTGAGGAGATCGAATGCGAAGCACCGGCTGGCAATTTCCAGGTTGTGGCCCGCTGCGGGTTCTCCGGGGAGTGGCTTGGTCCGCCGAACTTCCACTCCTATCAGGCCAACTTGCGTCGACTGCATCGGGAGCGTTTTTCCAACATGCCCTTTGATCGGTATGCCTCGAGGGTGAGGACGGAGCGGGGCGAAGAAGCCGTCAACGAGTGGCTCGAAAGCATGAAAAAACGGACTCGCTGGCGGGTCAAGGGAAGCGATGAAGACGCATGGACCTTTGACCGTTCCGAGATGGATCGGGATTTTTCCCAGAACCGTTTCGACGAGTTTTTTCAAGAGACCTTCAAAGCTGAAGTACCTGGAGACATCGATGCCAAGGCGCTGTCGATTGGGATTCTCGCCGCTGTCCGCATCGCTGGCAGCCACGCGCGGAAGCATCCGGCCATGATGATTCCTGCCCTGTGCCGAGCGCTGGAGTCGGATCACCTGGCCATCTTCAAAACGAAGGGCAAGCTGTTCTGCGGTCCCGCCCGGCCCCATCCGCTCTCAACTTACGAGGGGCTCTCGGAGCGTCCGGCGGCCATGGTTCGATATCTCGACGAGAATCCGGATGCCAAATTGGCTGCCTTGTGGGCAGCGTTGTTGCCCGAAGGAACTCCTGAACCGCCAAAAGAATGGCTGGTGGATCTGTTTTGGCTCCTCACCCAAGGCCATGTTCTGCTGTTCGATGACGGAAAGCTCGTCCTGCCGAAGCGCAAGCAAGGGGGGGGGGCGGTCAAGGCCGCGGAACCCAAAGCTCCGAAGAAAAAGAAACGGAACAAGCCTTCTGGGCCCCGGAAAGGTCGCAAAGCAAAGTTCAAGAGCCCTGCCAAGGCTCTGCGGACCATCACCCGGATGTCACCGGGCCAAGTGAGACTGCTCAAGGGCCAGCAACGGATTTGGGCACGTCGTCTCGCCCGCCGCGAGCGCATCGAATCCCTGCTGGATTGAGGTTCAAGCACCTCCACGGGAGTGGAGGTGGGAATCGTGATAGGCGGAGGTGGATTCCCAAAGCTTGTTCCGGTGGGGTTGGATGCGTAACTGAACGTCCAACCCCAAACTACCGACGCATGGCAAATCCCTGGACAGGAACCGGAAATCCCTACAATCGCGCCGAAGTCATCGAAAGACTTCAAGACACTCTCTCAAAAGGAGAACCCATCATTGCCGCAGGAGCGGGAACGGGCATCAGTGCCAAGTTCATTGAGAAGGGTGGCGCGGATCTGATCATCATCTACAATTCCGGCCGTTTCCGCATGATGGGTCACGGGTCCACGGCAGGCATGATGGCCTATGGGGACGCCAATGCGATTGCCATGGAAATTGGCGAATACGAGGTGTTGCCGGTGGTCAACGAAATCCCGGTCATCTGCGGAGTTCACGCCACGGACCCACGTCGCCGGATGTGGCATTGGCTGCTTAAGGTCAAAGAAATGGGCTTCTCGGGTGTGAATAATTTCCCGACTCACACCATTGTCGATGGGCATTTCCGAGGCGTTCTTGAAGAAACCGGAATGAGCGTGGAGAAGGAGTTCGAGATGGTCAATCTGGCGGGCCGGATGGACATGTTCTCGATCGTCTACGTCGGGTCTCCCGAGGAGGCGAAGAAAATGGCCGAAAACGGTGCTGATGCGATCATTGCTCACGTGGGCACCACGGTGGGTGGGTCCATTGGCGTGACGGGTGCCGTCGCCACTTGGGACGACACCATTCGCCGGACTCAAGAGATCATCGATGCGGCAAAATCGGTGCGCGACGATATTTTCTACCTTTGCCATGGCGGCCCGATCAACACTCCTGAGGATGTGGATCGTGTGCTCAGTGCGACCGATTGCGTGGGCTTTGTGGGGGCCTCAAGCTTGGAGCGCATGGGAGTGGAGGAATCCCTCACCTCGCTGACTCGTGAGTTCAAAGCAGTGCCGCTGAAGCGCTGACTCCCCCCAAAGTTCCATGGCGACCATTGCAGTCATCGGCACCCTGGATTCCAAGGGTGAGGAGCACGCCTATCTTGCAGAGTGCATTCGCAAGTGCGGGCACGAGGCTCTCCTGATGGATGTCGGTAGCGGAGGGGCTCCCACGGTGGAGCCGGACATCTCCCGTTATCAGGTTGCCGAGGCAACGGGCGTGGATCTTGAGTCTCTCATGCAAAAACGGGACCGGGGAGAATGCGTGGCGGCGATGGCCGCGGCGGCCCCGGTTTTGCTGTCCCAGCTGGTGTCCTCTGGCCGAGTTCAGGGCGTCATTTCTGCTGGGGGAGGAGGGGGCACGGCGATCTCGACTGCCGCGATGCGAGCTTTGCCCCTTGGCTTTCCGAAAGTCATGGTCTCGACCATGGCGGGGGGCAATACGGCTCCCTATGTCGGAACCAGTGATGTGGTGATGTTTCCAAGCATCGTCGACGTCGCCGGGCTGAATTCGGTTTCTTTGGGAGTCTTCAGCCGCGCCGCCGGAGCCATTTGCGGCATGGTGGAGGCTCCTCCGCCCGAACACCAAGGCCGGCCACTGGTCGTGGCGACGATGTTTGGCAATACGACGGCCTGCGTGACGGAAGCCAAACGTGTTTTGGAGGAGGCGGGTTTTGAGGTCTTGGTTTTTTCCGCCTGCGGCACGGGTGGGAGAACCATGGAGTCCCTCGTGGCCAGTGGCATGGTGGCGGGTGTTCTCGATCTGACGACCACGGAATGGGCGGACGAACTTGTGGGAGGCGTTCTTTCGGCTGGGCCCCATCGTCTCGAAGCTGCGGGGATCGCCGGCCTTCCGACCGTGGTGGCTCCCGGGTGCCTGGATATGGTCAATTTTGGAGAACCGGAGACGGTTCCCGATCGATTTGAGGGCCGGAAATTCTACTATCATAATCCTCAGGTGACCCTTTTGCGGACCTCTGTGGAAGAATCGAGGCAGTTGGGGGGGATCCTTGCCGAAAAGATCAACGCTTATCGGGGGCCGGTTTCGATCCTGATGCCGGAACGAGGTTTCAGCGCGATCGGAGAACCAGGGGGAGTATTTGAAGATCAAGAGGCGGATGCAGCTCTGATGGAGGCGCTGGAAAGCGATTGCGGAAAGGAAGTGCTGAGGTTCCCGCTCGCCATCAATGATCCAGCGTTTGCACGTGCTTGTGCCGAGAAGCTGTTGAGTTTGCTTCGAGGCGATTGAACCCCACTCGGCCCGTCATGCGTAGAGGAGCGGGTCACCATCGAGTATCAGGGCATGCTTGGAATGGAAGGGGCTTCATTCTCGATGCCCTGATCCTGCGGGGATTCCGAGGGAGCTTGGTTAGGGCTTCCTGACCGCATGGGTTGGCAAAAGTTCTCGAAGTGAAAAAATTTCGAGAAATTTGGAAATCGACCCCGTCGGCCGCGATTGGAGAGAGTGATGATGAGCCTCACTCCCATTCGGGTGCCAAAAACCGGCGATTGCGCTTCGGGGGAAGCGAGCCGGATGCGGTTCCTTGGGAAGGAGGATTTCAGCATCTCCGCCACGGGTTTTCTCGAAGCGGGTGACCAAGATTCGATCCAAAAGGTCAGTCACCGGGTCGCAGTGGAGGCTGGTGCTTCGGTGATGAAAAAGCTGGCTAGCGCATTTTTCGGAATGGGCGAAGTCCGTCGGATTCAGACCTTTTGCAAAAAGGGGATCTTCAAGGGGATTCGGGGGAATCGCCGAGATGACTTCTCTTTCTTCTTCACAGAGAAATCCGTCCTGCATTGCCATCGTGACTTTCGGCTGGGGGGCCGTGTCACGAGTTGGGTTGCTTAGCGGTGCCCACAGGACGGGCAAGTGAGGATGGGACCGCGCGAATTCGGGGGAAGACGCGCGAGTCCCATCCTCCTCTTTTTGTACGGGCATGGTCTTTTCAAGTAACGGATGCCTCCCAAAAAACGAACGCCGGAGCCTCAAGACTCCAGCGTTGGTGAAAGCCGATGGGGCAGAATCACCGCCCCGGAGGTGCAGATGGTTCAGTCTTTCTTGGCAGGCTCTTCCTCTGAAGGTTCAGGCTTAGGCTCGGATTTTTCCTCGTCGGGAACAAAAACGAGCACCGTACCATTGATGCAGTAACGCTGGTCGGTCGGAGTGTCGAAGCCCTCGCCCTTGAAGACGTGGCCGAGGTGGCCACCGCACACCGCACACATCACCTCAGTCCTGGGGTATCCCAATTTGTAGTCGGTGGAGGTTTTGACGTTTTTGGCATTCGCCGGGTCATAGAACGAAGGCCAACCGCAGCGGGAATCGAACTTCTCGTTCGAGCTGAAGAGCTCGGCGCCACAGCCGGCGCAGTAGTAGGTGCCGGCTCCTTGGTGTTTGAACTCTTTGTAAACTTCGCCATTCGGGGCTTCGGTGCCGGCTTTACGAAGGATTTGGTACTGCTCGGGAGTCAGTTGCTCTTTCCATTCGGCGTCCGTTTTTTCAACGGATTGGGCAGGGGGCTCAGGTGCAGATGAGGAGGTCTCCATGGTGGTTTTCTTCGAATCAATGTCGCCACATGCGGCGAGGGTCAGACAAAGGATCAACGGAAGGGCGGCTTTCATGAGGCCAGCATGCTCCCGCTGGGGGCCATCTGCAAGAGGAGGTCGCTTTGCCCAAGGCCTCATGGGTAATCCTTGGCGAAGTCGGAATCCCGAGCAGAATGGCTCCATGTCCGACTCAATTCAGCAGCTCTCGCGCCGTATTCGAACATTCTCCGCGGCGCGCGACTGGGACGTTTACCACAATGCGAAGGACATGGCCGTGGCGATTGCGGCGGAAGCCGGGGAACTCTTGCAACACTTTGTATGGCAGCAATCGGAGCAGATCGAGGAGAGGGTGAACGCGCGCAAAAGCGAGATCACCAGTGAGATGGCGGACGTGGGTATTTTGCTTTTCGAGATGGCCGATCGATTGGGGATCGATCTGGGGGCGGCCATGGAGCAGAAAATCGATTTGAATGAGCAGCGTTACCCCGTGGAAAAATCGAAGGGAAACAACCTCAAATACAATCAGCTGTCGTAACTGGGAGGCCACTCGGGCGTCACCAAGGTTGAAGTGAGAGGCGTACACAGAAAGACGCGGGCTGGATTCCCCCCGGATTCACAACCCGCGCCCTTTCTGAGCCCGGCCATTGATGGGATCGACCGCTCGAAAAGACCTCCCCCCGGAGTGCTTTCCGAATCAGACGGGCCAATTCCATCGGACTGGCGGACATGTGCCGAAGCACGGAAGGATAGGAACCGAAGTAGTCAGGATTCGCAAACTAATTCATTGCCTTTGGGGCCGGGATATCTACGTACGGAGTTTGCTCCGGGAAAAGTGAGCCGATAAGGCAATTTTCGAGAGACAAGGTTGCCGGTCGGGGGGTTTTACGGGACAAGAAGCCGACCGCATGACCGAATTGTTGATCGAACCCGCTAAAAAGAGCGGATGTGACGAATTGAAGAAGCTTGAGGAAGTGCTGGAAAGCGCGGCTCTTCGCCAAAGATCTCCCATCGATGACCTCCTGGATGCGGGCTTGGTGGATGAGGAGCCCTACATGCGGGAACTGGCCTCCGAGTTGGGCATGGAATGGCTGCCCAGCATTCCGCAACCCGAAGCACCCCTGCCACTCCGCGAAGCTTGTGGTCCGCGGGTCGCCCTGCGTCATCGACTTCTTCCCATCGAAGTCGTCGGCAGCGAAGAAGCACCGGTGCTGAAGTTGGCGACCTTCGATCCTTTCAATTTGGTCGCCCGCCAAGAGGTCGCGCGGGAGATTGAAATGCCGGTCGAGTGGGTGATGGCCTCTCGGCGGCGCATTCATGAGGCTCTTCGGCGTCTTTATGGGGTGGGTGCGGATACCTTTGAGCAGATCCTCGAAGGGCGCGACATGGACTTTTCCAATCTCGAAGTCGCCGATGAGGCCAATGTGATCGATGCGGATGACGATGCTGAAGCGAGTGTCGTGAAATTCGTGAATCAGATCATTCGTGAGTCTCTGGATCAAAAGGCGACCGATATTCACGTCGAACCCTTGGCGGACAATCTCCGAATCCGTTATCGGATTGACGGTCGATTGGTCGAGGTGACGGTCCCCGAAAACATCAAGGCGCTGCAAAGCTCGGTGATCGCCCGTTTGAAGATCATGTCGCGTCTGGACATCGCGGAACGCCGGCTTCCCCAAGATGGACGGATCAATCTTGAGTTCCAGGGCCAGACCATCGACGTCCGGGTGGCGACCGTGCCCACCGTTGAGGGCGAGAGTGTTTCGCTCCGCCTGCTCAACCAACAAAAATTCAATGTCGACCGTCTGGGAATGGAGTCGTTCGTCCGTAAGCGGATCGAGAGTCTCCTCAAATTGCCCAATGGCATCATCCTGATCACAGGCCCCACCGGTTCAGGTAAATCGACAAGTCTCTATTCTTTCCTCAGCGAGATCAACAGCCCGGACCAACGGATCGTGACCATTGAGGACCCGGTGGAAAACAAGCTGCCAGGCGTCATGCAGATCGCGGTGAAGTCCGACATCGGTTTGACCTTCGCAGCAGGACTTCGATCGATTCTACGGGCTGACCCGAATACCGTGATGATCGGGGAAATCCGGGACTTGGAGACGGCGGAGATTGCGATTCGGGCCTCTCTAACCGGTCACTTGGTGTTCTCGACCTTGCACACCAACGATGCTCTCGGAGGCATCAGCCGTTTGACGGATATGGGTGTGGAGCCGTTCTTGGTTTCAGCGGCGGTGCGGGCATTCCTTGCCCAGCGGTTGGTCCGCAAGCTGTGTGATCACTGCAAAGTCCCGCGTGAAGTCACTCAGCAGGACCGACTGGATCTGGGAATTCCCTTGGAGATCACGGGACAGGCGTATGATGCGGTGGGATGCGACCGCTGCCGGGACACTGGGTTCCAAGGTCGTCTCGCCATCTATGAAGTGGTGGTGATCGGCGGTGTCATGCAAGATCTCATCGCCCACGGTGCTCCCGCGGCAGAAATCAAAGCCCAAGCGCTCAAGGATGGCTACATCCCCATGCGCGGCTACGGCTGGCATAAGGTGTTGCAGGGACTGACCACCATTGAGGAGGTGATTTCGGTCACCGCGACGGATGCCGGAGGAGCCTGATTCCGAAATCGATGCCTTCATTCAATTACAAGGCCCTTGCGGCCAAAGGCGGTGTTCAATCCGGCCTGATCGACGCGGGAGACCGGAGCGAAGCGTTGCGCTTGCTCGAACGGCGGGGGCTTCAGCCCGTAAGCCTTCAGCAGGTTTCCGCCGACTCGGCTGCTCGAACCAAGGAAAAGGCCGCCAAGAAGAAAGTCGCTCCCAAGGCCAAGCCGACCGTGCAGGCGAAGTCGGATTCGGCGGATTCCTCCGGGCAATTGAAACTGAAGCGACCCGAGGTGGTGCTCTTCACGGAAGAATTGTCGGACATGCTCTCCGCGGGGCTTCAGTTGGAGCCTGCCCTCAAGGCGATGGAGAATCGTCAGGAACTGGGAGGTCTCAAAGAGGTCGCTCAGCGCATCCGGAATGAAGTCCGCGATGGGACGAATTTCTCGGTCGCACTGAAGCGGGTGAGTCCCAGCTTTGGCCCACTCTATTGCTCACTCGCTGCTGCGGGTGAGGCATCCGGGGCCTTGGATACCATTCTCAAACGGCAAGCCCACTATCTTAAAACTCTCGCTGAGCTGCAGTCTCGGCTGATTTTGGCGATGATTTACCCCGCGTTCCTTGTTTGCGCGGGGATTGGGGTTTCGGTGGTTTTCGTAACGGTCTTGATTCCGCAATTGACCCAATTGATTGAGTCGGCGCCGGGAGGGAAACTGCCATTGCCGATTCAAGTGTTGGTCAATGTGAGCGATCACTTGGGAGCCTACTGGTATGTCTATCTGATCCTATTGGTTGCAGGCGGCCTCTTCTTCAAGGCCTGGAAAGACAACGAAGAGAATCGCCCGACTTGGGATCGTGTGAAACTGACCTTGCCACTTGCGGGACCGGTCATTTCGAGCCGGTTCTTCGTCCAGTTTTTGGAAACGATGGCGAATCTCGTGGGCAATGGACTTCCCCTGCTGCGTGCGTTGGAACTGGCGCGAGACGCCACCCTGAATCTTTCGCTGCGAGGTGCTCTCAACGAAGTCATCGATCAGGTGGGCGACGGCCGTGCTCTGTCCAAGGCAATGGTCCGGACCGGCAAATTTCCTGCTCTGCTGATCGACATGGTCTCCGTGGGCGAGCAAACCGGGAAAATCGATTTGTCGATGCGCCGTGCCGCCGAGCGGTACGACAAAGAGCTCAATAAAGACCTCAACCGGATCATGGCACTGATCATGCCGACGATTCTGATCATCATGGCCTTGATGATCGGAACCATGGCCTATCTCATGATCAACGCGATCTTCCAGACCATCGGCAACTTGAGCGGGCGGCATTGAGGCGAAGCCGACAAAGAACAAACTCCGTGGCCGTCCGGATCTTTTGAGCCCCTCTGGAGGGAGGCCGGACGGACAACGGGCGGGGCAAGATTCTCGGCGGCGAAGAGGCATATTCGACGGACCGCCTCCATGGGGAGCTGAGCCGAAAAAGTTTCCGTTGAAGGTCATGGAATTGCCGTGATCCAAGTCGCGCTTCTGCAAGAGAAATTCAGGAAGCGTGCCAGCGGGGCGTCCGATGGCCCCACGTGTTCGTGCGATATCCGGCAGGCGGGAAAATGGCAGGCTTCGCTCGTCGCAGGCAGTGAAGGCCTGTGATTTCTGTTTCTCCCTTTCCCCCGACTGCTGCCCTGAACGGCTTCACCCCATTGGCCGTGCAAGGTGGTGGTTCCCCCGTCCCACCCCCACATGAATTCCCTCATTGCGCGTTTCGCGCTCCTTTGTTGCATGGTCTCGTCAGCTCTTGCTGGAACGGGTGCCAGAGTCTACTGCTGGGCTCCTCATTTGGGCTCCAGTTCGATTCTTCTCGATAGCCATGGCCAGGGGATTGGCTCCTACGCAGGCCGTCCCTACTCCTACAAAATCCTGGGGGTGGCAGGAACTCTCGCTCTCGGTGATCAATGCGACGGAGCTTTTCCCGACCCCAATGATCCGGAGAACAAATTCCGCCAAGGTTGGTGGATTGGCGGGCTCGGAAACCACGTCAATATCTCCTCCCACGTAAAGCTCCAGGTCAATTGGGCGCAGTACTACCCCGAGCGCTTGGAGGTGACGGGTGATCGTCCGGGTGTGAGTACGGGTCCCGTCCGCATCTATGGTGAGACCTGGGAGACACAAAAGATGTTCGGATATCCCGAAGTGACTTTGGTGTTTCACTTGGCGGGGAGTGGCGACTACTCGATTCCGAATCGAAATCCCAATGGCTACTTTTACGTGGTTGCTGAATACTTGCCGACAGCGCCCGAAATCACGGGAAAACTCACGGTGGACTCCAACTGGGTGCTGCGGGGGAATGCAACAACGGTCGGATTTGAAATCGATCGAACGGGTGGCGGTGAGACGGCACCACCTTTTTCCGACTACGACTCTGACGGAGAAGTGGTGTTCATGAGCAGCGGAAGTTGATCTCCCTCCCATCTCGCAAACATGAAGTTCCTGCCTCTCACTCTCGCTGTGCTGAATGCCGCCTTATGCCTGGCGGCCGATGCTCAGAGCCCACCTTCCGGTTCCAGTGGCCAAGGCATCCAGTTTCTCCCGGAGAAGCGATTGGCGCCCACCCGCCGCGCCACCACCAATCCGGAGCTGAAAGCACGTCTCGAAAAAGAGAAATTCGAGGGATTTCGAAAAGAGCCAGGGCAGGTCACGCATTGGGATATCTTAGAACATTCGGACTTCCTTGCCTACGACGGCTGCTACACCCTGTTGCCAAAGGGAGCAGTCTTGTTCCTTCCGGACCGCTTGGCTTCCTGCAAAGTCGCGGGGCCCCAAGGTCAGTTGGTTCTTTGGAGAGACTTTTCGGCGAAATACCGAGCCCTGATCGAACCTTGTGAAGTTTCTCTCGAGGAAGCGACCGGGAAGAAAATCATCGATCCCACTCGGTGGGAAACTTTGCAGAAAACCGACCGGATCGTGGTTGCCGTCCTCAACCGCAGTCCGATTTCGGTCGCCTCCTCAGCACTCCCAGCTTCACCTTCTTCGGCACCATGATGGCTCGACCTTTCCTGAATGCTCGCCGGCTGGTTCTGGCCATGGCACCGGGTCTCGTTGCAGGAGCGCACGCTCAGGATTTCATTCGTCAGATTCAGGTCATCGACTCGAGCTCGGTGATCTACGATATCCCGATTTCGTCCGACAATGGCGAAGTGCTCTCGGAGCCTTTGGCTGGAGATTCTGCCGTTTTCCAGCTCTATGCCACTGCCACTTTGGCTAACAACGTGACGGAGCTCAAGAAGCTCGATGAAAAGACGGTGGGGACCTATCTTCCGAAAGTCACGGTGGAGATCCTTTCGGAGGATCCTTATGATCCACCTCGGACGAGAGCCGATCAAACCTACGGTGTGCGCATCAAGATCGCCGGATTGCGTGCAGATCCGGACGCTCCGGCCGAAGCCAAACAGATCCAGGTCGTTCGCCGCTACCGATTGTATGACGACGAAACTTTCGAGGTGGTCAGTGAGGGTTCCCAAGAAGGGACCTACACCTTTGATAGTAACGGGAACTTCGTCGACAATGCCATCAGCCAGCGACTGCCTGGCGACCCGGATCTCCCGACCAAAGTTGCGGGTGAGGAGTCTTTCGTGGCGATGACCCAAGGTGGGCCAGGTGGATCGACTTCTGAAATGGCGAGTGCGACGGTCCAAATCTGGCCGGTTGCGGAAGCGGCATTTTTCGGAATCGAAGCAGGCAAGACCTATCAAGGACTCCCTCCGGTCGCGAGTATCCTCCTTCGGGATCTATACCCGAATAGCACCACCTACGTTCAAGTGTATAAGGGCCCTCAGCGCTTGGGTGTGATCGGTGACGCTCTGCCCACGAGCGTTCTCCACTATGAAACCTATCTGCCGCAGAAGGCAAATTTGGCCCTTACGGACTTGAACTCTTTCCTAGCGGAAGACGGTGAATACACGCTTGAGGCTCTGACAATGACACCGTTCAACGACGGTGCGCCCGAGTTGCTCGCAAGCATTAGCTTCATCATTGACCGGACACTCAATGTGAATGGGATGATTTCGACGGCTGAGTGATTTGACGAAAGAGATTTCCGCCCAGATTGGGCGGAAGCTGACCATTCGCATCTACCGTCACGTTGGGAGTTCCCTCGGAAATTGAGAGAGCGATCTGCCGGAACAAGCTCCGTTGAGCCAAGCGTCGCGCTGTCTTTGGGACGGGGCGGGGATCCCGTCTTGTGGTCCCTCGACTGCTCCTGAACGCGCAGAGAGAGACGTCATCGACCTTCGATGGCAACCCTCGCAGCGCTTCCTGAGAGAAGAACTCGGCATCCATCAGGTTGCGTGGGGGAGATCAGAAGCACGTGGGCCTGGCTTAACGGGGAAAAGGGAGGGGCGCGGCGAGCCCCCAGCTCACCGCGCCCCTCGAGACTTCGACCACCACTCATAGAGCGCAATCCCCCCAGACTGCAGATTCTACGTCGATGCAGGGCCTCGTCCGTAACGGCTCATCGAGTGTCTCGACTTACCGTTTGTATCTCTATCATGTCTTCTGGTGTCTGAACTCACGCGATCGCGGGGGAGGATCAAGTTTCATGAGGCGGAAAGGGCGGAAAGGGCGGAAAGGGCGGAAAGGGCGGAAAGGGCGGAAAGGGCGGAAAGGGCGGAAAGGGCGGAAAGGGCGGAAAGGGCGGAAAGGGCGGATGG
>NZ_JACHFD010000011.1:184057-184196 GCF_014201715.1 Haloferula luteola
GAAAGGGAGTGATAGGGAGGGCTCGAAACCGGTAGAGCGGGCTGAAAACCCCCACCACCCGGCATGGGAATGGCTAAGGGATTGGGATGGAGTGGATGAAACAGGGTCCGTGATGAGCGGAGCGGCGGGGGAACTCCCG
>NZ_JACHFD010000012.1 GCF_014201715.1 Haloferula luteola
ACATTCCGAGCTACGATGCGAATGGCAACATCCTCGCTTGGACGGATGGCAGCGGGACGGTGGTGCAGCGGATGGACTACGATCCCTTTGGAAACACGGTGATGGTTGAGAAACTCGCCCCAGCGTCTACCACCAAACTACCAAGCATCGGATTTTCGACGAAATATCAGGATGAGGAGACGGGTCTTTACTACTACGGCTACAGATACTATGACCCGGTGACAGGCAGGTCGCCATCAAGGGATCCGATTGAGGAAGAAGGCGGGGTGAACCTTTATGGGTTCGTGGGGAATGATGGGATGAATAGATTTGATCGACTTGGCCTGCAAACTAATTGGGCTTGGCATGCCAATATGCCATTGTATCCTTCCGCTCCGGAACCTCCTGCTTCGGTTCTCGCCCAGCGCGATATTAATAGTTATTCCAAGGCATTTTCCGGCACGTTAGTAGGGGAAGTTGCCGGAATTAATTTTGCCTTGGCTAAACTTGAAGGCAGGGTCTCTCAGGCTCGATATATTCATTGCGGTATTCTTGCGTTAGGATATGCAACGGCTAACCCGAGTGCTGCTGCGTTAGATTCTAGTGGAACAAAGAAATTGTATATACGACCAAGTGCAGCAAAGAGTTTAATTCTTCATGAATTAGTGCATGCGCATAATGATGCGACCGGCATGGCAATAGCTAATTCGCTTATGGGCGAGGGGATGGCTTATTTGCTGGCATCTAATATGGATATGCTGGATATATATCTAGTAAAACTTGAAAAGGCAATTACGGAGGGCGTTGAGGAAGATGTAATGAGGAATGCTGTAGCATGGTCGTATTTCTGGGAAAGTCGCGAAACATGGAGCTCAACTGGTTGGGACGACACTGTAGTGTCGGGTACCATATTTCCAAAATCATCTTCTGATTTCACGAACCTGAAAGTGTCATTAAGGATTAATTTTTCATGTCAACCCTTAGCGGATGCATTCAATAGAATCCTCGAACTTAGAGATGGTTGCATAAGATTTCAGCGTAATAGTCTGGCTCTTGAGATTGACGGCAACCACAAATTATCATATGACGCAAATATTAAAATTGGAGTTGAATATTAAATTTCGGAAAAGATGAGATTTCTGGTTTTTGCTACATGCTCATTTTCATGTTTGTCATGTAGTGATAAGGAGGAGGTTAGGGTGAATAGACGTCTGAATCTTCAAGTAGCAGAAGCTAAGTTGAAAATGATGGCGCTAGATAATCGTTCCGCTATTTTGGAGATCCCCGAAAATGGTATTCGGTTAGGTGATATGGTGTCCCCTGTTAATGGGGATAGTGATTATTCTGTCGATGGTTCTGATGATTTTTGGGTTATTCGTCGAGGGCATGTGCTGCTCGTGACTCCGGATAAAGAAACGGTTAGTGAGATCATTTTAATCGATGTGTCAAAGTGAGGCTGATCAACGGCGGATCGGAGTAGAAAACCTTGGCCGTTAACATCTCCAAACGTAGGCGATCCGCGTGAGTGAAAGAAAATGCCTGTCAAAGGGGTCAGTGCCGAATGGCACTGGATTAAGCTCGTTTTCGGCCTCGAGGGTGACGGAAAGCCAGCCGGAGTACGGTAGTTGGAGTTGTGAAGCAACAACCCGTCTTGGCCAACTTTCCGTCGCACGTGTTTGCCACCGCCCGCCGCAGGTTTCAAACCGGCATCCGGCGATTGCGGGAGTCTCTGGTTGGCGAGCCGCTGAGCGGATACGCCGTGATGTTCGCCGATGTCCTTCCCACCGCCTTTCTCAAGCGCATCGACCCGACCCGGCGCAACCGGCATTTCGGCCATCTTCCGGTGTTCTGGGCCTGGCTCGCCCAGATCCTTGAGGGCAATGCTTCCTGCTCGAAGGCCATCGGCTTCATTCAGAGCTGGTGCCGCACCCAAGGGTTGCCGGCGCCGTCCAGCGACACAGGTTCCTATTGCAGGGCCCGGCTCAGGCTCTCCGACGCATTCCTCGACCAGGTGGCTCGTCGGGTCGGCGAGACGCTGGCTCGTGGTGAAAGGGATGGCGAACGGCTGCCACCGATTCTAACGATCTGAGGGACATCCCCAACTTTTCGTCCATACTCAGATTCTACCCAGACGGTGGTGCCCCATTTCCATATAACGCCGACGGCCTCTGCAATTCAATCTGACAAGGGATTCTTGCGTAGCATTCATACTCTGAAGAGCCATGAATGCTACGCTACGCAACTGTCATGAAGGCCCGACGGGGCTTCCGACCACGCTTTCTTTGAAGGATCTCCGGCTCGGATGTTTAGCGGAACTGGATCGGCAGAGCTTTTTTGAGGTGTTCGAGTACGGCCTGATGGGCGTCGTCGATCTCTTGGGTTTTGAGGGTCCGGTCGCCAGCACGGTAGAGCATGCGATAGGTGATCGCCTTGCGATCGGCGGCGAGCTTTTCTCCGCTTGGATCGGTGAAGAGGTCGACGCATTCGAAGGAGACGAGGAGTGGCTGCTTCAGTTTGGAGAAGGCCTTTTCAATCTCGGCATTCGCGAGGGTGACGGGTGCGTCGAGTGAGGCGTCGCGTGAGGAGCCCGGGAATTGCGGGAGGTCGGCGATATCGAGGGAGACCGCAGAGAGCTTGCGCAGCTTGGCGAGGTCGAGCTCAGCAACGAACAGAGGGGCTGGGGAATCGAGTTGTCGTTGGCGAGAAGGTTGAACCATCGCAAACGAGCCGATGTTTTGTCCGGCCGCTTGGATGTCGGCTCCGAGGGCGTAATGGGGGCGATCGCGTGGGTTGAGCTGGACGTCGACGCCTGGAACCAGTGCTTGAACGATGGCCTTGAGGTCGAAGAGATCGATCTTCGATGGCTTTTGTGACCAGGCGGCGGGATAGCGTTGGCCGGAGATCAAGAGGGCGAGGCTTTCGGATTCCATGTCCTTGGCCTTGCCTCCGCCAGCATTGCGGAAGAAGCGACCCATCTCGAACAGGCGGAGGCTTTCCGCGCCTTGGCGGAGATTGCGCTGAGCAGAGGCGATGAGGCCGGGGACGAGGCTGGGCCGGAGCACGGCGTGATCTTCGCTGAGAGGCAGCGAAACTCGGATGGTGTCGCCGTCTTGAAGGGGCTTCAATGGCAAGGCATCGGCGAGTTGAGTGTCGGAAATCAGCTTGATGGTCTGGCATTCATGGAAGCCGAGGCCAGCGAGACGTTGCCGCAATTTCATGTCGGCGTCGTAGTCGTGATCCACCGAGCTCGAGGGAACGAAGGTGCCTTGCAAGCGGGACGGTACGGCATCGAGGCCTTTGACGCGGACAATTTCTTCGACGAGGTCGATGTGCCGTTGGAGGTCGGCGCGGAATGCGGGGACCTGCCATGTTCCATCTGAAGTCTTGGTCAGGCCGAGTCGTTCCAGAATGGTGGCGGCTTCAGCGTGGGAGATGGAAGCGCCGGTGAGTTGGTCGAGCCGGGCGAGATCGAGAGCGACAGGCCGGGTGAGCTGAGGGGCTTCACCCGCGGCGGTGGTTTCCCCGACGACGGTGCCACCTGCGAGCTCCGAGATCCATTGGATGGCGAGGGCGGCGGCAGGGAGGACGCCCTCAGGATTCGCGCCGCGCTCAAAGCGATAGGAGGAATCCGAGGAGAGGGCGAGACGGCGGGAGCTGCGGCGGATGCGAGAGGGGGTGAAGTATGCCGATTCTAGGAGCAAATCGGTGGTCGATGTGGTGACTCCACTGTGTTCGCCTCCCATGATGCCTCCCAGAGCGAGGGCGGACCCAGCGGTGTCGGAGATCAGGCAGTCGTCAGGGGTGAGGGAGTAGCTCTCGCCATCCAGCGCAAGGAAGCTTTCGCCCTCGGTGGCTTGGCGGACCACGATGCTGCCGGAAACCTTGGCGGCGTCGAAGGCGTGGAGCGGATGGCCGAGCTCGTGCAGGACGAAATTGGTGATGTCGACGACGTTGTTGATGGGGCGCAATCCGATGGCTTCGAGGCGTTGCTTGAGCCATGCGGGGCTCTCAGTGACGGTGACTCCGGAAATGCGTGTGAGGGTGTAAAAGGGGCAAGCTTCAGGGGCATCGATCCGGACGGCGTCTCCGGTGGCGGTGGCAAGGTCGGGCAGATCGAGTGCGTGGAAGGGCACTTCGAGCAGGGTCGCCATTTCTCGGGCCATGCCGTAGTGGCTGAGGAGATCGGGCCGGTTTGGGGTGACTTCGACTTCGAGGAGGACGTCACTTTCGAACAGGTCCTTGACCGGCCTGCCGATTTCGGCATCGGCGGGGAGGATCATGAGGCCGTCTTCGGCATCGATCAGACCAATCTCGGAGGCGGCGGCGAGCATTCCCTTCGATTCCACGCCACGCATTTTGGTTTCCCCAATGACGAATCCACCGAGGTCTGCGCCAGGGAGGCAGCAGGGAACTTTGTCGCCGACTTTGTAATTTTTGGCACCGCACACGATCTGGCGAAGCACCCCTTCGCCGGCATCGACTTGAGTGACCTTGAGCTTGTCGGCGTTCGGGTGGGGAACGGCTTCTTTGATTTGGGCGACGACGATCCGATCTGACGGGACCCCCTTGATCTCGATGCCTTCGACTTCGACGCCGGCGAAGGTCAGGAGCTTATCGAGTTCGTCGGGCGCCTTGCCCTTGAGGTCGACGTGGGTGGCGAGCCAATTGAGAGAGACGTTCATGGGATGATAGAGTTCACCGCGAAGGAGCAGATTTCGCTAGATTGAAGGAAGCGGTTTGGAAAGTGGGATCGGGCGGTGGATGCCCAGTGGGGTCATCGTTCGGTAGCAATGGACGAGGGACCCAAGAGATCGGCGGGACGGGTTGAGGCAGGGAGCGAGCGGGTGGTGAGGAGTGGGTGGCCGTGGTGCCGTGGGTGGGTCGTCAACGAATCGAGCCCATGTTCTCATGGGGGGAGTCCTTGGGAGGTGTTGGTTGCGGATGGCCTCAGGCAAACTGCCGGAGGAATCTCACATCATTTTCGATGAGGAGGCGGATGTCTTTGATGCCCCAGCGGATCATGGCGAGGCGGTCGAGACCCATTCCGAAGGCGAAGCCGGTGACCTTTTCCGGGGAGAAGGCGTCGTCTTTGCGTCCGGCGTCGATGCTTTCGAAGACAGCAGGATCCACCATGCCGCAGCCAGCGACTTCGATCCACTTGGGGGCTTGGCCTTTGGCGTGGAGTTTGACGTCGATTTCGAAGCTGGGCTCGGTGAAGGGGAAGAAGTGGGGGCGGAAACGAACTTCTGTTTCGGAGCCGAACATTTCGCGGAAGAAGTATTCGAGGGTGCCCTTGAGGTCGCCTAGGGAGACGTCCCGATCGACATAGAGGCCCTCAAGTTGATTGAAAACAGAGAGGTGGGTGGCGTCGATTTCGTCGCGTCGATAGGCGGAGCCGGGAGCGATGATGCGAATAGGCGGCGCTTGGTTCTCCATGGTGCGGATTTGCACGCTGGAGGTGTGGGTGCGGAGCAATTTACCGGAGTCGAAGTAGAAAGTGTCCTTCTCGTTTCGGGCGGGGTGATCGGCTGGGGTGTTGAGGGCGTCGAAGCAGTGGAATTCGTCTTCGATTTCGGGGCCATCGGCGAGGGCGAAGCCCATCCGTCGCAGGACTTCCAATGCCTGATGGCGGATGAGGGTCAGTGGGTGGAGGGAGCCGTGGTGGACGGGGCGGGCAGGGAGCGTGGCATCGATCCCAGCAAGGGCCTGCGCATCGGCGGCATCCTGGAGGGCGGATTGCTTCGTCTCCAGCGCGGCGGTGATGGCGCTTCGGGAGGCATTGAGGAGCTGGCCGATTTCGGCTTTTTGCTCCTTGGGCACATCGCGCATGCCGGCGGAGACTTCGGTCAGGGTCCCTTTTTTCCCAAGGATGCCGACGCGGGCTTCCTCAAGGGTGCGGGCGTCGTCGGCGGCGGCGATGCGGGCGAGGGCTTCGGCCTGGATGGCGTCGATCTTTTCCTTCATGGCAATGCGGGCGGAGGGGATAGCGAGAAGCGGCCGGGAGGTCAAAGCCCGGTTGCGGGTGTTTGGTGCGGGTGGAGAATGGGGCGGAGTGTCTACCAAGCAGAGGATTGGGGGACGAATGCGGGTGCGTCGGGTATGGGGGCGTCGTAGTAGCGGTGAAAGACGGGGCAGGCGGAGCCGGACATGGGGGGGACGAGCCAGGACCAATCGCCAGGCACCGAGCGACCGCAGGATTCCTCATTTTTGAGGTGCTGCATGAATTGGGCTGAGGCGGTGTGGTGATCGACGATGGCGACACCTGCTTCGCGGAAGGAGTGAAGGACGGCGGTATTGAGTTCGACGAGTGCGCGATCTTTCCACAGCATGCGACGGGCAGAGCGGTCGAGGCCCATGCGTTCGGCGATGACGGGGAGAAGGTTGTAGCGATTGACATCGCCGAGATTTCGCGAGCCGATCTCGGTGCCCATGTAATAGCCCGAAAAGGGGGCGGCGGTGAAGCGGTGGCCGTGGCCGACGAGAGCCTGATCGGAGATGACTGGGAGGGCGTGCCACTTGAGCCTGAGGTCGGCGAACCAGGGGAGTTCCGGATGGGTCAGTGGAACTTCGAGTGCGGCGTCGGCCGGGATGTCGAAGAGCTGTGGGGAGTGCCCCGGGGCATCGATGACGAGGGGAAGGAGATCGAAGGCGCTGCGTTGTCGTGGGGGCTGCCAACCCATTTCGAGCACGCGCTGGGTGAAGGCCACTTGAGCGGGGTCCCCAAGAATGGTGGCGTCGCGGGCGAGGTATCCGGCGTAGCGCAGAAGTTGATGGTTCCAAATGCGGATGCCGCGGGCGCCTTCGGGAGTGGCGGCGAAGAGAGTGATGGTCGATCGGATGCGGCCGCCGTTGGTGGCGTAGCGGAGGTGTTCGATGCAGGCTTCGAAGATTTCAGGGGGAGTGATGGCGCTGCGCGCATCGAGGACTTCGAGGGTATTCCAGAACAGACGACCAATGCAGCGCGGGTGGTTGCGCCAAGCTTCGCGGGCGAGCTGGGTGAGGGAGTCGAGGTCGGTCGTCATGGAAGGGAGTCACGAAAAAACGCCGCCCGGAATTCCGGACGGCGTTTTGGGAATCGGAGACCGGTGACCGATCAGGCGGCGGCACCCTTGTTTTCAAGGGCAGCCTTGGCCTGGGCGATGATGGCCGAGAACGCGGCAGCGTCCTGGACAGCCAGGTCAGCGAGGATCTTGCGGTCGGCTTCGATGCCGGCAGCATTGAGACCTTCGATGAAGCGGGAGTAGGTCAGGCCTTCGTTGCGGACGGCAGCGCTGATGCGCTGGATCCACAGGCGGCGGAACTGGCCTTTCCGCTTTTTGCGGTCGCGGTATTCGTAGATGTGGGCCTTGCGGACGGCATCCTTGGCGTAGCGATAAAGCTTCGAGCGGAATCCGCGGAAGCCTTTGGCACGCAGGATCACCCGCTTGCGGCGGGCGCGCGAGGCCGGGCTGTTGGTGGCGCGTGGCATGGTTGCTTGCTGGTTCGGACAGGCCGTTGGTTGATCTTTCCTCCCGCAGTCTCGCTTGTCCGGTCAGTATCCCGAGTTCACGGGATCAGGCTGCGATGGAGGCCGTCCGAGGCGCGGACGGGGGCGTGGTTGTGCCGCGTAGGCGTCAGGTTCAGGCGAAGGGAAGGTTTTCCTTCACGTTTTTGATGTCAGCGTCGGAAACGAGCGTCACCTTACCCAGATGGCGCTTGCGCTTGCGGTTCTTGCATTGGAGCAAGTGCCGCTTGCCTTGTTTGCGACGCAGAACCTTCCCTGAGCCTGTCACCTTAAAACGCTTGGCGACAGCCTTTCGGGTCTTTGCTTTTCCTGCGATCCGTGGCATGGGGCGGCGAAACTAGGAGGCCGCGGGCGGTTGGCAAGGGAAAAGTTGCTTGTTTTGGGAATCGGGAGGTGGGGTGGGAGCGGTTTGCGAGTCCTCAAGGTCGAAGGTTGTCCCTTGATTGAGCATGGGGATGCCTCCTGGGGAGAGGGCGCGGGCGAGCGTTTCTCCGAGGTAGGACTTGGCGGCAGCGACGGCACCGGGGAGATCTCGGCCGAGGGCGAGGAGGGCGGCGAGAGCTGCGGAAAGGGTGCAACCGGTGCCGTGGCTGGCGGCGGTGGTCATTCGCGGCGCGATGAACCATTGGTGAATTCCAGTGCCATGGAGGAGATCGGCGCATTCGGGGCCGTGGAGATGGCCTCCTTTGAGGAGGACGGCGCCCATTCGGAGCTCGTTGGCGAGTTGGATGGCCGCGCGTTCCATGGCGTCGCGATCGGCGATGGACTCGCCGATGAGGAAAGCGGCTTCGTCCAGGTTGGGGGTGAGCAGTTGGCAGCGGGGAAAGAGAGCGTTGCGGTAGGCGTCGATCGCTGATGGCGGAACGAGAGGGGTCCCGGTGGAGGCGATCATGACGGGATCCACGACGAGGGGGATTTCGGGACGGGACGAGAGGCGATTGGCGACGAGTTCGACGATCTCTGCGGTGGGCAGCATTCCGGTTTTGATGGCGGCCACGGGGTAGGTTTCGAGAAGGATGTCCAATTGATCGCGAACCACGGAGAGGGGGAGGGTGTGGACGGAGCGGACTTCTCGGGGGGTTTCCGCGACGATGCAGGTGGGTACGGTGAGGCCGAAGGTGCGGAAGTGTTGGAAGGTTTTAAGGTCGGCCTGGAGGCCTGCACCGGCAGAGCTATCGGAGCCGGCGAGGGTGAGGGTGATGGGAATTTCAGGCATGGGCGGGGAAAAGGGGTGGCCAGGAGGGCGGGTTGCGTTCTAGATATCGGAACGATGCGAGAGTTGAAAAACCTCAAAGTGAAGGTCGACGACGTGGTTTACATGCCTTCGCTAGATGCACCGGCGTCCAAACCCCATCCCTTCGTTTATTTCATTTCGATTCAGAATCAATCGAAGGAGGCGGTGACGATCCTTGGTCGCAAGTGGGTGGTTCGTGAAGGGGAGGAGACGGTAGTAGTGGAAGGAGAGGGAGTGGTTGGGCAGACTCCGATGCTAGGCCCCGGTCAGCAGTTTTCGTATAATAGTTACCATGTGGTCGCGGAAAGCGGCGAGGCCGAAGGGGCATTCTTCGGGGTGACGGAGGGGGGGGAGGCCGTTTTTGTGCGGATACCGCGCTTTGTGCTCGAGCTGCCAAGTTGGGTGGACTGAGCGATTTCAGCGGATTTCCAGCAGTCGATGCATGGGGATGTCGTGAGGCTCGGTGGGGAGGTGATCGACGATGCGGCAGGGAAAAGTGGCGCCCACTCGTTGGGCAGAGGGGGCCAAATGAAGAAGGCGGTCGTAGTAGCCACGGCCACGGCCGAGGCGGGAGCCATCGCGTCCGAAGCCGAGTCCGGGGCAGAGGATGAGATCGAGGTCTGTGGGATCTCCCGGAGCAAGGTCTGGGTGGGGTTCCCGGATGCCAAAGGCACCGATGCGCAGGTCGTCAAGGTGATGGACTTCATGGAAGTGCATTTCCTGACCATCGACCCGTGGAAGATACCAGCGATGGGGGGAGAGGCCGATGAGGGAAGTGAGATCCGGTTCGTCAGGAAGTGCACAGAAAAGGGCGATGCGGCTGGGAGGCAGCGCGGAGAGGTCGCGCTTTAGAGAATCGGCGAGGAGAAGGGAGGTGTCCTGAGGATGGGGGTCATGTTGAGCGCGGAGCCAAGTCCGCCAGGAGCGCTTGTCGGCGTTCGGGCCGGGAGTTGTCGCTTGCATCGGCATGGGGCTCCGGGAATAGGTTGTCGGCGTGTGGAAGTCAGGGCAAATCGCGTTGATCTGCGTGCTGGGCGCGGAGGTGAGCGCTGCGGAACCGGCAAAGTTTTCTTGGAAGGCGCCAGAGATCGGCGCGGGGGTATTCAGTGATGCTTTGGGGATGCTGGCGCAGGAGCGCGAAGAGTATGCCGAGAGTTTGGCGGCCTATGCGGTGAATCGCATCGTGAAAGAGGGGGCATCGGAGGCTTCGTTGGAGGAAGGGCGTCGGTTTATGGCGTTGTCGATGCAGCTGGCGCCGCGCAATCGCCGGGCCGTGGTGGCCAACTACCAGCTGTCTCGTGGCGTTCTGCCGGCAAAGGTGGAGGGTGGTTATGAGCCCGCCGTGTTGTCGAAGTTGTTGCTGACGCGTGCGAGCCTGCTCAAAGAGCAAGGTGGGCCGGAAAATCTGCTGCTTGCCAGGGCGTTCATCGAATTGGCGGCCGATCTCGACCCTCGCAATGACGATGCAGTGTATGCGAGCGAGCTGCAGCGGCTCGATCACGGTCGGGTCCATTGGCAGGAACTGACCGATGGGGGAGCCAAGGTCTCGGGATCGGAACGCCCGGAGAGACCGTGAAAGTCGCTTGGGTTGCGGGTTCAATGCATCGCATGCTTGCCACGCTCCGGGCCGGCCCTAGGCTCCCGCGGACAGGCAATGAAGATCTGGCTCGACGGAGAATTGGTGGATGAGTCCCAGGCGAAGATTTCGGTCTTCGACCACGGGCTTTTGTATGGTGACGGCGTTTTTGAAGGGCTTCGGTTTTACAACCGGAGGATTTTCCGCCTTGAGGAACACATTCGGCGGTTGTTCGACTCCGCCAAGGCCATCGTTCTCGAGATCCCGTGGACTCAGGAAGAAATCTGTGAATTTACGCGGGAAACCGTGCGGGCGAATGCGCTGGATGACGGTTACGTCCGCTTGGTGGTGACGCGTGGATCCGGTGAGCTGGGGTTGAATCCTTACCTCTGCCCGAAGCCGAGCATGTTCATCATTGCCTCGACGATCAAACTCTACCCTGAGGAGAAATACCGCGAAGGCATGGCGCTGGCGACCTGCGCGACGCGTCGGCCGGCTCCCGCCGCGTTGATGCCCCAGGTCAAATCGCTCAATTACCTCAACAACATCATGGCCAAGGTCGAGGCGATCCAGGCTGGAGCGTTGGAAGGCATCATGCTCAATGAGCAAGGGTATGTGGCCGAATGCACCGGCGACAATGTGTTCGTGATTCGCGACGGAAAGATGATCACTCCCCCGGTTTCCGATGGTGCTTTGGATGGCATCACTCGGCAGGTGATTCTGGAATTGGCTCCAAGCTTGGGAATCGAGGTTACGGAGAAATCGGTGACGCGCTATGATCTCTTTACGGCGGACGAAGTCTTTCTGACGGGATCCGCTGCAGAAGTGATTCCGGCATCGAGCTTGGATCGGAGGACGATTGGTTCGGGGTCGATGGGGCCGTGGACAGAGAAATTCATCGCGGCCTTCCGCGAGTTGACGCGCACGACCGGGACGCCGGTGGACTAAGCTTTTCCTAGCCTGGGACCGAATTCGTTTCGCAAATCACGGAGGCGGTCCTAGGTTTTCGCCAAAGAAATGGACTGCGACAAATGTGGCAAACCAGCGAAGGTTCACCTGACTCAGCTTGTCGGCGGTCAGGTGAAGAAAATCGCTTTGTGCAACGAGTGCGCCAAGGAAAGCGGCGTGACGGATCCGGCGGGCTTTGCCTTGGCGGACCTGTTGCTGGCACCCGGCGCTTCGGCAAGTGCGCCAGCGAGTGCGCCTTTGGCACCCCGTCCGCCCACTTCGGGTCGGCAATGTCCGGAATGTGGCTTCACTCTTGAGGATCTTCAGCGGGTGCGGCGCTTCGGATGTGGGACGTGCTATGAGACTTTTCGGCATGAGGTCGATCAAATGATCCGTGGCATGCACAAGGGGCCTGAACATCGGGGCAAGGTTCCGGACGGGCTCTATGAGCAGCAACAGCGACGCCAGCGCCTCGAAGAATTGCGCAATCGACTGGAAGCAGCCGTGGAGGCTGAAAATTACGAAGAAGCGGCGGGGCTCCGGGATCAAATCCGGGAGCTTGAGGGAAGCAGCCCTGAAGCGGAGAAGCAGTCATGATGAGGTTCTCGACATTGATCAAGCATCCTGCGGACTGGATGACGGGGGGCAACGTGGACAATTCCATCGTGCTGACCTCGCGAATCCGCCTGGCGCGGAATTTGGCCCATCATCCATTTCCGGGTTGGGCGCGGAAAGAGCAACGCCAGGAGGTGATGGGGCTGCTGCAGCCGGCGGTGGAGTCCCTCTCGGTGATGAAGGACTGCTTTTCGAAGCAATTGTCTGACCTCGATTCCGTTCACAAACAAGTGATGGTGGAGCGTCATTTGATCAGTCGCGAGCACGCGGCGCGTGGTGAAGGCAGTGCGGCGGTTATCGAACGCAGGCAAAGTTTTGCGATCATGATCAACGAAGAGGATCACCTGCGGATGCAGGCGATTCGCCCCGGGCTTGATCTTCAGCAGGCTTTTTCGACACTATCGGATCTCGACGACAAGCTTGCCGACGAGGTTGAGTACGCCTTCGACGGCCGGTTGGGGTATTTGACCACCTGTCCCACGAATTTGGGGACCGGAATGCGCGCGTCAGCGATGTTGCATCTTCCTGCTTTGGTCTTGAGTGACCAAATCGGTCAGGTGCTTCAAGCCGTGAACAAGATCGGTTTGGCAGTGCGTGGAATTTTCGGAGAAGGCTCCGAATCGTTGGGGCATTTGTTTCAGATTTCGAATCAATCGACGCTCGGAGAGAGCGAACAGGAGATTTTGGACCGCCTCATTCGGGTCATTTCCCAAGTCGAGAAGAACGAGCGCTATGCGCGGGAGAAGTTGCTCGAAGAGGACCCTGACATGGTGAGAGACAAGGTGGGGCGTGCCTACGGGATGCTGCGCCATGCATGGCTGATTTCCTCGAAGGAGGCCTTGGAGCATGTGTCGATGATTCGCCTCGGTGTCGACCTTGGGGCCTTTCCGGAGGACACCGCGCGGATTTGCGACGAATTGCTGATGGATATCCAACCGGCACACTTGCAGCTACATAGTGGGAGGAAGCTTTCTCCTGAGGAGCGTGATGTGATCCGGGGGGAAATTGTCCGCTCCCGGTTGCAAAGCCTCGAAGCCCCTGATACCGGTAGTCTAGAAAATCAAAACAACGGGGAAATCCCGCCACCCGACCTAGGACTCGCATGAATAATTTCACCCCAAGAGCTCAACAGGTCCTCGCACTCGCCCGAAAGGAAGCGGACCGATTCAATCACAGCTATGTGGGCACCGAGCACCTCCTGCTCGGCCTGATCAAGCTCGGCCAAGGTGTGGCCGTGAACGTGCTGGAACGCATGGGACTCGATCTGGAAACCGTCCGCATGGAAGTGGAGAAGGAAGTAGGCACCGGCAACGGCCAAAAGGTCACCGGGACCATTCCCTACACTCCTCGCGTCAAGAAGGTGTTGGCATTGGCCAACAAGGAAGCGAAGGCCCTGAATCATAGCTATGTCGGCACCGAGCACATTTTGCTTGGCTTGCTGCGCGAAGGCGAGGGCGTCGCTGCCCGCGTTCTCCGGCGCATGGAGGTCGACATCCAGCGGACCCGCAATGAGATCCTTGCTGAGATCGATCCGAACTTCAGCCCGGACTCCGAGGATGATGAGGACGATGACGATATGGATGTCTTTGAGGACGAAAGTCCCGAGGCAGAAACGGCCAGCGAAGGGAAGACGAAGACTCCTGCCTTGCGCGCCTTTGGCCGCGATCTGACCAAGCTCGCCAACGATGGCGAACTTGATCCGGTCATCGGACGCCAAGGCGAAATCGAGCGCGTCATCCAGATCTTGTGCCGGCGCACGAAGAACAACCCGGTGCTGATTGGGGAGGCTGGAGTCGGCAAGACTGCGATTGTGGAAGGTCTCGCTCAGGAAATTGCCAGTGGCAATGTGCCGGAGATTCTGCGCGACAAGAAGGTCATCACTCTCGACCTCGCTTTGATGGTCGCGGGGACCAAATACCGTGGTCAGTTCGAAGAGCGGATCAAGGCGGTGATGGATGAAATCAAGAAGGTGAAGAATGTCATTCTCTTCATCGATGAGCTTCACACCATCGTCGGCGCAGGATCGGCGGAAGGGGCGATGGATGCGTCGAATATCATCAAGCCAGCGCTGTCCCGTTCGGAGCTTCAGGTGGTGGGTGCCACCACCTTGAACGAGTATCGCAAATACATCGAAAAGGATGCCGCACTGGAACGTCGTTTCCAGCAAGTCAAGGTCGACGAGCCTTCGGTGGAGGATGCGATCGAGATCATGAAGGGGCTGCAGGAGAAGTATGAAAGCCACCATAAGGCTAAGTATTCCCCGGCAGCCGTGGAAGCTGCGGTGCGCCTGACAGCTCGTTACCTTACCGGTCGCTATCTGCCGGACAAAGCCATCGATGTTCTTGATGAGGCGGGAGCTCGGGCTCGGATTGGACAAATGACCCGTCCGCCCGAGATCAAGGCCTTTGAAGGAAAGATCGAAGAAATCAACCGTGCAAAGATCGCGGCGATTTCGGATCAGGATTTCGAAAAGGCGGCAGCCCTCCGCGATCAGGAAAAGACCGCGAAGAAGGAATTGGAGCAAACCTTGGAGAACTGGCGGACCAGTTCCGAGGAGACCATTGTCGATGTCGGCGAGGATGAAATCATGTCCGTCGTGTCGAAGTGGACCGGAGTTCCGCTGCAACGAATGGAAGAGAAGGAAGCGGAAAAACTGCTGAAGATGGAGAATCAGCTTCAGGGGACCGTGATTGGTCAGGATGAGGCGGTGGTGGCCATTTCCAAGGCATTGCGTCGCTCGCGAGCTGATCTCAAAGATCCGCGTCGCCCGATTGGATCGTTTTTGTTCCTTGGGCCGACGGGGGTCGGCAAGACCTATCTTGCCCGGAATCTTGCCGAATTCATGTTCGGAGATCCAGAAGCACTCATCCAAATCGACATGTCGGAGTACATGGAGAAGTTCACTTCCAGCCGATTGATTGGATCGCCTCCGGGATACGTGGGCTACGAGGAAGGTGGGCAGCTTTCTGAGGCGGTGCGGCGGCGTCCGTATTCCGTGGTGTTGTTCGATGAGATCGAAAAGGCCCACCCGGATGTCATGAACCTGCTTCTCCAGATTCTGGAGGAGGGGATGGTGACGGATTCCCTGGGTCGTAAGATCGATTTTCGCAACACGATCATCATCATGACCTCGAACGTGGGGGCTTCTTCCGTGAAGCGTCAGACTTCGCTGGGCTTCGGAGCCATGTCCGAAGACGAGGCGGATTTCGAGGGAATGAAGGAAAAGATCATTGAGGAAGCGAAGCGCCATTATCGGCCGGAGTTCCTCAATCGGCTCGATGAGCTGGTGGTCTTCCACATGCTCGAGAAGAAGGATCTGGATAAGATCGTCGATCTCGAAGTCGGCAAGTTGCTCAAGCGCCTGCGTGAGAAAGAGATTGCGATGCAGTTGGATGCATCTGCCCGCGATCTGCTGGTGAAGAAGGGTTACGATCCGAGCTATGGTGCGCGTCCGATGCGCCGCGCCGTGGAGCGGTTCCTGGAAGATCCGCTGGCGGAGGCGATCCTGCGCGGTGACGTGAAGGCCGGGGATTCGGTCAAAGTCGTTTGCCTGGAGGGCAAGGAAGAGCTGCAGTTTGAACCGATCGACACGAAAGCCGAGCCGGATGGCGCGAGCGTCTGAAGGTTACCCACCTCATTTCAGCGGGCTTCGGGACACCGGAGCCCGCTTTTTAGTGTGGCGGGAGGGCTTAGTGACGGGGGTCTTCTGAGTCGGCCTCGGGTTGGAGGGGGCGTTTGAGCGCGCGACGGTATCGGGAATTGCGACGTCGGTAGTCCGCAGGAGTCATGTTCATGGTGCTGCGGAATCGGCGTGAGAACGCGCTGTGATCGTAGAAGCCGGTGGCCAAGGCGATCTCCGTGACGCTCATCGACGTGCCTGCAAGGAGCTCGCAGGCTTTGAGAATTCGGAGTTTGAGGGTGTATTGGCGGGGGGAGGTATTGAAGGTGGCGCGAAAGCGGCGTTCCAATTGGCGGGTGGAGATTCCCAGTTTGGAGGCGAGGTCCTTCATGGAGATCGGTTCGGCGAAGTGCTGCTTGAGGTATTCCACGACGCCGCGGAGGTCGAGGTATGGCTGGAGTTCGATCCGGGTCCGCTCGTAGCTGCGCACGACACCACAGAGGCCAATGATGGCTCCGTGGTCATCGCGAAGCGGGATCTTATCGGTGATGAACCATTCAGGGTCGCCGATGCGATTGGGGAATAGTTCGATGATGCCGTTGAGTGGCTGGCCGGACTCAAGAACCCGCAGATCGTCTTGGCGGTATTTCTCTGCCAATTCGAGAGGGAAGAGTTCGCGGTCGGTGAGGCCGATGATTTCCTCGACCTCGGAGTAACCGCATCGATCCAGGAAGGCGCGGTTGGCCGAGATCAGCTGAAGCTTTTCGTTTTTGACGAAGTAAAGGTGATTCGGGAGGTGGTCGAAGATCTTCCGCTCTTCGCCGGCGCCGAGGCGACGGTCCCATGGGGCGGTGGGCTTCTTGGGGTCCATGTCGGTTTTTTCCATAGGATCGGACCCCGAACATACAAGCGGTCGTCGCGACATCTTTCTACAGTGTCTGTCCACGGGAGGCGGTAGGTCCGTTTCCAAACCCATCACGATCATGTCTGAAAAACCCGTTAGAGTGGCGATTGTCGGCCTTGGATTCGGGGCCGAGTTTATTCCGATATACCAGCGGCATCCCGGTGCTGAGATGGTGGCAATTTGCCAGAGGACACAGTCGACTTTGGACGAGGTCGGCGACAAGTTCGGCGTCGCAAAACGCTATCGATCTTACGAGGATCTGTTGGCCGATCCTGAGATCGACGCGGTGCACATCAACACCCCGATTCCGAACCACGCCGAGCAGTCCATTGCAGCGCTTGAGGCGGGCAAGCATGTCGCTTGTACGGTGCCGATGGCGACATCGGTGGAGGATTGCCGGAGGATTGTCGATCTGGTGAAATCAACGGGCCTGCATTACATGATGATGGAAACCGTCGTGTATGCGCGGGAGTTCCTGTTCATGCGCGAGCTCTACTTGAAGGGAGAGTTGGGCAAGTTGCAGTTTCTGAAGGCTTCGCACCAGCAGGACATGGACGGATGGCCGGGGTATTGGCCTGGGTTGCCGCCGATGCACTACGCCACTCACTGTGTCGGGCCGGTGTTGGGACTGGGGCGGAATGAGGCGGAGTATGTGTCCTGTTTTCCTTCCGGCACGATTCGTGAGGAGATGCACGACTGTTACGGGTCGCCATTTGCGGTGGAGACCTGCCATATTCGATTCAAGGACAGTGATTTGTCCGCTCAGGTTTATCGGTCGTTGTTTGATGTGGCTCGCCAGTATCGGGAGTCGTTTGAGGTGTATGGGTCAAAGAAAGCGGTCGAGTGGCCTTTGGTGGAGCACGAGCCGCTGGTCGTCCACACTGCGAAGCGTCCTGAACCGGAGATTCCCGAGCGGGTCGAGTGCCCCGATTTTGGGCATTGGCTGCCGGAGGAAATTGCGCCCTTCACTCGGGGTGGGGTTTATGGCGGTGAGGAGGGCGGAGATCATTTGAGCTTCACTCAGGGTGCGGGGCACGGTGGTTCTCATCCGCATTTGGTGCATCAGTTCGTCGAGTTGCTGCACGGCAGGGGTGAGGGCTACCCGAATGCGGTGCAGTCAGCGAATATCACCTGCACGGGCATTCTCGCCCATGAATCCGCACTCAAGGGCGGGGAGTTGATCCGCCTGCCTGATTTCACTCTTCAATCTTAACCTTCCATTTCGGAACTGTGATGCGAACCAAAATTCTTCGTTGGCTTCTACCTGTGTTGTTGTTGGGAGCTGTCGTGGCGGCAAGCGTCACGGTTCCGCGAGCGGATGAGTCCGGGCGGCGGCTTGAGGTGCTCTTTTTCGGTGCCCCAACCGCCAATCATGCGGCGCACGATCCGATCACTCGATATCGAATTCTCAAAAAGGGGCTGGGTCTGGAGGGCATCAATCTCACCTACCAAGAGAATCCCGCCGAGGTGTTCCAAGCTGACAACCTGAAGCATTTCGACGCCGTCTTGATGTATGGGAATTGGGACAAAGACGGGGCGATGCCCGCGGCTCAACTCAAGGCCTTGATCGATTACGTCGAGGGCGGTGGTGGTTTTCTGCCGATCCACTGCGCATCGGCTTGCTACGGGGCCTCCCCCGAGTTTGTGAAGCTGGTTGGCGCCAAGTTCAAGGAGCACGGTGGGGAAGAGTTCAAGGTGAAGAATGTCGCGCCGAACCACCCGATTTTGAAGGGGCTTGAGGGGTTCAAGGCCTGGGACGAGACGTACGTTCATTCGGACCATGCGGATGATCGCGAAATTCTGCAAAAGCGACAAAACGAGCCGTGGAGTTGGACGCGGACTCAGGGTCAGGGCAGGGTATTTTACACGGCGAGTGGCCATGACCACCGAGTGTGGGATTTGCCGGAGTTTCATGCCTTGCTGAGGAACGCCATCTACTGGTCGGTGGGTCCGGAGAAATACCGGCAGATGCTGCAGCTGAAGGTTCCCAAACCGGGGGACGAGAAAGTTTCTCTTCCAGGGTATCGTGAGCGGGAGGAGATCACTGTGGCTCAGTCGCCGTTGCCGCCTCAGGAGTCGATCAAGCTCGCTCAGGTTCCGGTGGGGATGGAGATCTCGCTGTTTGCCAGTGACCCGGATATTGTGAATCCGATCTTTGTTTCGTGGGATGCCCGAGGTCGAGCCTATGTGATCGAAACGATCGACTACCCCAACAATCTTCAGGCGGGTAATTTAGGGCATGATCGGATCACGATCTGCGAGGACACCAACGGAGATGGGAAAGCCGACCGATTCGTCCGTTTTGCTGAGAAGTTGTCGATCCCCACCTCATTGGTTTTCGTGAATGGAGGGGTGTTGTGTACGAATGGAACCCAGGTTCTTTTCCTCAAGGACACCAATGGCGATGACAAGGCGGATGTCCGCGAGGTGGTGCTGGATGGATTTCACATGGGAGATACCCACGCTGGCGTTTCGAATCTCCGCTACGGCTTCGACGGTTGGCTGTATGCCACTGTGGGGTATTCTGGATTTAAGGGAACCGTGGGCGGGGAGGCCTTCGACTTTGGTCAGGCGGTGTTCCGTTTCCTGCCGGATGGATCGAAGATGGAGTTTTTGCAGAACACGACGAATAACACGTGGGGGTTGGGCTTCACTGAGGAGTTCGATGTGTTGGGTTCGACCGCGAATGCGAATCCCAGTTGGTATGTGTCGTTTCCGCGTGCGGACTACGAGGGTGCTGGATTGGGGCAGGATCGGACCCCGCGAGCCGATGACAATCCCCTGTTCAATCCGATGTCCTTTGACATCCGCCAGGTCGATCAATTCGATCGCTATACTGCGGGAGCAGGGCATGCGGTCTACACGGCGCGACGTTTTCCTGAATCGTATTGGGACAAGGTGGCCTTTGTGTGCGGCCCGACTGGGAAGCTGATTGGTCACTTCGATTTGCGGAAAACGGGGGCCGGGTGGAAAGCGGAGCAATCGCCGAACAATCTTTTTGCCTCGGCGGATGCGTGGTCGTCACCGGTGTGTGCTGAGGTGGGGCCGGATGGCGCCGTATGGGTGTGCGATTGGTACAACCTAATCATCCAACACAATCCGACTCCCAGCCGGGATTCGGCAGGGATCAATGCGAAGACGGGCAAGGGCAATGCCTACCAAACGCCCCTTCGTGACAAACAGCACGGACGGATCTATCGGATTTACCCGAGGGGTTCGCAGGACGATGTGAATCCAGGGCTTGAGGAGGGGAAACCGGAGACGTGGTTTGCGGCGATGGAGCATCCGAATTTGTTGTGGAGGTTGCATGCGCAGCGGCTCATTGCAGAAAGTGGGAAGTCCGATGCTTTTGTCGCTGAATTGGTGCGTGTGGCGCAGACTTCTGCGATCGCAGCGCCCCATGCGCTTTACCTGTTGGGTCAATGGGGTGCGGTGCCGGATGACCTGGCGGAGGCATTGATGAAGTCACCCCATGCGGCAGCGCGACGTGCGGCGATCGCGGTGGGGTCTCCTGCGGCGCTCAAGGCCGTTTTCGGTTCGGAGGAGGTTTCTTTGGAAGGTCGTGAGCTGGCAGAGATGTGGATCGCGATGTCGCGTTCGGCCGCGGATCCCGAGTTAGGTGGGGCGCTTTTTGCGCAGGCGGTGGCGCGACCGGGATTGTTTGCTGATTCGATTTTGGCGGATGCCTGGCGGATTGCTTCGCGGCGTCAGCGGGCGGGAGTTTTGGCGGCGGCGGAGGAAAAGCCGGCGCAGGATGGGGCCCTGCAGGTTCAGATCGAATTGTTGAAGAAGGCGGGAGGGGCTTCTCCGAAGCAGGAGGTGAAGCGCATGTTCAAGCCGGATGCCGCCATTCACGAGCGGGGCAAGGTTGTGTTTTCGCAGACCTGCATCGCCTGCCACGGGTTGGACGGAAAGGGTGTGCCGGGGGCGTTTCCTCCGATCGATGGATCGGACTGGTTGACCGGGGAGGCTGAACTGCCGATTCGCATTGTTTTGCATGGTCTGCAGGGGCCGTTGAAAGTCTCGGGGCAGGAATACAACAGCGTGATGGCTCCATTGGGCGGGAGTTTGAATGACCAACAGATCGCGGATGTGTTGACCTACGTTCGCCAATCTTGGGGCAACGATGCGGCGCCCGTGACGGTGGATGAGGTGTCGAAGGTGCGCGCCGCGACGGCAGATCGGACCTTGCCATGGACTGCGGGCGAGCTCGGTCATTGAACTCCAGAGGGAGAGGTTGGGAGGGGTCGCACACGATGCGGCCACTCCGTTGACAGAGAACGGGTGTGGACGTTTACTTCGTCCGGGATGGCTTGGATTTCGAAAAGTTGGACGGCGGTTGCAGGAGTATTGGTGTCGTCTTGTTTCGGGCCGGCCGGGGGGTGGCGTGCCGAGGTGGCGATGCAGACCTCGCAGCTGGGCTATCGCAATTGGATCGTCATTTCCGAGGCCTCCTTTCCGGCTTTTAGTCGCCACGGTACTCGCCAAATCAATTCGTATGAATCGGTTCCGGTGGTATTGGACGAGGTGCTCAAGACTTTGGAGCAGACTGAACACGTGCGTCCGAAGGTCTACATGACCCGTGAGCTGCGCTCGGTGGACAATGATTTTGCCCCAGGCGTCGACCAGTTGCGGAGTGATTTGGGGACTTCGTTGCACGGTCACGAGGTGATCGAACTGGAGCAGGACTCCCTGATTACCTTGATTCAGGATGCCCAGCGAAGTTTTGATGTGCTGGTGGTCCGTACGAACACGGCATTGCCCTACTCCAGCATCTTCATCGAGTTGGAGCCGGGGTATTGGGATGGGGAATCAGAGACTCGGCTGCGTGACGAAATGAATCGCCAGCGGATGGATCGACTGGCCAGTCCGGTTCGCTGAGTGCATGGTCCGTCCGCCGATGAAGAAGGACGACAAAATCAAGGCGGAGCGCGAAAGTGCCTGGATCGGGGATGCCGTGCTGGCGCTATTTGCCCGGAGCTGGGTGCTGGCCGAGCGTCACAAAATGGACGGGGAATGGTTTACGGCCATGACCTCCAACGATTTCTTGAGTCAATTTGGTCCGCCGACCCAGGTGGAAGCCGGCATCGGTGCCCTCTATCGGGAAGGCGGCTTGGAGGCGGCGTTCGCTTGGATGGAGTCGGAGCTGGTGCCACGCTTTCGGCAGATGATGGCAAAGCGCAGCTGAGGTCCCTGCGGAAAAACCCCCTGAGTTTTCCAAGGAAATCCTGCTTTTGGGGATTGCCTGATAATCAGGAAATATTACATATTCTGCCCGCACAATCGGTCGGAAGGTTGCCGCTAATCAAGGGATCATGGAGAAAGACAAAGGGAAACCGGGGCTGGTCATTGCCTGCGGAGGAACCGGGGGACATTTGTTTCCTGGTCTAGCCGTCGCCGAAGCTTGGACCGCTGCGGGCGGGAGAGTGCTGTTGTTGGTTTCTGAAAAGCCGATCGACCGAGAAGCGTCCCGAAAGTACGACGCCTACCGGTTTGAGACCATTCCGGCATTGCCCAAGCCTGCGACATTTTCGCCAAGGATGCTCCCGTTTTTGGTGAGCGTTTGGAAGACGATTCGAACTTGTCGGGGGTTGCTGAGAAGTTTTCAGGCAGACGCTGTTTTGGGAATGGGGGGGTTCACCTCGTTGCCTCCCGTGGTGGCCGCAAAAAAGGCGGGCATTCCTGCCTTTGTTCACGATTCCAACGCTCTTCCGGGAAAAGCCAATCGGATCACGAGTCGGTGGTGCGATGAAGTGTTTCTGGGGATGGAAGCGGCCCGCTCACATTTTCCGGGAAAGACCTGCGTGGTAACGGGAACACCGGTGAGGAGAGAATTGACCACTTTACCCGAGCGATCCGCGGCGGCGGCGAAATGGGGTCTCGATCCTCATCGGCCGACGCTGTTGGTGATGGGGGGAAGCCAAGGGGCCAGAAAGTTGAATTCGCTGGTGGCGGAAGCTCCGCTCGATGCGGCGGTACAGGTGCTGCACATTGCCGGGCCTGGAGACGAGTCCCGAGTTCAGGAGGAGGTCGGCGAGCGGGAAGGTTATCGGATCGTCGGTTTTTGCGATGATATGGCCTCCGCCTATGCAGTGGCGGATGCGGTGGTTGCCCGATCGGGTGCTTCAAGTCTCACGGAGTTGGCGGATCTTGGATTGCCCTCCTTGTTGGTGCCGTTTCCGTTTGCCGCAGAAGACCATCAGACCGTGAATGCCCGGGTTTTCGAGGAGGCGGGTGCCGCGATTTTGGAGCAGGAGAAGGACCTTGATGGCGCCAAGGTGGCTTCTCTGGTATCGCGAATGTTGGAACCTCAGGAGCGAACTCGAATGGCGAAGGCAGCAAAAAGTCTTTCGATCCCGGATGCCGCAAAGCGGGTTTGCGAAGCCATCGGTGGACTGATGGAGAAAGGGGGAAGCAACCGATGAACGAGTTTTCCCAACGTCTTACGGATTTGTCCCGCCCCTTGCGCGTCCATTTGGTGGGTGTGGCGGGTTCGGGCATGAGCGGCCTGGCCCTCTTGCTTCTGGGGATGGGTCATCGTGTGAGCGGTTCCGACCGCGTGACTTCGGCTGAAACCGAGCGCATGCAGGGTCTGGGATTGCGATTTTCGACGCCTCATACACCTGAGGAAGTCGAAGGGGCTGATGTGGTGGTGTATTCCTCCGCGATCCGTCCTGATAATCCAGCACTGGCTTCGGCTCGTGATCAGGGCATCCGTCTGATGCGTCGCGCAGAGTGCCTCGCAGCCATCCTTCATACCAAAAAGGGGATTGTGGTGAGTGGGACGCACGGCAAGACGACGACCTCGTCGATGGTCGCTCATGCCTTGCGCGAAGCAGCGTTTCAGCCCAGCCATTACGTGGGTGCGGAGATTCCCGTGCTGGGGCAAAATGCTCGCTGGAATGAAGACGGCGACTGGATGGTGGCAGAGGGCGACGAAAGCGACGGCACCCTGGCGCTCTATCAACCTGCCTGTTCGATTGTTCTCAATGTCGAGGCGGAGCACCTCGATCACTATCGCAATCTCGATGAGATCAAGGAGGTCTTCCGAACCCTCATTCATCAAACGAGTGGTCCCGTAGTTTACTGCGCGGCGGATGCAGGGGCCTTCGATGTGTGCTCGCCCCATGTCCGTGCGGTGAGTTACGGTTGGGAGAATGCGGACTACACGGTGGGTGATATTCGCGAGCTGCGTGGGACCACGGCGTTCACCGTATTTTGTAGGGGCCGCAAGTTGGGAGAGGTGGAACTCGGCATTCCAGGGCGCCACAATGTTCTCAATGCCTTGGCGGCTATTGCGACCTGTGATTCGCTGGGGGCCGACTTCCAGTTGGTTTCCCGGGCGCTCAATACCTTTGCAGGTGCCCGGCGGCGGTTCGAGACGAAGTATCTTTCCCGAGCTCTGAGAATTGTCGACGATTACGGGCACCATCCCACAGAGATTGCAGCCACATTGCAGACGGCCCGCCAATTGAAGCCGAAGCGGGTGGTGGTGTTGTTCCAGCCTCATCGATATACCCGAACTCAGGCACTGGCCGATGATTTTGGACGAGTGTTGGCGGAGGCGGATGAGGTATTCGTGACGGATATTTATCCTGCCAGTGAAACGCCAATTCCCGGGGTGACGGGGCAGACGATCGTGGACGCCGTCAAGCGGCATGGCGGGAACGAGGTGGAGTCGGTCCCGGATTTGCAAACGGCTCATCACCGGGTGGGGAACTCTCTGGAGCCGGGGGATTTGCTGATCACCTTGGGTGCCGGGAATGTCCATGAGGCGGGGCGATCGATCGCTCGGGACTTTAAGATTCTGGAGGAAATGGCCGTCGAACTCAAGGGCGGCGAAGTGGAGGCGAAACTCTACGAGCCGATGCGGCGCCATTCGACCATGTTGGTGGGAGGACCCGCCCAGTTTTGGTTGGAACCGCACACCTTTGATGCCTTTGCGAGCGTGGTGAACTATTGCCGCGAGCGAGGCATGGCGATCCGCGTGGTGGGTCGTGGTTCAAATCTTCTGGTGAGAGATGGAGGCATCCGGGGGGCGGTGATTCACCCCAAGGGTGGGCAGTTCGACGAATGCTACGTCAACGAATCGGGGCAGATCGTGGCCGGCGCTGGCGTGCGTTTGAAGAAGCTGGCAGGAGTGGCGCGGTCGGCTGGAATTGGCGGATTTGAGTGGATGGAAGGAATTCCCGGCAACGTTGGCGGTGCGCTGCGCATGAATGCAGGAGCGATGGGAGTGGAAACTTTCCAGCAAGTGGTGCGAATGACTTCCCTCGACGAGGACGGAGAGATTCGCACGCGCGAGCGTGGTGAGATCGAAGTCCATTATCGCAACGTCCCCGAACTGCGTCGGAACTTTGCTTTGCAGGCGGTCTTTGCGGGCGTGCCCGACTCGGCGGATCAGATCGATGAGCGCTGGGAAGCATCGCGGTTGAAACGGCGTTCATCGCAGCCATTGGCGGCAAGTGCCGGGTGTATTTTCAAGAATCCGTCTGAAATTCCTGCAGGGATGTTGGTCGATCAGCTCGGTTTCAAAGGCCGTGGAGAAGGCAAGGCAGAGGTTTCGTTGGAGCACGGAAACTTCATCGTCAACCGCGGAGGTGCGACGGCCGCGGAGGTTCTCGCTGTGATCGAAAATATCCGCCGCGAGGCGCGCGAGAAGCGCGGAATCGAGTTGGAAACTGAGGTCAAGGTGATCGGGGAAGACGAGTATACTTTTTGAAATGCCATGAGCGATGCATTGATGATACAAGGCACGGTTGCTGTTCTGATGGGCGGTCCCGGTTCGGAGCGGGAGGTCTCACTGGCCTCGGGGAAAGCGGTGGCGAAAGCACTGCGTGATGGCGGCGTGGAGGTGGTGGAGGTCGACGTGAAAGGTCCCGAATTCGAGCTGCCTGTGGGCTGTGTGCTCGCGTTCAACTTGATTCATGGAACTTTCGGTGAGGATGGTGATCTGCAGGCTGAACTGGAAAAACGGGGAATTCCGTACACCGGAGCAGGTAGGGAAAGCAGTCGCATCGCCTTCGACAAACATCTCGCGAAGGAGAAGTTCGTTGCAGCGGGCGTGCCCACACCCGCCTCAGAGACCGTGAATATTGCCCGGGGGGAGAGGCCGGGGATGGCGCTGCCGTATGTGGTGAAGTCTCCCTGCCAGGGCTCGAGTGTCGGCGTCTACATCGTCAAAACTCCTGAACAGGCTGAAGCCGCCTTTGCAGATGTTTCCCAGTATGGGGACCTGGCATTGGTGGAGGCCTTCGTCACGGGCCGCGAGTTGACCGTGGGCATTTTCGACGATGCCGCCTTGCCGGTGGTGGAGATCGTGCCTCCCGATGGCGTGTATGACATGGCAAGCAAGTATCCCTGGCTGAGTGGCGCCCAAGGGAGCCAGTACTTTTGCCCGGCCGCGTTGGACGAGGCGACGACCCTGCGGGTCCAGGCGGCAGCTTTGGCGGCACATCGGGCCCTTGGTGTGGAGATCTACAGTCGGGTTGATGTGTTGTTGGACGGCGATGGGGAGCCATTCGTGCTGGAGGCCAACACCATTCCTGGAATGACGGAAACGAGCCTGCTCCCGAAGTCCGCCGCCGCAGCGGGTCTTGATTTTGGCACCCTTTGTCTGCGCATTGGCGAGCGCAGCCTCGCGCTTGGAGCCAGGTGCTGAATGCCGCTATTCACGAAGTCATGTTTCGTCGACGCACATCCAAAATTCGTAAGCGCCACCAGGTGAAGGTGCTGCGCGCGAACGTGATGTCGCCGAAGATTTTTTGGTTCGATTTCAAGCAGGCGCTGTTTTCCGGATTCCGGTGGCTCTCGTTTGCGGGATTGTTGGTCGCTGCTGGCTGGGGCATCTGGCAGGGCATTCAGCGCGGGTTGTTCGAGAATCCCGAGTTCCGGTTGCGTCGTTTGACGATGAACGAGAACACGGCGCTCAGTGATGAGCGGTTGCTGACGGTGACGGGCATCGACCTTGATGGGAGTCTGTTTGACTGCCGTCCTCGTGAAATCCGTGAGAAGATTCTTTCGCTTCCCGAGGTGCTTTCGGCGCGGGTGACGCGACAATTTCCAGGGAGCCTCGATATTCAGGTGACGGCACGACAACCTGCGGTGTGGGTGGCCTGTTCGGAGCTGGACATTGCGCCGCGCGATCCCGTGACGGGATTGTTGGTGGATTCCCAGGGGATGATGTTTCCCTGCACGGCGGCGATGTGGGAATCGGCGAGCCAACTTCCGGTGATTCAACTGGAAGAAGAGGGGTTTTCACTGGAGGGGGGAATGAAGGTGAAGAATGAGAGCTTTCTGCGGGGAATGCGACTGTTGACGGAAGCGAGGAAAGCGAGTGACGACGCGTCGAGGTGGGTGGACACGATTCGACAATACAAAGGATGGGGATCGCAGTTGGTGACTCGCGATGGCACGGTGGCGACTTTCAGCCACGGAGACCTGGAGCGGCAGATGGGAGATTTTCTGGCGGCTTGCCAGCATGCATCCCAGAAAGGTCGTAAAATTGCGACCATCGAACTGGTGGGGCGACGCAATCTTCTCGTGACTTTTCAGGATGGAAGTGACTCAGAAGGAGTCGCCCATCCGATCCCTGCCCCACCTGAAGAAAACGCTGCGAATCCACCGGTTTCGGATTTGCAGAGAATCCTGGAAAGATAGGAAAAACGGCGACACGACACAATGGCACGCAGCAAAATCCACGTGGGACTCGAAATCGGCACCAGCAAAATTTGTATGGTCGTCGGTGAGGTGAAGGCGGATGGCTCGGTCAAAATTCTTGGCGTTGGCCAGTCGAAGTCGGTGGGAGTCCGCAAGGGGGAAATCTATGACTTCCCGCAGGTGCGAGCCTGCGTGAAGGACGCCTTGGTGAAGGCGGAGGATGCCAGTGATGTGGAGATCGGCAGTGTTTTCCTGGCGGTGACGGGCTCCCATATTCAAGGAGTAAATCACCAAGGGAGCTTTCGCTTACCGGAGGGTGAAGACGCCATCGGCCCGGAGCATGTTCGGGAAGCGAAGGAGATCGCGCGAGCGGTGACGATTCCTCCGGATCACGTCTATCTCCACCACATTGTGCGTCGGTTTGGCGTGGATGGTTACCATCACGCGACCAGTCCGATAGGTCTGACCGGCCGCACGGTCGAAGCCGATTTTCACGTTGTCCACGGGATTCGTTCGCGAATCGAGAACCAGATCAAATGCGTTCGCGAGATGCCATTGGATGTGGATGAATTGGTTTTTTCTCCGATCGCCGCAGCCCAAGTGGCTCTGAATCGGGAGGCGCGTGAACGAGGTGCATTGGTGATTGATATCGGGGGGGGAACGACCGACTACGCGTTGTACACCGATGGATTGATCGAGGCTTCGGGCTGCATTCCGGTTGGCGGGGATCACATCACCAACGACATCCACTTGGTGACCCATTTGCCCTTTTCGAAGGCGGAGCAGTTGAAGGTGCGGGAGGGCGATGCATCGGGAGACCCGGCTCGAGGTGTGGGCCTGATCAAGGTGACCAACGACAAAGGGTTTTCCGAAGCGGAGGTGAAACGCCAATTGCTCAACGACATCATCCGGCACCGTTTGGAAGAGACGCTCCAGTTGCTTTTGCGGCGTCTTCCGGAGGGGGCGATGGAGCGGGTGGGGATGGGCGTGTTTCTGGCGGGTGGAACGAGCCTGATGCGTGGGTTTGGAGAACTGGCCAGTGATGTTTTCAAAAAGGATATTTACCGTCCGGAGCCACCGGAATTGAGTGGCGTTCAAGCAAGTTTCAAGGATCCCCAGTTTACAACGGCGCTGGGCCTGATCCGATACGCTCAGGTCGTGGACAGCGACCGGGCGCCGAAGCGCGGCTTTTTGGGCCGCCTGTGGCCGTTCTCGCGCTAAAGCTTTCACCCTGCCATGATTGAATTCCCTAGAGATCCTCAGAACGTCATCCCCACGTCGTCGGTGAAAATCGTCGGCCTCGGTGGTGCCGGCACCAACATGCTCGACCGAGTCGCCCTGGATGGGCTCGATGGTGCCGAGTTGCTGGCCTTGAATACGGACATTCGGACCTTGTCCTCTTCGGTGGCGAAGGATCGGATTCAGTTGGGACGAAACCTGACCAAGGGACTGGGAACGGGGGGGGATCCCGAGCTGGGACATCAGGCGGTGCTTGAGGCAGAGGACGAAATTCGTGCGACTTTGAAGGGTCGCAAGATTGTCTTCATCTGCGTCGGCCTCGGTGGGGGCACCGGTTCCGGTGCGGCTCCGATTGTTGCTCGAGTGGCCCGTGAGGAAGGTGCTTTTGTGGTGATGTTTGCGACCATGCCGTTCGGTTTCGAAGGGCGCCGCCGCCGTGAGCAAGCCGAGACGGCACTCAATGAGTTGGCGGTGCTGTCGAATGCTTTGGTGACTTTTGACAACAGTCGTATGGGTGAGCTGGTCCTTGCCAAGCAGGGGATTCACGAAGCGTTCGCCGCGGCAGATCGAATGATCTCGGAGAGCATCAAGGCGGTGATTCGCTTGGTGGTGCGACCGGGTTTGATCAATGTGGGACTCGACGATTTGATGAGTGCGCTGCGAACGACCCGTTCGCGTTGCTTGTTTGGTTCGGGGATTGCCCGCGGCAAAGACCGGGCGCAGAAGGCGCTGCGCAATGCCTTGGCGAGTCCTTTGCTGGATCAAGGAGCGTTGCTCAAGGATGCGCAAACGGTGCTGGTGCATTTGTGCGGAGGCGAGGATCTCACCTTGTTCGAGATCGAGCTATTGATGGAGAGTTTGAGCAAGCATGTGCCTGAGAAGGCGCAGGTTCTTTTCGGGGCTGCGGTGGATCCGGGAATGACGGATCAACTGAGCATCACGTTGGTAAGCTCGCTGCCCGAGGAGCGGTTGCGGCGGACGATGCCCGAAGGGGATTATCGTCGGGTTTCTCCGGCCCTTGAGCCCAGTGTGGGTTTTGCCGCAGACGAAGATGAGGACGAGGAAGAAGTCGTGGTGCCGGAAGCAGCGGCCAAAGCCGATACTTCGGTGAGTCCAGCGGAGGTGGAGGAGTTCACGGGCTTCACCCCGGTGGAACCTCAGGCCCGTCCGGCCATGGAGTTTGTGGCAGCACCGGAACCGCCTAAGGACTCAGAGGACGAAGAGGACAAGGAGGAGGCGAGCCAGGAGGAACCTGAAGAGCTCGCGGATTTGCCGGATCTCGACGAGGAAGAGGAAGCCCTTCCTGCGAAGGCCCGGGAGTCGGAAATGCCCTTCGCCGAAACCGATCCGGTGGCGAGGGAGGAAGTGAAGGAGGTGGCGAGCGAGGAACTTCCTGAGAAGCCACGGAAAGAAGAGAAACCGTCCGTGGAGAAAGAGCTATTCAAGCCTGCGAAGCCAGCTGGGCAGGGGGAGCTTAGCTTTGACGGTGGCCCCAAAGGGCGCTTTGAAGGTGCGGATCCGAGCGTGATGGATGGCGAAGATTTGGATGTCCCTGCCTTTCTGCGTCGAAAGCGATAAGCGGAAAATCCGCCCCCTCCGATCGGATAGGTCGAAACTTTTTCCTCTGAATTACGGTTGGTGCCGTATGAATTTCTGCGCAATTGCGGGCGAATGCCCCGCAATTGCGGGAGTTGGCGTTCTGCGAACAATGTGAGATGGGTTAAATCTCGTGTTGCTACGTAGCGCGTTCGAGCCAGGTTTAGTTTAGACACCCCCCTTTCACACACCCCATGTCCCACTTGATCCACGATCGATTTCTCCAGCTTGCGCTGGAGCTTCAAAGCGCCCCGGAGTTTCGCATGGTAGCAGAGGTTCTCTGCCACCGTCTACCGGATCAGATCTCGGGCGGCACGGAGGGATGGCTGATCACCGTCACCGCCAATGGTGAGCGGATTTCTGTGGGCCATGGCCGTGAGGGAGATTCTTGGGGGACAGGGGCTCTCAGTGATCGAGGTTATTCTCAGGATTTTGCCGATCTGGTGACGCAGCTGCGTCCTCAGGATAAGACCCGGCTGGGTCTGCGTGTGTCCGAGCAACCGGAGTTGGCGGAGGCTTGTGCCACCGGTTTTGAAACAGGGCGGGAGTTTTCCGACATGCTTGTGGGACATTTGATGACCAATGGCCGCAATCATTGCTTGCTGGCGATTCCCCGGGAAACTGGACGGTTCGATGACGAGGCGCTGCGTGCTTTCGATTACTTTCTGCTGCTCAGCCGTGCGGTTCTGGATCGTTTGGCTGCCGACAATCTTGGTCGTCAGTTCCGGAAAATTTATTTGGGCTCCCCGCCATCCGCGCACGCTGCGGTGTTCGTGTTGCATGCGAACGGTGATGTGCTGCCGGTCAACTTTGAGGGGATCCGTTTCGCGGAGACTTCATGGGGTGATGATCAGGCGTTTGGACGGATTGATCCTTTCCAGATGAAGCAGCTGCGGACCTCTCTTCAGGCTGCCTGGGTGGATCCTGCGACGGCGGAGTTCCATCCGATCGACATTACCTTTGCGGGTGGTCAACCGGTCGCATTTGTCGGTCTTCCTCGCCCAGATGGAGAGATTCTGTTGGTGCATTTCCCCAAGGACGCATCGGTTTGTGGCGATGAGGCGCTGAGTGCCGTTTTGACTCGGCGCCAAAAGGAGATCATGGGATGGATCGCGGAGGGTAAGACGAGTGCTGAGGTGGCGATCATTCTCAACATCAGTCCGCGCACGGTGGAAAAGCACTTGGAAGCCGTCTTCCAGCGTTTGGGTGTCGAGAACCGCATCGCAGCGGTCCGTCGATATCTCGATCTCAAGGCGGGGATCCTCGACTGAGGATCCCGTCTCCTGAGTGGAGTCAGTATCCCAACCAGGGGCCGAGCCACTTTTCTGCGACTTCGAGCGTCCAGCCTTTGCGCTGGGCGTAGTCTTCGACCTGGTCCTTCTGCAGTTCGCTGATGGCGAAGTAGCGGCTCTCTGGGTGAGAGAACATCAGGCCGGAAACGGCGGCGCCAGGATGCATGGCGCAGCTTTCCGTGAGTGTGACCCCCGTCTTCTCGGCGGCGTCGAGGAGTTCAAAAAGAATCGGCTTTTCGGTATGGTCGGGCTGAGCGGGGTAGCCGGGGGCAGGCCGAATGCCACGATAGAGCTCTTTGATGAGTTCGTTGTGGTTGAATTCGTTCGGGCGTTCGTATCCCCACTCGACCCGAGCGCGATGGTGGAGGAGTTCCGCAAATGACTCAGCCAGGCGGTCCGCGATGGCTTTGATCATGATGGCTTTGTAGGGGTCGGTCTCATTCTCGGAGACTTCCTTGGCCCATTCGTCGGCGCCGTGGATGCCGACGACGAAAGCACCGATGTAGTCGGCAATTTGAGGCTCGTTCGAGTCGGAGGCGCGGGCGATGTAGTCGGCCAGGGCCATGTGAGGCTTCCCGCTGTCCTTGGCAAGTTGTTGGCGCAGGGTGTGGAGCCGGGCTCGTTCGGTGCTACGAGATTCATCGTTCCAAACGATGATGTCATCGGTTACGGAGTTCGCGGGAAAGAATCCGTAGATGCCACGAGCGGTGAAGCGTTTCTCCGCGATGATTTGTTCCAGCAATTCAAGGGCTTCGGCGTAGAGCACTTGGGCTTGTTGCGCGCCTTCGGGATTTTTGGTTTTGAGGGTTTTCGTTTCACGGTCCCAAACGCCGCGGATTTCCCAGGCATGGAAGAAGGGAGTCCAGTCGATGTACTCAGCGAGTTCGCGGAGGGATTGTTCATCGATCACGCGAGTCCCGAGGAAAGAGGGTTTCGCAGGGGCTGCGGTCTCGTCAAATTGAGGAGCGAGGGACCGGGCCGTGGCCAACGAAACGGTGGCTTTGTCCTTCTTGTTGAAGTTTTCCCGTAGTTTGAGGTGCCGGGCTTCGTTGTCGGCGATGAACTGGGCACTGCCTTCTTCCGACAACAGCGAGGTGGTGACGGGAACGGAGCGGGAGGCATCGAGGACATGGACGATCGGGCCGCTGTAGTGAGGTGCGATCTTCACGGCGGTGTGTGCCGGTGAGGTGGTGGCGCCACCGATGAGCACAGGAAGTTGCAGGCCGCGGCGTTCCATCTCTTTGGCGACGTGGATCATTTCGTCGAGTGAGGGAGTGATCAGTCCGGACAAACCGATGATATCGGCACCCTTTTCGAGGGCCGTTTCCAGAATCTTGTCGCAGGGGACCATGACGCCGAGGTCGATGACTTCGAAGCCATTGCAGGCGAGAACGACACCGACGATATTCTTGCCGATATCGTGCACGTCGCCTTTGACGGTGGCCATGATCACTCGGCCAGCGGTGAGGGATTTCTCGGCCTTGATGCGGGCTTCGCTATCGGACAGTTCGGGATCGCCTGCTTGGAGCTTCGCAATGATCGAGATGATTTTCTCCTCTTTCTCGGCCTCCATGTAGGGTTCGAGATAGGCAACGGCCTTTTTCATGACGCGGGCCGATTTCACCACCTGAGGAAGGAACATTTTTCCTGCGCCAAAGAGGTCGCCAACGACGCCCATGCCGTCCATCAGAGGGCCTTCGATGACTTTCAGCGGACGGACGTATTTTTGGCGGGCCTCCTCGGTGTCTTCGAGAATGAAGGAATCGATGCCCCTCAGGAGGGCATGCTCGAGCCGCTTCTCGACCGGTTCCTGGCGCCATGCGAGATCTTCGACTTTGGCTTCTTTTTTGACGCCCTTGAATTGTTCGGCGAAATCAAGGAGGCGCTCGGTGGCCTCGGGATCGCGGTTGAGGAGGACGTCTTCGACGTGTTGAAGCATGTCGGGTTTGATCTCGTCATAGACTTCCAGCATGCCGGCATTGACGATGCCCATGTCCATACCGGCCTTGCCGGCGTGGTAGAGGAAGGCCGCATGCATGGCTTCGCGCACCGGATTGTTGCCACGGAATGAGAATGAGACGTTCGAGACACCCCCGGAAACCTTGGCACCAGGGAGGTTCTGTTTGATCCACTGGGTGGCTTGGAAGAAATCGACTGCGTAGTTGTTGTGCTCCTCAATTCCCGTGGCGACGGTAAGGATGTTGGGGTCGAAAATGATGTCCTGAGGCGGGAAACCGACTTGGTCGACGAGGATGCGATAGGCTCGCTCGCAGATGCGGATTTTGTCTTCGTAGGTGGAGGCTTGGCCCTGTTCGTCGAAAGCCATGACGACGGTGGCGGCGCCGAACTTCATGATGGTGCGGGCCTGTTCCTTGAACTTTTCTTCGCCCTCTTTTAGGGAAATCGAGTTCACGATTCCTTTGCCTTGAAGGCATTTCAGACCTGCGAGAATGATCTCCCATTTTGACGAATCGACAGTGATGGGAACTTTCGTGATGTCGGGTTCCGACTGTACGAGGTTGAGGAAACGGGTCATCATTTCCACGCCATCGATGAGGCCGTCATCGAAGCAGATGTCGATGACGGGTGCTCCGTTTTCGACCTGTTGGCGGGCGACGGAAAGGGCATCTTCGAGGCGGCCCTGTTGGATCATTTTCCGGAACACCGGCGAGCCCGCCACGTTGGTCCGTTCTCCGATCATGAGGAAATTTTTATCCGCAGTGTGGTTGTAGGGCTCGGTGCCGGCGAGGCGGAGCATGGGCTCGATGGTGGGGAGGGGGCGTGGGGAGACTCCCGCCACTCCCTTGGCAATTTCGGCGATGTGTTCAGGGGTATTGCCACAGCAACCGCCAGCGAGGTTGATGAAGCCAGCCCGGGCGAATTCGCCCACCAGCCGGTTCATGTCTGCCGGAAGGTAAGGGAAACCGGTTGGCGACAGCGGATCGGGCATGCCGGCGTTTGGATAGCAGGAAACGTAGGTTCCACAGACGCGGGAAAGTTCCTCGATGAAGGGGCGCATTTGCTCGGGCCCAAGGGAGCAGTTAAGGCCCACGGCAAGAGGGCGGACATGCTCGACCGAGTTCCACAGGGCTTCGACTTTCTGAGCCGAAATCATGGTTTCCCCGCCGCGGCCGACGGCCGCTGAAATGATGATCGGCAAGCGGAAGCCATCTTCCTCAAAGACGTCCGCAGCGGCGACGGCAGCGGCTTTGGCATTGAGGGCATCGAAGATCGTTTCGATCATGAGGATATCCACGCCACCGGCAACGAGGGCGCGGATCTGGCGTTTGTAGTCTTCATAGACTTGATCGAAAGTGACGACCCGGAATCCTGGATCGTCGGGATCGACGGCGGAATTGTTGAGCCCCACGGTCATGGGCCCAATCGCTCCCGCGGCGTAGCGGGGGATACCCGTTTCGGCCGCGATTTTGTCACAAGCCTCCCGGGCCAGTTGGGCAGACTGGAAATTGATTTCGTAGGCCAGGTCCTTGAGGAACGGGTCGTCGAGCACCTTTTGATAAAAGGCAGGATCCTTGCGGCCTTTGCCGGACTCACGAGGGTCTTCGACAAAGAATTCGCTCTGGGCGATTGAAGTTCCGGAGAAGGAGTTGGTTTCAATGATGTCCGAACCGGCTTCGAGAAAGCGCCGGTGAATGTCGGAGATCACATCAGGTCGGGTGAGGCAAAGGATGTCTCCGTTGTTGAGGAGGTCCTTCGGCGCGTCCCGGAAACGCTCGCCCCGGGCGTCCGTTTCCTGAAGCCCGTAGCCACGGATGGTCGTTCCCATGGCTCCGTCCAACATCAGGATGCGCTGGGCGAGGGCGGCTTCGAGTTCGGCAGTGGCGTCGGGGCGCGGCATGGCCGCAAGCTAGGAAATTCGAGCCGAGTCGCAAGAGTCAAATCATCGTATCGTGATTTGATGATGGGTGTTGAGCGTGAAAGCGGTGGCGCGGCGAAGGGCCCTACTGGGCTTGGACGGCGGTGAGGGCAATCGTGTAGAGGATATCGTCGACGGTGGCGCCTCGGCTGAGGTCATTCACGGGTTTGCGCAAGCCTTGGAGCATGGGTCCCATGGAGATGACATTGGCGGAACGCTGAACGGCCTTGTAGGTGGTGTTGCCGGTGTTGAGGTCCGGGAAGATGAAGACATTGGCGCGGCCTGCGACTTTGGAATCGGGGGCTTTGGTCGCGGCCACTTCCGCGATGGTGGCGGCATCGTATTGGAGGGGGCCGTCGATGATCAGTTCCGGAGCTCGTTGGCGGGCGATCTCGGTGGCTTGGCGGACTTTTTCGACATCGCTTCCGGCGCCGGATCCGAGGGTGGAATAGCTAATCATCGCGACGATGGGATCGATGCCGAATGACTTGGCGGATTGGGCGCTTTGAATCGCGATGTCAGCCAGGGTCTCGGCGTCGGGATCAGGATTCACAGCGCAGTCGCCGTAGACCAAGACTTGATCGGGCAGGCACATGAAGAACACTGAGGAAACGGCCTTGGCGTCGGGTGCGGTGCGAATGAGTTGGAGGGCGGGGCGAATGGTGTCGGCCGTGCTGTGAACCGCTCCGGAAACGAGCCCGTCGACTTCATCCATGGCGAGCATCATGGTGGCGAAAACAACGTTGTCGCGCAGGGCTTCGCGAGCGGCGGTTTCCGTCAGGTTTTTGCCTTTGCGAAGTTCCAGAAGGGGGGCGAGGAAGCGATCGCGCTCCGGTTCCGGATCGAGGATCTCGATGAGAGGAGGCAGCTGGAGGTTATTGACCCGGGCCACTTCAAGGATTTGCTGAGGATCGCCGATGAGCACGCAACGGGCGATGCCGCGCTCGGCGCAGCGGACCGCTGCTTGCACGGTCCGGGTTTCCTCGCCTTCGGGGAGCACGATGCGTTTGAGTCGAGTCCGGGCGGTCTTGGAGATTCGATGCCTGAATGCAGGTGGGGAAAGTCGTTTGGCGACGTGGGTGGCGCACCGGTGGCGAAGCCAATTGGCATCGGTGGAGCGTGCGATGGCATCCATCACTTGGCCGATCCGTTCGACATCCTGAACGGGGAGCTCGGGATTGAGGTCGTAGAGACGACGGGCAATTTCAAACGATGAGTCGGGAACTCGAATGATGGGCAGTCCGCCATCGAGTTCGAAGGCGTCCTGGCAAAAGCGCATGACCCTGGGGTCGGGATCCATTTCCGAGGTCAGCACCAGTCCGGCAAGTTGGATCGATCGAGTGGCGGCATGGGCGGCCGCCAAAATGATGTCGGATCGATCGGAGGGGGTGACGATCAGATTTCCCGAGCGTAGGGCCTGCAGCATGTTGGGCACGGTGCGTGCACACAGGGAGATTTTTTTGATGCGGCGACGGGCCATGTCGCCGGGCAGGACGATGGTGCCATTGAGGAGATCGACGACATCACAGACACGGGGCGCGGCGAGGTCGGGATGGTCGGGAACGACGCCGATGACTTCATAATCTCCGGAGCTGCCGGCCAAATGTTCCTGCAAGGCTGTCAGCAGGCTTGGCGAATCTGCCGTCGTTTCGAGGGCAGCGGCCAGTTCGGGTGCCGGAACGTGATTGAGGAGGACGGCAGGTTTGATCCGTCGAAAATGATCCGGGAGTTGGCGGAGGGTGTCGTCGAGTTGGCTGGCGATGGCATCGACTGTCGGAGCTTCGGGCACCGTTACCAGGACCACCTCGGCATTGAGAGCCCGAGCGAGAGCGGCGTTGAGTCGCGTTGCTTGGGGGAGGTCGTGAGTGTGAACGAGGCCTTCGACGATGATGACATCATGGTGGGCCGGCAGCGTTTCGTAGCGGCTGACGACTTCTTCCATCAAGTCGTCGATTTCATCTTTGCTCATGGCCTTTCGGACCGTGGCATTGGGAATCGGTTCTGGAGGGGTGAGGGTGGTGGTGGCTTCCAGATAGGCCGACGAGCGATCGAATTCTTCCGCGGGGTGCGGTTGTCCCAAGGCTTTGAAAAACCCGACGTCAACCCCGAGACGATCGAGGGCGCGAACGAGGCCGATGCTGACGGATGTCAGGCCGACATTGCGTCCGACGGGAACGGTGAGAAAGGTGTGCTTGGGCATGGCAATCAGGCGAGGCCGATGAGCTGCAGAGTCGCGGAGGCAATGGCGAATTCCTCGTTGGTGGGAACCACCAGCACGGCGGGTGCCGTCCCGGGGGGGCTGATGCACCCGGCTGATTCACGACCGTGTATGTCGTTGGCAGCGGGATGGAGTTTGAAACCGAGAGCGCCGAGTTGGGCGACGGTGTCGCGTCGAATGCGGGCGGAGTTTTCGCCAATGCCACCGGTGAAGACGAGGGCATCGGGAGGCCCGCCCAGAGCGGCGCACAATCCGGCAAGTTCGCGGGCGAGCCGAAAAGTGAAAACCTCAATGGCCAAATGGGCGGAGGGATCTCCCTGAGCATCTTTTTCCGCGATCTGCCGCATGTCGGTGACACCAGCCAATCCAGCGAGTCCGGATTTTTGGTTGAGCAGGGCAGTGATTTCCTCAAGGGACATGCCCGTCTGCTGGTGGAGAAAGAGGTGGAGGTTGGGATCGACGTTGCCACTGCGCGTGCCCATCACCAGGCCTTCGAGGGGGGTGAGTCCCATGGAGGTGTCGGCTGAGTGGCCGTGAAGAACCGCCGTCGCGCTGCAACCATTGCCCAGGTGGGCGGTGAGGAGTCGATGTTGATCCTGCGGAAGTCCGAGCTGCTCGACGGCGCGCGCGGCGACCCATGCATGGCTCGTCCCGTGGAAGCCATACCGCCGAATGCCATAGTCCTGGTAGAGTTCTTCGGGAATGGCGTACCGATAGACTCTCGGTTCGATGGATTGGTGGAAAGCGGTATCGAAAACCGCGACTTGAGGGACATCAGGGAAGAGGGCGGTCGCCGCCTCGATGCCCAGGGCATTGGGGATCGCGTGAACAGGAGCCAGCGAGGCGAGTCCGCGAATGGTGGCGAGCACTTCAGGTGTGATGCGGGTCGGTGCGGCAAAGTCTTGGCCGCCATGGACGATGCGATGGCCGATCGCTTCGACCGATTCCAAACCCGGTTGGGCACGCAGGGTATCGAGAGCCGCGCGCAGGCCTGCTTGGTGATCCCCCGGCTCCGCGACGCTGAGGGGAAGGGTGGTGCCATCGGGAAGTCGAAGCTCGCCGGAGGCATGGGGGCCGAGGAGTCTCTCGACGATTCCGTGAGCCACCGGATGAGGGTTGGAGGCGGAGAAAAGGGCGAATTTGACGGACGATGATCCGCAATTGATGACGAGAACTCCCATGTCGCGCGCCAGTCAATCGCAGGAATCCGGGGGGTCAACCGCAATGCCGGACGGGCGGAGGATTCGACAATTTCTGCACAGCTCGGTGGGATTTCGGCGTAGTGGGAGGGCTTGTTCGAGGTTTTGATCGGTGGCTTTCAAGGAGCGCTTGAGAGGTTTTTGAGGGAGGCAGTCGTCTGCTAGAGGTTTCCAAGGATCAACGGGGTTTCTGCGGCGCCATGTTTGATGGGATCCCGTTGGCAGAGTGGAGCTTGAAAGGGGGGGCGCATGGGTGGTCACCGCTGTCGCTTCCAATGCGGGGTCGCGTGTCGCTTCGGTGGGCTTCAGAAACCGGGTTTATGAACGTTGACTCACCCGCTTCCAGGAGATGGTGAGCGGTCGGATGGGGGCAAGATCGGGGATCGTCTGCTCGCCTGCTTTTTTAGGTCAGGAGAAGTCATCGAGATGGGTTGAACCGTTCGTGGGCGGAGGTCTCTGTGGCTTCACGATGGGCGGAGTCGATCTGGATGGAAGGCGCACGGGGGGATTGAGGTCGTGAGAAGGGCGTGCAGGATGGGGGGATGAAGGTGATGGAGGGAACGCGGGAGGAATGGGCGCGCATCGTGCGTCCAGGGTCGCGGGTGTTCATTGGTGGAGGGGCCTCAGTGCCAAGGGAGTTGGTGCGGCGGTTTTTGCAGGCAGCGGAGGGAATGCGGGATGTGGAGGTGGTTCATATCCACACGTTGGGAAAGGTTCCGTGGGTCGACCCGAGGTTTGGAGAGAATCTGCGGACGAATTCGTTTTTTCTAACGCCGGAACTGGGGGATGCGGTTTTGGAGGGAAGAGCGGATTACACGCCGGCTTCGATGTCGGAGGTGCCCAGATTCTTTAGCTCGACGGTGATGCCGGTGGATGTCGCGTTGATCAGTGTGAGTCCTCCGGACGCTGGGGGAAGGGTGTCGCTAGGGGTGAGTGTGGATGTGGTGCGGGCTGCGGTGGCTGCGGCGCGAGTGGTGGTAGCGCAGGTGAATCGGAGGGTTCCGCGGACCACGGGCGACGGTGGTTTGCCCGTGGAAAGGATCGATCATTTTATCGAGAAGGATGAGCCATTGGCAACTTTGGCGAGGGCGAAGAAGGACCCATTGCGCGACAAGATTGGCGCGTATCTGGCGGAGTTGGTGGACGATGGGTCGACCTTGCAGGTGGGATTGGGAGATGCTCCGCGATTGGCGATTTCGGCTTTGCGGCATCACCGGAATCTGGGGATTCACAGTGGCTTATTGTGCGATGAATTGATGGATTTGATCCGTTGTGGAGCCGTGGACCATTCCCGGAAGCATTTCATGACGGGCAAGGCAGTGGTGAGTCACGCGATGGGGTCGAAGCGGCTCTATGAGTTTGTGGCGGAGTGCCGGGAGCTGGAGTTTCGAACCAGCGATTGGGTGAATGAACCGGGGATCATCGCGATGAACCATAAGATGGTGGCGGTGAATGGAGCGCGGCAGATTGATATCACGGGTCAAGTGATGAGGGATGCTGCCGGGCATCGATTTCACGGGGGGATCGGAGCGCAGTTGGATTTTCTGCGAGGGGCGGCGGGAAGTGCCGGTGGGAGACCGGTGCATGTGTTGAGGTCGACGACGGAGGACGGAAGCCAATCGCGAATCGTGGCGAGCCCCCCGGAGGGAACTGTGGTGGCGACGGGGCGGACGGATGTGCACTATGTGATCACGGAGCACGGGGTGGCGAGTTTGCGGGGGAAGAGCATTCGCGAACGGGCTTTGGAAATGATTCAGATTGCGGACCCAAGGTTCCGTGAGGAGTTGATGCGCGGTGCCCATGCGAGAGGTTGGGTTCCCCAATTCGTTTCCGTGGCACCGACGAGCCTGGCACCTGGAGATGGAAAATCCGGAGTGACCTATCGTCGGCTTCGGCTGGGAGAGGAAGGGAGGTCGTTTTTCCTAAGACCTTTGCATGCTTCTGATATCCGGCGGCTGCAGGAATTTTTCTACAGTCACAGCGAGGAGACGGTCCGCCATCGATACGGATACTTAAGAGAATCGATGCCTGCCGATTCGGCTTTCAAGTTGGTGGGTGTGGATCAATCGCGCGATTTGGCGCTGGGGATTTTCGAGGAAATCGGGCTTGGCCGGGAGCCGGTGTTGAGGGCGGTGGGGCGGTTCTACCGGGATGGGGGAGAGGGTGCTGAGGTGGCATTTGTGGTGCACGATGAGACGCGCCGAATGGGCATGGCGGGGGAGCTCTTTGGCGAGTTGGCGAGTGTGGCGAAAAAGCGGGGAATCGAGGAGTTTTGGGCCTCGGTGGTGCCGACGAACTTACCGATGATTCGGTTGTTTGATCGATTTGGCGGGAAGGCGCAGCGGGGGGATGGAGAGTGGGAATACCGGTTGTCGGTGGCATCGGTGCTGCGCAGGGGCCGTCGGGGCCACAAGTCGGCCCAGGGAGGAAAGCGGGAGCAGGTCAGCGTGGGGTGGTTTTGGTCGGAAACGTGCCTGTTGCATGACGGTGGTCCGGGGGAGGTGGAAAATCCTGAGCGCTATCGAGTGCTGGGCCGAGCGTTGGAAGAAGCGGCTGAAGACTGCCGGGCGACTCGATTGAAAGGACGAGAGGCGACGCGGTCGGAATTGTTGAGATGTCACGCGGCTCACTATCTCGATTTGGTGCATATCGATGTGGAGTCTCTAGCAGATCGGCTCCGCACGGGAGACACGGCCGTGTGTGGGGAAAGTGAGAGAGTGGCGAAGTGGGCAAGTGGTGCCGCTTTGGAGGGGGTGGCGGCGGTGATGGATGGGCGGGTGAAGCGTGCTTTTGTGGCGGTGCGCCCGCCGGGGCATCATGCGACAGCCGATCGCGGGATGGGTTTTTGCATCTACAATCATGTAGCATTGATGGCGCGGCATGCTCAGGAGGTCTTTGGCGTGCCACGAGTGTTGATCGTCGACTGGGATGTGCATCATGGAAATGGGACACAGGATTTGTTTTTCGCAGACCCCGACGTGTTCTATTTTTCTACTCATGAAGACGGGATCTTTCCGTTCACGGGCGCGGAGGATGAGACCGGTGCGGGAAAGGGAGCGGGGACGACATTGAATGTTCCGTTGCCGATGGGAGCAGGAGGTCGTGAGGTTTTGGCCGCGATCGAGAATCGACTGGTGCCGGCGATGGAGAAATTCCGTCCAGGGTTGGTGCTGATTTCGGCCGGGTTCGATGCTTTGAGCCTAGATCCTTTAGGCGGCTTGAAGTTGGTGCCAGAGGACTTCGCGGAGTTGACGCGGGCGGTGGTGAGGATCGCTCAGCGCTGGGCGGAGGGGCGAGTGGTCTCGGTTCTGGAGGGGGGGTACGACCCCAACGGCTTGGCTCTTGCGGCCGTGGCTCATTTCAAGGCTTTGGGGGAAGGATAGATGGGCGGAGGCTTTTTTGGGCATCGCTCGTCACCGATATCTTTACATTCGGGGTGAGATGTTAGGATGAGTGGGTGCTCGATTTGGATGCGACCCGTGAGAACGTTCGGCAATGGATCTCGACGAAGGATTTTGAGAACGCGGTGGATGCATACTATCCGATGCCGTCGAGGTGGTATTGGATTTTGGGAGGTGTGTTGACGGTTTCTCCGGCGTTTCCGATCGGGTTGGGGGTGTTGTTCCGGGGTTTCAGGGAGCGCTCGAAGGTGGCGCGTTTGCGGCGAGAGAAGAAAGCTGAGGCGACGGGATGGGAGCCTCTTTTGTGTGGTGTGGTGATGGCGAATGTGGCCCTGCTCCGAGTTCCCGGGAAAAGGGCTCCAGCCGCTTTGTTGGGTGGTTTTGGCGAGCAGGATGATCGGTATTTGGAGGTGATTCTGGAGAAATGTGAGTCTTTGGCTGGGCTTTACGGAAAGGAACCCGAGTCGATCGCTCCGGAATGGAGGGAGGCGGCGGTGATGATCCAAAACGACACTTATCAGCGGGATCGACGCCAACAGCTTCCGGCATCGTTTGCTGATGAGCGTGGCATACAGTTGTTTGATGCGGTGGTGGAGCAGTCCTTGATCCCTGGGTTTCCTCAAGGGTTGCCGTTGGTGCTTTGCCTCGGGCCGGTTGCGTCACCAGGGCCTTTGATCGCGATTCCCTTTTCGTTGGCGGTGATGCGTGAGCGTCCGGAGCGCATGGATTCGCCGACGATCATTCGCCATGAGGTGCCGGTGGATGAAGCTCCAGTGGTGGCGCCTGTTTGTGAGAATCTCGAAGAAATCGATGCTCACTTGATGAAGCATCTTGGCGAGGTGTCGTGGGTGTTTCACGAGATCGTATCGACGACGATTCATTTGGATTTGCACATCATTCCTCCAACCGAGGCGCGGCCATGGAATACGTTGGTAACCACGGGAATGAGCGAAATCCCGATGAATGTGCCGGAAGGCGCGGAGCCGTTTCGGTTGGCGGAGTTGCTGATTCGGCTTCCCGCGGATTGGCCCCTTCGTCACGAGGATTTTGAGAAGGAGGAATTCTATTGGCCGCTGAGGTGGTTGAAGATCCTGGCCCGTTTCGCCCACGAATATCAAACTTGGTTGGGCTACGGCCACACGGTGCCGAACGGAAATCCCCCGAAACCGGTCGTGGATTCGGTGCCTTTTGTCGGAATGTTGCTAGCGGCACCCATGGAGGTGCCGGAGGGGTTCTCTCCGATGATGCTGAGTGATGGCCATCCAGTGCATTTCTGGTCGATGATTCCGATCACCGCCGAGGAGATGGATTTCAAGCTTAAGCACGGTGCCGATGCATTGCTCGAGAGGTTGTTGGCAGCGGGGCACTCGGACCTATTGAATGTGCATCGGGAATCGGTGTGCTGAGGTGAGAGGTGCTGGGGAAGCTGGGGAGAGATGCAGGCGATTTCATCGTGGGAATTCGGATTTCCCTTCCGTCGCAGGACGGGGGTCGGGTAGGGGGTGCGCGTGCAGTTGAGATTGGAATTCGAGGAAACCCGGATCGCGGGATTGGTGTTGGCGAAGGTGGGCAACCCGTCGCGCGAAGAGCCTTTGCAGACCTCGAAGCAGGTCTTCCGCGTTGATGATGAGGATCAACCGCTGCTGACGGGGATCTTTACGAGGCCTTTCCGGACATTGCAGGGCCAGCGGTTTCAGCACCACAGTGCGTTGGAAAAGCACGAGATGAATCAGGTGGCAAAGGCACTCTTTACTGGTCCGGATGGCTTGCTGGAGCAGGGGCAAGCGATCGCGACCCGTCTGTATTCGAAATCCAATCACCCCAATATCAAGTCAGGAGACCTGTGCGTGGCGATGCTGGAGGGGGTGAAATGGGAAGGGGAGGTCAAGCGGGCGCTGTGCATTTTGAAGTCGGAGAGTGTGACTCCTTTCCTCAGCATCGCGACGCGGGATGGTGACTTGGAACTGCATACGGAGCAGGGCATTTACCCGGAGAAAATCGACAAGGGCTGCCTGATTCTTGAGCATTTTGAAGAGAAGGGTTTCTACGTGCTGACGTTTGACCGGGCTGGCCATGAGTCGCGCTTCTGGGTGCGGGATTTTCTGGGAGTGGTGCCGATCGCCGACGATAATTTGTTTTCGAAGAGGGTCGCTGAAATGGCGGTGGCAGCCGTGGCGAGCCAGCCGAAGGCGGAAGCGGCGGAAGACGATTCGCCGCCGTGGGAAGCCAATAAGGCGGCCAGCGAGGCGCTTTCCTACTTTGACGGAAAGAAGAAGTTCAGCCTCCAGGAGTTTGAGGAGCAGGCCTTGCGGACCCCTGAGGCGCGGGCGAAGTTTGCGGAGGAACGTCGCAAGCTGGAGGAAGAGGAGGGGGTGAAGCTGGACGATGAATTTGCGATCTCTAAGCGGGAGGTGAGCAAGGCACGCAAGCTGATGAAGTCGGTGATGAAGTTCGATACGGGGGTGGAAGTGCGCTTGAAACCCAAGGTGGCTTCGGATCCCGAGGGGGTCATCGAGCATGGTCACGACGACGAGCGGGACATGCGATTTGTGAAGATCTATTACCGGAAGGACTACGTGAAGTGATCGTGGCTTCCCGGGGGGAGCGAGGTCGGTCGATTTTTGGTTCCTTGCGGAGCCGGCGAGTTGGCGGTGAAATCAAGCTATTGAGATGAGCGAGGAGGAAACGACCCGTGCGGCGGATGTGAAGCCTGGCCTGAGGCAGGACCTGATGGTGCTGATGAAGGTGCGGCTCAATGTGTTCGTGCTGATCACGACCTTTTTCGGATATCTGCTGGCGTCGAAGGCGTCAGGGATCGATGGATGGCAATTGGCGAACACGTTGATTGGCACTGCATTGGCGGCATTTGGATCGGCCGCCTTCAATCAACTGATGGAGGTGGATCTGGACGCGCGGATGCGTCGAACGGCAGATCGGCCGTTGCCGGCGCGGCGAATGGATCCATTGTTTGCGTTTGCGGTGGGCTGGATGCTGTCGGCAGCGGGAATCATCCACTTGGCCGCGAAGGTGAATCCACTTTCGGCAATTTTGGCGGCGGTGACGGTGGCGACCTATGTGTTTCTCTACACTCCGCTGAAGCGCTACAGCAGCACGAACACTCTGGTGGGAGCGATTCCCGGGGCGATTCCGCCGATGATTGGGTGGGCGGCGGTGCCGGGCCACGGCTTGGACGGAGGGGCTTGGTTTCTCTTCGCGCTGCTGTTTTTGTGGCAGCTTCCGCACTTTGTCGCCATCAGCTGGTTGTGTCGGGAGGAATACGAGGCAGCGGGTTACCGGATGTGGAGCCATGGGGACGTGAGCGGGCGCCGCTGCGGGCTTTTGAGTGCGATTTTCTCTCTGGTATTGGCGGTGTTGCCGTTGTGGCCGTGGCTCGCGGGCTGGACCCCGGGATGGCAAGGCCATGCAGCATTGGCGGCAGGGGTGCTGATGGGATTGATGTTGGCGGCCCTTTCGGGGCGTTTCATGCGCGATGGAGAGAGAGGATCTTTTCGGAAATTGTTTCTCTCCACGCTCTTGTACTTGCCGATTGAGCTGGCATGTCTTGCGTTCGCGTGGGGCTAGGCTAGGGTCCGCGGCCCGATGAACCGCCCTGCTGACCACCTCGAACCCGCCGAGAGGGATCCGAAGAAACTCCGCCGAACGGGCCTGACCTTGGCGGCATTGATGTTGGTGAGCAGCTTGATGGTGTTGATCGCCTACAATCGCCACGCTGCTGAGGTCGCGGCGGATGACCGCCCGGCGTTGATTGCGAGGTTGGACAAAAACTTCAAAGTGTGGCGGCAGGATGAAAGTGAGGCGGGGCTGCTTGATCTGGCGGGAGATGTTTTTGTGATTTCGCCGGTGGCGTTTTCTCAGCCTGAGGGATGGAGCCACACCCGTCCGGTGCTTGAAAAACTGGTGCAGCGGTATGGAGATCGGGAGGATTTCCATATCGTGAACCTCACGGTGGATCCGGAAAATGAGCCACCAGCGAAATTGAGGGAATTTGCCGCGGAGTTGGGAGCGGAGCTGCCGCAATGGTGGTTGGCGGGAGCGCAGAAGGAGAGCGTTCACAAGTTTTTGAAGAACCGGCTGAAGGCCGGATTCTATCCCGTGGAGAAAGACGGCGTCTGGCACTATGATCCTTCGATTGTCGTGGTGGGCCGGGACCGTCATATCCGCAAAGCGACGGTGCGCGCGCGCAAGCCATCGGGGAAAGAACTGAACTACCGGAATCCGGTCGATTTTGACTTCGAGCAAGCCGCGAAATGGGATGCGGAGGGCCGGTCGGAAGGCTTGGAGTCCAGCAATGTCGAGCAACTGGAGAATCTCTTGTATGAGACGATTGATCATCTGCTCGCCGATCCGACGATCGAAGACGAATCATGAAAGGGAAGATTGTGATCATCTATGGGCTGGTCGCCGTGGTTTCGGTGGGCCTCCTGATATTTTTCATGCGCGTGGCGAACGCAGTTCCGGAGAGCGAGTTGCCCCCGGCGAAGGACGTAGGCGCAGCCAAGGTGGAGACGTTTTTCCCCATCGAAGAGAATTTCGAAATGGTTCGGCAAGATGGGGAGAAAGTTTCCATCGAGGACCTGCGAGGAAAGGTGACGGTGTTGACGGAGTTCTTTGCGGTCTGTCCGCATTGTGCGGTGCGCAATGGTTCGGAATTGCGGGAGCTGGTGAAGCTGTATGGAGATGATGCGGACTTTCGGCTGGTCTGCATCTCAGTGGATCCAGAAACCGATGGTCTCGAGGAATTGAAGGCCTACGGGGAGGTTCTCGGTGCCAAGCCGGAGCAGTGGTGGTTTGCATCGGGCGGGGAAACGGCAGCGACCCATCGCTATCTGGAGGAGGTTCTGCGGTTCTTCAAGATCCGCGAGCGGAAGGACCCGTTGGATATCCAATCCAATGGTCGCTATGCCCATGATTTGGGGCTCCTGCTGATCGATCGCGACCTGAATGTGGTCGGCAAGTGGCCATTGGCCGATGCCCGCAGCGAGGAGGGTCGAAGCCGGGATCCACAGCTGTATGAGAGGCTGAAGGAGGACCTGCATCAGCACATCGAAAAGCAATTGGATCATGAGCGAGCGCAGTGAATGGCTGGCCCGTCCGGCGAATGAGGCCCTGGCTCGCAAATGGAAAGGCGTGGCATGGGTGGTCTCGGCGCTGGTTCTCGGACTGGTGGCGGTGATGCAACGGATCCGCATCGATTTGCCGGAAGGCTGGAGTACCGCTCTCTTGCCGCCTTTTCACGCGGCGGTGAATGCGTTGGCGGCGGTGGTCCTGGTGCTGGCCCTGGTCTTCATCAAGCAGGGAAAAGTGGAGGCCCATCGCAAGGCGATGCTCGGAGCGGTGGGATTGTCGGTGCTTTTTCTGCTGTCGTACGTGGCCTACCACATGACGAATAACCCGACTCGTTATGGCGGGGAAGGGGCGATGCGAGGAGTCTACTTTTTCCTATTGATCACCCACATTGTCGCTGCGGCAGTGAGTTTTCCTCCGATTTTGTTCACTTTGATCGCGGCGCTCACGAATCGGTTTGCCGCCCACCGTCGTCTTGCGCGGTGGGTATTTCCGCTTTGGCTCTACGTAGCGGTGACGGGGCCGGTGTGCTATCTGATGCTCCGGCCCTACTATTGATGTCGTTTTAAGCCCTGGGATTTCAGTGGAGATCCATGGGCGGCAGAACGCCAATGTCCTCGCGCAGATCGTCCAGAGGAGAGGACGAGTCGGGAACTTCTGTGGGCTCGGAAAGGTTGAGGGGGCGGAATTGCTCGGAGTGGGAATCGACGCGGAATTCCAGTGCCATGACATCGCGATTGGTTTCAGCGAGCTTGGACTGAAGTTCCTGATTCTGCTGCACGAGAGTTTGGATCATGCGGCGCAGATCGTCATCATTGAGTCCGGTTGAGGTGAGGATGGGAGCCTCCGGGACTTCTCCGGCGGTGCGGGATTCGAGAGTTTGTCGAAGGAGTTGATTTTGCTGCTGGAGGCGGGCGACCCATTCCTGCCAGGAGGCATCGTCGGGCGACTGAGAGTTCGCGGGAGCCGGTGGGGCGACCTTTCCTTGGTGAGCCAGTTCAACCATTTGCTGGACGCTGGCGAAGTGGGAGGCGACGGCCCCGGTCATGATGGCAAGTGCGGCGCAGCAGGCGATTGCAACGAAGTCCGGTTTCATGGTTTTTCCTCGGCAGAGGGTTCTTCGGCGGCAGCGGTGGGCACAGGTGCGGGAAGCGAGTTGAGCAGCTCGCTGAGACGGCGAGATGCGGCAGCGAGTCGATCGGAGTCGGCGTCGAGATGCTGGATCGAATCCATGAGAACGGAGCCCATGGTCGCAGACTGGGCATAGCCTTTCTCTGCGTCGAAGCCGGGTTCGGTGAGGGCAAAAGAGTTGCTGCCATTGGCGTCCGGAACGAGGAGGTAAGGACGGACAGAGAGGGTGACTTCTGTGCCGTTGGCGAGTGTTGCCTGTTGTTCGATTTCGGGAACGCTTTTGGATTCGATGAATCGCCAACCCACGGGAGGGCTACCGAGAACTTTGGGTTGGAAGGGAGCTTTGAGGGAGATTTGGTCTTTGGCGACTTTCAGTGACGAGGCTCCTTCTTGAACCCGGATGCGCACCCCCTTGGGTTCCGACGCGTCCGGAGTGGCGGATGCGGCAGAGGATTCATCGGCACTCGGCGTTGGCTCCGCGGGAATCTCGGGGGCTTCATTGTCGACGGATTCCGTGGGTGGTTTTCCGGTAACCAGAAGGGCTTCCTCTTCGCGGGCGGGTTCTTCTTCCTTGAGAAGTTGGCTCAGCACGGGATCGCGGCCCGAGGTTTCTCTGGAGAGATCTTGGGAGAAGGCCGGGAGAAGTAGGATGACGGGAAGAAGGGCTCTCATCGCTCGTGGAGTTCGATGGTTTCAGAGGACTTGAAGTCGGCCTGGTCGGCCGTGCCATTGCCTTGATTCTCCGGCAGGGTTGGGCTGTCGGCGCGCAGGGCGGCTTCGGGGATCGAGCGAATCATGAGTTGGTCCCAATCCGAAATGAGAGAGACGGCTTCTTCGCGGAGATCGCGGGCTTTTCCCTGATAAGCCGAGATGCGGGCGAAGAGTTGGCGGGCCTCGGCGACGTCGGTGTCCGTCCAACGGATGGTGCCACTTTCGTAGTGGATGGGAACTTCGACGGTGAGTCGTCCGAGTTCGAGATCGTCGCCCATGGCTTGGGGGTCGGGAGCGGTGGCGATGACGACATGCTGCATGCGCAACAAGGTTTCTTCAAAGGGATCGTTCGGTGCAGTGGCAAGTTGGGAGGGAGCCATCGATTCGGTCCGTTGAGAGGACTCCGATGGCGTCTCGAGCGCCGGGGTGGTGGCCGCGGGTGAGGACTCGGCAGGGGTCGATCCTTCGGTGAGAAGGACGGGTTTGGTAAGGTAGAGATAGCAAAAGATGCCGGCCAGGGTGGTGCTGAGGAGCAACAGCCAGGGGTAGGCACTGCCTGAATCGGAGCCACTGCGGCGGTGATTGGGAACGGCGACAGCGGATCCCAGCTCGAGAGTCTGGCGGGAAGTTCGAGGATGGGAATCTGCGAGTGATTCGGGGTTGGTGGGAAGAGGTCGCATCAGGGAGGGGAAAGTTGGGCGGAATCCTCGGGAGCAGGCACAGGAGTGGCCCGAGGTGGGGAGGACATCACGGCATGGATGATGACGGTCTGATTGGAGATCCCGGGGAAACTCGTGATGGTGAGCGTTTCCTCGGTCAAGCGCAGTTGGCGGAGCACTCCGCCTCTTTCACAAGTGGCTTGTACTCCAGGGAGAACTTCCAGCGCCCCGTCATTGCCGCGTTGGCGGCCGATGCCGTCGGATCGGTAGATAACATATTCGCTGGCCGAGGATGGATCTCCCTCCGTTGAGATGCGGACGCTGATGCCATCGGTGAAGGCGCTCAGGACGAGGGGCTCCACGGGCATCCGGACGACCTGGCCCTCGGCAATTTTGATGCGAGATTGCACGGTGAAGTCGCCGATGTGCCGAAAATCGCCTGCCTGAGCCACTAGGGCTCCGGCGATGCCGATGAAAGCGATCACAAGGCGCAACCAGAGTGTTATTCTCCCACGTCCCATACTCCATCGTCGGTACTTCCCGAGGGATCGTAGACGGACCCATCGGCATTGACGACGACCGGGGGGGAAACGGTCACCTTGATATTGCGAAGCTCACCATCGAGGCCTTCGACCTGCGGAAAGGTCGAGGGTCGATTCGGATAGTAAGGGAGGATTAGGTCCCGAGAAAGCGCTGTCACCGAGGTGGTGGGGTGATCGGAGAGGTACATCCGCTGGGCCACGTAGGCGCTGCGAAGAGTTTCCGTGGCTTCTTTTGAGGTCCTCCATTCGTCGACGGCCGATGAGACGAAAAGCCCGGTGCTCATCAATGCCAACAGGACACCAATCACCAAAGTCAGCTCCAACAGGGTGAACCCCTGGGCGCGGTGGATGGACTTTGGTGGAAGCATGACGCGGGATATCTTAGAAATCTTGAGTAATTTCGGAAAGCAAGAAATCCGCGCGCGGCTTCATCCTTGGAGGGTCTCCCATGCTTCGTGGAGCGTTTTGCGGACAGTGGGGTTGTCCCAAATGAGGTGGAACACGTGGAGCAAAAGCGCGCCACCGATGATGGAGAGAACGAGCCAGACCAGCCACCAGGTGACCGATTTCCGGCCTGGGGCGAGGAGCCGGGCATACCAGGTTTTTCGATCGACGACTCGAGTGGCGTAGAGTTGGCCATGCTCGGCGAAGAGCCGGATGAGCTCATCGGCCGCGCGTTCGGAACGGGCGATGAACTTGAATCGGTAGTTTTGGCCGGGGGTTTCAGGGAGAGCTTCGACGCGAATGCCACGAGGCACGGTTTCCGGTTGGCGCAGCGAATAGAGGTGCATTTCGTAGACGAAGGTCTTCCGAAGCCAGCGATCGAAGCGAGTGAGCTGCATGGGGGCAGTGAGATGAAATTTACATCCCGGAGTTCATCATCTTCGGTCCCATCAGGAAGATTGGAAGGAAGGTACCGATGAAAACGGCGGCGATGAGGCCGACGGCGACAAGGAGGACGAGAAAGTTCACGAGTGCGGTGAACGATGCCATGTAGTTTTCGGCATCTTCCTCATACATTTCGGAAAGCATCTCAAGTTGGTGATCGAGAGAGGCCGATTTCTCCCCGATGGAGAGCATGTGGACGACCTGAGAGTCCACCGAGGTGTATTTGGAAAAGGCCGTGGAAAGAGGAACCCCGGTTTTCTCATACTTGTCGGCCGCCTCGCGGAGTTCGCTGTAAAAGGGCGTGCCTTTGACGCTGTTGGCAGAGACTCGGATCGCCTTCGCGAGATTGATGCCATTCGCATGGAGCAAGCGCATCGTGGAAAGGAAGGTCATCTGTCGCAGGCTCATGACAAGCATCCGCAGGAGCCGCCACTTTGACATGAGCAGGCCGAGGAGGAGGTTGCGCAGGGCATCGGAACGCCAAATGGAGACGATGATGCCGATGATGATGGACACCACAATCCACCAGATTTTCTGGGTGGTGTGGGCGACCGCAAACGAGATCGCGGTGAGTCCGTCGGCTTTTTGATTCACCGATGAGAGCATCTCCTCCACCTGCGGGACGATTTTCACCTGAGAGACGATGAAGGCGCCTGTCAGCACGGAGATGACGACGGCGGGCATCATGGTCGCCTTGCGGATCGCCTTGGAGAAGTGCAGTTCGGAAGCGAAACGGGCGGCAAGGGAGGAAAAGGCCTGATTGAGTTGGCCGGCATCCGATCCGGCCTGGATCAGACCGATCACCATGTCGGTGAAGCGGCCGGTTCGTCGAAAGGCCTCGTGAACACTCACGCCCGCGGTGATGTCTTCGCGAATCTGCATGAGGGTTCCAGAGATGACTTTGTCTGGAAGTCCTTGGGCGTAGTATTTCAGGGCGTCGGCCGTGTTGATTTGAGCTCGCAACATGGAGCTGAGCCCACGAAAGACCCCCATGAGGTCCTTTTTGGAAAGGGGCTTGATCTTGGCCTCTTTGGAGAGAGTGATTTCCGTGCTAAAGAGGGACTTCTTCTTCGGCTTAGCGGCGGCACCTGTGGCCGGAAGAGGCGTGGGAGAGCTGGTCTTGCCGTTAGTCATCGGAGTAGGTCATGTCGATCACCTTGGAGACAGCGGCGAGGTCAGTTTTGCCCTCGCGGAGCAGTCGCAGCCCACTGCGTCGGAGGTTCGGGAGTTTCCCTTCCGAAAGGATCTTCATCTCCAGCTCATAGGGAGAGATCTCTCCTTTGGAGAGCATGTCGGAAATCTTGGGAGTGATGGGGATGATTTCCAGAATGGCGGTGCGGCCGCTGTAGCCTGTTTGGCGGCACTCGGAGCATCCACCCGGTTTGGCGGTGAACACAGAGGTTTCGGCCCAGCTGTCTTCGAGGCAAAACACCCGTCGATTGGTGTCGTCGATGCCCTGTTGGCTTTCCTTGCAGTAAGGACAAAGGATTTTGACCAATCGCTGGGCGCAGGCCGCTTTGAGTGTTTGGGCGATCTTCCAACGTTCGATGCCCAGTTGCTCGAAGCGCTCGATGATCTGGGAGGCCCTTGGGGTGTGAATGGTGGTGAGAACTTTGTGTCCGGTGACGGCGGCTTCAATGGCGAGTTCGGCGGACTCGATGTCCCGAACCTCACCCATGAGAATGATATCGGGATCGCTCCGCATGAAGGAGCTGATCATCGGTTTGAATTCCTTGGGGCTTTTCAGGTCGCAGTGAGTGATCCCAGGGACCTCGTCTTCGACCGGATTCTCCAAAGTCAGGATGTTGACTTCAGGCCGGTTGAGTTCGCGCAGGATCGCATTGAGGGTGGTCGATTTTCCAGATCCGGTTGGGCCGGACATGACGATGATCCCCGCCGGGATCTTCATCACTTTGTAGAGTTCGAAGAGGGTTTCTTCATCGAAGGCGAGGGTGCCTTTTCCCAGGGTGACGTTGAGGTGGCCCTTGTCGAGCAATCGCATGGTGGCGTGGTAGCCCCGGTAGGTGCGGTGCCGCTCGTATCGGATGTCGATGGGTCGATGGAAATACGAGATGGTGAAGCGCCCGGAGATTCCTGGTGCCGTATTGCGGATCTCAGTGGGGAGCTTCATGAGGTTGAGCAGGAAGGCATCGAGCCGGTCCTTCAACTTCATGGGAATTTCGATCTTCGGTTGGAGATCCCCGTCGATACGAAAGGTGTAGTAGAATACTTCTTTTTCGACTTTGAAATGGATATCGGACGCTCGTTGTTTCACGGCGTCGGCCATGATGGTGGCGACCAATTGAGCCATCGGCTCGGTATAGTCGGTGGTGACGTCGAAGTCATGCAGGTCGTCATCGGCGTCCTCCACGTCAATGGCTTCCAATTCCGAGCGGCTGGGGCCGGTGTTGGAGGCGACGGATTCGATGGCGCGACTGATCTCGGAGGCGAGGGTGACCACGCGGACGATCTCGAGGTCCGGGAAGCGGGGGGCGAGATATTCTTCCGGGAGCGGGCTCCAGGGATTGGCGATGGCAACGATCAGCTTGTCTCCACTGATGCACAGGGGACTGAAAAATCCCCGAGTGAGGACCGTGGGGTCGCAGTAGGTGTGGAGGGAGCTATCGCAGAACTCCGCGACTTTTGGGAAAAACGGCAAGCCATTGATTTTGGCGACGGCTGCCATGAAACAGTTCCGCGTGACACGGTTCGCTACCTGAGACTGGGGAAGTTCGGAGTACTGGGCGTCGTGGACGGACAGCGCGTGCATGATCCGGCTGCTGATCAGTTCGTTGAAGGAAATGCCGTCGAATTCGATCACAGTCCGAAGTGCTTGCGGGTGAGAAACGCCCAGCTTTCGTAGTCGAGCCGGGCTGAGGTCACGAAGGGGCGGATGGCGAAGCGTTTGTTGACGACGCCCATGATGTAGTCGGCCATCAACAAGCTCGCCACAGGGTTGAGCGAGGCGGTCCCGATGGCATCCGTGTCTTCGGCATAGATCACCGGGGAGCGGAGAACCCGCGACAAGTCGTAGACCTGAGTATAGGCCTCGTAGAAGGACGACGGGGCCATGAGTTTCCCGGCGAAGGGGATGAGCGGAGGCGCTCCGGGAATCAGCGAGGCGAGGCCATGCGAGAGGCGTGCCACCTCAATGCCGAGACGTTCCTCTTCAGTTCCTTGCATGCGGGCCAGGAGGACGAGCAAGTCCTCGGGATGGTCCTCCAGTGGGACTAACAGAAAGCGTTCCCTGAGTTTGCGAATTTCCTCTTCGGTGACCCATCCTGCTTGGCGGAGGGCATCGATGGTCCGGTTGAAACAAACTTCACGCCATTGCTCGATCTCTGCCGAATGGGAGTGATCGCGGGCGGTGAACATGGAGGAAACGCTCATGGAAGGCAGCGTTGGGGAGCTTTAGCGGCGGACGCGGCTGAAGCGGGGTTTGTGATCCGGGTCCGATTGGCGTTGCTGCTCGGCCTGCACCTCTTCGGGTGTGGGATAGTAGGGAGCCTCCTGGGGTTGGAGCCCACGGAGAGCGCGGCGCAGGTTGGGCTCGTGAGCGGGGCCGGGATTGGCGGGATCGACCCAATCGATGTCACGCGTGACATTGAGGGTGCGGTGGATGCGGTTGGAAAGATTGCCGGTGGCGCTGCGGCTGGCTGGGTCGTAGGAAGTCGGAGTGACGATGAACACCAGGCTGGTTTGCTCTTTGACGGTTTCCTTGCTCTTGAAAAAGAAGTTGAGCACCGGCACGTCGCCGAGGAGGGGCACTTTGGTGCGGTCCTTACTCTCGGACTCCCCGTAGAATCCACCCACGACGAGTGAGAATCCATCGGGAATGCGAGCTGTGGAATCGATCATCGATTCGGTCACACGAGGGTATACGTTGGAGGTTTGAGCACTGCGGATTTGTTCGGTGATCTGAGCTGAGCGCGGGCGCAGGTTCATCCGGATGGTGCCGTCCGGGAGGAGAGTGGGGGTCGCCACCATGGAGATGCCGATCTCGCGGTGCTTTTCGGGTGCATTGGAAATATCCGGATCGCTCTCGTCGATCTTGTAGCGTACTTCTTCACTGACGCTGGAGACGTCACCGGTTCCCTGATTGGTGGTCGTGGTGATGATCGGAACGCGGTCGATGATCGAGATGGTTCCCTGTTCGTTGTCCTCGGTGATCAGGGTTGGGTTCGAAATCTGGGTGGCGAGGTTGCCTTCGTTGAGGGCACGCATCACGCCCCGGAGCTGGATTGGGCTGAGAACCAAGTTCTCCGAAGTGCCGTAGAGTTCGGACACTCCCGTACTGGAGGAGATGGAATCGTCATCCCAGACCGACTGGATGCCAAAAATCGAATTGAGGCTTCGGGCCACTTCGAGGGTGGTGCCGGTTTCGCCAAGCGAACCACTCCAGTTCACCCCCACGCGTTCGGCGGCGGAGCTGTTGACCCGAAGGATTTTGGTTTCGACGATGATCTGGCCCTTGGGTTGATCGATTTTTCGGAGCAACTCCTTGGCCTTTTCAATCCGATGGGCGGAATCGATGAGGACCAAAGTGTTGGTTTTGGGCTCGTATTTGACGATGCCAGTTCCCGGGCTGAGGACGTCGCGGACCAAGCCGGTGATGGCCTCCGCATCACTGGGGCGAAGGTAGTTGAGCTTGTAGGTGGCCTCGGTGCTTGGCAACTGGGAAAGCTGGGTCTGGGTGAGGGCGTAGACGGTGTTGCCTTTGGTGTAGAGCATCAGGCCATACATGAAGGCGAGTTCCTCCATTTGTTGGAGAGGATCGCCATCATTGAGGTGACCGGTTACGCGATACTCCGGGGTGGAGATCTTGATGTTGTGGAAATACTGGCGTCCGGCTTCCTTGGCGAGGAACTGGAAGATCTCATTGAGGGGAGCATCCTGAATCACGAAGCCTCCTTCGGATTCCTGGATAGCATTTTCTGCGGTGCCGGGCTCGGCCAATGGGACTTCATCGAGCGGAGCAACGGGCTCGACGGCGGGGGGGGAATCCTGAGCAGGGTCGACGGGAGTGACAGATTCGGTCGGGGGCGCGATGGGCGTGCCTGGCTCGACGACGAGATCTCCCGTGGGAGGTCCCGAGGGGCCCGTGATGGGCGGTCCGCCTGGGAGAGGCGGGGTTTGGGCTTGGAGGGAGAGCGCCGAAACCAAGGTAAGGGTGAGGAGGTGTTTCATGGCGTGTCTGGTAAGGGAAACGTAAGGGAAACGGGTGAGAAACAGGGACAAATAAGCGGTGGGAAATCAGGGGCCGGGAGTCAGGTCGATGGTGGCATCCTCGTCGTTAGGAACCAAGCCGGGGGGCTGAGTGGCGGCACCTCGAGTCATTCCGTCTGGAAGGATTTCGAACTGCTTGATGGCGGTCTCGGAAGATTCCGTGTTCTGGAAGGTGATGCGATTGGGTTCGATGGCAAGCACCTCTAGGGAGAGGATGCCGGCTTCGGTTTTGACCCTGAGGGTATCACCTGCGTGGAAGGTTCGGAAGCCCATCAGGAATTCGCGGCGCGTGGCGTTGATGCCAGTGATGGCGAGGCGATTGACGTAGTCGGAAAGTGGAATCTTGCGAACGGCGGTGGGTCGTTTGCTGACGCGGGAAACCACAGGCTGGACGGGCCGATAGTTGGGGTCCTGATAGCGGCAGAATGGGTCGAGCTTGCGATTCCGCATGTCGAAGGAGGCTGAAACGCTTCGCAGGTAGGCGTCGACATTGAGCACCGCATACCGCGAGGGGGTGTTGACGATTTCCCGATCGACGGTGCCCTCGCCTTCAGGGGCCGGGTTGGGAACGTTTCCGGGGATCGAAAACGATTGGCCCGCCGCGGCGGAGATGAAGAGGGCGAAGAGGAGAGTGGCCGCTTTCATGGTGCCCAGGCGGTGTAAGATGCGTCGATGTTCAGGTTTCCTCCCTGATTGCTGGGACTGATCTTCAGATCCTGAAGTTGCAGTTGGGGCATGCGGGTTTCCAGCTCAAGAAAGGCCTTCTGCATGGAGCGGAAGTTGGCGCGGAATCCGAGGTTCACCTGAGAGGAAGACTGGGCGGATGCGGAGCCGAAGCCACTGCGGTTTTGCGGAGTCGATTGGCTGGTGATCTGAAATTCCTTCGAAGGCAGCTTGGAACTGATATCGCGCAGGTGGGAGGTGATGGTGCTGGCGGTTTCGCGACCGAGCAATTCGTTCCAGTATTCGGAAGCTTCGCGTTTTTGGGAGAGCTGCTTCTCGAGTTGATCCACCTGCTGTTGGTTGCGGTTGAAACCCTTGAAGTGCTTGGATTTGTTCTGAAGGGAAGTCTGCACATGCCCCCTAGCGACAAAGCCGACCGTGAGCACGACGGCGACGATCAACGCGGGCACGATGAAACCGAACACGGTGATGGCGTTCTTGTAGGAGGTCATGGTGCTTTCGGGGAAGGGGTGGGTGGAGGAGCGGTGACGTCGAGCGCGAGGGGGTCATCGGACTCGAAGCGTTGAGTGATGACGAGATCGAAGGAGTAAGGGTAGGTCGTCTCGTCCGAGTCGCTGATTTCTTCCGGCGGCCGGTCCTTCCAGTTCGAGTTTTCCATCGTCCGGATGTTGACCACGATGCTGCGGGTTGGGAAATCGGTGCGGAAAGCTTGGACGCCAGTCACGCGGGAGACTTCGGTGAACGCCGCGGAGATGCCTTGGCTGGTGCTGAAGTCGGTGAGGGTTTTTTCAAGGGCTTCGTCTCTGGCGTATCCGGAGATGTTCCATTGCTTCACGAAGCCAGCTTTTTCGGCGCCAGGTTGGGCCTGAATGGAGACGCTGTGATTGAAGGTGCGCAGCATGATGCCGGATTTCTCCGGGAAGAACCGGGCGAGCAATTCCATGTTGGCCCAGGCCTTGGAGCGATCGCTGAGGAGATTATCCCAGTGGTCGATCTCCTTCATCTTCGCATTGTAGATGCGAAGTTTTGAGGCAACGACGGTGGCCTCCTCGGATCGGAAGTTCCATTCCGGTTTGTTCAAGGTGCCGGCGATTCCCATCCCGACCCAGGCCAGGACAGCCAGGGTGAAACACGCCATGCCGATTCTGGCGAACTTGGCCGCACGGAGCAGTTTCATTTCCGCCTGATCGGGGAAGATCCCCATTTCTTCGGCGGCAGGCGGGGAGAAGTCCTGAGTGGCCCAGCCCTCCGTTCGCAATGTGGAAAATGTGTGCGAGGTGGCGAGGGGCGTTTCTTCGTCAGGAGCGCCGACGAGGGCGGCGAGCATTTCAGGAAAAACCTCGGCGGACCCTGCAACGTGGAATGGAGTCTCCTCCCAGCGAATCGTGCGGACTTCCGAGTCGGGGAATGCTTGAGAGAGATCGCTGGCGATCCATTCGACCTCCTTACCGCCGAGGGGAAGAATCCGCACTTCAGGCGTCGGAATCTCCAGGGCGATGGCCGTGGTGGTGGCCGCGTGGCGCAGGTTGGAGGGGCGTCGTTGGCCGCGGTGCTGGAGCGTGCGGATGAGGATCAGATCCCCATGGTGGTTGAAACAGGCGAGAACCGTGAAACGGGAGTAGGAGAAAACGGCGATGAACGGCTTCTCCGTGGGCTCCCTGTGCAGGGTGGGAAGAGTCAGGAGGGAGACCAGGGGGGCACTTGCCGCCAGAGTGCGGATGGGGAAATTATTGGAGTTTCCGTAGTTCCGAAGTTGGGAGAGAAAGGGATCGAACCGCCGGGAAAGTGTGACCGCGGTCGCGATGGAGTCGGCCTGGGAAGCGGGGTAGGGGACGAGGCGCCAAGAGTGCTCTTCGAAGGGAAGGGTGGAGTCGTGAAGGACGCTTTTGGGATCAGCGATGATCGCCTCGCGCAGTTCGGGGATGCTCCCAGGATTGTCGAAATCCGGATTGATTTCGGCGGTGGCGAATTCGTCGGCGACGAGAAGGACGAATCCGATGGAAGGAGCCCCGGCGGAGCGGGCCATGGCGACGGCCTGTTTGCAAAACTCCTGAATCGCATCGGGATTCGAGGTCAGGTCATCGGGCGCTGATGGTCCGTGGGTCCAAGTGTTGGTGCTGCGATGGTAAGCTGCAGACACCAAAGAATCCCCGTCGTGACGGAGATAAATTTGGAAGTCGTGGTCGAGGGAGAGTGCGTACCAACCGTCATTCGTTGCTCGGCTGGTGAGACGGAGCATCGAAGCAGCCTGGCGGTACTGCTGAAGGAGCCCCAGCTCCGAGGGATGTTGGTAGGATACCAAAGGGGTAAGAGGAAAGGTTTCGCACGGCCTGGGGGGAGGTAAGGCGAGAGCCCCCTGCCTCGAGGGCAGGGGGCGAAGAGATTCCGTGGCGTGTGAAAGGTCGAAACGCCGCGGCCTTGAAATCAGATTTTACCAGTCGTCGTGGCCGGTCGGGGTGTGGCCGAGGTCGCTGCCTTCGATGAGGGTGCCCTCTTCGTCGTATTCACCGGCGAGGGAGCAGGTCATGTAAAGGTCGCCGACGGCAGGAACGGTGGTGCCGAAGCTGTAGTCGCCGCTGCCTGGGCAGGTCGGAGCATTTTCGAGGTAGCCACCCGTGCCGATCAGCTTGTCGCTGGTCAGGCCGGCGCCTTCGGAAAGGCCATACATGTTTTGGTATCCGCGGGCAGCTTGCTGGACATTGCGGATGTTCATGATGCAGCCGGCACGATCCGAACCCTTCTTCCACGCGCGGGCGCCGACGAAGAGAATGGAGATGAGCGAAAGGAGAACGAGGATGACAACGGTCAACTCGAGGAGGGTCATGCCCTTCGCACGCTTGGTTTGGTTTTGCAGTTTCATGTCTTGGTGTGTGTTTGGTTGCTGTGTTTTTCCGAGTGGCAGCGCGACTTGGGCGGTTCGCTTCAGGGGTGCTGTCAATCGAGAATCTTTTGTTTGGGGGTCAGAGAATGTCCTGAGTGTCGTCGCGATTCATCCGGGCGTTGATGTAGGTGTGGGGATCGATCAGGCCCTGGTTGAGGAGTCGCTTGAGGTTGGTATCCCACTCGATATTTCCCGCTCTGCGTATTACGTCTTCAAGTGATCCCGCATTGCCGTCGTAGTTGGCGATCGAGGAGGAAACGGCGTCGTCGTTGTTCTGAAGAAACTCGTAGGTCAGCACCCGGCGTTGGATGCCATTGAGGAGGCCCTGGGAGTGGATGAATACCAACACCTCGGAGAGACGGCTGAGGACGGCGGGATGGCTCTCCCGGGGGTACATTTCAAGGATCCGGCCGATCGTTTTGACGGCCCCCGTGGTGTGCAAAGTGGAGAGGACCAGGTGGCCCGTCTGTGCGGCCTCCATGCAAGTTTCCATGGCCTCGCGATCTCGAATTTCTCCGAGGAGGATGACGTGCGGGGCTTTCCGTAGGACGTCCTTCAGTCCTTGGCGATAGGAGTGGAGGTCACGACCGACTTCCTGCTGGGTCACAATGGAGGGGGATGCAGTACGGCGACCGTGGTAGTCGGGGTCCTCCATGTCATCCGGATACTGGTACTCGATCGGGTCCTCGACGGTGACGATGTGCTTGCGGTGATTTCTCCGCAGCCAATCGATGAGGGCGGCAAGGGTGGTGGATTTGCCCGAGCCCGTGGGGCCAGTGACGAGACAGAGCCCCGCGCGCTTTTGGACGGCCTGGCGCAGGATATGGATGGTGTCTGGATCGATGCCCAGAGATTCGAGCTCGGGGATGAAATCGTTGAGAATCCGGCAGGTGACGCCGAGGCCCGATGAACTGAGGTGAGCTTGAATCCGCAGTCGCCCGGATCGCTCTCCCTGCTGGCCGAAAGGGATGCCATCGCAGGAAAAGTCCGCCACCCGACGGTCTGCGAAGTCGGTCATGGCGGCTTGGATCTTGTCCTCGACGCGAAGTTCGACGGAGTCGCTTTCGCCAAAGCCGTGACTTCCGCTTTCGCGATTTCGAATGAGTTCCTTGAGGATCTCATCCATATGGACGGAGGAAAGAATGCCGAGGTGCTCCAGCTTTTCGACGCCTTTGTTGGCGTGAATGTAGACGGGCCGATGGGCGCGCATCTGGATGTCTGAGACTCTCATCTCTCGGCACACTCGGAAGATGACGCCGAGCAACTCATTGCCCTTCATGCCAGGCATGAAGTAGAGTGGGCTACTGGGAGCCGGGGCGAATCCGCCAGGAGGTGCCGGAGGCAGCGGTGGAGGAGTGGGGTTCATCAGCGTGGCGCAGGAAATTCGTGGTCAGGATAGCGCCGATTCAGCGTCGCGAGGGCGGAGTCGCGCAGCTTCAGGCCGAGGTTTCCACGCTGGAGGATTTCCTCCTGACGTGCCGATGAAAGGAGATCCCAGAGGCCGCTTTGGCGACTGAGTTCGAGAAGGTCGAGGTGCCTTTTCAGGCAGAAATTCAGAACGGTCAGAGGGCGGTCGAAGTCGGCGGCGGTGTAGCTGTCAGGTTCGTCCTCAATCATCAGTTCAAGGACGTTGTAGGCCGCTGCGGAGGCGGTAAGAGCGGGACGAGGGTCGCCGGTGTTATCATTCAGACCGTAGCGAATGGTGTTCTCTGCGAGAGCGACCATGTGCCGGATTTTCTGCGGGCCTTTGAGGGTGGAGGTGCCGAGCGAGGATTCCTTGAGGAAGAGGTGGTAGCTGGCGTAGTTGGCGTAGTGGGAGGGATCGAGGTTGTAGGCAAAGCGGAGCTTTTTCTCAATCTGCTGACGAATGTAGAACTGATGGGCGGCCGTGGGTGCACGGGGATTGTTGCGGTGGCTCACTGCCCGCTCCAGACGCTCAAGGAAGGGGAGTGATTCGGGAGTGGTACCAGCGGAGTCGCCTTCGTGGTCATGGTCGTCCGAATGAGCCTCTTCATGATCGTGATCGTGATCGTGATCATGGCCATCATCGTGGTGGTCCGAATGAGCCTCTTCATGATCGTGATCATGGTCAGGGTCGGGCGCATGGTCATGATCATGCTCGTGGATTTCGATGCCGCCGTGCCAATCTTTGTCGACCGGAGCCTGGAAGGCCATGGCGATGACTTGGCCATAGGGGCTGCGCTGAATGCCGAGGGGGTTGGGATGGGATTCGAAGCGGCCCTTGGTGTCCAGTTGCTGGGCGCTCCACGCCCACAGGCTCCCACCGGAAACGGCAAGAGTCAGCGAAACGAGGGTGGAGCGGATGATCATGGATGGAGGGTAGCAGGGAAGTACAGCTTAGACCGTAGCGCGAACGCGGAAGACGAGGCGTGAAATGGCGGCGTAGAGAAGGGCAATGCCGAGGAAGTAAGCGAGGACGAGTGGGAATTCGCCGGGCTCAATGGCGCCGAGCTTGTAGCGCAATCGCTCGGTGGGATCGGCAAAGTGGTAGTGAGGGGAGGCGGCCCAGAGCGTGCGGAGGAACGGGTTGCCATCGACCGAAATCAATTGTTTCACGTAGCCCACGCCATAGAGGCCGTAGAAGCTAAGGCCGGCGGTGATGACGAAGCCCGACACGGCACCAAAACGAGAAGCCACGGAGATCGCCATCATCAGAAGGGGCGCGATGACTGCGATGAATAGCACCCCATACTGAAAGTTGGTGGTGATCCACATGGCTTTCTCCTCGGCATTCGACGGGCTGGCCGCGAGCACGCACACGAGAGCGGCGGCAAGGCCCAGGGGAGCGACGTAGCTGAGGAGAGCCAGCCAGACCTCAAAAAGCTGACGGCCTGCTGAGGTGCCGAGGGTTTGGAAGTATTCTCCAAGTCCGGTTTGGGAGAGGCGCTCACCGACCTGGGAAGCGGAGTAGAATCCCCAGATCACGGCGGAGAGCCACGCCAGCGCCCACGCGGCTTGGGCGAGGGCGGGTTGGATGAGGACCGGGTTTTCCTCGGCGCTGGAAATCCGCGGAAGAATGAAGGGGGCGACCAGCACCAGAAAGGCGCTGATGACCCAGGTCTTCTTGCGAAGGACGGTGAAGAGAGTAAGTCGAAAAAGACGCATCGGGGACAGTCAGTTCAAACGCGACTTGAGGGCTTGCCAGGTTTGTCCGGCTTGTTGGAGGTGGCGGAGGTGACCGCTTTCGATCACCAAGGCACTGGGCATGGGCATGGAATCGTAATCGGGATGGCAGCTGACGAGGCGAAGGATGTTGCCGCGGCCTTGCGTCCAGCGTTGCTCGAATTTTTCGCGAGCGAAGGCGTCGAGTCCGCTGAAGGGTTCGTCGAGGAGGAGAATCCCAGGAGTTTGCGGATCGGGGGAGAACTCGGCGACGATCAGAGAGGTTTTGCGGCGATTGCCCGTGGAGAGGTGGCCGAAGTTTTTGCGGAGATCGAGTTCGATGCTTTCGGCAAGTTCGATGGCCTCGGCGAGTCGGGGACCGGGAATGAGTGCTTTGAAAATGGTGCGCGCATTCAACTCGCCGTCGAAAGTGAGGTTCTCCGGGAGGTACTGCATGACCCCCTCGCGGATGATCTTCCCTTTCAGCGGGCGGAGGCTGCGGGCGATGGTGCGCAGGAGGGTCGTTTTGCCGCGTCCGTTCCTGGCCAATAGGAAATGAGTGCCCTTGCCGAGTTCAATGCTGGACTCGGTGGCGGCCAGGGGAGTGCGGTATCCGATCGTCAAGCCCGGACAGAGCTCTAGCTTGGGTGAAGGCAAAGCCATGGGAATGGGCGGGGGGTGACCGCGCTTTTAGTTAGGTTTGCCAAAATATCAAGAAATTTTAGCCTCACGGATCAGGGAAAGACCGTGAAGTTTCTGAGATTGAGCGGATCGGCCGGGGGAAAGATTTTTTGAAGGTTAAAAAAATCGGAATGAGTTCGCAGGATTTTGGGTGGCGATGAGGCTGGAGATGGGTTTTTTTAAAAAGTGGCGGACGGGATGCGTGGAAGTACGCGATCCGGAGGATAAGGTGGACGGTCTTTTCTTCGTGACGGGTGCGGGGGGGGCTGTCACAACCCCGCCACCAGCAGCGAGCGCATGGCCGGAAAATTGACTTACCAGCAAGCGGGGGTGGACACGCGGAGGGCAGCAGCCCTTGTCGGGGACATCCGGAGTCACGTGGAGCGGACCCAGCAACAGCGGAAGCTCATGGGAGCTTTCGGCTTGTTTGCCGCCGCCTACGATTTGAGTGCTTATCGCCAACCCGTCATGGTGACCGGTTGCGATGGCGTCGGGACGAAGCTTGAGTTGTTACTCGAGCACGATCTTCTTGAGATCGCCGGCAAGGACCTGGTGGCGATGAGTGTGAACGACATTCTGACCACCGGGGGAGATCCTTTGCTGTTTCTCGACTACATTGGCATTGCCGCATTGGACGAGGATCGCATCACTCGCCTGATCGGGGGGATGGCGGACTACCTTGAGGCGTGCCAGTGCATTCTGGCGGGCGGCGAGACGGCGGAGATGCCGGGGATTGTGCCTGAGGGCGTGATTGAGCTGTCCGGATTCTGCATTGGCTGTGTGGAGAAGAGTGAGATGATCGACCCCACGACCATTGCGGTTGGGGATGTGTTGATTGGTTACGCCTCTGACAGCATTCACGCCAACGGATGGAGCTTGGTGCGGCGGGTTTTACGGGAGTTTCCGGAAGAGGTGACGGAGGAAGAACTTCATGCCTGGTTGCAGCCGACACGGCTTTATCACGACGTGGTGAACGGTCTTCGTGCGGGGCAGGTGGTGCCCAAAGCGATGGCTCACATTACGGGGGGAGGGTTGCCGGAGAATCTTGAGCGACTTTTCCGCGGCTGCGGAGCGGACTTGGAGATTCCTGCTTGGAACCTTCCAGGTATTGAGAAGCTTTATCGGCACGTGGATCCGGAAGATCGGTTCCACACCTTCAACATGGGAATAGGTTGGGTGGCGATTGTTTCGCCAGACCAAGTCGATGCCGCTCTTTCGGCCGGGCCGGGTGGAGTGGTGATCGGAACCATGGTGGAGCAAGAAGGCGTGCGCGTCCGGGTTTCCGGCGAGTGATGAAGCCATGAGTGATTTTCTCAAACACGAGTGCGGGATCGCTGCCGTGCGATTGCGCAAGCCGTTGGCTTACTACAAAGATCGTTACGGAACGGCTCTGTGGGGCTTCAATAAGCTGTTTCTCCTGATGGAGAAGCAGCACAACCGCGGGCAGGACGGCATCGGCATTGGTTCGAGTAAGATCGGCATGCCGCTCGGGGATCCGTATGTTTTCCGTCGACGCAGTGCGGAGAAGGATGCTCTGGCGAATGTCTTCCGGAAGGAGATGAAGGCCTTCCATAAGATGGTACGGAAGGGCCTTCTCGATCCGGAGAATCCCGAAGATGTGAAGCGGAAGTTCGACTTCGGCGGAGAGATCCTGATTGGGCATTTGCGCTACGGAACGTCCGGGGGATTCGAGGAGGGTTCCTGCCACCCGTACTTGCGCCGCAGCAATTGGCCCACCCGAACCTTGATGGTGATGGGCAATTTCAACATGACAAATGCCGGTCAGTTGAACCGGGTACTTATTGAACGGGGTCAGCATCCAGTTTTTGGAACCGACACTCAAACGGTGCTCGAGGAGATCGGGTTCCATCTCGATGAAGAACACACCGATCTTTATCGCGAATTGCGCGACAAAGGGGTCGATGGGTCCGACATTCCGAATTTGATTTCCGAGCGGCTCGACTTGGTCGATCTGGTACGGCGATCGGCGGGTCAGTGGGATGGAGGCTATGCCATCTGTGGAGTGGTTGGAAACGGCGACATGTTCGTCATGCGCGATCCCCATGGGATCCGCCCTTGCCACATGCTGGTGACGGACGAAGTGATTGCCTTTGCTTCGGAGCGGGTGCCGTTGATGACGGTGTTCGAAGCTTCCGAAGATCAAGTCCAGTCGTTGGAGCCGGGATCGGTGGTGACGATCAAATCGGACGGAACCAAGATTGAGGCGAGATTCGCCGAGGAAGGGCCGATCTACCCCTGCTCATTCGAGAGGATTTATTTCTCTCGTGGCAACGATCCGGAGATCTACAAGGAGCGCAAAAAGATGGGCGCTGCCCTCGTCCCGCAGGTCGTCGATGCGATCGGTGGGGCGGTGGACAAGGCGGTTTTCTCTTTCATCCCCAACACGGCGGAGACGGCGTGGTACGGCTTGATGGATGGTCTCCGGATGTTTCGCCGGGAAGAGGTTCGAGAGGCCCTGCTCAAGGCGATGGAGGAGGGGAATCTTGACTCCTCCATGATCGACGAGCTCGTGATGCGGAATTGGCCGCGGGGAGAGAAAATCGCCCACAAGGACATCAAGATGCGCACCTTCATTGCGCAGGAGAAGGGTCGCGATCAGCTGGTTTCCCACGTTTATGACATCACCTACGGGATGGTGGAAGAGGGGGATGCTTTGGTCGCTTTGGACGACTCGATTGTTCGCGGCACGACTCTGAAGAAGTCGATTCTCAAGATTCTGGCCCGCACCCATCCTCGTAAGATCGTGGTCTGCTCGACGGCTCCACAGATTCGATATCCCGATTGCTACGGCATCGATATGTCGGAGTTGGGCAAGTTCATTGCCTTCCAGGCTGCGGTGGCTCTGCATCGAAAGGCGGGGCGGCAGTCCTTGCTCGACGAGGTGTACGATGATTGCCGTCGAGAGCTTTCGAAGCCTCCTTCTGAAATGCGCAATGCGGTGAAGAAGGTCTACGCTGCGTTTTCCGATGAGGAGATTTCGGCAGAGATCAGTCGCATGGTGACGCCTGAGGAATGCGATTGGAAGGGGGATGTCCAAGTCCTGTTCCAGACGATCGAGAACCTCCACGAGGCGATCGGCGGGCCCTGCGGGGATTGGTATTTCACAGGCAATTACCCCACTGCGGGTGGATTTGCCACCGTCAACGCCGCGTATTTGCGTTGGTATGACGGGGTAGGTGGTCGCAGTTACGACCTCCCCCTTTGATGATTTCGCGGGGTTGCGCGTCGGGCTCTCGGTCCGTAGGTTCCGGCGTGCTCTCCTGGTTCGAAAACGACGCGTTTCCTCTCTACCTCGCCCCCATGGCTGGGGTCACCGATGTCGTGTTCCGGCAAATCTGCAAGGAGCTGGGTGCGGATGTGATGGTCACCGAGTTTGTTTCGGCGGAAGGGATCATGCAGGCGGACGAGCGAACGAGGAAGTATACCGAGTTCACGGATGAGCAGCGTCCCGTCGGCGTGCAGCTATTTGGAGCTGACGGCGTGCGGATGGGCGAAGCGGCGCGGAAGGTGGTGGAGTGGAAGCGCCCGGATTTCATCGATATCAATTTTGGTTGCCCGGTCAACAAGGTGGTCTCGAAGAACGGTGGGTCTTCGCTGTTGAAGGACTGCCCGTTGTTGGAGAGTGTGGCACGGGGCGTCGCCGAAGCCTGTGAGGGCGTGGTGCCGGTGACCGCAAAAATCCGGATTGGGTGGGATGAAAAGACCATCAATGCGGTGGATGTCAGTCGGCGTCTTGAAGACTGTGGGATGCAGGCGATTGCGATCCACGGGCGAACCCGGTCGCAGGGGTATGGTGGGGAGGCTTGTTGGGAAACGATTGATGCCTGCGCGAGGGCGGTCACGGTTCCGGTGATTGGCAACGGCGACATCAGCTGTGGTGAAGATGTCGCCCGGAGGCAGCGCGAAACTGCGGTCAGCGGGGTCATGATCGGGCGGGCTGCGATGCAAAATCCATGGGTTTTTCAAGAGGCGAAGCACTTCCTCCGAACAGGGAATGCGCTCCCTGGCGTTCCTCTGGAGGAGCGTTGGCAGTTGGTGATGCGCCACTGCCGGTTGGCGGCGGAAAGCCGCCGCTATGGGACTGAGCGGCATGCCATCATGGCGATGCGGGCGCGTTTGATGGCTTATTGCAAGGGGTTTCCCGGAGCGAAGGAACTGCGACAACGATTGGCGAAGGTGGAAAGTGTCGCCCAGGTCGAGGAGATCGCCGAGTGGTCCATGTCCCACCCAGCGGGAGAAGTGGCTTAGCGGTCAGTTCAGGCCCTCGCTCAAGGTGCCCCCGAACTCCGCGAGTTTTCAGGGGCGATAGGCATGGGGGTTAGGGTTCGCTGACGCGGAGCCGGAAATACTGATGTGCGGTGTCACCGGTGGGAGCGGGGATTTCCTCAAGTTCCGGTTCTGATCCGTAGCTGTAGACATTTTCGGAAGCATCCCATGAGAGCCAGGAGCTGAGGTCGCTACTCGTCTCGATGTCGTAGATCCGAAAGGGTTGGCGGGTGAAGCGAAGTTGGCCGCTTTCCCAGACAAGCGGCGTGGATTGAACTCCAGAGAGGGGCCCGCTTCCGAGCAGGAACTCATCGTGGTTGCTGCGTCCATCGCCGTCGTCATCCGCGTCGCGGGGGCCCGAGACTCCGTTCATCTGGGCCCAGTCGTCATAGAGGCGATCTTCTGGAAGTCCGCTCTGAATCCATTCAGTGAGGAGAGCGATGCCTTCAGGATCGATTTCGGCGGAGGCCAGAGGTGGCATTCTAGTGAACCCATTGGTGGCTGCCGCTCTTTGGAGGATCACGCTGTGGAGGGCGTCGCCCGGAACGATGTATTTGTTCAGGCTACTGCCGATGTTTTGAACGGGCGGGACATTGATGATGCCGGTTTCCTCCAGGCTGAGTTGTTCCCGGCCGTCCCAGAATCCACTGACGCTTCCACCTTGGTGATGGCAATAGGCGCAGTTCACATCCAGGTAGGAGCGGACGCGCTGTTCAAGGGGATATTGCGTTTCGTCTGGCCGGACGTGAAAAGCCAAGGTCGTGGAGTCGTAGGGGGTGTTGGAGAAGTAACCGCCAGCGGAGAGCAAATCGAGCTGGTTGCCGGTCATGCCGGCCATGGTGAAGGTGTGGTTCAACTGACGAGTGTAGAATGAAAGTGGGCGTCCATCGTGACAAGTGAGGCAGCTGGTTCGTCCGGGAATGGTCCAATGCTGGGTATGCGGGGTGCCGTGATCGTCGATCTCAAGATCGAATTCGGCCCCGGCGTCCTCGACGAGGTAGGCTTCGCTGCTATCGTCGTTCCAGCGGTAGCTTACGCCATAAACGCCATCGTCAGTTTTGACGAGGACTCGGGTTTCAATGCGTTTGTGGGTGGATGGATCGTCGCGAGTCAGAGCGAGGTCGAAATGTTTCACCCACACCATCCCGCTGGGATAGGTCCAGGGGCCCTCTTCTTGCCAGGTCATTTGGCTGGTCCCATCTGGAATGCCGAACCAGCGAGTTTTCTCGGCGTAGTCGCTCCAGAATCGAAGGTTGGGCTCAACGGGGAGCATCCCCGGTGCGGGAGAAAGGTCGGAGAGATCGGCGAACAGTCCGGTTTCGCTGAGGGTTTGTGGAAAGCCGGCGGTAAGATCGCTGCCTGAAGTCAGACGCATGATTTTTCCGGTGAGGTAGGCGCAGAAGAGGATGTCCTGATTCGAGGGGTCGACTCCCATGGAGGAGAAGACTCCGTAGGCACCGGCAAGTCCGGCGATGCGGGAGGTGGAACCGGTCGTGGTGTCCATCTGCCAAACGTGGCCCGAAGTGGAATCGCAGAAGATGTAGGTGCCGTAGAGATCGGGAAAACGTGAGCCGCGATAAACCGAGCCTCCGCAAACCGAGTTGCCTTTGAAATTCGCATCTCCTCCTTCGATTGCCGTATGAACGTATTCGTAGATGGGGTCGGTGCTGGTCCAGTCGGTGGGGGCCGTTCCGAGGGAGCCATTGAAATCGTGTGCTCCTTCGCGATAGGCCCAACCGTAGTTCACTCCGCGTTCGATTTTATCGATTTCCTCGTAGGTAACTTGTCCGACATCGCCTGCCCAGAGATCTCCGGTTGCGGAGTCGAAAGACATTCGCCAAACGTGACGCAGGCCGGTCGCCCAGAATTCGGTGCGGACGGTGCCGGTGACCGGGCTGCCATTGTAGGTGCCGTCCCAGTCACCGCCGAGATTGGTGGAGACAAAGGGATTGTCGATGGGGACCTCGTAGGCGGCATGTCCATTGTGAAGGATGACTGCATCGTGGGCATTCGGAGGAAGGCTGTCATCGTCCGATCCCGTTCCATCGGCTTCGGTGTTGTCTTCGGCTTCGAGATCGACATCGAGGCGGAAAATGCCGCTGAAGAAATCGCCATCGATCTTCTGGCTGTTGAGCTGGCCTCGTGGGGCGTTCTCTTCGTCGCCCGCTGCGTAGTAAAGGTAGCCGTCGGGGCCAAAGTGGAGGTCGCCTCCATTGTGGTTCGCGCCCTCATCCAGTTGTTCGATGAGTACGACTTGAGAGTTGGGATCAGCGACGGTGGGATCGTCAGGATCCGCCTCAAAGCGGGCAATTCTCTGGTAGTAGGAGCCCCCGTTTTTGCGAATGGTGTAGGCGACGAAAAAGGTACGGTTGTTGGCGTAATTTGGGTGGAAGGCGAGTCCGAGGAGCCCGTGTTCAGCATTTCCGCCACCTTCGATGGTTTCGGGTTCGGTGCCTATGGGGGCATTGGCGACGACTTGCTGGAGATCGAGGAAGAGGTTCTTCGCAGGGCTGAGTGAGCTGACGTCGTCCACCCTTTGGATTTTCGCCATGCGCTCACAAACGTAGAGCTGGCGGGCATCGCCAGGTAGGGAGGTGAGGCATAGGGGCTCGTTGAACGTGAGTCCTGGTAGGGCATCGACGAGATCCCAGGCGGTGGATGGAGGGGATGAAGGCATCGACCATTCGGGGTTGGCGATGCGCAAGGAAGTGGTGAGGGAGATGTGGACGGTGGCGACATTGGAGGTCCCGCCCAGGTTGGCCACTGTGTAGGTGAGGACGTCGCTGGGAAATTCGGAGCCGTCATGGGTGTAGAGAATGGTGCCATCGGCGTGAACTTCGGCGGTGCCGTGCGCCGGGGCCGTGAGGATGGTGAGGGTGGTCGAGTCGGGACTCCCCGAATCGTTGGCGGTCACGGGGATTCGAACCTTTTGTCCGGGGTGGAGGGTGGATGAGTCGTCGAGCGCCACGGGAGGGTCGTATGAAGTGTCCGCACCGGCCTCTAGGGAGGCCTTGATTTCAGCGAGCGAAACGGCGCGATCGTAGACGCGAAGCTCATTGATTGAGAGGTGGGAGTTTTGATCCGCCGACCAGTTCGAACGACCGATCCAGTTGTTGACGTCCTCCATGTCCTGGAGGTGAAAAGCGAGATCGATCGAGCCGTAGAGCACGCCGTCGCGGAACCATTTCACCTGGCAACCTGAACTGGCGTAGGTTCCGGCGCCATCGGTGACGGTCATTATGAAGTGGTATTCTTCGCCGGTGTTGGTGATGGAAGAGAGGTCGGTATCGGATTGCGTTTCGGTGCCTCCGTCCAATTTTCCGCCGAGTCGGTGCGAGCCAAGCGTGCCGTTGTTGTTGAGGGAGAGGAAAAGGTTGTCGTTGGCGTTGAAGCCGGCGGGCGCGGTGGTGGTGTCGACAATTTCGCCCTCCTCAGCGCCCGGGCCCGAGGTGACGCTGCAGTTGCCGAAGTCCCAGACCCGCTGCCAGGTGCCGGAGCTGCGAGGAGTGATCCATGCTTCGAGGGTGAGATTGGTGAAGGACTGGAGAAAGCCATTCGGCAGTTCCAGATAGCTGGAGATGTTGCTGGCTGTTTGGGTTCCATTGGTGGTGTCACGGTTGCCGGAGCCGTCATCACCGATCAGCAACTCGCTCCCGGTGAGCAGGCCGCCTTGTCCGTGGACGACGGCGGGTTCGCCAGTGGCCTCGTCGAGAAATAGGGTGCCCTCTGGTGCGTTGCCGGCCGCGGTATTGAAATTCCATCGGCGGACCGGGACCGGGGCGGGTGTTGGGGGCTCTTCGGGGCCGGAAGAGGGATCGGGCCCGATCAGCAAGCTCGACTGGATTTCCTGCTGACTGAGGGCGCGTCGGTAAATGCGCAGTTCGTTCAGGGCGAGATTGGAGTTCGAGTCGCCGGTATACATGGACCGTCCGATCCAGTTGTTGACGTCTTCCATGTCGACGAGGCGAAAGGCGAAGTCGTCGGAGTTTTGCAGAACGCCATCGCGGTACCAAGTTACTCGGCAACCTGAGGAGCCGAGCTCGCCGACACCGTCTTCGACCACGAGAGCGTAGTGATACTCCTGTCCGGCGAGGGTGGTGGCTGTGGAGGTGGTGTAGACGGGTCCCAGGTCGTCGTATTCGCCCTCGAGTTGTTGGGTATTGAAGTCGTTGTTGTTGTTGAAGGTGAGGCTGAGATTGTCCCAAGCCCCAGTGAGGCCAGGTGCTGCGTTGTCATCGAGGATTTCGCCTTCAGCGGCGCCTGTGCCGTGCGATTGGACACAGCGGCCGAAATCGAAGAGCCGTTGCCAAGTTTTGGAGGAAACCGGGGTGGCCCAGGCTTCGAAGGTTACGCTTGGGCTGGCAGAGACCACGCCATTGGAGAGATCGAGGTAGGCGGAGATGGCGGATTCGGGTTGGTTGCCGGTGGTGCTTCCGGGAAGGATGACTTGGCGCCCATCGAGTTGACCGCCATTGCCGCGCAGGGTGATTTCCCATGAGCTTCCCATTTCATCGGTGAAGGAAATTCCGGATTCTGCAGCGGAATTGGCCTGATGAGTGAAGGTCCAGAGGTGATCGGGAGTGGGAGCGGGAGGGGGTGAGGTCGGATCGGTGGGATCGGTGCCGATCTGCTGTTCCTGGAGATTGGAAAACCCGTCGTTGTCGGGGTCATCTTCTCCGCTGTAGAGGGCAAGCTCGGACTCGCTGGCGGTGCCGTCATGGTTGCCGAAGTACTGGTCCTCGAAGAGATCGACGAGGCCGTCGTCATCGGTATCGGGGTCGACGAGGGAATCGGGCCCTGCCGTTAGATGACCGGAGATTTCCGCGGTCGAGAGGACGTGGTCGTAGATCCGAATTTCGTCGTAAGAGGCATCTGCATTCCAATCGTCAGTCCACTGGGATCGTCCTAGCCAGTTGTTCACGTCTTCGAGGTCCTGGAGTCGAAAGGCGACATCGGCGGTGTGGACGACGGTGGCATCACGGTACCAAGTGACCCGGCCGCCACTGGCACCGTAGGTGCCGACGCCATCTTCGAAGGTCAGGACATAGTAGTACTCGGTGCCGAGAGTGGTGACTTGGCTGGCGTCGTAGTAGAGATTGGGATTGGAGTCGTCGTCGTTGATGACGGCATCGAGCCGTTGACCATTGGCATCGTCGCCGATGCTGAAGCTGTAGTAGATCGAGTCGTCGGAGTTGGTGGACCCTGGGGTTTGCCCTTGGCCGTTGATGGGAACGAGTTCACCTGGTTCGGCACTGGGACCGTGGGTGAGATTGGTTCTGCCGAAATCGAAGAGCCGATCATAGCCGGTGACGGAATGGGGAGTGGCCCAGATTTCGACGGAGAGGTTGGCGTGAGACGAAATGATCCCATTGGGAAGGTCGATGTAGGCAGAAAGGAATCCGAGCGAGTGATTGCCATTCGAGGTGCCGGGCAGGCGGAGGGAGGTTCCGGTGAAGCGGGCGGGAGTCTGATAGGCGCCCACCACGGTCGCGATCGCACCAGAAACCGTGTCGGTGAGCGGGGTTCCGGAGACGACATCGCCGGCAGGTTCATCCAATGACCAGCGGTGAATGAGCTCGGCAGAAACCGGGTGAATCAGGGCCGGCGCGAAAAGAAAGGCACGAAGGAAGCGTGCCTTCGCCGGGTTTTTCGAAGGTCGGGGAGACATCAGGAGTTTTTGGGGTTTCTCATAGCCGACAAGAAAGAAGCGGTTCCTGTAAAGGTTTTAGATTGGAATGATGGAGGGCCCTGAGTGGCGATTTCGTCACATGAAGTGAGAAATGAGGTGCCGTGCCGAAAGATGATGGGACACCGGGAAATGCTTTGCTCCAGCGGGCGACCTGATAGTTTGCCGGCCATGGAAAGCCACGAGGTGCTGCGCAGAGCGTTTGCCAAGACAAGTCCCAAGGCGATTGCCTCGGACCTGGGAGTCTCCCTGTCCTTGGTTTACAAATGGGCGGAAAAGCAGTCTGAAGACGGCTCAGGCAGTCGCAATCCGCTGGACCGGATCCAGAAGATTGTCGAGCTCAGCGGAGACCCGGGCATCATTGAGTGGCTTTGCCGATTGAATGGCGGGTATTTCGTGAGGAATCCGCAGAGCTTTTGTGAAAAGGGCTATGAGGTGTTGCCGGCGACGAATGAAATCGTCGGGCAATTTTCGAGCTTGCTGCAACGCATTGCGGAAGCGGCGTCGGATGATTCGATCACTTCGGACGAGGCGAAGGACATTCGGCACTGCTGGGATAAGCTCAAAAGTTACGCGGAAGGATTCGTGCGTTGCTGTGAAGAAGGGGACTTTGAGAAGATGCGTCGCATTCCGCCGCCATCGAAGGGACCGGAGATTTATCGGTCGGCATGAAAATTCCGTGTGTTTCTGTGCTTGCCACCGAGGCGAGGTCCGTGTAGCGAGCACCATAACCGGGGCGTGTTCGCCACTGGTCAGCCCCGTGTCGGTCGTGCCATGCCGCCGCCGGGCTTATCTCCACATGGCGCGTTTAAGACCAACCGACACATGGACATCTACGTGGGCAACCTGCCCTTCACTGCCACCGAGGAAGAGGTGGCCCAGCTCTTCGCCGAATTTGGACCGGTGGAGCGGGTGAAACTGATCACGGACCGTGAAACTGGACGACCACGAGGCTTCGGCTTCGTGACGCTGGAAGACGCGGCAAAAGTCAACCTGGCAGTCGAGGCCCTGAATGGTCAGGACTTTGGCGGCCGTGCCCTGCGCATCAATGCGGCGGAAGCACGCGAACCCCGTGGGGGTGGCGAGCAACGCGGCGGTGGTGGTCGTGGCGGCTTCGGTGGAGAACGTCGTGGCGGCGGTGGCGGCTACGGTGAACGCCGTGGTGGCGGCGGCGGCGGCGGTGGTGGCCGTGGCGGCTTCGGCGGAGATCGCCGTGGCGGCGGTGGCGGTGGCCGTGGCGGTTTCGATGACGGCGGTGGCCGGGGTCGTGGCCGTGGTGGCTACGGTGGCGGTGGAGGCGGCGGTAAGCGCAGCTTCGACGAAGAGTGGTAAAGCACCCTGCCGGTCTTTGATGGACCGAATTTTCATGACCCGGGGAAGTTCTGCTTCTCCGGGTTTTTTATGCCTAGGCGCGTCCTGGGGTGGATGGGGCCGTGAGGGGGTCGCAGCGGTTGGCCAGGCTGGCATGGGGACCGTTGAGCAAGGGGTCTTCCTCGAGAACCCGTTCGGCCAATGCCCGGGCTTCACGCAGCAGTGCCACATCGGCGAGAAAATCGGGGAAGCGGAAGTCGCCGAGGCCACTTTGGAGGGTGCCGAGCACGTCTCCGGGTCCGCGCAGCCGCAAGTCCTCCTCGGCGATGACGAAGCCATCAGAGGTTTTCTCCATGACCTGAAGTTTCTCCATGGCTTCCGGGGATTTGCCGTCGGTGAGAAGGATGCAGTAGCTTTTATGCTCGCCGCGGCCGATGCGCCCCCGGAGTTGGTGGAGTTGTGCTAATCCGAAGCGCTCGGCGTGGTGAATGACCATCAGATTGGCGTTGGGGACGTCGACGCCCACTTCGATGACGGAGGTGGCGACCAGGACCTGGATCTCCCCGTCGCGGAATCTTCGCATGATGGATTCCTTTTCTTCGGACTCAATTTTTCCATGGAGCAAGCCGACCTGATAGGCAGGAAGTCGTTTGATCCACTTGGCGTGCGCTGTGGTGGCTGACTCGATTTTCAGTTTTTCGCTCTCTTCGACGAGAGGGTAGACGAGGTAGGCTTGGCGGCCGGCGGCCAGTTGGTCTTTCACGAAGCCGTTGACGTCTGCCTGCTTGGGTTTGACTCTGAGGGCGGTGACTCGTTTGCCGCGGCCCGCGGGGCGTTCGTCGAGGACCGAAACGTCGAGGTCGCCGTAGATGGTGAGAGTCAGTGTCCGGGGGATCGGGGTGGCGGTCATGACTAGCAGATCAGGGCAGGTGCCTTGTTCGATGAGCCGGCCGCGTTGGAGAACGCCGAATTTGTGTTGCTCGTCGATCACGATGAGCCCCAGATCGGAAAAGAGGGCGTCATCGTAGAGGAGAGCGTGGGTCCCAATGAGGATCTGGGCTTCGCCTTCGATGGGAAGGTGGTTGGATTCCTGACGATGGGCGGTGCGAAGGGCGATGCGTACGCCGAGCGGATCGAGCCATTTTCGGAAGGTGAGATAATGTTGCTCCGCCAGGATCTGGGTGGGTGCCATGAGGGCGGCTTGGGCTCCAGACTCGATGGCGAGGAGCATGGAAGCCATGGCGACGAAGGTTTTCCCTGAGCCGACGTCTCCCTGAAGGAGGCGATTCATGGGGCGAGGCTCGCGCATGTCATGGAGGATTTCCCGGATCGAGCGCTTTTGGGCATCGGTGAGTTCGAAGGGCAGGGCCGCATGAAATTCCGTCAGCAGGCGTGTGCTTTTCCCAAGAACACGACCGTTCGAATGGAGGATGCGCTGGCGTCGCCAAACGACCTGCAGCTGGACTTCGAAGAATTCTTCGAGAGCGAAGCGGCGTCGCGCTGCATCGGCGTGTTCGAGGGACTCTGGAAAGTGGACTTCGCGGTAGGCATCGGCTCGCGGGTAGGTGGGATCGACGTCGAAGTCACCCTGCAAGGAAACCGGGTCGATGTTTTCGAGGAGCAGGTGCTGGATTTCGCGAAGTCGGCGCTGGGGGATGCCGGAGAGATTGCGATAAATCGGGACGATGCGTTCCAAGTGAATGGAGGGTCCATTCTCGAGGCGAATGACTTCAAACTCGGGATGGTCGATGACGATCCGCCCTTGGAATTCTTTCGGTTTGCCGTGGAGGACGATTTCTTGGCCTGCGGCCAGAACCTTGGAAAGGAACGGCATGTTGAACCAGCGACAGGTCAAGGTTGCGGGACCAAGCCCCTGTCCAGCGACGTCTGCGACGACGGCCTCATAGAAGCGGGCACGGGATCCAAACCGATTTCGGGTATCGATGACGGTGCCGCGAATGCAGATGGCAGCGCCGCCAGCGGTCGCGGGAAATGCATCGAATCGACGGCGGTCTTCATAGCGCCGGGGGAGTGCGTTGATGACCTCCCGGGCGGTTTTCAGTCCGGCCGCGGCGAGTGCCAGGACCTCCTTTGCGGGGATCAGTCCCGCGGTGGCGAGATCGGAATCGGCATCGAGCACGGCTCAGGGAGGAGACAGTTGAAAGTCCGAATCCTGCTCGATCAGGAAGATTTGTTTTCGCGGGGAGGACTCGCGGAGCAGCCTTCCTTTCGCGGTGATCGATTGATGGAGGAGAGTGTCGATGGTCTTGGGGCCGAATTGGGCGGTCTTCTCGGTACGGAATCCGATCCAATGCTGATCTCCTGAAGCGCTACGAACTAAGGCATAGACGGTGCTCCCCGAACGGCTGGAGGTGGTTTCGACGACTTCACCTTGGATTTCATACTGTCTGCCGATGATGAAAAGAGGGGCCTGAGCCCGATCATGGGCCATCCGGCGCGCTTTTTCGGAGATATCGTCGACCGTGGAAGGAGCTGTTGCAGGGTCTCTGGAGGGTTCATTGCGGGCTTCTTCCGCCACTTGCTCAGGGCGGATTTCCCTGGCCTCGCGGGTGGGCGCTGAGGGGGCTGCGAGTGGTTCGTGAGCCGGTGGATCCTGCTCGACGCGCTGAAGTTGGAGGAAGACCAGAACGCCAGCTGCAAGCGCGAGGGTGGCGGCGAAGACCCATGGCCAGCGTTGGCTGGGAGTCGAGGAGCGTTTTTGAAACGGACGAACGGTGGGAGCTGGCGAGGGTGGAGCCGGAGTGACGAGCGGAGGGTAGGGGGAATTGAGCGCGTGAAGGGCGGCGGTGATGGACCAGTAGTCGGGGTTTTTGCGAAGGGCATTGACCCATGCGCCCAATCCTTTTCCGGCGCCGTCGGAGACCATGTGACCAGCCCAACCGGTGATTTCCTCCGTCAGGGCGAGGAGGGGGGAGAGGTCTTGCCGCATGCGGGAGTTTCCTATCCATCGGGTGGGGCAGATCCAAAAAGTGACCCCCGGGTGACTTCCATCGTGGGCGAGGATGATCGATTCGGGAGTGGTTTCGACCCACAGGGCTTCTTCTTGGAATACCTCGGACAAGAGCAGGCTGGACTCCAAGGCAAGCTGGACGAGATGGCGTGCCGTGCCGACGGGATCCTGCAACTGGCCTAGGCACTTCGAAAGCGGAGTTCCCTCATGCCACTCGGTCACGAGAAACGGCAGGCCGTCGACGGGATCGGTGCCCCCATCGAGCACCCTGCGCAGGGCTGGGTGCGTGACTTCAGTAAGCCGTCTCAAGGCGATGGAATACGCGGCACGCTCTTCTTCTTGAAGGCCGCCGCCAGTGGGGCCGAAAGGAAAGAATCGGCGCACCACGACGAGTCGATGCTCCTCACGGTCCGTGGCTTGGAAAACGACTCCGTGATGGTCCTGGCTCAGGATTTCTTGGATTTCGTAACGCTCGCTCACTCGCCATGGCTATCAGATCTGATCCGCAGCGGGCAATGCCCCGCTGTACCTTTTCCGGGGTGGTGGACGTCCGCCTTTCTTTTTCCGTGCTTTCGGCTAAAAGCGGGGCTTGTATCCGCCCGTCCGTCCCGCCCACGGACCTTTGCCGATCCGCTATGGCTACCGAACTGACACGCAATTTCTCGATCATCGCTCACATCGATCACGGCAAGACGACCTTGTCGGACCGGTTGCTGGAGTTTACCCAGACGATTTCTGAGCGGGAGAAGCAGGACCAGCTGCTGGATGCCATGGATTTGGAGCGGGAAAAAGGCATCACCATCAAGAGCCATCCGGTGGCGATGCAATACACTGCGAAGGACGGTGTCACCTATCGCCTCAACCTTCTCGATACTCCCGGGCACGTGGATTTTTCCTACGAAGTGGCGAGGTCTCTGGCGGCGTGTGAGGGGGCGATCCTGATGGTGGATGCGGCGCAGGGCGTGGAGGCTCAGACCATGGCCAATCTTCATTTGGCGATGGGTCAGAACCTGATCATCATTCCGGTTCTCAACAAAATCGACCTGCCCGCTGCGGACGTCGATAAGTGCAAGCAGCAGTTGGAAGACATTCTGGCAATCCCGGCAGAGGACGCGATCCCTGCTTCCGCCAAAAATGGAATCGGCATTGAAGAGATTCTGGAGGCGGTGGTGGCTCGGGTGCCTGCGCCCATCGAGAACGAGGACAAGCTTCTTCGCGCCTCCGTGTTCGATTCTGTTTACGATGCCTATCGCGGAGTGATTTCCTATGTGCGGGTTTTTTCCGGGACCATTCGGAAACGCCAGAGAATCAAGCTTTTCGCCACTGGAAAGACCTATGAAGTGAAGGAAGTCGGGGTTTTCACGCCGAAAATGACCGAGCGTGACGAGCTGATCGCGGGTGATGTGGGCTACGTGATCGCCAACATGAAATCGGCGGATGAGGCGAAGATTGGGGATACGCTGACCGATGCGACCCATCCCTGTCCTGAGGCCCTCCCTGGCTACAAGGAGATCCAGCCGATGGTCTTTTCGGGAATCTACCCGGTGGACAGCTCGGACTATGAGGGTTTGAAGACGGCGATGGGCAAGCTGCAGATCAATGATGCGGCTTTCTCCTATTCTTCAGAAAGCTCGACCGCTTTGGGTTTCGGATTCCGTTGCGGATTCCTTGGCCTGCTTCACATGGAAATCATCCAGGAGCGGCTGCGTCGGGAGTTCAACATGGACGTGATCTCCACCTATCCTTCGGTGATCTATGAGGTGACGAAGACCAGTGGGGAGGATGTCATTGTCGACAACCCCTCCTTTCTTCCGGAGCCGCAGGAAATCCAAGAGATCCGCGAGCCGATGGTGAAGGTGTACCTGATGATTCCCGGTGAGTACATTGGCGACATGATGGCGCTGGTGATGGAGAAGCGCGGGGATGTCGTGCATACGGAAACGATCGACGACACTCGGGTGATGCTTACCTGTGAATTGCCCTTGTCGGAGATTTTGGTGGATTTCAATGACCGGATGAAATCGATGACCCGCGGGTATGGTTCGATGGACTATGAGCACCACGGCTACCGTCCTGCCAAGATGGTGAAGATGGACATGCTGATCGCCAGTGAGCCGGTGGAAGCCTTTTCGACGATCGTTCACCGCGACAAGGCTGAGGGCTACGGACGAGCGTTGGCGCTCAAATTGAAGGAAGTGATTCCTCAGCAGCTCTTTGTGGTCGCCATCCAGGCGTGTATTGGTGGGAAGATTGTCGCTTCCGAGCGGATCTCCGCGATGCGCAAAAACGTCACGGCCAAGTGCTATGGCGGCGACATCACCCGGAAGCGGAAGCTCCTTGAGAAGCAGAAGAAGGGTAAGGAAAAGATGAAGCAATTCGGGAAGGTGAGCATCCCGCAGGAAGCGTTCATCAAAGTCCTGAAGTCGGGGGACTGAAGCGTTCCTGCTTGGAGGGGAGGGTCAGACCATGGGCTGACTTCTCGCATGCCGGGTGAAGCGGATGGCTCGCAGAGGCAGCGTTTTCTCCTGGCGGCTTCCCGTTCGAATTCCACGGTGGTCGGTTTGAGCGACCTCGAAGAGCCGAGGGACACCAGGGGGAGATCCCTCTGCTGGATCTGAAGGGATTTGGCCGGATGAGCAATGGGTTCTCGCACCCTAACGGTGGCGGTCGAAGTAGCCGTCTCCGAGATAGGTTTCTACGGGGTAGTCGGGGAGGGGGCCGGCATCCGGTGGCAGTGGAATGGTGCCATAGAGCAGGTCTTCTGGAGGAGCGACGGAGATTTCGACCGGGGTGCCGACGCGGACCTTGGCAAAAAATTTCGGCGCGAGGTTTTCGTGCATTCGGATGCAGCCATCGGTGCAGGCTTCATGTTTGATCCAGCCGGTGTGGAAACCAAGCTTGGGAGTCCATCCGCACCAGTAAGGCAGCGGGCGGCCCACAAAGGTGGAGCCGCTGGGGAGCCGGCGGCGGGTGACTTTTTTGGCGCTGCCCTGGCGGACGGCAAACCCTTCGGTGGTGCTGCGGCGGCGCTCTTCCTTTTCACGGATTCGAAAGGTGCCGGTGGGGGTGGGGGTGGCCTCGCTACCCACGGAAACGGGCATCACGAATAGCGGCTGATCTCCTTCCATCAGGTAGGCACGCTGACGCGAAAGCGAGACGACGACCCGGACTTGGCTCCCATCACGGGGGGATTCGATGGGGCGGTCGTAGGCTTGATAGACCTCCAAGCCGTTTGGCGGCGGCGAGGAAGAGCAGGCCGTGAGGGTTCCTGCGACCAGAGCTGACAGCAGCAGAGAGAATTTCATGAAGGGGAGCGGGGAGGACCTAGGACCGGGATCCGTCAAGGGATGGGGATCAACGAACCCGTTCCCATTGAGTCACCTTGCCGCGCTCGAACCACACGGTCGCTACCCGGGAGGGCAAGTAGGAGATTTCTGGGCCGAGATCAAAAAAGTAGCGGCGATAGCCATAGGGGTAGTAGCCATACCCGCCGTAGAGGTTGGTGGAATAGACAGGAGTGCTGCGCGCATATTCCCATACTTGGGTGGGCCTGCCGGCGTGGGAGCCTTCGAATTCTCGGGAAGGTTTTCCCCATGCGAGGCGGACCGCGGCAGCGCTCATGCCGTCTTCTATGCGACCTTCCCGGACCAACTCCTGATGGCGGTTGCTAAGCGCCTGGAAGGTGGCGGGCGCTTTGGCAATGCGAGTTTCCGGGGTTGCGGGAACGCACGAGGCGAGAAAGAGCGCACTGGGCAGCAGGAGGAGCAACCATTTCATGGCAGGAAGCTAACGGGGGTGAAGAGATTCTGCAATGGTGAGGCAGGTCTGCGAAATCTTTCGCGAAAGCTGCTTGCGCTCGGCCGGCACTGCGCTGATGGGATGGGAAGACCCATGAATGACCTCCTCTCCCCCGAAGAACTTGCCGACGCTCTCAAGCATCTCCCGGATTGGGAGCACGAGGGCAAAACCCTGGTGCGAACCGTGGAGTTTGAAGATTTCAACGAGGCGATTGATTTCGTCAATGACGTGGCGGAAATCGCTGAAGAGGAAGGTCACCATCCAGACATCCTCATCCGCTATTCAAAGGTGACACTCACGCTGACCACCCATGATGTAGGAGGCCTCACCTCCTCGGATCTCGACCTGGCTCACAAGGTTGACAACCAGGTCGACTGATCCTGCTTCCTCACTCAACGGGGGAGCATCAATTCCTCGTCGTTGAGACCGGTCACCTCGCGCAGCCCTTTCATGAGGCGCTGAAGAGTGAAGAAGAGGAAAATCAGCAAGGGCGCACCGATCACTGCGAAGCCCCAGCCGGTGAGTTTCCCGACGATGCCGTTGTATTGTTCGAGCGCGTCCGGTGCGTTCCGATCAAAGCCGTGGAAGAACCAGAGGGCGAGACCGAGGTTCAGAATGCAACTGAGGAAAAACGAACATGCAAAGAGCACGGTGGCTTGCTTTTTGACCTGCTGATAGCCGGACTCAGCCTGCCGGATGGCGACCGCATTTTCGATTTTTGGGATATCGAAAAGGGAATCGTTAAAGAGGAAGACATTCAGCAGGGGAGTGGTTGAGCGCTGGGAAAGCAACACCCCGATCCCAAGGGCAAGGGGAATGGCCGCTTCCTTGATCCCGAAGAGCATCCCCGCGTGTTCTTTGACGGTGCCGTCCTGATTCCAAAGGTAGAGGGTGAGCCCACCGGTCAACAGGACCGAGAAGAGCCCCAGACCCGAGAAGAAGTTGAACTTCTTGGTTTTGAAGAAATGCCAGATGCCGTAGCCGAGTGGAAGAGCGAGTGCGACGACCAGAGCCTTGAGGGGGCCGATGTGCCAGAATTTCACCTCCTTACCCAGGTGCTCCTGCAGGGCGGGATCCTTGCTGAGGTAGCTGAGGACCATGACGGGAATGAGCACGTTGACGAAGATGTTCGCGAGAGGATGCTCTTGGTGGGTTTTGGGATCGGCCATGGAGATCGTGGAGATGGGTGCAGACCCAAGCAGGCTTGCGAGGGAGAGCCAGAGGAAAATCGTCGGCTACGCGCCATTCGGGTCGCTTCTTTCACATGGCATGGCGGATGCGAAAGGGTGGGTGTGATTCGGACGATTCTGGCAGCTGGAACGACATGGACGGTGCTCTTTGCACCTTTCCCTGCTGTGGCGGAGGCATTCGGCATCGCCGATGTTGAAGCGAGGGCCAAGGATCTGGCGTCCCGGGACTATGAGCAGCCCGCTGCCGATCAGGCGTTGCCCCCAGCCTTACGCGAACTGACTTATGATCAGTATCGAGCGATCGCGAACCGCCCAGAAGGCCGATTGTGGGATGAAAAGGACTCTCCCTTCCGACTCGAACTTTTTCATCCAGGATATCTTTTCAAGCGGCCGGTGGTTCTTCATGAAATTTCTTCCGATGGGGAGGAGGTAAAGCCGCTTGCTTTTGATCCGTCGCGTTATGATTACGGCTCGCTGGTGCTCGAGGACCAGGTGGATTGGTCGAAGCTTTCCGGCTATGCCGGATTCCGGATCCAGCATCCATTGAACGGAGGCCCCGAGCAGTGGGACGAGGTGGGATCGTTCGTGGGGGCTAGTTATTTCCGGATTCTCGGTCAGGATCAGCGCTATGGGATTTCGGCGCGGGCGCTGGCCTTGGATGTCTCCCAGACGGGAGTGCTCGAGGAGTTCCCGGATTTTGTCGAACATTGGTTGGTGAAACCCGCTCCGGGTGACCGGGAACTCAAGGTGTTCTCCCTTTTGGATAGCCCGAGCGCGACGGGAGCCTTTGCGTTCCGGATCGTTCCCGGTGTGAGCACGGAAGTGGACGTTCAGGCGACGTTGTTTTTCCGCAAGGAGGTGAAGTCCCTCGGTTTGGCGCCACTCACTTCGATGTTTCTGTTTGGAGAGAACTCCAAGGAGCGTTGCTTCCGGGATTGGCGACCGGAAGTGCACGATTCGGATGGACTCCTGGTGGCTCTCTCGACGGGAGAATGGGTTTGGAGGCCGCTGGTGAATCAAAAGATCATTCGGTATTCCGCCTTTGCGATGGGCGAGCCCCGAGGGTTTGGACTGATGCAAAGAGACCGGGATTTTTCCAGCTATCAGGACCTCGATAATCCCTATCAGCTGACACCGAGCTATTGGGTGGAGACCCGTGAGGGATTTGGCCCCGGCAAAGTGCGCCTGGTGGAGCTGCCCACTGATTACGAGACTTTCGACAATGTGGTTTCTTTCTACGAGCCGGATTCGATGCCGGCGATCGGCCCCGAGCATCCGTTCCACTACTCGTATGTTCTGAAGGCGAAAATGCACCTCGAAGAGTCTCTCTCTCCCGAGCGTGCGGTGGCCACCCGGGTGGGTGTCGATCCGACGTACGATGATACCCGTCGATTCACGATCGATTTCGATGGGCCCACGCTGCAGGGCCTTGACCGGCATAGTCAGGTGTTCGCGGAGATCACCTCGAGCGACAACGGATTCGTGACCGAGAACCGCTGTTTCAAGAACGAGTTCACGGGCGGATGGCGTGTCGCTTTCAAGCTCGATACCGACGACCACAATCTCGATCCGGTCGAATTGCGCTGTTTTCTAAAGCTCATGCCCGAAGGGCAAACCCTCACTGAAACCTGGAGTTACTTATGGCATCCCGAGAAATGACACTTGATGACCGGGCGGCAATTTACCGTCGGTTGTCCGGAACCGAAGCTGACAACGTGGAAGAAGCGATGCATCGCCTCCGCGAGCAATCTAGGCAGCATCTCAGTCCGCCCGGACAGTCCGTGGGGATGGATGCGCGACCCTTTGAGTTTGTATGGGAGAAACCCGTGGTGCGGGTCCGATCCATTCGTGAAGCTGTCGTCGTGTCCCTGCTGGCTTCCGGCGTGATGGGAACTCTGGCGATGGCTGCCGCGATGGGGGGATTCTAACGAGTCGTCAGAATGAGCCGAATCACCACTTCGTCGGACCGTGCTGGGCTCTTTTTTGGGCTGGTTCTGGTATTGGCATCCACGGGTGCTCTGTTGTTTGCCCGCGTGCTGTCGGAAGATGGCTGGACGGTGGCGGAAGGAATGCTGTTCGTGGTGTTTCTGATCCTCTTCAGCTATCTCGCCTTCGGTTTTGCTCATGCGATCGTGGGGGCATGCCTGCGTTGGACAATGCGCCGACGAGCGTCTGCAGCGGAGATCCCCGAAGTCGCGGGAGAGGGGAAAGTGGCCATCGTCATGCCGATCTACAATGAGCCCGTTGAGCGGGTTTTCCAGGGTTTGAAAGCGACGTTCCGGTCGGTGCTGGATGGAGAAGAGGGACGCCATTTTGACCTCCACATTCTCAGCGATTCCAACCGCTCAGGAGCATGGCTGGCCGAGGAAAGAGCTTGGCTGGAATGGGTGCGCTCCGAGGGGTTGGAGGGTCGTGTCTTCTACCGCCACCGGGTGAAAAACCACGGCAAGAAGGCGGGAAATGTCGCCGATTTCTGTCGCGAGCGGGGCGGGGCTTACGACTTCATGGTCGTGTTGGATGCGGATAGCATCATGACGGGGCCGACCTTGTGGGAATTGCGTCGCCGGATGCTGGCTGCCCCTCGTGTGGCGCTTCTTCAGACGATGCCTCGATTGGTGGGAGCGCGCAGTCTTTATGCCCGGTTGCAGCAGTTCGCCAATCGACTCTACGGACCCTTGTTCATGGATGGTCTCTCGTATTGGCAGGGGAGCGGGGGGAACTTTTGGGGTCACAACGCGATTTTGCGCATCGCTCCCTTTGTGCGCGAGTGTGCATTGCCGGAGCTTCCGGGACCTCGACCTTTTGGCGGGCCGATTCTTTCCCACGATTTTGTGGAGGCGAGCCTGTTGGTGGCGGCTGGATGGGAGGTGCGCTTGGCACCGGATCTGGAAGGGACTTATGAAGAAGGGCCCCAGTCATTGCTCGATGCCGCGACGCGTGACCGAAGGTGGTGTCAGGGCAATATGCAGCACGCTTTGTTGCTCGGCGCGCGGGGATTGCGGTGGAGATCGAAGGTCCATTTTATCAATGGCATTCTCGGCTATGCCGCATCGCCGCTGTGGTTGCTCTTGGTTGTCCTGGGCTTTCCGATTCTTGCTTCCGAGGGGAGCGCAGGTGCGTCTTCTGCGGCGAAGCTGTTGCTGCTGACTGCGCTGCTTTTGTTTGTTCCGAAGCTACTATGTGTGGTGGATTTGCTTTTTGATCGTTCCCGTCGTGAAGGATTTGGTGGGATGGGGAAGGCAGCGTTGGGAGCGGTGTTGGAAACGGCATTTTCCGCCCTTTTTGCACCCATCAACATGGCTTTCCACAGTCGTTTTGTGGTCTGGAATCTTCTGGGGAAATCCGTGGGATGGGAGGCTCAGAATCGAGGTGCGGACGGGACCCCGCTGAGGGCTGCATGGCAAGCACACCGCTGGCAGGTGGTTATGGGGGCCCTACTGCTGGGGCTGGCATGGTTTCTCGGTGGAGCGTCGGCCCTTGTGCTCGCCTCACCGGTGATCGGCGGTCTTTTGGCGGGTCCATGGGTTTCATCCTGGACGAGTCGACCGGTTCAGGGCCTCCGGAGTTTGCTGGTGACCCCTGAGGAACTCGATCCCCCCCAGGAACTGCGTCAGGTTTTGGAGGCTCCCATGAAGGCGTCGCCCGCCTCCGACGACATCGAGTTGTTGTTGGCGGATCCCTATTGGAATGCGGCTCATTTGGCGCTGTTAGGCGATGATCCTGGGAGAGACACTCAATCGGTGGAGCCCTATCTTCTTGGCGCGGGCCCCGCGGGTCTGACCGAGGAAGAACGCATGACTCTTATTGCGAATCCGGATGCCGTAGGTCGCCTGCATCTCGAGCTGTGGAATCGGTGGCCAGATCGCCTTTCTCCGAGCTGGCAAAGGGTGCTGGAGGGTTTGGTTTCGGGAGCTGAGAAGCGCGTGGTGTGAAGCGTGGGATCCAACGGATGAGCACATGACCGAGGACGATGGCCAGAAAGAGTAGATTGCGCAGGGCGACCCGTGGGGACAGGTCTCCCCGCACCCGGAGAGGATGGCCTTGGCAGATCGACTTTGCGAGTGTCGCAAAGCAAGTTGGACCCGCGGGGAATTCCAGAATGCCATGGGTCCAATTTTTCGGAACTTCGGATAAACCATGGCGGCAGCCGCAAAGCGCTCCGAGAATGGCTCCTGTGGTGTCGGTGTCTCCTCCTAGCGACCATACCTCCGGCAGGGCGACCTCAGCACGCCAGTCATGGCGGACTCCGACGTAGAGAATGGCGGCCAAGGTATGGTAGGCATAACCACTGATTCCGCGGTGTGGATGACCTCCCCATCGAGTGATCAATGTCGCGAGGGATTCGCCCTCAATGAGGCTGCGGTGAGTGTCGTCAAGAAGCCGGCGAAATTCGGTTGAGCTGTCGGCGAACGACACCCGTTCAAACAGCTGTTCGGTGGTTGGATGGTCCTCCTCGGCAAAAAGCGCGGCGATTTCGACGATGGCTCGAGAACTCCACTCGGCTTTTGGATCGGTGTGGGTGATGCGCGTCTGGAGACGATTCCAAGCTTGGCGCTTTTCTGGTTGATGGGGAAAGGCGGGCCCTAGCAGGGCGGCGCGCATCATCGGTCCATTCCCGGCGGAGAAAACGCCTGACCGATCCGCTGAGAAACCGAACCACAGTTTGATGATGGAACGTGCCGTCGCGAAACCGACGCCCGCAGGAAGGAGAAGCATCCAATACCGAAAGCTTCGAGCGAGGTGTCTCTGGAAAACACGGGGGTCTCCATGGGAATGGTTCAGCGCTTGGGTGAGAAGGATGGTATGCTCGGTGTCATCGCTCCACATCCCCTTGGAAGCGATGAAACGTTGTTTCCATGGGGATCCCCAAGCTCGTTTGGCGATGTTTGCGGGGGATAGCCCTTCAGCAGGCAGGCCTACGGAATCTCCGATGGCGGTCCCCAAGAGAAGAGCATGAATGCGTTCTTCAGTGGTCATGCGTCGGGAGGGAAAAGGCTACAGCAGGGTGAGATCGGCGTCAGCTTTGGCGAGACGTTGATAGGCTTCGTGATCGAAGCGATGGAGCCGAGCGGCCCGCCGTGCGGCATCCTGCTGGAATTCGTCCGTTTCGATGAGAATCCCGAGCTTCGAAAGTTTTTTTCGGAAATTGCGCTTATCCAGGGTGTGCCCGAGCACCCGTTCATAGAGGCTTTGCAATTCCGGGAGGGTGAACTTTTCGGGAAGCAACTCAAAGGCGGCGGGAGTGTAGCGGAGCTTGGCCGTAAGCCGGGTTCTCGCGAGCGCTAGAATGTGTTCGTGGTCGAAGGCCAAGGGGGGGACTTCGTCAAAGGGGAACCACGCGGCATCGTCGGCATCCGTGGCGGGTGTGGGGGGGTGCTCCAGTAAATTGACCAAGGCGTAATAGGCGATCGTCACCACATGCTCCCTAGGATCCCGAGCGGGTTCGCCGAAAGTGTAAAGTTGTTCGAGAAAGACCTCACTCAAACCGGTCTCCTCCCGCAGTTCGCGGCGCGCCCCATCGTCAGGACTTTCACCCGTACGGAGAAAGCCTCCAGGGAGCGCCCACTGGCCTCGGAAGGGTTCCAATCCTCTCTGGATCAACAGGACTTTGATGTCGTCTTCGTCCAGTCCGAAGACCACGCAGTCGGTGGTGAGCGCTGGGCGGGCGTATGCGTAGGTGAAGGGCATGGCGATGTTATCGTGTAAAAATGACACCATTGCAAGCTTGGATGGTGTGACGGAATGGCGGGGAGGTGTCGCCAACTGGAGGACCGGGGGGAGTTCCGCTGAAGGGGGCGCTGACTCGACGGACGCGAAAAAGCCCGGCGTGGTTGGCGCCGGGCTTGAGAGGAAGGAGGCCGGTTGGAACCGGCTTGTGTTGACGGAGGCTGACCAAGCGGAGGGAATCCGCGAGGTGAGTTCAGACCTTGCCAAAGATGGTGTTGCCGGTCGAGCGGAGGTCGTCGGCAGCTTCCTTGAGGCGGTTGGCCAGGGAGATTTCGGCTTTTTTGAGGTAACTACGAGGATCGTAGTGCTTTTTGTTGCCGACTTCGCCGTCGATCTTGAGCACGCCTTCGATATTTTCGCAAAGGTGGGTGACGATCGGGCGGGTGAAGGCGTACTGGGTGTCGGTATCGATGTTCATCTTGACGACGCCGTAGTCGAGAGTCTCGCGGATATCGGCGAGGTCAGAGCCGGAACCGCCGTGGAAGACGAGGTCCATTTCTGCATCGGCACCGTGTTTGTCGGTGACGGCCTTTTGGCCATCGCGCAGGATGGTGGGCTTCAGTTTCACGGCGCCGGGCTTGTAGGCACCGTGGACGTTGCCGAAGGTGGCAGCGAAGAGGAAGCGTCCGATCGGGCTCAGGGCCTCGTAGACGGCGACCATGTCTTCGGGGGTGGTGTAGAGCTTTTCGGCGGGAAGACCGGAGGTGTCGTGTCCGTCTTCTTCACCTCCGACGCAGCCGGCTTCGACTTCGAGGATGATGTCGAGTTCGGCGCACTCTTTGAGGAGTTGTTTGGAGATTTCGAGGTTTTCGGCGAGGGGAACGACGGAACCATCGAACATGTGGCTCTGGAAAAGCGGGCCTTTGCCTTCTGCGATGCGTTTGCGGGAGGCTTGGAGAAGGGGCTTGAGGAAGGAATCGACCTTTTCGGGGTGGCAGTGGTCCGTATGGAGGGCGACCAGAATGTCGTATTTTTCGGCCAAACGATGGGTGGCTTCAGCAAGGACGATGGCGCCGAAAGCGGCATCGGAAACGCTGCTGCCGGAGGCGAATTGCCCGCCACCGGTGGAAACCTGAATGATGCCGTCGGTTTTCGCCTCGGCGAAGGCACGCAGCGCGCCGTTGATGGTCGGCAGCGAGGTGACGTTGATGGCCGGGTAGGCATATCCGCCTTGTTGGGCGGCATCGAGCATGGCGCGGTATTGCGCTGGAGTTGCAACTGGCATGACGGAGGCGGAGTAGCGGCGATCCCGGCGGATGTCGAACCCGGAATGAGGGATGCGAATCGAAAGGCAGGAGGTGCGGGGAGGGGCAAAGCGGGGCGATTTCCGTTGGAGAATCCTGCCGGTGTGGTGTTGGGTGGGCGGCGTGATCTGCGGAATTGAAATGGGGGGCACCAAGACGGTGGTGGCGATTGGTCGGGAAACCGGGGAAGTCATCGAGGAGTTCCGGTATGAGACGACGGACGGCAAGGAGACGTTTGCCCGGGCGATCGAATGGTTTTCGGAGCGGGGAAATCCCCAGACGGTGGGCGTGGCGGCGTTTGGCCCGGTGGATGTGAATCCGAGCAGCGAGGGATTTGGATCGATGTTGGCGACTCCCAAACCCGGTTGGCAGGGTTTTTCGATTCGAGGGGCGCTGGCAACGGCTTTCCCGGACGCGGCGTTTGCCTTGGACACGGACGTGAATGCGGCGGCACTGGCGGAGGCAGGAGATCTGCAGGACCTTGCTTACATCACGATTGGAACGGGGATTGGCGGAGGCATTCTATCAGGAGGCCGATTGGTCCATGGAGCCCTGCATCCTGAGTTCGGTCATTGGCGGCCGGTGCGGGCGAAGGGTGACGATTTTGAGGGGGTTTGTCCGTTTCATGGCGATTGTCTAGAAGGGTTGGCGAGTGGGCCTTCGATGGCGAAACGTTGGGGAAAGGAGGCAAAGGATCTGCCGTTGGATCACCCGGCATGGGACTTCGAGGTGCACTATTTGGCGGAGGCGGTGATGACTTTGCTGGCGACGGTTTCGACTCAGCGAGTGGTGATTGGTGGAGGCGTATCGCAGGCGGAGGGGTTCCACGCACGGGTGGAAAAGTTGGTTCGTGAGCGAGCGGCGGGATATTTTCCAGTGGCGGAAAGCGAGGAGCCATTTGTGGTGGCGCCGCGGTACGGTCAGCAGGCAGGCATTCGGGGTGCGCTGCTGTTAGCGGTGCAGGCTTTAGGAGAATAAGCGGAAACGGAGAGAATCCGGATTGGCCAAGCGGGCGGGGGAGTTGCATGCTCCGCCGCGTGAGCAAATCTACCGGCAAACCTGTGCGGCCTCGCTACGAGGGCGCCTGCCCGTGCAAAAGCGGTCGTTCGTATGAGACCTGCTGCATGCCCTATCATCATTCGAAGGCGAAGCCTTCGACGGCGGAGATGCTGATGCGTTCGCGTTACAGTGCTTACTACTTTCGGCTCACGGGGTATTTGGTGGAGACGACTCATCCGGATACTCGAGTGCCGGGGTTGCGCAAGGAGATCGAGAGCACCATCCACCAGGTGAATTGGGCCGGTTTGGAGATCCTTGGAACGGCCAAGGGAGAGCGGGAGGACAAGACTGGAAAGGTGGAATTCGTCGCCCACTATTTCGTGCAAGGGGAGCCGCAGGAGTTGCACGAGGTTTCGCGGTTCCGTCGCTACAAGGGGGATTGGAAGTACCTCGATTCCCGGGATTGATCATTCAGGGGGGCCTGAGGTGGATTCCGCCGGCAGGGGGATGATGCGGCGCCACAGGAGCAGTCCGATCAGGGCACAGACGGAGGTGCCGATGACCACGGCCTGTGGAGCTCCGAAGTGTTTGGCGAGGAAGCCGGTGAGGAGGCTGCCGACCGAGCTGAGGCCCAGGAAGGCGAGCGAGTAGAATCCCATGATGCGGCCGCGGAGATCATCTGGTGAGCGCAGTTGAGTGGAGGTATTCGCTGTGGCCAGGAAGATGATCATGAAGAAGCCGGAGAAGAGCAGCAGCCCGCAGGACAGCCATTGCACGCGAGAAAAAGCGAACAAGGAGTTGAGGATGCTGCAGCCAAAGAGGCCGGTGTAGAGGACATGTCGACGGGAAAACTTCTTTCCGAAAGTGGCGAGAGCGAGGCCACCGAGAAGGGCGCCGCCGCCGTTGAATGACATGAGAGTGCCGAAAGTCGTGGCATCTCCGCCGAGGATGTCTTTGGCGAAGACGGGCATGAGAACATTGAAGCTGATGCCAAAGAGACTGAAGGTGGAGACGAGCATCATGATGCCGCGCAGGGGGCCGTTGCCGAGGATGTAGCTGCCGGCCTCGCGCAGGGCCCGGAAGACGGGCGGGTGATCGGCACGCTTTTCAAATTTAGGAAGCCGGAGCATGCCGTAGCCAGCGATCACGGCGAGGTAGGAAAGGCCGTTGAGGAGGAAGCACCCGGCCATGCCGACGATGCCGATGAGCAGTCCGGCCACGGCCGGACCAATCACCCGCGCCAGGTTGAACATGGACGAATTGAGCGCGATGCCGTTGTCGAGGTCTTTGCGGCCGACGAGTTCGACGACAAAGGACTGGCGTGCGGGAACATCGAAGGCATTCACGGTGCCCAGCAGGAAACCGATGGCGGCGACTTGCCAAACCTGGATGACACCTCGCCAGACGAGTAGGGCAAGGAGCAGCGCAAGCATCATGGACGCGATCTGAGTGCAAAGAAGAATGCTGCGTTTGGCGTGGCGGTCGGCCACGATGCCCCCAAACAGCGCCAGCAGAGCGAAGGGGAGCATGTTGGAGAAGCGAATGAAGCCGAGGTCGACGGAAGATCCCCGGAGCTGATAGACGAGCCAGCCTTCAGCCGTGGATTGGAGCCAAGTGCCGACAAGGGAAATGACCTGGCCGGTGAAGAAGATGCGGTAGTTCCGGTGCTGGAAGGCGGAGAATGCGTCCGGAAGGCGGATTCCCCGGGACGGCAGCCGCCGCAGGTCGGCGGTGGTGGTGTCGGGGATTTCGGGACGAGGTTTCTCCGGCATGATGCGGCACCAACTTCGGTGATCGTCCGCTGCCGTCCACCGAGAAATCCCGGAAGGTGAAAGGTCGTGGGTGAAGAGGGCGTTTCGAGGGTCACCCGGAAATGACTCAGACTCTACTTTTTTGGATGGCGGCGAGTGGTTTGGCGCTCGCGCAGGTCAAGCCGTGCAAGGTGACGGTGATCGATGCGGAGAACGGATGGCCGGTGCCCTTGGTGGAGCTTCGGACCACGGGCAATGTGACGTTTTGGACGGACAATGCCGGGGTGGTGGCTTTTGACCTGCCGGAACACATGGGGGTGGCGACATGGTTGGAGGTGTTTTCCCATGGTTACGAAGCACCCGCGGATGGCTTTGGAAATCGCGGAGTGCGAGTGACTCCTGAGCCGGGGGGGAATGTGACGATCCGAGTTGAAAGGAAGCAGATCGCCAAGCGATTGGGCCGATTGACTGGAGCGGGTTTGTTTGCGGAGGCGCAGAAGTGCGGGGAGTTTGGCGAGTGGCAGGAATCGGGGATCACGGGCTCGGACACGGTGCGAGTGGCGCCGTATGAGAAGGGTTTGTTCTGGTTGTGGGGAGATACGAATCTGCCGTCATATCCCTTGGGAATCTTCGAAACATCCGGGGCGATGTCGGGCGTGGGCGGTCTGATCTCGATGGAGCCACCGACAGCGATTCGTTACGATTATTTCAGGAACAAGGAAGGGACTCCGCGTGCGATCTCACCGGTGCCCGGGAAGGGACCGACCTGGCTGTCGGCTTTGGTGGCGCTGCCGGATCGCAACGGGAGGGAGCATTTGGTGGCGACCTACGCCAAGATTCCCGAGATGTTGGCTCCTGGGGAGATGGGCTTGATGGAGTGGAATACCTCTAAGAAGGAGTTTGAAACGGTGCTGAAGTTTTGGGAACGGAGCGAGGACCAAAAGTCACCGCCGAAGCCGTATCCCGATGGTCACGCGATTCTTGCGAAGGGACCTGATGGGAAAGATTGGCTCTACATGAATGGTCCCCCGGACTTCAAGTGCCCCCCGACTTTTGAGGCATGGAAAGATCGCTCGACCTGGCAGGAAGTGTCGCAGCCCGCTTCCTTCGAAACCGTGGGTGGCGGTGAGCCGTTGACGGTGGCGTCGGCATCCATCGCCTGGAGTGAGTATCGGAAACGTTGGATCATGATCGTCCAACAGAAGTTCGGAAAGCCCTCTGTGTTCGGGGAGGTCTGGTACTTGGAGGGAGAATCGCCCGAGGGGCCGTGGGGACCTGCGGTCAAGGTGGCCACTCATGAAAACTACACGTTTTATAACGTGATGATTGACTGGCCATTGTATGATTCCGCGGAGCCGGTTTTGTTGTTTGAGGGGACTTATACTCATACGTTTACGGACAATCCGGAGAAGACACCGAGATATGAGTACAATCAGGTGCTTTATCGCTTGGATTTGGACGATCCTGCGCTGCGGGGTGCGCAAGGAAAGTGATGCGAGAATCGGCGAGACGTCAGGATTCGCGGGGCTTTCGGCAATCAACGGGATTCCCGTGCGGTGGGAGCGTGATAGGTTCCCGCTGACAGGTTTCCCAAGGGGCAGGACATTTGGCCTGCCGGGGGTGCCGAGCGACTTTGCAACTTTTTCACCATGAGCCACTCAACAATTTCTCTGGAAGAACTGGTCATCACCAATTTGGGCGAGAAGAAGTTTCCTTCGCCAGGTTGGCAACGGAATTTCTCAGCCGATGGAACGGGCTGGCATACGGATGGGGATCGCATTTTGCTGTGCGATCATACGGCGGAGTTGGAGGCTTCCTTGGCGAAGGGTGAGCCCTTGCCTTCGATCGAGCTTGCGGGGCCGAGGAAGGAGATTTTTTTCAATCCGACGCAGACTTGTGTGGCGATCGTGACCTGTGGCGGTCTCTGCCCGGGCTTGAACGATGTGATTCGAACGATCGTGATGCAGTCCTACTATGCGTATGGGGTGCGGAGGATTTTGGGAATTCAATATGGCTATGAAGGATTGGATCCTGCCTATGGGCATCGGCCGCTTGAGTTGACGCCGGAAATGGTGATGAACCTGCCGTACTTCGGTGGGACGTTCTTGGGATCGTCGCGGGGCCGCAAAGATACGAAGGTGATGGTGAATCGCCTGGAAGCTTTGGGAGTGAACATTTTGTTCGTGATTGGAGGTGACGGCTCGCAACGAGGCGCGACGGATCTTTTTGAGGAATGCCAACTTCGGGGAAACGGGATTTCGATCATTGGGGTGCCGAAGACGATCGACAATGACTTGATGTTCATGGATCGGAGTTTCGGTTATCAGACGGCATTTGCGGCTGCCTGCCATGCCGTGACCGGGGCTCACGCTGAGGCTCGGGGGGCGCGTAATGGCATTGGCCTGGTGAAGTTGATGGGACGGGATTCTGGATTCATTGCGTGTTCAGCGGCGTTGGCGACCGGAGAGGTAAACTTTGTGTTGATCCCTGAGGTCGATTTCGACCTTGAAGGGGAGCAAGGGTTATTGGCGGCGCTGGATCGGAGGCTGGAGCAACGAGGTCACGCCGTGATTGTGGTGGCTGAGGGTGCCGGGCAGGATTTGGTGCCGGCATCGCAAGCTCGTTTGGACGCATCGGGCAATAAGCTGCACGAAGACATCGGTGTTTTCCTGAGGGATCGCATCAACGGATACTTCAAGTCGCAGGACAAGGAGGTGACGTTGAAATACATCGATCCGAGTTACACCATTCGGAGTGTGCCGGCGGCTCCGGAAGACCGGGTGTTTTGCCTGAATTTGGCGAGGCACGCAGTGCATGCCGGGATGGCTGGGAAAACGGGGATGGTGGTGGCCCGCTGGCATCAGAGATTCGTCCACCTGCCGATGAAGGTGGTGACCCGAGGCCGGAGAAAAGTGGATCCCCATGGGGATCTCTGGCGCTCGGTGGTCGAAGCAACGGGTCAACCCGCGGTGATGAAGGGCTGAGAGCGATTCCTGCAAAAGAGAACGGCCCGCTTCCCGGAAGGGGAAGCGGGCCGTCAGTCTTAACAGAAGGGAAGGCCCTCAGGGCTGGCTCAGAACGTCCGGGTGTTGTTCCCAGGTGTGCACGATGGCTTCACCGAAGAGGGAGTTGGACCAGGCAAACCACGGGCGGGTGTAGTTGGCACCGTCGTCTTTGTGGAAGCCTTCGTGCATGAAGCCCGTGCCGCCGGTGTTGGAGACGAGCATTTCGAGGCAACGATCGATCTCTTTCGGGTCATCGCTGGTGAGGACGCGGGAGGAGATGCCCATGGGCCAGATCAGGCCATCGCCTGCCCGAGCAAGGTGGGGGCTTCCAGTTCCTTCAGCGGCGGTGCCTTTGAAGAAGTAAGGATTGTCGGCGCTCAGAGCGAAACTCCGAGAGTTCTCGTAGACTTCGTCGTGGATGGATCCATAGCCGAGGTAAGGGATGGCAACGATGCTCGGCAGGCCGGCATCATCGATCAGCAAGGTGTTGCCGAATCCATCGACTTCGTAGGCATACATGCGGCCGTGATTGGGGTGGTTGACAATGCCGTGTTCTTTGACGGCATTTTCGACCTCATCGGCCAAGGCCCGGGCGGTTTTGGCGAGTTCCGGTTTTTTGTCGAGGGCGTCGAGCATTTCGCCGAGGCGGCGCAGGTTGACGACGGCCATCAGGTTTTCCGGGATGTTGAAGAGGTAGGTGGCGGCGTCGTCCGAGTTGCGGAAGGTGGAGCAGATCATGCCGGTGGGCTTGATCGGATTGCCGAAGCCTGCACCGGGAACGGTGTCGGTCTGCCACTCGGTGCGGCGCATGAAGCTGTAGGGGCCTTTGCCATCCTTGCGTTGTTGGACGATCATGGTGTCGACAGCCAACTGCATGGCGTCGAGCCAGGTGTCATCGAAAGCAGAGGTGTCGCCGGTGGCCTTCCAGTAGCGCCATGCAAGGCGGATGCAGTAGGTCAAGGAGTCGAGTTCCCATTTCCGCTCGTGGACACCGGGTTTCATGTCGGTGACGTCGCTTTTCCATTCTCCGACCTTATCCGCTTCGCGGTAGAAGGCGTTGGCGTAGGGATCGATGAGAATGTAGCGGGTCTGACGACGGATCAGGCCATTGATGAGCTTGGCGAGCTTTTCGTCGCCTTTGGCGAGGGGGATGTAGTGGTTGACCTGCGCGGAGGAGTCGCGCAGCCACATGGCATCGATATCGCCAGTGATGATGTAGGTGTCCGGGACTCCATTTTCCTCGGAGTAGAAGACGGTGGTGTCGAGGGTGTTCGGGAAGCAGTTCTCGAAAGTGCGGGCGGTTTCGCCGTCGGCGATGTCGGCTTTGACTTTTTGGATGAGGGCTTCGACGGCGTCACTGTGGAAGTGACGTTTTTCGACCGGCGGACGTGCGGTCGGCACCTCGGCAAAAGCCGGGGCGACGAGCGCAGCGGTGAGCATGGGAAGCAGGAAGGAGGAGCGAGTCATGATGGGTGTCAATCGAGCTGTTGGAGGGCGTAGGCGTAGGCTCCAAGGGCGACGGCTTCGCTGGTGCCGAGGCGGCTGATGCCGACGCCGACGCGTTGGAGCGGATCGTAGAGAACGGTTTGGTCGGTGCCGGGGACGGCGACTTCCTTGGACTCGCCCTTGAGGAAGGTGGCGAGTTGATCGGGGTCTTCGAGGTTGAAGGCGAGCGACGGCATGCGTCGGAAGGCCTGACCGGATGGGGAAATGAAATCGCTGTTCATTTCCTGGATCATGGCGGGGAGGAAGGCGGGCCAGGCACCGGAAACGCCGCCGCCGATGACGCCAAGGCCATCGGTGAGGGTGAGAGCGGTGGCGAGGACGTCGCCTGCGATTTCGCCGATGCTTTCGAAAGCCGCTTTGGCGGCAGCGACGTCTCCTTCGACCGCTCCGTTGGCGATGTCGAAGATGACCCGCGGTTCCGGAGTTTCCTCGAAGGAGGTGCCGGTGGCTTTGGCATAGGCGCGGCGGACGGCGCGGATGCAGGCGCCTTCTTCCGCGTTGGTTTGGGGCTCAAGTTTGTGACGCAGAGTCCAAACTTCAGCGGCGACGGAGTTGTCGCCGATGAACAGACGGCCATCGCGAACGATGCCCCCCCCGAGCCCGGTTCCGAGGGTGATGCCGAAGAGGTTGCGGTAGCGTTTGGGGCTACCGGCTTTTTCAAGTAAGGCGTTGATGTGTGGAAGGAGTCCGCCGATGGCTTCGCCGTAGGTGAAGAGGTCGCCATCGTTATTGATGAAAACCGGGATGCCAAAACGGGCTTGGAGCATGGGCCCGAGGGGCACGCCACCGCGGAAGCCTGGCAGGTTTCCCAAGTCGCCGATGATGCCGGCAGGGTAGTCGCAGGGTCCCGGGAAAGCGAAGCTGATGGCGACGGGAGGTTCGGGGCAGCGGGCTCGGACGGTCTCAAAGCCTTCGACGAGGTTCTTGAGGCACGCGTCGAGTTGATCCGCGTTGGAGGGGAGATGGACTCCTTCAACAATGGGAACACCCCCGCGAATGGCGCCGAAGCGGAAATTGGTGCCTCCGGCGTCGAGGGTAAGAACGATGCGAGAATCGGATTCGATGTGCATGGTCGGATGAGCTGGAGGTTAGGCCGCTGCGGTCTTCTTGCCGCTCTTGAGGGAGAGGATCAGGAGGTAGACGAAGCATGCAGCGGGAACCAGGAAGGAGAGGGTGTGAGCCATGCCTGAGTCGACAAGGCGGCCCATCAGCAAGGGCACCAGGGCTCCGCCGGAAATGGCCATGCACATCAGGCCGGAGAGTTCGCTGGAGGCTTCAGGTTTTTCCTCGACGGTGATGGAGAAGAGCATGGGCCAGATGTTGGCGAAGCCGAGTCCGCCCAGCACGATGCCGACGAGAGCCAAGCCTTGGATGCCTGACATCACGCAGCCAACGCCGATCAATCCCAGAAGCGCGGAAAGCCGGAAGAAGGTGTGAGGGTTGACCTTGATCACCCCCGCAACCAGACGGCCGACGGTCACGAATGCGAAGAACATGGTCGGACCGAAACCTGCGGCCTTTTCCTCGGAAAGGCCGAGGTTGGCGAGAGTCGGCTTCAGGAAGGTTCCCATGCAGACTTCTGCGCCGACGTAGAGGAAGATGCCGACCACGGCGAGAGCGAAGGTGGGAATGCTGAGGAGGGACAGCGAGCTGCTGATGCTCGGGGGCACTTCGGCCTTGGTCTCATCGATTTTCATCATGGCGACGAGGACGAAGGCGATGACCATCAGGGCGAAGAAGATGGGGAAGGCACCTCGCCAGCCCATGGCAGCGAGCAGGCCGATGCCCCCGATCACGTAGGGGAGAAGGGCGGAAGCGGAGCTGCCGATGCCCTTGAAGCCTTGGGCAAGAGCGAGGTTGCGGCTGTAGTCACCCGCTGCGCTGACATCCCGCATGATGGGATTGCCGGCGACCTGGAGGAAAGTGGTTCCGACGCCGAGAAGGAAGATGCAAGCGAGCAGCAGAGCATAGGGCGGCGACATGAAGGCGGGGACGGCGACGGCGATGGCGTTGAGTCCGAGGCCGAGAAGAAGGACCTTTTTCTTGCCGATGCGTGCGGCGAGAAGGCCGCCAGGGACGCTGAAGATCGCAAAGGCGATGAACACGAAGAAGGGCATCAGCGTGGCCATCACGGTCGACAGCTGAAACTGCTCTTTGACGGCGTCGGAGAGGGGTCCGATGGCGTCAGCGACTCCCATGAGAAGGAAAGCCAGCAGGATGGGCAGGGTTTTGATGTTCATTGGATGATGAATGGGTCGGGTTTGTAGAAAGGAGAAGAAAGGAAAGCGGAGCCTGTTGCCAGGCTCCGCAGAGGGAGGATCAGTGGTTCCGCGATTCGGAGAATGGACGGGCATCGGGGCCTGCGGCCCAGTCCTCATTTTTGTAGGAGCCCATGCGGAAGAAGACTTCGCCACCGTTGGCGATCTCGTCGTGTTTCAGGAAGCAACGGTCGAGGGACTCGCCGTTGATTTTGGCTTCTTGAATGTAGTGGCGCATGGGGCCATTGGCCGCGGTGTTGATGGTGAAGGTTTTGCCGTTTTCGAGGTGGATGGTGGCCTTGTCGAAAAGCGGGCTGCCGATGACATATTCGGGCACGGCGGGGTTGACCGGATACATGCCAAGGGCGCTGAAGACATACCAAGCGGAGGTTTGGCCATTGTCTTCGTCACCGCAGAGGCCATCGGGCGTTGGGTGATAGAGTCGGGCCATGACTTCGCGGGCGCGGACCTGGGTTTTCCAGGGTTGGCCGGCGTAGCCATAGAGGTAGATCATGTGCTGGATCGGCTGGTTGCCGTGGGCGTATTGACCCATGTTTGCAGCGACCATTTCCGCCATTTCGTGAATCATGCCGCCGTAGGCCCCGGTGTTGACGCGAGGGTCGGCCTGGAAGACGGAGTCGAGCTTGGTGGTGAAAGCTTCGTCGCCGCCCATGAGGTCGATGAGGCCCTGAACGTCGTGGAAGACGCTCCAAGTGTAGTGCCATGAGCATCCTTCAGTGAACGGGCTGCCCCAGCGTGCCGGATCGAAGTCGGGCATCCATTCGCCATTGGAGAGGCGACCGCGCATGAAGCCGACTTCGGGATCCCAAAGTTTTTTGTAGTTTCCGGTGCGAGCACGGAAGGTCTTGGCAGCTTCGGAATTGCCGACGCCTTCGGCGACGAGTGCGGCGCAGAAGTCATTGTAGGCGTATTCGAGGGTTTTGGCTGCGGATTCGTGGGTGATGTCGTGGGCAGCGTAGCCTTTTTCCAGGTAGGAGGGAGCGCCATCGCGGCCGATGGAGGCGATGGGACCTTCGTGGGAGGAATCGTGAAGCATGGCTTCGACGGCTTTTTGGGCATCGAAGTTGCGGACTCCTTTGCCATAGGCATCGGCAAAGAGGGAGAATGCGTGGTTGCCGATCATGCAGCCGCGGTGGCCTGGGCTGGCCCAAGCCGGGAGCCAGCCGCTTTGTTCGTAGGCGGCGAGAACTCCTTGGAGGATTTCCCCGTTCATTTCGGGGAACAGGATGTTGAAGAGCGGGTGGACGCAACGGAAGGTGTCCCAGAATCCGCTGTCGGTGAACATCATGCCTTCGTGGATCTTTCCATCGTAGGGGCTAAAATAGCGGTTCTTGCCGTTTTCGTCGGGCTCGTTGAGACGGTGAGGAAAGAGGGTGGAGCGATAGAGCGCGGTGTAGAAGGTTTTGCGCTCATCGTCGGTGCCTCCTTCGATTTCGATGCGGCCGAGGGTATCGTTCCAGCGTTCGAGGGCAGCTTGTTTGACGGCGTCGAAGTCTTTGTCGCCAATTTCGCGGTCCAGATTGGTTTGGGCCTGGTCGCGATCGATGAAGGATGAGGCGATCTTGAAGGTGACGGGACCTTGGGTGGGATCGATTTGAACCCAGGCACCGACGTGTTCGTCTTCAGCTTGGAGTTCTTCGTTGGGCTCGCTGCCGGGTTTCCAAGTGCCTTGTTTTAGGAAGGGTTGATCAAACTGGACGATGAAGTAGTTGGCGAAGTTTTCGGGGACGCCACCGTTGTTATTTTTGACCCAGCCGACGATGCGATGCTGGTCCGGTTGGACTTCCACGGAGGAGCCTTTCGGGAAGCCATCGAAGATGACGTAGCCATCTTCATCGGGGGAGTAAGTAAAGCGGAAGGACGCGCAGCGTTCGGTGGGCGTCATCTCGGCGGTCACGTTCCAGGTATCGAGCTCCGCTTTGTAATAATAAGGGCGGGCGATTTCGGTATCGTGACTGAATTCGGAGGCTCGACCTTCTTCGTCGCAGACGAGCTTTCCGCTGACGGGCATGACTGCGAGGGCCGCGTAATCGGCAATCCAAGGGCTGGGCTGGTGGGTTTGACGCAGTCCGCGCAGCCGGTTTTGCTGATACTGGTAGTAGAAGGAATCCGCGACCGGCTGGGTAAAGGGCGACCAGGCGTTCATCGCGAAAGGCAGGGCGACGGCCGGGTAGGTATTGCCGTGGGAAAAGCTATGGGTGGAATCGGAGCCTTGCAGGGTGACGACCAAATCGGCGAGGGATTCTTCGGCGGAAACCGGCGCCATGGCTGCAAGCGTGAATGCTGCGGCGGCTGTGGGCCACCGCAGGAAAAGCGGGTTCGGGTCTGGCATGATCTTGGGTTGAGTCGAAAAGCTACCTCCAAAAAGGCGAACTTCTTGCAGAGTGCTTGCCCGGAGTGTGTCAGCGGATTTCCCCTTGCTGCGAGCTTAGGAAGGTGGGGAGAGGAACAAAATGATTGAGAAACGGTTCTTCTGATGGAGTTCGGGAGGAAAGATTGCCGACGACCACGATCTGGGTGCAGGGTGGTGGAGATGAAAAACCTGCGTTTTCTGCCGCTTTTGCCTCTGTTTCTTGTGCTGGCCCAATGCGCGACCTCTCCGGCTCCTGAGGTGACGCCCTCAATGGTCAAGAAGTCGTCGGTGAGTGCGGAACGTCTGGAGAATGGCCGCCAAGTGTACCGAACGAGCTGCGTGAATTGTCACGGTCGAGCGACGTTTGGGCATTCGGATGCGGCCTATTGGACGGCGGTGGTTCCGCACATGGCAGACAAGGCGGATTTGCTGCCGGCAGATCAGGCGGATGTGCTCAATTATCTGATCGCCTGTCAGTTGGAGGCAGACCGAGGCAAAGATTGAGGGTGGAGCCTTAGCGAGCCGGAATGGGCTCGGTGGAGATGGGCTGAGATTGACCCCGAAGGTGCCGATCCAGAAAAGCCTTCACTCGGCGATTGAGTTCCGGGCTGGCGAAGCCGTGGCCCGCACCTTCGATGGCGATCAAGTGGGCCTCGATGCCGGCCGCTTTGAGCTTGGTTTCGAGTTCGGCGGATTGAGCGAAAGGGACAATGGTGTCGCGGGTGCCGTGGGCGATGAAGACGGGTGGGTCTTGGGGGGAAATCCAGGTGGTGGGGGAGGCGCGGCGTGCGTTGCGGAGGATTTCTTCGTCGCTGGTGCCCAAGAGCCGAACGGCGAGACTGGAGCGGCTGGCCTCGAGGAAATCGACATCTTCACCGTAGAAGGTTTCGAAGTTGGAGGGCCCGAAGAAATCGACGACGGCTTTGACCTTGCTGGAGGTGGTGGGGAAGGCTCCGATGGCGCCTTCTTGGGATTTTTCACCACTGGTGGTGCCGAGCAGGGTGGCGAGGTGACCGCCGGCGGAACTGCCCATGACGGCGATGCGGTCGGGGTCGATGCCGTAGGTGTCGGCATGGGCGCGGAGGAAACGGATGGCTGCCTTGCAGTCGTCGAGCTGGGCGGGCCAAAGGGCGTCTTGGATGAGGCGATAGTTGATGGACGCGACGGCGTATTGACGGGTGGCGGTAAGGATTTCGGCGACGCCTAGGCCTTCTTGTTTGGTGCCGGACATCCAACCGCCGCCATGGATGTAGACGAGGAGAGGGAGAGCTTTTTCGGCGGGTTGGTCGGGGAGGTAGAGGTCGAGAGTTTGGCGCGTGTGGCCATTTCCGACGTAGTCGATGTTCTGGAAGTCGGTGGCGTGGTTCTCGGGTTCCTGGGGGACCCATTTTTGGAGGTTGGCGGCGACGCGATCGAATTCTTCACGGGAGAGGGCGCCGTCTTGGTCGAGATCGACCATGCCGAGGAAGGGTCGCGCTTCGGCCGGCAATTCGTCGGCTTCGATGCGTCCGTTTCGATTGGTGTCGAAGTGGGAGAAGGGGTCCTGCTGGGCGAGAGCGGGAAGGGTGAGGAGGAGGGAGAGGAGGGAGAGGAGGGAACCACGCATCGGGAGAGAGAGAGCACGCGTTGGGTGTTTTGTCGCCGGGAAAGCGGGCGATGGCCGAAATGGCGCGGATTTCATGCGCCGACGGGGTGCCATACGGTTTTGGCTTCGGTGAAGTCGCGGATGGCGTAGGGGGTGTGGTGATGGGGAGAGGCCCAGTCGCAGGCCGGATCGTGGAGGACGACACGTTTGATGGATTCGGCGGCACCGGCTTGGAGTTGGGTGGCTTCTTCGGGGGAGGCCGTGGCGGCAAGCGCACGGAGGTGCTCGTGGGTGGCGAAGGTGGAAAGCATTTCGGAGCGTGGACCTGTGAGCAAATTGACAACGCCACCTGGCAAGTCGGAAACAGCGAGCAATTCACCCAGGAGGATCGCGGGATATGGCTGGGATTCGGAGGCGAGCGCGACCACGGCATTTCCCGCGACGATGGCGGGGAGGATGAGGGTCATGAGCGCGAGCAAGGGTGAATTTTCTGGCGCGAGGATGCCGACGATGCCGACGGGTTCGGTGACGGTGAAGTTAAAATGGGAGGAGGCGACGGGATTCACGCTGCCGAGGACTTGTTCGTATTTGTCGGCCCAGCCGGCGAAGTGGACGATGCGATCGATGGTGGTGCGGACTTCGATTTCTCCGGGGGAGTTGGGAGTGGTCAGAGCGCTGGCCATTTCGGCCGATCGGGATTCGAGCATTTCCGCGAGGCGATAGAGGATCTGGGCGCGGTTGTAGGGTGAGCGTCGGGCCCAGCCGGGACCGGCTTTGGCGGCCGCTTCGACGGCATTGCGGAGGTCTTTGCGTGAGCAGAGTGGGATGTGGGCAAGGAACTCGCCGGAGGCGCTGGAAAGGGGGTAGACGCGGCCGGATTCGGAGCGGATGAAGGCACCACCGACGTAGCATTTGGGAGTTTTGGTGATCGGGAGCATGGGAAGATGGGCCGGAGGATCAGAGTTCGGTGGCCAGAGGTTGAAGTTGCGCGTAGTCGAGAAGTCCGTGCTTTCCGCCTTCGCGGCCCAGGCCGGATTGTTTGTAGCCACCGAAGGGGCTTGAGGGATCGAATTGGTTGTAGGTATTGGCCCAGACGACTCCTGCTTTGAGGGCGCTGGCCATTTTGAGAATTTTGGAGCCTTTGTCTGTCCAGATGCCTGCGCTGAGGCCGAAGCAGGTGTTGTTGGCTTTTTCGATGGCTTCTTCGGGGGTGCGGAAGGTGAGGATGGAGAGGACGGGGCCGAAGATTTCTTCGCGTGCGATGCGGTGACTTTGGGCGACTCCGGTGAAGAGGGTGGGGGCGTGGTAGAAGCCTTGGGAAGGAAGGGGGCAGGAGGGCTGGTAGATTCCGGCTCCTTCATCGATGCCGCTTTGGACGAGTTCCTGAATGCGGCTGAGTTGTTCTGCGGAGTTGATGGCTCCGACGTCGGTGTTTTTGTCCAAGGGATCGCCGACGCGAAGGGTGGCGAGGCGGCGTTTCAGGCGATGAATGATTTCCTGTTCGATGCCTTCTTGGACGAGTAGGCGGGATCCGGCACAGCAAACGTGGCCTTGGTTGAAGAAGATGCCATTGACGATGCCTTCGACGGCCTGGTCGAGGGGGGCATCTTCCATGACGATGTTGGCGGCCTTGCCACCGAGTTCGAGGGTGAGGCGTTTGGAAGTGCCAGCGAGGGAGCGTTGGATGATTTTGCCGACTTCGGTGGACCCGGTGAAGGCGATTTTGGCGGCAGTGGAGTGGTTGACGACGGCCGCTCCGGTTTCTCCAGCGCCGGTGACGATGTTGACGACTCCGCGGGGGAGGCCGGCTTGTTCGAGGATGGTGGCGAACTTAAGGGCGGTGATGGAGGTGGTTTCCGCGGGCTTGAGGACGACGGTGTTTCCGGTAGCGAGGGCTGGAGCGATTTTCCACGCCAGCATGAGAAGGGGGAAGTTCCAGGGGATGACCTGACCGACGACGCCAAGGGGAGCGAGTCGGCAGCCGGGAGCGACGTAGTGCAGTTTATCGGCCCAGCCGGCATGGTAGAAGAAATGGGCGGCGGCCATGGGCAGGTCGAAATCGCGGGCCTCTTTGATGGGTTTTCCTCCATCGAGGGTTTCGGCGACGGCCATTTCGCGAGAGCGATCCTGCAGCAGGCGGGCGATGCGGAAGAGGTATTTGCCGCGTTCGGCTCCCGGAAGTTTGGACCAAGCGGGAAAAGCACGGGCGGCGGCCTGATAGGCAGCATCGACGTCCGCGGCATTGGCGAGGGGGATTTCGCTGAGTTTCCGGCCATCGCGGGGAGAGAGGGTATCGAAGTATTTTTTTGATCGAGGGGCAACGTGTTGGCCATCGATGAAGAGCTTGTAGCGATCGAGAAGATGGGCCGGCGCGGATTCTGGAGCGGGATCGAATTCCCAGAGATCGCCGAAGAGGAGTTCGCGAGCTTGGGTTTTCGAACGGGATGATTTTTTCGCGGGCATGAATGAGGGTGGGCGAGAGTTCCGGGATCGATGGTCAGGGCAGGACCTCAGTATCCGCTGCTGTCCTCGGTGAAGGTCCAAGGTGCCTGGTAGGCGCCGGTCCGTTGGGTTTCGAGTTGGCGCAGGAGGTCGTTGAGCAACGAGGAGGCACCGAAGCGGTAGCGGGAAGGGCGGAGCCACGCATCGCCGAGTGTTTCTTTGACGGCGACGAGGAATTGGAGTGCCTGCTTGGCGTTTTTGATGCCTCCCGCGGGCTTCATGGCGATCTCTACGCCGGTGGCGAGGAAGTGGTCGCGGATGGCGTCGAGCATGACTTGTTGGTTGCCGAGGGTGGCATTGGCCGAGGTTTTGCCGGTACTGGTTTTGATGAAGTCTCCCGGGCGGATCACCCGCATGGCGAGAAAGCTGGCCGCGCGGATGTTGTCATAGGTTTCGAGTTCGGAGGTTTCGAGAATGACTTTCAGAGTGGACTCGCCGCAGGCTTCGACAACGGCGGCAATCTCGTCCTGCATCTGGGCAAATTCGCCGGCCAGGAAAGCCCCCCGGTTGATGACCATGTCGATTTCGTCCGCTCCATCCGCAACGGCCTGGCGGACTTCCGCGAGCCGTGTTTTCAAGGGGGCTTGCCCGGAGGGAAATGCGGTGGCGACGCTGGCAATGCGGACACCGGTGCCTTGGACGTGAGGGACCGCGTGGCGCACCATGGAAGGGTAAACGCAGACAGCAGCGACGCGGGGCAGATCGCCTTCCGGATGGGGGCACAGTGCTTTGCGGCAAAGCGAGGCGATCTTGCCGGGGGTGTCTTTGCCTTCGAGAGTGGTGAGGTCGACCATCGAAACGGCGAGCTTCAACCCGAAGGTTTTGGCCTGTTTCTTGATGGAACGAGTGGGGTAGTGGGCGACGCGTTCTTCGATGCCAGTGGCGTCGACGGTGCCGATGTCATCCAGCAAACGGCGGAGGGAAGAGGCAGGCATGCGAAAGGACTATGGGCCGCAGGATGCGACAGCGCAAGAACGCGGCCATGGCCCTGAGGAAAGGGGGAGAACCTCGGCAAGCGGGTGCGCGATGGACCTCCGTTGAGGGCTAAAACCTCGACAATTTCAGGTAGGTTGATAGTTTTTCGAGTCCGCAACTTGTTGAGTGGTAATCCTTAGTTGCCGAATCAAGAAGCTGCGGGTTCAACCATTGATCCCATGAAAAGACATCATTCAATGATTCATCGCATGGTCTCCCCCTGTCTCCTGCTGATGGCTCCGCTGGCAAGTGGAGCAGTCAGTTGGACGGTGACCCTCGACACGATTACAACGAGTTACAGTTCTCAGCCGGATCCGTTTTTGGGCGGGACGGACTCTGAGACGCGCCTCACGGCATCTGGAACACCGGCAAGTCCGATTGATTTCAGTGCCTTGGGGGACACGGAATTCAGCATCACCCTTCAAGCGCCTGCGGGGTCGGTGATCCAGGTCTCCTATCCTTCGGGTTGGGATTCGGCTTATTTCCGGGCGGCGATGACTTCTTCAGGTTCTTCAGGAACCGGAGCATTCATCGACAACAGTCCGGACATCATTACGATGGGATATTCCCTGATTTCTGGCACCGATTGGAGCTCCTCCTCGACCAAGAAGCTGCAGCTTCCGGGTGTGGGTGGAAATCTCTACAGTACTTATGAGAATATGGCGGTATCGGTGGGGTCGGTGTATCAATTCGAAAGCATCACCTTCACCACCACGGTGCCGGCTAGTTACAATGAGGTTTTGAATCCGTCGGGCCCCAGCTTCTATTTGATCACCCGGGTGAGTTCGGATTCGCCCTTGGCGGATGCAGGTCCCTTGGTCTCTTTGGTGTCGGTGCCTGAGCCGGTGACCTCAGGACTGCTTGCGGCGGGAGGGCTTGTCGGGCTGCGCCGGAGGCGAAGGGTGCGACCATGCTGATTTGAAATGAAACTCGGTCGCCCCGCCTCACCGCGGGGTGACCGCATGAGTTGGAGATGCATGCCGGAGGGAAGACGGTCGGTAAAAGGGATGGAATTCCGGAGGATGGTCGCTTGCGGGTTGGGAAAGTCGCCGGATGTTAGTGGGCATGGACGAAAGCATGGGACCCCGGAGAGTTTTGGTGATTGGTGGCGGATTTGGCGGCTTGGCCTGTGCCCGGCATTTGGCGCACCACCCGGAGTTTGAAGTGACTCTGATCGATCGGGCGAATCACCACCTGTTTCAGCCATTGCTCTATCAGGTGGCGACGGCATCGCTGGCGGCACCGGATATTGCCCGGTCGCTGCGGCAGGTATTGGAGGAGGCGGAAAATGTGAGTGTGCTGATGGATGAGATCGAGACCCTCGATAGGGAGGGGCGCCAAGCGATCGGGCAATCCGGCCGCCACTACGTTTGGGATACGTTGGTATTGGCCGTGGGGGCGCAAACCTCGTTTTTTGGCAACGACGCGTGGGAGCCTCACATGATGGGGTTGAAATCCCTTGAAGACGCCCAGGGTATCCGGCGTTTGGTGCTATCCAATTTGGAGCGGGCGGAGCGCAGCGAGGATCCCGAGGAGCGGCGGAAATGGATGACGGTCGGCATCGTAGGGGGCGGGCCGACAGGCGTGGAGTTGGCGGGGGCGTTTGCTGATTTGATTCATCGATCGATGAGGAACGAGTTCCGGAGTATCGACACTCGGCAGCTGCGCGTGGTGCTGGTCGAGGGCTCAGAACGGATCTTGGAAGCCTATGATGAGGATCAGAGCGAATATGCGCGGCGACGCTTGGAGCGGTTGGGCGTCGAGGTGAAGACGGGCACGCGGGTGGCTGACGTGACGGAAGGTGTGCTGCATTTCCAGGGCGGCGAGGTGCTTGAAGCGCGAGCGATCATTTGGGCGGCGGGTGTCGAGGCGAATCCCCTGACCCGCCAGCTCGGGGTGGAGTTGGCGGACCGGGCGGGGCGGGTGACGCCGCTGCCTGATTTGTCGTTGCCTGGAAATCCGGATGTCTTTGTGATCGGGGATTTGGTGCGGATGAGCGATTCGGAAGGGAAAGCGGTGCCCGGCGTGGCTCCGGCCGCGGTGCAGATGGGGAAGCATGTTGCCAAGGTGCTGCTCGGCGAAAGGCATCCGGGAAATCTCCCGGAGTCGCGCCCTCCTTTCCGCTATTTCGACAAGGGCCTGATGGCGATTATCGGGAAAAATGCCGCCGTTGTGAAATCGGGAGGCCTGCGCTTGAAGGGCTATTTTGCCTGGCTAGCTTGGTTGCTGGTCCACATTTTGTTCCTGATTGGATTTCGTAACAAATTGGTGGTGTTGCTGGGATGGTCCTTTGCCTACGTCCACGACCAACCGGGAGCGCGGATCATTGTTCACCGGCCACGCGATGCCCGAAAGGAGCCGGTGGAACCCACCTGAATGACGGGAAAACCCCTCTTTACATCGCGCTTGGGCTCTGACAGGTTCCCGCCCCCATGATTCTAGCTGCCACCAATTGGCTCGACATCAGCATCAACCTGCTGCTGGTGATTTTCGTCGCGGTTTGCCTGCTTCTTGCCTTGGTGGTTCTGATGCAGCGTCCGAAGCAGGAGGGTCTCGGTGCGGCATTCGGATCGGGCATGACGGACCAGATGTTTGGTGCGCGGACGACCAATGTGCTGCAAAAGGCGACGGTTTACCTGGCGACCCTGTTTTTCGTTCTGACGCTGACGCTGGCGATTCTTTATTCGAAGCGGACCTCGAGCCGCGTGACGATGAAGATGGATCCGGTCGCGGAGTCGACGGAATCGGCTCCTGAGGCAGCGCCCGAATCGACGGTGCCCTCGTTGGAGGAGTCCATCCCCGTCGAAATCGATGAGAACGCTGGTGCACCGGCCCCAGAGGGCACTCCGGCTCCCGCCATGGAAGAACCCGCCGTCGAGGTGGAGGAAGCCCCGGTGGTGGACGAAGCCCCGGCCCCTGATGCGGCTCCGGCAGAAGAGGCTCCGGCTGCGGGTGAGGAAACTCCCGCTGGCGACGAGCGCTGATTTTCGCGAGCGTTCGCTCACCGGGATTCTTTACGCGGAAGCGGCCGGTGTGGTCGCTTTCATGGCGCCATGTCCGAACCCCATCTGCCTGCTTGGAAGCGATCTGACGCCTTTCCTCCGGCCTCTGAAGGCTGGGGCTGGGTGGATCGCAAGGGGAGACGACAGAGTTGTTCGGATCTGGATGCTCTCGCTGCGGCTATCATTGATGACGCGGGTGCCCGGGTGGATCTGGTTTGGACGCCTGAGCATTCCCACCTCGTTTTGCCCGAGGAGATTCCCGCGTTGCTTCCGGCGTTGAAGGAAGCCCGGGTTCGGTGGGCGGAGTGGGAGATTCAGGAAGGTGCCCGCCAGATGAAGTGGTTTGGGATTCTGGCCGTGGTGTTGGCGGTGGCGACGGCCATGAAGCCGACGACCGTGGGGTTGGCGGTGATTCTCTTTCTGATGCTCGGTTTTTTCCCGTGGTATCAGGGGCGGAAGCGCTTGCGCCGGGCTAAGGCCTGGAAAGCGGAAGAAGGGGTCGGGGATCTCGAGGGGCTTCGTTTCGAAACCTGGCTGATGGCCCAGAAGGCACCCGTCACCCACGCCATGATGGCAATCATCGGGGTGATTGCGCTCGTGCAGTGGTTGGGTCCGCAGACGCTGGAGGAACAGGTGAAGTCGGCAGGGTTGGTGAAGGTGAATGGCAGGGCTCTCGATACCTGGAGGTTGGCGACGGCCCCATTTCTGCATGGGCATCCTCTGCATCTGTTTTTCAATGCCTCGGCCTTGCTCTATCTAGGGAGGCGAATGGAGGTGTTGGCGCGCTGGCCGCACCTTTTGCTGGTGTTTGTGCTTTCCGCTTGGGTGGGCGGGGAATGCTCTGCCCGCTGGGTGGCGGCATCTTCGCTGGGAGCTTCGGGGGGACTGATGGGGATGTTGGGATTCCTCATGGTGTATGAGGCGATGCATCGTCGCTTGGTTCCGGAGAGTTCACGCCGTCGGCTGCTAGCGGGCTTATTGCTGACGATAGGAATTGGCGTGGTGGGATTTCGCTTTATCGACAATGGAGCCCACGGCGGCGGTTTGGTGTTGGGGATGGCGTATGCCTTCGCGGTCTTTCCTTCTTCGGTTTCCGCGACCCGTCCGAAGACCACCTTGCCGGATCGCCTGGCTGGTGCTGCGGCTGCTGGGGTCTTCTTGTGGGCGGCCATTTTCACGCTGATCAAAATCAGCGCCTAAAGCCTTCATGCATCGTGCTGGAAGGCGAACAGCACTAGCAATGCGATCCCGATCACCCACAACAGGATGACGTTGAAAATGAAATAGGGGTAGGCCATGAGGGCGAGGCCGATCACCTTGGGCTTCCAGCGGTCGAGGGCCTTGCCGTATCTCCAGACGCCCCAACCGATGGTTCCGAAGATAAAGCCGGCAAGCAATTGGAAGGGATGGAACATGGCAGGAATCAGCGATGGTACCAGGCGGGGCTCTGGTACAGATTGAACTGGATCGACGAGAATACGCTGAAATCAAATTGGGCAGTGCCAAAAGTCTGTGACGACCCACGCAATGTGCCGTTTTCGAGGGCTTCCAGTTTGAAGGTCACACAGCCTCCGTCGGCGAAGTAGGCCCGAATGTCGCCATTGCGGCGGATGGGACGCCAAAATTTTTCGGGATCCCGCGCGTCCTCTTCGGTGCGCAGGGGAAAGGCACGAAGCCGGTCGACAGGGAGTTGGAAATCTCTGAGATCCGCATCGATGGATGCGAGTCCATCTTGGATGCGGGTAATGCCGCCGTCGATGGTGTCGCCATTGCGAAGTTGAATTTCTCCTTGGCGGGGTTTTTCGGGGAGATTTGGGGCGGGTTCTTGTCGGCCGAATCCCTGGCGGGCTTGGAAGCCTCCTTCAAGGACGCCATCCCAACTTTCGATCTGAATCCGGGTAATGCGGATCCCGGCGGATTGTTGGCTGACGAATTCGAGCATGGGCCCGGGGTCCTGCTTGAGGGGATCGTTGTCTCGCCAGTCGGTGACGATCTGGTCGCCGACGATCAGCCGGAACAATCCGTTCTCGATGTCTTGAAGCATTTCGATGTGCACCGATCCGGTGGAGCCAAGATCTTCGACGGCGCCGGCGCTGCCGATCGGTTGAATTTGACCTCGATTGTTGCCCCTCACCAAGCGTTTGCGGAAGGAGACGTACTGATTCTGGCAGGCGAGTTCGTAGTAGCTTTCGAGTTCTCCCTGGGCGCTCGCCTGCCCGTGGGTGCGGATGCTGAGATCAGTGCGATCGTTCCAATCGACGTCGATGCCGATGCGGATTTTGGGGTGCACGCCGATCTCCCGCCGGATTTCTCCCGCCCCTTGGCAAACGAGGGAGCCTTGGTCGATTTGCCACGTATCGTCCTCTTGCGTCCATCCGGTGAGATCGGAGGGACCACGGTAGAGGATGGCGGCGCGGTCGCGGACATCAAGGCTGGCGACCATGTCGCGGCGAAGGGTGAGGATGCCTGCATAGTGCGTCTTCAGAACCACGGATTCGGCAGTGAGGTCGAGAAGTACCCCGCGCAGCGAATCGCCATTGCTAAGGGTGACGCGAGCGGTGTGTTTCCCTTCGGGTAGTTCGGATTCACGGGCCGAGGGAATGCGAATTTCCTGAAGATCCTTGAGACGGAGTGGGGCGGGGTGAGTGAGCAGGGGGGATGACCAAGCCAGTTGATCTCCGGTAACAGCATCAAGGTGTCCATGGAGGATGTCACCATTGGCAAACTCGGCGGTCATCGAACTGGCGGCGGAGCCTGCCAGCAGCGCGGTGAGGAGGCAGGCAATCATGGTTCTTCAGGAGGAAGCTGGCGGCGAGCGAGGGCACGCAGCGCCTCGCGGCGGAACGTGAGTTCTCCGAGCAAGGGATGGAGAATACGGGCTTGCTGATTTTCGAAATGGCAGGACTCGGCGCTGATGAGTCCAGTATCGGGAAGGCCGATCAACAGGGGAGAGCGCCCGGTGGCCTCGTCGGAATGGCAGAAAAACAGGGTGGAAACACGGTCCATGGGGACGTGAAGCGGACTCGGGGAGAAGTCGGTTTGAATTTCGACCGAGTTCGATGGAGAGTCCGCTTGAGATCCGAGAATCTTTCCACCGAAGCGTTGCCCATCGATGTCGATGAGAGCATCGACGGTGGGATCGCCCCGTTCTTCATTGGGATGGCGGTCGCGGATGGGATTCCAAGCACGGAGGAGAATCGGGCCCACGGACATCGCTTCGGGTTCGTTGATCAAGGAATTGAACACGATCTTCGAACCTTCGGGGATGCCTTGGCGATCGACGGCGTCGAGGAGCACCTCCGCATCGTCGAGCTGAATTTTCAGATGGTGGCGATCGCGGTCGACTCGGATCTCCAGTTGAAAAGTGGACTGCGGGAAATCGGCAGGATTGAGGGGCACCTCGCCGAGGGTATCGAAAGTGTTTTGGCGCGAGCTCTGGCGATCGAGTCGCAGCCGGTGATTGCGGATTTGCAGTCGATAGCGGTCCTCTTTCTGGGGGCCAGGGGATTCGCTGGCGGAGCAGAAGTAAACCTCAAGATTGGTGGTGCGGGCCCACTTGAGCTGGAACTGAAGAGAGAAGGAGGAGGAAATCGAGCCCGGGTCAAAGGCGCTGGGACCCCGGCCGAGAGAAATCAGCGCACCGTTCTCGACCCTCCATGCACTGGGGCCGCTCCATTCCTCGCCCGCTTGAGGACCGTCATAGAGAATTCGCCGTGGTTGCAAGCCGACTTGCAAGGAGCGGATAAGGCGACGCGGGACATCGAGCGGAGACGAATAGGCGGTGTTGACGGTGATGGTCTCGTCGCCAATCGCCTTGAGTTCGCAAGGGAAGACATCGCCATTGATCAAGACCACTCGGGCGCTTTGATCGGCCCATTCCTCGGGGGGGGGAGGGAAGTTGACCTCTCGCACACCCTCCAGTTTCAGCCCCAGATCCTCTTGGGCCAATGGGGTCCGCAATGAGAGCTGCTCACGATCCAAGGTGACGACTTCGCCGGTGAGCCGCGAGCCATCGGTCAGCAGGATTTGGTCTGCCGAGGCGGTGATGGCGACGAGGCCCATGAGCGCCGAAGTGAGGCTGGAAAACTTTGGAGTCATGGCTCGTCCCAGGGGTTGAGGAATTGCCCTGCGGGTTGGTATTCCAACAGGCTGGCGGCGCGGAGGTCGAGGCGGACTTGATTCAAGAGAGGGGAATCCAGCACGGCATGGTCGGGACCCGCTTCGCGGATCTTTCCGGTGATGCGCCCAACGGGTTGGAAAAAGACAGCGAGACTGCCATTTCCGATCGATTCCGGAGGCTCGACCTGATGGCCGGCGAGGTGGACTTCCGCGACTTCATGAAGGGGGATCGTGAGGTCGGCGTAGGGACCGGAGAGGGTGATGCGACGATCCTGAATGGAAACGATTTCTCCGGAAAACCGGTCGGTTCCATTGGTGAGGAGAATAAGGTCACGATCGGCGTGATCGAAGCTACGGGCGGCGTCCGGCATGCCGTTCCATTCGGCGACCAGAAGGTTGGAGATTCGCAGCGAGTCGTGGTTACCAGGGACACCGAAGCCAATGCCGCCGCCGAGGGGTTGAAAGTTCTCTTCTTCCTCCAGATTCCAATGGATCATGTAGGATCCGTCGACATAGAGGGTCACCGTGCCTTCATCGAGGTCAGTTCGGATTTCCAGTTCGGCTTCGTCGCGTTTCCGAAACTGGACGGTCGAGGCGTCGGTTCGGATCATTCGGGAAAACGGGCGGCCGTCTTTTTCATAACCGCAGCGTTGCAGAGAAACATAGTTTCCACGGACGTTGAGAATGAGGGAATTGCCGAAAGATGCGGTGGTGAAGTCCGGACGCGGCGCGGCCTGCTGAGCCTCTTCGTCACCCTCAAGGGGAGGCGGAGCCATGAAGTCACTGTAGAATCCGATCATTACGGGGGGCATGGCCCGCCAGTCGAGATGCATGCGAAAGACCGATTGCCTCGGCATCGATAGGGCGCGTCGCAGAATCTCGGGTCCCCCGTGGTAGTACCAATCTCCGCCAGAGTGCTGCCAGGCTGGGGTCTTGGATTCTTGAGCCTCCGGGGTGGGATCGGTCGAAGCGGGGAGGGTGATTTCCCAGGCTTCGGCATCGAAGGGACCGGCATAGATCAAGCGTCCCCCGAAAGGGTTGGGAGCGAGGGAGGCGATGGCCGATATCGGAATCGTCAGTTGCCCCGCAACGGCCGATTCCATGACCAGTTGGTCACGATCCATGGAAACGATGGTGCCGGGGAGGCAATCTCCATTGGTGAGGAAAACATGGGAGAGTTCACCCGTGACCCCTTGGGGTTGGGCACCGCGCAGGGCGACGTGCTGGATCCGATCGAGATTGAAGCTAAGACCGTTGTCTGCGTCGTCTCGCAACCACAGGAGCTTGCCCTCGGGCGTAATGCCACCAAAATGACCTTCCAGGCTTCCGTCGCTGAGTCGCAGCAAATCCGGAGGCTCGGCGGAGGCCATGCCCAGGATCAAGGGAAGCAGCAGGAGGAGGCGAATCATTTTTCGTAGATAGGGAGGTAGCGGTAATTGAGGGCGATGGAGAGAAGGGCACCTGCGGTGCTGAAGGCCTCTCCCTTGTCTCCAGGCCATGATCCATCGGGCTGTTGAAGCACCCCAAGATAGCGAAGGTTTTTCTCATTCCATTCGGCCCACAATTGGTCGTTGGATTGGAAAAGCGCCTGCGACATATAGTATTCGTAGTAGTAGGGGTAATGCTGGTCGCGGTAGTCGAGATTCTCCGCAAGGTAGTCGACACTCTTGGCAAAACCTTTCCCCTCCCGTTGTTTAGCAAGGCCGAGGCAGGTGACGCCAATGGCTGTCAGTGTGGGCTTACCTCCGCCGGAGGAAGTGTAGCCGTAGGAGCCGTCTTCCGCGCGACACCGGGCCATGAACGCGAGACCTTTTTGGATGGCTTCCTGTGGGACGCCGATGCCGGCATTGCGGGCCCCCAGCAAGGCGACAAGTTGGCAACCGGAGACCGTGGTGTCGGCATCTCGGCTTTCCGGTGAATAACGCCAAGCGCTCGCGGGGTTGCGTTCTTGGGCATTGAGAATGAGATCGACCGCTTTTTTAAGGGCGGGAGCGAGCTTGGGCTCATCGACCATGCCGTAAGCCTCGGCAAGGGCGAGGGTACAGAAGCCATGGTTGTACATCGAGTTGCCGATGTATCCATTGCGGTCTTTTTGATTCTCTAGGATGTATCGAACGCAGCGATGAATGGCTTCGGCGTAGGGGCCGTGATTGGCGTCGTCTCCGTGGGCGAGAAAGGCTTTGAGGCAGAGGCCGACCACGGCAGGTTCGCCGCCCATGGTATCGTTCCAGGAGCCCCCTTCGTTTTGAGTGCGGACGAGGTAGGCAAGACCGCGTTCATACATCGATTCCACTTGGGCGGGGATCGGATCAGTAGGGCGGTTTGGAAGTACTTGGGCAGACAGGCCGGAGTTTCCTGCAACGATGATCCAGGTGAGAGTGACGATGCGAGGGATCATGGTTCTAGGCGCCGCAGCCCTCGGTTGTAGGCTTTCAGAGCCTCGCTGAATTCATCGGGCAGGGATTTTCCGGCCACACCGGCGCCCTTGGGCACACGTCGGGTTTCGGAAGCGCCGCTGGCGGTTCCCTGGACGTTCTGATTGGCGAGGTCGGAGTCACCGGTCATGCCTTCGCCGTCTCCTTGCTGGGAGGGTTGCTTGCCCTGTTGCGGTTTTCCGGTTTCGCCATCGATGCCGAGCATGCGTTCCAACATTTTCATCATGGCACCCGATTCGGGTGAGCCTTCGCCAGACTGTTGCTGACGTTTTTTGGCGGCTTGATAGATCTTCTCGATGACATCGGTTTGGGCCGCGAGGGTTTCGCCACCGGTTTCATGTTCCCAAAGTCGCTCGCTGGCTTCGTCCATGGCGTCTTCCACTTCGCGGAACAGGAGGATCACTTCCTCCGCAGTTTGCTCGATGGTCAATTGCTGCACATCTGCGGCCAGTTCGTCCTGTTGGTCCGAGAGCCGTTGCGAACTCTCTTGGTGGCGCAGCGTGGCGTCCTCGTGAGAGGGGGAGGGGACCGGTTCGGCGAAGGCCCAGGTGGTGGTGAGGGCCAGAATCCAATAGATGCATCTCATGGGTTTTCCTCCTTCGCTCGCCGCAGTGTTTCCAGAGCTCGGGTCCTTGCCCGCAGGTCTTGCTCTTCCTGCACCATGCGCATGACCCGCAGCATGAACTCGAAATCTTCGTCTTCGTCAGATCCGCCGCCACCACCACCGCCTCCTCCACCCCCGGCCTCGTTGGAGGCGCCTTCCAACATTTTGGCCCATTCGCGCAGTTGATCGGACCATTGGTGAGACGACGAAGCGGCGAGGTAACCTTGGTTGCGCTCGATTTGTTGGCGGATGTTCTCCAGTTCGATCTGAATCCCTGAGTCCTGCATGGCTTCGAAGACTTTGCCGTAGTCAGGATTGGCGGTTCGGGTGAAAAAATGGCCGAGGTCTTCCTGAATCCAGCGGATCTCTGAGCCGGTAGCCGACTGTAGGCGGACGAGATCATCGCGTTCTCCAAGTTCAGCGGGGTCGAGTTCGTCGGGTCGCAGGCCGAAGCGTTCGAAGCCGGCGAGGGAGGTGCGGGTGATGCCCTCTTGGTCGCCAGCGGCTTTCTTCAGTCGGCTCACGAAGGTGCTGGCCTCGAAGCGTTGATTGGCTTCGTTGGCCTCTTCGATGGTTTTGCGAATTTTCTCAAGGGCCTCCTTCTGGCGTTCGACGGCGTCGCTCATGTCGCGTTCGGACTTTTCATCAGAGTTCTTGGCGTCACCTGCTTCGCCGAGTTTGCCGCTGACACCGGGGAGGTCTTGGTTGCCGAGTTCTCGCAGCGATTCCATCATCTCACTCATCCGACGGAGAGTTTCCGGATCGATGGTGTCATTGCGTGCGCTGTCTTTCAGAAGCTCTTCGACTCGATCTCCGAGTTCTTTGAGGGCCTCGGCTTGGCGATCTTCCAATTGCTGCTGTGATTGGAGACGCAGGAGGTTTTCAGGGGTCCGGAGTTCAGTCGCGTCGAGCCGTTCGATGCGCTGATTTTCCTCGTAGAGACTGCGTTCCTTGCGGGCGAGGTCTTCCAGTTCACCCACGGTGCGGTCGAGGCGATTTTTGAGCATCTGAGCATGCTCGGCAGGTGTCAAAATATAGAGCGTCAGCGGCTGGGAATAGGTGCGTGTGCGACCAGGAAGATAGTCCGTGGACCAGGCCCGGAGGGTGAGCTTTTGCGGGGCGATGCCGAGGGTGTCTGGGGAAAAGGCTACGGGAAGTCCTGCTCGTGTGAGATCGGGTGACCCTTGTTGCAGGGTGAGTTCGCCCGAGGCGGATTCGGCGTCTCCGGGACGGGTGGGTTCTCCTTGCCACTCCAGTCCGATGGATTGGAGGCCGAAATCATCGGCTGCGGAAACGGTGAAATCGATCGTTTCGGAAGGCAGCATCGCACGGTTTCCGGAGAGGCCTTCGATGTAGACGATAGGGGCTTCGTCAGGAACCGCTTCGATTCGCAGTTCGAACCCAGGTGCCCCATCGAGACCGAGGGTATCCGTCCATTGCAATGGGATCTTCAAAGAGGTGGCGCCGACCTCGATCGACGGTGCGGTGGCCTTTGCCCCATCGAGTGTCATCGGTTGAGAGGGCGTGAGTTCAGGAGCTTCTCCAGAGCCGGCCTGAAGGGCGGAAATCGGGCCGGCGGAGGCTCGCACCAAGGCCCGGTCGGCCTCAACAGAAAGTTGCACGTTGGCCCCCTCGACGGCCCGGACGGTGCCGGTGGTGAGAACCTGGGATTCTTGTTCGCGCCGGAGATAGGTGGGAAATTCAATCACCGCCTGGCTGCGAATCAGCGAGGGGCGAAGGGATGGGGTGACGAAGATCTTATGGATGGCATCGCCGACCTCGAGGCGCAGAAATCCGGGCTGAAGTTGGCCGGGGAATTCGAAGTGGTAACGCTGGCCGTGGAGGGACGTTTCCAGCGGATCTTGGGAGGCAAAGCGAGCACGAGCCGTCGGGGGCTGCCAGCGGCTGCCCGAGGCCAAATGGAGTTCAAGGGAGAAGGCTTCGCCTACGGGAACCGCAAGTTCACTCGGCAGGGCTTCAAGCTGGGTGAATGTGTATCGAGGGGTTTCAGAGAGGGGGAACAGCCATCGCTTGAGGGAATTCAATCCTGCTTCCGGAACCGCGATCAGGGCGATGCCGGCGATTAGAAACAACAGGATGACCGCCAGCGACCAGCGCTTGTGACGGGAGAGCGGGAGCAGGTCGTCGAGTTTGCGGCGCTGGGTTTCTGCCGCTACTGCCTCCATGGCGGCGGCGCGCAGGCGCGGGGAAAGGGAGTCGTCGGACTCAATCTGATTGGCTAAGTCAATGACACCCAGAAGACGATCGCCCAGTCCGGAATGCTTTTTGGCAATGAGGCGGGCGAGTTGGTCATGATCGCGATGGCGCCAGACCCAGCGGTGCAGCCAAATGGGTGCGAAAATCGCGGACAGCGAGGTGCCGGCGAGAAGAATGATCAAGCGACCCATAGGAGGGGTGGCCGAAAAGCGATCGATGGCGAAGACGATCAGAAACGACAGCAAAAGCCCGAAGATTCCTGCAAACACGGCCTCGGCGATCTTCGTGCGCCAGAGCTGCCGACGGTATTCCTCCAGCTGCACACGGAGGGACTCCGGCAGTGGGGAGCGTGTCGGTTTCGGCTCAAGCATGGGCAGGTGAAAGTCGGGTCAACCGGGTGTGCGGCAAACTCCCAGAGGAGTGGTCAGTTTGCCAGCGGAAATGAGATGGCGTGATTTTCAGGAGATTGAAGATGCAGAACGGGGGTTGACCGGGTAAAAGAAAGAAAGCGGAAGGTTCCGGCTGTCCCTTCGAGATTTCCATGAACCCCTACGAAGCGTCTCGAGAAAGCATTTCGCAGACCGTGCTGGGCAAAGAGCTGCCGCCGAAGAGCCAACGGATGCTGCATTCCGTCAGGCTAGGATTGTTGATCGGGCAAGTTTTGCTCTCCTTTGTGGGGGGCTATGGGGTTGCCAAGGGCCGGGGGGATGCCCTCCTGGCGGTGGCGATGGTGGGGGTATTCCTGATGCAAGTGCTGTTGGTTTGGATTCCTGGAAGAAAGGCTGTGGAGGGTTGGCAGATGTTAAGGTGGGCGACGGCGGTCTTTTTCATCACCTTTCTGGGTTGGGGAGCCGTGTCACCGCTCGGCATGGGGTGAATTTTGTTCTCCTGAGGATTTCCGTTGAGCTTTCTCTGATCGATAGCAGGCTGCGGGGACCCTGGGAAAAGCAGATGAAAACCTATGAGCTGAAGATCAACGGCGGGGTGCATAAGGCCGAAGTGGAGGAGGACACACCCATGCTGTGGGTGTTGCGGGACGCACTCGGGCTGATGGGCACGAAGTTCGGCTGTGGAGTCGGCCAATGTGGGGCTTGCACCATTCACCTGAATGGCCAAGCGGTGCGTTCCTGTACGCTGCCGGTGGAATCCGTGGGGAATGCAGAGGTGACGACCATTGAAGGTTTGGCGGAGGAGGGTGAGCTGACGCCTCTGCAGGCGGCTTGGTGTGAGCACGATGTGGCTCAATGTGGATACTGTCAGGCCGGGCAGATCATGAGTGCGGCCGCGCTTCTCAAGGCCCATCCTCATCCTGAGGATTCCCAAATTGACGAGGCCATGGCGGGGAATTTCTGCCGTTGCGCCACCTATGCTCGCATTCGTGAAGCCATTCATACTGCTGCCGCTCGATGAACACGCTGGATCGTAGAAGCTTTTTCAAAGTGTCGGCTTTGGCCGGAGGTGGATTTTTTTTGGTGAGTGGGCTGCGGGCGGAAACCGAGCCGGAGCTTCGTGACTTCTCGCCTAGCGCCTTCATTCGCCTCACTCCGGATGGCCGGGTCACCATCATGGCTCACAAGCCCGAAATCGGGCAGGGGGTAAAGACCTCGCTGCCCATGATCGTGGCCGAGGAGATGGAGGTGCCGTGGGAAATGGTGACGGTGGAGCAGGCCCCCATCAATCCGGCTTACGGCGGGCAAACGGCGGGAGGGAGCACCTCGGTTCCGAGTAGCTACGAGCGCCTTCGGAAACTAGGGGCGGTCGCCAAAACGATGTTGATTGCGGCTGCCGCGGAGGCGTGGAAAGTTTCTCCTACGGAGTGCCACGCGGAGGCGGGAGAGGTGGTGCACGGTGCGAGTGGTCGCAAACGATCGTATGGTGAGTTGGCACTTTCAGCCGCCCGCCAACCTGTCCCTGCTGAGGATTCAGTGGTGCTGAAAGATCCGAAGGATTTCAAGATCCTGGGTCGCCGCATCGGCGGTGTCGACAATCGGGCGATCGTGACGGGGCAACCCCTGTTCGGCCTCGATCAAGTGCAGCCCGGAATGCTCCACGCATGTTTCCTGCGCTGCCCCGTATCGGGCGGGAAGGTGAAATCCGCCAATCTGGCAGAGGTGGCGGCCCTGCCGGGAGTTCACAAAGTATTCGAAGTCGAAGGCTCGGGGGACCGCTATGGACTTTATCCGGGAATCGCAGTGGTGGCCGATTCGACCTGGAGGGCGATCAAGGCCCTGCGGGCCTTGAAAGTGGAGTGGGACGATGGTGGCCATGGCGAAGAAAGCTCCGCTGCGCATGCCGCTAGGGCAACTGAGCTGATGAAAGGAGCTGGTGCCGCGCGACTCTCCGAGCGAGGTCAACCGGAGTTTTCCGAGGGGTCTCTGGATGTGGTCTATTCGTATCCGCATTTGGCCCACAACACGTTGGAGCCCCAGAATTGCACCGCGGTGTTTCGAAATGGGGAGTTCGAGTTCTGGGCGCCCACTCAAAATGGGGGAAGCGCCATCGATGCAGTGGCCCGGCAGTTCGGCGTGCCCAAGGAAAATGTGAAGATCCATCTGACTCGCATCGGGGGTGGTTTTGGACGGCGCTTGATGGTTGATTCGATGGTCGAATGCGCAGCGATCGCTCGGCAAATCGAAGGGATTCCCGTGAAGTTGACGTGGACTCGCGAGCAAGATCTGGCCCAGGATTACTACCGGCCGGGAGCTTGGCATCGGTTCCGTGGAGCCGTGGATGTCGAGGGCAAGCTATCGTCGTGGGCCGATCATTTTGTGACCTTCGGGCTCCATAGTGACCAGCGGCCGGGCAATGGTGCCGGGATCGGAGGCGATGAATTTCCGGCCCATTTCGTGCCGAATTTTCAACTCGAACAAACCGTGATGCCCAGCAACCTGCCTCTTGGTTGGTGGCGGGCCCCAGGTTCCTGCGGACTCGCGTTTGCCATCCAAGGATTCTTGGACGAGATGGCCCATGCGGCCGGAAAAGATCCCTTGGATTTCAAGCTCGAGCTTTTGGGCGATCAGGAGGAAGTCCACGGGTATCACGTGCTGAGGATGAAAGGTGCGTTGCGCGCAGCAGCGGAAAAGGCAGGCTGGGGGAGATCACTCCCGAAGGGGAGCGGTCAGGGCATTGCCTTCCACTACAGTCATCGGGGATACGTGGCCGTGGTTGCCGAGGTGACGGTGAGCCCGGATGGTAAACTCTCGGTGGATCGACTGATTGCGGGGGTCGATGTCGGGCCCGTACTCAATCCGAGTGGAGCGGAGAATCAGGTGCATGGATCGATGCTGGATGGCCTCAGTGCGGCGTGGTTTCAGCAGGTGAAGATCGAGGCCGGCTCGGTCGCGAATGCCTCCTTTGCGGCCTACCCAGTATTGCGCATGCCGGATGCGGCGCGGGTGGAATCCGTTTTCGTGAACTCCCCGTTTTCGCCAACCGGACTCGGCGAGCCTGCATTGCCTCCTACTGCCCCGGCGGTGTGCAATGCGATCTTTGCCGCGACGGGGAAACGCGTTCGTGATCTTCCCTTGCAGGGGCAGGATCTTCGCTGGTCTTGAGGAGCCCCTCGGTGTTTGCGCTTCGTCATGAACCACGATTGGACTCTCCTCAGCGCCTTTATCCGAAGGCATGCTCACGAGCCTCTGGCGATGGTGACGTTGGTGTCTCGGGAGGGAGCCAGCTATCGTCAGCCGGGTGCTCGGATGTTGGTTTCAGCAAGGGGCGAAAGAGTGGGTTCGTTGAGTGGTGGATGCTTGGAGGAAGGTCTTGCCGAAGTTGCCCTACGGGTTCTGTTAACGGGAGAAGTGCGGAAGGAACGCATCGACACCCGGCCGCACTTTGGCTGTCCAGGGGTACTCGAATTCCTGCTAGAGCGCGTTGAGCCCCGGGGGCTTTTCGAGTGCGTGTTGCGGAAGTTGCAGCATCGGGAAACATTTGAGGTCACCACGGGTCCCCGAGGAACGGTGGTGGGGCGCGCGGCGGGTTTCGTTGAAAAAGTCGGGCCTGCGCCGCGTTTGTTGGTGGTCGGTTGGACCTCGGATCAGGAACCCCTTTTTCAACTGGCTGCTGTGTTAGGGTGGGAATGTCATCGATTGATCCGCGATGCCCGGATGGAAGTGCCATTGGTCGCAGAAGAGCACGTGAGGGTCGGAGTTGCGGACGAGTTGATCCGTCATTTTCCACCGGATTCGATGACGGCGGTGCTGGTGATGAGTCATCATTTGGCAACGGATCTCGGCTATTTGCGGGCGGCATTTGGGGCAGGCTATGGTTATGTGGGTTTGCTGGGTTCGAGGCGTCGACGTGAAAGTCTTCTGGCTGAGCTGGGAGAATCGGGGGCTTTGGACGACGAACGGGCAATCGAGCGATTTCATGCTCCGGCCGGTCTTGATCTTGGTGCGGGGCACCCGGCGACGATCGCACTTGCGATCCTCGCCGAAGTGCAGGCGGTTTTTGCCGGCCACGATGGCGGGTTTTTGAGAGATCGCATGGGCTCAATTCATCGGGTGGTGGGAGCATGAGAATCGGTGCGATGGTTCTGGCTGCAGGTGCTTCCCGACGGTTTGGCCAGCCAAAGCCGTTGCTCATGTTGGATGGTGAAAACCTGGCTCAGAGGACATGCCGAGTGGCTCTTGAGGCGGATGGTTCGCCGGTCGTCTTGATGCTGGGAGCTCGTGCCGAGGAGGTGCTCCAGGCTGGCACGCCGAGCGGCGTTCGAGTGCATGTTCACTCCGGTTGGGCCGAAGGGATGGGAGGGACCATCGCCGCGGGCATGGACGGCCTCACGACCGATCCCCTCGACGCAGTGATGCTCCTTTTGGCGGATCAGCCAGCGATCGATGCATCCTGTTTGCGTCGGTTGGTGTTGGCTTACGAAAGGGGGGCATCGATTGTCATCAGCGACTCAGGCAGATCCTGGGGGCCGCCGGCATTGTTTGCTCGTCGACATTTTCGAGCCCTGCGGGCATTGAAGGGAGATCAAGGTGCCAAGGCGATCGTGCAAGAGAATCCCACCGATCGTGCCGTGCTTGCCATGCCTGAAGCGGCCTGGGACGTGGATGAACCTGACCGGTGGCAGGCGTTCCTCGTTTCACGGGGCATGGGGTGGGGGAATCGTCCCTGCGAGTCGATGGGAGTCGAACCTTAGCCGGCCATCAAGTATGGCGCCTGGCCTGCCATTTTCATAAAAGCACCATGGCAATCCATGCGCAGAGGAGGCTGCCCGCGATCCGCCATGAATGTTCTTCGTTGGGGAGCTAAGCGGAGTCAGATGAATTTCTGGGACGTTCGGGAATCGGAGTGCGGAGCAATAGAGTATTTCAAATAAACCCGTAGCCACAATAGGCAAACCCATGGGCGGCGTCCTTGGCGGTAACACGGGACAGGGCTTTCTCGATCTCCAGCAGCAACTGGTCGTTGTCTAGGGCCTCAGCTCCACGGAGCAGGTTCTTCACTTTGCTCCACATCAACTCGATCGGATTGAGGTCGGGAGAATACGGCGGCAGGAAACGCACCTCCACATCGCGGGCGGCGAGCATTTCAAGCGCGCGTGAATCCTTTTGTGCGCTGAGGTTGTCCATCACCAGGATGTCGCCGGGTTTGAGGGACGGCAGCAGGACCTCCTTCACGTAGGCTCGAAACACCTCGGCGTTGGTAGCGCCTGTCATGCAGGCGGTGCTGCCGTCGATACACACCGCGCCGATCATCGTGGTGGTCCGCCAGCGGCCGCAAGGCGCGCTGGCGTGGAGCCGCCTGCCGCGCGCGCAGCGGCCGCGCAAACGGGTCATGTTCGTTTTTGCCGCCGATTCGTCGAGGAAGACGAGCCGCCCGGGTTCGAGACCGCCCTGCGCTCTTTTCCACCTGCGGCGGTCTCGAGCGACATCCTCGCGGTCCTGTTCGGCAGCGCGGAGCGTCTTTTTTTATATGTCAGTCCCATGCCGGAGAGCGTGTAGTGGATTGCCAGCACGCTGCATTCCAGACCCGCCGCGGCGCGGATCTCCTCGAGTGTCAGGTCCGGATTCTCGACGAGTAGCGCCTTCATCATGCGGCGGTGCGAAGCCTCGATCTTCGGCTTGCGCCCGCTGCGGTGGTGCTGCGGCGCGATGTCTCCGGTATGGCGCCTTTGCTGGAGGAGCTTCTTGACCATTCCAAGCGAAACTTCGAAACGCTGGGCCACTTGGTCGCGCGTGACATCCCCGCGGTCGTAGGCCTTGAGGATTCTTTCGCGCAGGTCGATCGAGAGCGTTGCCAAACCTAGAGTGTATCAGAACGTATCTCACACGGCTACGGTAATAGTTAAAATGCTCTAGGCGAATTTTTGCGAGGGGGTGGTCAAAAACTCTGCTACCTCGGAAGCACCCACATGGAGTCGTCCAATGTCGCTCTTGCCCGAGGTTACGACGGGTTCATTTTTCCGGGCCTCGTCACCATCGAAAACGTCCGCCTTGAGCCGATCGGATGGGGCGAGTTCAGGAGCATCGTGAGCCCTTATCGCGCCGTGTCGTTTGCAAAGACGCCGGAATGGAGCTTCCTTCTCCGATGGGGTTTCCGCCGGTTGGTGATCGCTTGCGAAATTCCGAACTACGAGGGGGCTCGTACGACTCCGTTGCTCTGCCGTTCCAAGCCGATGGTGGTGGCGCCCCCGTGTCCGGGAAGCACCCGGGTATTCTCAGGAAGCGGGTAGAGTTTTTCTGTGATGCCGCGGCACAAGACTTCCATATCTCCTCCGGGTAGATCCCCCCGTCCGGTCGAGCCATGAAATAGAGTGTCGCCTGCAAACATCAGGTGGTGAGAAGGGAGGTGGAAGACGACGCTGTCCGTCGAGTGTCCGGGAACATGAAGGAGATCGAAGTTTAGCCCCTCCAGTTCAAGCGTGGTCTGACCTTCAAGGGGGTGGTCCACGGTATATGGGGTGACGTCGAAAGGCATGCCCCACTGGCGCACGACTTCCTCTAAGGTCAGCTCTCGAGCAAAGGGGTTCCATGCGTAGACAGGGACCCCGCGGGCAGCAATCGCCGCTGCGCTCATGACGTGATCGAAGTGTTGATGGGTCAGCAAGAGAGCACCGGGGAGGATGCCACGTTCGTCCAGCCACTGATCGGCATCGATGGGAGCGTCGATCATCAGGTGCCCCCCGGTGGGTGTTGCGATCAGGTAGGAATTGGTCAGGAGATACCCTCCTTCAAAACGTTGGATGCCTTCCACGGCGCAGAGCGAAACCGTGGAGGAAGGGGATGTCAAACTCCTGGGGGGAATACGAGGCCCATCATCGCGGAGCACGCTGCCGGCGGATGAGGAGCAGGGCTCCGGGGAGGGAAAGCAGGAAGATGGAGGGCTCCGGGACGATGGTCAGCGCATAGAGGTTCTGAGCGAGAGAGTTGCCATTGTCAGAGATGAGGAGGAGGGAGGTGGAGCCGTCGTCGAGTTCAGGCCCGAAGGCCATGCCTTCGAAGTTGGAGTCGGAAAAGTTTCCTTCCCAAAGCAGGCTCTTGGTCGCGGGCGAGTAGCCACCCGATGCGAGCGATGCCATTGAGCTGACATCACTGGCTGCAGAAAGGTCGACGAGGTAGAGTCGGGATCGAAAATCGGGAATCAGAGCCCCCCCGAACTCGCGTTCGAGAACGAGGAGCTCGGTATCGCTCCACGGTAGGAGGTCGACCACGCCGCTGCGTTCCGTCGATACCCACGGTGACATGCCGGTGATCGCATCGGTTTGATAGGCCCACTGTCCGCTGGGCGATAGGAGGGAATCGAAGCGCTGGATGCGTATCCAACTGCCGGATGAGGTGGTGGATTGCGCTCCATCGGGAAGCAGCGTCTCTTCATTGGCAGTCCAGAGGTTTCCGGCTCCGTATGCCAGGGATTCAAGCCCCATGTTGTTGGCGACGTTGGATGCTTGGAAGATCGATGGTAGGGCGACGGATCCTGTGGTGCTTCCGGAGAGGTCGTAGCTAAGAATGCTGGATCCGACTTCGTCCGAGACATAAAGGGTGCCGAGGGAGGGAGCATAGGCGATCCCCTCGGAGTCCGTTCCCAGTCCGGAGGCGGAAGTCCCCCCGGTGACGCCGGAAGAGGTGATCCAGCCTGTGGAAGGGTCTACGGAGATCGAAAGATTCCAGAAACTTTTGGCCCCATTGTCGCCCACGGCCCAATAGGTGTCTCCGCCAAGACGAGTGAATCCGCTCAATTGTTCAGCTGCCGTGGCCCCGGACAGAAGTTGTTGGGCCCCTTGTCCTGGATCGGTGACCATTACCCCTTGGGCGCCGGCATGGGCTCCGCAAAGGGTGATGCCAAAAGCCAGCAGTCGGCGTTGCCGTTGCGAACGTTGGATGGTGGATCGAGAAGATGTAATGTCAGCCAGAGGAGGGGATTGTGACATTTCGCGAGAATGTCTTGAGGAGGGCGAAGGTCAAGCATCTGGAAAGACATGTGGATCGGTGCGGGGAACCAGAAAAGGGGCTCGCCGAAGGTGCGGGTTTCGTTGGGGGAACGACTCCCAGATCGGTGGCTCGCGGAATCGTCGTGAGGGAAGTTCAGCGGGAAGGCTCGAACTTCGTGCTTTCCGTCATGGTAATCTCTCAGGTTTTTGTTGCCGGATTTCGGATAGGGGGCCTATCCTTCCGCCCCCCGAATCGACCTCGGATCGGAGAGGAAAGGGGTCCTCTCCCATCCGCGGTTGGCCGGGTTGTGATCAAACCATGAATCCAGACCGCGCGACCCTTAACTTCCTCAACGGATTTCCCGAGGAATCCCGCAAACTGGGAGAGACCCTGCAGCAAGACGGCATGGTCACCCAGATCTTCGGCAACCACCTGTTCATCCAAGGGCGCGTCGAACACGAATCAGGCACTTTCCGTACCAGCCTGCGCCTTCAGGGCAATCGTTGGTTCGGTTCATGCACCGCGGAAGATGAGATCATTTCCGGTGCGTGCCAGTATGCGACGATGATGGAGCGCATGCATCGTGGCGAGGCGCTGCCAGAATCTCCCAACGAGTTCGACGATACGCCGATTCTCGACATCATCGAAGACAAGCTGGGTCGGGAGCTCGACGACAAGGAGGCGGACTTCGTCTCCAAAGTGGAGAAGCGTTATCGCCGCTATGTGATCGAAGGTGAGATCCACGACCACGACATGGTGCGGCTGACTCCGCGCTGGGAGATTACCACCTACGAGCCGCTGGAGCTGTGGCCGATGCCGCCGGGGGATATCCTCGAGTTCTGGAACTACCTCGCCTACGCCTTCTACAAGCGGAAGCTCCCGTTCCCGGACTTCATGAACGTCATCACCGACCTGAACTACGTTCAGAAGAAGATGGCGGATTGGGAGCAGGAGCGCGAGGTGGCGGCTTGGTATGACCGGATCGAACAGGTCAATGAGCGCCCGCCCCAAGGTTCCCCCATGGATATTTCCTTCCGGTTGGTGGCGACCATCAACGAGGCCCGTTTGGAGGCCCAGGAAGGCAAGGGTGAGTGGATGCAGCTGCGCGAAAAGAATGAAATCGAGCGCTACCTGCCTCTGTTCGCGGAAGCGGCGCTGCGCATGGATGCACCCAGCCAAGTGCTGTGGGAGCACTTCCTTGCTTACTACCGCGAGACGGGTGAGACGACTTTCGACTTCGACCAAGAGAACGCCTGTCGGTTCATGAACCGCCTGTTCCGCCAGCCTGCTCTGCGCGGCTACTTGGTCAACCTTGATGAAAAGGAGTTCAAGGTGGTGGACCGGCCCTTGAGCTGGGTGTGTGAAGATGATCCGTATGATCCCAGCAGCTATGCTTTGCAGTTGGTGACTCAGGAAGGGGAGAATGTCACCCACTCGGTGCGAATGTTGCCGGGTCGCAAGGAGCTTTATCAGTCAGACGAAACCGTGTTCCCGGGGCCACCGCGTTGGCTTGAGGAAACGGAGATCATGCCTCGTTATCAGATCCCCAAGAAGGTCATCGACTCTCTCGAAGGTGTCGAGTTCCTCCGCAAGATCGGAGCGTCGCTGCCGGAATCGCTGAAGAAGCGGGTCGTGGATCTTGAGCTGAAACCGAAGTTTGAGCTGAAGTTGGTGGCAGGTTTGACGGCCGCGGAAACCGAACACTTGGTGGTGGAAGTCACCGCCATCGAATCGAAGGACCGGCGCACCGAAAAGCTGACCCGCGAGGGCTGGGAGGTGGTGGATCAGCAGTCATTGAAAGGCCGCCAGTTGCTGCGTTTTGCGCGGGAGGATCTCTATCCCGTGCCTTCGGTGCTCGAAGAAATGGGGCTTACCTACGACGAAAAATTGGGGGCCTTCAAGTCGCGCATCACCAAACAGTTCCCGGAGAAATTTGCGGAATGGATCGAGACGATGCCGGAGGCAGTGACGATGGACATCGATATCCGCCTGAAGTCGATTCTCGCAGACCCGGTGACGGCGGCGGTTCGTTTCGAGGTGGTGAATCAGGATATCGACTGGTTCGACCTGCGGATCGTCATCGACGTCGAAGGCGTCAATCTTTCGAAAGCACAAATTCGCCAACTGGTGGCCGCCCGCGGAGGCTACGTGCGGATGGAGGACGGGTCTTGGATGCGCTTGGAGATCAAGCTCGACCCGGAGCAGCGCGATGCGGTGACTCGTTTGGGCTTGGATCCGTTCGACCTATCGGGAGAAACGCACCGGATGCACGCGTTGCAGTTGGCAGATCCCAAGGCGGCCGAGGTGTTCGACCCGAAAGCATGGAAGCGGATCAAGGACCGCGCTGGCGACATCACCATCGATGTGAAGCCCGAGGTGCCGACGCGTCTCGATGCCACCTTACGTCCCTATCAGGTGGAGGGGTATCAATTCCTGGCTTACCTTTCCACGAACCGGTTCGGCGGCATTTTGGCGGACGACATGGGTCTCGGCAAAACGATCCAGTCGCTCACCTACATCCTCTGGTTGCTGGAGGAGCGGGAGCGCAACAACCTCAATCACCGGCCGGCATTGATTGTGTGTCCGAAGTCGGTGCTCGATGTGTGGGCCAGTGAGGCGGTGAAATTCTGCCCCGGGATCACGGCGAAGATTCTCCGCAATCGGGACGACCTGGATATCAAGGATACTCAGGAGAACATTGACATGTTGATTCTCAACTACGCGCAGCTGCGGGTGTGTGGGGATCTGCTCAATGAGATCAAGTGGCTCACGGTGGTGCTCGACGAAGGTCAGCAGATCAAGAATCCGGACTCGAAGGCTGCAAAGTGTGCCCGCGAGTTGGATTCGGAAAACCGCTTGGTGCTGACGGGGACGCCGATTGAGAACCGACTGCTCGATATGTGGTCGCTGATGGCCTTTGCCATGCCGGGGGTTCTTGGGAGCCGGGCTTACTTCAAGAAGCGTTTCGACAAGCGGAAAGATCCGCTTTCGCAAAACCGCTTGGCAGCCCGCCTGCGACCTTTCCTGTTGCGTCGGACGAAGCTCCAGGTCGCCCAGGATCTCCCGCCGCGGACGGAAGAGGAGGTGTATGCCAACATGGATGGAATTCAGCAGGAGCTTTACAAAGCGGAGCTGAAGCGGATTCAGAAGGCGTTGCTGGGACTCGATTCCGACGAAGCGGTGAAGAAGAATTCATTCGCGATTCTGCAGGGTCTGATGCGTTTGCGGCAGATTTGCTGTCACCCGGGTTTGATCGATCCGAAGTATCTGAAGGAGGAATCCGCGAAAATGGAATCGTTGTTCTACCTTCTCGATCAGCTTTACGAGGAAGGTCACAAGGTGCTGGTGTTCTCGCAATTCGTTTCGATGCTGGACCTCATCAAGGCGCGTCTTGAGCTTGAAGCGCGTCCCTTCCACTACCTCACCGGGCAGACGAAAGACCGTAAGGGTGAGATTGAGAGCTTCCAGACGACCAAAGATGCCTCCGTGTTCATGCTTTCGCTGAAGGCTGGGGGAGCGGGCCTTAACCTGACATCGGCGTCCTACGTGATTCTCTACGATCCGTGGTGGAACCCGGCTGTGGAAAACCAGGCCATCGACCGGACGCACCGGATCGGCCAGAAGAATAAGGTGATCGCCTACCGATTGCTGACTCGCGACACGGTGGAAGAGAAGATCCGGATCCTGCAGCACCAAAAGACCCAGTTGGTGACCAATGTTCTTGGGGACGAAGGCTTTGCTTCGAACTTAGGTCTGGAGGATCTGCAATTCATCCTGAGTCACGGCGGGGAAGACGAAGAGGATTTCGTTCAGCCCGCTCGCAAGACGACGAAGAAGGTGGCTCGTCCCGAGGAAGGTGAGGATTCCGCAGAAGCGAAGCCCGCCAAGAAACTTCCGAAGAAGTTGCCTAAGAAAAAGATCGCCAAAGGCGAATCGACCGAAGATTAGTAGCCGATCGGTTCAATCGATCCTAAAAACCCAGAAGAAAGAGCCCTGCCCTTCGGATTCCGGAGGGTGGGGCGCTTCATTTCATAGGGGTGTCCCAGCTGCGAGCTCGCAAGTGGAATTGGCAGGGATGTGGCTTGCCAAGCTGGGGTTCGTGTTCGCACATCGCGGTGTGCGGCGATTCGTTTCGATCCAGGAAGTCCAGGAGTCGGGGGTGCCGGTTCATCTCGCGTTGGGGGTTTTTGATGGCGTCCACCTCGGGCACCAAGCGGTGATCGGGCGTGCCATTCAGGCCGCTCGTGAACGAGGCGGGTGGGCTGGAGTTTTGACCTTTGATCCCAATCCTTTGCGTGTGCTGGCTCCGGAAAAAGCTCCCGCTCGCTTGTTGGCCTCGCTCGACCATAAGGCCGAGATTCTGGCGCCGATGGGGGTGGATTTCCTGCTTGCCCTGCCATTTGACCGGCAGCGTGCGGAGGTTGAGGCAAAAGCGTTTGTCCTGGAACTTGTGGACGCCGGCGCCATGACTTTGGTTTCGGGAGAGGATTGGCGATTTGGTCGTGATCGGAGGGGTTCGAAGGAGATGCTCGTCGAACTCGCTCTAGCCAAAGGATTTGACTACCACGCCATTCCACCGGTCATGGTGGATGGCGAGCGGATCAGTAGCACGCGGATTCGCCAAGCCGTGCGGGATGGCAACATGGATGCTGTGGAGCTCATGTTGGGCCGCCGCTATTCGGTGCGCGGAACGGTGATTCACGGCCGGCAGTTGGGGCGCCAACTTGGGTTTCCCACCGCCAATCTAGAGCCGGGAGAAGAGCAGTATCCCAGTGATGGGGTTTGGGCCGTGTGGGCCATCGTGGAAGGAAACCGGTGGCCTGCGGTGGCCAATCTCGGGGTGCGGCCGACGGTCGATGGGCAGTCTCGCCAGTTGGAGGTGCATCTGATGCATTTCGACGGGGATCTCTATGGCAAGGAGTTGGAGGTCGAGTGGGTGCGTCATCTGCGGGGAGAAAAGCGTTTTGCTGACGTCGCGGAGCTTGCAGAGGCGATTGAGATCGATCGGGCAACCGCAGCGGCTTGCCTGGGAGTGGCGCCTGAAGCATGAAATTTCCCGGATTTTCGGCTTACGCTGTCCGTCGTGCCTCCCTATAAGCCTCCGAAAACCCCGGCATGCTTGAACCAAATATTGCGTCCCATCGCGGTCTAATGCGCCATGTCCTGTTGATGACGGCCCTGCTTTGCGGTCCGTCGCTGACTTCTGTTTCGGCACAGGGAACTTCCCTTGCGGATTCGGAAGTGCTGCGTCGGGCGAATGCCTCGGCCGAAGCCCAACAGTTGCTGGTCAATGGCGATGAGGCATACGAGAAGGAGAATTACGAAGACGCCGCCGCCGCGTATCGCGGTGCCGTGGAGTTGTTGCCAGAAGGGGCGCCTGCCTTTGCGGAGCAGCGACAGGCAGCCGTGCAGCGCTTTGCCCAGGCTTCGGTTGAAGTCGCGCGCAAGGCTCGCCGCCTCGGTGATCTTGAAAAGGCGGAGTCGGCCCTGAAGGCGGTCCTGCAACCCGGGATGGCTCCGGGAGATCCGTCGGCACTGGCCGAAAGTGAGGCTCTTTTGGATCCGATCCGCACGAATCCTGCCTCAAGCAAGGAGCACACCTCGAATATCGAGGAGGTGAAATTCCTGCTCTACCGTGCCGAGGGGGCCTATCAATTGGGCAAGTTTGACGAGTCTCAGGCCGTGTATGAGGACGTGTTGCGCATCGACCCGACCAATACGGCAGCCCGCCGTGGCATGGAGAGGGTCGCGAGTGCTCGTTCCAGCTATTATCAAGCGGCCTATGATCACACCCGGGCAGAAATGCTTTCGATGGTGGATGGCGCCTGGGAGTTGCAGCCGCCGGCGCCGAGCGATTTCACTTTCGATGACGTGCGCATTGATGGAGCTGGGGAGACCGTCGACTATTCCCTGAAGGTTCGCCAAATGGAGATTCCGGCCGTGGTGATGGACGATGTGACCATTGGCGAGGCCGTGGAGTTTGTGCGGGGCCAGGCGACCGCGTTGGACAGCACTGAGGTGGATCCGGCTCGTCGAGGCGTGAATATCGTGGTGGATGTGGGAGGCAATGAAGAAATTCTCAACCGCCGCTTCAGCCTGAATTTGCGGGCAGTGCCCATTCTTCAGGTTCTCCAATACATTTGTCAGGAGACCGGAACCGTGCTGGTTGAGCAGCCGTTCGCCATCGTGATCCGGCCGGCCGGAACCCAATCGCAGGACATGGTGAGCCGTGTTTTCCGCGTGCCCCCTGATTTCCTGAGCTCGGGAGCTGGGCAAGCATCTTTGGGTTCTTCAGCATCCAACGACCCGTTTGGTTCGGGCGATGATGCTTCGAGCGGCTTGGTGGCACGCCGTTTGACGGCTCAAGAGGTGCTGGAATCCCGTGGTGTGACTTTCCCTGAAGGTGCCATGGCGACTTTCAATGCGGCACGCAGTGAATTGCGGGTGCAGAACACCATGTCGAATCTTTCGATGGTGCAGCAGGTGGTGGATGCATTGGCCAGCAATGAGCCGACTTCGGTGATCGTGGAGGTCAAGGTGATCCGGACCAGTCAGCGCAATCTGGAAGAACTGGGCTTCGATTGGTTGATGAGCTCCTTCGGCTTTGCCGGAGAAGGGGGGCAAGTGGGCATGAAACAGCTCTTTCTCGCCGGGGGAACCCAAGGCAATGGTGGCAGCCTTTCCGACGTATCCGTGGGGAGCATCTACGAGACTCCCGTGACGGCCGGAAATCGCAGTGGCCAAGAGGCGATCCCCTTGAACTCGATTGATGATCTGATCGCGAATCGCGATCGGATCAGTCAGAGCACGGTCCCACGGGCCCCTGGATTCCTCACCGTCAATGGGTACATTGATGATGGACTGGTGACGATGCTGATGCGTGGCATGAGCCAAAAGAAGGCGAAGGATGTGCTGGTTCAACCCTCCGTGATCACCCGCAGTGGCCAAGCCGCTTCGGTTCGGGTGGTGAGGGAGTTGATCTTCCCATCGGAGTATGAACCGCCGGAACTCCCCAATTCCGTGGGCGGATCGGATTTCGTCGATTTCGGGACCGGTGGCGGTGGACTCGGCACCAGTTCGGGATCTGCCGGTAGTTTCCCGGTCACACCGTCCACCCCAAGCAGCTTTGATATGCGGGAAGTCGGGATGGTTCTCGATGTGTTGCCGACGGTCAGTGCCAATAAGGACTATGTCGATATCACCTTGAAGCCCAGCCTCGTCGAATTTGATGGGTTTGTGAACTATGGTTCTCCGATTACCTCGGGCAGTTCCTCGACATTGACGATGGGCACCGGCTTTGTGCCGAGTTTCTCTTCTGAGCCCCAAGTGCTCACCAGAAACGAGATTCTGATGCCGGTGTTTTCTCCGATGCGAACGGAATCTTCGCTGACGGTGGCGGATGGAGCGACCATCGTCGTTGGTGCAATGCTCGATGAACATCGGCAAAGTGTTGACGACCATACGCCTATTTTGGGAGAGCTACCTCTGGTGGGTCGCCTTTTCCAAAGTAAGGTGGACGCGCCGGTGAAAACCGCCGTGATGTTCCTCGTCCACGTCAAAGTGGTGGATGCGGCAGGGCGGCCGTTCAAGAATAGGAACTGAGGAGGGTGGATCGTCCAGATACAACATGTCGGAATCGGAGAAGGAGAATTACAGCATCGATGAGATGCTTGATCGGCTGAAAGGCCGCTCAGGAGGACAAAGCGAGAACGAACCCGAATTGGTCACACGACCCGACGGTTCCCAAGTTTACCGAGTGCGGAAGCGCAAGCGCCGCAGCAAGCAGCCCCATAAAGAAAAAGAGACTCGTCGTCGCCGTCAGGTGATGGTGGGGGTGAGCTTGGGCACGCTCGCCGTCATCGCTGCTGGGGTCGGAACCTTGGGATGGGTGCTCTATCTCAATGGAAGCGGCTACGAGTCGAAAGTTCAGAGCCGGATCGCTGAGGTCAGTGGCGCTGAGGTCGACCTGTTGAATTTCCGTGCGACGCCCATCGGCGCCGAATTCACCAGTCTGAAGCTGGACTGGGGGGATGCCTCGCCGGTGAAGAGTCTCACGGCCCTGATTGGCAATGGAGATCTTGATCTCACCAGTCACCTCACCGGAACCTGGAAAGGGGACTTATTCGGGGCCAATTCGGTGAACCTCGTCTTAGGGAAATCCACGGGTAAGACCACTGACGCAGAATTCTCCGGTCGTTTCCCATTCCTTTCGCCGATGCGTGCCCGAACGCTGGCGGTGAAGGCGGGGAATCCCAGCTCTCCAGAGTTTGATTTTTCCGAAGGGTTGGGAACCCTCACTGTCACCGACGCGGATCATCTCCAAGCGACTCTTGTCGTCGAGGGGGGAAAATTGCGGTTGGTCAATTGGGGCAGTTTCAAGCTCTCCGTTGCGAGTTTCAAGCTCACTCGTGAAGGCCTCTATTTGGGAACTGCGGTGTTTAGTCCTTCCGGGGTTAAAGATGCCGAATTCCGGCTCCATGGTTCGGAGAATCAAGCTCTTCCTCTCGATGGAGGGGAGTCGCATCTTGATTTGTTCGTGAGCGGAATGCCGTCTTCTCAACTTCTGGGGGCAGGCATGGGCGAGCTTTTCGAATCGACCCTTGAAACCGCCAGCCAAAGCGAGCCCTGCCAACTTACAGTCGACTTGAGTGATTCCCGTTCGATCCATCTTGAAGGTTCGGTTTCCAGTCTCTCCAGTTCCTTGGTTTATCTCAGGAAATTACCGATGTTCAGCAGCCTTGCTCGGTTGCTTGAAAATACGAGTTATCATGAGCCGCGCTTGGAACTGAAACAGCCGGTGTATTTCACCCGCGATACGGAAAAAGGAACGCTTCTTCGTGATATCGATTTCGAGGGCCGAGGCGGCGCCGTCCGGATTCGAGGTGAGATCTTGGTTGGGCCTGATCATGCCCTTTCCGGACAGCTGGAATTGGGGGTGCACGAGTCGGCGCTATTGCTGGTTCAAAGTGCCGCCATCCCAGGGGTTCTACCTCGGCAAGGCGACGGTTATCGCTGGGGTTCCGTCAAGCTGTCAGGATCGGCCGACAAGCCCCAAGACGACCTGCAGGCTCAGATCGATGCGGTCCTTCAAGAGATTCCTCCGGCCACCGGTGGGGGAGATCGATTGGAAGATGAGTTTGAGAGTTTGACCCAACCGGATCATTGAGCCCTCGGAAAGGCTTCTAAGCTTGAGCGGGGTGGGGGTTTGACGGCAGTCTGCGGGGGTTACGGAACCATGAGCTCCCCATCCCACCCCCAACCGTATTTTGAGCACTTCGGGCACCCTGGAGCGGTTCACGCTCCAGGTGTCAATGATCAAGCTGAACGCAAGCTTGGGCGGATACTCAGCCAACCGGTGGAATCCCTTGGAAAAGGGATCCTCTTGCGGGCCCCGCGGGCGGGTTATGGCAAAACCCATGTCCTGGAAAGAGTGCGTCAACAAATCGGCGAAGGTCATGAGTTCATTCCATTGAGACCGGTAGACGGTGCGCGTCCGAATCCGGGCGCGGCCATTGAGGATGCCCTGCGTCGACTTACTCGTCAGCTGCCGGCCTCGGGTGGTCTGACCCTTCTGGACATTTACAGTCGCCACCTCTTCGCGCTGGGACTTCGGCCATTAGTGATTTCTGGGGAGGTTCCCTGTCAGGATCGTGAGGCGGCGGCTCAAGCATTGGTGAAACGGCCAGTGGAAACGTTCAATTTTCACCATCCCCAAGCGGTGACCGCGCATTGGACTCGAGAAAACTTTGAGGTTCTGGGCCCCCGGATTTCTCTGGAAATCAGCCAAGAGACCGGCTGTTCCCTCAATCAGGTGGCCTTTTGGGTCGCTGCCTTGTTCCGTTTCGCCACGGCTTCCCCCGAACAGGCTGGGCGAGGAGGACTTCTATTTCAGACGGCAACGGCCGATGCCGAACCTGAACGCTTTGGCATCTTGTTGGCGCTGCTAGCCCGCCTGCGTCGAATCGTATTGGTGGTCGATGATCTGGAGGGAGTGCATGGGGATGTTTCTGGTGCACGGGCGATGGCTGGATTCCTGTCGACCATCCGCCAGGAAGCCCCTCGCGTGGATATCGTGGTCTCGGTGAATGACGACGTGTGGGAGAGTGCATTTGTTCCAGCTCTCAGTGGAGGTCTTTTGGATCGGCTCTCCGAGGTGGTGATTCGCTTGGATGGATTGGATGACGCCGGGGTGATCGCGCTTTTGCAGGCTCGGGGCTATGCTCAGCCCGAAGAACTGGCGCGCCACATCGCCGGGGAGGGGATGGAACGCCATGCCCGCGCCGTCTTGCGGCGAGCCTCGGAGATGGCACCCCAGCTCGGAGAGTCACAAGGCTCCTGAGTCGAGTCCGTCGCGGGCAAAAAAGCTGCGGGATTAATGACATTTTTCCCTTGCTTCGACCGGGGATCTCCCCTCATCTTCCGCGCGCCCCGCGAGGGGCGGAACCCTATCAACATTCCGGTGTAGCTCAGGGGTAGAGCGGGTGGCTGTTAACCACTAGGTCGTAGGTTCGATCCCTACCGCCGGAGCCAATGAAGGGCGCTAACTTACAAGGAGTTAGCGCCCTTCGCCTTTTCTGAGGGAGGGCGATGGGGACTGTCTCATGGGCAAAAAGCATCGGACCTGGGATCGAAATTCGCGGTCGAACTGCATGAGGGGCTGCTTTGCCATCGGTGAAGGGGATGGCTGCTGCTGAGTCGCACCTAAAGGGATTCTAGAGACGATTCCCGGTTCCGATCAGCGGTTCACAAGCGTCCCTTAGCCTCCAAGACAAAATCCCGGAATTTTTGGGCTGCAATGGAGTCCTCATGGATACGGGTGGCCACGCCAAAGGAGATGTTGAAGCGCTCAGATTCACGCACCGGAATCCCTACCAATTTTCCCTGAGAATGGCCGTGAAATCCCTTTTGAGCAAGGGTCACTCCACGCTGGGCTTCCAGCATGACGACCATGCTTGGCACCGTGTCGCACTCGGCGTAGATATGCCATGACTTCTCCGAAGAGAGCATCCGCTCAAGCCACTGGATGTATTCCGGGTAGCCTGATTTGCTGAATGCAAGAAGAGGAAGTTGAGCAATTTCTTCAATGGATACCTGTTCGGCCAAGGCGAGAGGATGATTCTTGTGTGTAACTAACTCTGGTTCATGGCTCGATACTTCATGATAGTCCAGACCCTCTAGGGCGTTACCGAAGGGGTTCACGAGCAACGAGACGTCGAGCTGTTTGTTGATGAGTCCGGTCATCATTCTCTCCGTGCAGAGATCGTACAGGCTGATTTTGACGGAGGGAAAGGTGGCCGCCATGTCTTCCAGGACTTTTGGAAGGAAGGAGGCGGTGAAGGCTGGGACGTAGCCGACATGCAATTCGATGGTCGTCATGGCATCGAACTGCCGGACTCGCGCAAAGGCCTTTTCGAGGCGGTGGATTACGGCCTTTGCTTCGATGAGAAAGAATCTTCCCGCCTCGGTCAGGTGGATGGATTGGGCCTGGCGGGAGAAGAGTTCGACCCCGAGTTCGTCTTCCAACTGACGGATTTGCCGGCTTACTGCAGGCTGGGCGACGTGGAGCTGCACGGCGGCTCGGGTGACGTTCTCATATTCCGCCACCGCCACGAAGTATTTGAGCCAACGCAAATGCATTCACCCATAGTCTGTTAGGCGGATTTTAGGGGGAAGATCAAAGTGGTTTAGAAACCTGAGAATTATGAGTTCAGGATCTGCGCAATGATCTGATAGTGAGTGCTGAAGAAGCGTTTCGTGGATGCAGGTTGCTGAGTGCGCATTATTTCGTGAGTTTCGCGGGAAAATGGCAGATGAATCTAACGAAGTCTCTCGGGATCAATGGTCTAGGAGTATTTGAGCGCTCATGAGGAGTGGTTGGTCGTCTTCATTCCTTGAGGAGGATGGGGATGGATGATCTGACCTATTCTATCACAATGCTTTAGAGGTATGCTTAGGAGAGTGAATAAGTATTTTGAGAATCGTGATCAATTTGTAGAATGAACGGGCAAAGAAAGTTAAGGATGAGCTGGTTGGTGAGTCCCTCCTTTTCCCCTAACGGAGCCTATTCCCCCTGGGCCCCGAATCCCCCGTAAGGGGCTCCACCTGAGCCGCGCGTCTTCCCCTGGGCGCGCGGCTCTTTTGTTCCTGGCGGGGACACGACAGGCTGCCACCACGGGAGCGCTTCGGGTTGGCCTCGTGAGGTTTCTCGGCGGAAAGGGCTCGGTTAATGAGAGCCGATCGGAGCCAAGTCACGGCCGCTGCCGCAATGTCTGAGAGGGGCGGTGAAGGGAGGAGCCGACGACCCTGCGAGTCAAGAGTCGGCACACGGAGAGCAAGCCGAGCCCGATGGCTGCGATTAGGCCTAGTGCGAGCGCCAGAATACCGATGACGAGACCGAGCAAGAGCCATACTGGCCACCATCGGCGGTCGAAGGTGACCCGAAAGGAGCGAGGGACATCAAAGCTTCGAAACGAGGCAAAGGGTGATCGTGCGCGGTCAGCCTCTGCCGGTTTCGGACGGCGAGAATGGAGGGGTTCGGGAGGTTTGCCGTCGATTTCAACGACCTCGGCTTCCAGCGTCTGCGACATTGGAACCAGCATGCCGCGGGTGGCGGGAGGATCAATGGAAAGATCGGGCGGATTTTCCAAGTGGCGTGGACCTGAGTCAGCCCAGGCAACCGGGGCAGTTCTGTGCCCAGTGTTGGGGTTCGACCTCTGCGAGCTCGGGGGATCGCTCGGTCAAACAAAGCTCAGGTTTGCCCATTCGATTGCGCGGATGAAAGGCGCAGCCCTTGGGAGGATCGGACATGTCCGGGGGCAGACCGGGAATGGTGTAAAGTTCCTCTCCCTTGCGATGTCGGGCTGGGATGCTCTGGAGCAGCGAGCGGGTGTAGGCGTGGAGGGGCTTGCGGAAGAGAAGGGATTTGGGAGCACTTTCCACGATGCGTCCGGCATACATCACGTTCACTTGGTCGCAGACTTGAGAGACCACTTCCAGGTCGTGGGTGATGAAGATCACGGCCGTGCCGAGTTCACGTTGGCGCTCGCGAATCAGATCGAGGACCTGCTTTTGAACGGTGACGTCGAGTGCTGTGGTGGGTTCGTCACAGATCAGCAATTCGGGACGGGTGATCAGCGCCATGGCGATCATGACTCGCTGCCGCATGCCTCCGGAGAATTCGTGGGGGTAGGACAGGATGCGTTTTTCAGGATCGGGGATCCCGACTTCGGCGAGTGCGGCGACGGCGCGGTCCACGGCCTTTTTTCCGCGGAGACCCTCGTGGAGGGTGAGAGGTTCGGTGAGTTGCTCCTGAATCCGCATGAAGGGATTGAGGGAGGTCATCGGATCCTGGAAGATCATGGAGATCCGTTTGCCGCGAATTTGGCGCAATTGGCGTTCTCCACAGGACAGCAAATCGATGCCGTCGAAGAGCGCGGTGCCGGCATGGATTCGGCCCGGTGGCTGAGGGATGAGGCCGAGGAGAGAGTAGCAAGTGACCGATTTTCCAGAGCCGGATTCACCGACGATGCCGAGGGTCTGGCCGGGTTCGACGGAGAAGGAAACGTCTTCCACGGCATGGACCACGCCATTGCGGGTGTGGAAACGGGTGGTGAGGTTTTTGACGTCGAGCAGCGGCATGGAGGATGAACGGGAAACCACGGAGGAACCTTGTAAGCACGGAAGGTTCCGCTTTGGGATCAAAGTGCGTGAGTTTGAAAATCGGCAGGCTTAGTCGGCATGTCGATCTTCGCGGCGTCGGGAGCGAACGGAGAGGACAACGGGGATGCCTGGGGCGGGATGGTCCTGGCGGAGTTTGTTGGAGAGGTACTGCTCGTAGCTGGAGGTCATGAGGGTCTTGTCATTGACGAACAGGACGTAGCTGGGGACGGGAATCGTCGCGTAGCGCTCGTTGATGGCAGTGGTGGCGTAGTAGAGCTTCAGCCGCTTGGTGGATTTGCCCACGGTGGGTGGGGGATTCACCTGGAATGCGAGTTGGAGCATGCGATTGAGAACGCCTGTGGAGGGCACCTTTTGGGCGCTCTTGCGGATGGAGATGGCCTGTTTCAGGACCTGATGCACGGCTTGCCCTTCTTTGGCGGAGACGCAAAGGAAGGGGGCGTAGTGGAGGAAGAAAAGTTCCCGTCGGACCTGCTCTTCAGCCTCTTTGCGCCGGTATTTCATGGCGGCGCCAGGGTGGAAGAGGTCGAATTTGTTGAGAACGATGAGGCAGGGTTTCTTTTCTTTGAGGATGAGCTGAGCAATTTTGCGATCTTGGGCACTGACTCCGGCGGCAAGGTCGATGACGAGAATGCAAAGGTCCGCGCGTCGGATGGCCTTCTCGGTGCGCATGGCGGAGAAGACTTCCACAGAGGTATCGCGGCGTCCGCGAGGGCGGAGCCCGGCGGTGTCGATCAGGGTAAATTGTTCGCCATCGAAGGTGTAGGGAAGATCGATCGCGTCGCGTGTGGTGCCGGCGATTTCAGAAACGATGGTTCGTTCGTCCTTGAGGATGGCGTTGACGAGGGAGGATTTGCCGGCGTTGGGCTTGCCGACGATGGTCAATTTGATGCCGGATTTGACGGCTTCGACGGTCGCTTCCTCGATTTCTCCTGCGAGGGGGGCCAAGTGGCGGTCGATTTCTTCGACGAGGGCAGACATGTTGCGTCCATGCTCGGCGGAGACGAAGGTGCCAGCACCGAGACCGAGAGCTGCCATTTCACCAAAGGACGATTCATGTTTGGCGTCATCCACTTTGTTGATGACGAGCATGACCGGCCCGTCTGCCTTGCGAAGCTTTTGGGCGAGGGCGTGATCAATGGGAGTGAGTCCCTCGTGAGCATCGACCACGAAAAGAATGAGGTCGGCGGTTTGAATGGCGATGTCGGCCTCGAGAGTCACCTGTTGGGCGAAGCCATCGTCGAGCGTCGCACCGATGCCGCCGGTATCGACGATGGTGCAGGCCGTTTGGGTGGCCATGCAGGGGGCGGCGAGCCGATCACGAGTGACGCCAGGCTGATCGTGGACGATCGCGATTTTCCGCTTTGCGAGGCGGTTGAAGAGAGCGGACTTCCCGACATTGGGGCGGCCGACGATGGCGACGGATGGCATGGCGAAAAACTCGGGGAAGGAGAGAGGCTTGGGAATGCGGAAATTCCGTTAAATCTCTGATGAGGCGAGAATTTGTCGGCGGGCTTCGAGGAAGTAGCGTTGGCCTGACCAAAGGGTGAAGAAAGCAGCGATGGCGCAGGGATAGACGGGAGGGAGGATTTTGACTTTCAGCATGACCCAGCCGATCGCGACCATTTGGGTGACGGTGCACATTTTTCCCGTCCAGTGGGGCTGGTAGTGCACGAGGTGAGCTTGGCGTTTGACGAGGATGATGCCGATGACGATGAGGGTGTCGCGCAGGACGACGAGCCAGGCGAACCAGATGGGAATCCGCCAATCGTCGTGGTCCCAGGGAAAGGCGCTGAGGAAGACGATGGCGGTGATGAGGAGGAATTTGTCGGCCAGGGGGTCGATGAATGCTCCAAACTTGGACTTTTGATTGAAGCGACGGGCGATCCAACCATCGAGTCCATCCGTGGATGATGCGAGGATGAAGATTCCCAGTGCGATCCAGCGCTGGGTTTCAACCGGCTGGTTGGCCGCGATCCCGAGACCGTATTTTGCCACGTAGACCGCGAAGACCGGCACCAGAGCGATGCGGGCGAGGGTGATCTTGCTGGCGAGGGTCATTGCCGCACCATGGTGCAGGGGAATGAGAATGGCTAGCAAGGAAGAGGAAGTTTCCTCAGATCAGGGTGGCGGGAATCAAAAAAGGCGCGATGTCGACGAGGACACCGCGCCTTGAGATTTTATTGCCCGGGGGATCAGGGCTTCCCGGGAATTGAGTGATAGATCTGCTCGAGGGCCATCACGGTGTAGGAGGTTACGAGGATGGGATTGGATTCCATCCAGCGGCCGTTTTCATTGATCCAGGAGCCATCCGACTTTTGGGTGGCGAGGAGTTTGCCGGCGAGATCGCTGCGCCAGTCAACCGCCTTGCCGTCAGCGAGCGGGAGTTTGTCGACCTTGGCGGCGGCGAGAGCCTTGGACATGGCCTGATAGTAGTAGTAGAGGCCCTGGAGACCCATTCCTGGGTTTTCATCGAGCGTCCAGTTTTTGCCAGCCCACTCCTTGACGGCGACCACGCGGGCGTCGTTGGGTTCGAGTTTGGCATACACGAGGGAGAGCAATCCGGCATAGGAGATGGATCCATAGGAACGGAGGGCGGTGCGGCCATCAGGCAATTCGACTTCACCGGCTTTGGAATCGCCGGGAGTATAGATGAAGCCGCCTTTGTTCTGCTCGTCATCGGATGCCCACTCCTGGTCGTTGGTGGCTTCGAGATTCTGGCAGCGGGAAAGGAAGGTGATGGCGGCGTCCCAATCGAGGTCGGGTTGATCGCCGAAGTTGCCGTCGTCGACCACTTGCTTGGAAAGGGCAAGGGCCTCGATGGCGAGATAGGTGTTGGAAAGGTCGGTGTGGTCGTTGTGGGAGCCGTAGCCGATTCCGCCGTCGTTGGCATTGTCGGTTTCCTTGGCTTTGCCGATGTCCCACTGTTCTCCGATGAGATACTTGCGACCCCGTACGATGGCGGGTTCATCGACATCGCGACCGCCGGCAGTGAGGGCGGTGACGGAGGTGGCGGTGTTGTAGACGCCGAGGCCTTTGTTGTAGATGCCGCCGTCTTCTTTTTGTTGTTCCTTAAGCCATTCGAAGCCTTTGGCGATGGATTCAGGGAGTTCCTTGGCGGGATCGACGGCGGGGTCCCGGACGGCGGCGGTGAGGGCTAGCGCAGTGAGTGCTGGAAGGTCTTCGGTGTCCCACCAACCTTGTTCTTTTTGCTGCTGGGCGAGCCATTCGTTGCCACGAGCGATGGCCAATTTCATCTCCTGTTGGAGTGAAAGGTAGGGATTGGGAGGGGCGTCTTGCGCGGCGGCGGGCAAGGCGGAGGCGACGAGGGCGGTCGCTCCGAGGGTGGAGACGAGGAGCTGCTTCATGATGAGTAGGGTCGAACGATGACGGTGACGGGAGTTCCCAAGTCTGGGACGCGGGTGGCGTGGGGCAGCCAGACTTCGTCATTCTGGTTGTCCTTGCCGGAGAAATTGAACAGGGCGGAATTGCTGAGGAAGATGGCCATGAGGTCGCCTGAGCTTTCCGCAAGAAAACGACCTTGGTTGAAGGTGGAGCCTCCATAGACCCAGGGGTCGGAGGGCATGGTTTTCTCCGTCGATTCGTAGGCGATCCAATCGCTGGCTGGGACGGGCTGGGTGGCCCCTTTCGCAAGCAGGAGAATTTGGACTCGAGAGCCGGCCTTTTCCTCATCGGTGGCGGGCTGGAATTCGGAGGATGCCGTGCCGTCGTCTTTGATGCGGAGATAGAGTTCCCGGGAGGCCTGATAGTGGAGGAGCTTGAGGGCGATGTTCAGGTGGACGGCCGAGATGCGGGTCGAAAGCAGGGATTCGTGGATTTTCCCGTTCTCGTGAACGAGTAAGAATTCGAGCAAGCCCTCGACTTGGTTGACCTGGGCCGGGAATTGAATTTCGCGGGTTTTCGGATCGAACTCGATCAACCCGATTTTCATGCGGCCGTCCGGGAGCTTTTCGATGGCCGGCTCGGTGGGGGCAACCGTTTGATCTGGGGCGGGCAGGGATTTGGGTTCGACCGGGGCGCGATCTACGGATTCTTCCGCTGCGAGAGGAAGGAAGAGGGAAAGGAGGAGCAGGTTCAGGCAGGATTTCATCGGGCGAAGAACCGAACGCGTGCACAACGTGCCCGTCCAGAAGAGTCTTGGGGGAAATGTCAGGGTTCGTCCGGGTGGGTGACTTGGGGGACGAAGTGGGACCAAGCTCGGCGAGTGATGCGGTGCGCAAGTGAGTCGTCGGAGGGTTCTCCTTCCGGGGGCTGAGAAATGGGTCTGAGGGTAGGGTCGAGTGCCAAAGTGGAGGCGACCAGGCGGAAGGCCGCGGAGAGGAGGTCTTGGCGTAGGCGATCGACATCCTCGGTCACGACGACTTCGGCACTGGCCGGTTCCTCTTCGCCGGGCCGCTCAAGGGAGAGCGTGAGGTGCTCGGTCTTTTTGCGGTCAGGGGTGATCCAGGCTTCAAAGCGGAGTTGGCGATGGGAGGCTTGAGCAAGTGCTTCGGCGGCGAGTCGGGCTGCCTTTCGCGTGGCGCTGACCTGGGAGGAAGGGGTGTGGATCTTGAGTTTGACCAAAGGAGCCCCTGCAGGCGCTTCTTCGGGAACGGAGATCAAAGCGCGGGTTCGCCGCATGCCTTTGAGCGCGGCGCGAAGCTCCTCGTCGCTAGGATTTAGGGCGTCGAGGACGCGTTCGTAGGCGGTCAGTGCTGCGGTGGCTTGTGATTCGGCCTCCAGCGTTTGACCTGCTTGGAGGAAGGAGCCGGCAGGGTATTGAGATTGGCCGACCCAAAAGTCCTGAGGCAGCGGCTCGGGAAGATGGTCGAGCGGAAGCGTGGGCGGCGGTGGCGGCGGCGGGGGCTCTGATTGGAATGGCTCAGGGGTGGTCTCTTCGACGGGAGCTGTGGGGGGCGTCGCTGGGAGTGCGAAAAGATCGGAAGGGCGGGCGAGCTGCTGAGTGGCTTTGATTTTCGCCCGTGCGATGACTTCCGGGCTCGGGGGAGTCATGAAATCGCGGCCCCAGGTGCCACGGATCCACACGCCGGCGACGACGGCGATGCAGAGGAGAAAAACTATCCAGAGGGGAACGCGGCGCACGTTTGGAGCATTTCCGAGCGCTGCGATCTCGCCAAGCAGATTGTCGGGAGCGTCCGGTGAAGGGTGATGGGCGTACATGAATCAGCGCGCCGACGAGCGATGTCGTGGGCGCGCTGAAAAAAAGAAACGGGCGGATCGTGGATCAGCTTGCGCTCTTCACCGCGGTGGCGCGCTTACCAACGCGGCCGCGGAGGTAGTGAAGCTTGGCGCGACGGACCTTGCCACGAGAGGTGACTTCGATCTTGGAGATCCGAGGAGTGTGAACGGGGAAGACCCGCTCCACACCTTCGCCGTAGGAAATCTTACGGACCGTGAAGGCGGCGTTCACGCCTGAACCGCGCTTGGCAATCACGATGCCGGCGAAAATCTGGATACGCTCTTTGCCACCTTCCACCACGCGGGTGTGAACTTTCACGCTGTCACCGACGTTGAAGTTGACGACGTCTTGTTTCAGCTGCTCTTGCTCGATCTTGGTGATGATGTCCATGGCGGTCCTCCTATCTGGGAAAATGGGTGTCTGGCGCCTGCCCGGCGCGAGGGGCGGGAGAACTAGAGGAACTCTCCCGTCTTTGCAATCGCGAAATTCACCGAATTTCGATGGATGTCAAAGTCTGCGTGAACCTTGTCAGTGACGAGGGATTTGGGCTGGGATCACTTTTTGCCATAGACGGCATCGGGATCAAACTTGCGGCCTTCTTCGGTGAACGAGAGGGATCCATTGGGCTCGATCTTGCGGTAGAAGCACCCGCTTCGTCCGGTGTGACAGGCGCCTTCGCCCCTTTGGTTGACGTAGAGGATGATGGCATCCTGATCGCAGTCGGTCCGGATTTCGCGGACTTTCTGGACGTGGCCGGAGGTCGCTCCCTTGTGCCAGATTTCTTGGCGGCTGCGGGACCAGTAGACGGCTTCGCCCTTTTCGAGTGTCAACTGCAGCGACTCGGCGTTCATGTAGGCGAGCATCAACGGCTCGCGAGTGTCGGCATCGATCGCCATTGCCGGGATCAGGCCGTCGGCATCGAATTTTGGAGCAAAGGCGCTTCCTTCCTCGAGCTCCTTCTTATCGCCACGGGGTGCAAATGAGGCCATGCGGGGCGTTTAGGCTGGGTGAGGGTGGGGGGCAAGCCGCAGTTGCCTGTGCTGCCAAGATTTGCGTTGGCGGAAAGGGTCGGTCGGGTGTTTCCTGCCGGCCCTTCCCGCCCCTTTTTCAGAACTGCATGAATCCACTTACTGTCATCAAGGCCGGCACCGGAGTGCTCACCCGGGTCAGCGATGGAACGCTCGACGGCGGATCGCTGGTCCGCTTGGTGACGGCGATTGCCGGGCTGTTGGAGGAGGGGCATCGGTGTCTGCTGGTCAGCTCGGGAGCTGTCGGGGCGGGAGTTTCCGCCTTCGGGCTCGAGGGTTATCCTTCGGATCTGACGACTCGCCAGGCCTGCGCGGCGGTGGGTCAAGCGCGATTGATGCACACCTACGAGAATCTGTTCCGGAATTTCGGCCTGTCGGTTGCCCAAGTGTTGCTGTCGGGGGATGACCTGCATCGACCGGAGCGCGCGGCCAATGTGCGCAATACGTTGGACCGATTGCTTTCCGAGCCCGGTATCGTGCCGATCATCAACGAGAATGATTCGGTGGCAGTGGAGGAGCTTCGAGTGGGAGATAATGACATGCTCTCTGCGGCGGTGGCTCGGTTGATGGGGGCCAGCCGACTGATTTTGCTCACCAGCGTCGACGGATTGCTCAACCCGGAGACTCATGCCTTGGTTCCCGAGGTGTCCGAGTTGGACGGGATCGAATCGCTGGTGAAGAATGAAAAAGGTCGCTTTTCGATCGGCGGCATGGCCACCAAGCTCTCAGCCGTGAGAGGGGCGGTGGAAGCAGGCATCGAGGTTCACATCGCCCACGGCCGTAAGCCCGAGCGGTTGGCCGGCATCCTCGCCGGTGAAAAGGGCATTTCCACTCGCTTTCCCATCAAGGCATGACTGAGGAAGACATCCGAAATGAGATCGAACTGCTGGCCCGACAGGCCCGTGCAGCATCGTATCAGCTGTCGCAGCTGAGCACTGAGGAGAAGAACACGATTCTGGTCGCCATGGCGGAGGGGATTCGCGCCGCGGCCCCTGTCTTGATGGCGGCAAATGCCGAAGACTTGAAAGCGGCGGTCGAGAAAGGACTCAGCGGTGCCATGGTGGATCGCTTGCGATTGGATGAAAAGCGCATCGAGGCGATGGCGGTTGGCATTGCCGAGGTGGCGGAGTTGCCCGATCCGGTGGGGGAAGTCATGGAGAGCTGGAGCCGACCGAATGGGCTTCGTTTGGAGCAGGTCCGGGTGCCGATCGGAACCATCGGAATCATCTATGAGAGCCGTCCGAATGTGACCAGCGATGCCGCCGTGCTTTGCCTGAAGACGGGAAACGCCACGATTCTGAGAGGGGGGTCGGAAGCGATCCATTCGAATCGAGCGATTGCGGAAGTGCTGACTCGCGCCGGAGAGGCGGCGGGCTTGCCGTCCCATGCGATTCAGCTGATTCCGTTTACCGATCGATCCAGTGTGTCCGCCCTGTGTAGCATGGACAAGTGGCTCGACGTGATCATTCCCCGAGGAGGTCGCGGTCTGATCGAAACCGTGGTGGCACAAGCTCGGATGCCGGTGATCAAACACTATGATGGCATTTGCCACACGTTCGTTGATCAAGCTGCGGATCCAGACATGGGAGTGGCCATTACCGTCAACGCGAAAACCCACAAGCCGGGAGTCTGCAATGCGCTGGAGACCTTGCTGGTGCATGCTTCGATCGCCGAGAGCTTTTTGCCGAAGGTGGCGGCTGCCTTGCAGGAGAAGGGTGTGGAGCTGCGGGGGTGCGAACGAACCCAGGCCTTCATCGAATGCGCACCGGCGACCGAGGACGATTGGTCGACGGAATACCTCGATCTGATTTTGTCGGTCAAGGTGGTCGACTCTCTCGACGAAGCCATTGCGCATATCAATACCTACGGATCTCATCACTCCGATTGCATCGTCACCCAGGATGGAGCGGCAGCGGCGAAGTTTCTCTCGGCGGTGGATTCGGCCTGTGTCTTTCACAATGCCTCGACGCGATTTGCCGATGGAGGAGAATTTGGATTCGGAGCTGAAATTGGGATTTCGACTGAGAAATTGCATGCACGTGGGCCGATGGGGCTGCGCGAGCTGACCAGCTATCAGTACCGGATTCATGGCGAAGGCCAGGTCAGATGAATTTCCACCATTGCGCTCAAGAGTGGGGGCGTTAGGGGTGGAGTGTGTCCGAAATGGCCATCGAAATTGAATCGCTCGCCAAGCGCTATGGCCGATTTGAGGCTTTGGCCGGGGTATCGCTATCGGTCAAGAGTGGTGGAGTCTTTGGACTTCTTGGGCCGAATGGGGCGGGGAAAAGCACCTTGGTGAAGTCGCTGCTGACCTTGGTGAGGCCGTCGCGCTGCCAGGGGACATTGCTCGGGCGGCCAATTGGGCACCGGGCGACGTTGGCGAAGGTGGGCTATTTGCCGGAGCATGCCCGCTTTCCTGATTACCTGACGGGGCGGCAGATTGTGCGGATGAGCGCAGGTCTGTCCCAAATGGCTCGCAAGCTGGCCTTGGCGCGGGAAGAGATGTTGCTGGAGCGGGTGGGCATGGCGACTCGAGCGGATGATGTCTACCGCCACTATTCGAAAGGCATGAGGCAACGCATTGGGATTGCCCAGGCGTTGATTCACGATCCGCAGTTGGTGTTTCTCGACGAACCGACGGATGGGGTGGATCCGCAAGGCCGGGTGGAAATTCGGCGGATGATCGAGGAGATGAAGGCCGAGGGGCGCACGGTTTTCGTGAACAGCCATCTTTTGGATGAGGTCGAGCAGGTGGCAGACGAAGTGGCGATTTTGTGTGGGGGGAGGATGGTGGAGCGTGGGCGGACTGCAGATCTCACCCGCCGGGAAGTCTCGTTCGTTGTCCGTAGTCAGGGCCCGTTGCCTTTCGAATTGAAAGCGGCGTTTGAGAAAGAAGGTTGGCTGGTGGGAGCAGACTCGATCGAGGTGCGGGGAGAAGCCGCCGAGGTGGTGCAACCGGTGATTGATGCGCTGAGAGCTCGAAATGTGTCGATTCGTGAAATCCGTGAATCCCGCCGCTCGCTGGAGCAGGTGTTTTTGGAGGCGGTCAACCGGAAGGAGGAAGCATGACCCAATTTGGCGCCATTTTTGTGGATTCGTTGCGACTGTTGCGAGGTCGTTCGTTGTTTTGGATCACCCTGGGCATTTCTTTGTTCGCTGGGCTGATGTATCTATCGATTGGGTTCACCGCTACCGGCTACAGTGTCGGATTTGGATTGGTGGCTGTTGATCATCCTGCGATCCGTGCCGGATCTCCCATGGCGGGGATGTTCTACTTTGCGATTTTCTCGGTGTTTCTGGTGAACGTGTGGCTGTCGTGGGTCGCGGTGGTGTTGGCATTGATCACCTGTGCGCCGATTTTTCCTGAGTTCATGGCCGAAGGGGCTGCGGGATCGGTACTGAGCAAGCCGATTTCCCGATGGAGGTTGTTCGCTTACAAGTATGTGTGTGGTCTTTTGTTCGCGTTGATCCAGACCGCTGCTTTCTGTGTGCTGGTGTTTTTGGCGATGCGATGGAGGGTGGGGAGTTGGAATCCGACGATCTTTTGGGCGGTGCCATTGATCACGCTGATGTTTTCCTATCTTTGGGCCGTCATGGTGGCCGTGGGGATCAAGACTCGTTCCGTGATGGCTGCCTTGCTGTCGGTTATGGTGGTGTGGATGAGTTGCTGGATGGCGAAGGTCGTGGACGACTTTGCTTGGTCGGCCTCGGAGAGCGGGGAAATCCCCACCATCAGTGGTGGAGAGCGGCTCTCGACTTCGGAGCAGGCGACGTGGAAGCGCTACCAAGCTTTGGCGGAGTTGCCTTATCGTTCGCTGCCGAAGACCACGGACACCGTGAATCTTCTCCAACGGTTCGTTCGGCTGGAAGGGGACCGAGAGTTCTCGATGAGTGAGGTGACGACGGCGACTCTCAACGGGGTCCCGGCAAAAGACACTGAAGTGGATGCCTCCATGACGAGGGGGTCTCCGCAATGGATCATCGGTTCCTCACTAGTCTTCGAGTTGATGGTCGTTGCTTATGCCGGTTGGCTCTTTTGTCGGCGCGATTTTTGAATGTCGCTGGATCTGAAAGCTCGCTGGTGAGGAGGGCACGGCGGCGATCCACCACCGTGCCTTAACGGGCGAGAAATCAGCCTTCCATGCGCACGAGCAGGTCGTCGCTGTCGACTTGGTCGCCTTTTTTGACGAGGACCTCCTTGATGGTCCCTGACTTGGCAGCGCTGGCGGTGGTGAGCATTTTCATCGCCTCCAGAACGATCAGCTTCTCTCCTTCGACGACTTCCTGGCCGGGTGAGATGGCGACTTCGGAAACCATCCCGGGCATCGGTGCGCACGCTTGGCTGGTATCGTCTGGATCGCCCTTGAGGCGTGCTGGGCCGGTGGATTTGGCAAGGGAGGCGTCGGTGACGAGGCTTTCCCGCGGCATGCCATTGAGCTCATAAAACAGCGTGCGGCGGCCTTCGGAATCGGGTTCGCCAATGGAGACGAGTTTGATGAAGAGCGTTTTACCGGGGTCGATTTCGACCTCGATTTCCTCACCGGAGCTGAGGCCGTAGAAAAATGCCGGTGTCGGAAGGCCGCTCAACTCGTCGTATTGGGCGAGGGAAGCTTGGAAGTCGTCAAACACCTGAGGATACATCAGGTGGGAATAGAGGTCGTCGTCGGAAGCGGGCCGTTTGAGCGATTCGCTTAAGGCAGCTCGCGTGCGGTGGAGGTCGACGGGGGCTGCAAGTTCACCGGGGCGCTGGGTGGTGGAGGGCTTTTGGTTAAGGACGACTCGCTTCACGTCCTCGGGGAAGCCTCCATCGGGTTGGCCGAGGCCACCGGCAAGCATGTCGATGACGCTTTCCGGCCAGTCGATGGAGCCGGGTTTGAGCTTGGGAACATCGGCGGGCTTGATGCCACGCGTGATCAGGAACATGGCCATGTCTCCGACCACCTTGGAAGAAGGGGTCACCTTGACGATGTCTCCGAAGAGTTGGTTGACCTCGGCGTAGGTGCGGGAGATTTCCCGCCAGCGGTGGCCGAGGCCCATGGCATTGGCTTGCTCGCGCAAGTTGGTGTATTGGCCGCCGGGCATTTCGTGTTCGTAGACTTCAGCTGTGCCGGCACGGGGGGCGGAAATGAAGGGTTCGTATTGGGCGAGAACCTCTTCCCAATAGTCCGAGATTTCGTTGAGGTGGTCGAAGTCGAGTTGGGGATCGCGCTCGGAATTGGCGAGAGCCGCCGCGATGGAGTTGAGGTTTGGCTGCGAGGTGGAGCCCGACATGGAAGCCGTGGCGAGGTCGACGATGTCGACGCCCGCCCGTGCCGCGGTAATGACCGACGCGGCGTTGAGTCCTGAGGTGTCGTGGGTGTGAAAGTGGATGGGGATGCCGATCTCCTGCTTCAAAGCGTGCACCAATTCATAGGCCGCCTGGGGTTTGCAGAGACCTGCCATGTCTTTGATGGCGAGAATGTGAGCGCCCATTTTCTCCAGCTCTCTGGCCTTGGAGAGATAGTATTTCAGGGAGAACTTATCGCGTTTGGCGTCGAGAATATCGCCGGTGTAGCAGACGGCGGCTTCGCACAGGACTCCGCCGTGCTCGCGTGCGGCTTCCATGGCCACGCGCATGTTGGGCAGGTAGTTGAGTGAGTCGAAGATCCGGAAAAGATCCATTCCGGAGTCGGCGGCGTGCTTCACGAAGCCCGCCACGACGTTGTCGGGGTAGTTGGAGTAGCCGACCGCGTTGGAACCCCGGAAGAGCATCTGGAAGAGGATGCCAGGGATTTTCTCGCGAAGGCGGCGGAGCCGCTCCCATGGATCCTCTTTGAGGAATCGCATGGCAGTGTCGAAGGTGGCCCCACCCCACATTTCGAGCGAGAACATCCCCGGGAGCCCGTTTTGATAGGCTTCGGCGATGTGCAGCATATCGAGGGTCCGCATGCGTGTAGCCATCAGCGATTGGTGCGCATCGCGCATGGAAGTGTCGGTGATGAGCAGCCGCTTTTGATCAAGAATCCACTGGGCAAACTTTTCCGGGCCGAGTTCGTGAAGGAGGTGGCGGGTTTGGGGGAGGTTGCCGCCGGAAGGCTCCACGTGAGGGATGCGAGGAGAAAGTATCGGGGAAGCCGGCTTCCAGCCTTTGGCAGTGGGGTTGCCATTGACTGTCACGTTGGAAAGATATGAGAGCAGTTTGGTGGCTCGGTCTCGACGGGGTTTGAATTGGAAGAGCTCCGGCTTGGTGTCGATGAGCTTGGTGTGGGCATCGCCCGCTCGGAAAGTGGGATCGGCGATGACGTTCTCCAGGAAGGGAATGTTGGTTTTGACCCCACGGATCCGGAATTCGCGCAGAGCGCGGTCCATCCGCTGGCAGGCGATGGGAAAACTACGGCCCATGGCGGTGAGCTTTACCAACATGGAGTCGTAGTAGGGAGTGATGACGGATCCCGCGTCTCCGGATCCTGCATCCAGGCGGATGCCAAAGCCGGCGGCGGAGCGGTAGTTGAGAATGCGGCCGTAGTCGGGGGCGAAGCTGCGAGCGGGGTCTTCGGTGGTGATTCGGCATTGGATCGCGTAGCCGATGCAGGGAATGTCTTCCTGGGCAGGAATCGCGATTTCCTCATCGTGGAGGGAATGGCCCTTGGCGACGAGGATTTGGGAGCGGACGAGATCGATGCCGGTGACGCATTCCGTGACCGTGTGCTCGACTTGAATCCGGGGATTCATCTCGATGAAGAACCAGTCCTTTTTGTCCATGTCGTAGAGGAACTCGACGGTGCCGGCGTTGTTGTAACCGATGCCTTGGGCGAGCTTCACGGCGGCCTCACAGAGTTCTTTGCGGACGATGGGGTCGAGGTCAATGGACGGAGCCACTTCGACGACTTTCTGATAGCGGCGTTGGACGGAGCAATCGCGTTCGTGAAGGTGGACGACGTGGCCGTGCTGGTCGCCAAGGATTTGAACCTCGATGTGTTTGGCTCGAGAAATGTAGCGTTCGAGGAACACGGCTGGATTGCCAAAGGCATTGCCGGCTTCGTCTTGGGCTTCGGTGAGCAGCGGAAGCAGTTGCTTCTCCTCCATGACCACGCGCATGCCGCGTCCACCGCCCCCAAAGGCGGCTTTGATGATGAGGGGGAAGCCAATCTCCTGTGCAATTTTGAGCGCCTCCGCGGGATCGGTCACGGGCTCTTCCGTGCCGGGGAGCACAGGCACTGAGAACTTTTGGGCCAATTCGCGGGCAGCCGTTTTGTCGCCCATGTTTTCGAGCAGATCGGGCGACGGACCAACGAAGGTGATTCCTTCCCGCGCACAGGCCCGGGCGAAGGCTGCGTTTTCGGAGAGAAACCCATATCCGGGGTGAATGAGGGTGACGCCTTTCGCCTTCGCAACCGATACGATGCCTTCGACGTCGAGGTAGGCACCGACCGGCCCCTTTTCGCGATCAAGGAGGTAGGCTTCGTCGGCTTTGAAACGGTGGCGGGAAAAGCGATCTTCTTCGGCGTAGATCGAGACCGTGCGCAGACCCAGTTCGTTGGCGGCGCGGAAGATCCGGATCGCGATTTCTCCGCGATTGGCAGCAAGAAGCTTATCGTAACTCATGTTGTGCCGATTGCTAAGGGATGACGGGGGATTCAGCCAATGGGAAATTGGCAGGAGACACGATCGGGCGAACCATGAAAAAAAATCTCAATTTTCCTCAGAAAAGGATTGACGATCCCTAGGGGTCGTGTAGTTTTCGGGCGTCGCGACAACGCAAGCGGCCCGATTGAGAACGCCTTTGGTTTTTGGGTTTTTCCAGAGGAGAATCGATCGGGCCGCTTCTTTTTTGCCCTTTTGGGCCTCTTTGGTCAGAGGGGCGCGCGGACGCAGGAAACGAGGTGGGCGAGGAAGTCTAGGGGTTGGGTGAAGGTGCGAGGACTTCAGCGATGCGAGCTGAATCGAAATCAAAAGGGGTCAGTTCCACTCGGACTTGCATGCCTTCCGTGAGGGTGGGGGGATCTGCTGCGAGATCTTTGGAGAGGTGGCCGAGGGATTTCTTACCGTTGGGTAAGGTGACTTCGAACAGGCCTTCTTTCAGGACTTGGGAGATGCGGGCGACCGCCTGGACCGGAGTTTCGTACATGCCGACAGCCATGAAGGAGTTCAGGCGGGTGGACAAGAACCTTAGACAAGCGACCGTGGGCTCGTCGCTCCTCGTGCATTCGTGAACTTGTGGTGACTTGACCTCAGCACCACTTGAACGGAAACTGGCCCAGCTTTGACGGAAAACCTCTCCCTCCCCGAACGATCCATGAAACGACTTTCACTCCTTTCCGCTGTCGCGCTTGCGGCGGTTCTTGCGCCTTCATGCGTGCCCTACGTGGAGGAGCCGCCTGTGCCGCCTCAGGACGTGGGTCGCAATGTGCCGCCTGCGGGTGGTGTTCAGAAGACGGAGGCGGAGCGTCAGCGTGAACTTCAGGCGGAGCGTGAGCGAGACCTCCGTGAGGCCAACGGCGGTGGGAGCCAAGCGACCGAGCCGGATCGCGAAGTGATCCCTGACCGGACGCCGGATCCGGAACCGGCAACCCCGGAACCGCGCAATCGAGCCCGGGTGGCGCGTGCCGTGCCGGGTAAGCCGGGATTTGTGTTCAGTCCTTACAACAACAAGATCATCGACGTGAAGGGGATCCCTAGCGGGACCTTGGTTCAGGACCCCACTTATCCGGCCTCGGACAAGAAGTATTTCCGAGTTCCCTGAGCCCTGAGAATTTTCTGCTTTGAAGTGTTGCAGGCCGGGCATGAAGTCCGGCCTGTTGCATGTCTGGGAAGAGAGTGAATTGGATGGAAAGAATTGCGGTGATCGGAGGAGGCCTGCTGGGCGGGTCCCTTGCCCTGAGATTGGCGGGTGAAAAAGACGTTCGCCTTTGGGCGAGAAGAGAAGCATCGGTCGCGTTGGCTCAGGAGCTGGGCGTGGAGCAGGCCAGTACCGACTTGGCGGCCACGCTCGCCGGGGTCGAGTTGGTGGTGCTGAGTGTTCCGGTGGGAGTGATGCCGGGATTGGTGGATCGCATGTTGGAGGCAGGCTTGCCGGAAGATTGTTTGGTGACGGATGTTGGAAGTGTGAAGGCGGTGGTGCACCGGGAGGTGGCTCCACGGCTTCGTGAGCGAGGGCGGGTATTTGTGGGCAGTCATCCGATGGCAGGAGGCGAAAAACAGGGAATGGAGGCGGCCCGGAGGGATTTGTTTGAGGGGGCGATGTGTTTTTTGACGGGCCGCGAGGGAGCTCAGACGGGGGAGGGAGAGTGTCTTGAGACCTTTTGGCGGGAGTTGGGATGCCGGACGGAGTGGATCGATCCCCTGGCGCACGATCGAGTGGTGGCGCGGATCAGTCATTTGCCCCATGTGATGGCGGCAGTGACGGCGCGCGCGGCCTTGGCCAATCCTGAGGATGCTCGCTACGGGGGCGGTGGTCTGCGTGACACCACTCGAGTGGCGGGAGGTCACCCGGGGATGTGGGCCGAGATTTTGTTGGAGAACCGCGAGGCGGTGGGACGTTCACTGGTGGAGGCGAGGGATTTCCTCGGTGAAATACTTGCCAGTCTTGAGTCCGGCGACCATGAAGCGGTGCTCCGCTGGCTCACTGAGGCAAGCGAACTCCATGCTTCAGGCCGAGCGGTGATTCAAAATGAGTGCGGTTGATACGATGAGCCATTTCGAGGTGAAGCCGATCAGGACCTTTGACGTCGCCCTAGAGGTGCCGGGGGATAAGAGCATGTCGCACCGGGCTGCGATGATCGCGGGGCTGGCCTCGGGGACGTCAAAGATTACGGGGTTTTTGCCGAGCGAGGACTGTGTGAACACACTTGGCGCCATGCAGGCGTGCGGGGTGGAATGCCAGGTTTTGGAGGAGCTTCCTGAATTCGGTCCCGTCGCGATGGAGATCGAGGGTCGCTCGATGAAGCTATCGCCTTCGCTTCGGCCGATCGATTGCGGCAATTCAGGAACTGGAATGCGACTGCTGGCGGGCTTGTTCGCGGGGCAGGATTTCTCCACCGAATTGTTTGGGGACGCATCGCTGTCTGGGCGACCCATGGGGCGCATCATTCGCCCTCTCGGAGAGATGGGAGCACGGATTGAGGCTCTTGGGGCGAAAGAAGGTTGCGCGCCGCTCAAGATCTCACCGGGAGAGTTGGAGCCGATTTCCTATGTTTTGCCGATGGCCAGCGCTCAGGTGAAGAGTGCGGTTTTGCTGGCGGGTCTTTTTTGTCAGGGGGTTACCGAGGTGGTTCAGCCCGCGCTGACGCGAGATCACACCGAACGCATGTTTGAGGCGTTTGGGGTGAAGGTCGGAACGGACGAAACGGGTTTGAGAATCACCCTTGAAGGAGGGCAGGTGCCGAAGGCGCGTGAGTTTCATGTGCCGGGGGATATTTCGAGTGCGGCTTTTTGGGTGGTTGCTGCTGCTGCGCGCCCGGGAGCGAAGTTGGTGATTCGTCGGGTGGGACTCAATCCGACTCGCACGGCGATCCTGGATGCGATTGAGCGGATGGGAGCGACGGTGATCCGCCGTCCCGCGGCGGATATCCAAGGGGAGCCCTATGGTGAGATTGAGGTTCATGGAGCCCATCTGAAGGGCACGGATTTGTTGCCAGAGGAAATCCCGAATCTCATTGATGAAATTCCGGTCTTGGCGGTCGCTGCTGCCTTGGCAGAGGGAACCACTCGAATTCGCCATGCGCGTGAACTGCGGGTCAAAGAGACCGATCGGGTGGCGACTACGGTCACCAATCTCCGGGCGATGGGTGCTCAGGTCGAAGAGTTCGATGATGGGATGGAAATCGTCGGAGGTCGGCCGTTGAAGGGCGCGGAAATGGATAGTTTTGGAGATCATCGGATCGCCATGGCATTCGCGATTGCTGGGTTGTTTGCCGATGGGCCCAGCCGGATTCTCAACACGGAGTGCGTGCGCACCTCCTATCCTGGTTTTGATCATCATCTGGCTGCGGTGTGCCGGGAAGCCACCGAGGAAACCGATTATCAACTTCCGACTCGAGCCCCGCAGGCATGAAGGTAGGTCATTTTGCGATTGCGATTGATGGTCCGGCAGCGTCCGGAAAGAGCACCTTGGCTCGAGAGTTGGCGCAGCGCCTGGGTTTGGTGATGGTGAACTCCGGGGCGATGTATCGAGCGGTGACGTGGCAGGTGATGCAGGCCGGAGTGGACCCAGAGAATCCAGCCGCGGTGGCGGAGGCCTTGGAGCACATGGTCTTGGACTGCGGGGTCGATGGGCTGGATTCTACGCTGACGATCAATGGTGTGGATCCGGGTGAGGCTCTGCGGAGTTCCGAGGTGAATGCCCATGTTTCGCAGGTGTCGGCGGTGCCGGAAGTGCGTCGAAAGCTCGTGGAGCTCCAGAGGAGCTATCTGGATCACTCCGATGTGGTGATGGAAGGTAGAGACATCGGAACGGCGGTGTTTCCGGAGACGCCTTATAAGATTTACGTCGATGCCGATCCTGCCGTGCGGCAGGAGCGGCGCTGTGCCGCGGGTGAGGTGGATTCGGTGAGCGACCGCGACCGCCGCGACAGTCAGCGCCAGACGGATCCTTTGCGCGTGGCGGATGGAGCTCGGGTCCTCGACAACTCGGGCCACACGGTGGAATCGGCCGTCGAAGAAGCCTTGGTCATTCTGCGAGAGCAAGGATTGGAAATTCCCCTATTGGAGCCATGATGCGTTGGATTTATTGGTCGGGTTGGTTGTTGTTCCGGAGTGCATTTCAGACCTTTTTCCGGCTGCGCCTTCGGAATGGCGACAAGTTGTTGATGGAAGGTCCCGTCTTGGTGGTGTCCAATCACGAGAGCTTTTTGGATCCGCCTTTGATTGGGGGATTGTACCACGATGAGATGGTCTTTCTGGCTCGCAAGACCCTCTTCAAGGGTTTTTTCAAATGGCTGTATAGCCAGTGGAATGCTGTGCCGGTGGACCAGGAAAAGCCGGATATGAGCAGTCTGAAGACGATCATCCGCGAACTGAAGTCGGGTCGTCGGGTGTTGGTTTTTCCCGAAGGGGCGAGGACCTTGGATGGTGCCCTTGGGGAAGCTCAACCAGGGGTGGGATTGATCGCGGCGAAAGCTGGCGTGCCGATTCAGCCGATCCGCATTCGGGGAGCCCGTGAAGCTTTGCCGCGGGGAAGTGGTCGCATTCGGTTGGCGACCATCGAGGTGACGATCGGGGATCCGATCGATCTCGCTGCCGAGGGCTTGGCGGGATCGAAGGACAAAGAAGCCTATCAGCGAATCGCCGACCGATTGATGGCGGCGATTGCTGAGCTGTGATCGCTTCTCACTCGATTTCCAGGCTGACCGGGCAGTGATCGGATCCTGTGATATCGGCGAGGATGCCGGCGCTTTTGAGGCGAGGGAGGAGCGTGGGGGAGACGCCAAAGTAGTCGATTCTCCATCCCACGTTGCGGGCGCGAGCCCCGCCGCGGAAGCTCCACCATGTGTAGGCTTCCGTTTGATCGGGGAAGAAATGGCGGAAGGTGTCGATGTAGCCGGCTTTTAGCAGTTGGCTGAACCCGTCGCGTTCCTGATCGGAGAATCCGGCGCTGAATCGGTTGGCCTTGGGGCGCGCGAGGTCGATTTCCTGGTGGGCGACATTCAGATCGCCGCAGAAGACCACGGGTTTTCCGGTGGCTTCGAGGGCGAGAAGGTGATCGCGAAATGCAACATCCCAGAGCATGCGGTAGGGGAGTCGCTTCAGCTCGTTCTGAGCATTGGGGGTGTAGACATTGACCAGATGGAAATCCGGGAATTCGAGGGTCAGGACGCGGCCTTCCTGGTCGTGTTCCTCCATGCCGATGCCATGGCGAACCGAGAGGGGGGCGAGACGCGAGAAGACGGCCACACCGGAGTAGCCGGGTTTCACGGCGGAGTTCCAGTGGGCGTGGTAGCCGGCGAATTCGAGGGGAAGCTCAACCTGTTCGGCACGAGCTTTGGTCTCCTGGAGGCAGAGGATATCAGGCTGTTCGGAGGTGAGGAGATCGGGCAGGCCCTTGTTGAGGCAGGCGCGGATGCCGTTGACGTTCCAGGAAAGAAGTTTCATGCGGAATGGAGAGTCCTTGGGTGGAAAAGAAAAAGACCGCGGCCGGGATGGCGCGCGGTCTTTTTGAAAGGTTTGTCCCTTGGGATCAACGCTTGGAGAACTGGAAGCGCTTACGGGCACCTGGGCGACCGGCTTTCTTCCGCTCTTTCATGCGGGGATCGCGGCGCAGGAAACCGTGAGGCTTGAGTTCCTTGCGGAGCTCGCCATCGGAGATCGTGAGAGCGCGGGCGATGCCAAGGCGAATCGCGGAAGCCTGAGCATTGGTGCCGCCTCCCTTCACCACGACGTTGAGGTCGAAGCGGTTGACGGAGTTGACGGTCTGCAGCGGAGCCAGAACGGTGTTCTGAAGTTGCAGGGTCGGGAGGTATTCTTCGAAGGGGCGACCATTGATGGTGATGGTGCCGGAGCCTTCGGTGAGGCGGACGCGGGCAACGGCGGTCTTGCGACGGCCGGTGGCGGCGAGAACGGGAGTGGCTGCTGCTGCGCTCATGATCAAATCAGGGAGTCGTGGGTGGGGCTCAGGCGACTTCGTAGGTCTCCGGCTGCTGGGCTTCGTGCGGGTGAGTGTCACCGGCATAAACCTTGAGCTTGCCATACTGGGCGCGACCGAGCGGGCCCTTGGGAAGCATGCCCCAGACGGCGCGTTCGACGAGAAGCACCGGGCGGCGCTTGCGGACCATGCGGGGAGTTTCCACCTTCTGGCCGCCGACGTAACCGGTGAAGCGGGTGTAAATTTTTTCGCGCTCCTTGTTGCCGGTCAGGCGCACCTTGTCGGCATTGATCACGATCACGAAGTCACCCGTGTCGATGTGCGGGGTGAAAATGGCCTTGTGCTTGCCGCGCAGGAGGCGGGCCGCCTCGACGGCGACTTGGCCGAGGACTTTGTTTTCGGCGTCGATCACATACCACTTGCGTTCGACGTCGGTTGGTTTGGCGGAAAAGGTCTTCATGTCGTTGGCGTTGATTTCCACGGGTCGGTCCGGGCTGCGCGAGCACCTGGGCGCGGAAGGGCGGGCAAGCTATGGAGCACCCCGGAGGGTGTCAATCGGAAATCCGGGACGGGAGGCGGGAATTTTCAGGTTTTTGGGGGATTTGCCTGCTGGAGCCAGCTTTGGATGTCGGACTCAAGGGCCATGCGGCCATGGTGAATGGGTCGAGCCTGCCCGGTGATTTGCAGGCTGAGGTCGGGATGGATGGCTTCCAAGACGCCGCAGGCGAGGGGCGGACGATTAAGGGGAGGACTCGGCAGATCCTGCCAAACGCGGACAGATTCTCCGATTCCGCAGGCGTGGGCTCGATAGCGATCGAGTAGGAAGCCACCACCCTCGGAGGCCAGCCGGTCGAAGGTTCGGAGAAGCCGCCGCAGGAGCTCTAGAGCCACCTGGGACAAGGGCGGTGCAGGGGTCCAATCGCCGAGGCAGGTGGTGCCGGGAACGAAAACATCAGCGTCGATCTCGGGAGCCACCTGAAGATTGAGGCCGATGCCCAAGAGGCAATCGTGGAAGGTCGACCCTCGAATGGAGCTGGAGGCAAGAACTCCTCCGATTTTGCGGCCTCTGAGGGTGATGTCGTTGACCCATTTGATCCCGGGCTTGACGGAAGAAGGGAGGATCTCCTGCAACCAATCGGCGACAACGACGGCGGGAAGCATGGAGAGTCCGGCACCGGTGGTGGCGATGGGAAGAGGCCGCCGGATCAGCACGCTGAGATGAAGATTTCCGCGGAGCGCGGCCCAGCGACGGTCGTGATGGCCGCGAAAGCCGCTTCCTTCCTCGGTGAGCACGACGGTTGTGTCCGGAAGTACGCCGCCGTCGGCGAGAGTTTGGCGCAGGGCGTCATACATCGAGTGGGGGGCCTGTGATCGGTGAATGAACCATCCGTCTGGCGGTAGGTCGATGGACGATTCTCTGGCCGTAAAGGTGCGGCGAGGGAGGAGAAGGGGCAGAGAGGGGTGATGGGGAAGTGGCTGTGAGGAATCGCTCCCACTCTCGCCGCCAAATATCGCGAGAAAGTCGTCGGGGGCATCCGTGAGCCATTGCATGGGGCGAACATGACGAATCTTGGAAACTGGAACAGGGGGAAGTCGCTGCGCAAAAATGAATCAATACTGCGCAAGGGCGGGGTTGTCGTGCTTTGGGGTCAGGGTGTTGTCTGATGGGGCATGGTGGGTTTTCTAAAGTTTGAGGGATCGCATGGAGTCGCCGGAGGGATGATCCGATCGATTCGGAAACGGATGACGGGGTGGAGACGATTCCCTGGAGGCTGGCTAGGAATTGTGGGAGGGGTGTTCCTTTTGGGCGGTGGGATTCAAGCGGCGACGGAGTCGACAACTGACCGGGATTTTGATGGCTACGGCGATGGGGTGGAGTTGGCGGCGGGAACCCGTCCTGACGATGCGAAGAGTCATCCGTTGGCCGATACGGCCAATCCGCGCTCACTGCCCGAGCGGGTCGACGCTCCCGTGGTGGGAGGGTTCACCCTGGTGGCAGGCGGGAGAGCGGTTCCTTTGGTGTGGGATCCTCAAGACGCCACGGTGGTGGGGAAAGCAGTGAATTTGTTGGCGGGGGATCTGGAGGCCGTGACCGGGGTGCGACCCGAGGTGACGACGGGCGAGGAGCCTTTGGAGGGCCCAATCGTGCTGGTGGGCACCTGGGGACGGAGTGCATGGATCGAATCCTTGGTGGACCGTGGGAAACTCGATGTTGGCTCGATTCAGGGCAATTGGGAGTGCTACCGGATGGTCGTCGTGTCGGATCCGCTTCCTGGGGTGCCGGAAGCATTGGTGATTGTGGGAAGTGATCGCAGAGGGACGGCCTATGGCGTGGGAGCCGTCAGCGAATCGATGGGAGTATCGCCATGGACTTGGTGGGCCGACGTGCCGCCTCCTTCGTTGAAGGCCGTGCATCTGGCAGGTCTGCCGCTGGATTCCTCTCCGCCGAGCGTGAGATTTCGTGGGATCTTCATCAACGATGAGGATTGGGGTCTGCAGGAGTGGGCAGAGAAGAATTACGAGTCCGGTCCGGGAGAGGCGAAAGATCTGGGACCCAAGAGTTACGCCAAGATTTTCGAGCTACTGCTGCGCTTGCGAGCCAATCTCTGCTGGCCGGGCATGCATCCCAGCACCAAAGCCTTCCATTTTTATCCGGAGAACAAGCAGGTGGCGGATGACTACGCGATTGTCATGGGGAGTTCGCATGCGGAGCCCATGTTGCGCAACAATGTGGATGAGTGGGAGCGCTTCGTGACGGAAGAAGGCGCCTCGGACGATTGGAGCTATGCCAACAATGCCGAGACGATTGATCGGTATTGGGATCGACGCGCAGAAGAAGCTGGGCCCTTTGAAAATGTCTACACCGTGGGGAAGCGGGGTATCCATGATTCGGGGATGGTCGAGGGATCGACGATCGCTGAGAAAGCCGAGTGGTTGAATACCATTTTCTCTGCTCAAAGGGGAATTCTGGAGACCCGTGTGAACGCGAATGTGGCTCAGGTGCCGCAGATATTTGTTCCCTACAAAGAGGTCTTAAGCATCTACGACAGCGGTGAAGTCGAGGTTCCGGATGACGTGACCCTGGTGTGGCCGGACGACAATCACGGCTATATCCGCAGGCTCTCGAGCGAGGCCGAGCAGCTGAGGAGTGGAGGTTCAGGGGTCTATTATCATCTGTCCTATTGGGGCGCTCCCCAGGACTATCTGTGGTTGTCGACGATTCCCCCGTCCTTGATTTGGGAGGAAATGACCAAGGCGTTTGAGAACGACGCGCGACGGCTGTGGGTTTTCAATGTTGGCGATATCAAACCGGCCGAAATTTCGATGGAGTTCTCATTGCGGTTGGCGTGGCGGGTGACGTCGTATGGTCCGGATGCGCAACGAGCATGGTTGCGGGAATGGGCGGCACGGGAATTTGAGCCCTCGCGGGCGGGAGCGATAGCCTCGCTGATGAACGACTATTTTCATCTTCATCATCTGCGCAAACCCGAACACATGGACTGGAGAGATCGCGATCCGGGGAGTTCGGCGCCTGCCGAAGGCAATGCGTACTCGTTGTTCAGCCAAGTCCATGAAGGGGATGAGTGGGGGCGGCGACAGGCAGCTTTTTCAGAGATGAAGGAGCGTCAGCAAGCGATCGAGCAAACTTTGCCCCGTGAGCTCCGCGACGCCTATGCTGAGTTGGTCGGCTACCCGGTCCGAGCCTCGGAGGCGATGGCACGGAAGTTTTTCCATGCTGCGCGGGCGTATCGGGCAATTTCACAAAAACGGCCAACCGTGGCGGACCATGGAGCGGCTTCCGCTGCGGCCTGGGATGATATTGCCGCGGAAACGACGGTCTACAACACGCAGGTGGCGGGAGGAAAATGGAACGAAATGATGGATTCCCAACCGCGCGGACTAGAGGTGTTCCGGATGCCTGCTCTGCCCCAAGATCCCGGACCGCAGGAACGGGGCTTGGGCGTGGCGGTGGAAGGGCGCCTGAAGCCAGTCTTTACCCGCATGGGAGAGGGGGATGTCTCAGGGGTAGAGCTGCATGCGGTGGACGATGCGGATGCCATCGTTGCGCCCATGCAGGAGGCCCACCTCGATGGGCGGCGTTGCTTGTGGACTGCGGGGGCAGATGGCGTTGCCAGTGCGGGCGCGGGAGGCCGTGCGAGCTACTCTTTTCAGATCATGGAGGCGGGGCGGTATGCGATCCGCTTCGAAGTGAGGACGCCGACGCCTAACGATGATTCTTGGTTTCTTTCCCTCGATGGGTCCGTTCCTGAGGTGTGGAACAATCTGGGAGTGGGAGATCCTGTGGGTTGGCGATGGCAGACATGGAAAACCGTGGAATTGACTGCGGGTTCGCATGCTCTTGTGGTGCATCAGCGAGAGGATGGAGCGGCATTTTCTTCGATTCAGGTTTCGAATGCTTCGACGGTTCAGGAACTTGGAGAAGACCGCAGGTTTGCCGAGTTTCGATTGCCGGAGCTCAATCCACTCACCCATCGGAGAATCTTTGTGGATCTGATCAACACGGAATCCACGCCACTGCCGTGGTCGGTGGAGGTGCCGGTACCATGGCTTAAAGTCACCAAGACGGAGGGAGTCTTGGAAACCGAGGAGAGGCTATGGGTTTCTCTTGAGGAGGCGGGGCTCCCAGAGGCTGTGGAGACCTTGAGTTCCGTTCTTCGGGTCCACCAAGGGGACGATGTGATCGAAGTTCCGGTGACCGTTTGGAATCCCCAGCCGCGACCGGAAGTGGATTTTATTGAGGAGAACGGGGCCGTGGTGATGGAGGCAGAGGATGCCACGCGAAAGGTGCCGGGCGCGATTGCCGAGTGGATCGAGGTGCCGGACCTTGGGTCGGGAAAGGGAGCGCTGATCGTGCAGCCGACGGATGCTCCGAGCTTGGAAACCCAGGAGGCGATTCTGAACGATGCGCCCTGTCTCGAATTCGAGTTTGAGCTTCGAACGGCGGGGCAGCATCGAGTTGAGGTGGCTTTTGTCCCGGCACTTTCTCTCAATCGTGACCGGGGGAGGCGATATGCGGTCGCATTCGATGGGGGAAGTCCCACAGTGGTGGCCTTGTCAGGAGAGTCGGGGAGCGGCAATACTTGGTCCCGTTCCGTTCTCCGGTCATCGGTGGTAGGAGCCTCGCTCCACGATCTCGCTGTCGGGCGTCATCGTTTGGAGATTCGCATGGTGGACCCGGGGCTCGTGGTGGATCGGGCCACAATTTTTACGGCACCGGGGCCGACCACCTATGCGGGATTGAGGGAAACATCGATCCAAGGATGGGACGACCTCGTTGTGGAGGCCGGGGAAACCTGGGAGCTTGGGGACGGCGTTCGAAAGTATCGACGTATTTTGAACCGAGGAACTTTGGTGATCCGTGGAGGAGAGACCACGGTGGCTGGGGATGTGATCAATTTCGGGACCTTGCGTGTGATCGGCGAGGTCGCGTTTTCGGTGGGAGGTAATCTGTCGAATTTTGGCCTCTGGGATTCGATGACCTGGGAGGCTCCAGAGGGAGCAGGTCCTCTCGATCTTTCGGACTTTGGCAGATCGTTGGAAAGCAGCCAATGGAGAACCGGCATTCCTTGGTGGGAAAACGGTGCGTTCTATTTGAGTGTCCCGGGATTCGATGGGCATCACTACGGCCTCCAGAAAAGTCCCAGCCTCGCTGCAGGGGATTGGATGGCGACGGGCGACGTCCGTCCCGGGCTTGGATCATGGGATGTGCCGGAGTGGCTGGTATTTGAGTGCCCGAGCGAAGAACCGACGATGTTTTTTCGAGTGGAAGCGGATGGCGCAGCGGCCTCGGCTTTGCGGCGATGATTCAGCTGGAACTGAGGGAAAGTTGATCCCGGTATTGGCTGGGAGTTTGCCCGGAGTGGGAGTGAAACGCGTGGACGAAGGCGGGGTAGCTGGAGAATCCGCAGTCTTTGGCAAGCTGCCGCAGAGAAGGGGGGCAGGCTCGCTGCAGTTGCTTGCAAGCGTGAGAGATGCGGGCTGCCGTGAGAAATTGATGGGGAGATTGCCCCGTGAGGGCCTTGAAGCGCATCTCCAAGGTGCGTCTGGAAACTCCCGCATGACGGGCCACGGCATCCATTTTCGGGCGGTCTTTGAGGTGGCGCAGCATGAAGGCGACCGCGAGTTGGATGATTTCGTCTGGATGGTGGAAAAGATCGGTGCTTTGACGCTCGACAATGCCAAGGGGGGCAATCTGAAGATCGGCGGAGCTGAGATCCTCTCCCTGCATCATGCGATCGATGAGAGCGGCCGCCTCCCAGCCGATTCTGCCGGAATCGCGGCAGACACTGGTGAGAGTGGGAGTGCTGTGCTCGCAGGCGAGCAAGTCATTGTCCATGCCGATGATCGCGAGGTCTTTGGGGACTCGAAGCCCTGCAAAGGCGCAGGCTTCCATGACTCGCTGGGCGCGGTAGTCATGCACCGCGAAAATGGCACAGGGAAGAGGAAGAGATTGAAGCCAAGTGGCGAGGGTTTGGAGTTCTTCTATCAGCCGGACTTCCCGAGCACTTTCCGCAGGTTCGAGATGCACATGGAGATCCTCGCTGTGGTGCCCAAGGCGTTCCTGAAATCCTGCGAGTCGTTCCTGCGAGTAGTGAACATCCTCCCACCCGACGTAGCCAAAATGACGAAATCCACGGTCGAGAAGGTGCTCGGCTGCGAGGCGTCCCGCCAAGTGATTGTCCACTCCGACCCGCGGAATCCCGTAGCGCTCTTTCTCCCAGCCGGAGAGGTTGACGACCGGGAATCCGAGTTCCTGAACTAGACGGCGATCTTCATCATTACGAATGGCGGCAATCGCGGCGTCCCCTGGCCAGCCAAGGAGCGAGGGAAGGTTCCGAGGAGATTCGCCAGAGGCCGCGAGGGTGGGGGGGCAGGTGGTAAGATGCCATCCCCCTTTTTGGAGACCATAGCGGCGGACGCCATCCATCACCTCTGCCATCCAGGGGAGAGAGGTGGGATAGACGAGGGCAATGCGAAGCGGGGTGGCCATGGCGGGCGGGGATTTTCTCCCCAGTGACCGCCACGCCAAGTACCGAAATCGGGTGAAGTCCCCAGAAAACCTGCTGGGAGTTAACTCTCTTTGAGCGTCGTCATATCGATGACGAATCGATACTTCACATCACTTTTGAGCATCCGCTCATAGGCATCATTGATCTCATCCATGCGGATCATTTCGATGTCGGCGGTGATGCCATGCTCGCCGCAGAAATCGAGCATCTCTTGCGTTTCGGCGAGTCCACCGATGAGAGATCCGGAGAGGGATTTTCGCCCCATGATGAGACCGAAGGACGCAACGGGTAGGGGCTTTTCCGGGGCGCCTACGAGCGTCAGATTGCCATCGACTTTGAGCATGGCAAGGTAGGCATTGATGTCATGATCAGCAGAAACCGCGTCCAAAATGAAATCGAAGGTGCCCGTGTGTGCCTCCATCTCTTCAGCATGACGGGAAACGACGACTTCGTGCGCCCCGAGGCGCAGGGCATCCTCAATCTTCGCGGGCGACGTGGTGAACACCACAACGTGGGCTCCAAATGCACGGGCAAATTTTACGCCCATGTGGCCCAATCCTCCGAGTCCGACGATGCCGACTTTTTGACCCGGGCCGACCTTCCAGTGGCGGAGCGGAGAGTAAGTCGTGATGCCCGCACACAGCAAGGGTGCGACTCCCGCGAGGTCGAGGTTTTGGGGAATCCGAAGCACGAAGTGTTCGTCGACGACGATGCTTTCAGAGTAGCCTCCGTAGGTAGGGAGATTGAGGTGCTTGTCGTGCGACCCATAGGTCATGACCATCGAAGGAGAGAATTGCTCAAGGCCTGCTTTGCAGTGAGGGCAGGAAAGATCGGCATCGACGAGACAACCCACGCCTGCAAGGTCTCCCGGCTGAAAGCGGGTGACGGCGTCTCCGACCTCCGTCACGCGGCCAACGATTTCATGGCCGGGAACAGCGGGATATTGGGTGAAACCCCATTCATTGCGGGCAAAATGGAGGTCAGAGTGGCAGACGCCGCAGTAAAGGATCTCGATTTTGACATCGCGAGAGGTCGTCTCGCGGCGTGGAATGGTGGAGGAAGCGAGGGCCTCGGCGGCGCCCGTTGTGGCGAAAGCGGTGATGGTAGGCATGGGATGAGGTATGGTTCGAGCAGGTGGCCCTTTCGGAGGGGCCGCGTAACGACCGTCCTGATCGGCCCTCGCGCAAGGGAGGATTTTTCGGGAAAGGGAATTTCCGTAAGGAGGGACGCTTCGAACCCAAGTGGGAAGCTCCACGGAAAAAGTCGTCCAGTTGTCGGTCTGAGCGACAGCATGGTCGACGTCCCGGATCACGGGAGTTCTCGAAGAATGGCCCCATGGGCAAGGGATAGAGGGAGCGGGAGGCCTGAATCGCGATCCAGTTGGGTGACTTGGGGCATGGCCGAGGGCATGGCGGTTCCAGATGGCTTCCCGAGGAGCAACAGTGTCCGTCTCGGAGCGGCTTTCCTCGCGGTCAGAATCGTGGAGAGGTCCTCCTCTTCGTTGCAGTCGCCAGAACTCCTCACCTAGAGAGAAATGGGCGGAAGGAGACCTTTCGTGTGTGATGATTTTTATTGTTAAATTCGCGAAATTGCGAAATGAAGATCTCGGGATGAGCGCTTCCTCAAGAACTCCAAATCGAGTTGTCATCGATCGTCAGGCCGAGATTTTCAAGGCGCTCGGTCACCCGACACGGATGGCCATGATCCATGCTTTGGCAGGTGAGCCGGTATGTGCGTGCGATTTGGCGCGAGCGGCCAGCTGCGGCCTCTCGACAGCTTCAAGGCATCTGACCGTGCTCCGCCATGCGGGTCTCATCGAGGACGAGCGCCGAGGCCAACAGATCTTCTACCGTCTCGTTTTTCCCTGCGTGTTGAGCTTTGCCGAGTGCTTGGAACGTGTTGAAGCCGGCGAGACGGTTCGCTCGCTCCGGGTGGGGTGCTGCGGATGATCCGGAGAAGCACCATGAAAATGGATAGAGCCGCCTGCTTTATTTCATATTTTCGCGAAATTGGAAATTTAATTTCTCCTCCTGCATTCCATGAAATCGTCTTTCCTCTCTTCCGAATGGCGTTGGGCCGCTTGCTTGTGCGGCGTCTTTTTCGCCATTTGGTGGATGCCTCTGGAATCGCCGCGCTTTCATCAGGGGATCGACGAAGCTCTTGCTCTGACCCAATGGTATGCGCGGGAACACGTGGTGCCCTGTTTGCTCCCCGCATTCTTTATTGCCGGGGCGATGGCGGTTTTTGTGAACCGGGGTTCGGTCACGAAATATCTGGGGGCGAGTGCGAACCGGACCACCGCCTACGCGGTGGCCTCAGTCTCGGGAACCTTCCTTGCGGTCTGTTCCTGTACCGTTCTGCCGCTTTTCGCCGGCATTTATCGGATGGGGGCGGGCTTGGGACCAGCGACTGCCTTTCTCTATTCCGGCCCGGCCATCAGTGCATTGGCCATGGTGATGAGTGCCAAGGTGCTAGGGGTCAAAATGGGGCTGGCCCGCGGAATCGGTGCGGTGGTTTTCGCGATGATCATCGGTCTGCTCATGCAGTGGATCTTCCGTCGCAGTGAACGCCTTCGCGGAGGCCAAGTCATGCAAGTGCCGGAATCGGGTTCGAGCCGGCCGTTGTGGCAGGTTGCCTTGTTCTTTACCACGCAGGCGTCGATCCTTGTCTTCACCAATTGGAGTGACTCCGAGCAGCCATTTTTCGCCGCGCTCTTCCAATGGAAGTGGAAAATCGTGACGCTCTCGGCGGTCGGCTTGGCGTGGATGTTGGCGAGCGGGTTCGAGGTTCGTCGTGGCCGCCTCGCAGTGGTTGCCTTAGGGGTGATGGTGGGTGCATGGAGTTCGTCAGGGCAGCCGCTCATCCCCATCGCTCTGGGTTGGGTCGGGCTCGTCTGGATCACTGCCGGTGCGCCGGGGGAAGTGGGAGAATGGTGGCGCCAGACCTGGAATTTCATGAAGCAGGTCATGCCTTTGCTGCTGAGCGGAGTTTTCGTCGCCGGATTGCTGCTAGGGAGGCCGGGACACGAAGGCTGGCTCCCCTCGGCATGGATCCAGGCCACTCTCGGCGGCAATGGACCGATCGCGACCTTCGCGGCCGCGTTGGCGGGTTCGTTGATGTATTTTGCCACCCTGACGGAGATTCCGATCGTCGAAGGTCTTCAGGGAGGCGGCATGGGCCAAGGCCCCGCCCTGGCGCTGTTGCTCGCGGGTCCCGCGCTGAGCCTTCCGAACATGCTCGTCATTCGCACCGTCCTCGGCACAGGCAAGATGCTCACCTACGTCGGGCTGGTGGTCGTGTGCAGCACGGCCGCAGGTCTGCTTGTCGGCCCGCTTCTCACTCACTGAATCCAACGACCGAACACATCATGAAAAAATTGACGATCCTCGGATCCGGCTGTGCTCGATGCCAGCAACTTACCGAGGCCACTCGCGCCGCTGCGGAGGCCTGCGGGATAGCCTACGAGATCGAGAAGGTGACCGACCTACTCGAATTTGCCAACTACGGCGTGATGATCACCCCGGCGCTGGTCATCGATGGTGAACTCAAGGTGTCCGGCAAGGTGCCGACTCTAGCAGAACTGCAAACCCTGATGGGAATGGAGACATCATGAGATGAACTCTTGAGGCAGGGGCACTTCTCTTTTGTGGGTCGCTTCCAAGTTCATGAATGCTCCTCCTTCCATCAGAGAGGGAGCGCTCTGCTGGAGGCAAATTTTCCTTAGGGTGCCCGTGAAATTTGACAGGGGCGTCGGCGAGGATCGGTTCTCCGGGGAGCAAGATCGCAGAGGGCTCATTTCCTTGATTTCTTGGGGAAGAACTTCATTTCAATGAGTTACGACATCTTTCCAGGTTGACCGGATTTTTGATTCGGGGTAAGCGTCTGATAACCAGACAAATCCATGCTTCCCGCGAATCTCCCCCCTACGTTCGCGAGAG
>NZ_JACHFD010000013.1 GCF_014201715.1 Haloferula luteola
TTCCCCCGCCGCTCCGCTCATCACGGACCCTGTTTCATCCACTCCATCCCAATCCCTTAGCCATTCCCATGCCGGGTGGTGGGGGTTTTCAGCCCTCTCTATCGGTCCGGTCCGGCTTTCTCACTTCGGTGGGCTCTCGAATCGTGCGAGGCTCCTGCATCCACCCCAAGGTCCCATGACAATTCAACTCCATCCCTCCTCAGCCAACGAGTGTTCTACCCTCACCGATGTGCTTTCAGCCCTTCGAAAAGAGGGACTCCGGCCTTCTCATGAGGCGAAGAACTGGGGGGATTGGATCCATTTCGAGGGGAGCCCAGCAGTGATCAGCATCGAATCGTTGCGCGGCCTGACGAGCTCCGCGACCCTCGAATGGGAAGATGAGGACGATGTGGACCTGACGCCCATCTATCGAGCTTTTGACTCCCTCGGCTGGGTTGGATGTGATGAGGAGGGAGAGTTCCCTTTGGTTTGAGAGAGGAAGGTCAAGCGGCAACCACCTCCCGGCGCACCGCTCGGCTCAGCAGGCTGGAGAGAATGGCCGCCCGGTCAAATTGGAGGGCGTGGTTTCGGCCTGCTTTCGAGAGAGCTGCGCGTTCGGCATCGGTCATCGCAGCGGCCCGGTCGAGGCAACGCACCAAGCCCTCGACGTCACCAGCCTCGTGCTCAAGGCAGTACCCGCCACTCGCTTCAGGAATGCCTCCCGTCCGGGTGGTGATGACAGGGCCCAACCCACCAGAGAGAAGCTTCTCAGCCACTGCGATCCCGAATGTTTCCACAAACTCCGTGCGCGGTTTGCTCGGAAGGCACCACGCGAAGCAACCGTGCATCAGTGCTCCTTTCTCGTCGTCGCTGACGTCGGTCATGACCCGAACATCGCCAAGCGCGGCCGCCTGCTCCTGAATTTCTGGCAGGGCCGGCCCGTTTCCACAGATGATCAACTCTTTGCTCCCACGAAGCTTGCAACGCTTCCACGCGTCTAAGAGATCATCGACTCCTTTCGCTGCAGCAATGCGTGAAAGGAACATCACGTAGCCATCCTTTTTGAGCTGACGCGAGGAAAGTATGGTTTCCACAGCTTCGGTCTGCTCATCGAGCGCGAGGTAAGCGGCGGTATCAATCGCCGGGTAGCTGATTCCCACCCGCCTTTCCAAACGACTTCCGAAATCGCTGCCCAACTGGGCATCCACGCGACGGCCCGCGTCCACGATAAGGTCTTTGGTGAACTGACTCACGGCCACGGGAAGGTCGTGTTCTAAGTAGTTCGACAAAAGCACCTGAGCGGCGCCAAGGCGACCTTCTGCAAGAGCATTCCCTACGACATTCGTGATATCGGAACCCACAGCCTCTCCCACGGTGAAAACCGAGGCCGATTTCCCCGACATCCGGAAGCTGTTGACCGCTTGCATCACCATGAGACCATGAGGCACCAAATACAGATCCATCATCATGGTCCTTCCGGGCAAGCGATGCAGCAGATCCGCAAGGTGTCCGCTGATTCCCAGTCCGAGCCGCCCATCGAGAACTTTGTAATCACCTAAAGGTTCGGGCCGATCCACCACAATGCCGTCGGAGTAGGGAGTCACCGTGGCCCGCGCCTTCAGCGGCAAACCACTGGATTCCAGGGTTTCGTACGGGTAGCTGACGATATGGACCTGTTCCAATCCCATGGCCAAAGCCGCTTCGGCGAGATTGCGAGCCTCGGTGGAATGGCCGCAAATGATCGGGTCCGCTCGGACGAGAAACACGGCGTTCCGAATGCGTTGCTGTCGCTGGTCATGGGAAGTCATGGCACGGGTAGATTCAGGCTGTTGGGAAGAAATCTTTCCCTCCCGGTCGCAACTTCCGTGCCAAGGCCGGTCCAGCGATCTCCGCAGGCCTACGGAGCAAAGTCCGGCGGCGGCAATCGACTGCCAAAGTCCGTAGGGGAATCGCTCATTTTCAGCCGCAAATGGCCGCCCTTCCGAAACTCTTCGAGCCGCAACCAAGCTCGATCCAACGGCTGCCCCTGCCAGAATGCCTCCTCAATGAAAACATTCTCAGGCCCATGGTGGAGGCACTCGATCACCAACTCTCCCTCCGGCAGATGCCATCGACTGAGAGGGAACAACGGACTCCCAATCAGCATCAGAGGCTGCCCGCAAACCGGAAATAGCCCTGTCGCACTCCACACAAACCAGGACGACAGCCCACCCGAATCATCATTGCCAGGGAGCCCGCCAGGACCGGTCGTGAATTGGCACTGCATCACCCGCCTCACTATGCGTGCGGTTCGGTCGTGCCGTCCGGCCCACAAGTAAGCGTACGGAGCTTCCATATCCGGCTCATTGTTGAGCCCTTCGAAACGGAACAACCGCTCCCCATGAGACGCTTCACTGAAGCCGAAAAACTTGTCGAGGAGGGCCGCAAACCGAGTTTTTCCACCTGCCAACTCGATCCGAGACTTCATTTCGTGCTGGAAACGGAACGAGTAGTTCCAATTTTCTCCCTCATAATAGGTGGAGTCCTCACGCAGCAATCCACTCACAGGATCAAAAGCATTCCGCCAATGGGGTGACAGCGCACTGGCCCGATCATGGATGACTTGGTGCCCCACCGCGCGAGCCATCCTCGCCATGCAAAAATGGGCATAGGAAATATCCAAGGTGTGGGACAGCGGATCGACCTGAAACTTCCGCCCATATTCACCGAACCGACTTCGCCGGCCACGGCCGCTTTGGCTCGTCCGCCACAGCAACGATAGTACCCGTTCCCAATCGGCCTCGATTCCGCGCAGGCGGGCATCTTCCAGAATGGCATGGCACAACCCGGTCGCTTGCTTGGTGAAGCGATCGGGAACATTGTCCATGAGATAACTGACCGGAAATCCACCTTCACGGACCGCCACCTCCACGAGGAATTCGACAAACGCCGCACCTTTCTCAGGCCACAGCGTCATCATCAAAGGAAGCTGGGTTTTGTAGAGGTCCCACAAGGTCGACAGGTCGAGGAAAAATGGCCCTGGCTTCCGGGTGAATGGATTCTCCCCCGAGAAGTCGGCAGGTTTCAGGCAAGAATGATAGAGAGCGCTGGCGAACATCTCCTGCTGTTCCGCACTTCCGCCCTCCACTTGGACTCTGGAAAGCACCGCCTCCCACGCTTCCGCGGCCTTTCGCACCACTTCCTCGAAATCGGATTCGGCCCCACAGGACCTCTGAGCATTCTCCGCCTCTTGGAGAGAAAACCCAAAGCTCAACTCCAACTCCGCACCCTCCCTTCCACGGAAGCCGAAGCCGAAAGTCGGACGAAACTTCTGCTTCTCAAGGGTGAGTTCGTAACTCGTTGCCGCCATTTCTTCGTCGTCCTCCCACAGAAAAGCTTCGGCCTTTCCTGCCTTCACATGGAAGTGCACCGGAATTCCTTCCATCACCACCACCCCTGACACGGCATTCCCGTCTGCCTTCAGTGTGGCACCCTGAGGATAAGTCCCCATTTCCTCGATAAGCAAACCTCCCGCCGAAACTTCCACCGCCACCGCCACTGGGGCTCCCTCGGGAAACCGGTAGCGGTGCTTCATCCCCTTTTCCATCGGCGTGACTTCAAATCCAACATTCACTCCGCACAAACGACCGGCATAGTAGCCAGGCCACGCCACTTCATCAGCCAAAGGTTGCCGCACCGTCCGCTCCTCCAATCCTGCTGGTCCCAATGGGGTCGTCAGCAGATAATTGTAGTACATCCGAATCCGCCCGGTGCCACTTTGCTGAAAATGGGCTAGCCCAAGTGCTTCATGGGCGCCGAAAGCCACCGGGGGAGAGCCCCCTGAAAGGGAAAGGCCATAGCGACCATATCCGGTCACGTAAGCTCCAGAGTAGGCACATGCCGAAACCATCCCAAATGGCAGCGTCGCACCGGGATGAGTATTCCCCACGGGAGGTTTGGCGCGCCACCAGGTGGCGGCGATTCCTTCAGGTTTCGGCAGGTCGGATTCCGCATTTCCCAAAAACGGATCTACCAACGCCACGTGGGGCAGGTCGGTGGGTTTCTCCATCATCTCCAATCGCTTCTCCAGCAGGACTCGGACCAAGACCCCTATCGCCCTCCCCTACCAAGAAGTCCATCCTGTCATCGACCCGATTCACCCAATCGTCGAATCAACTTCAGAAAGTCCTCTTGCTGCTCATCCGATTCCTGATTCGTCTCCCCTCCCACGAGGTCTTCGACCTGTTCCCAGGACCATTCATCAACCTCCGACATCCCCTGCAATTTCATCCCAAATGCCGCCACCGCAGCACCCAACCGAAAATCTCTTCCCGCATCTTCCCATGGGATGGGATCACCCACCCCGGTGGATTCCATCTGCCATCTCGAACTTCCCTCCGGAAGCTGATAGCCGACCTTCAGAGTGAACCACTCAGAGCTCTCCACGACTTCCCTTCGAGTGGCCGATTTCTGATACCGCAACTCTGCAGTGGCGTCGGGCCCTTCACCCTTTACCGGCACCCATTCGTAGAAAACGGTGACCGAGTCCCCCGCAACCAGATTTCCCATCCTCGCCCCCTCTTCGAAGGCATCATCATGCCGCAGAGTCCGATTGAGCCCCCCGATCAGCCGATAGGATTCCACCTTCGCCGGATTGAACTCCAGCTGTGTCGTCACCTCCTTGGCAAGGGGCACCTCGACTTCACTCAGCTTTTGGAGGAAGATCGCCTCCGCCTCGCGTTCATCCTTCACAGCATGGTACTGCCCATCTTCGACAAGAGCCACCGCGTCTGACATGGCATCGTCAAGCAGATGGGACCCAAAGGTCAAAACCGTGAGGTCGACCTTTTCGTCGGGATGTCTTTTGATGGCTTCCACCCAAGCTCCCAACGGGGATTCACTGGCGTCCGAATCGACGCTGGTCGCTAGAACCACTCGAGTCACACCCCCATCTACCGAAGACTCCCGCGCCATCCGATAGGCCCGCGCAAGCGCCTCCTCTTCACTCCCCGCCCCCCCCCTACCTGCTCCTAATGAAGCCAAGGCGCCCACTGCCTTCGCTTTCCCATCCGAGTCCAAGCGAGTCGATTCCAAGCTCACCTCCTCTCGCCCCGCATCCATCACGATCCCCATCCGATCGCGATCATCGAGAGCTCCGATCAATTTCTCCATCGAAGTTTTCAGCCATGCCCACGAAGGCATCCCCTGATTCCAACCCGAAACATCGACCAAAAACACCCAGTTCGAAGGAGGTCGCTTCACGTTGACGACGTCCTTCCCCCGGAGCGACACCCGAAGCAACCGATGTTCCGGATCCCAAGGACAGGTCGCCAATTGGGTCGACAGCGCCATCACCTGTCCATCTTTCGGCTCCGGATCTCCGTATTGGAAAGCGTTGATGCATGACTCGATGCGAACCATTTCAGGGCGAACCGGCCGCCCCTCGAAAATCGCCTGGCGGATGACGGAGTAAGAGCCCGTTTCCACGTTCACGGGAAATGATGAAAGAGGATGTTCCCAGGGCGTCCGCCAGGACCCATCGCTGCTTCGTCCGAGATCGGAACCCGGAGCCTCGCGAGGCCCGGACATCTTTTGCATCATCGGTGCGGATCCCATTTCCAGCCCTTGCGTGCTCCTCATCAGATCCTGAGACTGCGTGGAACGCAGTGCCATCTCTGGTGCAGGCAACCTCCTTTCTGCCTCGATCTCTGGAGGCCGAGCAGCGGACGCGCTTTGCGGCTGCAATGGGGCGGCGGCGCTCGACGGGGTGCGTGCCGATCCATCGCCAGCACCAGGGTGCGCTTCCCACGCCAATCCCTGACCGTCCGGTACCCGGCGATGCGCGGTGAGCAGATTGACCACCAACATCACGGCCGCTGCTGCTGCCACCGCGCCCCCGAATCGCCAGATCCACCGGCGAGGCGAACTCACCCCATCCCCATCGAGAGCTTTCTCGATGGAAGCCAGCAGGGCGTCATCCACCGCGCGTCCCTTCGACTGCTCTTTCAGGAGAGCATCCATCAGATCATCTTCGTGTTTCATGGTTTCGATGGGTCCAGGAATTTCAGGCCAGCCGGGAAAGGCATTCACGCAGTGCCTCCCTCGCTCGTTCGAGACGTTTGCGCAGCGCGGCCGCCGAGGTAGAGAGCAAGGCCGCCGCCTCTTCCGAACTCCTACCTTCATCGTAGGTCAATCTCACCGCATCAGCCATCGGGCTCGGCAGCTTCCCCCGGCATTCTTCCAATCTATCAAACAATTCTCCATCTCCTGACACCGACCGGAACGGGGCCTCAAGCCGCTCCAAAGTCTCCTCATCCAGCGCCACTTCCCGGGCATGCCGACGGCAATACTCCCGCCATTTGTTGCGAATGATCCCGCGCATCCATATCCCGAAATCCCTCGTCGCATCAAAGCGACCGAGGCTTTGCCATGCTGCCACACAGGCATCTTGCACCAAATCTCTGGCTGCCGCGTCGGACTTCACCAATGCCGTGGCATAGGCCAGCAGTCCTCGATGATGACCGCGAATCAGTTCAGAAAATCGAGCACGATCCATGGGTGGGGAGAATGCAATAACGGAAGCGGCTTGCATGGCTTTTCAAGCGCCATTGACGCCGTGCTCCAAGATTGTGACATGAAAATCCCGCCACCTTGAAGTTTTCGATCCTATTCCCCTGAAAGTTGTCGAATGCGCGCATCATCGAGGGCGGCCTCGAAAATGAAAAGTTCGTCCATCCGGCCCTTGAATCCGTTGTCAAAGCCAGGACGCGCCACCGATCCAATCAATAAGGGAGAGGCCAGTTCTCCCTCAAAATCCGGAGTCCAGCCTGCAAAGGGCTCCCGCAGAACACTGGATGCCAAATCCTCCCGTTTCCCATCCACATAAAGTGTCGTGATCGCCTCACCCGGCCTCACTTCACCACCCCGGAACACCACCGCCACATGGTGCCAATTCCCATCCGCCAAAGTCTGACTGCCCACGTAGAAGACATTGTTGAATGCGAAGCACAATCGAACCGGCTCCCCTGGTCCCTCCGACGATAGCAACAACTCGCACATGGTCGATGCCGAGCGCTTTTGTCGCCCCCAAGTGATCAGCGATCGAAAGCGTCGAAAATCCGCACGTGGATCCGGCTTCACCCACAAGGCAATGGTTCGCGGAGCATCGCCTCGGACCCCCATCCAGTTGGTCCGCACCGGCGTCGCCTTCCCAGGAAACTCAAATCCGTCCCCTTCCCACCCGGCGACCAAGCTCCCTCCTCGCGGATCGATCTCCAACTTCATCTCGTCCGCTACAGGATGTGTCCCTCTGGCGATCAGTTCACCTGCTTTCCCGGCCTCAAATGGAATCCACACATACGGGAGGTCCTCCGGTAGGGACTTCAGAAATTTCCCAGGTTCCAAGGGGACTCTCCCGAACTCTCCTTGCTCGGACACCTCAAATGCCTCGCCCGCCCGAATCACCCGAGTTTCCTGGACCCCTCTCTGTGCCGAAGCACTCACCCGTCCCTCAAAGACGTGGACTTGGGGCAACGCATCTCCATCCGTCGTGAGCCCGAATTCCGTACCCAAATCCACTACCTCCACCCTCGGGGAAACCACCTTGAATCCCCGCGCTTTTTCCTCCACACGAAATCTCGCCGTGCCTCTCGACATCAACAGTTCCAGAGGACCTTTTAGCGTGAACTCAGCAGGCCCCAGCACCATTCCGGAAACGCCCGCTCCAAACTCCAGCTTCATGCTTCCTTGGCGGATCTTGACCCTCGTTCCCGGCTCCAGGCGCGGATGCGAGGGATCCCCTCCCACCACGGCAAAATCCGTGTTAGGGGCCACCTCATAACTCAACATCGGCGGATTCGCATGAGTCCAAATCAAGCGCATCCCTCCCGCCAACAGCAACAGCACCGCCGCGGCAGCGAGCCAGGAAGACCGCAAAATCTTCGATCTCTGCCGTTGCAAGATCTCTTCTACCGTCGCCGGTCTTGGACGCGCCTCCCCAGACCCACCACCTGCACCCAACTCGGAGCTTAAGCGCTGATGCAAAAGAAACGACTTCCGAAATAGCGCCCTTCGTTCGCGAGAGCCGCGCAGTGCCGCCTCCAGCAAGGCAATTTCCTCACGACTGGCCTCCCCTTCGATCGCGGCCTGCACCAGAAGCTCGAATTCTCGTCCGTTCATCCCAGTGGGAAGCTTGGGTTCATGCCTCGCTCGACACAGCGTCTCAATGCGATCCTCAGCCGAAAAAGCACTCCCCGCACCGCCGCGGAACTCTTACCTGTCGACTCCGCAAATTGTTCCACGGCGCCATGCTTGCGGTAACGCATCAGGAGCAAAGCGCGGTCCTCCTCCGTCAGCCTCTCGAGGCATTCCCGCAACGCAGGCATGCCTTCCGCCAGCAACGGATCCTCCTCCTCAAATTCATCCGCGAGCGTCTCAATCAGTTCATGCCCAAAAGCCACCTTGCCTTCCCGGATCGCTTTCGTCCGCGACCGCATCGCCACATACCTCGCAAACGCATACGCCCAAGCCCGAAAATTCGTCCCCAGTTCAAATTCCTCACGTTTTTCCCAAAGCAATAGGTTCACCTCCTGCAAGACATCATCCCGAACATCCCGATTGGGAACGAGGTGACAGATAAAAACCAGCAGCGCATCCTGATGCTGGAGCAAAAGGCGCACAAACTCTCCCTGATCGGAGGCTTCTGGTGAATGGGGTCGGGCCATCAATTCGTTATCCCGAGAACAAGGGCTGATGGAAGATCTCAAAAAGATCCAAAACGTTCGGATTTTTCCCTTTTCCCATGCAATCCCAAGAATGGGTGGCCGCACCTAGCGGCTGAAATCACCTCACCTCCCAGTCCTCTTCGTGATGCTCCGCTGAGCGGGGCTCCAAATGAGTGATCACCCGGCCATCGGGTTCCAAGGTCGCAGCAACTTCCGCTTCAATCGCCGTGGCAATCTCATGCGCCCTCGCCACCGACATTTCATCGGGAAAAACGAGGTGGAATTCGACCCAATGGGTCCGGCCCGAGTGACGATGCCGAAGGTTATGATAGGAAAGCCCGTCTTTCTCGCAACCCGCATCGAGCAACTCTCGCAATTGCTTCTCCACCTCCAGGTCCGCCTCGTCCATCAGTCCAGCAAAGCTCTCTCGAAGAAGCTTCATCCCGGTCCACAAAAGCTTGCCCGCGGCCAGCAAAGCGAAAATCGGATCCCATCCCGGCCACTGGGTCAATAACACCAAAACCAGTGCCACCAGCACCGCCACACTTGTCCAGACATCTGAGAGGACGTGCTCGCCGTTTGCCCGGATCAACTTGGATTTCCGACGATTCCCGACTCGGATCAAGGTGAGTCCCAAGATGCCGTTGACCAACGCCGCCCCCCCCGTCAACGCCATGCCGATGCCCAACGATTCCAGGGCAACCCCGGCGACAAACTGCCTCAAAGCCTCGTAGCCGATCAGCAACGCCGCCGCAGAAATCATCGCCCCCTCCAAGCCTGAGGAAATGAAGGCCACCTTATCATGACCAAAGTGGTGGGTATCGTCCGAGGGCTTGTGGGAAAATCGGAGGGCCCATGCCGCAAAGCCCACGGCCAAAACGTGCGCCACCGATTCGGCGGCATCGGAGTAAATTGCGGACGATCCAGTCATCACCGCCGCCACCACCTTGAGCACCAGCAAAACGATGGCGATCCCCAGGGACCAGTTCATCACACGGGTTTGGTCATCACTCGGTGCTTGGCTCATCGGAGGCGCGACCATTCACCGTCTCGCAATCGTGCGCAACCATCGATCTCTTGCGAGGACCTCGATTCATGCGAGTTTGATCCATGCGCCCCAACCCTGAGACCCCCGAAGACGAAGCTCGCATTTTCGAAATCCTCAAAATCCGTCTTCAGGAAGCAGAAACAGAGACGAGGTCGGCACTCAAGGCCACGGATCCGGATCACGTCCTCGCAGAACCGGCTCGAAAGCTCCTCGAAATCCACGGAGAGATTCGCTCAAGTCTCCTCGAAAGATTCACGCCCTCTTCCATCCCGGGCCCCACTCGGACAGAAGAAGACGCATCGGTCATCGCGGAATCCGTTCAGATCGAACGAGAACACCATGTGCCCAGCTCGGATTTCATGGATGTCGTGAAAGCCTTGTTCATGTGGCGCGACGATCCGGTCGAGCGAGTTCGCCAAAAATCTGCCTGATCGGGTCGCCTTCAGCATGGGCGAACTTCGCACCATCCTCCTGCCCAACGCGCCTTCAATGGCAGGCCATAGAGATCGGTCAACCGGTCCGTGGTCATGACCTTCCGCTTGGGTCCGTCGTCGACAACCTGACCGTTCTTGAGAGTCACGACCCGTTCCATTTCCGGTGGGATCTCACCCGGGTGGTGCGTCACCAGCACCACCGTCGTCCCTTGGAGAATCAAATCCCTCAGGAGCCGGGTCAGCTCAGTCGAAGCGGCGAAATCCAGTGCTGTTGATGGCTCATCGAGGACCAACACCTCCGGCTCATGTGCAAGCGCCCTGGCGATAAGGAATCGTCGTCGCTCGCCCGATGAGAGAGCCGAGAATTCACGATTCACCAACTCAGCCACCTCCATCCGATCCACCGCCCGCGAAGCTCGGATGCGCTCCGCCCGCGAGAACCGCATGAATGCCGTTCGACCGTAGGCGCCACGAAAACCCGAGAGCACCACGTCAAAGGCCAGCTCTTCGGGATCAAAGCGCGCCACTTCTTCTGGCATGACCACGCCAATCCGATGGCGCAGTTCCTCGATACTCCATAAATCCTCCCCAAACAGCCAGCACCCCGAGCCATCCCGCACCTCCGACCTCAGCTCCCCGGTCAAGAGCTTGAGCAGAGTGCTCTTTCCCGAGCCGTTGGGCCCAAGAATCGCCACACTCTCACCAGTTCGCAGCGTCAGATTCACCTCACGCAAGGCCGGCACCTCCGCCTCCAAACCCCGCCACACATTCACCTGCTGCAGATTCAAGAACTCTTCGCCCATCGCGGAAGGCATCCATGCGCTGAAATCGTGCGATTCCCAGCGGAAACTTTTCGCGCAGCTTTCCCAGTGACGAATGGTTCAGGGTTGGATAGAGTCGCGCCCGCCATCCGGGTGCCTCGCCGTCTCCGACCATGAAATTCCTGCTGCCACTTTTCCTATCATTCGCTCCGCTCCTCGCCGCCGAGGCTCGGACCTTCATGATGGAAGCAGCTTCCGAAAACGAGCTTCCTCTAGGAATTGAGGTCGATCTTACCTCTCCCGCGGGTCGCAAGATCAACGTGGCCGTTTCGATCCTTACTGGCGTCGAGTGCGAGGCGGGTGAAGACCTGAGCCTGGAAGGGATCCTGGAAATTTGGTCTGAGGGAGAACTGGTCGCTGAAGTCCCGGTCGCTCGCTATGACGAATGGGGGGTCTCAACCTTCCAGTTCCGCCTTTCTCGTGCCCAGTTGGCGGGTGCTGAGTTTCATCTTTCCAACATCTACCTCGAAGAAGGCGGCGAGTTCTCCGATGTCGAAATCGTCCGGATTCAGTTGGCCGGATTCCCGATCCGATCCTCGACAAGAGATCCCCGGTAAAGGCTTTCCAACGGAAACCAGCACGATCCCTTTCAGGGCGAATCGGGATCGATTGCCCCCTCCTCCTCGGGCGCCCTCATGCCTGATTTTTCAACATCTGACTCTTCCATCACCGCCTGCAAAGCAGCGATCACGGACTTCAGTGGCTGCAACTGCGGATGAGCTTCGCCCAAACCTTTTTCCCGCAGCGCTTTCAACTCACTGCGCCGCATGGCGAGACGCTCCGCGGCCAGCTTCCGACATCGGGCATTCGGAAAATCCGGATATTGCTTCTGGCACTTCGCCAACATCACGGCAGCCATTTTCCTCTGGGGATGAGCTTCTCCAAGACCTGTTCCAGCCAGATAGGCCGACTCCTCCACACGGTCGAGAAACTCGTTCGCTTGAATGGTCGGACCTTCGTCGGGACCTTCCTCCCATCGCTTTCGGTCGGCCGCCGCAAGGAATTCGTTCCAATAGGCCCAATGCGCATCCAAGCTCTCCTCTTCAGTCGAAGTTCTCAGCAGACAATTCCTCCAACCTTCTCCAGTTCTCACAAAAAACATCACCACACAGGTCCCCACTCCTTCGGGACCGCCCGTGCATCGCACCAGCCCCCAACTGTCCGCCACCGCAGAGTTCGCGACCTCGAAATCAAAGGCCTTCTTCCCGGCACTTTCGCGAAATCTCTCTCGCAACTCCCGTGCGACCTCACGGAGGCGCCTCGGCCAATCCTCGACAGTATCCCCGGCCAGTGCCGTCAGCGTAGCCTCGTTGCCATCGCGAATGGCAACAATCAGATCCATCGCCGCCTGCTCCAGCTGAACCTGATCCGCCGTGCGTTCGAGCGCCTCCGTCTTTTCGAGGCGGTGGTCCGATTCCTCGGTCGAGGCCACTTTCTCGTCAGGCACCCCTCCACCGACGTCCTCCGCGTGATCTTGCGACCTCCTCTCTTGCTCCGCTGACCATTCCCGCTCCTCTCTGGCGGCATCCAAAATCTGTTGAGTGGCACCATTTCCCTGCCCCACCAAAGTAAGCTTTTGAGCCCACCTTTCGGCTTCCGCGTATCGCTTTTGCTGCCAGTAGAGCCTAGCCAATCCTGCCCAGGCAGCCGTCGCATTCCTTTCGGCAGCTTTTAACAGCTCCTTTTCCGCAGCTTCCCATTCCCCCCGCGCCAAGTGAATTTGGCCCAATCCATTCCACGCACCCGGATGGTGAGGATTGAGTTCAATCGCCCGCTGGAAAGCGCGCTCACCCGACTCCCCGTCGCCCGCATTGAAGCTCGCCCAGCCCAACCCGTTCCAAGTTTCCGCCACTTCCGAATTCCTCTGGAGCGACTTCGTAAACTTCTCCCGAGCCTCGTCAAACCGTCCCTGATTCCACAAAGACCACCCTTCCCGGCTCAAGGCCTGCGCATGCCAATGGGCCACCTCATGGCCCTGAAGAATCAAGACCAACCCTGCTGCCAACGCACCCGTAATGGCGGAACGTGTGCCCATTGAAGGCGTCGCTCCGGTCCTCACCGGTCCCCGTGACATCACGTGACACACCCCGATCACCGCCGCCAGCCAGCCGAGCCCCACTGCCAACATCGGCAGTTCCCATGCTTTCGCCACCTTCAGAACCCCCACGCTCAAAACAATCAAAGCCGCCAAAAAGGGCCACGCCCAAGCATGCGCGAAGTTCAACGTCCATCCCCAACCCGGCTTCCATTTAGGAACGACCAGGCGGGGGTCCTTCCGACAAAAATAAATCCCCATCCCCAGCTTCCAATGCTTCCGATCTGCGGAAAGCTCATGGAGTTGGCTTACGTCCAACCATTCCGCCTCTCCGGCCGCAGGTGTCGTCGCCGTCGCCGCCAACGTTTCCACCACAGTGCGGAACTCACCAGCCGTCTGATAGCGCCGCTCAGGCTCCGATGCCAGCGCCCGGAGGACCATCTCGTCAATCTTCACATCGAGCTGCACCTTGCGTGAAGGAGCCACCCACTCCGATGTCGGCCGCTCCCCTGTCAGCATCTCATAAAGCACCACTCCCAGCGCGTAGATGTCTGCACGGCGGTCGACCCGTCCCCTCTCCTGCTCGGGCGCCATGTATGGCGGAGTCCCCGAAGCCTCTCCACCCGATCCCGCAATCGAAGCGATCCCAAAATCGGCAATTTTGACCCTCCCCTCACGATCCAACAACAAATTCTCCGGTTTGATATCCCGGTGAACCACCCCTTTTCCATGGGCATACTCCAGCGCATCGCAGATCGGCGGCACGATCGCCAATGCCTGCTCAGAAGCCATCCGCCCCTCGCGCAACAAATCACGCAGATTCACCCCATCGACGAACTCCATCACCAAATAATAGAGACCATCCACCTCACCGAAATCGTGCACCGTCACAATATTCGGATGACTCATCTGGGCGAGAATCTTGGCTTCCGCCTCGAATCGCGTCGCGAATCCGGGGTCTCCTTGCCATTCGCCCGCGAGGACCTTGATCGCAACCACTCGATCCAGGGCTTTCTGCCGCGCCTTGTAGACCACCCCCATGCCCCCCCGACCGAGATACTCAAGCAATTCAAATTGAGGGAAATGCGCCCGCATCTCTTCCGGTGACCATGGAGCTTCCTGCACCGATCGTTCGCCCTCAGGCATCGTCTGCGATTCAAAATTCATGGCCATCAGGCAACGCGGGCACAATCCCCCAGGGCTCTCGTCCGAAAATGCACCACCGCAGCGTCCGCAGGATTTCATCTCATTCATGCCGGGGGATTCGCGATTCGCAGATGCTTGTTACGCCAGCGCAGACATCAATGTCCGCATTTCTTCATCGATGTCGGCATCCTTGGCCACCGTCCGGGCCACTTCCTCTCGAATCGCGGCTCGATAGCTCTTGCGCAAACGATGAACAGCCACTCGCGCCGCGCCTTCGCTGCGACCCAGTTGCTGGGCGACCCAGGCATAATCCGTCTCCCCTCTCCCCGCGGTCAGGGCCTCCTTCAGGATATCAAAATCTCGCTCGGTTTTGAGCCGACGTAGCGCCGCGTCCAAGAGAGTCAGCGCCCATCGCCGATCAAACAGCGCATCGGGGGAACCGTCTCGTCCCTCCAGAGGGATCCTCTCAGCCAGAGCTTCGTCCCAAGGAAGCCACTCAGAGTGACCACCACGCTTGGCGGCGTGATCTCGCCGCCACTCACTTACCATGTAACGCTTCAGCGCCGTCACTAGAAACGTCCGGAAACTTCCCTTGCTTCGATCTGCCTGAGCGATGCCCCCCCTTTCCAGCATGCGCGCAAAAAATCCCTGAGTCAGATCCTTCGCAGTCTCCACGTCATGACCTGCATGCCGAGCTACCGCATAAACCGGCTGCCAATACTGCCGACACAAAGCATCCAGAGATTCCTCAGCCTCCCTGGCCGCGCCGGCCACCAATGACCAGCGCGTTGTCAAAAACAAGGGCTCTCGCTTTTCTCCTGCCATCTCCATCGTCCTATCACCCCTGCAATTCGCGAAAAGCAGAGAGTCGTTACGACAGAAATCCCCGTTCAAGGGCCCAAGCCCCTTCACTCAATCACTCGACATCCGCTGCCTCGCGAATGGCCTCCCGATCGGCTTCCACCAGCTGGTCGAGATCATAAGGAACTTCACGTCCATTCATCCGGAAAATGACTTTCTCTTCCTCAACGCGAACGACTTCCGCGCGAATCGTTTTGCCCTCGAGATTCGTCCACTCGCGAGTCGCCATCAGAGGTGCTCCTTCGACTTCATCTTCCTCTTCGGCAACCAAGGTCGATTCACCCACGTCCTTAAGTCCCTTCTTGATCGTCCGGAGGAACTCATCATCGTGGGGATTTCCCGCCCACAAAAGTTGACCATCCACACCGAAGATTTGGGCGTGGGGAATATAACCCTCATTCACCGGGGTCGCGCCCCCGGCAACGACCGGATATTTGACCTTCGACTTATCAAGGATCTTGTTGATCGCATCCTTCTGGCTCTGCTGCACCTCCATCCCGATCACCGCGAGCCCCTTTTTTTCGTAACGTTTGGCAATCTTCGCCAGTTCCGGCAGAAAGGCCAAACAAGGACCACACTGGGTTCCCCACTTCTCGACCACCACCACTTTCCCCTCGAGATCGGACTTCTCAAACTTCACCCCGTTGACCAACTCACCAAAGTTGACTTGTGATAGGCTGCCCTGCGGGGTTGCCTCATCTTCGGCAAAAAGAATCCCTACACCTGCGGCGGCCGACAAAATGGAAATGAGAAAGGTTTTCATGATCGAAATGCGTCAAATTGAAACCGATGTCCTCATACGCTTTTCCATTCCGGAATCCTACGGAAATCTTCGAAAGCACCGGTTGCGTCGCCGATCACAGTCGCTCCTCACCCAAACTCCAAGGATTCGCTTGTCATCCCCGGGTTTCTCCGAGTTGTCTGGCTACCGCTCGATCATGAAAGCCCCCAAGAAGGAACTCGCCCAGGCCGACCGCGACGCACTCTTCGAAATCCTGGAGACCCGCTTTGAAAAGAATCCTCACCGCCATCCCGGCATCGCCTGGGAAGAGGTAAAGGCCCATCTTCTCAAAAACCCGGGCAAGCTTCGATCACTCCTCGAAATGGAATCCACCGGTGGGGAACCTGATGTGGTCGAATGGAATGCCGGCGCAGGAACCTGCACATTTTTCGACTGTTCTCCCGAAAGTCCCAAAGGCCGAACCAGTCTTTGCTACGACAAGGAGGCTCTCGCCGCGAGAAAACAACACAAGCCGCGGGACAGCGCCATGAACCTCGCGGAATCCATGGGGGTCGAGCTGCTCAACGAAGCCCAATATCGTCACCTCCAGAAACTCGGTCCAGTCGATCGCAAGACCTCCAGTTGGATAAAAACCCCGGACGACATTCGGGAACTCGATGGTGCCTTATTCGGCGATCACCGATTTGGACACACCTTTGTTTATCACAACGGTGCCCAATCCTACTATGCCGCCCGGGGTTTCCGCGCTTCACTGACAATCTGATTCACCGGCCCCGGGGTGGACCGGAAAAGCGAGGGGGAGGCCGGTGGCGACCTCCCCAAAAGGTCGCCACCGGCGTTGCCATTCCCAACTCGCTGAGAAAGGGGTTATCGAAAAAACTTAAGCCCGCCGGCGGCGCAGGAATCCCAACGCGCCAAGGGCCGCAAACAGCGTGGTGGCCGGCTCCGGCACCATCGTTCCGCTCACACCGAAGATAGCGGTGGAGACCGTCGCACCACCGGTGGAACTCATGCTGAAGGCCAGCGACTCCACATCCAAATCCTGATACGCCTCTGGAATCTCCAGCTCATACGAGTAGATGAAAGGCCGAATGTCGGTATCACCACCGCTGTAGTAATATCCTCCGTTCGAAGTGTTCACAAAGATGCTGCGGGAAGAACTCTGAGGCGCCCACGCCACTTCCGCATTCATCGCGGCAGCACCTTCAGCGGTCGTGTACCAATCCGGGGATTGGAAATCGAGCACCAGCGTCGACGTGTCGGAGAAGGTGATCGTCACCGTTCCCATGGCCGATCCCTGCGCCGAAGAGGTGAGCAGATACAGCGAGGAATAGGCGGCTGGGCTGCTCACTGTGAGCGTACCCGATCCTCCGAGCCCCATTTGGAGCGCATTCAATTCATTGAACTCGCCCAACAACGAAAAATCGATGGTGGAGTCGGAAACGCTCGTGAAGCTCTGAGGAACTCCTGGGTTTCCGACCTCACCACCAAAGCCGACAGTGTCGGCAATGTAGGTATAACTGTTCGGGAAATCGAACGCCGTTGCGGCGGAATCACCACCTTCCCAGATCAAATCGGCGTTGGCGCCGGTTGTTGCAATCGAGGAGGCAGCCTGGACATGGAGAGCCAGGATGGACAATGCGCCGAGGGACAATGCGATCGAATTCATTCGTTCAGTTTACCTTGGATTAGCCGCCCCCTGCATCGGATAGGTTTTGGGTTGATCGAGGCGGCTGATCGGGAATCTACCCGACTCCACCGCGATATGGCGATGCGGGCGTATTCCCGGAATCGGCGAATGCATTCCCCGTTTCTCCGGGGAGCTCCCAGCCTCGACCTAATTCTCTGCTGTCGAGAGCTTTCCAGCTTGCGCCAGCTCACGCCATCGACCCGGTGTCGTCTGATGGACGCGAGAAAAAGCTTCGCACAGCTTCTTGGCCGAGCCGAATCCGCTCTCCATCGCGATCGCCTCGAGCTTGTAATCCGTATCCCGTAGCAATCGACAAGCGGCATCCAAGCGGACACGGATGATTTCCTCTTTGGGCCCATGCCCAACGCAACGCTTGAATTCATCGCGGAACACCCGTTCGGACATGCCAGCCATCCTCGCCAGGCTGGATAGACGCAGAGGCTCCGAATAGTGCCGACGGATAAACAAAACGCTGCGCCGCAAATGGCTGTCAGGCGTCGAATAGGTGGCCGTCGAAGCGCGTTGCTTCACACCAGCAGGAGCCACCAATTCGCAATGCCTCGGGAGCCGCTGGCCATCCATCGCGGTCTGCAGCATCTGCGCAGCCCGCTTCCCCATATAATGTTTGTCAAAATCAACCGAAGACAACGCCACCCGAGCAAGGTTCACTTCCACCTTGCGGTCTTCACACCCGAGAATGGCCACATCCTCCGGAACTCGCAGACCCAACATGTCGCAAGCTTCCAACAAATCCAACGAACGACGATCATCACAGGTCATGATCGCCACGGGCTTCCGCAGCAACTTCAGCTGCTGGGCCAACAAGGGCAATCGCACGTTCTTGGCTGGCGAGCCTCCGGTCGCGGAACTCACTTCCAGGCGGTCCGATGACAAACCGGATGCCGCGAGCTCCCGCTCGAAGGCATCGCGAATCAATCGCGAATCCGGTCCCGGCTGGAGACTGTAAAAGGCATGCTGAACCCGGCCAAGATTCATCAGGTGACGAGCCCCCGTGCGCCCCACCAGCTCAAGATCCGGCTGCACGAACGGCAGATTCATCTCCGGATGCGGAATGCCAAGGTGAACCGTCGGTGTGCCCTTCCAGGCCTTCAGCCAATCCTTCACGCGGTCACTGTAGCAGGTCACCAACAACCCGTCGGCCTCACTCTCAGTGGGAAATGCCCCGTGAAAGCGCATGTTCGAAATCAATTCCCAGTTCGCCTTCCGCGCAAAGTCGGCAATCCCCAACAGCATTTCTTCCTCATGAAAATCCGTCACGTAAAGCACGCGCCGCCGGGGAGATGGCTCTGGTGAGAAGGCGAGGTTCATGACTTTCAGCTACCCAATCAGCATAAATCGTACCGCGACCCGAGTCCAGCTCCCGGTACCAAACTAGGGTAGTCCCCCGTATCCCGATTCCTCACGATTCCTCGTGGCTCCGGGGTCCACAAGCGATTGCACGGCCTCCGTCACGGACACCCGGCCTCCCGCGACGGCCGTTTCCAGTCTGGGTAACTCTTCCGCAACTGCCGATTCATAGAACTGGGCCAGCACCGCATCCTTCAGCAGAGAATGGAACCATTGCACATTCTGCTCTCGGCGCCGACTTTCCCACATCTCTTTCTCTTTGAGGACCTCACGAAAATTCCCAATCAACTCCCAAACTGCGGCCACCCCAGTCCCATCGAGGGCCGAGCAAGCAAGGGCCTGAGGCACCCAACCTGGAGTAAAGGGGCTCAGATAATGAAGGACTCGCGCATACTCACCGCGCGCAATTTCCGCTCGAATCTGATTCTCCCCATCCGCCTTATTCACCAGGATGGCATCCGCCATCTCGATCACGCCTTTTTTGATTCCCTGAAGCTCGTCCCCCGCACCGGCAATCTGCAGCAGCAGGAAAAAGTCCACCATCGTTCGCACGGCCACCTCGCTCTGACCCACCCCCACCGTTTCCACCAAAATCACATCGTACCCCGCCGCCTCGCACAGGAGCAAGGTCTCACGCGTCCGCGCAGCCACGCCACCCAAGGTACCCCCCGCTGGTGACGGGCGGATGAAGGCTCCGGGATGCCGGGAAAGATCCTCCATGCGGGTCTTATCCCCCAAAACACTTCCCCCGCTCACCGCACTCGTCGGATCCACCGCCAGCACTGCCACGCGGTGCCCCGCCTCACACAAATCGAGACCAAATCGCTCGATGAACGTGCTTTTGCCAGCCCCAGGGACTCCCGTGATGCCGATCCGAATGGAATTCCCCGTCCATGGCAGACAGTCCCTGAGGATTTCCGCCGCCACTTTTCGGTGAGCCGCAGCACGACTCTCAATCAAAGTGATCGCCCGCGCCAGCAACGTTCGGTTTCCCGCCCGCACTCCTTCTACAGCCTCCGCCGCCGATAAGGGAGGGCGACGGCGACGGGCCGCTCCCGTCACCGCTGTCCCCCCGCGGACACCCGGACGGACTTCACTGGCAAACACGCCATGGTGATCGTCCTCCGGTGCCCACTCCGGTCGTTTGGACTCCGAGTTCACGGCTTCAAGCGAGCAACAGCTCAAGCATCCGCTTGGCCGACTCCGGAATCACCGTGCCCGGCCCAAAGATCGCACTCGCACCGTGTTGCAGCAGGAAATCGTAGTCCTGCGCGGGAATCACGCCGCCACACACCACCATGATGTCATCGCGACCGAGCTTCGCCAACTCCGCCACCAATTCGGGAAGCAGCGTCTTGTGCCCTGCCGCCAGCGAACTCATTGCGACCACGTGGACGTCGTTCTCCACCGCCTGCCGGGCTGTTTCTTCGGGCGTCTGGAATAGCGGACCGATATCCACATCGAATCCCAAATCGGCATAGGCCGTGGCCACCACCTTCGCGCCGCGGTCGTGGCCGTCCTGCCCCATCTTGGCAATGAGGATCCGGGGGCGGCGACCTTCTTCCTGCTCGAACTTCTCGATCAGCTCTTTGACGGTATTCATCGTAGGATCGGTTCCAAATTCCTTCGCATACACCCCCGAAATGGAGCGAATGCGTGCCTTGTAGCGGCCGAAGACTTTCTCCATCGCATCGGAAATCTCACCCAGCGTGGCCCGCGCTTGGGCAGCCGTGACCGCCAATTCGAGCAGGTTCCCCTCTCCAGACTCAGCACAACGGGTGATCGCCTCCAACGCTTGGCGGCAGGCATCGGCATCTCGAGTGTTTCGAATCTGCTCAAGGCGACGGATCTGGGACTCACGCACCGCCGAATTGTCGATATCGAGAATATCCAGCGGCTCTTCCTTTTCGAGGCGGTATTTGTTGAGTCCAACGATCGTCTCCTTGCCGCTGTCGATCCGCGCTTGGCGACGAGCAGCCGCCTCCTCGATCCGCAACTTCGGGATCCCCTCCTCAATGGCCTTGGTCATGCCCCCGAGCTTTTCCACCTCCTCAATGTGAGCCCACGCCTTGTCCATCAACTCACGAGTCAGCGACTCGACATAATAGCTCCCGCCCCAAGGATCGATCACCTTGCAAATGCCGGTTTCTTCCTGGAGAAACAACTGCGTATTGCGAGCAATGCGCGCCGAGAAATCCGTCGGCAAGGCGATCGCCTCGTCCAGCGCATTGGTATGCAGCGATTGCGTGTGACCACACGCCGCTGCCATCGCTTCGATGGCCGTCCGCACCACGTTGTTGAACGGATCTTGCTCCGTCAACGACCACCCCGAAGTTTGGGAGTGCGTGCGCAGGGCCAGCGATTTCGAACTCTTCGGATGGAATCCCTTCACAATGCGAGCCCAAAGCGCACGGGCAGCACGCATCTTGGCAATCTCCATGAAATAGTTCTTTCCGATCGCCCAGAAGAACGAAAGCCGCGGCGCAAAGGCATCAATATCCAACCCGGCATTCACTCCGGTCCGAAGATATTCCAAGCCGTCCGCCAAGGTGTAGCCCATTTCAAGATCGGCTGTCGCTCCCGCTTCTTGCATGTGGTAGCCCGAAATCGAAATCGAATTGAACTTCGGCATCTTCTGGGAGGTATAGGCGAAAATATCCCCGATGATCCGCATCGATGGTGTCGGAGGATAGATGTAAGTGTTGCGCACCATGAACTCCTTCAAGATGTCGTTCTGGATCGTTCCACTCAGCTGATCGAGCGTGCAGCCCTGCTCAAGCGCAGCGACGATATAAAACGCCAGCACTGGGATCACCGCACCGTTCATCGTCATCGAAACCGACACCCGATCGAGCGGGATCGAATCGAACAGGACTTTCATGTCCTCCACCGAATCGATGGCGACTCCTGCCTTCCCGACATCTCCCACCACCCGTGGGTGATCGCTGTCATATCCACGGTGAGTGGCTAGGTCGAACGCCACCGACAAACCTTGTTGCCCAGCAGCGATGTTCCGGCGGTAGAAGGCATTCGACTCCTCTGCTGTGGAGAAGCCCGCGTATTGGCGAACCGTCCACGGACGAAACACATACATCGTCGCGTACGGCCCACGCAAAAACGGCGGCAAACCGGCAGAGTAATCCAAGTGGGTCATCCCTTCATAATCCGCCACCGTGTAGAGAGGCTTCACCGGGATGCGTTCCATCGTCTCCGTCACCCATTGTTCCGGCGTGCGGCCGGTAGCATCGGTGACGGCAGCGGACCAGCGGGCCGCTTCGCTGCCAGGCAGCGCGGGCTTGTACGGAAGCGTAGAAAAATCAACGGGATTCATGGTAAAAGGGCTGGATCAGCCATGGAGGACTCCGAGCTTCACGAGGTAACGACGATTCACCTCGTAGTTGTTGGATTTGACAAAAATGTAGTCATCGAGACCGGCTTCGCGATAGGCCGCTTCATGATCGCCGGGGAAACCGGCAAGGAGAACTTGCACACCCGGATCCGCAGCTTTGATCCGAGTCGTCACATCGGGCACCAAGCTGGGGTAGTCCTCATCGTGGCCACAGATCACCACCAGGCGAGCTCCCGAAGCCAGGGCGCGGGAGGCGATCTCCGCCGCATCCGACGAACCTTCAGCATAGGCGCATTCGAATCCGCCAGTGGCAAAAAACGAGCGCGTGAAATCCGCCCGCGCCTTGTGGCGCCTTAGCACACCGCAAGTCGCCAAATGGATCGCAGGAAGGCTTCCCGTTGCCACCTTGAATGCATCCGCTGCCTGGCGGAGTTCCTCGTAAGTGCGCGCCAGGCGCGTCGAGGTCAATGGTGCCACCACTGGGCCTTCCGCCACCCCTGCTCGCAACGCACGCGTGATCTCCCCGATGGTAGCCCCTGCCTTCACGGCGGCCACCATGGACGGCAGCAATGAGAGCTCGGCCCCATCCAACAAATGGGACAGGCGAGCCATCACATCCAGATCGGTTTCCGGATCCGCTCCCGTCCGGAATTCGGCCAACTCCTGAGCGCGCTTTTCCCGCAAGGTGGCGAAATCACAGCCCCGGGCGGCCAGGGGTTTCTCTCCGATATCGGGATACTGATTCGTCCCCACCAGCGACGCCCGCCGCTGGGCGAGCAGCTTCTCTCTCCCTCCATGAACTTTCGCGACCTCCACTTGCAATGTGCCCCCTTCAAGTGCGCACAGCAGCCCCCCTTGCTTCTCAATTTTCTGGAACTCCTCCCATGCCTTTTGGGCCACCTGATCGGTCAACCATTCCACAAACCACGACCCTCCCGCAGGATCCACGACCGCCGGTATCTCACATTCCTCCTGCAGAATGACCTGAGTGTTGCGTGCGATCCGCCGAGAAAAATCATCGGGAACCCGCAGGCACTCATCAAAGGCACCCACACACAAGCTATCCACCCCTCCAAGCACTCCGGACAAAGCTTCTGTGGTCGTACGCAGCAGATTCACATAAGGATCATGCCGCGTCTTATTATAGATCCCGGTCCGTCCATGAATGCGCGCCTTGCCCGACGACTCTGCCCCGCCGAGCGCCGCCACCACACGGGCCCAAAGAGGTCGGAACGCGCGGAACTTCGCAAGCTCCATGAAGAAGTTCCCTCCGATGGAGAATGTGAAGGAAATCTGGGATGCCGCCTCATCCACCGACAGGCCTCGATCCACCAGAGCTTTTACATAGGCAAGCCCAGTCGCCAAGGCAATCCCCAGCTCCTGAGTGGCACTCGCTCCCGCTCCGTGAGCTGCCATCGTGCTCACTCCCACTGAGGTGAATCCAGGCATCGCCCCCAGATGGTGGCGGGCCAATGCCGCCATTTCATCGTAGATCTGCCCGAGCGATCCGGGCAACGATCCGGAGGCAGACAGCATGCCCAAGGGGTCCATGTTCAGGGCACCTCGCACGTTGGCACGGTCCACTCCCCGCTCTTCCAGCCACGCTTCAAACAAGGCCATGACGGGCAACCCCCCACAACCGGGCTGAAAATGAAAAGACACGGCATCCGGCAGTACCTGGGAAAAAGCTTTCCGAATGTCCGCGAGTGAAGCCAGTGAGAGTCCACAGGCTCCCACCTCTCCAGCAGGAGCGGAGTCCGGATCGCGACCGTTCACCGTCGCAATATCCAGCAAAACATTCACGCAGTTCTGCCCGCGTGCCAGATCCATCAGCAGCGCCCGGTTGAACTCCGTCGGATCACCATAGGGCAACTCCTGCGCGATCTCCCAAGGCTGCAATCGATATCCCTCCGCATGATGCCCACGCAGGCCACCATCGAGACCCGGCAAAGTCGCAGCCCCTGGCAGCCCCTCCAACACTTCACGCCGGTAAATGGGTTGCAACGTGATGCCTTCCGCCGTCGGCGTCAGCATCACTTTATCAAACGGCGCCCCTTTCAAGAGGGCTTCCGCGGCGGATCTCCACTCCGTTTCGCTGACCGGAGGAAACTCAACGGGAGCAGGCGGAGCAACAGGCGTTTCAGTGGAACTCATGGCAGGACTGGAAATGGGAGTTCGGGGAGAGGAAGCGAGGGCATCGACCCTCTGACTCGTCAGCCACCATCCGGGCGGCACGGGGAAATCTATCTCTCATCCGTCCCATTTCCTCATCCCGTCCCATCCCAAAAGCCGCGCAAGAAATGCCGTCGCACCGCTTCGATCCGCCGAATCCCTGGCTGCAGGCAGCTTGCGTTCCACCCGCAGGATTTGCGTGAATTATGAGAATCGTCGTAGCTCCCGGGCCGCCATCGCAGCAAATGCGAGGCTTATCCGAGTTTAGGCGCAGGGACGGGACTTGGCCCGGATCAAGGTCTCGGCAAGCGTGGTGACGTGAACCTCCTGAGGAAGGGAACCACCATGGGTGGCGCGGAGCCCGCAAGGGCCGACCGGGGTGAGGGTGGCACGGCAACCGACGCCGGCTTCCGGATGGAGATGTTCTTATCAACCATCGACTGATTCGATCCATGATCCAGCAAATCGACCACCTCGGCATCGCCGTCCGCAACCTGGACGAAGCCTGCCAATACTATGAGGACTCCCTCGGCCTGCACTGCCACGGCCGCGAGGAAGTCGAGTCCCAGAAAGTCCGCACCGCCTTCTTTGACTGTGGCGGCGTTCATCTCGAACTGCTCGAGCCGACCTCCGAAGAAAGCCCGATTGCCAAGTTCCTCGAGAAAAATGGTGAGGGCATCCACCACATCGCTTTCCGCACAGACGACATCGCCGGCCAGCTCGGCCAGGCCGCCCAAAGTGGCATCCGTTTGATCCACGAAGTCCCCTTCGAAGGCGCCGCCAACAAACTCGTCGCCTTCCTTCATCCAAAGTCCACCCACGGCGTGCTCACCGAGTTCTGCATGTCGAAACCTTCCTGACACCCCCACCCATCACGACCATGGCCATCGATCCAAAACTACTGGAAGACCTCGAAAATCGCCGCCAAAAGGCACGCGAAGCCGGAGGCCTGGACAAACTCGCCAAGCGCAAAGAGAAGGGCATGCTCGCAGCCCGCGAGCGCCTCGAAACCCTTTTCGACCCGGGCACCTTCCAAGAATTCGGCATGCACGCCCAGCACGGCTGCTCCGCGTTCGGCATGGAAACCAAACAACTGCCCTATGATGGCGTGGTCTGTGGGACCGGCTTTGTCGAAGGACGCGCCGTCGCCGCCTACAGCCAAGACTTCACCGTCAGCGGCGGCTCCCTCGGGCGCATCCATGCGCGCAAAATCTGCCAACTCATGGACTACGCGCACGACGTCGGCATCCCCGTGGTGGCAGTCAATGACTCCGGCGGAGCGCGCATTCAAGAGGGCGTCGACTCCCTTTCTGGCTACGGCAAGGTCTTCTTCAAAAACGTGTTCCTTTCCGGCGTCGTTCCCCAGATCGCCATCATCGCCGGACCCTGCGCCGGGGGTGCCGCGTATTCCCCAGCCCTGATGGACTTCCTCATCATGACCGAGAAGAACGCCAACATGTTCATCTGCGGTCCGGGCGTCATCAAAGCCGCCACCGGGGAAAACGCCGAACTCGCCCAGTTCGCCTCCGCCGCAGCCCATGCCACGGTCAGCGGCAACATCCACCTCGTGGCCAGTGACGACACTCACGCCATGGCCCTCGCATCGCGGCTTCTTTCCTACCTGCCCGCGAACAACGTGGCCGATCCCCCCCACGACCTCGACCAACCCATCAACACCACGCCGGACCTCGGCATGAACGAGCTGGTGCCGGACAACCCGAAAGCCCCGCTCGACGTGCAGTTGGTCATCGATCGATTGGTCGACCCCGACAGCTTCATGGAAATCATGCCCGACTTTGCGAAGAACCTCGTCGTCGGCTTTGCCCGAATCTGTGGCGTCGTGGTCGGCATCGTCGCGAACCAGCCCGCCGTCCGCGCCGGAACCCTCGACATCGACTCCTCCGACAAAGGCGCGCGCTTCATCCGCACCTGCAACATCTTCAACATTCCCATCGTCAACCTCGTCGATACCCCTGGCTTCATGCCGGGTCTTGCCCAGGAACGCGGCGGAATCATCCGCCACGGAGCCAAGATGCTCTTCGCCTACGCGGCGGCCACCGTCCCCAAGATCACCTTGATCATGCGCAAAGCCTATGGGGGGGCCTACCTCGCCATGTGTTCCGCGGACCTCGGGGCGGACCTCGTCCTCGCCTGGCCCACTGCGGAGATCGCCGTCATGGGCGCGGAAGGCGCAACTCGGATCCTCTTCGGCAAAGAAATCGAAGCCTCCGAGGACCCCGCCGCACTTACTGCCCAACTCATCGAACAATACCGCGACGAGTTTGCATCCCCGTATCAAGCCGCCGCACGCGCCATGATCACCGATGTGATCACCCCTGCCGGTTCGCGCACCCGCATCGCCCTCGCCCTGCGAGCCACCTTGTCCAAGCGCGATACCCGCCCACCCAAAAAACACGGAAACATCCCACTCTAAGATCCCATGATCCCGATCCTCGCGAATCTTCCGACCCACCCCACGATCAATCAGTCCCTCGAGTTCCTCCTCGTCGGACAGGTGCTCGTCCTCTTCGTCCTCGGCGTGCTGATGCTTTTCATCACGCTCAACGGACTCGCCTTCAGTCGTGCGCCCAAGCCCAAACCGGCGGTGGCCCCTACGGCCTCCGCCCCCCTGGCGGCGCCCGTTCCCGTCACGGGCAACGAAGCCATCCCGGCAGTCATCGCCGCCGCAGTCCACATCGCCCTCGAAGGGCAACCCCATCAGATCGTCTACATGGCCCCGAGTCGGGACGGATGGGCCCACGAAGGCCGCCGCCAGATCTTCTCGTCCCACCGTGTTCGCTAATCCACTTTATCTAACATTTTTCACTCTACCCCTGATTCCATGAAACATCTCCGCATCACCGTCGACGGCAAGAGCTACGACGTTCAAGTTGAGCTTCTCGGCGAAGAATCCACCGCTGTTCAACCCCTCATCGGCACACCGGTGCGCGCCGCCAGCGTGGCCGCACCTGCAGCCGCGCCCGCGCCCACCGCCCCGGTCGCCACCCCGTCTGGCGACGGCGGTGCCCTGCTCAGTCCGCTTTCCGCCGTGGTGGTCTCAGTCGAAGTCGCCGTTGGCCAAACAGTCACCGCCGGTCAACCCGTCCTCACCCTTGAGGCCATGAAAATGAACACCGTCGTCAGTGCCACTCAGGCCGGCACCGTGAAATCCATCGCCGTCAAAGCCGGCGACGCCGTCGACGAAGGCCAGGAGCTCCTCGTCATCGCCTGAAGTCCTCATCCTTTCACCTCAACCACCCACTCCCATGCTCGAACAACTCCAGCAACTCGTCCACCTCACGGGATTCGGAGGCCTTGAATGGCGCATGATCGTGATGTGGGGCGTGGTCCTCATCTTGCTCTGGCTCGCCGTCTACAAAGGCTTCGAACCCCTGCTGTTGATCCCCATCGCCTTCGGCGCCCTGCTCGCCAACCTCCCGACCGAAAACCTGATTGAGAAACCCGCCGGTCCTGTCCGCAGCCCGGCCACCGGCTCCATCGTCGCCTCCATGGTTCAACCTGGTGAGGTGGTGACCATCGAACGCGTTCCTCACGAACGACCCGATCACCTCATTCGACTCAAACCCGACGAAATCGAGGCCTTGTTCCAGGCCGAATCCGCCCGCTACCAAGCTGGAGAAGGCGCCCTCCTCTTCGTCATTCGGCCCGAAACTCCGACGCCCACCGACGACTCCAACCCGGCCGCGACATCCACCCCGGTCCGTGTTCCTTTCGCAGGGGGGCAGATTGAGGTGACGCGCGATGATTTCCTCGTCTGGTCGCCCTCTTCCGGCCGCGTCGTGGATGCTCCGGCACCTCTCGGGACCACCGTCATCGAAGGCCAAACCCTCACCGAACTGTCCAGCCACCATACTGGTGGATTCTTCCACTGGATTTCCCTTGGCGTGGTCTTGGAGATTTTCCCGCCCATCATCTTCCTGGGCGTCGGCGCTCTCACGGACTTCGGCCCCCTCATCGCCAACCCACGCATGCTCCTCCTCGGTGCTGCCGCCCAATTGGGCGTCTTCGTCACCTTCCTCGGCGCCATCGCTCTGGGATTCACCGCGAAGCAAGCCGCCTCGATCGGCATCATCGGTGGTGCCGACGGTCCTACCTCGATCTTCCTCTCCAACGCACTGGCTCCCGAGCTGATGGCTCCCATCGCAGTGGCTGCCTATAGCTACATGGCGCTCGTCCCTGTGATCCAGCCGCCCATCATGCGCGCCCTCACCAATGAAGCGGAACGCAAGATTCGCATGAAGAGTCTGCGCAAAGTCAGCCGCCTAGAGAAGCTCATCTTCGCCCTGGCCGTCACTGTCCTCTGCATCCTGCTCGTTCCGCCCGTCGCTCCGCTGATCGCCATGCTCATGCTTGGCAACTTCCTGCGCGAATGCGGTGTCACCGAACGACTGACCAAGGCCGCTCAGAACGAAATCATCAACATCATCACCATCTTCCTCGGCACCAGCGTCGGCATCACCATGCAAGGTGACCGATTCCTCCGCCTGGAAACCATGATGATCATCGTACTCGGCGTCATCGCCTTCGGCTTCTCCACCGCAGGTGGCGTCCTGATGGCCAAACTCATGAATGTTTTCAGCAAAAACAAGATCAACCCGCTCATCGGTTCTGCAGGAGTTTCCGCTGTGCCGATGGCGGCTCGCGTCAGCCACACCGAAGGCCTCAAGGCGGATCCTCACAACTACCTCCTCATGCACGCCATGGGACCCAACGTCGCCGGGGTTATCGGAACCGCCCTCGCCGCCGGCTACTTCCTCGCCCTCCTGGGTGGCCACTAAAACTCCCGTCGAAATCGAACCCTCCACGAGCCATGACTCATCCTTTCAAGCCCAGAAACTTCCCGGAACTGAGTCCCGGTGAAGCCGCCGCATATGTCCAAAACGGCATGACCATCGGATTCAGCGGATTCACCCCCGCCGGGGCGGCCAAGGCCATCCCAAAAGCCATTGCCGCTCGCGCTCGCGAGGAACATGCGGCCGGAAGGGAATTCAAAATTGGCGTCGTCACCGGCGCCTCCACGGGCGACTCGCTCGATGGAGAACTTGCCCGTGCCGACGCCATTTCCTGGCGCACCCCCTATCAATCGAACGGTGCCCTCCGCAAATCCATCAACGAAGGCCGAACTCACTTCTTCGACATGCACCTCTCGGTGCTGCCGCAGAACATCCGCTACGGCTTTCTCGGAAAATTCCACCTCGCCGTCGTGGAGGCCTGCGACGTCACCGCCGATGGTCAAATTGTTCTCACCACCTCGGTCGGAGCCGCTCCCACTTTCTGCCAGGAAGCCGACAAAATCCTCATCGAACTCAACGAGTTCCACCCGGTCGGTCTGCGGGGCATCCACGACATCTATGAACCCTACGATCCCCCCATCCGCCTGCCCATTCCGATGACCACGGCTCACGACCGCATTGGCAGTCGCTCCGTGCGCGTCGATCCCAGCAAGATCATCGGGATCGTCCGAACCAATCTGCCCGACGAGGTCGCCGAGTTCAAAGAGCCCGACGCCACCACCCTGCAAATTGGCGAGAACGTCGCCACCTTCCTCGCCGCGGAACTCCGCGCCGGACGCATTCCGAAACAATTTCTCCCCATCCAGTCCGGCGTCGGCAACATCGCCAACGCCGTTCTCGGGGCCATGGGAAGCCACCCGGAGATCCCTCCATTTCAGCTCTTCTCGGAAGTCGTGCAAGACTCCGTCATCGGCCTCATGGAGAAGGGAGATATCACCTTCGCCAGCGGCACCTCCCTCACCCTCAGCCCGCCGGTCCTGTCCCAAGTGTATGCCAACCTGGATTACTTCAAGGATCGCATCGTCCTTCGTCCTCAGGAGATTTCCAACAATCCGGAAATCGTCCGCCGCCTCGGGATCATCTCCATCAACACCGCCATCGAGATCGATATTTTCGGCAACGTGAACTCGACCCACCTCATGGGCAACGACCTCATGAACGGCATCGGTGGCTCCGGGGATTTCACCCGGAATGCCTTCATCTCGATCTTCACCTGCCCGTCCATCGCCAAGGGTGGCGACATCAGCACCATTGTCCCGCTCGTCAGTCACATGGACCACAGCGAACACAGCGTCCAGGTTGTCATCACCGAGCAAGGCATCGCCGACCTTCGTGGCAAGGACCCCACCGAACGGGCCGAGGAAATCATCGCTCACTGCGTCCATCCCGACTATCGCGATGAACTCGATGCTTACCTCCACGGAGTCATCGCCGGCCACACTCCTCAGAGCCTCCAGATGGCCTTCGAATTCCATCAACGCTTCCTTGCCACCGGCACCATGCGGCGCTGATTGCTTCCCGCTTGAAACGGGAAGGGCCCCAAACCTCTCCAGAGGGGAAGAGAAAGGTTGGGGCCATTTGGGGGGGCGGGCGCTGGTGATTGGGGGGCGTCGCCAGCGTCGGGGGACTTCCTGAAGACGAACGAAGCTTTGCCCATTTCCCGAAAGTCGCCAATCCCCTCGATTGGGTGCCGCCGCGCCTCCCATCGGTAGCCCCAGCGAGGCGCTACCTCTTTTCCCATCCCGGCTTAGTTGGGCGACTCGCCCAAACTTGGAGGATGGAAAGAAGCTCCGAGCTGGGCGCGGCGCTCCATATCGCGGCAATGATCCAGGATCCGGTTGGCGTATCCCAGGAGATCGCTCCGGGTCTCGACGTCCCTCGAGAGCATCCACGTCTCGATCAGCATCTCGTGGATATGGCGAGCCATCCGCATTTTTTCCTCAAAGTCCCCACTGCCGATCAACTTCTCCAGGCCAATCGACTCAAAAACAATCTGTTGGCATAGACTCCAGCACTTCGGTTTGTGTCCCTCCGGCAAGGCTCGGCAGAGCCTCCGGCAAGCACAGCTGGTCGGCGGGGCGCCGGTTTCCCCGTTCAAATACATCACCACTTCCTGGTAGATATGCCTGTAAATCATGGGAACTCCGCATTTTTCCAAAATTCCTTCGGAATGTCAAAAGACTTCAAATGCGAATCCCAAAAAATCCGACCCTCAGTCGTCCGAATATCGGGCGAGCTCCAGTTCTTCGAAGGCCTTATCGTAGTCCTTGCCCGTCTGGACCTTCAAGAAAGCCAACTCGTTGCCCGTCACCAATGAACTCGGCACGGACCGGGTCGAAAACCAGGTCGTCCCCGGACCGTCGTGGAGCACCACCACGTATCCCGCATAGCGAGCTCCAAACTTCGAATACCCACGGTTGTCGTAGGCCGCCGAAATCTTTCCGACTTTGAACTCTTGAGTCTTTCCCGGTGGAATCTCCGGAATCTCAAAAGTGATGGTCTTGAAAATATGCATCGCGGATCGGTCCACGACCGGGCGACCATAGAACACCACCGTCATCTTGCAGGCACAGGTGTTCATCGAGTTGTGCGGATTGGATAATGCCACCACTGGGTCCAGATTCACCCGCTTATCATCAAAATCGTCTCCCGACTTGGTTCCATTGCTCTTTCCCGTATTGACCTCAATGCCAAAGGTTTTGATCAACCCTCCACCCCGTGCCTGCCATTCCTGAAGGCGCACCACGGATTCTTGATCCAGCCGGTTCATGGGGATGGTGAAGGTCTTCCGATCGGATACTCGGGTGACTTCAACATTCACTCCATCACAGGCCTCCACCTGAACCTCAATCGTCGTCCCGCTCTTGTCCGTCAGCATCAAAGGATCGGCCGCCTTCACTCCGGACATCATCATCAGAAGAAAACAAGCCGCGCCTACCGCTGGTCGCATTCCACTGCATCGGCCGAAGCCATCAAGCCCTAGGAGGAATCGATTCATTCGAACGTTCATCGTGTTTCTGAAATTCGATATTTCGCCAAAATACTCAACTTTCGAGGCAACTCCCATGCCTTACTCTTTCAACTGAATACAAATCTCCCCGGAGCGAACTTGCATCGATTCAACCCCCGCGAGGCCTCGCCTTTCTCCAGAAGGACCCTGCCCGATCGATTCACCCACCAAGTCTCGCCCCTTCCATCCGGCCAACCAGTCATTGGGAAGGGAGATCCCCCATACCGTCACATCATCGATCACGAAATGAGGTCCAGACTCATCTTGAGTGATCAGAAACCGTGCCCGCGCCTTGAGACGCTTGCCACCCACCAGAGGCAGATCGGGATCGAGATCGGTTTCCAACCGGGCATGCACCGCGTCCTTCACGAGCTCGAACTTCAGCTTGTCTCCCAAAGAAGTATTTTGATGGAGCAGCCCATTCAACTCCTTCTCGGTAAGCACAATTTCCCGAACGCCCTTCTCATAGGTCGGGTCGACCCGTCCAGCGGCAGGAACCTCCCCCCCCTGGATGGCTTCGATCTTCTCCTCGACCTGTTGGCGTTCGGTCGCCGACAAGTTCACCGGTTGAATCGGGCGGTTGGACCACCACCAGATCGCTGCTCCAGCAATCCCGACAACCAACAAGGTGATGAGCCCGATCAGCAAGCAGGAGCCTTTCTTTTTGGGTGGGAGAGTTTCTTCGGACATAGGCCGTCTTTCTAACACTCAACTCGCTCAACGCAAAACAAAGATCCATCGATGGAAAATCCTTCCCCCATTGGAACGCCAAACGAGGGATCTCCTCCCTGCCCCCCTGCTCCCCGATTCCGGGGATGGTTTGCCAATACCTCGTTCACAATCCGGTCACATTCTCCTTTGAACTTGATCCCCCCGCGATCACGGGGCCTGAATGCGAGGACCAACCTCAGGGTCCATGGAAAAGCGCACCACCTTCCTTCGGTCGGCCGCCGTCGCCGGTCTTCTCTGCCTGGTATCTCCCGCCTCGGCCACGATCAGTAGCGGCTTCGCTGGAATCGTTCCCGGGGATGACTATGCCTCCCCCGAGCCGGTATTCTCCGTGCTCGATGCCGATGAGGCGAAGGCCGATCCCACGCAATGGTATCGCCACGGAGTCACCGCGACGGCACGTCTGAATTTTTCCTCCAATAGCTTCAGCAGCGAATCCGGTACGTTCCGCGTCGCGGCGACCCTCTACGACGAGACGGGCTCAGAGGTCGCAGTGACCGACGTATTCAACGGCGGAGGCAAAGCCAAGGAAGTCTTCTCTCTCCCTCAGACCTTCAGCGTCAATCTCTTCACTTCCCGCACCCTCGACTTCATCCTATCAGCGGACCCCGTCGCCACTCTTGAGTTGGGAAAACGCTACCATTTCGAATGCGCGCTGCAGCGCCAGGTCGGAGGCATCTGGACCACGGTCGCCACCACCGGCAGCCCTCTGACCGAAAACCTTCCGGCATTTCATTTCACCAACACGGATCCTCAGGACAAAGCCTTCAACATCCTCACCGCCCTGACCGATCTTCAATGGACCCGGTCGTCCCTCATCGCCACCGATCCCGACAAAGACACCTTCCAAGCCGTCGCCACCCTCGCTTTGGGCCGCTACGACGACTTCGAAGCAGCGCCCGCCTTGGATGTCACCCAGATCCGAGCCGACTTCGATCTCCATGAGGCCGGTGGCGGGCCCGAGATTCCTCTCGCCGACGATGGCATCGTCACCCTCAACAACAAACAACTCACTCATGCGGAGATCGGCGGACGTCCTGTGGCGCACTTGATTGGCAACCGCCAGATCACCGCTTCCTTGATCCCTTTAGTTCAGCTCGAATCGCGCTCCAAGACCTATGAACTGACCGTCCACATCGAGCACCTTGAGGCGAATGCAAGCTACGCCCCCGACGAGTCGCAGACACTCCCCGCCGAGCGGTTGCTCCATTTCAACGGAGAACTCCAGTTCGGATCTTTGACGACCCACATGATCGACGTCGCCAACGATCCGGGGGTCTCCAGTCTCGATCCCGGCGGTGTCATGACCGGGATCCAATTGTCTCCCTTGGGTGGAGAAATCCCGGATCGTCCCGACTTGGGATTCGGCTCCGGTGTGGCTCTCTCGGCCCTCCTCAAGGACTCCGGTCTCGCCGTGGTGCAATCCGGCAGTGAGGAAATCGTCCGCGTCGATGGTGCCGGCCCGGTCCTCGATGAACTTGGACATCTGCAAGTCGAGTTCGGCACCCCACAAGTCACCCCTTCCGGTCCTCAAGTCAGCTCAGCCCTCTTGCATTTCCCCCAGGGCCTCGGAGTCGTCACGGACGTATCCATCGACCCCTACCACGCCGAAAACCATTGGCTCTTTTCCACCGGCCTCAGCCTGAACCATCAAATCCAGCTCGCCTCTCCCCTCTACGCCGCCCTTGGCGCCAATGCCCGGATGTTCGACGAGAGCCACCCCCTTCGTTTCACCGTATCGGAATTCTCCGTCGATCTTTCCGGCACCATCGATTTCGTTGCCTCAGCTTGTGAACACATGGCGCAGGCGGCCTACACGGCTTTGGCCAATTTGCCCGCCGCCCAACTCGATGATCCCGTCGCCATGCGCGAACGCTTCAGCAACGATGGCTTCCTCCGCTTCACCAGCCTCTCGAGCGGGAGCACCATCACCGTCACCGGATCTGCCCATGACGGCTCGGCTCGCACTACGGCCCTCATCGATACCCTTCCGGGGAAACTCGCAGCCCACTTCCCCCTGGGCGCCCTGCTCAGTTGGAGCGGCCAGGATGCCATCGAAATCAACGAAGGTCGCATCACCTACGGCAGTCTGAGCAACCCCGATCCAGTCGACCTCGAATATGACCTCGCCTGTGGTGACGACCCCTGCACCGCAGGTGCCGCCAGCCTCACCACGCTCTCCCTTACCCCGTATGACGGTCGGCTCGCCCTTTCACCCAGTGGAGGTGTGACTGCGACTGGGGATGCCGGATCGACCCGTTTGAGTTGGGGCTGGAAAGGCGATGGCCTCGGCAACCTCACCGACTACACCCACCGCACCAACGACTTTACCACCGCTCGCTTCTACATGCCGGGCTATCACCTGACGTCCGACCAGAACCCCTTGCGTGACTTGGCACCCTATCAGGCGACCTCAGATTTCCTCGCCCCGGGAATCTTGCTCCTCGAAGGCTACGACAACGAAAACCATCCCGGTGAACTCGTGCGACCGGAAACACCCGACTACCGCACGGGCTTCGGCGACTACGCCGGCCTCACCTACACAGTCGAAAACAGCGGCCATCAGGGCGCCAGCAAGATCGCGGGAAATACCTCCGACTACGCCTACGATCTCCTTCCGACGGCATCGAAATACTATGCTCGCTTCAGCGGAATCAGCGGCCGCCACGTCGCCACGGACGGAACTTTCGATCCTTCCATGTCCCTTTACGGCTTCGATTTTGCAGTGGCTCAGTTCCAGCTCACCTTTCTCTCCAGTGAAAACGTCGATTCCTGGTTCGACGGTTTGTTGGTCGTTCCCCCACCCGCCGATTTCACTCAGCAATTTCAGGGGCTCATGCTCACCTGCACCGGCGATATCACCGGCGATATGGGGATCGACCCCGCGGACAAAGGGGAGAAGTCGCTACGCGATTGGAACTCGGTCTTCCAACCCAAAGCGTTTGCCTTCGAACCAGTCTCCGACCCGGGTCCGGGAAAATGCTACCCTGATCGCACACTCATCGTAGGCGCCACCACCGAGGTTGCCCACATCCCCGGACTCCTCGCCGGTCAATTGGAGTTTCTCCCTACCGGAGAACTGGGCACGGCAGTCACGGGCAACCCCGCCTACAATTCTCGCCTCGGCATCCCTTCGTCCATCCGCATCGATGGGCCTGACGACAAACAATACACCCTTCACGCCTCCACCCAGCTCTACTTCACCGACCCACTGGCGGCACCGGATGGCATCGGCCAGGCCGCCTTCGCAGGGCTCCTCGATGTTCCCTATTTCGAAGACCTGAAGGTGCACTTCCTCAGCAGTGCTCAGCCGAATCCCAATGCTCCGATCTACCTTTGTGGCGGCTGGAGCGACGGTCCCCATACCTTTTTCAATCATGAAGGCTTCGATGAAACCCATCGCGGGTTTCCTCCTTCACTCGACAAATCCGAATACCTCAATCCCGACGAGAACACCTCGAATGCCTTTCTCGTTCACGCCGAGCAATCTCTCTTCGGTGTGATCCCCCTCGACTACCCTCTGCGTTGGAGCCCGGTCGGCCGCTACTTCCGGACCATGAAGCCGGACAAGCGGGACCTGTTCATTCTCCGCGATGCCTACAACCAAGTGGACTTTCTCGGTCCCGAAGACGCAGAAATCAGCTTCGGAGCCCAATATGAAGGGCTCCCACAAATCAGCCTCGCCAACATGGCCTTCGACCTTGTCGACGAACAACTCGGCGCTGCCCGTGCCCTCACCGACGCCGCCACGGGGGCAGTCACCGGAGCGCTCAACGATGGCATCGACGACCTTTCGAATCTCGTCAGCGACAACCTTGATGCCGTCCTCGCCGAGGCCCTGGACGGTGTCGAACTCGACGTCCTCCTCCCCCTCCATGCCCGCCTTTCAGCCAGCTACCAAAATGCCAAGGACGCGGGCTTGAGCTTCAACCAATGGCGAACTCTCCCGGCGGACAGCGCCAATGCCATCATCAACGAAGCCTTTGCCACTAGCGGTGGTGCGGTGACTTCCGTCCGCGACCGACTCAGCGCCCTGAGGGACGCCAATCAAGACATCACCAGCATGCTCAATCGAGTCGATCAGGCCTTGGTGCGTGCCATCCTCGCCATCGATTCCGTCTCAGGGCAGGTCAAAATCTACCAGGGTGAACCCGCCATCGATCCGCCTGAAGTCGACGACCTTCTTCCTGGGCTTCTGTATCAGAATGGAGGTGAATATGAGATTCTTCGCAATCTCGTGGGTTACCTGATGCGAGATCTTCTGGGCCCCGAGATCGGTCCCGCCCTGCAACCATTGGTCAATGCCATCCTCAGTGGAGCGGACGAGGAAATCAGCGCCCTACTCGATGAAGTTCGACCCGCGCTCGACCGCATCGGTGAGACCCTCGGACAAATCCGTGACGTCCTCGCCGAGATGCGTGGGCGACTCTCCGACGGAGCCGAGATCTTCAACCAGTTCAACGAAATCATCGATGAAGCGCTGATGCCCTTCGATGAAATCGCATCAATGATGGCCTCACTCGAATCCGCCGCCCATGCATGGGTTCAGGATCAGGCCATCGCCGCGGGACTCGATCTCGACCTCCCCCTCAATCTCTATTCCTTCTCCATCTTCGCGGAGTTCTCTCCGGAGGATCTCGCTCTCCAGCTTCGCCTGGAGCTGCGCGATGCCCTCCTCGCTAGCGACTTCATGCGCCAGATCCAATATGCCCTGCGCCAGCAGGTCTACGATCTGGAGCTGGCCATGCGCTCTGCGGTCGATTCCGTCTTTGAAGAAATCAACCGCGTCATCAAGGATCTCATCAAAGAATCCCTCGGGCCCCTCGACGATGCGATCAATGGGCTCGTAGGGAGCATCAACGAGTTCACGGGGGCTGGAGGCATCGACGGCTATGCCCATGTTCAAGGCGATTCTCTCAAGCGCCTGCGCATCGACGCGCATTGGCAGATGAAGATTCCCGACGACTTGGAGTTCCATGCATATGTCGAAATCCTTTGCTACGATTCCGGTGACGACTTCGCACCATCGGCGTGCCTCGCACCGGGAGAAAAAGCCATGGAAGTTCGCATCGGCGTCGAAGACGTTGGACTGGGGTGGATCAGTCCCGAATTGAGAGCCAGCATCGGCTTGAAGTTCGCCATGAATACCACTGGTTCGGTTTACCCCAAAGGGATCGCCGGCTATTTTGTCATGACCGGCCAACTCAATTTCCAAAGCTTTCAGCTACAGGAATTGAATGCGACCGTGGGCTTCACCATCGATCCCAACCTCGAAGACGGCGTCGATGGTCGCGAAGCCTACCTCGGTGCTTCGATCCGCATGGGCATCAGTGGCTATGAGGCCGCTGGAGCCTTCTTCATCGGCCGGACCTGCACTCTTGAGCCCCTGTTGCTCATCGACAAAGACGTCGCCGAACTCCTTGGCTCTCCCCCCTTCACCGGGGGCTACGTCTACGGCGAAGTTTGGGTGCCCGTTTCCGAAGTCGTCCTTGGGATACCCGCCTCTTGTTTCTTCAACATTTCTGCCGGAGTCGGCGCCGGAGCCTTCTACTTCGTCGAAGGCCCCACCTTTGGCGGGAAAATGCTCCTCGGCGTCAGTGGCGAAGCCCTTTGCGTGGTTTCCATCAAAGGCGAGGTGCGACTCGTTGGCCTGATGCAAGGCGGCGAGTTGCGCATGCGAGGCAAAGGATCGCTCACGGGCAAAGCCGGCTGGTGTCCCTTCTGCCTGAAGTTCAAGAAAACCGCTACGGTCACCTACCAAGGTGGCTCGTGGGATGTCGACCTTTGATGCCCAACCCTTTTTCTCGATGAAATTCCTCAGACGTTTGCTCATCGCCACCGCCCTCGTGGCAACGGCCCTCGCGCAGAATACCGATAAGCTGGTCGTCACCTCCGGCACCTCCTACGAAAGGGAGGGGCGAACCCATGCCTACATCACCTGGCAGCCGGGAGATATTACGACCACCCTTGGCATGCGCTTCGGCATTTACCGCAAAGACGGTGGAATCGCTTCAGCCAACCCCTACCAAAGGGCCGGGATTACCGTGCTTCAAGGGAACCCAGAAACCGTTCGTGCCCTCCTCGAACTCGGCGCCAAAGTTGACTTCAACGCACCCGCTTTGATTCAGCGAATCACCGGCATCTATCGTGACACCGTCACCGGCAGTGAGCTCAACAATGGTCCGGACGAACCTCTCGGGGCAGCATCCAAACTCTCCTACCTGATCTCCGCTGCGACCGAAGATCCTCCTTTGCTCAATCAGCTTCTCCTGCTGGGTCGCGCCCACCCCGGTGTCATGCTTGCACTGGGTCACGCCTTCGTCATCCCAATGCCTGAAGCAACGACCCAGACCTTTGAGGTCCGCGAACTCAACTCCGCCGATCAGGATGTGCGAGTCATTGGGCGAGTCGAGCTCGATCCTACGGCGCCGGTCTTCCCCCCTCCTCCGGGCCCTCCCGTCCAGGTTCTGCACGAACTCACTCAGGGAACCTACGTCCACAGCGCCAAGGACCACCTCAATGCCCGCCTACGCTGGGGGCAGGATGCCGATCTACGCCGGGCCATGCCCGCCACTTTTGGCTTCGATCTCTTCCGCGTCAGTGAGGACTTCGCCACGACTCTCGGTTGGGATGCCACGCCTCCCAGCCGCGACGAACTCCTCGATTTGTGGATAGGGGGATCGCCTCCTCCCACGGCGGACCTTGCCCGGGTCAACACACTGCCCATCATGATCGATCCGCCCCTCACCCTCGCGGAAGCCGCGGATCCTACCGACCGGGAAAACTTCTATTGTGCGGACGACAATGGCCTCGCCCAAGGGGGGCAGCCATTTGAAGACGGAGCGACGTTCTACTACTTCGTCGCCGCTCGTGACCTATGCGGCCGACCGGGTCATCTTTCTCCAGGAACTCGGGTCGTGATGTGCGATCGACAGCCCCCACTTCCGCCACAAATCCTATCGGTCGAGAACGTTTTTGACGGCGTCGCCAGCGCCTCCGACTGGGACACCCTGAATGGCCAACAGCACTTGAAAGTTCGCATCCGCCAGCTCGATAACGCCAATTCCGAAGAAGCTGCCTCTCGCTATCACGTTTATCGTTGGGCTCACGCCCGCGAACCCCTCCGCGACGGTGCCGACCCCATGAGTCATCACGTCGGCGTCGTTGATCATATGCCAGATCAGGAATTCGTCGATTTCCACGACATCGGCTCCGGCGCACCGTCACTACCGGATGACGCCTCCATCACCTACTGGTATACAGTTCGCGCCGAGGACAACACTTCCTGCGTTGAGAAAAACTACAGTGCTCACAGTAGCCCGGTTTACGGTGTGCTGCGCGACCGTGCAGGACCCGGTGCACCGACCGGAACCGTCGAGGTATGCCGCTACCGCGCGGCACTGGAGCCTCTTGGTCCGCAGAGAGTGCGCTTCGCAGACTACGGCATCGACGATCCACGCGAAGTTTTTGGAGTCCGCGTGGCTCGCGACTCACCAGCGGTGAAAGGTGCCAGGGTCGAACTTCGGACGGCCGATGGCTCCGCTTTGGAAACCCGCATGCTGGTCTTTTCGGACGAGGACTTCGTGGACTCCCTTTTCGAGCGCCCAGAAAAAAGCGGACTTAGCCTCTGCGTTCAGGTCGTCACCTCGACCGGCATCTGGAGCAATTTCGTTTGCTCGAGCATTCAGGGTGAGACCATCAAAGAAGCCTTCAACCTCTATGCCTTCGCCACCTTCACCCGCCGCGACTGCAAAGACAGCCGTCCCGGCGGGGTCGACATCGAGGACCACGATGCCGTCCTGATCGACGGCACCATCCAAGGAGTTTCTGGCACGATCACCCTACCTCCAACCACCGCTGAGTGGCGGGTCTATCGTCGAGTCGACCTCTCCGGTCCCCTCACCCTTATCGCCAAGGCGGAAGGTGACAGCCTTCCTTCGCCGGCCCCCTGGATCGATGAAGCGCTCCCTGCCGAGGCCGATGCGATCGTCTGCTATTACTTCCAGGCATTCGATGAGCACAACAATCCCAGCCCGCTGGTCAGGGTCGCATGCGTTCGACTGAAGCGCGACCATCTTCCCCAACCGATGCTTGCCGAAGTCGCCCTCCAAACCGGAACCGTGGGCGAAGCGCAGGCGAAATTGACCTGGTTTTGTGATCCCGTGGGCGTCCAGCGCTTCGAGCTCTTCGTCGCCTCGGAGACCAGCAATGATCCGGGCATCGAAGGGCAGGCCATTTCTGGACCCCTCGGGGGACCTGAGGCCACCTTGGTCCTCGACGGGGAATTCGACGGCCGTGCGGTTGCCGTTCACCAAACCCGCCAGGTTGGTTCTCCAAGCTTTCTCCCGGGACCCGAATTCACCACGGTGGTGAACATCCCCACCGGCCAGAAGCTATTCTTCGCATTAAGAGCCGTTGGAGATGGCGCCTTTGGAGCGCGTTCCGCTGGAGACCTCAGCAACCAAGTGGAGACCACTTGGATCACCCCCGACGACGAGCCCCAACCCGTCATCCCATGGCCCGCCCGTCCATTGCCCTCGGTTCAAAAAACGGGGATCGATATCCTCGACTATACCGAAGGTGAGGGCCCATACCTCGCCACCCGATTGCCATCTCTTCTGGAGGCGGCCGGAGGGATCGTGATGGGGGCCTACAAACGTGCCTACGAATTCGATTCGAAGGGCAGTGTCGGCTACATGGACCTCGATCCGCCACCGCTCGAAAAGCTCTTCCGATTCCGAGCTCAAGGGGGTCCTAGTACCAGCGACCTGCGGCCTCTCGCTCCTTTTGTTGTCTACCGCTATCAGGTTCCCAACTCGACCTTTCCCGAGGCCGTCCCGAACTTGGTCCAGGTCTCGCCCCGCATCGATCGCATGGCCTACCTTACCGGAAATGTCGGCGGCCAGAACATCGCGACCGTCCGCGATCCCTTTTTCCGATACCCTTCGCTGCGAAGCAGCAGCGTTCCCATCGCCGTCGCCGGCAAATATGGCCCGAACGAACAACCCGTGGTGATGCCCGCCGAAAGTGCGAGCAACGTTCTGCCTCCCTACCTTGAGAACCGTGAAGGCCTCATCGTCTGGGTCGATCCCATGCCTTACATCCGAGACGCCAGCTATCGATACCTGATCGTCTGCTTTGATCCCGATCATGGAGAAATCTCCCGTGTGATTCCCACCAACATCGTGAACCCCTGACCGACGCTCCCGATGAAAAGACACCTCACCCTTCTTGCAAGCCTCCTCGGGTGGCTGGCCACTCCTGTCCTCGCCCTGCCCGCCACTCGGCTCCCTTCTGGCGAATGGTCGATCCCTGCTGAGAATGGCGGTTTGGTGCTGATCGATGGCACCACCGGCCAGATTCGGCGAGCGCTCAGCAATGGATCCGGGAAGCTAGATTGGAGCAAGCCCATCCGAACCTACCTTGCCGCTCCAAGTGATGTCACGGGAGGCCTGGACGGAACCTCGGGAGAGCGAATCGCCCTCGCCAATCCTTGGACCAATCGCGTCGCGATGGTCGAAATCGATGATCCACAGCTTCCGGTCGACGACCTCATTCTCCCTCACCTCGGGCCCGCTGCCGTGGGTGAAATTCGCCCCACGGATCCTGAACTATTACTCGCCTCGGTGCTGGAGGGCGGCGGCAGCGGTGCCCTCCTCAATGCCCTCACTCTGCTTCCTGATGGCGGAAAGGACATCGCCCAATCCGGCGGATTTGCCCGCGTTTCCCAACTGGAGCCTCTCTTTGAAACCGTGGGAGGCCCCCGCATCGCCGTGGGTCGCTTCGTGAGCTCTTCCACCAAGATCTTCCTCGCCCGTCGATCTTCAAGCTCCATCCCTCTCACCATTCAGGCCGATCTCACAGGAGACTGGCAAATCGCGCCCTCCATTCTCGGCGATGATGGACGAACTCTCGTGGCGGCTTGGCAGACCGGCGGCAAAGCGGTGATGCTCTACACCTTGAGTGGCGGCATTGGTGCCGCGTCCACCCTCACCCTCACGGGGGAATCCGGACTCGAACTCGCCGGTGGCATCGGAGCGATCCAACGCGTGGAGATCCCCGGCGCGACCGATGGGCTCCTCGCCGTCTCAGCAGATGGCTCAGAAGGAGTCCTCGCTCGAGTGATCCAGGGCAAAGAACTGGTCGTCATCGAAACCTTCACTCCCACCGAAAAGGGCCTCCGGCTCAATGGACTGGTCCCCATTCAAGGACAGGGCATCGTTCAACTGGATGGCCTTGAGAAGGGAGGGCCATCCGAGTACTTCACTCACCGCCGTTGGAACGGCAGCACCTGGGAAATCGTCCACCAAGATGCGCTTCCCGAACTCCTCGAAACGGGGTCCGACTTCGCGACCTTGTTTTACTTCGACGGAGAACCCTTTCTCACGGATACCGCCTCCCTACTCGGGCTCGACATCCTCCCGGATTGGACCACGGGCTCCACCACCTCGCCCTTTCCCGCGACCGTTACAGGGGAACGATATCTCTCCGCCTCGACTGGCCTCGGCAACCCCACTTCCCGATCGTTTTCGGCCCCAAGCGGTGCAGGCTATGTCCTCGCGAACCAGCACGAACCCACGCTGAGCATCTCGGCCTTGCGCTCCAATGATGAGATCCTCACCCCTTCGCTCACCCTCCAACCCCCATCAGGATCCTCACCAACCACCATCGAGGTCAGCGCCCTCTACGACGCCTCTCGCTTCACCCTCTACTACCGCGACTCCAGTAGTTCCAGCTCCTGGGAAGAATGGCCAGGCTCTCTCGCCGTCACCTACACCTCCACCTGGTACTTTTACCTTCGGGACAAGGTCACGGGCGTCCCGGGCCCCGTCTCTTCCCGCCAGTGGACCGTTGCTTCCGACTCACTGGCAACCACCGATTCGGACGCCGATGGGGTTCCCGATTTCGTCGAGGCTCACGCCGGGCTGGATCCGTTTGGCGGCGCGGATAGCGACGGAGATGGGGTGTCCGATCTGGAGGAACTTCTTCAGGGCAGCCTTCCCAACGACGCCACCAGCCTTCCCTCACCTCGAAATCCCCTCCCGCAAGGCGAAGGTATTCAATGGTTAGCCGCTGCTTTCACATCCGTCTCGACCACTCGCATTTCCGCCGGAGAAATGATCGAGGCCCACGATCTCACCGGATCCCTCCTCGCCAGCCACGAGGTCGAGAATGTCACCCATCCCACCCTGGGTAGCCAACGCGCCGCCGAGCTTAGCTCGCGCCATAGCCCGTCCCAAACGGAGTGGGCCGCCCTTTCCACAGCAGCATTCTTTCATACCGGAGTCACTCCGGCAGATGACGGCCGCGAGATCATTCGCCTTGTCCCCATCCCTCAGCCAAGCGGTCCCGAAATTCCCTTCACCCCGTCGGGGAGCCATCTCGCCAATGACGCCACGCTTTGGATCACCACCGCTCAAGCCGCCTATGCGAGTTGGTCTCCAGTCAGTGAACTCACTGACATGCGCCCCGTCCACACGATGGAGGCTTTGCTGGGTGAAGCGATGCTCTTCGACCGGCTGACCGCGGGAGATCTCCTCGGAGATCCCGCACCCCCCTTAGAGGCCTTCACGGCGTTCCCCTGGCGATCGCAAGATGCCTCCCGGCTTCCCGTTGATCGCTCGATGACCTCCCCACTCGCGTCCGCAGGCTATGACTTCTCCCAGCTAATCGAGATCGTTGAAGCAGGAGTCGAAGCTGCCGACGCAAACGCCGCGCATCTGCGCACCGCAACTCAAGCGGTCTATCAACATCATCTCTCCCAGTTTCCGGCAAATCCGGCACTCCCCCACCCTTTCGCCGCCCTGCGCACCTGGATCGCCACCGGCAACCTCCCCGACGACTATGCGGGAGTCGTGACGGGAGCCATCTGGACCGGTGCCAACGCCGCGATCGCCACGATCCGCGGTCAGTCAGCCGAAGCTTTTCGACCGATGGCCACTTGGGCGGTAGAAGTGCTCCCTCAGGGGTCCAGTTCCCCAGGTGTGGTTTACCGTCCTCTAGCCACCTCGAATGTGGCTCTACTGCGCTCCACTGGGGAACCCTTCCTGTTGGAACAAGGCATGGGCATCGTCGAAGGCACCACACTCTCCGTCACCGGCTTTACCGACGTCACCTCTCCCACCGGACTTCCCGCTCTTGAGGTGACTGGACTGGTTTACCAGGCCCTTCCTGGCGTGAGTGCCCGGGATCAAGACGCCAACCTTCTCGACGACGAATGGGAACGCTTCTTCTTCGGAATCACAGGGCACGATCCATTCTCAGTGCCCATGGATTCGAGCTTCACATTGCTTGAGCACTATCTGGCAGGGAGCGACCCCCGTGGCGGCTCCGATCCTCCTGGCACTCCTGCAGTCCTCGCCCTTCCCGAACTCGCCATTGCCCCAGCCAATCCCGGAGAGTTCACCATCGATTTCACTTGGCCGGATGAATATTTCGACGCCATGGATTTCATCGTCGAAGGCTCCCCCGACATGAGTCCCGGAAGCTTCGTCGTGGTCCCTGGTGCCGTTCTCACTTCCGTGGGACCCGATCTCTACCGCATCACCCTGCCGGTGGTTCCCGAGGCGCAAATGCTCCAATTTTATCGTGTCCGATTGACCCTCGCGGAATGACACAAGGAGCGGTCAGATGGAAGATAGAGAGGGCATTCGCAATCCGTAAGGGCCCTGCGTCAACCCCTTGCTCATCAACCCATCTATGAACTCATTTTGCCGGATTGCACCGGCTGCCCTGGCATTCGCGCTGCCCCTTTTCGCAGAAAGTGAACCCCACTTCACCAATCCCCTTTATCAGGCAGAAGACCCTTGGGTGATTCGCCATGGGGAGGACTACTACGTTTGCACTTCGGGTCCGCTCAATCCGACTGCCGTCTACGTTTCGAAGTCCAAAACTCTCATCGAACGAGGAGAAAAAGTGAAAGTCTGGGAGGATGCCGATCACTTCGGTCGCGTCTTCGCCCCGGAACTCCACTTCATCCAAGGAAAATGGTACATCTACTTCTGCGCCGATGCCGAGGAATACGACTGGAAGCACATGGCCGTCGTTCTGGAGGCGAACACCGACGATCCTCTCGAGGGTTTCTCCTACAAAGGCATCCTCTTCACCGGTGACGAGAATGGCAATGCCCAGGCCAACGATTTCACCACCGTTACCTGGGACGGAAAGCTGTATGCATTCTGGGGCTCTCTCGGGGACCCTAAGATCCGCAATTCGGTCATGGCGCCGATGGACAGCCCTACCCAGATCACCGCTTTTCGCAAAGAAACCAACCACCATGCCGAAGGCCCACGCTTTCTCATTCATGGCAATGATCTGATCCTCACCGGTGCGGAAGGGGGCTTCGCCTCCAAGAACTACTGCCTCACCGCACTCCAATACGATCCCCAGCTTGGCCCCCTTGATAACCGCGACGCCTGGAAGCCAATAGGCACCCTGCTGCAATCCACCGACGACGTGTGGGGCCCGTCCCGAGCAAGCTTCACTGTCTCGGCCGACGGCAGCGAGAACTGGATCATGTACCACTCGAAGATCTTCCCCGCCGATGACAATGGCATCCGTGCCGCCAATGTGAAAAAATTCACTTACGATGCGGACGGTCACCCCACGATTGGCAAGCCTCCGGGACCGGCAGATTTTCAGGCTTTGCCGTCCGGCGATCCTGGACTTGGAAAGACCATCCCGGCTGAAAACTGGAAACTCAGCGGGGGAGCCAAGCTTCTCACTCAGGCGAAGAACATCACCGCCAAAGGCGCCATCCGCGGCTTTGACGAAGAAGGAGCCTCGGCGGCCTTCCAAGTCGAAGTCCCCGAGGACGGAGTCTATCGAATCGTCTTCCGCCACGCCAATGGGGTGAAGATCGACGCAGAACAGAAATCCCATCCAACCGCGTATCCCCCAGGCAAGGGCACGCTCACTCTCCGAGTCAACGGAGAGCGAATCCGCCGCGCCGAGTTCCATCGCACCACCAGCTGGGATGTTTGGATGCTCCACGGAGAAAACGTCCCGTTGAAAGCCGGCCAGAATCAAATCGAACTTCGCCGTGAAGCAGGCGACAACGGAGAAGTCGCCTTGGATTTCGCCGCCATCCGCAAAGCCGAAGCAGGGCTGCGAGGACTTCTGGGCACCTACTATACCGGCCGTGACCTGAAGAATGAAACCTTGCGTCGGATCGACCCGGAAATCGCTTTCAATTGGGGTGAAGGATCTCCGGATCCGCTGATCGACAACGATCAGTTCTCGGTCCGTTGGGAGGGATTCATCGAACCTCTCTTCTCGGAGGACTACACGTTCTATGCCAAATCCGACAATGGCCGACGTCTGCGCGTCGATGGAAAGTGGGTGATCGATGAATGGAATGACGCATACGATCAAACGCCATCCGGCACCATACGGCTTGAAGCCGGCAAGAGGGTTCCCATCGTCTACGAATACTACGAAGACCGTGGCGGAGCCAATACCCGCCTCGAATGGTCAAGCCCCAGCCAGATCCGCGAAATCGTTCCCTCGGCGCGTCTTAGCCCGCCGAAGCCCTGATTTTCACTCATGGGGATGGAGTTGCTCGGAGCCTCAGCACAAATTGAGCTCCCGGCCCATCCCGATATTCCAAACTCCCGCCCATGCCCTTGGCCAATCGCCGCGACAAGGCGAGTCCAAGACCCACGCCTGGGCGGGAACCCGCCGCCTCTGCAGCCGATTTGTGAAACGCGCGAAAGACCCGCCGTCGATCGCGAGCAGGAACTCCAGGACCATGGTCCGCAACGCACAGCGCAACTTTTGTGCCCTCTTGAGAAAGAGAAATCACCACTTCAGGAGGATCACTGGGCACGGCGTATTTTGCGGCATTGTCCACCAAGTTGAATAGCAGGTGCTCCATGGACGCCCGGTGGCCGAGCCCCCAGTCCACTTTCTTCAAGTGCATCACGAGGGACAATCCACTCCCCTTCAGCCGCCCTTCCAGCCCTTCTCGCTGGGTTTCGAGAAATTCCACGAGGTCGATGGCCTCCAGCTCTGGCGAACCGCACCGACGCTCGATCCGGGAGAACCCCAAAACATTCTCCACCAAATGGGAAAGCCGATCTGCCTCCCTTTTCATCGTTTCGTAGTAGAGATTCTGCCGATCCGGATCACGCACCCAGCCTCCAGCAAGCATCTCCGAATAGAGCCGGAACGTTGTCAAAGGGGTCCGCAATTCGTGGGTCACTGCGGATACGAAAGTCGCCCGCCTTTCACTCAACTGTGATATCCCCCCAATCAGAAATCCGCCCGCAAGCAGCGCCACCACCACTGCCACCCACCCGGCAGTCAGCGACCGTTGCACCGGAGCGCGCAACGAGCTTTCTGCCACGGGCGATTCTCCGGGAATCAACCTCCACGGAAACGACGCGAGAGTCATCTCGTCATTCGCTCCGGGGGTAGACGGCTCCAAAGTCGCATCCGGCAGCAATTCCTGAATTTCCCCGAGTAGAAGTTTCCGGAACGCCTCCACATCCAGCCAAACTCCTTCGATGGCCACCACCCGTCCAGACTCCCCCACCGCACGGAGGAGAAAGGCATCCCCTTCGACCCACACCGGCTGGAACGCCCCGGAATTGGAAGCCAACACCGTCCCCGGTGCAGCAAGGTTTTGCTCCAATCCAGCCTTCGTCACCGTGCGGTTCACCGCCTTGGCGCGGATCGCGCGTTCGTTGATATTCCAAGCGGTCTGACCCGATGGCGTAGCTGGATCTGCCACCTCCTCTTTCGGCATCTCCGCCATCACTCCGTTGGCATACCAAAGATTATCGACGGCCATTTCCACCCCTAGATAACCGAAGAGCCGCGCACCTGAGCCCTTGCCCAAAAAGATCGATGTCAAGGCATCCAGAGCCGCTGGCTCGACCTGGCCCATCGCCTCTAGGTGGCCCGCTCGGTCCACACGGAAACGGGCTTTTACCCAAGGTCCAGAAGCTCCTCCAGAACCAGAAGTCAAAACCCGCTGGTTCTCCTCAATGGCCACCGACGCTGCCAATGCATCCATCCGCCACAAAGACAACCGGACTTTCTCTTCCATGCGGGCTCGCGCCTCGGCTTGAGATCGCTCGCGCTCTGCCTGAGTGACACTGCGAGTCAGCGCACCCATCGCCAACAGAATCACCACGGCACAAGCGACCAGGGACATCCCTACGAAAAGTGCCGGACGTCGTCTCATGCGTTCAGCCTCCAACCCTTGCCTCGAACCGTCACCAACAGAGACTGATGAACGTCGCGCAACTTCGTGCGGAGATGCATCACGTGCATGTCCAAAGTTCGGGTCTCCGTCCTCGCCGGATCCAAGCCCCAAACATGTCGAAGAATCTCCGCCCGCGTGACCACCCGACCTTCAGCTCCCAACAAATACCGAAGCAATGCCGCTTCCCGTTCAGAAAGCATCTCACGCCCACCATCGGAAAATGTCAGTTCCCCCGTCGAAAAATCCACGGCACCACCGGGAATGGACCACTGATCGACAGGAGCTGGGCGCTCACAACTGCGTCTCAACACCGCTTCCACCCGTGCCAGAAGCTCGCGGACACTGAAGGGCTTCAACACATAGTCGTCCGCCCCCAGACGCAGGCCGCGCACCCGGTCCTCCTCCTCGCCTCTTGCGGAAAGGATGATGACGGGCTGCCCAGGCCGATCCCGTTTCAACGCCTCCAGCACTGCAAATCCGTCCCTCCCTGGCATCATCAAATCCAGCAGCATGAGCTGATAGCTGCCCCTGCGAGCCAGCTCAAGACCTGCGAGCCCATCTGCCGCCTGAAGTGTCCGGTATCCCGAGTATTCCAAGGCATCCACGACACCTTGGCGCACGGCCGCATCATCCTCAATGACCAACACGGTCGTCTCCATCACTCCTTGATCAAAATCTCCCCAGCCTGCCCAGGCAAGACCATCTTCCCTTCAAAGGGAATGCGCGTGCTGACCAATGGAAGATCCGGCTCCAACTCGTAAACCCGCTCATAACCATAACCGTAGAGATGGATGAAGGTCGGAATATTCAACGCCAACGGAGCGAGTTTTCCGAACATCGCATAGGGATCTCCAACGAAGTTGTTGTTGCAGTAGATGAGAATCCTCGTCGATTTGTCCGGAATTAGCTCGGCGAGGGACTTCTCACTGAAGTCGGAGAAATTCAGGTGGAGAGCCCCTTTGACATGCCGGGCATCGAACTTCTCCTTACTGCGAGTGTCCAAGATCACCGTGCCCTCTTCAGCGGCCATGCGCAGAAACGCCTCTTCATCGACGCGCTGCTTCTGGCGCACCGCATCTACCTTTTCGACCAGTTCCTGAAATCCCTGGTAGTCGATCCGTTCATTGCCTTCATCTGCCATGGCAGACCGGCCCAATCCGAACATCGAGATAAGAAGAATCATCGCTTTCATCCACCACCAGCCTACCCGAAGGAACCTCCCACGTCCGTCAACACTCCGTCAATTCCGCCACTGTCAATTCTCAGTCAAGGCAACGCTCGAATCTTGCACCCCCATCCGACCCTCCCCACGCTGCTGGATGATATGAAAACATCCTTCGCATCGATTTCCGTGTGCTTGGCCGCAGGCCTCACTTGCTCCCCTCCGGTTAGGGCCTACGAACTTCACGAATGGGGGACCTTCACAACAGTCGCCGGATCGGATGGACAACTGCTGACCGGCCTTGAACGGGAGGAAGAGCCGTTGCCGAGCTACGTGAAGCACCTCCCTCGAATGTCTGCGTTCACGCTTCCCGGGTTCAAACGCGTGGCTATCCCAGTGAAAAACGTGCGGGTCAAAATGGAAACCCCCGTGATCTACTTCCACTCTCCCGATGCCTTCCGAGCGGAAGTCAAAGTAGGCTTCTCGGGAGGAACCATCAGCCAATGGTATCCCTCACGCAGCGGTGGCGAGGTGTTCGAAGGGAAGGAGGGCCAATGGCTCGACTTTGCTGAACCTTATCAGGGAGCCATCGAATGGTCCGTCGACGTGCTTTCACCTCAAGATAGCCAGCAGGCCATTTCGTTCCACCCTGATGACCTGCTCACCTGGACGCGCGCCCGGGTACCCGAGGCCAATCGAGTGAGAGCCGATGACGGAAGCTCTGAAGGCTTCCTCTTCTATCGGGGACTAGGATCGTTTGAACCCGGTCTGCACACGTCCGTGAGTACGGATGAAACCCTCCATCTGCAGAACCTCACAGGAGGAGACATCCCTTATCTCCTCGTCTTCGAACGACTCGCGGACGGCGGTTCCCGATGGTATCAAGCCGCTCCCTCGCTTTCTCATAACAAGACCCTTAGCATTTCCGAGAGCGATCTGAAACTCCGGCCTTCCGGTTTCGATGAACTCCTCTACCGCGAGATCGCCTCTCACCTCTCTGAACTCGGGCTGCTTCCATCCGAAGCAGAGGCCATGGTCCAAACATGGTGGAGAAGCTACTTTGAAGCTCCCGGCCTGCGGGTCTTCTGGGTTCTGCCCCCAAGCCGGACAGAAACCCTCCTCCCCCTCGAAGTACGACCCGCACCCGATAAGGTCGTCCGCGTCCTGGTCGGTCGCTCCGAAGTTCTGCGCCCTCGCCAGGAAAGGGATTGGCTTCATCAGGCTACCGCCACCGATCCTCGACTCCAACAGGAATGGTGGAACCGGATTCAGATCGACCGGTTTGGCGCCGCCTATGAAGCCCGCATCGATTCGCTCCTTGCCTCCGCTCAAAGCTCCGTCACTCCCCTCGAAGAGCCTTAAGCTTTTCGAACTCTTTAGGCTCGTCGAGCACCTCGTTTTCAAGCTCGGAGGGGTGCTCGACGACGTTCGAAAGGAACCACTCTTTGTCCTTTTCTTCGAGGTCGGGTCCCCCCACCGGATTGGGCCGGTGAATCAGCTTCCAGTTCCCCTGGCGCACGGCCCATTGATCTCCCATCTTCCATTCCAAATGATCGTGAGGAGAAGGCAAAGTTCCTGACTTCAAAACGGCACCCAAATCCATGCCATCGAGTGAAGTCCCCGGCAATGGAATGTCACACAGCCCCGCCAAGGTCGGGAACCAATCGCACCCATGGGCCAAAGCATCCCGCGTCTCTCCCGACGCCAAGGTCGACGGCCAGGAAATGATCGCCGGCACGCGGATGCCCCCCTCAAACAAACTGAACTTGGCTCCACGATAAGGCCCGGCACTGCCACCACCTCCATGGGCTCGCTCCTCCGTGGAGTGCCCCTGATCGGATTGGTAGACGATGATCGTTTGATCCCTCAACCCAATGCGATCCACATACTCCACCAGTCGGCCAATTCGCTCGTCGATGGTCGATAGGGCCGCGGCATAGAGCCGGCGGGGAAACGGTAACGACTCATACGTTTCCAACCACTTGGAATCCCCTTGGTACGGATAATGGGGTAGATTCACTGCGAAGTACATGAAGAACGGTTCGTCGCGATGCTCCTCGATGAAATCCATCGCCTTATCGACCATCAAGTCAGGGAAATAACGACCCGACATCCGCACCCGCTGATTGTTCTCCCACAGGTCGTGCCGATTGGGCCCGCCCCAGTAGACGAAGTGAGACCAACTATCAATACAGCCATTCATGTGCCCGAACGAGTAGTCAAACCCTTGGTCCAGGGGCCGGGATCCTTGACCACTGCCAAGGTGCCATTTCCCAATGTGAGCCGTGGCATAGCCCGCCTGATGAAACATCTCTGCCATCGTCACCTCGCTGCCAGGAAGCCCACCGCGACTCTTGCTTTCGGTGAGATCGTCGATGCTCTCCGGCGGTGCTGCCGGTCCATTCCCTTCCATCCCCGCTTTCCAAGGATATCGCCCCGTCAGCAATCCAGCACGGCTCGGAGAGCAAATTGCTGAAGCCGCATAGAACTGAGTGAAGCGCAATCCCTGCGCTGCCAAGTGATCGATAGCAGGAGTCTGAACATCCTTCGCACCGTAGCACCCCGCATCCACGCTGCCTTGATCATCCGTGAAAATCACGATCACATTCGGCTTCGCAAAACCTGAAACAGGAACAAGAGCAGAGAAAACGCAGAGGAAAACAGTACGTAGGGACACAGGCGGGTAGGGTTGATGGGGCTATGCCCTACCAAGTCGGCGCTCCTCCAGCAAGCCTCCGCTCCCCACTGGAACGGGGGACTATCCCCTTCTTGCCTTGGCTAGTGTTCTTGGATTTCCCCTTCTTCGTAAGCTTCGACCAGCTCTTCCAAAGCTCGAATCTGAGCGCGAAGGCTCTTCCCCTGCTCTGTATCCCCTACCATTCTCGGTCGATCATAGGCACGCACCCATTGCATGGTCGGGATCAGATCTCCTCCTTCCCGAACCGCCGCCACGGGATCTGGAAAAGCATGATGTTCCGCAAGCACCTCTCCCTCAGGTGCAAGAATGAAGGTATATCCACGATCTCCGTACGCTTCTGAAAACGCGCCATCAATCGTCACCGCATTCCCGCCACCTTTCACTGGGCTCTCACCTTCCTCGACCTTCACCGGCACGTGCCCATTCACAATGATTCCGCCTTCAGGAACTCCCATTTCCCTGCAAATGCGATCGCAAAACTCAAAGTCGTGAATCCACCGAAACCATGGGTTCTTCGTCTCCTTATGGGTCGCCTTGTCTTCGATAAAATACGTTTCAAAAGTCGCCATGCGGTCCTTGCCAAAGAGCGGGGACTTGGGGCCCGCCCATAGATAGTAAAATCGGTCGAGATCTTCCTGCTCAACCTGCGCCCCCGCCCGGAAAGCACGCTTGATCACCCGATTCAAGGCCGAGAATTGCTCAGGGCCTCGGTACTCAACTCCATCGATCTCCAGCGGCAGCGGCTGCCCCTCCTCATCCACTGCCAAGCAGGCATGAAAGATCACCGCCCTGTCGCGAACGACGGCCATGCCCCCCCGATTTGCCATCCACTTCATGTGCTCCCACAATCGCGGTGAGGATGTGAAAGACTCCTTCAGCCGGCTCATGCAATGTTCTTCCTCCGGCGACAATCGGTTGGGATCGGCCGGATGGATCGTTGGCAAATAGGTGTCACGCAACCGGTGCTCTTTCCCACCCACGAACAAAGTACCCCGTTCGTAGTCGATTTGAGGAAGCAGATTTCGATCATCCATCTCCCATTCCGGGTGACGTTCGATCATCCTCCCTTGCAGCTTGAACTCAAGAATCGCTGCGGCCTTGTGCATCCGAGCGATCAACCACGGATCACGCTCCCCACTGCGTTTCGACAGAAAATGCTCCGCGGGATCGTCGCGGTAGGCGGTTTCCGCCAACTGTTCGAGGGCTTTGGTCAACAGCCCATAACCCTCCTCCAATTGATAGAGGCGGCGGTAGCGTAACGAAATCCTCATCACCAAGGCGATCAATGCCTCATTCCCTAGGCAGGCACCCATCCAACTCACATCGTGGTTCCCCCAGATCAACGAGACATTCGGCTGCCGCATCAAATAGTCGACCACCCGATCAAGCCGAGGACCCCGGTCACCCAAATCCCCAGCGACGATGGTCTCTTCCACTGTCAGATTCCGGATGAATCGAGACGCACTGCGAATCGCGGAGAAATCGAGCCGGCGACGCACCATTTCCCGCAGTTGCACTTCCAGAAAAACCGGATCGTGCCCACCAGCCGGAAAGTTCAGCAACACTTCAAAAAGCTCGCGATGTTCTTTGGGCGCCAGCTGCTTGACCGTTTTTCTTCGCCGTTGGCTGATGATCCGGCGGATCAGATCGAACTGCCATCTCAAGGTTGCCAGAACCCACTCGAAACGGTCTTGATCATTCCTCAGTTCCTCCTCTTTCAGTTGGAGGATCTCTGCCGGATAATACAGCACGTTGAGAAACTCGCGAAACTCCCGTGGATCCAAGTCCTCTTCGAACAACTCCGACACCAAAGGTCGCAGCCGGCCCGAAGCATTGTTGATCACGTGCCGAAGCTTCTTCGCCTCGCCGTGGATATCTGAAATCACGTGGATCACCCCTTTGGGCAATTCCAACTGAGCTTTGAGTGCGGCGATCTCAGAGACCGCCGACTCAATGGTAGGAAAGCGTTCTGCCAGGGCACGATGGATCCATCCGGACATGCCCCAGCATGACGTCAGGCGGGGTCAAAACCCAAGCCTTCATCGAGACTCCGTCGGGAATCCGGCAAATCAACCACCCAAGTCGGTTTCATCGACTCCTTCAAAGGTGATCTTGATCGGCAAAATTCGCCCATTTTCGTCGAACTCCATCTTGTCGATGCAGGTCACCCGAGCATTGCCGTCGGTTTCTCCCAATGGACGGCGGTGATAGATGGCAAACCATTCGTCTTTGCCAGGAACCTGAATCACCGAGTGATGTCCAGCTCCAGTGGCCACTTCCGGGTCCTGCTGCAACACGGTGCCAATGCGCTCGAATGGCCCAAAGGGTGAATCCCCGATCGCATAAGCCACCCGGTAATCCGGACCCGTCCATCCACCTTCAGACCACATGAAGTAGTACTTTCCACCGCGCACGAACATGATCGGACCTTCGACGTAGTCCTGCGGAGTGATTTCCTTGAAAGTCGAGCCGTCCTCGAAAGGCACAAATCCGCTGAAGTCGTCGTTCAACTTGCCGATGTTGCAGTGACGCCAACCCCCGTAGATCAGATAATAGGTGCCGTCGGTATCCTTGAAAACGAATTGGTCGATCGGCTGAGCTCCATGATAGAATTGATCCACCAGGGGCTTGCCGAGATGATCCTGATAGGGACCCTCAGGCTGGTCCGCCACCGCCACACCGATACCACCGAGCTGGTCGTCATTCTGGATGTCGTTGGCTCCGAAGAAGAAGTAGTATTTGCCGTCCTTTTCGATCACTGACGGAGCCCACATCGCCCGCTTCGCCCACTTGACCTCTTTGTTCGTCAGAACGTGGCGGTGCTTTTTCCAATGAACCAGGTCCTGAGACGAAAAGGCATCAAAATACAATTGCTCGTCATACGGAGCGGAATAGGTAGGAAAAATCCAGCAGGTGTCCCCGAAGATCAGGGCCTCAGGGTCGGCGTAGTGGCCTTTGAAAACCGGATTCTTGGCCGCCGCTGGACTCGCAAGCCACAGCGCAGCCAAGCCAGTGGCTTGGAAAAGGGATTTCATGTTCATCTTGGGATGCCCCTACTACGGCCCTTTCCCGCCCGGTATTCCGCCGAAATCGGACTAAACGCCCGCTTCTTCGAGATGTTTCTCGATACAGGCGAGAATCCTCTCGAAATCCGATGTTTTGCTCACAAATGGCAACCCGCCCGTGAGCGTCTCGCCGTCATCACTATCGGGATTCTCTTCGACCAGGGCAGTCAGCATCAAAATCGGCAAGGTCGCTAAGGCCGAGTCTTGACGGATCTTGGCCACCACATCGCCGCCATCCATTCCCGGCATGACCACATCAATCAAACAAAGATCCGGCTTGAAGGACCAGATTTCGTCGATGGCTTTGGCGGAGTCATTGACTTCACGAACTTCAAATCCACCCGCCGCTTCAAGGTTGGCCTTGAGCAGGGCGGTGAAATCCGGTTCGTCGTCGATCAGGAGGAGGCGTGTCGATTTCATGATGTTGCACTATCACCTTTTCTGCGGAGGGATTCAAGAGGCGGCTTCGCCAGCATGCACTTCTCCCGCCACGGGCGGGCAGGCATTCAAGGTGATGCGCGCCAAAGCCCCCTGACCGTCCTCACGATTCAGCAATTCTAGCCGCCCTTGATGCAGCTCGACAATCTTCCGTGAAACGGCGAGGCCCAGCCCCGTGCCGACTCCAGTCGGTTTGGTGGTAAAAAATGGGTCGTAGATCTTCTTCAGATTCTCCTCTGGAATCCCCGGCCCGGTATCCAGCACCTCGATGCACACCACATGATCGTTCATCCTCAAGTGGCTACGGGTGCGGAGACCTTCGTCTCGTTTGACATCAGAAAGCCGGGTTTCGTAGGTCCGCACCGTGATCGTCCCGCCCTTTTCCATGGCTTGCTGGGCGTTGATGAGGAGGTTCACCAACACCTGCTCAAGCTTCGGCAAATCGATCTGAACCTGAGGTAAAGTCTCCCCAAGCTCCTCGACGACCGTGACTCCTTCCTTGCGCAACTGATACTCCACCAAGGACAGCGCGTCCTTCACCACCGAGTTCGGACAGGCAGGATCCAACTTGAATTGGCGGGCTGAGGAAAAATCCACCAGGCCCCGGACGATCCGTTTGGCACGTTCAATGCCGCGCTTCATCCGCTCGATCGTTTCCCGCGCCGTTTCGTCCTCTTCCGGCACCTTGCGAGCCAGCAATTCCAAACCCATCCCAATCATCGCCAACGGATTCTTCACCTCATGGGCGACCCCCGATGCGAGCCGCCCGATCGATTCCATCTTCTCCGCTTGAATCAGTTGCTCCTGAGCTCTCTGCAAATCCTGATTCACTTTCACCAAATCCTCATTGAGCCGTCGCATGGAGTCCTCCGCCTCGCGGCGGTCCGTCACGTCTGTCGACACACCACCCACCGCATAAATCTCTCCTCGATCATCGCGCAGAGGAAACCTCACCGTGGCATACCAGCGAGGATGGCCATCCACATAAAACCTCTCGTCGAGCGGCAACACTTCTCCACTTTCGAGCACCTCTCGGTCGCGTTCGCGAAATGCCTGGGCGACTTCCTTGTCCCCAAGCACGTCCTCATCGGTTTTGCCCAGAACCACTTGGCGATCGAGCCCGAACATTTCCTCAAAACCGCGATTCACCATCAAGTAGGTGCCCGTCCGGCTTTTCATCGAAACGACTGCCGGGCTGTTGTCCATGACCTCCTGAAGCCGCCGCTGAGTTTCCGCCAACTCGGCCCTTGCTCGCCGCTCCGCGCTGACATCGCGATCCATGCCAACGATTCCCACACAACGCCCATCCACATCGAACCATGGCACCTTCGTCGTCACAACGGAATGATCCACACCGTCCGCATCCGTCATCACCCACTCGCGAATCACCACCTCCCTTTCGCCCGCCAGCAAGTCGAGATCCTCATCCATTCCTTTCCCCGTCACTCGTTGAGGAAAGAAGTCCTCCGGCCGCCGACCCAGCATCTCCGTAGGGCTCTTGGCTCCCGCCCACTCTGCCATCGAGCGATTCACTACAAGATACTGTCGACCCGGATCTCGAACGAAAATGCGGTCAGGGAAACTGTCGATCAACGATCGAAGCATGTTGCGCTCCCGCTCCAAGGTGTTGCGAGTCTCCATCAGCTCAGTGACGTCGCTCGACATGCCGAACGTGCCGATGACCCGACCGCTTTGATCACGAAATGGCATCTTGTTGGTGAGAACCCAGCCCTTCTTCCCATCGTGAAACTCCTCGTGCTCAATTTTTCCGACGATCGCCTGGCCCGTGCGGATGATTTCCCGCTCGTCTTTCAGGGCATCGTCAGCATGCGAGACATCAAAGAAATCATGATCGGTCTTCCCGAGCATGTCCGAGGGGTGCCCGCAACGAAACCACTCCGACATCTTCTGGTTCACTTTCAGAAAGCGTGAGTCGATGTCCTTGAAGTAGAGGCTCGACGGCACGTGCTCCATCAGAGCATCGAAGAAGCGCTCCAGCGTTTGGTGCTCCTCGCGGACATCGGAAAGCTTCTGCTCGAGTTCATCACACTCCGCAACCAAGCGCTCCGCGAGAATCTCCGCCTCCCGGCTGTTGACTCCAACTTTTCGGCGGAGATTCCAGGACAGGGTCACGATCGACAGAGCGCCGACCGAACCCGCCGCAGCTCGAATCGCCGGATGTTCGGCACCCACGGCTAGAATACCAACCCCCAACAACCCGCAGAATGCCAACGCCATGCGCAGCGAACGCGCGGGATCATCGCGGGCCTCACTGGGAATGTCGGATTTTTCCTCCATGGTCCCCAAGCAATCACGCTCAGGGACTTCGTGCAACTCGTCAGAATGGCAGCGGTCTCCACCACCACCAGGCAGGTCACTCCACGGTGACCTCGGTGCCCACCTTCACCTTACGGAATACCGTCGGCATGATGCTGCGTGGTCCACGAATGCACCCATGAGAAGCCGGATAGCGTGGCACATTGCCCACGTGGTGGCCCACTCCGTCATTCGTCAATCGCATCCAGTAAGGCATGGGCGCCCCATCAAAGCGTCCCCCTTCCGGAACGTCGGAGGGCTTTTCCTTCCCGTAGATACGATTTCCCTCGGCATCGTAGACATTGCCGTAGGCATTCGAATGCTTGTCCACGGTCTTCTCGAGAATCTTGTATTCTCCGTCCGGGGTCGCATGACCCTCCTTGCCCGTCGAGATCGGGTAGTCGAGGACCACCTCGTCGCCGTTCAGGAGGAATCCCCGCTGCTGCTTCCGCGAAAGAATCAGCCGCGAATTGCTGGCATCGGTGACCGGCAGCAACTGATCATTTTTCCAGATTTTCGATGTCTTTGGATAGCCCCGCTCGGCCTTGAAATGCTCATAGGTCCCCGGCTCATAGGGATTGATGGGTTCGCCGTGCTTATCCACTGGCTTCCCATCTGGACCGAGGAGAATCTTGTTCGATGAGTTACCGCAGCTCGCCGCCAAAAGCGTGAGCATTGTTAGGACGAGAGCCCTCTTCCAGTGTTTCTTCATGTGTCAGCGGGGGTTGGGTCCGGGGCTATAGCTTGCGACAGGCTGAGGTGCAATCATTTGGATGCGGGAACGAGGAGACGGTCTGCGCGTTGCCTCAATGAGGTGGCCGCGGCCTCATTTCGGCCTTGGGATTCCCAGAGTTTTGCTAGCAGACGGAGTGCCGCTGCCGTCTCGCGGTTGGCCTCCGGAGGAAAGGATTGAATCGCCTGCCGCAACCGCTGCTCCGCCGCCTCCCACTCGCCAGCAGCCATCAAGTCATCGGCAAAAGCCATTTGAAACTCGGGTCGCGATGCTGGTCCATCGGGTCCCGACAAACGCTCAGCCTCTCGAAAACGGGCCGATGCTCGCGGCCGAACTTCAGGGTCACGCAGGGTCGCCACCGCCAACAGCGCCGCCAAATCAGCATCTTCAGGGAAATCAAAAACTCCCTTCTCCAATAGAATTCTCGCGGGCCGCGGCTGCTCGGCATCAAGCCACTCCTGAGCCAGTGCCTCGAAATCTCCAGGATCTCCGCCATGGATCTTCAAACGCTCTGCCGCATGATATCGTGCCCGATCCGGCTGCTCCTGCTTTCGGTACCACTTCGCCAAGGTCTGATGGGCCAGCCACCGCCGCGGATCGATTTTCAGGACGGCCTCCAACACCTCCCGTCCCTCATCATCGCGATTCGCGGCAAGGAGCAAAACACCCCAGCGCACCCGCAGATCAAGGGAGGTGGGTGCCGCTTCGGCATGCCGCGCCAATACCTCGACAGCTTGATCGAGACGGCCTGTCGTGCGATAATGCTCGCTCGCCGTCATCGCCAGCTCCGGTGATGATGCATACACCTGCATGGCTTGCTCTAACAAGCGGTCCAAACGCAGCTGCACCTCCTGATCATCGCGGGCAAAAAGATTTCGCGCCAATTCCAAGGCGAACTTCACCCCATTTGGATCGTGAATTTGCGTCGCCTCCGCAAACAGCTCCAAAGATTTTTCCCGCAGCCCTCGCGATTCATAGTTGCGAAACAACCGCCGCCGGACCCCGATACTTCGCGGAAATTGCCGCGCAGCCGCCTCCAACACCTCTGCCGCCTTGCCTCCGTCCTCTTTCCCCAGCAGATCCGCATAAGCCACCTGCGCCTCCAAACGCTCCGGATGAGCGCGGGCAAAAACCGCATAGCGCGATAGGGCCTCTTCCGATCGTCCCGATCGCTCCGCCAGCGTCGCCACCTTTTGCACCAAAGGCCACGCCTCAGGATCCTCCTCCAGCGCCTTCTCGAACCGTCGTGTGCCATCGCCCCCACGCGCCGACTCCAGCACTCCGCGAGCGAACTCCATCTTCGGATTTCCGAAGACCGGAGCCGTCATTGCGAGCAGTACCAGAAGCCTCATGCCATCGATCATCAAACGACACCGGATCTCAAATCCAGCGGCAAATCCTCACTCACCGAACCCGCAGGGCCTCCAAAAACAGTTCGGCCGTTCTCGTTGCCGATGCTGGATTCTGACCCGTCGCCAAGCGACCGTCCAGAACAGCATTTTCCTGGAAATTCTCCCCGATCTGAGGTTCCGCCCCTGCCTCCCGCAGCGCATCTTCCAACGAAAACGGAACCACCTGAGTCAACTCGACCGCCTTCTCCTCCGCATTGGTGAACACCGCGACCTTCTTTCCGGAAACCAGCGATTCCCCATTCGATCGCTTCACCTTCACCAATGAAGCTGGACCATGGCAGACCGCACCCACGACGCCCCCTTGCTCATCAATGGCAGCCGTCAAGGACTGCACCGCATCCGAATCCGGAAAATCCCACATCGCCCCATGACCGCCAGCAAAGAAAATCCCATCGAAATCTTCCGCCTTCAGACCCCTCAGGCTCTTTGTCTGAGCCACTCCGGGTCGATCCGGATCTCCATTTCCAAATTTCTCCCAAAACTCCCGGCTCGCAGCGTCCTCCAGCTTCATTGACTTGGGATCGATCGGTGCGAAATCTCCTTGAGGGCTCGCCAACACCACCTCTCGATCCGCCGCCTCAAACACTTGAAACGGGTGAGCCGCCTCCGAAAGGAAAAACCCCGTCGGTTTCCCCGTATCTCCCAATTCTTTGTGATTCGTCAGCACCAGCAGCAGAGGTCGTGGGTCGGCCGCGACCGCCGCCACGGCAGAAATCATCAAGGCAATCAACGCTTTCATCTGCCCCCGTTACCACCGGATCCGTTCAGCGCAAGCTCCCCGCCGTTCCTCCCAGCCTTGGCAATCTCCGCTCCTTGGCGCTACCTCACTGCGTGATCGCACCTTGCCCTTTTCTCCCCGCTGCCCGGGGAAACCTAAGCTATCGGGAACTGCGGGCTTTTGGCGAAAGGCGCGATGCCGAATTCTATCTCGCCGCCCTCACCTATGCCCAGTGCCTTTGGCAACGGGGGCTCCCCGCGCAGGCCATTCTCCCTCTCGACCGCGCCTGGGGTGCCGAACTGCGCGGCGATGAACCGATCCTCCACCTCTGGCCCGCGCCTTACGCGGCCTTGATTTGGATGCTAGAAAACCGCCCCCAGGGTCCATTTCTTGGCAACCCCGTGCGCCACTTTCAGCACCTCGCCACCCGAGTTCGGGGGACCCGACGGGAAATCCGCTCTTGGCGGGCATGGGCCTGCTTCCATCTCGCCGAAAAAGCCCTCCCCTCATCCGAATTCCCTCGTGACTTTCACCAAATCCAAAGGGACTCCCTCACCATCCCATCTCCCGCTCACGTCCGACAAAATCTTGCCGAACTCGGCTGGCCTGGCGAAGCCGCGTGGCTGGACGCACATCACCCTTCCGTCTAACTTCTCTCCCCGGCAATCCATTGCCGATAGCGTTCCACCTCCGGTGTCGCCACCCGCCGCAATGCCGGATCGTGATCCAAATCGACGAAGTAGAGGCCAAAATCCGTGTTCGGATCGAATGCATGCCCCCACTCGCGGTTCGAGGTGATCGACCACCAATTGTAGGCACGGACCGGCAAACCTTCCTCCAAAGCCGCGTGAACTTCCCGCAGATGGGCATCCATGTAGTCACCGCGCTTCATCCCCCCCGCTTCCGGAGGGCAGCCGTTTTCGACAATCAACAACTCCTGTCCCGGAAACCAACCCGACAACCTCCGCAACGCATTCCTCAAACCTCGCGGCCACACCGGCGCCCTCAAAAACCGCCCATGCGCCGCCTCCTCCAACAACCGAAATCGGTGCAATCCGAAAGTCGGAAGTCCCCAGTAGTAGTCCAACCCGATGAAATCCTGCGCACCGACCGCTTCCGCCGGGCACAACTCCTCGGGAAGCCTTCCTGAGGTGCCCAAATACCACCAACTCGCATTGGCAATCAGGCTCGTCGTCCCCCAAAATCGCCATGCCCAGTTCAACCACGTCGACTTCGATTCCAGCACCGTCAAACGTTCCGCCGGATCGAGAGGAATCCATTCCACCGCCTCTGGATCCCCCAACAATTCGGCCGCAATTCGCCTCGCCAACTTCATCTCCAAACCTGGCGCCGGCGCATCTGCAGAAAGCCCCGCCGCGTCCCGCCGAAATCCCATCCGCAAGAAGCCCCGCCGTTTCACTCGTCGCACCCCGCGGGCACTCGACAAATCATCCGGCAGACTATCCCCCCCTCGAAACACCTCATGCACCGACGTCGGAGGCATTCCCGGGTGATCCGGCCAATCTCCTTCTTCCCCTCGCAGCCCCGCGATTGCCCGGTTGACCCGCTCCATCAATCGAGCATGCCCGTGGGCCGCCGCCACCACGTAGTGCTCTTCCGTCAAGTCCCCCAACAACACCCTCAATCCATTCACCCCTTCAGGCATCAGGTAGAAAGCATCCCCATACAGAGCCTCCACACCACCATGGCGAAGCTTACTCCGAGCTTCGTCGTAGTTGGAGAAAATCAACACCTGCGCATCAGCCGGCAAATCCCGCCGCCACGACTCTGCCTGATTTCCCACATCCACCACTCCCACTCTTAGTCCGTTCAAGGCCTCTTTGCCCTCCCCTCGAAACTCTGATCTCACCACCACCGCTTTCCCGGTTCGCACATACGGATGACTGATCTCAAATCGCGTCTGGTCCGCTGCGCTGATGCCTCCAATCACCAAGTCCACCTCCGACTTCTCCGATACCAACGCCCGCCGCGTCGTGAACTTGAACAAGGCTTCTCCCAACGCTCGGTGACACGCCCCCCAGTCCATCAACTTCTGCAACCATACCGGAAAACCCGTCACCAATGGGTTCACACCCACAGGAGATCCCGGACGCCGAGAATGGATCAATCGCCGTGCCCGCGCGTGCGCACGAAATAAATTTGGCACCAACTTCCCCACCGCCTTGGCTTCCGAATCCACCGATGCTCCCCGCGGCATCCCCGGAGGCATGTAGTAGCGACTCTGCCACCACGGCTTGATATACCCAAACGTCAATTGGCTCGGCTCGTTGAAGGTAATCCACCAGTCCACCCGGTCCCCCATCACCTCGGCCACCCGGTCCGCATAGCGTGCGAACAAATCGGGAAATGCCTCACCAATCATTCCCCCATGGTCTCTCTCCAGCCACAACGGCCAGACGAAGTGATGCAGCGTCACCATCACCTGCATCCCGTGCCGCTCGACGCACTCCGCCACACGACGATAATGAGCCAACACCTCCGCGTCGAATCGACCACATTCCGGTTCGACCCGCGACCAGGCTATCGAGAAACGGAACAAACGGCAGCCCATCGCCGCCGCATGTCCAATGTCCTCCTCATAACGGTGCGCAAAATCAGTCGCTCGCCCGCGGGGTATCCGCTCCTGACATCGCTCCCACAAATCCCACACGTCCTCGCGACCCGGATCATGGGCCTCAACCTGATGATCCGCGTTGGCTGTGCCGAAAAGAAAATCCGCCGGAAACCCCACGCGCCGAACCATCCGCGGCAAGCCCGGACTTGGCAATCCCCGGGCTCACCGTTTCTGCAACACTACGGTCGCACTCTCCAGCCAATACCCAACACTCCCACCGCCAGCACCCCGACGATGCCGCCCCACACCCAACCCCTCGGACGCTCGCGATCAAACTTCAACACCAGGGCCATCGGCCGATCACCTTCCACCTGCAAACTACGGGTAAAACGCCAGGTCTTTCCAAAGCTCGGCAAACCCACATCAAGCGCCGTACGCCCCCCCTCCACCTGGATCTGCTGATCCACGATGCACCCGGCAATCTCACTCAATGAGTGATTCACCTCCACCGAATTCCCAACCATCAACCGATCAAACGACTCCGGATCGAAGTTCGTTTCCCCTTGCAGCACCGGATTGACCTCCACCGCTTGCTCCATCTGCGCATTCGGCACATCGCCACCATTGAACCGATTGTCGAGGTACATCCGTTGCCGGCGGGTCTGAAGCCCCAGCAATGCTTGCTGAACCTTCAGGTTCCGGAACTGCACCCGTGCGTCCTCATTCGATGCCTCATCCAGAGCCAAATTCCGAGCGGCTTTTCCCAACGCCTCACCGGCCTTGTCCTGCCGTCCGGCATGGAGCCACGCATAACCCTGATCAAGCTCCGCCGCCGCCATCACCTTGCCCGTCTTTCGCCTTTCTGCCATCGCTGCCAAGTAGGGACCCAGGCCGGTATCGCCCCCATCCCCCTCGTCGACCCATTCGAAATCCCCCCGACTCTGCGTCAACTGCCACCCTCTTGGGACTCTCACATCCCAAGTCAGATTCTCCAGCGGCACACTCAACGTCGGAGCTTCGAGAACACTCCCCGTTTGGTCAGACACCCCATAGGCAAATCGCACCTCCGTGGGCTGATCCGGCAACGAGGATGGCCGCACATAGAACCGCCAACTGGGCCCATTGCGCACCAGAGGCACGCCCTCCCCATTCACCTGCAGACTGAGCGGGGAGGCCCCGTCCGGCAAGCTGAGCGAGAGAGTCGACTCCGCCTGCGCATCCATCGTCAGCACCACCGTAGTGATCGAATCGCCCTCTCCGGAAAGTAAGGTCACGAGGTGACCTTCCCGCACTCGCAGCCGCTCCGACGGCGCCAACTCCTGCCGATTCACCTTCACCTCCAAGGGGCCTTCCGATTCCGCGACCCGATACACCCACTCCGGCCGATCCCCGCCGACTTTCGAACCAAGGGCCGAGGGAATCATCGAGAAATCCGACTTTCGCCATCCTCGCACCGCCTCGGGTTCCTCCGCGGCCATGCGCCCCAAGGTCCCGACTGCCACAAAGTACGACAACTGCCGCACCTCTTCCGGCTCCAGCACCATCACCTCCCTCAGCTCTGTGCTCTCACCACGTTCGAACTCGATATTCACCTCCGTCTCACCCGCCACCGCACGCTGGAATCTCAACTCCCAAACACCCTCCTCGTCGACCATTGGCACAAAATCCGCCACCCATGGCCCGCTCGCGCGTACCGTCGCAGCCGTTCGCTCATCCAATCCCGGGATCTTCACACGCAACGCTTTCCGCGCCGAGTTCTCGATCCTGTAGACCATCCGCACTCGCGTTAGCGATTGCCCCTCCCTCAAGGTCACTCGGTGCAGAACCTGTGCAGTCACCCAGGGTGCAAGTCGCTTCACTTCTAAAGCCAGGGACCAGTCTCCTTGAAGCAAACGAAACACCAGTGCCCCCGGCGCAGCCGCTCCCGTCTCTCCAGGGTCACTTTGCGACACCTGCTCCCGAGACACCGCTCGCACCTGTAGCCCCCGCTCCGGCACCACCGTCAATGCACCCGACTGCCGGGTTGCTCCACGCACCGCCAATCGAGGAACCATCCACTCCTCCTCACCTGAGGGCGACGGACCACTCAGCGACAACGAGAATGTCTGCCGACCAAGAGTGCGCTCCCGGAAATACAACACCAACCCACGACGCCCTTCTACCCTCGATTCCATCCAATGGCTCAAGGACTCGCCACTCACTGCCTCCACCTCGAGACCTTCTGGCAGCTCAACCTCCAACTGAAAGACTCCAGCCCGGGCCAGCTTCACCTCCAAATCGGCGGCCATCACCACCCGATCATCCCCCAAGGACAAGGTCTCCTTCCACACTGCCCGAATCTCCGCGGCCACCGGTTCCACCCTCAGCTGAACACGCGCCTCTTCTTCACCATACCGATAGACCTTTTGCAACACGGGCACGGCCTCCCCACCACTCGCCTCCAGCAACCATGAGCCCTCGAAATCGTCCAACCCCACTTCGCTCATGCCCACCCCCCGTTCATTTGCCGGCTGCGCCTCCGCCCCAAACGCCAATCCCAACATGCCCATCTCACCCGCAGCACCCGTCACCCGCACAGGCGCCAACTCAAGGTCCAACGGCAGTCTCCCCATCGACCGCTGGGTCTCGACCACCACCGAAAAGGGCGTTTCTTGTGCCGGCTCTAGAGTGATCTCCAACTCCCTCGTTCCCGGGTCGAATCTCCATCGCCCCACCGGACCATCTCGCACCTCTCCCACCGTGAAGCCCTCAGGAATCTCCAACTGCAAGGTCCTCACTCTGCCCTGTGCCGGACGCACTCCCAAGCGATGCAAGCCATTCACCCCCCCAGGCCCCGGCACGTAAACCTGCGACATCTCACTGAAAAACCGCATCTCTTCCTGGCTCACATCTCGTTGCTGCGGCCGGACCCAAATCCGCGCTCCCCCTCCCGGCATCAAATGCAGCCTCGCGATGTCCCCCTCCTGCGACACACTTACAGCCCGGTCCGCACAAAACTCCCACCCCGGGGTCACCGTGGTGGCCACCACCTGCTCCACCACAGCAGGCCCCGTCGGCATCATCCAGCCCGCCTTCGGATCTGCAATGTTCAGTTCGAAACGCGCTCTGCCCTCCCAACCACCCACCGAGTCGGCGACACCGTAATACACCCCCGCTTCCTTCACCACACGGAGACCCTGCCCTTCGAAGTTCGTCAGTACCGCCGGGGCTTTCAACAATACAAAGCGTTCCCCCTCCTCTTCGGCCCGCACTCGCACCCTCACCTCCCCGGTGAGGCGAGATCCGTCCAAGCTCCACTCCTGCTCAACCGCCTCCGCCACGCCGTTCGCTTCCACTCGTGGCGAAACAACCCACAACATCCCCAAGGCGGCTACCGCTCCCTTGGCCATCCGGCGACCCCACACGCCCTTCTGCCAAAACCCACGCCCGACCATGATCATGAGCGCCAGGGCCAGCATCGCAAAAAATACCACCGCACCTCCCGGTTGAGCGAGCAATCCCATCACCATCACTGCCACGGCAACACCGACTCCTCGCCCTTTGCACTTCCAAGCCAACCCCACCCAAGCGGCCAAACCGATGATCATGATCAGCAATCCCATCGGCTCGATCCACGCTGCCCAACGCCCAACATTCTCCAACCTCACTGAAAGCTCACCACCATCCATGATCGCTGGCGACCGGCATTCGAGCGTCGCCAGATTCGGTCGACGCTCTTGCCAGGCATTCACAGCAAGATGAATGGCCCAACCCGCAGCGCCCAACCAAGCCATCCATCCCAATCCCGCCACTGGCCGAATCTGCCGCAGGACCACTCCCAGGGCAGCCAGAAACAAGACCCATGCCGCCCACATCCGACCGTGTGTTGCAATCCATTCGAATCCGGTCTCCGTCCGCACCGGCCTCACCCATTCAGCGGTGCCCCCTTTCGGCAACAAGCGCCGTCCCGGATCCCCTTGGATCTTCCATTCGGTCACCGCTGTCGCTGCCCCCATCCGAGGCGCTACGAGCTCCATCGTACCTTTCCCTAGAGTTTGCCCGTATCGCAACGTCACCTCGACGGGATCATTCGGATCCTTCATCGCAGGCAGCGGCACCAGAATCACGCCTTTCGCCAAGCGCGCATTCACCCGCTCACCAGCCACCCGTGCCTCCCACAGACCCGCCCCGTCCGGTAGCCCCACTTCCAGATTCGTCGCCGCCTTCGCCCGCACAAAAATCCGCGCCTGGGTGGCGACCTGACCATCTCGCGAAACATGGCTTTCCAGCGCCACAAAATCCACCATCTCTCCCGCCATTTCGTCGCTCTCAAAAAGCTCCACTTGGACTGCCAAGTCCCCATCCCCGGCAGTGTACTGCCACGCACCCAAAGTCGGTGCATCCGACAACAATCGGTACTCTATCGGCAGTTCGCTGGGATCCACCTTGAGCACCGACCCTTGGCTGCGAACCCCCTCTAACTTCATTTGCAGCGGGCTCGTCACCTGCACATACCCCCGCTCGGCCTGCACACCTAACGGCCGTAGCTCACCGGGTCGCAATTCCCCGCCCCTAGCGCCCATCGGCTGTTCGAAGGTCACCAATATCGTCGACCCACCCAAGGTAGGCCGTACCAGAGGCACCACCAGTTCGTTTCCCTCCTGTCGCCAATCGCGCCCCACTGCTTGACCCGTCACGGCCACGTTGCCGATTCCCTCCGGCATCCTCAATCGCCACTCCGTCGCGGGTGCGCCCACCACGAAGTAATTCACGACCACACTCCCATACGCCACGCCTTCCTTCAGCGAATAGAGGTGGAAGGCATCTGCCTGCACACTTCGCCCCAAAGCTTCCACCTGCATCGTCGCCGACCAGTCCTCCTCCCGGATCCGAAATGCCTGCTGCAAGCCGACCTTTGATCCCGGGAAAAAATCCACCGGTGCTTCCATCAGCCCCTCACTCTCACCCATCACCACGCGATATCCCGGAGCCGACGAAACCCCTACCCAACCTCGAATCGACTTCGCCCCAGGGAAAATCCACCTCGGCAAGGTCCAGGCGCCGGCTTCCGCTGCCTGATTCTTCTCCAGATTCAGAGAAATCAACTGCCTCCCCATCACCGCCTCCTTCAGAAACACCTTCAACCACCGCACTCCCGCAGCGTCTTCATGACCCAGGGCAAAATCCGCCACCTCAGCACCCTCCACCGCAGAAACCGCAAATCCCGCAGGAACCCCCACGACCCACTCCCGCACCGGAGCCTCACGAATGTCCAACTCCATTCGACTCACCATCCGCCGATCGCTCGCCCCCATCTCATGCACCGTCACCTCGGTCACACCCACTTCAGGCACCACGCGATCAGCACCGATCCGGCAGTCATGTTCGACAGAGGGAAATCGATACACCCAGCCCGCCGAACTCGACGCTGAGCGATGACTCGATGCCTCAGAATTTTCCTGAGGCATGTCCGGGAACAACTCCGGCGACACCTGCATCATTCCCTCCAGATTTCTCACCTCCACCCGCACGGAGCCCTCCGGAACCACCCTCAAATACCCTCGGTGCCTCAACGAACCCACCGGCTTCCAAAACAGCGGCCCGACCTCAAGAGGAAATGCACCCAATGCCTGCTGACTGCGCACTTGCAACCGACTTTCACCCTCGACCGCCTGACTCAAGCTCACCTTCAATCGCCGCCCATCCGGTCCCGCAACTACTTCCCAGGCCAGCACCTGTTCACCTTCGACCGCAACCACCTCCCCCTCGCCCGTGATGCCCATCTCCAACGCGGGCAGGCTCCCTTGAAGAACCCGGAAGCTCAACTCCGACAGTTGACGTAGCATTCCAGCACCCACTTCGACCGAAGTGGCTTCGTTCGAAACATAGAGCAACACTTCCTCCTTGTCTTCACCTCCGTCTTTCCAAGCCAGCTCGGCCTCGCCCTCCGCATTCAGGAAACCCTGCCAGGCCCCCTCCCGCCACACGGGGACCCACGGACTCTGGTCATCAAACACCACTCCGCCGTCCACACCTTCCAATCGCACGGGCACAATCGTCCCCGCTGGAAGCAGAAACGCCGCCTTCGACCACTCACCCTCGACCCTCTTCGGAACCTCAAACGAAAGCTCGATTTCACTCTCTCCCACCACGTCGCCCACCAGCACATTCACCCAATCCTCCCCTCGCTTCACCACACTCACATGCCAATTCGCTCCTGAGGTTCTTCCACTCAATGCCCCATGAGCCAGCAGCATCGTTTCCGACCCAGGCTCGCTGACCCGGACCCTTCCCCTCAACACCCATGAAAGGCCCTCCGCTTCGGACCTTCCCACCAACTCCGGCTCGATCAGTTCGATCCCACGTGGCTCCCAGCCTTGTGGCGCCACCGACACCTTCAGTCGCGGGCGACCCGAACCCTCAAAGCTCAACTTCTCTTCCTCCACCGGATTCAAGCCCGACACCTCCAGCACCTTGATCCGCTGTCCCTCCGTGGGATGCAGATCCACGCGCGAGAGAAACCCCACCGCTTTCCCAGGTCCGGGCAGGGTCAACGAGAACTCCTCTCCCCGCTCAAAATCATGCTCCACCATGGCCGTCACCTCGAAATTCCAAGGCGCCCCCACCCGCCACGGTACCGGCTTCTCCACCGGCAACTCCGGCGTGAGATCCAAGAACCGCTGACCATCGGCATCCACACGCACCGACCACGAAGCCAGCCCTGCACCCGTCACCTCCAGCACCTGTCCTTCCCCTTCAAGCCCGACTTCGATCGCCTCCGGCCAGCCCTGCAGTACCTCGACTCGTAGATGCACGGTCTCCACCGCTCGACGATCATCTAGGGCAACGGAAGTTTCCGCTTCCACCGAATAAAACTCCGGCACCTCCTGGCCCAATTGGTCAAAAGGCAGAACGGCCAACCCATCTCCAATACTCTGGGCAGTCGCACTGGCCAGCGCCAACACAGCGCCGACGACCCAACTCCATCCTGTCTTCACCAGCATCGTCTTCATGGGAATTTCGTTTTTGGAAACCTATCCGCTCGGCTTCCCCTGCGGGGTAAACACCCAGTAAAATCACTTCAGCTGTCCGATCATCCGTCCCAACTCCAGCACTCGAGGATTTCGGCCGTAGGCCAACTCCACCTCTGCCATCACCTTTCGCAAAGAAGCCCCATCGATCCCCTCAGCAGCCCCGCCACCTCGCAGCTTCTCCGCCGCCAACCCGGCCAGCCCCGCCAACTGCAGACTGGGCGACGCTTGGTCGAAAGCGACCGCCTGGGGCGCGAAGGGAATGCTCCACTTGCGCTCGACCCGAGCTCCTGTGGCAGGATCAAGAAACCTCACCCACACTTCTCCCACATCGCCCGATCCTTCGGGCAATACCTCCACCTGATAGAGAGCGATCCCCTCCTCCTCTGCCGCCATTTCCGCCGCGTCCACCGTGTCGTCTCGAAAATCCTCCGGATTCAGACGGTGCTCATCGAAACCGATCAGCCGATAATGTCCCACCCTCGCCGGATTGAACTTCACCTGGACCTTCACGTCCTCTGCCGCCGGCTTGAATGCGCCCGCCAATTGTTCCGCAAATTCCTGCCCAGCGTCGGCCGCATCCCGGATCACAGTGTATCGCCCATTTCCATCCCGCGACAGCCGCTCCAGTAGCCGGTCATTCAATCCCTCGGTTCCCACCCCCACCGCATCAAAAGCGATCCCCCTATTTCTCAATCTCGCCACTCGGACATGCAACGACTCCGGATCTGCATCTCCAAGGTTGGCCGCTCCATCGGTGAAAAGCACCACACGATTCTGAGCCCCTGGCGCGAACTGCCGGGACGCCAACTCCTCCGCCAACTGCAACGCCTCTTCAAGATTGGTTCCTCCCTCACTCGGCAAGGTCGACACCGCATCCATCAACTTTCCAGCAGCCGAGCCATCCAGGCGATCCGCCAGCAACCTCGGCTGTCGCGAAAATGCCGCCAATGTCACTGTGTCTCCGACCTTCAACAAGGAAGACAGGCTGGCCATTGCCTGCCGCAATCCGAACCGCCGGTCCTCTCGCTCCATGGATCCCGAGTTGTCCACCATGATCGTGAGATTCAAGGGATGGCTCGGCAAACGTCCGGCACTCCCGGTCTTCACTCCAAGTCGCAGCAAATTCCGCTGCGGGAAAAGTGGATGAGCCGCTTGCTCGATCACACAACCCACGGGATCTCCCGTACCAGGAGTGGGGTCACCATAGTCAAATGCATTGTAAAACTCTTCAGGTCGAATGCTCGCCGGTTCCGGAACCTCTCCCCGATCCAAAGCGGCCGCCGCCAACTTGAACGAGGCATCGCTAACGTGCAGGGAAAATGTGGAGAAGGGCTCTTCGGCTGCCTTCGACTCTTTCAGGCTATCGAGAGTCTGGAGTGCCGCCGCTTTTGACAGCGCATCGATCCGATCGCGAGCTTCCGCTACGACATGACTCTGGGCCTCCGCCATCAAACGAGCCTGCCGTGCTCGAAGTTCTTCCAGCCGATCCTGAGCCATTTTAAAATCATTGCGGAGCTTCCCAAAGGCCTCCTTTGAGAGCTCATGCCCATCATCAAAGTTCACGCTCGACTTCAAACTTTCCATCTCACGTCGACTCTCCTCAAGGTGCGCATCGAGTTTCTGGCGAAGATCCGCCACTCCTTGGTCAAGCTGACCCCGGAGATCTTCAACAAGATCCTTTTGTTCCTGAAGCCGACGCGACTCCTCGCCCCGACCCTCATCGCGCATCGACTGTAGCGCTTGATTGGCCTCTTGATATTGGGATCGGATCGTCCCCAACTCGCTCTCAGGCTCAAGAATCCCCGCGGCATAGTTCAATCGTTGCTGACCCTCGGAGCGGTCGAGCCGATCCATTTGGCTTTGCAAGGTCAGTGATTGGGCTTCCAACTCCGCGAATCGTTCACGACTCGCGGCAATCTCAGGCTTCCGTCGCTCGGAATCGGGGTCCGAACGAGCAGGCACATAGGGGATTCTCTCCGTGCGGACGAGTTGAGTCATCGCTCGGCGCTTCTCTTCCACGAGGTCCTCTTGTGAAATCAATTCCTCTTGAAGCTTTGACATCTCCACATCTGCCTCTGTGGGAACCTCGAGCTCCCAAGCCTTGTCCACTTCGCTCAGCAATTCGGCACGGGTTGCATCGTAGGCCGCTCGATAGAACTGACTTTTCGCGGCCTGAACTCGTTCCAGCCCACGTCGGGCCGCCAAATGGTAGCGATCCTCTCCGAGGATGCTTTCGTAGGCTTCCTTGGCATCATCGAATAGGCCCAGCTCAAAGGAGGACTGTGCCAGGTCCAGCCGTCGGCGGATATCACCATCCGCAGCCTCGTCAGAGACGATGCCTTGGTTCGTGTCCGTCCATCCGTACCCTTGCGAGCCACCCATTCCGGCGTCTTTCTGAACCAATCCCACCTCATTGATCGGAGGATCGGAGAGAGTCGGGCCTTTCGAGAATTTATCGACCGGCGTCTCATTCTTCAAATCCATCGAAAGTCTTCCCATCGCCGGGAGCTCCGCAAGTTCAGTCCCTTCCTCCGCTTGGGGGGCCGATTCTTTCTTCGCTTCTCCCTCCAGTGAAGGATCGACGAAATCGTCCGAAAGAGTACCCCACCCCACACTCCCCTCTCGTAGAAGACCCGCGATCGACTCTCGATCAATCGCTCCATCGCCCGAACGGTTGCCGCTCTCTACGATTCTTGCCATTGGCTCAGCGATTGCCGGAGGGATCCCATCATCGAGCAAGTCCGCTTTCGAGGCAGCTTCTCGGTTCCGACTCCAAGTCTGGGGAATTAGGTCGCCTACAGGCTGACCCGCACTCCGGGGAACTTCCCGAACGGATTTCAACTCCTTCCAAGCGGCCGTGGCGGGAACCTCTGCCACTCTCATGGATGCAGGAATCCGGGTACCTCTCCGGACGATCACCGGCAAAGCCACGAGAGTGATCAATAGACAAGCAGCCATGCCGAGAAAGGCGCGTTGCCACCTCGGACGCAGTCGATGACGAGACTCCCCTTCTTCCAACCGATCCATGACGTTCCGACGCCGTCCTTCCGAGAGTCGCCATTCTTCTCCGGTCGCCCGCGCACTTTCATGAATCAGCCCATCGATCTCTCGCATGCTCTGGGCAAATTCCTCCAAACGGGGATCGGACTCACACTGACGCTGCAACTCCTCCGCCTCATAGGCGGAGACTTCGCCCAGAACCCATGCGACAATCCTGGCTTCCAGGGCATCATCGCCTTGGGGTTCGAGCGGTGGGACTTGATCACTCATGGCAGAAAGAAGAGTTAAAGGGGTTCAACCGTCGGAGCTCTCGATGCCCATCCGGCGCAAGCGCTCGGCAAGGCCTTTGAGAAGATGGTGAAGTTTGTAGCCGACGTTTCCGACGGAGAGCCCGGTGCGCTCACTGATCTGAGCGTATTTCAAGTCTTCATCGTACTTCAGGGTGAGCAGAGCTCGGTCATCTTCCCCGAGTTCGGCAAGCAGGAGACGGATGGCGCCCGCGGCCTCGAGTCGGGATAGCTGCTCTTTGGGGTCGCCGGTGGCATCCTCGTCCGGGATCACATCGGTCACCGATTCACGACGATGATGACGCAGATGATTGAGGGCGAGATTCCTCACCGAGCGGAACAGCCAAGCCCGCGGATGCGTCACTTCATCCCAATGGGCATGCAGCCGGAGAAAGGCCTCTTGGACCAGGTCCTCGGCGATCTCCCTCCGCCCCAACATGCCCCAAGCAAATCGGAGCAGCGGACCCTCCTCGGCCTCGAAGACCTCTCGCAAACTTGGCTTGATCCCTTTCACCGTCGGAAAGGGAACAAGCTCGTCAGCTCCAGAGGGCGGAAGAGGTGGGCTGAGGGATTTCATGGCGGACGGCATGACCACATTTCGGGTTCATCGTTCCATGAGATGACACCCCGCCGCCAAAACCCTTGGAAGAATTCCTCAGAATTATTTGCCGTCGCCTCAGAATCCTAGGCGACATGGGTACGCCAAACGAGGGACCCGGTTTCCCGGACCCCTGTCTGGTTTCGTTTGCTTGGATCAGAACAAGCGGTCGCTGACTTAGGGTCAGGACTTGTAGCGGAGCCGCTTCTTGTGGCGGTTCTGCTTCATGCGCTTTTTGCGCTTATGCTTGTTGATCTTGGCCTTACGGCGCTTTTTGAGCGAGCCCATGATCGTTGCGGTTAGGGGTTATCGTGTTTGGCTTGGAAAATCAGGGAACGAGCTTGTTGAGCGGATACTCAATGATGCCTTCGGCACCCAGTTGCTTGAGCTCGGGAATGAGATGGCGGACGACTTTTTCTTCAATGACCACTTCCACCGCTACCCAGCCATCTTCGGCGAGTTGGGAAACCGTCGGTCGACGCAATGAAGGCAGGCGCTCTAGCATGGCGTCAAGACGGTCGGCAGGCAGGTTCATCTTGAGTCCCACTTTATCGCGGGCATCCAGCGCAGCCTTGAGCATCATGCAGATGCGGTCCATTTTCTCGCGCTTCCACTCGTCAGCCGCCGCAGCGGGGCTGGCGTAGAAGTGCGGGAAGGATGTCAGCAGAGTATCGACGATCCGAAGCTTGTTGGCTTTGATCGATGAACCGGTCTCGGTCACATCGACAATGGCATCCACCAAATCGGGGACTTTCACTTCGGTAGCACCCCAGGAAAACTCGACGTCCGCCTTGATGCCTTTCTCCGCGAGGTATCGCTGGGTGATTCCCACGCCTTCCGTGGCGATGCGCTTGCCCTCGAGATCTTCGGGTTTCTGGATCGGAGAGTCCTCCGGAACGACCAGAACCCAACGGGTCGGGCGGACGGTCGCGCGCGAGTAGGGCAATTCGGCGAGATCGACCAAATCCGATCCCGCCTCTGAGGCCCAATCGAGGCCCGTGATGCCACAGTCGATAAAGCCCTGACCGATGTAGCGGCCAATTTCCTGGGCCCGAATCAAGAACAGGTCGAGATCCGTGTCGTCCGACGATGGGCGATAGCCGCGCGACGACACATAGATGTTGAAGCCGGCCTTCTCAAAGAGTTCGAGGGTCGGCTCCTGCAGGCTACCCTTGGGAAGGGCAAGCTTGAGGGATTTCTCGGCGGTTTCGGACATCGCGGGCGGCGGGGATAGCGCCCCATGGCCCGGGACGCAAGGCAAGTTTTGGCCTGTTTTGCGGTGGAATGCGTTTATTCCTAATTGCGAACTGGAAGAAAAAGAGGCCCGAGGAACAGAACCCCCCATCCCTCGGACCCCTTCGACCTGCGCTCGGGCAGGTCACCCAGAAAAATGGTCATTTCACCTCGACCACGATGAACAGTCGCTCACGCCCAGCGGCCAGCTCACCCGGCACGGCAGCCAATCGCACCTCATGGCGATCTCCGAGCGGCTCGGCGGAAATCGTTTCTGGCTCAAAAAGGGTCCAGCTCTCGCCAGACAGGTCTTCTGAATACCGGAAGCTGTAACTCAGACCCGACTCATCTGCGTCGCTGATCCGGGCGTAGCTGAATCGGAAAACTCCATCGGCGGAGGGCATCACGGAGAGAAGTTTGGTGCCGACATCCGAACCATCAGGATTGCCAGCCTTCAGCCACTCCACGAAATTGTCGTCGCCGTCGCCATCCGGATCCGCGCCGGGGCCAGAGGCAGCCCCAGAGAGCCCAGCCTCGCGGGCATACAGCGCTGCGAGGACTCGGCTAAGCGGGTGCAAGCGAACCGCCAGGTTGTCGAGAGTCACATGGCCAGTCGCCCGCGCGCTCAAGCCTAGGTAATTCTGGCCGGTTTGACTCCAGGAAAAGCTTCTGCCCATCCCAGCAGTCGCGCTATCGAGATCGACGGGCTGGCCATCGAAGTAGGCTCGCAACGTGGCGCTGCCTCCCGCTTCAAAAGCCGACGTTTCACAGGAAACCAGCAAAGTCCCCCGGGTAGCCCCGACCGCGACGGTCTCTACCAACTGCCCCGCTACCCAGCACTTCACGTTGCCATTTTGATCCAGCTCCACGAAGGCATCTGCCGTTCCCACAGCTCCCCCGGATAGCCCCCGAAACGAAGTCGGCGGGCCCGCCTGGGAAACATCATTCGAGCTCTGCGCCTCCGCCTCGCTGAGGCCAAGGGCGATGCCGGCATAACGATTCGCCTCGTCGGCATTTCCCGAGGAAATCTCGTCGACTCTCAGTTCGACCGAAAACCCACCGGCGGCCAAGATCTCCGCATCGACAAAATTGTGGCGAAGGGCCACTTCCGTCATGCCGGTGCCATTGGCCATCAAAAGGTTCATCCCAAGAACCTCTGTAGAACCTTCTTCCCAGGAATCATAGTAGGCAGAACCCGCCCCAAGCCCGGGCACCAGTGAACCTGTCATCCCAAGGGCTTCAGAGTCGGGATCGGACGAGTCAGGACGATTGAAGGTGTCCACGAACAGGTCCTCTTCCATTTCTGCAGGATCCAGCTGGGGTACTGGCGGCAAAATCAACCGATCGGAAGGAACCCCCACATGCACCGCCCAGGCATTCCATTCGTCAATCATCTCCGCGACACGGGCCGGTTGCTCACCTGCCAAATTATGCAACTCCACCGGATCCACCGACACATCATAGAGTTCGTATTCATTCTGCGGCGATGACCCATCCGGATAGGAAAAGTGCTTGGTAACGAACTTGTAGTTGCCCTTGAACCAGGCGCGGTTGCTCTCGTGCTCGAAACCGAGCGGTCGCACCGGGAACTGAGCAACGGTTTCTGGCTGGAAATGGGGTACCAGCGACTCTCCCTCCCACGGCAACAAAGTGCGGCCCGGCCAAGTCACCGGCCACGGAGTTTCCGTCACCTCGGAGATGGTTGCCATGATATCGATCAGATGGCCCCGATCCTTCACCCAACGGCCAGGCGAAGTGATCCCATTGGGCCAGTGAATGATGCACGGAGTGCGAATGCCGCCTTCATGCTGGTAGTGCTTGTAGAGACGGAAGGGCGTGTTGTTGACGTTCGCCCAGCCCCCTCCCAACCGCAGATCGGGGGTGGCAGCCTGACCCATTCCCGCCAATGAAGACGTACCGGTGACAGGCTCGGCATTGATCGTCCCCTGGGTCCGCCCAAACAATCCGCCTTCATAGTTTCCACCATTGTCGGCCAGAAGGAAAATCAGCGTGTCGTCCAGAACCCCCAACTCGTCGAGATGCTCCACCACCCGTCCGATGTTGCGGTCGATTTGCTCGAGCATGGCAGCATAAACCGCCATCCGGCGCGCGAGGTCCGTCTGGCGATCCGAACCCAAGGAATTCCACGCTGGAATATCGACAATGATCGAAGGATCCGGATTGTCGGTCCCATCCGAATTGATCGCGGGACTGCGGGGGGAAAGCTCCACCGCGGGATCGAAGATGCCAAGGGCCTTCTGCCGAGCTAGGCGATCGGCTCGAGTTTGATCCCAACCAACCTCGTAATCATAGTAGTCGCCCCCATCGACGCCCCCATCGACGGTCAGACTGTCCGGAGTGCTATCGCCCGCATTGGTGTATCGATCCGCCATTTCAGCTGGAGCATTGATGGGCCAATGCTGGGCATTGAAGGGCAGATAAAGAAAGAACGGCGCCCCATCCTCCTTGGCGCGGTGATGATCGAGGAATTTCAGCGCATAGTCACCGATCGCATCCGTCTGGTGAAAGGTCGAATTCGAATAGTCAATCTCAGCGATTTCACCGTCCTTCGAGTAGAAGCCGAAGTTGGAAGCCTTCCAAAACGAATCGTGGTTGCTTCCGCTCACCCGATTATGCGGGTCGTTTCCGCCACTGCGGTGCCCGAAGATGTGCTCCCAGCCGCGAGCGATGGGCGAACGGGTATCTCCCGTTCCAGTGTGCCATTTCCCCGCCATGTAACGCCGGTATCCTGTAGTGGAAAGCAACTCGGCAATGGTGACGTTGTTGTCCTCTCGCAATGGCGGCAAGGAAGCTCCAGGAGGATCCCCTACCTGCTGAGTGTAGAGTCCGCTCAGCAACGCACAACGGGTCGTCGAACAACGAGCCGTATTGTAGAAATTCCGATAGCGCAAACCCGTGGCCGCCAAGGAATCGATGACCGGTGTATGGATTTCCGATCCGTAGCAACCGAAGTCGGAAAAGCCCATGTCATCGAGCAAGATCAACAGGACGTTCGTTCGATGCTTTCGGACCGTGCGAGTCGCTGTCGCCAACTCTTCTCCGTCTAGGAGAAAGCGCAGAGTGAAATCCGTATCGCCCTGTGTGCCATCAACCTGCACCTCAACCGCTCCCGAGCCAGCTTCGGCAGATCCCGATTGACCACCGGAAGGAAAGACCGCCGCCGGACTCGCCAGGATTTCATAGCTCGTCCCGGTCGGCAGGTTTTCACCGGACCAAGTCAACGTGACCGGCTCCGCCGTGGCGTCGGCCGGAATCACCAATGGATTCGCTTCCAACGATGCCGTGATCGGCGGCGCCCCTAAAGTCGTGATTTGAAATTGATCCATCCCCACCGCCGCAGCATCCCGGGCGTCCAAGCCGATGAAATTCTCAGCCGATTCATCCCACGAAAACGAGCCCTCTCCCATCAGGGTGCCGTCGAAGAAGACCTGATAGGCGACGGTTTCATCCTGCTCGAAACTATCGAATTCGAACCGTGCCGAGATCGTGCCGACCTTCGACCCAACTGAAGCCGTACCAAAGGCCGCCTGATTTCCGACCCCACCCCACGCCAAAGTTCCATTTGCGCGTAGCACCACCCAGAAATCGGACACCGCCACCGTATTGGCGCTATTACCCAGGCCATCAGTCATTTTGTTCAAGCCCGTGCTACTGCCCCCGCCATCAAAGGCGTCCCCCGTATCCTCTGCCTGAGCCTCAGACATCCCCATGGCAAAGCCTCCACCCTGACCCTCCGTCGATTGGGAAACCGATGTGATCTGCAGGCTCACTTCCATGCCTCCCGCCTCAAGAATCGAGGAATCCACAAAGTTGTGGCGCACGTAGGCATTCGAAGTTCCGGCACCGGTGGCCAATTCTAGCTGACCGTTGGCAATCCGCGCGCCCCCTCCATTGGCAGCCACTCCATCCGGCCCGCTCGTCAGATTCGCAGGGTCCACAAACCCGTGCCCATACACCCCATCCACCGGCATAGAGGAACCCGTACCATCGGTGATGCCCAGGAGCGACAAATCGATGTTTCTTGAATCGGCACGATCAAAGGTATCCGAAAATAGAGTCGTCTGAGCTTGGACGCTCATCAGACCGAGACCGGCCAGTAAGGCGGAAATAACGGGTTTCATGGGTTTGGGAAAAAGGGACGGCAGCCCTCACCATCGCGGCGGGCGGCATCGCGAGGATTTTCCGAAGCCCAAAGGGTGTTCCCGTCATTTTTCCCACGCCCGCTCTCCACGAAAAAGCCCGGCGGGAAATCTCCCGCCGGGCTTGAATGAATTCGTGAATCGTGACCGGAACGCGATCAGGGCTCAGGTGCCGTGGTTTCTTCCACTCGGAAGAAGCCTGCCGTTCCTGCCGGGACCTCAACCGTCATCGTGGTGGAAACGCCTGTGGCAAGGATATTGTCCATCACTGATGTCCAATCCCCCAAAGTCGTCGAGGTAGTGATGCCATAATAATCACCAGCCGTCGAATCCCAAGTAAGGGTCACCGTTGCGGGAGAGACCGAAAAGTCGAAGCTATAAGACGTCAGGGCGAGTGGAGCCGCTGGGGGTTCGATACCTTCCGTCGTCAGCATCCAATTCAGAATGTCGTGGTTTTCGCCAAGTCCTCCCGTTCGGGCAGTGAAACCAACGTAGGCCTTACCTTCAGCATCCAAGACGGAAGCACCCGTAGCGCCTAGATCCACCGCCAGACCATCAATTACCAACACACCTTCAACTGTCACATCAAGATGGCCAGGGTAATAAAAGACTTCAACCGTATACCCAGAATTCCCTCCCACTCCAGTGAGGAGGTAGTTTCCTTCAAAGCCCTTGGCGATCGCCAGGCCTGTGGAGGAGAGGTCCTGCTGAGCGATCACGACACCGTTCACCGCCACCTTGAGGCTCGCGTGACTGGGATCATCATCACCGTTCTTGTAGGAATCTAAAAAGATCGCCATTGTCCGTGCTTCAGTGTCCGCAGGAGTGAAGGCAGAAGGTTGATAGGTATTTCCAAACTCGGAATTCTGAACGATGAAGGCAACTCCATCCGCGCCGTTATAGTAAAGGCTGTGCGTAATCTCGGCCTCGAACGTTGTTTTGAATCCACCGCTCAAGTCGATCGGATCGAAGAACCAAGCGGTTCCAGACTGCTGGGTGCCTTGATCCGTGAGTCGCAGGCGATTCGTATCGGGGTCGTTGACGAAGACATCGTATGCGTTGAAAACCGTCGATGAGCCCAAGGGCACGACACCGTCAGCATTGTCAAAGCCCGGGTAGTCAATGGTTCCATCGAACGGAGTCAACAGATACGCATAGACTTCTGCACTCACCGAGCGAGTCCCAGTCTCTGCCGTGGCAGTCAGGACGAAGGTAGTCGTCTCATTGACTGATACTTCAGCGTATCCATCCGCCGAGCCAACCACACCTACTTGTGGCTGAATATCAATCGTGCCGCCCATGAACACGATCCAATCGAGGTCAACAGTATCGCCGGCCGTGCCCACCGTCGCCACGGAACCGAAGTCAACCGTGAAGAGATCGATGATTGGCATCATCGTGCCGTCTGCCGGGAATGGAAATACCTGTGTTGGCGTGAATCGATCCGTGGGGGTCGAATAATCCAAACCTGTCATCGATTCGATGTAGGTCCAGGTCTCTCCACCGTCGGAGCTTTCCTCCAACACCCATTGAATCGGGTCACGACCATTGAAGTCGTTGGCCGTGACCAACTGATAGGAACCCAGTTCCACTGGGCCACTGAACTCAAAGACGACCGGATTTGCTGACCCACTGAACCACTTGGTTGAAGAGTCGCCATCGATAAGCTTGAGCGCACCCTCGTTTGCATCCGCAGCGTTGGTACCAGCGTCGTCAACGACATTCACGGGAATCACCTCATTTCCTTCCGGGTCGAAGAACAAAAATTCACCCAGCTGAATGGCGGTTCCAGCACGCATTTTCATCGGAGAAAAGCGTACCATTTCGACGGTTCTGGTCGTGGAATCCTCCGTCCGGATCGTCATAGTTTTCTCAGCCGTGGTTCCCCCCACGCCATAGACGGTCAACTTGACGTTCGAGTCGGAGTTATCCGGAAGCGCGATCTCGGGGTAGTCGCCATTCTCGACCGGGATCGGAGTTCCTCCATTGACCGTGATTTCAGCTGTGTCACCCAGCTCCCATTCACAGTAGAAGGTCCAATTCCCGTTTGGAATGACTGCAGTCGAACCTGGATAGTCGAGATTGTCCGATTCAAAGTAGAGAATCCGAGGACTGATCGAGTCTGGAATCTCCCGATTCGTCGCCAGTGCTTGGGCGTTCCGTGCCGTATTAACGGAAGCATCACTTACCAAGTCGACCAGAGTCCAGGTCACCCCGTCCTCGGAACTCTCCAAGCGCCAGGTCACCGGATCCCGTCCGTTGGCGTCGTTCGCCGTCCAGTAGTTGTAGCTGCCAATGATTACAGAATCATCGGTTCCCCCATTGATTTGGGTAAAATCGAGAATGAGCGCGGTATCGTCCCAGCTGAAATCCAGCCATTTGTTGGTCTTGTTTCCGTCAAAGGCATATTCGGGGAGCTCTCCTGCAGGTGTATCAGGATTTTCCGCGCTGACTCCCACCGTCCCGCCGGGAGGCGTGGGGATGGGATCGCCATTCTCATCGAACAGCAGAAGCTCCGACATTTGGAAGATCGACCCAGGCGTTCGAACCGCGACCGGCTCGAATCGAAGGTACTTGAAGGCAGTGGGGGCTGCGTGAGCGACACTGGAGGTCGCCATCATCCCCACAGCCGCCGCGAGGAGACCCCGCTGCAGGTTAAGTGGTTGAGTAGACATGGATTGCATCTTGGGATTGAAGCCTCCGCCCACCCGACCTGCGGGCGCGAGACCTGATTAGACAATCAATCTACGTGCCAAGCGCCAGCCCACTTCCAACAATTCTTTCTGCGGATTCTTCATCAAACCCCCATTTTTCAATCAATTCCGCCAATTCATGGCATTTCTGCCATTTTGATAGGAATCGTTTCCTTTACGAATACCTACGCATCCCCCTGAGGTGGGGATGGCGGAATTTCAAGAACCGTTCCTGGTATCGATTTCTCTCCGTAACCTTCACGATTCGCAAAGCGTTGAACATCGGGCTTTTCCACTTGTCATCGGCCTTTCCATCCCTAGTCTCGCCGCCCGTTTCTCTTTCCTGAAGCTGGCACGCGGTTGGAGCCCCGTAGCGTGCCGGTCCAAAAACCGGGGCAATGCCGGAAGGAAAACGAACCAAGGAACACAACCCTAACCCCAAACCACATGAGCACTGCCGTGCTTAACAACACCAACACGGAACTTAGCGATCTGATCGATTCCAAGTTCCGCGAGTTCAAGGAAGGCACGATCGTCAAAGGCACGATCATCGAAATCCGCCCTCAAGTCGTCCTCGTCGACATCGGCTACAAGTCCGAAGGCACCATCAGCGCTGCCGAGTTCGAAGACGAAGAAATTGAAGTCGGCGACGAAGTCGAAGTTCTCCTTGAGAAACTCGAAAACGACGAAGGCATGGTCGTCCTCTCCAAGGAGAAGGCCGCCCACAAGCAGAACTGGGAAAAAATCGTCCGCGTCTACGAAGATGGCGGCCTGGTTCGCGGCAAGGTCAAGGCCGTCGTCAAAGGTGGCCTCACCGTCAACGTCGGCGTCGAAGCCTTCCTGCCTGGATCCCAAGTGGACATCATTCCGCCGAAGGACCTCACCGAATACGTCGGTAACATTTACGAGTTCAAGATCGTCAAGGTCAACGACGACCGCAAGAACATCGTCCTCTCCCGCCGCGAAGTCATCGAAGCCGAGCGCGCCGAACTCCGCCAGCGCTTCCTCCAGACCGTCAAGGTTGGCGACAAGGTCACGGGCGCCGTCAAGAACATCACCGACTTCGGTGCGTTCGTGGACCTCCAAGGCATGGATGGCCTTCTTCACGTCACCGACATGTCGTGGGGTCGCATCAACCACCCTTCGGAAATGCTCATGATCGGTCAATCGCTCGAGGTGATGATCCTCGACGTGGATCGCGAGAAGGAGCGTGTCTCCCTCGGCCTGAAGCAAATGACCGACAACCCATGGGAGGACATCGAGGCCAAGTACCCGATCGGCACCCAAGTCAAGGGCAAGGTCACCAAGCTCCTGCCCTACGGCGCATTCGTCGAAATCGAGCGTGGCGTGGAAGGCCTCGTGCACGTGTCCGAGCTTTCCTGGGTCAAGCGCATCACTCGCCCGAGCGACGTGCTCGAACTCGATCAGGAAATCGAAGCGGTCGTCCTCGGCATCTCGATCGAAGAGCAGAAGATCTCCCTCGGCGTTCGCCAACTCGAGCCCAATCCTTGGGACGAAATTGAGGTCCGCTACCCAATCGGCGCCACCATCAAGGGCCCGGTCCGCAACCTCACCGCCTACGGCGCCTTCGTCGAACTCGAAGAAGGCATCGACGGCATGGTCCACGTCTCGGACATGTCCTGGACTCGCAAGATCAACCACCCCTCCGAAGTTCTCAAAAAGAACGACGAGGTCGAAGCGATCGTGCTTTCCATCGACAAGGCCAACCAGCGTGTCTCCCTCGGCCTCAAGCAGCTTGAGGACGATCCATGGAGCCACATCGACGAACGCTTCAAGGTCGGCGATCTGGTCAAGGGCACCGTCGCGAAGATCGCTTCGTTTGGCGCCTTCGTGAACCTCGATGGCGACATCGACGGCCTCATCCACATCTCGCAGCTCAGCGAAGATCACGTGGAAAAGGTCAAGGACGTCATCAAGGTCGGCGACGAAATCGAAGCCCGCGTCATCAAGGTCGACAAAGTCGAGCGCCGCATCGGTCTCTCGATCAAGGCCGTCAGCTACTCGGAAGAGGAGCTCAAGAAGGAAAGCGCCAGCTTCGAAAGCCTGCGTCCGTCCTCCGAGATGGTTGGCCTCGAACAGGCCTTCAACCTCGCCGCCGCCGCTGCCGAGGAGTGGAGCCCGTCCGACGAGGATTGATCCTACCCCAACCGCAAGGTTTCCCAAAAGCCGGTCCCGTTCGTCGGGGCCGGCTTTTCTTTTCTGCCAAGACCCTCAAACTGCCCTCCTTCAGGAGTCAATCCAGCCGCTGCCCCCAGCGAGCACTTCAAGGACGCGAGAGCAGGTCCCTTCTCCGCTTCAGCCAAAGCAAATAACCGATCCCTGCCAGCGTCCCCGCCAGATAGCAAGTGAGCTGGATCGATTGCGTGGTCATCAACTCCCTCGTCAATTCAGGATAGAGGAACTCTGGATACACCGGCTTCTTGAAGAACCACGACCAGGCCCCCGCGATCAGACCCGCCAACTCCGTCAAAGCCAAAGCTGGCCACACTCCCAACAGAATCGTTTTCACAGGAACCGGAGGTCGACTCCCCGTACGCCCGAGAAACAAGGCCAGAATTCCCAACGGAATGCCAGGGCCGATCGAGGCACGAAATGCCCATGCCGCTGCCAGCAGCCGCCAATTTTCAATGCCCCACAGCGGCGGATGATACTCCGTGAAGTGCTCGGGAGCGATCGGTGCCAAGTAAAGATCGTGCAGCTGGCAGAAAATCAGAACCTCCGCCCAGACCCCGAAAATCACTCCATAACTGACCCCACGCGACTCCCCGGAAAGGTTGCCGATGCGAGGCCGGGCACTCATGCCTTGGGAAACACCAACCGAAAACGCGCTCCCTCCCCAGGCTCACTCACCAATTCGATGGTCCCACCGACTTGATCCATCAGGCTCTTCACAATGGAAAGGCCCAGACCAGTCGACTCCTCCCCTGCTGTCGGCTCAGCACTCAGCCGAGCATAACGCCGATACAGCTTCGCTCGGTCAGCCTCGGAAAACCCGGGCCCCTGATCCGAAATCTCCAGATGGCTGCCGTCGTGCGTTCGCTCAACCGAAACACGAATCACTCCGCCTCTCGGACTGAACTTCACCGCATTCGTCAAAAGGTTTTCCACCACCCTGACCACCGCCCAGCTCGCGACCGCTACCGATTGGCGACCATTCACCGCTTCCACCTGAAGCTCGAGCCCCTTTTCATCAGCGATCGCACGATGTCGGTCCACCACCTCTTCGATGCGCACCATCAGATCGAAACACGACTCTTTCTCACGCCGATCCGAACGCGCAATCTTGCCCAGCAACTCGCTGGCCCGACGACTCGAATCCGCCATAGCCTCCACCAACGGCACCAAATCCTCGGGCATCCCTTCGAGCCTCGATTCCAAAATCGAAACCCCCATTGCCACACCCGACAGCGGATTCTTCAAATCGTGAATGATCAAATCGAGGTCCGTCCGGAAACGCTCCCGCTCCAGTCGATGATCGATCAAATCCGCGACCACCGCCGTGAAATCCCTGACTTGGCGGATTTCACCTGCGGTCCAGGCCCGCGGCTGACTGTCGATCACACAAAACGCACCGAGGGCTTGGAAATCCCGCCCAATGATCGGAAACCCAAGATAGGCCATCACCCCCAAATCGAGAATCGCAGGATTTCCCGCGACCCGGGCATCCCGGCTCGCATCTCGAATGATCAAGGGCCGGCGCGTCCTCACCGCCAGCTGGCAAAAGGAATGACTCAGCGGTGTCTTTCGCTCCTGATCCATCGGAGCAGGCAATCCACAGGCACCAGGAAATACCTGCTTTTCATCGTCCACCAATGAAACCAAGCACACCGGCACCTTCAGAACCGACGAAGCCAGCTCGGTCAGGCGATCATACTCATTGAACCCGCCCTGGCCCACGAGGCCTGTTTTGCGGAGCGATTCCAATCGCTCCGGGTCCAACAAGGGGTCGGTGGAATCACGCACACCCCCGTCATAAAGTCAGGGCCCCAACCGACGCAAGCCCATCGGCAGCTGCATGGAAATAAAGACCAAAACGCCCGGCCGCTATCAGCGGACGGGCGTCGGGGAAAATCGTTGCCAGACAGCGGGAATCAGGCACCCAGCTTCGGCTTGCCCACGCGACGCACGGAGCCGAAACGCTTCTGGAATTTGTCGATGCGGCCTTCGGTATCGACGAACTGCTTCTGGCCCGTGAAGAACGGGTGAGAGTCCGAGGTCACGCCCATCGAGATGACGTTGTATTCCACACCATCGATGGTCTCCTTCTTCTCGGAAGACTTGGTCGAGCGAGTGATGAAACGAGCACCAGTGGTCATGTCGACGAAGATCGCCGGCGCGTAGTTGGGATGCAGATCCTTTTTCATGGCAGGTAGGGATGACGCCACGTTCCAACGCGGCGGGGCGGGGAGGATGCATGGCCAACCCGTCCTGTCAAGACGGGGAGCAGCCAACCGACGGGATTTTCCCGCCTCAAGGGTCCTTCGCCACCCGGGCCGCACCACCTCGATGCATCCACCACAAATTCAGAAGACGACGCAAATCAAGCCCCCCGTCATGGCCGACCCTGATCATCGGCTTCTTCTGAGAGCTTCTGGCGGTGCTCTTGGTTGGAGAAACCAAAGCCGAACGCCAGAAAATCGCTCCCACCAAACAGAAAATCACCCCCATCGCCCCCACAGGCAGTGGCCTTTTCAGCCCCAGTTCACGCCTATCGCCGCTCCACCGCAGCACTCATCTCCGCCACGAAACGATGCAACACCAGCCGGTGATCAAGCCCTGTGGTCACCAGAGCCTTGTCCGCCTTCAGTGCCGATTCCATCAAGCTTCGCAGCGCCGATTGGCTGAAAGCCCGCGCCGCTTGTTGGGAAAGGAACAGCGGATAGGCATTCACCCCGCCCGCTTTCTTTTGTGGCAGCCAGGCTTTCTTCAAGGGGGGCAGCTTGTCCAGCGCGGCCGCAAAGGCAGGATAAGAACTTCCGCGAATTCCCATGTCGGCGACCACCCTCGCCATGAACAAGCTACGAACCGTGGGGATCATCGAGGCCCGCATCAGACCAATGGCACTCTCCCCACTCACCAGCAGTCGGTCGATCAATTCGATTGCCCGCGCCGCATCTCCCGTTTGCAGAGATTTTCCAATCTCAAAAACGATGCCTGCACGACTCATCGGCACCAAGAGCCGCACATCCTCCAAGCTCACCACCCGACGCTCCGGACCGAGGAAAAGATCCAGCTTTTCCAGCTCGCTGCCAATCTGTCGCGTCGCCTCCCCCGCCTGCATGACGAATAACTCCAGAGCTTCTTCCTCAAACGACAACCCCAGATCCCGGGCGCGACCCCGCACCAACAGCGCCACTTCCTCCTCCCAACCGTCCTTCGAGGTATCGATCTTGTCGAAACTCCGAACGCTCGCGCTCTTTTCCAGGAACTTCCAGAAGGCTCGCCGCTTATCAATCCCCGTCGCGCTCAGCAAAAAAGTCACTCCCGGCGCCAGCCCCCGGTCCAGACAGGCACGCAGCGATTCAACCCCATCCAAAGTCCGCTCCGAGCGCCCCGTCACATCATCCACCAGAAAGGTCGCAGACTTCAACCAGACGACCTTCTCTCCACCGAAAAATGGCAAGGTATTGAGGGCCTCCACCACCGCTCGGCAAATCTGAAATGCTCCTTCGGAATGGTCCGCCGTGCCATCGATCGTCTCATGCGTGAAACCATCGTCCACTCCGCCGGTCAGCTCCCGATGAAGCCGCAGAGCCTCTTCTTTGACGCGACCTTCGTCGGTCCCGATGATGGCATGCATTCCGCCCACGGGCCGAACCTGCATGCCCACCCGCCCCTCTGTCCAGCTTCCGCAGGGCCCCAGGAAATTTCTGGCAACTTGACAACCCAAGGAACGTGAAGCATGAAAGACGACCATGAAATTTCCGAAGGCATCCCTCCTGGCTTTTGGTTTCCAAGCGCTCACCTCGCCTCTCCCGGCAGCCATCATCGCCAATCACACCGCGGCCATCAATGACCGCTTTGCTGATGATCCCTCCTTTGCCGGCAGCCTCTACGACTTTTCGGGGGTCGGTCGCACTTCTGACGGGGAATGGGCCACCATGATCGGCGGCTACTATTTCGTCAGCGCCAACCATTTCCACCCCTCTGCTGGAGAGACCGTCCGCTTTTACAACTCGAATTCCCCTTCTGGTAGCTACTTCGAATACACCGTTTCAGGCGGTTATCAGGTGAGCGGCACCGATCTGTGGGTCGGCTACTTCAGCGTGAATGTGGATTCATCCATCACCACATACAACTACGCCACCGCGTCGGCGAATAGCGTCGCGGAGACCGGACTCTCCGGGCAAAACCTCCTCTCCATCGCCCAAAGCCCCACCTCCAACTCGGCGTATGGCGGTGGGGCCATGACCGACATGGCACTCGGCGTCAATCGACTCGAATCCTGGTTCGAACAGGACACCAACACCGTCACCATCGCCGGCGTTACCAATACTTTTGGCAGCAACGCAGGGTGGGACCAAATGGTCTTGGTCGAGAACCTTTCGGGCGATACCGCCAACGCTTACCAGACGAATGAGATGCGCATCGAGACCGGGGATTCCGGCAGCCCGCTCTTTGCCACCGTTGGAAGTGAGCTGAGCCTCGTCGGAATTGCCTACTCCGTCACCAACCCACCCGGACTGACCGGAAATTTCATCGACACGGCTGGCAACTACCCTGGCGATCCCTACGAAGAACGGATTGCCTCGTTTTATACCTACTCCGGAGCCAACAGCTCCGGGTTGAGCTCCATCATTTCCTCCCTCCCCATGCCCGTGCCGGAGCCGTCCCTCGCTGCATTGACCGCCCTCGGAACGGCGACCTTCCTGCGCCGTCGCCGCCCGACCCGTGTCGGCCACCGTTAAGGGCGGACGGTCCCTTCGATCGTCCAAATTCCCCGTTTGCCATCGAGGCTCGCTTCAGTGATCGCCATCACCGTATGCGCATCCACCACAAAGAGCGCATTCCACAGCTGCCCTCTCCCCTCCGGAAACGGAAATGACGGCGTCTCGAAATCCTGCGCCTTCCCGTTCCCCAGGCACACCGCCATCCTCGAATCGCGCATCTCTCCGTTCTCTGCCAACTGAAAAGACAGCACTGTCACGCCCTTGCGCACCCACCTCAAATAGGGCGCACCGGCGTAGGCTCTTGCGGCCAGAGGTTCTTTGAGCGCCCTCCAGCGATGAAAACTGGCGCTGTCGACCACACCGTCCTTCCACCCCCCTCGCTCCGCAGACGTGCCGAGAATCACGGGCTTAAAGGTGCCCCGCAAACCGTTGTCCTCGATCGCCACCGCAATCCCATTCACCTCCGGCAACGCCACCGGCACAGGCATGCCATCGCGATGTCCTGACCGGAAAGCAACCGTTTCGGCCTCACTCCAGCTCCGACCCCCATTTTGCGTTCGCAACAGTGAGATCTCCTGCTCGTTGCTGTCTCGATACGGACCTTCATTGGCAAAATAAACCTGCACCTCACCACTTGCCAGTTCGAGCGCAGCAGGCTCCCAGCAACCGTTCTCAAACTCTTTCCCCGCCTCGTAGATCACCTCGGGCTTACCCCATTTCCGGCCCCCATCTGCACTGCGGAAAAAGCCCACCGCAAAGGGATCCGACGAACCCTCCCGAGGACGCCGATTGAAGAAGCACCAAATCTCCCCATTCTTCCGGACCAAAACCTCCGCATTGGTCAGCCCCGCCCCCTCCTCCCTTCCCACTTCCTGCTCCACTCCCCAGTGCAGCCCCCCATCTTCAGTGAACCTCACCTGAATCGCCCCTCGCCGAGAATACGCACACATCCACCGCTCTCCATCGATCCGTGCGATCCGTCCATATCCTCCCCCTTCCGCCACAAGAGTCCGAGACTCCTCTTGCCAATCGATTTCCGCAGCGGAAACCACACCCAAGCCTATCGCCGCCAACAACCACGCTCTCATCGAATCCCAGCTACGCCAAACCGCGATCCAATCTTCCCCAAGAGCTGAAAATCTCACCAACCTCTCTCCCGGAAATCTCCCTTCGTTCCGAAAGCCCCGGCGTCGGTCGAACCGAGCCTCCCCCTCCATTGGACCCACCGCCCATCGCAGCGGCGATGCCACCGCGACCACCTGGCCAACTATTCAGCGGCTTTCACTCGTTCCCAAAACCTCTCAAAATCCCCCCCGGCTTCTTCGATCCATTTCGTGTAGTGGGGCACGCGCTCCTCATAGGTGGTGAACGCATTCAGTCGTGCGTTGTTCACCGGCTCCTCGATCCATGACGTCAAACCCCGCCCCCAACGGGTTCTCAAGGCACGCAATTTTCGGTGAAGCCGATTCAATGCCTCTTGTTTCGCCTCGCGCTTTTGCTCATCGCTCCTCTCGCTCGCATAAATCTCACGCAGCCGCTCAGACGTCGAAACGATGGCTTCACGGGCAAGCGCGAGCTTCCTCAGGCGCTCCTCGTACTTCACGACCAGCTGCGGACGCCCTGTATGTCGATACCAACGCCGCACACCTTCCCTCGCGACCGCCTCAGCCAGTGCCTCGTTCTCATCGGTCTTACCAGCTATGTAGTATTTTCGATGCACCAACTCGTGGAAGATCGTTTCGGCAAAATCCACCTCATCGTAGTCTGCAAAGGTGTTCAGCACCGGGTCACGAAACCAACCCAGAGTGGAAAATGCATCCACCCCTCCGGACCACACTTCGTAACCCTGTGCCTCGAGTTTGGCCCCCTCCCTCCGCGCCAAATCTTCACGAAAGTAACCTCGATATGCCTGCCGACCAACGATCGGATACCACCACTTCTTCGGCTCCATCGATAGCTCGGGCGCTGCGTGCAGCACCCACACCAAATGATCCCGTTCCAAATCGGCATACCTTTCATAGGCACCGCCGCTGGGCATCTTCAGTTCGCTTTCTGCAAAGGTTAACAGCCGCGCCGTAAGTTCGAGCCGATCCCGCAGATCGGGATCCTCCGTCGCTTTCAATACCTGCTCGTTCGGATGCGTCCGACGCATCACATCGAGCTGACCCACCGCGGCCTGAGAATAGAACTCCAGAGTGCTGCAAGAACTCAGCACCATACCCGCCAGCAACGCCACCCGCCCCATATCAGGCGAGTTCATCAGGATGCGCTTTCGCTGCATCCCGCAGCGCTTTCTTCTTCGCTCTGGCCTCGCGAAAGAATCCCTGAATCAATGCCAGACATTCCTCCCCGAGAACTCCCGAGACCGTCTCACAGCGATGATTCAATGGCGGGTTTGCATCCAGCAAATGGATCCATCCACCGGCAGCTCCTGCCTTTTCATCAGGACATCCAAAAACCACACGGTCAGGCCGACAGTGAACGATCGCCCCCGCACACATCGGGCAAGGCTCCTTGGTCACATAAAGCGTGCAGCCTTCCAGCCGCCAATCTCCGACAGCTTGCTGAGCCGCCGTGAGAGCCAGCATCTCCGCATGCGCCGTCGCGTCCTTGAGGGTTTCCACCTGATTCCAGGCCCGACCAATGATCCTGCCTTCGCGGACGACCACCGCACCGATCGGTACCTCCGTCGCATCATACGCGCGTTTGGCCTCCCGAAGCGCCTGGCGCATCCAGTAGTCATCACCGAGAATTTCGAAGGGTTCGTCCATACAAGGTAGGGGATTCACCTGGAGATCACGAGACGCTCAAGTCATGGAGTCCTTTTCCCATCAAGCTCGTTAGGATCTCGATGGGGGACGGATTTCATCGGGTGACTTCCGTCCCAATGCCGCCGTCCGTGAAGATCTCGAGGAGTAAGGCGTGAGGAAGTCGGCCGTCGACAAAGTGAACTTTTCGAACCCCTGCATTCAGCGCATCCATCGCACTTCGGATCTTCGGGATCATGCCTCCAGTGATTGTTCCGTCGGACATCAATGCCTCCGCCTCTTGGCGGTTGATCGAATGAATCAGGGTGTCGGGGAAAGACGGATCACGCATCACTCCTGGAACATCGGAAAGGTACACCAGCTTAGAAACTCGCAGCTCCTTCGCCAAGGCCGCCGCGGCCAGATCGGCATTGATATTCAGAGGCTTTCCCGTCGCCAACTCAGCGGCCAATGGGGAAATCACCGGCACGATCCCCGCTCGAAATGCGGGCTCCATGTTGGCCAGCTGACAGCCGACCACTTCGCCGACGCGCCCAATGTCGACCGGTTGGCCGGCGGCATCTTTCGCGCGCATCTTCTCGCCCAGAAAAACATCCGTGCCGGGAATGCCCGTCGCCTTGCCTCCAAACTCCCGGATCATCTGCACCAACCCGGGATTGATCTCATTCGAAAGGACTTTCTCCACGATCCCGATCGCCTCCTCGCTGGTTTTCCGGAAACCACCGATGAACTCCGCTTCCAGCCCGGCCGTCTTCATGGCGGCAGAAATCGCCTTGCCGCCGCCGTGAACGACAATCGGGTGGATTCCGGCAACCTCAAGAAAGACGATGTCCCGCATTACTTTGCGCACCAATTCGGGGTCTTCCATCGCGGAACCTCCCATCTTGATGAGAAACGTCTTCCCTCGGAAGGCCTGAAGATAAGGGAGAGCCTCAATGAGGGCTTCGGCTTTGTCGGTGGAGTTCTGCAAGCTCATGGCGCTGGCACCACCCGACCACGGAGACGCCTCCAATGCAAGCCGGTGCCCGCCTATCGCTTGCGCTTGCGACGGGGTTTCTTCTTCGCCGCCGCGGCCGCCTTCTCGACCAGAGTTTCCTGCTCATCACTTTTCACGACGCCCACTCGGTTTGACCATCGAGCATACTCGCTCGCAAGAAAGGCACTCAACGGCAAAACAGCCAAGGCCAGCAACGGCGGATGAAGGTGAGCCTGTCTCAAAACCACCGCCGACAAAACCACCAGTCCGACCGTCAACCCAGCAGCCGTCGCCGCTCGCAATTCGATCATCCGCCCCCGCATCAGCCCGGCGCTCATCAATGCACCGCCCAGCAGCAATCCCAGCTCAGCCAAGCCGTGAAATCGTGGCACCGGAGTGAGCGATGTTCGCACCGGGGCCGAGCGTATCAACGCATCCACGGCAGCCACGCCAGAAGCCCAGGCCACATCTTCTTTGGGAGCCAAAACCCGCCCATCAGCCACCAGCACCGGATGACGACCCTCCAGCACCTCACTCGGGACTGATTCTTCAATCACCGCCTTCAAGGGCACCCGGTTGACCTCAGGAATCTCCTCGGGCAAACGGGCTCGACCACGAAAATCAATGGGAATCCTCGGACCGTTCGCACCCAACCGGATCACTTGACCCACCTCAATATCCACCTCGTCAAAGGGTAATTCTAGTCGCGCGATCTCCAGTGCCAGCGGCAACGAAAAAACCACCCGGTCGCCCCACCGAGCCAACAGATACGTGCGTTCCGATTCTTCCTTCTCGCTCTCCAACCGGGTGAAGCCAGCAAGCGTCCGACGCCCACCCAACTCAGGTGCCACGCCGCGCACCGCGTTGACCACAGGAAGTTCTGTCACATCCCCCGACACTCGGTCTTCATCAATGGAAGCCCGCAAAAATGGCGCAGCGACGGGTTCTCCAGCCGTCGAATCTTTCAGCGGAAAGCCCAAAACCAGCCCATCAAAACGATCCATCACCCCGCGCATCGCCTGCAAGGCCAGCACATCCGGCTCTTCCCACTGCAACGGGTATCCGAATCCCAAATGGGAAAGACCCGCACCATGAAGACGCGCCAGCACCACCGCCACATCCGAGGGCGGCGGCGGCATCGCTTCAAACCACCCCTCCGGGTCCTCCTCCAAGGTCAGCAAACTCAACGGCTCCACTTCCGCTGGTGGCGCAGCACGAACAATCTGCCGCGGGTCCGTCGCGCTCCCCATCCCCTCAATCTCAGGATTCCCTCCATACAACCCAGAGAAAACCCGCCGATCCGCCCGCTCCAAGGCAGGAATCGAGGGGGTCCCCGCCAGCATCAGCAAGCCGACGCCCAAGGCGACGACCGCTCCAGCCAATCGTGGATGCTCGATCCGAATCACGGCCCGACCGATAGCGTCTGTGGCGGGGGTGGAAAGCGAAACGTCAGCCGATCGCCGACTCCAACACCGGTTTCAGCTTTTCTCCAATTGGCAGCCCTTCGGTGACCTCCGCCAAAAACCGCGCCGCCACCGGCACATGCGGACGATACCATTCGTCCTTCCGATTCCTCAAAATATTCCCGTAAGCCCCCAACGCCTGCATCAGGCGCTGCGCAGCACACTCCCGAAAAACCTGCTCCGCCGGGCGGTCCTCGGCAATGTCCTCCCAGAGGTCCATCAACTTTTCCCGCTCCTCAGCACTATGGTCCATGTAGGGATCATAGATCAACGAGGCCAAATCGTATTCCTGGCGACCCCGGCGCATGCCCTGAAAATCGATCCAATAGGCCTTTCCATCGACTCGCATGAGGTTCTGCGACTGGAAATCCCGATGCACCAGATGCTTGGCCGAGGCCCCCAGCCGATCCGCCAGCTGCAAAAACTCGGGGGCCTCCCGCAACGCCTCTGCATCCCCACCCTGCAAACCTTCCACGAAATGATCGAAAAAGTATTCCTGCTCCCACCGATACATCCCGGCATCAAACGATGGATTGAACTCCACGTCCTTCGCCGCCCGGCAATAGAACAATTTGTCGAGCTGCCGAAACGCTGAGCGGTAATAGGGCTCCCTCTCTTTCCAGGGCTCATCCTTTAGATCGAGAAGATCTTCATCGCCCAGGTCCTCGACCAGCGCCACGCGCCACTTCAGATTCTCGTGGAGAATCGAAGCCACATTCAGGCCCGCCTTTTCCTCCAGAAAATGAGCGACCTTCGGGTAAAAATCATTGTCCGGCCGCTCGTCGGTCCAGGAGATCCCAATGAACGGCTCGTATTCCTCGGTGACCACCCGCACAATCGTTCTCCCGGATGCGCCTTTGGTAATCGGGGTCAGCGTTACCGGAACGGTCGGGTCGAACTCCAGATACTGCCGGACGGTCGTGAGAATGGAATCGGCGGACATGGCTCGCGCGGAGATATCCCGGCCCACGCCCTTTGGAGCAAGGGAAAATCCCCGCCTCCCTCGACTCCCCTCAGACCTCCGTCTCCTCCACCACGATCTCTTTGACCTCCTCGTCCTCGAGATCCGCCCGTTGATAGGCACTCATCGCCGCACGAATCATGGCGCCGGCGCTCTCCGCCTCATCGTGGATCACGTTGACTCCCATCGCATCGAGCCGAGCCACCTCGTTCGGAAACTTAGCCCGTGCAAACACACACACTCCTGGATTTCGCTCCCGCACCAAAGGCAAGGCGGCCACCGTCAATTCCACAGCCGGAAAGGTGAACGCCACCATTCGCGCCCGCCCAATTGCCGCCAGATCCAAAGCCTCCGGGTGCGTGGCATCCGCGAACAAGACCGGCTGACCTTCCTTTTTCAGGCGTTTCACCGTGTCCACGTTCAACTCCAGCACCAGAGTATCAATCCCACAACGCCGCAGTGCCTCATTGAGCGAGCTTCCCACCGGGCCATAACCACAGATCACCGCATGGTCCTCGATTCCTCCCACCGCGGCACCGAGCGCCATCCCCGCTGGCGGACGTTGGTGGGCTTTGATCCATCCTTTGCTCTCCAACCACTTCCCGAACGGACCGGCTTTCTTCATCAAACCTGGCACCAAGCCCATCGATACCGCCGTGCAGGCCAGCAACAACTGCTCAACGCCGGGATCCATCGGCCGCAGCTCCCCTGCTTTGGAAAGCAGTACCAGCGAAAACTCTCCCGTACTCGCCAAACTCGCTCCTGCCAACAAGGCCGGCCTCATCGGCACCTTCAACAGCCGCGCCGCCCCTGTCACCACCAACGCCTTCATCACGAGCAAACAAAGGGTTCCCGTGAGTACCCACCACCACTGATCCAGAACCGCTCCGACATCGATCATCAACCCCACCGAGACAAAGAAGATCGTCAGGAAAAGGTCTTTGAATGGCAACACATCCGCCATGATTCGATGGGCGTAGATCGACTCGCTCACCACCAAGCCCGCCGCGAACGCCCCCAGCGACAAAGACAAATTCAGCGCCTCTCCTCCCAGTGCCACCGCCGCACACAAAGCAATCACCGTCAGCGTGAACAACTCCCGCGATCGGGTCCGTGCCACGGCGTGCAACAAGGGCGTGACTCCGTATTTTCCCAACAGCAAAGCCGCCCCCAAAAACAAGGCCCCCTTTCCAAGCGCCGTCGCGACTCCAACCAAGGGGCTGCTGCCCTTTCCATACAAGGCAGGGAGCACCAGGATGAAAAGGATCACCAAAATATCCTGAAACAAGGCCATCCCCAAAGAAGCGCGGGCCCCCGGATTGTGAGCCTGGCCGAGATCCTGGAAGGATTTCATCGCCACTGCCGTCGAACTCAATGCCACCGCCACCCCGATCACGGCACACTCCGCCCCCCCCAGTCCCGCCAGCGCCGCCGCCAAAGCCGCCACCCCTCCACAGAGCGCCACCTGCAATCCGCCTCCGAACAATGCCACCCGCCAAAGATGCCGCAACTCTCCCAGCGAAAACTCAATGCCGAGAGTGAACATCAACAAAATCACTCCTAACTCCCCCAGATTCCCAATCACCGGATCCTCCCGTCCCGCTCCGACCAGCCCCAGCAAACCGCTGTTCGCGATCAGGATCCCGACCGCAAAATAGCCCACCAAAAGACTTTGGCGAAACTTCACTAACAACAACGAAACCAATACCGCGAGCACCAGCACCAAGGCCAGCACCCCGAAAAACGGAGTGATCGTCGAGCCCCCCGCAGCCACCATGTCCAACACCATCGCCGGCATCCTAGGCCGATGCCGTGCCATGCAAAATGGATTTTTGGCATTCCCGCCGAGACACCTGCAGCGGCAGGAAATCCCGCGCATCGAAGTCACCCTTCCTCCTTGCCGCGGGACAGAAATGCGGTCTGATGTCGGCAAAATCCATGCATTCCACCGCGAACCCGAAAATCCTCATTCTCGGCGGCGGGCTCGACGGCCTTGTCGCCGCCCTGAGCCTCCGCGCACGGGGCTCCAACATCGACATCACCGTCCTGCGTCCGCCCAACCTTTCCGCACCCCTGCCCGACGAAAGCACCGACGCGGCCTTGCCCAGCTTCCTCCATGACTTCCTCGGCATCTCACCCGCCCGACTTCACCATTCTGTGAAGCCCGTGTGGAAGCTCGGATCCCGCCTCGAATGGGGTCCCCGGGAAGATTTCCTCCTCACTTACGACCCTCAATTCACCCAAATCCCCAAAGGGGTCACCAAAGCTGCCGGCTACTATGCTGCCGTCGAAATCCAAGACATCAGCCGCTCAGCCGCATTCATTCGACGCGATAAAGCCTTCCCCACCGGACCGCTTGGCAAGCCCGCTCTCCAAGGGGGCTACGGCTATCACTTGAAGTCCGAACCCCTCCTCGAACTTCTCGAAACCCTCGCAAAGGAACAGGGCATTCAAATCCTCGACGAGGAAATCATCCGGGTCGACTCCGCCAACGGAGAACTCCGAGGGGTTCACCTCCAGCAATCCGGGCAACTTGAGGCCGATCTTTACGTGGATGCCTCCGGACAGGCCGCTGCCTGGATCCGCGGTGAACTGGGAGTGGAGTTTCTGAAGTTTTCCTCACTGATCGCCGACGCGTGGTGCGCGGTCCGCGTTCCCCGTCCCGAAGGCCCCATTCACCCCCACACCACGTTCCGCACCCAGCCCCACGGGTGGTCCTGGCAAATCGAACACGAAGACTCGATTCAGGTAGGACAGGTCTTCTCCTCCGAACACCATGCCGCCGAAGACATCGAGGCCCTGCTGCGTGAAACCCATCCAGAGGCCTCCGCACCCCTCCGCGGAACCTTCCAACGCGGTCATGTCGAAACCCCGTGGGTCGGCAACGTCGTCGCCATTGGCGCTGCGATGGGGGACGCCGAACCTCTCGTCACCGGTCGCCTTTCCCAACTCGCCCATGAATGTCGCTGGCTAGCGGAATTGCTTGAAGCTTGTGCTTTCTGCCCCGGCGAAGTCGAACGCCAATTCTACTGCCGACGCACCCTCGCTTTGCGCAAAGAGGCCCGCGATCTCACCGCCTTACTTCACGCCCACAACCACCGTCTCGACACCCCATTCTGGATCACCTCCCGCGCTCAGGCACAGTTCGCGGATCTTGAGAACTTCCTCGCCGCATATCGAGAAATTGGTCCCTCTCCACTCCTGGGAGCCAGCCTTCCCACCCAACCCTCCGCCTACGGATTGGAGGGCTACCTCGCTTTGCTCATCGGTCTTCGCCTCCCCTTCGACAACGTCCATCTCACCCAACCGGAGGAAACCGAACGCGTCCACCAAGCACACCGCCGTCACGCCCAGACCGCCGCCACCGCTCTCGGCGTCCGTGAAATCCTCGCCGCCACCCGCACCCCCTCCTGGAACTGGTCATGAAATCCGATCCCACATTTCTTGTCGTCGGCCCCGCTCCGGATGCCGCCCTCGCTGCCCTGCTGATGCGGCGCCTTTTGCCCGGCCGCCCGCTCACCCTTCTGGTGACACCCGGCGATGCCGATCCCATCGGAGAAACCACCACCCCGCTCCTGTGGCAGCAACTCGCGACCATCGGAGGCATCGGCCGCGATGACCTCCACAAAATCGCCAACCCCACCTGGTCTTTGGGGTTTTCATTGCGCTGGGGCATGCGGGGTCAGTTCCATCGAGCCTTCGAAGCTCCCTTTTCCAGCCTGCCGACAGGGTTGACCACTCCCTTAGCACGACTCGCCGACGCGGAAGGATTGGGCCAATCCACCACCGGCATGGCCCTGCTCAGCGCGGGCAAACTGTTTCCGAAAGACCGCCGCAATAGCATCCGCATCCTTGATGGCATCTGCGGTCTCCAGCTCGCTCCCGCACCCTTTTCCCAACTCTTGCTCCGGGCATGTCAGGCCGCGGGCGCTAAGATCCTCAACGACACCGTCGTCGAAGTTCAATGTTCGGGAGACTCTCTCGTTTCCCTGCGCACTCAGGATGGAACCGAGCGACGCGCCGATTGGATTCTCGACCTGACCCCTCGCGCCGATGGCCTCCGCTCCCACCTCCCTGAACACCACTGGACAGGTGATCATGCGCCCGGCCACTGCACCCGAGCTTGGACGGCCCTGCGCCGCCGTGGCAGCGAAGCCATCCGCTCAGGAGCCACCCTCGAAACTCACGAGTCCGGCTGGCGATGGCGCGTCGAACACCGCGAACACATCGGCATCGGCGTGGCCTTCCATCCCGATTTCCTCAGCGAAGATGCCGCCTTACAACTCCTTCTCGCGAAGTCCGGCACACCCTCCTCGGAAGCCCGTCTCCACACCTGGGAAACAGGGCATCACGCACGCCCATGGGTTGGCAACCTCATCGCCATGGGCGACGCCGCAGGATGGACCTCTCCCCTGACCGGCACGCGCCTCGCTTTGATCGTCCAAGAAGCCCACCAGATCGCTCGAATCCTGGCCGAGAACGAATCTCAGGTCGGCGAAGCCAGCCGCCGACTCTACCAAAACTCCTGTCACCAAACACTTCAGGAGATTCAGGATTTTTCCGCCCTCCACCACCGCTTCCATGGCCAACAAAGTTCCGCCTGGTGGGATCACGCAGCCGCTGCCACATCCCTCGGCGCTCACGACGAACTGGTCGCCCTCTATCAGCAAGGAGGCGCGAGCCCCGTGCTCGCTCACGCCCTACCCCGCGGCCAGTCAGCCATGGGCATCGACACCTGGTTGGCCGCGCTGGTCGGACTGGGCGTGCCGGTGACCCACCCCAAGACCATTCCTACAGGCGAACTTGCCTCCTGGCGTAGCCATCTGGCCGCCCAAACCCAAATGGCCGCCTCCGCCGTTCAGCCCAAAGTTTATCTAGAGGCCGTGGACCGCGATCTCCATCGCCGTCCACAACCCCAGAAATTCTACTAAGCGCTTATTGACCCGCCGAATTCATCAGCCCCTTGGCCCAGCCTTCGACACTCGCCGAATGCTGGATCATGCGGGCGATGGAGGAACTCACTTCATCACTCCCCTTCGGCAACGCCTCCCCAATCGCCTGCAAGCGCTTGGCGTAAGCATTTTGAATCACCACCAGCTCCTTGCGGTAAGCGGAATCGATCGCGCTCTGCTTGTTGTGGTAGAAGTCGATCGACTTCTTCATGTCCGGAGAAACCTGGAGGGATGCCTTTTCCGCCAAAGAAGCTGGCGTCGGAATCCGGTGATCGGAGCTCTCCTCCAAATCCTCCACCAACGATTCCACATGGATCCCCCATCGGGTGGCCTCCGATGCATTCAGACCCCGGCGCCACACATTCAGATCCCACACCAACTTTGACAGATTGGCTTCCAGATCCTTGTCCCGTTTGGCCACTTGCTCACCGACCAGTTCGATCGCTTTATTGCGCAAGCTGGCAACATCCGCATGGGCCAAAGCAGGCTCGCCCTCATCGGAAACCAAGCCCGAGCTGATGTCGTTGCTCCACTCGACAATGAATCCATCCGCAAGGGCTCCGGGATCGAAATCCATCCACCCCGTCCCGGGGACAAATACCAGCCCTTCCCGGCCGACCTGAGGCACCGCCCGCTCACTCCACGCAGTTGCGTCCCAGCTTTGCCCAGACATCCAGGTCCAATCGAGTCCCTGCTTCTCTCCGCCCAGCCAAAGCCCCTTGGGTGCGGCCACCTTACTCAGAGCCTCCTCCATCCAAATCTGCTCGTCGCGAGTCGCTGGCGAGGCCAGCACTCCGCCACCCAATTTTGCCAAGCGGGACGCCTCCGCCTGAGTCATCGGACGCAGAAACACACAGAACCTCCTCGAGTCCTGAATTCGTGTCCCCGGCGGGTAACTCGGAGCTGCTTGGTTCTGAGTCTCCGCCGCTCGCACCAACATCGATTCAAGTGAACCCGGATTGGTCCCATCGCGATCCCACTCGATCAAAAATGGCATCTCCGTCGTTTCCTCGCGTGCTCGCGCAATGCCCAGTTTGTCGAGACTGGCGTAGCTGCCCACCCCATTCGGAGTCGAACTCATCGGCCAGGCAGTCCCATCCACTTGCACCCACTGATTGCCCTCCATGCGGCCCGCACCCACCCACAAAGTTCCGTCATCCGGAACCAGCGAGAGCATCCATTGGAATTCCGATTCATCCGCCAAGGTCGCGAGGTGACCTCCATACTGCTCGGCATAGTTCGCCGCCGCGTGCCACGACATCGGCTCCTGGACAAAAAGAAAATCGGATTCTCCTCGGCTGACTGAGCCCTTAGGAAGCTGGGAACGCACCCCAGCCACCAGAGCCCGCTGCAGACGAGCCAGGGATTGCTCCGTCGTCTCATCTCGCTCGGCGGTTGAACCGCTCTCCGCTCCACCCGAGGAGCCTTTCTGAGCCTCCTCGATCATCTTCTTCTGAGCTTCCAAAGTCTCGGCATTGCGCTGCCGAATCGCTTCGTTCTCATTGCGGACATTCTCCTGTTCCTTCTTCAGGTTTTTCCAAACCACGGAGATCCCGGCGATCAACACCGCAATGATCACCAAATTCCGCACCAGCACTCCTCCACCTCCGCTCGAAGCATGAGACGTCGCCGCTGGACGCTTGGGGACTGCGCCCGGCAATGGGGTCGCGGACCGCGCCGGAGCATGGGGAGGCGAAAGGACCGCAGCGCGCTGCACCCCGGCTGTTCCCACGGTCTTCAACTTAGCAGCCGGACTATTCAGCCAAGCCCCCAGATCCTTGGCCATTTCTTCCGCCGTGCCATACCTGCGGGAAGGATCTGCCGCCGTCGCCCGCCGCCAAATCGCATCCAGCTTCGCGTCCCCACAGGTCTTGAAGGCCTCCTGATACTGCGGATCGGGCCGCTGACCGGTCACCAACTCGTGAAAAATCACCCCCACTCCATAAATGTCTGCCTTGGCATCCCCTGGACGGTGATCGAACAAAACCTCCGGAGCGGTGTACCCCGGGGTCCCCATGATCAGCCCATCCCCTTCTCCATCGGTCGACTGCGCCAATCCGAAGTCGCCGATCTTGGGATCCAGCTTGGAGGTCAGGAGGATGTTGGCGGGCTTGATATCCCGGTGAAGGATTCCGTTCTCATGGGCATGTCCCAGGCCTTCACAGATCGCCTTCGCCAGGGTGGCCGCCTGGTCTTTCTCCAGCACCTTGTTCCACGCATAGTGATAGAGGGAACTGCCATCCACATACTCCATCACAATGTAGGGCATGCCATCCACATCCCCATAGTCATACACCCCTATCAGGTTGGCGTGATTCAGCTTCGCCATCGCTTTGGCCTCCGTTTCAAAGGAGGCCCGGAACTCCGGGTCGGCACCAAACTCACGCGGGAGAATCTTGATCGCGACATCTCGATCCAGAGACTTTTGCTTGGCTTTGTAGACGGCCCCCATGCCACCTTGGGCAATGAAGGACTCAAATTCGAAAGCCGGCAGCAACTCCGAGAGGTGCTCTGGCTGAGGTGCAATGAAGGTTTCTTCACTCATGAAATACGACGGGACAGGGGTCTCAGAAAAGCGGCACTTGGTAAACGATCCACTCAGGGATTTTTACAGAAGCATTGTAAAGAGCATGTAAAACGATGGCCGTGAGCAGGGTCCGGGAAGCAACGAATGTATAGGAAGCCATCCAGCCCACCATTCCAATCATCAAGAGGCTTGTAATCGACACCCCATGCACCAGGGAGAAAACCGCCGACGAAAGAACTGCCGCTGAAAAAATCGAAAAACGATTCGCCAGCGATCGAAACAGGATGCCTCGATAGAGGATTTCTTCGGCGATGGGTGCGGCTAGGCATGCGGACACGATCCCTAACACCAACCCCCACCCGCCGGTTTCGCTCAATGTGAGCCCCCCGGTCGGATCCTCGATCGAATAACGATCAAAGCCCACCCGTAGCCCGAAGTCCATCACCTGCAAGATCGCGAAGCATCCCAGAACCAACTTTCCATCAAATGGTCCCGCAATCCCCAAGCGATCCACCGCGTGCCGGGTTCGCCGAAACAACATCCCGAGACCGATCAACGCCGGCAAAAACCGCGTGAGACTATCGAGCGCAATGTAGGCAGGCATCGACAGCACCCCTCCCGATGCCGAGGGGTCGGCGGCCAACGCCAGTCCCTGATTGAGAGTCATCGTGAATCCATACGAGGCCAAATAGGCCAAAAGAAATACCCCCACGCCGAACGATGCCTTCCAGCGCTCCGCGTAGTTGAATCGGGAGCCTTTCGAACGAGCGCGCAGAAAAGCCAACAGCGTCCCCGGAACAAACACCAGGCCCCCAAACGCCACGGCAATCACCACTCCTCTGGACTTCAATGTGAGTCCCACCAAACGCCCGGTTCGTGTCGACGAAAGCCGAGCGTAGTCATCGAACTCACTGCGTTTCAATGCTCTTAGGTAGGCAAGATCCCACCACTGTTCGCGCGCCTCAATGATCCGGGCGGTGACCTCCTTTTCTGCCGGAGGCCCCGCCAACCCATAACTTCGGAACGGGCCCGCAGCAGGACTGGCATCTTCCGACAGGGCCGTCAGCACCGCCAAAGCATAGGCTCCCTCACTTTCCTCCGCCAAACCCATCCGACCCTCTTCCCGCAAATAGGGGGCGTTCATCAACTTCTCGAAGCGACTTCTCGAAACTTCGATGGTCCGCTCCAGAGAATCCACACCAAACAAGGCTCTCAGCCAAAAGGGCATTTCCCCCAGCCCCTCTGCCAGACGGAGGTCCCGGTCCGCCTTGCGCAGAGCCAGCTGCCAGTCGGACGATTGCTCCGCCGCCGTCTTGGGCGGCGCCGGCCCGAGGCGAGGGACATGCAGGTCCCACAACTGAATGCCCATCAGGAACACCAGTAGGAAAAGAATCGGTTCGGCAAAGCGCCGGCGCAGGAGTTGTCGATAAGGATTGATAAGATCGAGGGGGGGAATGGGGTGGGGCGACGCATCCTCGACCAATCGCCCGGGCCGCGGCAAGCCATCAAGAAGGCCCTTGATCGCGGGATCCCATCCGCAACGACTTCCCCTCCCAGGGAATTCCGCTGGATTGAACCGCTTCCCATGCCCAGATTGCGCCCGATGCCGACCAAACTGGGAATAGGGCTGGAATTGGGTGCTCTTGGAATCGCCCTCATCGTCGCAATCATCGGCTGGCGGATGCAGGCTCGGCGAAAAGCTTCTGCCGCAGCCCTCTCCTCCTCCTTCGACTCTCCCGATTCCCTCCCCGCAGGCCCGCCTCCCTTGCCAGCGGAGGCGACCCCTCACCTCGCCTCGTCGCCACCGGACCCCGACAACCCATCTATCGCTCCGCTTGCTCCACCTTCAGCGGAGGTTTCCGCCACGGACGCATCGGCTCCCCACACCCTACTGGACAAAATCCCTACCTCCTGGATCCGCGGCTACGACTTCGCGCTCATGGCCTTGATCCTTCTCCTCTACCTCTGGCCCATCGTGCTGGTGTTCATGGGGAAACACCCTGAGCAACCGGTGCAAGTCGAGCTTCCCACGATCCTCTCGACCATGTTCATGCAGATTGCGCTCACGATTCTCGTGCTCGGTCTCGCCGTGTGGCGCGTCAAGCCAACCCTCTGGCTCGGACTCAAATGGCCGGGCAAACGCGGCATCGAATGGGTCAAATGGCTGGCCTCCATTCCCATTTGCATTGGCGCGACTTGGATCCTCATGACCGTACTCTACGCAATCGGCGTGATCCCCTGGCTTCAGGACATGGAAGGCGGTGACGGTCAGCAGGAAGTCGTCAAAGCATTCCAACAGCTCAACGATCCGGTCACTCTGATCTGCCTCGTGATCATGGCTGCTGTGGTCGCCCCCGTCACCGAAGAGGTCCTCTTCCGCGGATACTTCTACACCATGGTGAAAAGCAAAACCGGTCGGACCGCCGCCGTGATCGTCAGCGCCCTCGTTTTTGCCACCGTTCACCACAACACGGTTGCCCTGGTCCCCTTGGCCTTCCTCGCGACTCTTCTGGCACTCAGCTACGAACTAAGCGGCTCGATCTGGATGCCCATGTCGATCCACGCCGCCTTCAACTCCCTCACCGTGCTTGGGCAACTGGCGATCAAGTTCAACCTGATCCAGGCACCTCCTGGATCGTGAAAACGCTGCGCGACATTGGTGAAGATGCGCTGATTGCCCGCCTCCTCACTCCCTTTCCCCCCTCCACGCTATGCGTCGGGCCGGGCGACGACTGCGCAGTCGTCGACGATGGCCATGGCCCATGGCGATTACTGAAAACCGACGCCATCGTAGAAGGAATCCACTTCCTCCGCGAAGCACCGCCAGAGAAAGTCGGCTGGAAAGCCTGCGCTCGAGTCATCAGCGACTTCGCCGCCATGGGCGGAAGCGCACGCGAAATCATGATCACTCTCGCCTGTCCTCCCGACCTGGAAATCCACTGGGTCGAAGGGCTTTATCAAGGCATCGCCCGCTGCCTCGCCGCCCACGAAGCCACGCTCGCAGGGGGCGAAACCACCTCAGTCCCGGACGGGGGGCCCATCATGATTTCCGTGGCAGGAACCGGGCAAGTCGACCGCCGCCACTGCGTTCTGCGAAGTGGGGGCCAGCCCGGCGACGTCATTGCCGTCACAGGCACCCTCGGCGGATCGATCCACGGCAAACATCTCGATTTCCAACCTCGCTGCGCGGAAGGGGCCCTGCTCGCACAGGCCGGTGCCAGCGCGATGATGGACCTCTCCGATGGGATTGCCAAAGATCTCCCCCGGCTTGCGCAAGCCAGCCACTGCCAGTTCGAATGGATTCCTGAAGCTCTGCCTGTGACCCCGGGCTGCACCCCCGATCAAGCTCTCGGAGACGGCGAGGACTATGAGCTCCTTTTCGCCATTTCTCCAGCTCGCTGGCACGCCCTCGTTCTCAAATGGCCCGAAGAGCTGGCCCCCATTCACGCCGTGGGCCGATTGCTCGAAGGCCCCTTTTGCGAATCCGCCATACAAGGTGGCTGGGAACATTTCCGAACCTAACTCATGCTGCACATCGTCCTCGTCGCACCCGAGATCCCTCACAATGCCGGAGCCGCTGGGCGCCTGGCACTCGCCACCGGTGCCCGCCTCCACCTCGTGAAGCCACTCGGGTTCTCTCTTGATGACAAACACGTCCGGAGGACCGGGCTTGATTACTGGAAAGACGTCGACCTTCACGTTTGGGAAGACTTCCCCTCCCTTCTCCAATCGGCGGACTCCAGCTCCCGATTTTGGTTTCTCAGCACCAAAGCCACCCGCTCCCACTGGGAAGCAGGATTCGAAGAGGGAGATTACCTCGTCTTCGGTTGCGAATCCCGGGGGCTCCCCGAACCGATGATCCAAGCCGCCGGAATGCAAGCACTCCGCATTCCGATGGCCCAGGAGTCGACCCGCAGTCTCAACCTCTCCACCGCCATCGCCATCACCCTCTACGAGGCGGTTCGGCAAACGGGTGGCATGTGAAATCAGGACTCAGCCGGTGCGGGGAATACCAACTTCTCCCGCTTTGGACCGCTGCCCATGCCAAAATCATCGGCCACATCCTTGGAGGTCACGTAAATCATCACGCTGAACAACAAGAACACGAAACCAAGCTGCAGGACTTCCAGAAACTTCACATTCACCGGCCGCCGCGCGATTGATTCCATCACCGCAATGGTGATGTGGCCACCATCCAGCACCGGCAGTGGAAGCAAATTCAAAAGCGCCAGGTTGATGTTGATCAGCACCATGAACTCCAGGAGGCGGTTCATCGGATGATCCATCAATAACGAGTAAAACTGGATCTTTCCGATCCCGACGGGACCACTCAAGTGCTGGATTCCCAAGCTGGAATCCGCCGACGCCACACTGCTCACCGTGACCCACATCTGGCGCAAAACATTCACGACCTGAGAAACTGGCGACGGCCGTACCCAAATCTGGCGAGCCCCACCGTCTTCACCCGGCTCATTCACGAAGGTAGCACCAATCATATAACGAGGTGGATCGAAAACGGGGGAAGTGGGCTTTACCGGTGTCACCGTCATCACCTTCTCCTCACCGTCTCGCTGCACCGTCACCTCCACCGGTTCCGCGCCATTGGCCTGGAGAAAATCAAATGCCTGCTGGCTGTCGACGATGGGGGTGTCGTTGAACGCCAACAAAAGGTCGCCCGCCTCCAACCCCGCCAAAACCGCCGGTGCATTTTCCGAATCGGAAAGCGGGATGATTGCCACCGGTCCCTCCATCGGAGAAATCCCCACCTGCCGGACAGCGCGCCGCTGCCACCACTCCGTCTCCGGAATCTCAAATTCAGAAACCAGAGTCATTTCGCCCACTCCGGGACGATTCACAGTGAACGAAATCTCCTGCCCCTTGCTGGTCACCACCTGCATCAACACGCTGTCCAGAGTGCCCACCCACATGTCGACCGGGTTCCCATTCACGGCGATGATTTCATCCCCACGCTGAAAGCCTGCCCGTTCGGCGGGGCTATCTTTCTGTACCCAACCCACTTGCCGCGTCGGAATGGAGTCTTCCGGTTTGCCCACCACCCAAATCAAAACCGCCGCCGTGAACGCAAGCAGGAAGGAGAACAATGGGCCCGCAAACGCCACAATGATCTTATCCAGAGGGGAAATCGGCGGCAACGCCTCCTTGTCCTTCCGATGATCCCCCTCGATCGCCTCCATCGGCGCCATCTGGGGCAATGCCACAAAGCCTCCGGCGGGGATCCAACCCAAGCCATATTGAACCCCATTGACTTCCTTCTTCCAGATCGGCTTCCCAAACCAGATCTGAAAACGATCAATCCGCAATCCCCGCCACTTCGCTGCCCAAAAATGGCCCAGCTCGTGGACAAAAATGATCAGGTTGAAAAACAAGATCACAACCAGGATCAGCAAAACGTGGGTAAAGGGACCAATCGATTCCATGACGAAGTTCGCCGGCAGCCTAAGCTCGGTCATCCCCCCATCAAGAAGTTAAAGCGCCTTCTCCAACCTCCCATTTTTCCCCCTTGATCGCGCCTCGCAAGGGGATTGACGGAGCGGGCCGGAATTTCCGACACTCCCCAGCCATGGCCCTCCGCATCGCAGGCGCGGTGATCCGCGGCGAAATCGACAACACCCTCGAAGGGCGCACGACAGGACGTCTCTGGATGGTGGGCGCGAGCGAGCCCGTAAGCCTCGACTTGACGGGGGACTGCTGGCGAGACCTCGCAGGGGCTCGCCTCCAATTCACCAATTCACGCCCCTTCGAAACCGTCTCCCTGAACTTTCGCCAAAAGGGTTTGGTCGGCGATATGACCGCTTCACGGAAGGCGAGGGTGCCCACTTGCGATCTGAGCGAGTGCCTCGCTCGGGAAGCCGCTGGCGAAGTGGTCCCCATGGTTTGGAAAAACGAACTCTATCTCGAGTGGTTTGACGAAAGCCAGGGACGCATCCTCTTGGAATCCTGCGACTATCAGCTTCGGCTCAGCGAAGCCCATTGGACGATGGACGCGGACGCGGAGGAGGCCCAGAAACTGGCAAATCTTCAAGCCATGCGGGATTTCCTCACCACCCTCATCGCTCGCCCCGATGCCAGTGAGGGCTCCGCCCGAGACGATGAGTTCGCCTGGGAGCAGCGACTTCAACAAAGCGACCGTCTCACCGATGCCTACCAAGAGGTCCTTGAGAAATACATGGACGATCCTGATGCCGAGCAGAAAGAAGCCTTCGTCATGGGTTGGGATGGTCTGCTTGGAGCCATGGCCGATGATCTTGAATCCGACCTCGGTCTCGGACTCGATTGGTCCGAGGACTCCGGAGAGGAGCTCTACGAGGAGAGCGATGATGATGAATTCGAGGTGCACCCCCTTCAAGAAGAGGCTCAAGACCTCGCCATTCGCTCCATCGATCTCCTCCGCAATAGTGGGAACGGTGCCCCCCATGCCCAGCGGATCATGAATGCCCTTTCGCTCGTCGCCGCCAAGCTCGCGGGAGCCCTCAATGGCCACTACCAGCGCGAGCAAGGTTACGTCTTGGCCATTCTCAAACGCTGCCTCGATGCCCAAAATGAAGCGCTAGAGGCCTGCTCATGCCTCCTCTCGCACACCATCGATCCTGATCAACGAATCGCCACCGAAGCGCTTCGTGGTGGAATCTTTGAACTTCGTGGCAAAATCACCGAGATGCGCCGAGAACTCAGCGGACGCTAGAAGCTCAACGGCACCCGCGTCGCCCCCAATAAAGTCGCCCCCCACTCCCGAAGTGGCCGTATTCCGGATTGCAGGCTGGGATTTCATCGCTATCAGAAAAGCCATGATGAAACTCGCGTTTGCCGCTCTCGTTGCCATCTCGTTCAGCTCCTGCAATACGATGATCGGTGTCGGACGGGACTTCCGCCAGCTGGGACAAGGCCTCGAATACAAGGCCCACGGAAAAAACTTCGACGGATCCGAGTCCACCCCACAGGACACCCTGCCGACCTACTGAAGCGGTCCCCCTTTACTTGCTGCCCATCACTCGTGCTCCCGACGGGTTTCCGTATCCGTCGGTGTAGCCCCACAGATAGTTCTTCCGATGAGCGGAGGGCAGGGTCGCCGAATCCTCATTGATGTGAGGATTGTGCGCCCGACCCGCTAGACGGTCCCCGCTCCCATCTTCAAAGCCGCGCCGATAGGCATCCGATTCATCATAGCCAGCAGCCGGGGCTCCGACTTCCGTGCGGAAAAATGGCTGACAGGAGCTGAACGCCAGGGCACCGATCACCAGGAGCCCTGCGGAGGAAAAGATCTTCATGCGATCGATGGGTAATCTTTCCTCAACCTCTTCGTCCAGCCTGCGTTCGCCTTGCCGGTAAATCCTTGGCGCTCCTCAGGAGAATAATGCGCGGTCCAGCGAGCGATACTGGATCGCCTCCAAAACATGGTGGGAGGCCACCGCATCCGATCCTTCAAGGTCCGCCAACGTCCGCGCCACCTTGAGAATTCGGTCGTGTGCCCTTGCAGAAAAGCTCAATGCCTCCATCGCGTGCTCCAGAAACCCGGCCCCTTCGGCATCCAATCGACAGTGATCTCGCACCTGCCGGGGACTCATCCCCGCATTCGTCCGCGTCGAGCTTCCCACAAACCGCTCGAACTGACGACTGCGCACTTCAATCACCCGCTGCCGAATCGCCGCCGACTTCTCCCCTTCCGTAGTGCTCGATAACTCACGAAAATCCACCAGCGGCACTTCGACGTGCAGGTCGATCCGATCCAGCAACGGGCCCGAAATCCGCTGCCGATAGTTCTCAATCTGTCGCGGCGAGCACCGGCATTCTCGCTTCGAGTCTCCATAATACCCGCATGGGCAAGGATTCAAGGCCGCCACCACCATCGCCCGAGCCGGAAAGGTGATCGAACCCGCCGCACGAGAAATCGTCACCTGCCCGTCTTCCAATGGCTGCCTTAAAACCTCCAGAGTCTGACGGCGAAATTCCGGAAGTTCATCCAAGAACAGCACTCCATGGTGGGCCAATGAAACTTCTCCGGGCCCAGGATTACTGCCACCACCTAACAGCCCAGCATCAGAGATGGTATGATGCGGAGCACGAAAGGGCCGCGCCGAAAGAAATCCTCGCTTAGCATCCAGGAGCCCAGCGATGGATTGAATCTTCGTCACCTCGATCGCCTCCTCATCGCTCATCCCCGGCATGATCGTCGGCAGCCGCTTGGCCAACATCGACTTTCCCGTCCCAGGGGGACCGACCATGAGAAGATTGTGCCCACCTGCTACCGCCACCTCCAACGCCCTCTTCACATGGTGCTGGCCCTTCACCTCGCAGAAATCCACCTCATAACTCGACGCCTCCTGAAATAGAGTATCGCGATCCAAAATCATCGGGGAGATCGACTCTGTTCCCAGCAAGTAGCACCAGGCTTGGTAGAAATTTCGGATAGGAATCACCTCGATCCCGTCGATGACGGCCGCTTCCCGTGCATTCGCCTCCGGTACCAGCACCTTTCTCCGCCCCTGCTTCCTGGCCTCAAGCGCGATCGAAAGCACGCCTTTGACTGGACGCACCGTTCCATCCAACGCCAACTCTCCAACCACACAGATCTCCTCGACGGCGACCGATGCCTCCTCCGAGGCCAATCCCATGGCAAGGGCGATGGGCAGATCAAAGGAAGGCCCCTCTTTCCGCAGATCGGCCGGTGCTAAGTTGACGGTCTTGACCCCATCCGCCAGCCGAATCGGAGACACCCGGATCGCGGATGACACTCGTTGAGATGACTCCCTTACCGCTGCGTCTGGAAGCCCCACGATCACGATCCGCGGCTCTTCCGAACCACTCACACTGACCTCCACTTCGACCTCCACAGCATCCACCCCCCTCAACGCCGCTGAATAGACTCGACTGATCATATTCAGCGATCTCAACCAATTGATTACAAAGCTTCAACAACGCTTCCTGCCAGCCGCGCTTTTCTTCTCCCTTCCTCCTAAGATGCCGACTTGCTCCTCAATCGAACTCTCGCCACGAAAACAAAAAACGGGAACCCTTTTGGGTTCCCGTTTTTGAAATCGTTCGTTGCAAAGGCCTCAAGCCATTAGCGACGGCGGCGAGCAAGGCCAAGAAGGCCCAGTGCACCGAGAAGAGCAACCGAGGGTTCTGGAACAGCAACAAGCTGGAAAGCAGTCTGGCTGCCACCTCCGAAATCGGCAGTGGTCGTTCCACCAATCAGCACAGTGCCCGTCGACGTTTGAAGGCTCACAGTGTCAGGACCGCCGATAGGAGCATCTTCGGTGTAAACATTACCCGAAGGGTTCGAGGTCGCCTTCCAAACAAAGAACTCAGTGGACGTAGCAAGATCAGTACCGTTGCCGATAACAACATAAACGGACCCACCAACGTAACTATCACCAGAAGTGAGCGACTGATTGATATCACCAGAAATGAAGCTGTTTGCGCCAACGGAAAGAGAATTCCCAAATTGAACAAAGCTGCTCAGATCATCAATGCTGGTCGGATCAGACGAGAAGGTTCCAATGGAAGCAAATCCAACACTGTTGAGAATACTTCCGCTTGAGTCCACCACACCACTGAAGTTAGTCCCATCGAAGTTGGTCAAAGTGATGGTTGCCGCGTTAGCACCCGCAATCGCAAGAGCACCAACAAGTGATCCAATTAATTTCATTTTCATGGTTATTATCTTTATATCAGAAAAATAAACTTAGATCCTTTGTCCAAGAAATAAGTGCAATTACTCGAGGTTGTAGTCTGGAACCGAAATGGTGACATTTACATCACCACTACCGCGACGCTGGATGATCATGCCGGGTGTCAAAGCCTGAGCTGAAGCATCAGCACCAGCACTTGTCTTCCAACCGGCAGCAACTACGACAGGGAAGCTCGCACCGGGGTGATAGAAAAACTTGTTGTAGCCACCCGATCCATTTGGGAGCCAAACCACGTCGGCAGTTGAAATCGAAGTGGCCGCGAGTAGATTCGCTTCAAGTCCGCTATTACCAAGAGTAGAACCAACTGGGAAAATAGAACCCACATAGTTGAACAATCCGGCCTCCACAAGAAGCTGAGTATTTGAGAGAATCACCTCACCGGTGACCACCAAGGAAATATCTCCAGTGGAACGACGCTGCACGAACAGACCATCGGAATACACGATCGGAGTATCGCCCGCAGCTTGTCCCGAGGAGTTCTTCCAACCTTCAGCAACGACAACAGGGAAGCTCGCACCTGGGTGATAGAAATATTTAGCGAAACCGCCACCACCGGTAGGCAACCAGACTACATCTGCAGTTGTGATCGAAGTGGCTTCAGCAAAACCAATCTCATTTGCAGCACCGAAAACAGATGAAATTGTTGGAGCCACGCGAAGCTCGAAGGTATCTCCTGCCGCAACACCAGCGGCAGAAAGATCATTGGGAGAAGTTTCAAGTGCACCAGCATCCAACCCTGCGCTGGTTCCCCAATCGGAGACTGCGACCACAGCGCCATCTTGAGCCCCAGAAGTGATCCGCAGAACGTAGGTGTTTCCTGACTCAAGAAGAGTATCAAAATCAATGTCGGCGGAAACCGATGTTGCCGTCACTGCCGTGAGGCTTCCGGAAACGACTTTCGATCCATGTAGGGTGATCCCGAGAAGGTTGAAAACATCTGGATCCGACGACGCCGTCTTACCGACGATCGTCTGAGTAATGTAGCCGACAGGATCGGTCGTTGCCCCGAAAGACGCGACCGTAAGTGCGCCAAGCGCAGCAATGGTGGTGAATAGTTTCATGACGAGTTTGGAATTACGGATTTTGGCCGGACGCGTCGAGGAAAAACTGAGGGCCTCCGTGACGCTCTTGCCACGTGGCGGACTGCAATTCCCGTTCCACTTCCAAGCATCTGCCACTGTCGCCGATCAACCACCTCTTTTCAAGCGAGTTACACTCTCATTTCTCGCTCACCCACCCAGGGGAAGGGGTTCTTGCCGACAAAAACCTCGCATCCGCCTACGTGGACACCCGGATCCGCAAGACCCGTCGAAGAGCACTGAAAATCATGTTTTTGCCCCGGTTCCAAGAGTTCCGCTTGCCCATTGGGGTGGTGGATGAGGAATTCGGGCCATGTCCGACTCCGCTTCCCTTTCCGTCCTCGTCGGCGGCACCATTGCGATTGACCATGTGAAGACTCCCACGGCTGAGGGCGCCGACCTTTTGGGGGGCTCCGCCGCCTATGCCGCTCTTTCCTCGAGCTTCTTCTGCGAGGATGTGCGCCTCGTGGGCATCATCGGCCGGGATTTCCCCGCCCATCATCTCCAAATGCTAGAAAACCGCGGCATTTGCCTGAACGGAGTCGAACAGTCCGAGGGGGAATCCTTCACGTGGAGCGGCGAATATCTGGAGAACCTCAACGAGCGCGTCACCCACCGAGTCGGCCTCAATGTGCTGGAGAGCTGGGAAGTGAAGATCCCCGCTGAAATTGCGGATTCTCAGGTCGTGGTGCTGGCCAACATGTCACCCGACAACCAGCTTCAAATGCTCGCCCAATGCACCCACCCACGACGATTTGTGGTCGCCGACACGATGGACCTTTGGATTTCCATCGCCAACGAACGACTCCATGAGGTGCTCAAGCAGCTGGATCTTTTCGTGATCAATGAGAGCGAGGCACGTGACTTCGCCGGAACGGCCAACCTGATCGAGGCCGGACGCCTCCTTCTCGGCAAAGGCCCACGCTTTGTGGTGATCAAACTGGGCGAATTCGGCGCCATGCTTTTCTCCTCCGAGGGCGACGAAACAGAGTTCCCTTGCCCAAAAAGCTTTTTCCGTTGCGCTGCTTTCCCTCTTCGCGGCATCGCCGACCCCACCGGAGCCGGAGATAGCTTCCTTGGCGGGCTTGCTGGCTACCTTGCCGCCCATTCCAAGGGTGAATTCACGTTTGAGAACCTCCGGCAGGCGGTGACCCAAGGCTCAGTGGTCGCCTCGTTCACCTGTGAAGCCTTCTCCACCCGCCGTCTTGAAGAAATCGACTCCTCGAAGGTGGAAGCACGACTCCAGCGGTTCCGGGAAATGACGGCCTGGTAAAACGCACTGCTTGGCTCAACGATCAGCGACCTGCTCCTTGACCGAGCGGGTCGCCTGCACAATCGAGGACGCGGTGAGCAGATCAGAGACGATCACCATCCGTCGAGCACCCGCTGCCAGCACCTCCGCGAGGTTCCGACGCTGGATTCCGCCGATGCAGAAGACCGGGAGCTGGCTCCCCATCGTCGATTCGACGGGGCGCACGTTCTCAAGACCGATCCCCGGCCGCCCTTGCTTCGTCGGAGTGGGAAACAAGGGGCCAAAGCCAATGTAATCAAACCCTTCGACTTGTGCCGCATGAGCCTGTTCCGGGGAATGGGTCGATCGCCCCACAATCATCTCCTCGCCCACGATTGCCCGAACATCCTCAAGCGATCCATCCTCTTGACCGATGTGCACACCGTCTGCGCCAATCGCGGCGGCGACTTTCGCAAAATCATTGACGATCAGCGGCACTCCGAACTCACGACAGATCGGGAGCACCCGCCGACAAAATCCCTCAATGTCGCTCTCTCCATATCCCTTTGCCCGCAGCTGAAGCAGATCCGCTCCGCCCTCAAGGAGCTCACGAGCCACTTCTTCCAATTTGGGCTCAGACACATAGCCAAGATCGAGGATGGCATACAGCCGTGCCGATGCGAGTGATGGCTTCACAGACAGGACAGAAACAGGACCCACAGGCTGGAGCGGTTGGGCGACGCGCGCATCAACCCTTTTTCTCTTCGATGAACCGGCTGACCCAGCCAATGTCGTAGTTCCCAGCCTGGAAATCAGGGTGATTGAGGATTTCGAGCTGGAAGGGAATCGTGGTCTTGATGCCCCGGATCATGAATTCACCCAGGGCGCGCTTCATCCGAGCAATTGCAATCTCCCGCGTGGCGGCAGTGACGATCAACTTCGCGATCATCGAATCGTAGTGCGGAGGCACCGTGTAGCCGGAGTAGACGTGGGTATCGACCCGCACGCCCTTGCCGCCGGGGGCATACCAAAGGTCGATCGTCCCAGGGCTCGGCGCGAAATGGTTGTAGGGATCCTCCGCATTGATCCGGCACTCGATGGAGTGCCCACGGGGAACCGCATTGAGGACATGATGAGACAGGCTTTCGCCCGCTGCGATCCGGATTTGCTCCTTGATCAATTCACAGCCCATCACTTCTTCGGTCACCGGATGCTCCACCTGAATCCGGGTGTTCATTTCCATGAAATAGAAATTCTCTCCCTTGTCATCCACGAGGTACTCGATGGTCCCTGCATTCTCGTAACCAATCGCCTGGATGAGGCTCACCGACGCATCCCCCATCCGCTGGCGCAGTTCCGCCGAAAGCAACGGCGAGGGACATTCCTCAATGATCTTCTGATTACGTCGCTGCATCGAGCAATCACGCTCTCCCAGATGGAGGAAATTCCCGTGACGATCGGCGATGACCTGAAACTCGATGTGGTGAGGATTGAGCACCAGCTTCTCGATGTAGCAATCGCCATTGCCGAATGCGGCCATCGCTTCATTGGAAGCGGCATCAAAGAGCTTATGGAACTCCTTTTCATCAAAACATGGGCGCATCCCGCGGCCACCGCCCCCTGCGGTCGCCTTGATCATGACGGGGAAACCGATCCGCCTCGCCTCTTCCAAGGCCACCTTCCGGTCGGTCAAAATATCCGTCCCCGGAGTCACCGGAACACCATTGGCAACCGCGGTGGCACGGGCCGTCGCCTTATCCCCCATCATCGAAATCACCTCTGAAGAGGGCCCAATGAATTGGACATTGCAGCTTTTGCAGATTTCCGCGAAACGCGCGTTCTCAGAGAGAAACCCATAACCGGGGTGGATCGCCTCAGCCTCGGTGATTTCTGCCGCCGCCATGATGCGATCGGGCTTCAGGTAGCTGTCCTTGCTCGCGGATTTGCCAATGCATACCGCTTCGTCAGCCAACTGAACGTGCATCGAGTCCACGTCCGCCTCAGAATACACGGCCACGGACTCGACGCCGAGTTCGCGACAGGCTCGAATGATACGGAGGGCGATTTCGCCCCGGTTGGCGACAAGAACGCGTTTGAACATCTTGCGATGGGGATAAGAAGTTTAAGAGGGAAAGGGAGGATTAGGTCCCCATCACACCATCACTTGATGGTGAATAGCGTATCGCCAAATTGGACCGGAGTGCCATCGTCGACCAACACCGCCGTGATCGTTCCCGAACGCTCCGCCTTGATCTCGTTCATCACCTTCATCGCCTCAATGATGCACAGGGTCTGCCCCTCACTGATCGTGTCCCCGACGCTGGCGAAGGACGGCGCGTCCGGTGACGGCTTGCGGTAGAAAGTTCCTACCATCGGAGAAGTGATCGGTTCTCCATCGACCGTCGGCGCCCCCGAGGTCGGTGCGCCCGATGATGCGGGCGCGGAGGCCGGGGCCGCGACAGGGAGGGCCACTGGAGCTGCAGGAGCCGCCGTCGGAAGCACCGACAGCAGCGATTTGAGGGAGTCCAGATCCTGTCCCTTCTTGAGCTTGAGATGGAAGCCGTCCTTCGACATGTCGAAATAGGTCAATCCATGCTCGTTCATGAGCTCGACGATCTTGCGAAGTTCCTTGATGTCCACGTCGTTGAAGGTTGGTGATGAATTTCTGGAAGAATTCCGGGGCGGCGTCCCGTGCGATCCGATTCCCGGAGGCTAGGGAGTCACGGGAAATCGCGTCAAGCGGGAACCCGGTCCCTCAACCGGCTCATTCCTCGGGTTTTCCCCCGGTTCGCAAGGCCAGGACCCACTTCGCCAGTGCTAGAGTTTCCCCGTCAGAAAGCAGCTCATGCCCCGGCATGTCGGTCCCCGGCAAGCCCCAGTGAATGGCTCGCGCGACCGTTGAAGCATCCACCGTCCACACAAATGGACCTTCGACCAAATTTGCCGGCTGCCGCACCCAGCGCTTTGCGAACTCTCCATCACCTCGTCCTTCCGGACCGTGACACACCGCACAATGAGCCGCAAACAACCGCGAGCCCTCACCCTCAGGCTCCCCTTCAGGACGCCATTCAAGGGATCGCACCCCCCTCCACTCGCGCGCATCTTCCTGATCCGACATCAGCCATGCGATCAAGTCCGCTCCTCGATCGTCCTCGAAAAGATGCGCGTACGACGGCATCGGGCTCCCCACCACCCATTTCTGAGGAGCTAGAAAGTGTTCCTTCAGCCATGCTGCCGATCGCCGCGCCCCAACATGGGTCAAATCGGGTCCCTGTCTCCGATTTCCAATCGTCACCGGGCGTTCGTGCAGCACCTTATCCACGTTCGAGGGCGGACCCCAACCTTCGGGATCCTCCGGTCGGACAAATCGCGAATGGCAGGCAATGCACCCCTCCGCCAAATACACCTGCCTGCCCCTTTCTTCCGCAGTTTCCCTCGACGCTCCCGTTCCCCCCTGGGAACGCCAACACGCGATCCCCAACACTCCTCCCACCGCCAGCCACTGCCGCCACGCACGCCATCCAGTGAGAGCGAGGGCCAACCCAGCTCCCGAGATTGCCACAAATTCCCACGGCACTCGCTGCAGGGCCTGAGCCATTCCAATCCCATTGGCAGACCCGAACCATCCTGCCACGGCGAAAACCCAGGCAGCCCTCCAGACCACTGTCGAGGAGCGCCCTGCCCAACCCGGCCAGGTCACCAACGCTGCCGAATAAATCGAAACTCCCACAGGATACATCCAACCCGCCAACCCGCGGGTGGACGGATGATTCACCGCCAACGCCGCGATCGCCAAGACCCCCCATGCCACCGCCACCGGCTCCTTCCAAACTCTTCGAGCCAGCCATTCACCAGCCAGTCCACCCGCAAGCAAATGCAGGCCCGCATTGCGCCAGAGCATCGCGCCCCCCCAAGTACCTTCCTTCAAGTCCCGCTCATGCTGGATGATGAAAAATGCCGCGGAGTCCAACCACACCAACGCCAGGAAAACACCCACCGCCACCACAGCCCCTCCCACCCCCACTTCACCGTGACTCGGCCCTGAAGGAACCCGTTGCTCCTCCAACCCCGAAGGCACCAGCCAACTGCCCAAAAGCGCAAATCCAGCACCGATCCAGGCCTGCATCTCAGGACTTGCAGAAAACACCCACGGCACATTGCAGATCGCGTACCCCAGTCCGGTGCCCCACCCAATCCACCGAGCTCCACACCAACCAGGCAACAAGGCCGCCAAGGAAACCGTTCCCCCTCCTACTGCCAGGCCCGTCAGGACCGCCACTCCCATCCCACTCACCCCTCCCGATGCCCACGGCGCGAGAACCGCTGCACAGGCCGCCAGCACCAACGCCAGCCGCAGCCCGACAACCGTCGCCCCTCGTTTGGCCACCCCAAAACCCGCCGCAATTCCCGCCACCGCCATGGCTCCCAAAGCCCACTTTTCGGCTGCAGGCCCCGCCCCGTGCCCACGCAACAACTCGACGAACGCGAACTGCGCAAAAATCAAAAAGAAACCATAGACCGCCGCCACTGCACCGGCCGCTCGTGCTTGAATCTTCATCGGCACCACCGCTTCCGAATTCCGTAAAATTGCACGATGCCCACAACGCCATCCGTCGCAGCCACCCCCACCCACGCCGTCTCCAGTCTCCCAGACAAAACATTCACCGTCACAAAGACCGCAACCCAAGCTCGAACCATTGCTGTCCAACCCCATACCGCCTCGGCCTCTCGTGCCCCCCGCCAAACCCAACCATAACTGAAGCCCACGCTCCCCACAAAAACTCCAATCCAGCGCACCCACACCCAAGACTCCGGTCCGACCTCACCAATCCCTAACAGACTCAACACCCACCCAGGCCAAAACACTAGCATCAGGCCAGTCAAAGCATCCATGGCACCCACGCCAGCACTCCATCTCTTGACGATCGTCATCATGCTTTTGCACCACACTTGGATTCCCCGGACACCCCCGCTGCCAACCACCAATGCAGGGACACCGCCAACATCACCACCCCACAGCCAGATCGGATTCCCCACCCTGCAATTCTCCAGCCGGGATTCTCTGCCATCCACGCCACGCCGCCGCCTTCAGCCCATCCCATTCCCATCAAGACCCCCACCATCACCCATGCCGCCCCCTGCCAAAGCCACGCACTGAAGCGAGAGCCCAAATTCACGCCAAGGAGACGAAGCAGGCAGGCACAAAATGAGGTAGTGAAACCCGCCATCGCCAGATGCGAATGCGCCACCAATCCCTGAGTGAATTTGAGCCGATCCAACACATCGGGAAAATACGCCGTCACTCCACTCAACACCAACAGCGCCCACCATCCGAACATCGCCTGGCGCCACCACTGAGTACCCTCCGGCCACTCATAACGCCTCCACCAGATGGGCAGGCCCACCACCCACGGCACCAGCATCACCATCGCGCCCTCTTGCCAGAAATCCCAATGCGTGCCTCCGAGAAACTCGGTGACCCCGAAGACGGCCCAGGAAAGCCCAAAATACCCGAGCACGATCCTCCCAGTTCGCCCGTCTGTTGCCAAGCGAAGCCCAACGCTGGCAGGCAATAACATCATCAATCCCACCACAAACAACGTCGACCCCAACAAACTCGATCCCGTGGGCCCTCCCGTCGTCGAATCAATCGGAGGATAAAGCTCCGGTGAGGCAGCCACCGCCATCATCACAGGAATCATCGCCAACCCCACCAAGCCTCCCCATCGCAGCACCGGACGCCATCGGCACTCTCCGCGCCACAAGGCCACCCACAATATCCCCATCGCCACCAGCAACCCCGCCAACGCGCCTCCTTTCCAGTCGAGGAATATTTTCCCCGAACTCCCACCGTTCAACCAGCTGAGCCCCCCCACAGCCAAGGCGGCAGACCAGGCACCCAGCGCAGCATCTGCCCATCGACGGGAAACCCCGTAGACCCCAAACAACCACGCGACCATCGGCAACGCCGTCCAACCATACAGCTGCCCATTCAAATGAACGGGCACCCATCTCCCATACGTCCACTCGCCCACCTGCCACTTGGGAAACAAAAGGAGCAGAGATAACCACAACCCGACGGCATTGGCCACCACCAGCCACCCCAGCGCATGCCGCGCCGCACTTCGAACTCCCCCATTCACTCCTCCACCCTCCCGTCCCGCATCCGCACCACCCGGGAACAGCGGCTCGCCAAATCCACATCGTGCGTCGCCATCACCAACGTGAGCCCACGCTCCGCCACCAATTTCATCAATAGCTCGAACACCGCCTCTCGATTGCGCTCGTCCAAGGCACCTGTCGGCTCATCCGCTAACAGAACTCGAGGGCGATTCATCAGCGCCCGGCACAAGGCACCACGCTGACGCTCCCCACCTGAAAGCTCTCGCACCCTCCGGTCCAGACGCTGTAAAAGCCCGGTTTCCTCTGCCAACTCACGAACACGATCACGCGCGGCGGATGCGGACATCCCCACCGCCACGGCTGGCACCAGGAGATTTTCCTCCAGGGTCAATCCAGGCATCAGGTGATGCAACTGAAACACAAATCCCACCGTATGGCGCAAGAGCTCCCGGCGCGACACCTCGTCGAACACGCCCCGGCCCGCCACCGTCACCCGGCCCTCCTGCGGCAGCTCCAGTCCGGCAATCACATTGAGCAAGGTCGACTTCCCACACCCAGAACTCCCAACCAAAGCCAAGGTCTCTCCCGCCTCGACGAGCAAATCGACACCCTTGAGCACCTCAATACGACCTTCGTCGTAGCTTCGCCACACATCATTCACTTGGATGATCGTTTCCATCACTCAAATCTCAAAGCCTCGGCCGGTTTCAACTTCGCAGCATGAATGGCGGGATAAAGAGCTCCACCCACCCCCGTCAACATCGCCAATACCACCGCCCCCAGAACCTCCCGCATGCCCACTTGGGGTTCAATGTAACCTTGGAGCGCCGGGAGAACCTTCAGCAAACGCAGACCGCCTATCGAAAGCAACCATCCGGCCAACACCCCGATGCTCGAAAGTGCAAGCGACTCGCCCAAAATCATTCGTGCCAATTGCCCCCGCGAAAAACCACACACCCTCAAAACCGCGAGCTCTCGAATGCGGCTGAAGACGGAAAGAATCATCGTATTCGTCACACTCAAACCTCCCAACAAAAAGGCACATCCGCCCACCACCCAGGCCGTGGTTTTCAAAATCCTGAACTGGGAATAGCTTCGACTGAACTCCTCGTTTTCCAGGGCGGTCAAACGGTCGTGGTGGGCATCGATCCATGCCTTCACCTCTCTGGGCTCATGCCCCTCGGCGAGAGCCACCGTGACCACGGAGGACCCCCCCTCCTTGTGAAAGGCCCGCTGGCATTCCTTGAGGGGCATGAAGACCCCCCCGTTTTCGAAACCATTTTCCATTCTCACCACGCCCGCCACTGGATAGCGATCCTGCCCAAGCTCCACTTCATCGCCTGCTGTTGCCTTGAGGAAATCGGCCGCTCGTTCTCCCAGTACCACACCGCGCCCGTCGTCTAAAAATCCCTCCAGCCCTCCGCTCAGCCACTCCGCCTTCTCCAGCCTGCCATCACTCGCTCGAATCCCAAAGCAAGTCACCACAGGGCGATCCGGAGCTGCGATGATCGTGAACAAAACAGGCTGCGCCTCCTTCACAAACGACTGCTCTTCCAGTTCTTCGACCAAGGTTTCCGGCACATTGCTGAAGAACAAATCCGAAACATTGCGCTCAAACACCACCATCTCCGCATCACTGCGGAGGATCTTCTCAAACATCTTCACCGCACCGCCGAGCAACCCCACCACGCTCAGCAAAGTCGCCACCCCCAATGCAATCCCTGTGGCTCCAATCGCGGTGCGCACGCGGTGCCGACGCAAATTCGTCAAAATCAATTTCCAAAGGCTCATCGTCTCTTGGTTTCCACTTCTCCTTTCGTCGGGATCCTCGATCCCCTCCCTCCTTTTCAACAAACTCTCACCCGGCTGCGGTATCCCCCTCCGATAGCAACGCGGCGACCCCTTCCGGAATTTCGATGCGAAGAGGAACCAACATTCCCCAGCGCTCCGCAGGCCCGGGAAGCGCAGCTTGCACCCGGTCACCCACCACCACCAAACGCTCCAATCGCACCACCGCCGCGGCAAATCCTTCCGCCATCACCAGATTCGGGCGTCCCAGCGCCTCGTCCCGGCCTGCTGTTTTCCCAGCACCACCCACCACGTCCTTCACATCGTCGGCGGCCTGATAGGCCAGTCCTCGCAACAATGCGAGCCGATCCAGCAACTGCAGCTCTCGCTCGCTCGCCCTGCCAATCATCGCAGGCAACACCAACGTCAACCTCAAGAGATCCCCCGTCTTTCGAGCCGCGACTTCACTGACGTCCGCCGCCGATTGCCCACCCTGCCAATCCCCGAGGTCATGCGACTGGCCCCCAATCATCCCGACTGTACCCAAACACCGATCCACCCACTCGCCCGCTCGTTCACGACGCGCCAATGACGCCCCATTCATGCCCTGCCAAAGCAAAAGATAACCCCGATTGATCATCGCCAAGGCCGCCAACATGGCCGTGCCTTCACCATGCAACACATGAAGCGCCGGCATGCTCCGGCGGGTGACTGCATCATCCATCGCCGGCAGATCATCGAACACCAACGAAGCCGTGTGAAGATACTCAATCCCACACGCCATCGCCCGCGCCTGAGCCTCGGGCACCCCCATCTCGATCCCCACCAAATAGGCCGCCACGGCCCGGGTCAACGAGCCCGGTCGTGCCAATAAATCACCCAGCGCTGCCGCCAACCGACGCTCAACTCCCTCCGGCCGACCCATCCCCTGCCGAAAACTTTCCGCCATCAGTGCCTTCGCACAGCTGGCCCGTTTGGCCCACCAAAAATCAGGATTCATGGCTTCGTCACTTAGAGTTTACCGACCAAATGAAAGCGCACCTTCAATTCAGGCTTCACGGTCATGATCGCCATCGAGCGGACAATCGGCAGGGAAAAATCCGTGTAGTCCAGCTGCACTGCCCCATCAATCGTCACCCACTCCCCGTCCTTTTCCACCGTGTAAGGAAAAGCAATCGCCTTGCTCACACCGTGAATCGTCAAGTTCCCCATGGCGAAATGCTTGCCATCCTTCTCCCATGTCTTTGTGAACCTGAATGAACCCGCCGGCTTCGCCGATCCCAGCCATTTGAGCATCTCCTGATCCCGATCCGCCTCGCCCGTCTTCAAGTCGTCGAAGGTCCACTTCAAAACAAAGGATTGAGGCAACAAAGTCGACACATCTCCGTCCACCTTTGCCTCATAGTCCTCAAGCGTCCCGGTGAAAGCGTGCCCCGTCGCCTTCGCGTCAACCTGGATACGGCTGCGCTTCGGGTCGATCTTCAAAGGCGCGGCTTGCACCGCTCCTGCCAGCAGCAGCCCGCTGAGCGCGAGGCCGATGGATTTCCGCATCGCCTTTCCCGCGATCCAGTGTTTGTTGAGGCCCACGCTCCGGTGGGATTTTTTCGTTTTCATCGTCCACAGGGGTTCTGAGTTTCTTAAACCATCACGATCGCCATGAAAATCCGTTCGCTTCTGTTTCTGCTGCTGTCCCTCTTGGTCCTTCCCTGCCTCGCCGATCCTTACAAGGCGGGAGAAACCATCGAGGTCTTTTCGGCAAAAGATCAGCATCAAAAAGCCTACACGCTTGAGCCCAAAAACACACGCTATCTCCTCGTCAGCCACGACATGGAAACCGGAAAGGCCGCCAACAAGGTTCTCGACGGGCTCGGCGCCGATTACCTGCCCGGCAAGAAGGCGATCTACATGGCCAACATCCACGGCATGCCCGGCATCGGCCGGATGTTCGCTCTCCCGAAAATGCGGAAGTACGCCCACCGCATCATCCTCGGAGACGATGCCGAATTGATCGCCCACTTCCCCCAGCAAGCTGGCAAAGTCACCGTGCTCAAGCTCTCCGGGAAAAAGATCGTTTCGATCCAATATTGGGATCCAGCCAAGGAAGCCCCAGGAACGTATCTCCCCTAAGGCCACTTGCGACACCCATCGCTGCCTCACGAGCGATGCTGAAAATGGGAAAAGAATCATCGAGAAATCAAAAGAGAAAAGGGATCGCCATTGCCGCGCCCGACGTCGTCATATCGGGCACATTCAAAGCCAGATTCCGCCGCGACCTTGACCGCCGCGAAATCACCCTTTTCTCAAATTCTCATCACACCGCCCCGCCATATCGGGGGGCCATCACGAGAAAGCGCACAGGCTTCCTCCTCGGCTAAGCAAGCCGGAAAAAACTCAACCTCTCGCCCCTCCAATTCCCACGGGAGACTTTCCATCACCACCGGAGAGACCTCCGGCAGTTTTCCATCCGGAAGCAATTCGTTGCGACCACTTCCTACACCGATCTGGTGATCGGGGTGATGCTCATTCGGATCCCCGAACAAAACCTGCTCCACCGGAGTGTGATGATGCCAGGAACCAGCCCCTTCGGCATGATGGAGCACGATCTCGAATCCGCCATTCGGCAACATCGAGCAACGCACCTCATGGCTGCCGCTGCAGCGGAAAATCCCCAAGATGCTTCCAATCAGGCAAGGCATCCACGCCACCACCAGTAGAAACATTCCGGCCACCGTCAACCAAGGCCGCGGCCGACCGCTCCGCTTCCGGAACTTTCCGGAAAGGTTGAAGGAGCGGAGCACCACGTTCATGCCGATACAGCGAAGACGATTCGTCCAACTGTTTAACGAGCTCCAAGATTTTTCTCAACCCTCAAGACTCCGCATCGCTTTGCATGCTTTCGAGGGGGCCAACCCACCAAGATTCTCCCACCTTTCCAGTGAAGAATCCCTCGATTCCCTCCCTTTCCAGCAGCAACGGCGGCTCACCCATCGGCTCATCCGTCAGCCGAAATGTTCCCCAATGCATGCCCACCGCTCGCCGACACCGCGTCACCCGAAACACCCGCGTCGCCTGCCGGGGGTCAAGGTGCACTCGCGACATGAACCAACGTGGCGAATAGGCACCGATCGGAATCATGCCGAAGTCCACCGGCCCCCATCGCTCCCCTACCTCATCGAAAATGGGAGCATCTCCACTGTCTCCAGCATGCCACAACGCGACCCCACCCCCCTCGATTCGATATCCACAGCAGCCCGATGGATTGCGATCAAAAGGAGTCCGGGCCGAAAAATGCCGTGCCGGACTCGCCTTCACACTCACCCCGTCGAAAAGCTCCATCTCGTCCCACCATCCCAACTCCCGCACCGACTCAAATCCCCGCCGCTGCATCCATCCCGCATACCCCGTCGGAACCACCATCATCGATCCACGAAAATGCCTCAAAGTGGGCAGATCGAGGTGATCGTAATGCGTGTGAGTCAGTAGCACCGCATCCACCTCGCCCAAAGCTTCCACCGAGCATGGCGGCGGGGAAAGCCGCTTCATCGACGGCAGCGGTAAAGGAGCACAAAAATCGGAGAACACCGGATCGATCAACAACCGCCGCCCCTGCCCCTCCAACAAGAACGAGGCGTGACCTAGCCAGCTCACACGCCACCCCGTGTCCGGCAATGGCCGCCGCACCCATGACACCACCTCCGCCGGAGTGTCCGGGGCACCTTCATCCGCATCCTGCGGACCTCGACCGAGCTTCCAGCGCAAAACCTCGCGCCAACTTGGAGCACCATCATCCATCCAACCGCTCCCAAAAGGCTGCTGTTTCCTTCGCCGATGGCACCAACTCCACCAACAACGGCACTTCGCCAGCTTCCAACCCGTCGAAGTCGTCCTGTGATGCAATCCGGCAATATCCCATCCCCCACATCTCCGCCCATCCTCGCAGGGACAGCTCGTGCGGGTTCACCATCAATTCCTTGCCTCGATCGCTCATCGCTGCCATCCGCGGAACCCTCGAGAAAATTTGTCCCCCACCGTTGTTCACCACGACCAGCACCCGGCCTTTCCTTTCCACCTGACCCAGCATCGCCGGAGCCGCCAAATCGTAAAGCGCCGTCAGATCCCCGACCACACACCACGCATCCTCCCGCGCCGCTGACCATCCCAACCAAGTCGAAATTTGGCCATCAATGCCATTGGCTCCCCGATTCGCCCGGACTTCAGGAATCGCTTGGTCCCATTGGGCAAACCGATTCCATTCCCGAATCGGTAGGCTGTTGCCCAGAAAGACTCCATTTCCTAGCGCCGCATACTGGGACAGCGACCGCAACATCCCAGGCTCACTATCGGGGTAGGCCTCAAGCCATTCCTCGATCTCCGCCGCCGACCGCGAATTCCCATCCAGCAAACCCAACGCGTCTCCCGCCTCCTCCGCTTCGCCCAAAGCCCGAATCACTCGCCCGACCTCTCCCAACGTAACATGCGAGTCCCTGGCCAAACCCGACCAACCGCTCCGCGTGACGCTCCACACCTCGACCTCCGGCAGCTCTTCCAAATCCCGCCAAAATCTCCCACTCGGCACCGCACCCAAACGCAGCACCTTCCCGGGGAGTTGATGCCGCAGAGCGCGATCCGGATCCGCCAGCACCACCGGGCCCAAGGCCTCTCGCAAACCACTGGTCGCCTCCGCTACCACCGGCGCCTTCAGATCGAGCACGAAATGATACACGTCCTCCCGGTCTTCCGGCTCCAATTCGCCCAACATCACCACCAACCCCCGGAACAGATCGTCCTTCAGCCACCGCGCCAATCCCGACGCCGCCAAACGGGGCCACTGAGCCTCCCCGGGCCCCGCAAGCTCCGGCCACTCCACCTCACCCATCACAAAATCTTCCTCCAACTCGACGTTCACGTGCCATGGCGAACGTCGATCCCAGTCAGCCCACTCTCCAGCACCCGCATAGCCTCCGAAAATTCCGGGCTGCACAATCGCCTGGGGGGCCCCGCTCTGCCGGAATCGCGCGGGTCGATCTGCCGTCACCAGCACCAGCGGCCGGCCCTGATAGTGCGCCTCAATGACCGCTGGCAGCAACTCAGCCACCGCCGTGCCGCTCGTCGTCACCACCGCACAGGGTTCACTCTGCATGCACCTTCCCACCGCGAAAAATCCCGCTGAGCGCTCCTCGAAATGCTGCCGCAAAGTCACATGACCCGCCGCCTCCGCACGTGCCAAAACCTCCACCAGAGCCGCATTCCGAGCTCCTGCACAAACCACAAACTCGCGCACTCCATTCTCCAGGCACGCCCTCACCGTTTCCACCGCAATGTCCCACGTCGTCACGGCGGCAAACCTACCCACAATCGGGCCGTCGCCAAGCGGCGAGAAATCTACCGCTGCTCCAGCCACTCCAAAATCGCAATCGCTCCCTTCTCCGATATCCCTGAAATCGACGCGATCTCCCCCACCGTCGCCTTCCGGACTCTCTCCACACTGCCAAACTTCTCCAGCAGCGCCTGCTTGCGCCGTGGCGAAACTCCCGGGCAATCGTCCAGGATGCTCTCCTTCATCCGCCGCCGGTAAAGCAACTCGTTGTAGCCGTTCGCAAATCGGTGCGCCTCATCGCGGATCCGCTGCAACAACTTCAAGGCCCCCCGCTCATGCGGAATCAGGATCGGATCACTCTTCCCGGGCACAAACACCTCCTCCCGCTGCTTCGCCAAACCGACGATCGGCAAGTCGTGCAACCCAAGCTGACGAAGCTCCCGCACGGCCGACGAAAGCTGCCCCTTGCCACCATCCACGATCACCAAGTCAGGCAGCACGATCTTCGCCCGCCCCTCCTTGGCCAACCGCCGCTGAATCTCCACCACGTCTTCCTGAGACTCACCCAAATCTGGAGCATGCCTCGAATTCTCCCTGAGAATGCGTGAGTAGCGCCGCCGAATCACCTCCGCCATCGAGGCAAAGTCATCCTGCCCTTCCACCGTCCGAATCCGATACCTTCGATAATTCTGATGGTCCGGCCGGCCCTCCGTGAACCGCACCATCGAGGCCACAATGTGGTTCGACGAAACATTCGAAATATCAAAGCATTCCATCACTCTCGGCGGACCCTCCAAGCCCAATTCCTCCCCCAGCTCCGCCAAATCCTCCAGCGGCTTCACCGTCGTTGGCACCCCACGCCCACGCGTAAATTGGCGGGTCGGATTCAGAGTCTTTTTCAGGTTGTCCAACACGTCTCGTAACAAAGCCGCCTTCTCAAAATCCAGCCGCTCCGCCGCCTTCCCCATCTCCACTTCGATCTGATCAAACAAATCTCGACGACCTTTTCCCGCCAGCACCTCGCAAGCCTCATCGACCCGCTTCAGATACTCCCAGCGCGCAATCCGGCCCACACACGGCGCCGAACAATTTCGAATCACGTCCGCATTGCAGTGCTTGTATGCCGTTTCGTCAGGCTCGCGCGGCCGACACACTCGCAACCCGAACTTCCGGTTCACCCATGAAATCGTCGCCCGCAATGCCCCCGAATGCGCAAATGGCCCGAAATACCGTGAGCCGTCATCCCGCTTCAATCGCGTCAGCACGAAACGCGGCCATGGCTCCGATGGATCCAGCTTCACCAACAAGAACCGCTTGTCGTCGCGAAACGACACATTGTAGCGCGGTCGGTAATCCTTGATCAACTTCCCCTCCAACAACAAGGCCTCCGCTTCGTTACGCACCAGATGGATCTCGAAATCCACGATCGTATCGATCAAAGCACGCGTCTTCAGATCCGCCCGCGTTTTGCGCGAAGCCATGAAATACGAGGAAACCCGTTTTTTCAGATCCCTCGCCTTCCCCACGTAAATGATCGAGCCCAAGCGGTCCTTCATCAGATAGACCCCTGGTTGATGCGGCAGCTCCCGCAGCTTCGCTTTCAAATCGACCGCCATGTGCGCGCCCCAAGGAAATCCGGACGCGCCAAAGCTCAAGGCGATTTCACCCCACCCAACACAGCCCAGCGATCGCCGCACTCATCAGATTCGAAAATGTCCCAGCCATCACCGCCAAGAGGCCAAATCGGGCAATCTCGGCTCGGCGGGTCGGCGCAATCCCCCCCAAGCCACCCAGCAGAATGGCGATTGAAGACAAATTCGCGAACCCACACAACGCCACCGTCAGAATCGCCCGTGTCCGGCCACTCAGCGCCTCTTTCCAATCATGAAACTGCACGTAAGCGACAAACTCATTGAGCACCAACTTCTGACCAATCAACGCGCCCCCTTGCGAAGCCTCCTTCCAGGGAATTCCCACCAGCCAAGCCACCGGTGAAAACAACCAGCCAAGAAATGCCTCCAAGCTCCACCCCTCCTGGCCGAACCACCCTCCGACCCCTCCCAATATCAGATTCACAAGAGCAATCAGCCCAATGAAGGCCAACAACATCGCCCCCACATTCAGCGCAAGTCTCATCCCATCCGAAGCCCCGGCCGCCGCCGCATCGAAGACATTCGCAGGGCGCTCTTCGCTCCAATCCAGCATCACCTCATCCGGCGACTCCGTCTCCGGCATCAACAACTTCGCAAACAGCAACCCTCCAGGAGCCGCCATGAATGACGCGGCCAAAAGGTGTTTCAGCTCCGCTCCCAGACCCGCATAGCCCGCCAACACCGATCCCGCCACGCTCGCCAAGCCCCCACACATCACCGCAAACAACTCCGATCGGGTCATCCGTTCAATGTACGGCTTCACCACCAGCGGAGCCTCCGTTTGACCCACAAAAATGTTTGCTGCCGCGCTCAACGATTCCGCCCGACTGGTCCCTAACCACTTCCTCAGACCTCCTCCCAGCACCGCGATCACCCCCTGCATGATCCGCAAATGGTACAGAACCGCGATCAGCGAGGAGAAAAAGACAATGACCGGCAACACCCGAAACGCGAACACAAACCCCACCCCCTCGCCTGTCGCCAAGGATCCAAACAAAAAAGTGATCCCTTCCTGGCCAGCCGCGATCACAGCCGCGACCCGCTCCGAAATCCACTCAAGCCCCGCTCGCCCCCACGGCACCCGGAACACCAACACTCCAATCCCCAGCTGCAACGCAAAAGCCAAGCCCACCGTCCGCCAACGAATCGCCCCGCGGGCGCGAGACATCGCCCACGCCACTCCCAGCAACACCAACATGCCCACAATCGCCATGATGAGGCGATCTAGCGGATTCCGCGCCGATCCGCCAGAATCCCTTGCTCTCGCTTTTGTCAACTCACCCCACCACCCTCCTCTGGTGATTCGAGCCCTCTTCTTCGATGCCGCCGGGACCCTCATCGACCTCGCCGAACCCGTTGGCGACGTCTACTCACGCATCCTCTCCAAACACCAAATCCACCGCACCTCGGCCGAACTCGATCAGGCATTCCGTCGTGCCTTCGCCTGCCAACCCGCTCCCGATTTCTCCTCCTCCCGCCCCGGTCATGAAGTCGAACGCCAATGGTGGCGCGACCTCGTCGAAACGGCTTTGGCACAACCCATCACCGAGGCCGCCTTCTCCGAGCTTTTCCACCACTACGCCCAACCGGAAGCCTGGACCGTGTTTCCAGAAACCCCGGCGGTTCTCGAACGAGCCCACTCGGAAGGGATCACACTCGCCGTGGTCTCCAACTTCGACCATCGCCTCCATCCCATCCTCCAATCTCTCGGACTCGCTGATTTTTTCCACCTCATCCTCTCCTCCGCAGACGCCCGTGCCAGAAAACCCTCCCCTCTCATCTTCCGCCACGCTCTCCAAGCGCTTTCCCTCGATCCATGCGAGGTGATCCACATCGGCGACTCCCTCCCCCTCGACATCGAAGCCGCTCGCGCCTGTGGCATCCGGGCCTTCCATGTGAATCGACCGCACTCCACCCTGCTCGACTTCAACTGGTCTTGAAACCCATCCCCGGACTTTTTTGGAAAAAAGGTGTTGCCAAAGCCTCCTGCCACCCCTAACCCCCTCCCCGCCCTTCCGGCAACCCAAAGCGCGGATAGCTCAGTTGGTAGAGCACTCGGCTTTTAACCGATTGGTCCCGGGTTCGAGTCCCGGTCCGCGTACTTTCCTTCTCCTTTCACGGGCTGCACCACCCCCCCGGGGCAAAGCCCGAAACGGGAACAAAAGTGGGAACAGATCCAGCAAGGCTCCTGGTGTCCCTATGCGCTTCTGTACCTCCTGAATTTGACGGGAAACCTCGTCAAAATCGTTTCCTCTCGGCCCTCTATTGACACTGCGAGCCATTGAGCTGCTCCCTCAGCGCTTCCCCCGCCCAGCTCCTTCTTCACAAACCCGGCACCAGCACCTCCACCGGCGGCAAAGGCGCCTTCCACATCTACGAGATCGAAAGCGACTTCTGCAGTATCTGCGAGTTCCGCTCGCGCTGCATGAGTAAAAACGGCAAACGCCGTACTTTGAGCGTCTGCATTGAGCCCGCCCCCCGAAGGAAGGCCTCGCCACAGCTACCGCATGGGCACCATCGAAACGATCTTCGCCAACCTGCGACACGCCAAAGGCCTCAACCGCATCCACTACCGCGGACGGGAAAAAGTGGGAGTCATCTGGAACCCCTGGAGCATCATGCACAACACAACATCGGCAAGCTCGCTCTCTATCGACCGGGTTACCCCACCGGCGAGCCCGCCATGGGGTGCACCTTCCTTGCCTCACGGCACGGGTGGTCTCGGCGGAGCGTCACAGGAACTCATCACGAGGCGCCATGACCCCGGATGGGAAACGCCCGCCCGAAAATCCGAAACGGCGTCCATCACTCGCCACCATCGGAAAGCAAAGGAACGACCGGCTCAACCGGGGTTTTCCCACGGTCTCGTTGGCCTTGTTCTGTTCCAATCAGGCGCGGAGTGCCTGGAGCACGGCTTGCGGCTCTCGGTCGACGACACGCAGCAACGCCTTCGCGGGACCCTCGGGCTCGCGCCGACCCTGCTCCCAATTCTGCAGAGTGCGAACGCTGACCCCGATGATTGCGGCGAATCGAGACTGGGAGAGACCAAGGCGCTCCCGAATCGCCTTCGCGTCGGGATCCCCAACCTTGAAGGTTCGAGAGGGCTTCCTCTTCCCTTGGCGGATCTCACCGGCTTGACGGATGCTCTCGCAAAGCAGTTCGAAATCTTCGTCGTTCATTGGTTCAGGTGTTGTTCAACCAGGTCCCTGAGGATCTGGAGATGGCGTTGGTTCAGGTCAGCTTCTCGGTTCTTCGGGTAGGCGTAGATCATGAAGATCTCCTCGTGGTGGACCAAATAATAGATCACTCGAATTCCACCCCGCTTGCCTCGTCCACTGCCCATCCAACGAATCTTCCGCAATCCCTTCGACCGGGGAATGAGGTCCCCAGCCTCGGGATCTGCGACCAGTACGGCCTGCAGCGCAGAGTATGATTCGTCATCAATGAGTTCGACGATACGCGCTGTGAAAACGTCGGTCTCATGGAAGATCATCCTCGGGCATCACTATACGCCATTGACGCATGCATTCAAGCCTGATTTCGGGGCAGACTCTGATCCGGTGTTTTCTGGCCAACCTCAGAGAAATGGCGATCCCGGCCCTCATGGCGGCACGCCGATTCTCGTTGCCGGATTGAACCGCCAAAATGGTAACGCAACAAGGCCGCTGTAAGAGGTCGCCAACTTCAGCTTGTTCGCCTTTTTCAGCAGTTGCGTTCGCTGAAAGGCTTAAGCTCCTCTCGGATTTCCTCCTCAGGAACCCGAATCCACTGGAGATACGTCATTAGGCTCTGAATGAGCTTCTCGCTGAGGGATCTGCTCTCCAACGCCGATTCGACTGCCGCTCGGAAAGGCTCCTTCCCGAAATGAAGCGAAAGGCACCATGGCAATTGTTCGAAGCTCAAATTGTAGCACCCCACGCTCTCGCTGATGATCTCCTTAAGGGTGATGGTGGGCTCCGGAGCTCGAAGGAAGAGAAGAGCCCCGGCGATCTCCTGCCTAAACGTCCCAGGATCACCGTAGCCCGCCTCGCGGAAAAATCGGAACAGCCCGTCGAATACAACACTGTCCTCAACATGCTCCAAGCATTGGGCAAAGTGCCGGACCTTCTGATCGCCCTTTCAATGCTCTTCCTACCGCACTGCCAAATCCGCAATCTGTTGAGCGACTTCGTCAGCCGTCATTTCTTGCCGAACGTCAGAAGTCGTGGTAACCAGCAGACTGGGGACGGGCATGAATCCATCAGGAGAGCAGACCAGTCCGCAGGGTTGCCACCCATGGCTCATAAGATCGCACTCATTTGTTCTCTGGGATCCAACCACGCTCCCAAGCGACGCACCGCAGAAAGGAATGCCACTGCCATGGGGAATCGAAAATCAGGGTGCAACTAAGCCGCACCTGATCAGCTCCAAACTCGCAGACGTCCAAGGACAGAGAAGCCAGACGCTGCAACGCTGTATCGATGATCCAAGCGTCGCCATCGCAATCTCCCCTCCAAAATCCGAGCTGCACGAAACCAAGATCTTGTGCGATCTCGCAGCTGGGGAAGTTTTCCTCCTGATTCTTCCAGAAATCGGCGGCTCCCCAGAACGTCATCAAGCTGCATTCAAAGATCGTGGGTTTGATAAGCCTAGAGATCAACCCTTCCACACACGGCATGGGCGAACGTGACTTTGTGATCTCGCGAAATCTCTCCAGCAAAGGATCAAGCTGCTCAGCAGAGAGAAATGTCCTGCAATCTTCACGCAGGTCTGGATCAATTTTCTCGATGAGACCGAGGATCAAATCGCCAGCTTTGACGCCATCCTCAAAACTGTAATCTCTATCACTCAATGTGCTCATTTCTGACGAGACCCTATGGCTGCGACTTGAAGCAGTCGGGCACCATCGGAGTGAGCTGAGGGTTGGGAAAGAGGTGTCGGGTCGGGATCAAACATGGACAATCGTCAGAGCCCCCCCCTACCGAATCCGCAGCACGTCTGCAAGCTCCTGCGTGGCCATAGGATTGGAAGCTTCTGCTCTGGCTCTGGGTATTCACGAGCCGCCTTCTCCTCGCGGTGGTTTCGCTTCCGTCGCAGCGGTCTGTTGGCATCATCCATGTCGAGCAGTTCCGGCTTCCTCCCTCCAACGTCGATCTTCGGTCGCTTGTTCGAGAGTACCCAAGATCGTGCCCGGTCCAGCTCGATATTCCAGGTTGCAAGGAGAGCATCGAGTGACCGCCGGCGGAAGTCACTCTCCCGGATCTCGGCGAGATCGTTGGACTCCCACTCATCGAGCTCCCAATGAGGCCGGATGGATGCCCACCAAAGTCTCCACTACTTCGAAAACGCTCCAGCGCACCTCTGGAGTCGTGATCCATCACGCACCTACTCGGACAAGCATTGGACGGCAGTGGTCGATCTCGATGACCCTCGATGAGACGGCGCGCCCGCGTCGACATCTTGCGATCTCGACAAAGCTTTGCCCTGAGCTCGGCTTGATGCCCGAGCCACGGCGAGGCATGCCGCTGGCGAGCGGAGCAACCCGCTCAACCGTGAGCCTCTGTCATGCTCAGCAGGTTCATCATGAAAGGGATGGCGAATCCCGCCATCATCTTCACTCCGAGAGGAATCGTATTCTTTCCGCCGGATCCAACTCCTTCCATCGGCTCGACGTGCAATTTCTGCACTCATCAAATCAAGATCGTAAGGATTATCATCTTGATTTTTCTAACATAGTTTTTACTTCGGAATCCCCTTCGCAATTTCAGAGACTTCCCAACATCTCCCCGTCCCCTCATGTCGCTCTTCAAAGCCCTATCAAGAATGATCCGTAATCTCTTCAAACCGAGGTGGCGGAGGCAATATGACCGGATGAATCGCAAGCGTCGCCGCTAAGAGGACTCGCAAAAGTTCTCCCTCCCGTGGCCTTCCTTCCCTGTGTTTTCAATGGGGAGGGCCTCGGCTCACTCCGGGGTTCGAGAGTTCCGAGGCCCTTGGGGAAAAAGCCGGCGTGGGGGCGCCGGGGACGGTGGAGGGTGGGGTTCGAGTTCCCTTGGCTCGAACGAAGCCTTGCAAAGAATCCCCCATCCGCCAAGCCCCGCATTTGAGGGTTATTGAAACAGAAGCATTCGTTCACAATCATCCATGGAGGAGCACTCCCTAAGATGACTGAATGAACTTCATGACGCTTTGCCTTTCATCATCTTGCAGTTCATGTCTTCATTCGATACATCATTGCAAAATGAAGAACGACTATCTTTGAAAACCTTCGGCCGGAGTCTTTTTCCTGCAAATTGCAATCATTCAGGAATGATCGTCCGAACGCATCAGCATGAGAGGAGAGGAAGCCTTCGATCGATCTCCAACTCAGCTCCGTGAAGACGGCAACGTCCATCCTGCGATGGACGCACTTGAGCTGGCGTCCCCAAAAGCATCACGAATCATGTGCAGCTCCAAAGCGACCGACAAGGGGTGGAGAGGATCCTCGCTGAATGCAGAGGGCGGACCTCATGGCCTGTGAGGAGGGAGGTCATTCCCGGCCCGTCACCCTCGAAAAGCTTGAGGAGAAAATGGAGGCGGAGGTGGGAATCGAACCCACGAATGGAGGTTTTGCAAACCTCTGCCTTACCACTTGGCTACTCCGCCCTTGCCCCTTCGGACGCGGGACGGGGTTGTTAAGCAGGCGAGCGGACCGTGTCAATGCCGGGGTTTCTAAGAAATCGTGCTCTTCTTTGCCGGCATGGTGCTTTCGAAAGGTTCCCGATTGGACTTTCGATCTCATTCGGCATTCTCCGCCGCATGTCCGACGCCGTCCGCGAGCTTTATTCCCAGCGCCGCTACCCTGCACTGTCTCACCCGGAAGCCCACCCGGGAGTCTTAGCCGCCTCCGCCCGCTGTGCAGGAGTGATCGCTCCGGCTTTGCCAGAGGCATGTCGAGTCCTCGAGCTAGGATGCGCGTCAGGGCAGCACCTGCTGCCTCTGGCCGAGCGATTTCCCGAAAGTCAGTTTGTTGGCGTGGATTTCTCGGACTCTGCGATTCGGGCGGCCGAACAAGCGGCCCGCGCCGCGCGGCTGACCAACATTCACTTCGAACATGCCGACTTGCGGGACTGGCAGGCACCCGACGAACCCTTCGACTACGTGATCGCCCACGGCCTGCTGTCCTGGATCGACGATGCCGCCAAAGCGATCTTGCTGGAGCGGATTGCCTCCTCTCTCGCCGATTCGGGAATTGCCTGCATCAGCTACAACACTTTGCCAGGGTGGGCGCTACGTCAGCAAGCGGTGGCCATGTTGCCGGCCCTGGGGGCTTTGACCGAGGGAACTCCTGAGATCGACCCTTTGCTTGAAGTCTTGGAATCCACTTCCGCTCTGAGCGACGCCCCCTACTGCCAACATCTCGCCTCGATTTTCCGCGATCTGCGCCGCAAGGGCCCAGAGATCTTGCCCTTCGATGAATTGGCTCCGGTATGCGACGCCTTCCACTTTGGCCAAGTACTGAAATGGGCCGGCGATCGAAAGCTCCGCTACCTTGGTGAAGCGGCCTTGCCAGACAATCTCCCGCCCCACCTCCCTGCGGAAGCTTTGGCCTCATTAAAACCTCTGGAGAAAGATCCCGTGCTCCTTCAGCAAACCTTGGATCTGCTTTCGGGTCGTACTCATCGAGTCAGTTTGTTTTGCCGCTCCGACACCGCACTCGATCCCGGGACGACGCAGTCGGTGGTGCTGCATTTCGGAGTCCGCCTCGCCGTCGCCAAGCTTCCTCCGGCAGCTGTGCAGGGAGAAATCATCAGCCTGCTCCACGCATCGCTGGTCGAAGCCGCCCCGTCGACCCGGCCTCTGACCCGGCTGATGGAAGATTGCGCCGCACGTCTCGGCCCTCGCTGGGACCCGGAAAAGGGAGGACGAGCCGTTTCCCAATGGATCTTTCAGGCAGCTCGCATCGGCTGGGTCGAACTGCGTGCCGAGAAGGTCACCATCGCCCCAACCCCGACCAAACCCGCACTTTCCTCACTGAATCTCCACTTCGCCCGTCAAAATCGCGGGCTGGTGGATGCCTACCATCGCACCTGCCATTTCCCCGACAACCACCAGAAAGTGGTCGCCGCCTTGGACGGCAGCCGGACGCTGGATGAACTCGAAAACTTCGCTCGCGAAGCGGCTCCCGACCTCGATTTTCGGCCCTGGATCCAGCATTTGGCGAGTCGTGGATTGTTCCCTGGATAATCCATCATTTCCACCTTGCGGAGGAAATCGCTCGACAACGCCGTTCAGAGAAGGAGCGTCGCCACCGATGAAAATGAAACACGTCTTCCATGCGGCCCTCTGCGCCGCCACTCTCGGCACCGCCCTGGCCGGCGGTGAAGGCTGGACCCAAGACTTCGAGGCCGCCAAGGCCGAAGCGGCCAAGGAGAAGGAATCGCTGCTGATCGATTTCACCGGCTCGGACTGGTGCGGATGGTGCATCAAGCTCAACGAAGAAGTCTTCCAAGAAGATGCCTTCAAAGAGGGGATCAAGGACAAGTTCGTGCTCGTGGAGCTGGACTACCCTCGTGATACCTCCAAGCTCTCGGAGGAAACTCAGGAGCAGAATGCCAAGCTTCAAGAAGCTTACGCCATTCAAGGATTCCCTACGATTCTTCTCACCGATGAAGAAGGGCGCCCGTTTGCTCGGACCGGATACCAAGAAGGAGGCGCCGAGGCCTATGTGAAGCACCTCGACGAACTGCTCAAAAACCGCACGACGCGGGACGAAGCCTTCGAAAAGGCTTCCCATCTCGAAGGCCCGGAAAAGGCCAACGCCCTGATCTCCGCCCTCGATGCCATGGGCCTCGATGATGCCGTTGTCGGCAAGTTCTACGGCGGTGTGGTCGATGACATCAAAGCCGCTGACCCCGAGGACACCACCGGATTCGTCAAGGAAATGGAAGCCAAGGAGCGTTACGCTGGCTTCGAGTCCAAACTCAACGAATTCGGCCAGAAAGGCGACCATGAAGGCGCTCTCTCCTTCACCGAAGAGACCCTGAAAAGCGGAGCATTCGAAGGAGCCGAAAAGCAGCAAATCGCGACCATCAAAGCCATGATCCTCGCCCAACTGGGCCGCTTCGACGACGCCGCCACCGCATTTGACGAAGCCAAGGCCGTGGATCCCGACTCAGAAATGGGTCAACAAATCGATGGCTTCAAGCAACGCGTCGCCGCCATGGCGGAGCAAGGTGCCGAAGACCATACCGGCCACGATCACGACTGAGGTTCCCTCCCGGAAACCCCTGGGAAGCTGAACTGAATCTCTACGAAGCGCCGTCCGCCACTGGCTGACGGCGCTTTTTCTTTTGCTGCCACAAGCTGATGAAAAATCCCGGAACGCCTCGCCGTTCCCATCGGTACCCGGGCCCAACCCTGTCCGGAAACCGCACTTCACGACTCCAATCATGAACCCCAACTTTTCCCGCCGACATTTCCTCAAGCAGGGCAGCCTCGTCAGCGCCGCCCTTGCGGCCTCACCCCAATTGTTCGCACAAGTCGCTGGCAGCGCCCCTGAAATTAAGGTCGCCCTCGTCGGATGCGGCGGCCGTGGTAATGGCGCCCTCAACGATTTCTTGGAGGCCTGCAAGATCCTCAAGTTGAGCCCCAAAGTCGTCGCAACTGCCGATGCTTTCCCGGAAAACGCGAAACGCACCGCAGAAGCCCACGGGGTTCCTGCCGATCAGGTCTTCTCGGGCTACGATGCCTACCAGAAGGCCTTCAAGACCGATTGCAATTTCGTCCTCCTCGCCACCCCTCCTGCATTCCGCCCGGTTCACTTCGCTGCAGCCGTGGCAGCCGGAAAAAACGTCTTCATGGAAAAACCTGTGGCGGTCGATCCGGGGGGCTGCCGCTCGGTGATCGAAACCGGCAAGCTCGCCGCCAGCAAAGGCCTCGGCGTTGTCGCCGGCACCCAACGCCGACACCAACTGGGCTATCTCGTAAACAAGGCGAAGATCGATGCCGGAGCCATCGGACCGATCCGCGGCGGACTGATCCAATGGAACGACCGCGTGCCGTGGATTCGCGACCGGGAAGAAGGCTGGTCAGACACCGAATATCTCACTCGCAATTGGCTCAATTTCGTTGAGCTCTCTGGCGATCACATCGTCGAACAACACGTCCACCAAATCGACGTCGCTTGCTGGTTTCTCGGTCGGCTTCCGGTTTCCGCCCTCGGATTCGGTGGCCGCGCACGCCGCCGCACCGGAAACCAATTCGACTTCTTCAGCATCGATTTCGATTTCGGCGATGAAGTCCACATTCACTCGCAGTGCCGCCAGATGTCCGGCGTCTACAATCGCGTCGGCGAGACTTTCACCGGTGCGACCGGATCCTGCTACGGCGGCGGCAAAATGGCAGGGACGGAAGTCACCATTCCTGAGATCAAAGTCGATACCGAGAACTCCATGGTCCAAGAGCACGTCGACCTGCTGCGCAGCGTTTTGGAGGAGAAGCCACTCAATGATGCCCAACGCATTGCAGAAGTCACTGCCGTCGCCATCATGGGCCGCATATCCGCCTACACCGGGCAGATGGTCCGCTGGGTCGACATCATGAAAAACGAGAAGTCACCCTTCTTCGGCCTCTCCATGAACCCGGCCGCCGCCGACTTTGAAAAGGGCCCCATCACCCTGCCCGCTGAAGCTCCGCCGATCCCCGGGGACGCCTGATGGCCCCGGTTTCACGCCGACCCGCGGGTTGGGCTCAGCAAAGTCGGATCATATCCTTCACAAACTGGCCCCACAGGAAAAACAACCCGCGGGTCGAATACTCAAAGTAGCGATCATCGAAGCTCGCTCGCAGGATGCCCTCCTCCAGATTGTGTTGGAGCTGCGTCCGCATTTCCTCTTCGATGGACCCTTCGATTTCATCCGGATCCGGCATTCGCAAGGTCCCGAGGTCGATCCGCAGCCTCGTCAGATACTGCCGGTGGTCCGCGAGAATCTGTTCAAAGGCATTCCTTTCGCAAGGAACGTGATTCCATCGCACTCCCTGAGGGGACTTCAGCGTCGGTGAAAATGGGAAATTGGTCGTCCGAAACGTCCTCCCGTCGCAATGCCGGGAGGTGATCGAGAGAAAGGAAAAGGCCACTTCACTTTGCTCGCACAGATGGATGGTGGCTTCTGCCCGCTCCTCAGGATGCCAGTAGAGCTGAAGGTACTGGCGCATCCCTCCCCATTCCCATGAACAATCCGCAACATGCTCGAATCCCGCCTCTTCCATGGAAGCAGCCGCCTCCGGAGCATGAGGGAAAAACGCTGGATCCGGATGCCGCCGGTGGTTCAGCGCGTTGTTCACCGGTAGCCGGAGACAGCGAATCCGCGTCAGCAACTCGATCCACGGCAGCAGGAACCATGGCACCACTCCTAAGATCCCCAACCACCAACGCCCGGTCAAAAAAACCACCAGCACGTAGGAGGCAGCGAGAAAGACCAAAGCTCCAAGCTTCCGAACCACGCCGGTACGCGACGACCGTAAACCGATCGCCAACACCACCAGACCAACGACTACCAGCGTTTCTCGCATGAACTCCTCAGGGGGGCAACGTCCCGCCTCACGCAAGCAAGCGCCCACCCGCGCATCCGTCAAGGGACGGAAACGCGGCTTTCCTCCCCCTTCATCACGGGCTTGAATCGCGCCGACATGGCCATCGAAACCTACGAATCCTTCGCGCCCGTGCTCCACCCGAGTGCATTTGTCGCCGCCAGCGCTGATATCATCGGCCGCGTGACCCTCCACGAGGAGTCCAGTATCTGGTATCAAGCCACCCTCCGTGGAGACATCAACGAGATCATCATCGGCCCCCGATCCAACATTCAGGACAATGCCGTCGTCCATTTGGCCGATGATTATGGCTGCTATGTGGGCGAGCGGGTTACCGTGGGACACTCCGCCATCATCCACGCCTGCACGATCAAGGACGAAGTGCTCGTCGGCATGGGCGCGATCATTCTGGATGGAGCAGTGATCGGCGAACGCTCGATCATCGGAGCCGGAGCAGTGGTCACCGGAGGCACGGTCATTCCTCCGGGATCCATGGTGTTGGGAACCCCAGCAAAAGTCGTCCGCACCCTCGATCTCCAAGAGCAGGCCAAGGTCGCGGCATGGGCTGACAAATATGTCGTTCAGTCCCGAAAATTCCTCGCCAGAGGATCGGCACCCCACGGCCAATGAGGAGAATCCCTAGCTTGCGAATCCCGCCGCCCATGCAGGGGTTCCCTGCCGTGAAGATTCTCTTCATCACCCTTCTCTTCCTCCTGCCCCTCACCGCACGGACCGTGCGCGATGTTCCCTACATCGACGGTGGCACCGCCGAGCAGCGTCTCGACATCCATCTCCCCAAACACCCCGCCGGCACCCTGCATCCCGTCATCGTCGCAATCCATGGCGGAGGCTGGTCTGCCGGCAGCCGATCCGCCTCAGGATTCCTCCAGCCGAAAACCCGCTGGCTCAACGGACTGGGCTACATCGTCGTTTCCATCGACTACCGCCTGTCACCGGCCGTCCATCACCCGGCCCACATCGACGACGTCTGCGCCGCCATCACCTGGGTGGAGAAACACATTGCCGAGCATCACGGGGATCCCCGTGAGATTTACCTTCTCGGCCACTCCGCGGGTGCCCAGCTCGCCGCTCTCGCCGCCACTGACACCTCCCGCTTGCGCAAAGCTGGCGGTGATCCGCGAGCCATTCAGGGCGTCATCCTTCTCGATGGGGTGGGCTACGACATCCCTACAGAACTCACCCGGCCCCGCATGCAGGAACTTTTGCGCCAAGCGATCCTTTCGGCGTTTACATCCGATCCCGCGACTCAGCGAAACGCCTCGCCCGTATATCACGTCCACCGCGGTGTCGCCCCCTTTCTTCTCCTCCATCCGGGCGATTCTACCCCTCCCCACCATCCGGCACTGCTCATGGCCGAAGCCCTCCGCCGCCAGGGAGGATACGCTCGTGTGGTCGCCATCCCCAACAAGGACCACACCTCCCTCAGCCACGATCTCGGCCGCCGTGGAGATCCCACGACCAAGGCCGTTGAAGCGTTTCTAGGACTCGACCCCTGAGCCACCCGCGCTCACCCTGTCGCCCAGCCATGTCCACCTTTTCCCTCCATCCCCATCTTGCCTCGGGGACCCATCCTCTCGGGCATCTCCACGGATGCCGGATTCTCCTCAAAGACCACGCTCAATTTCCATGGATCCTCATCGTGCCCGAAGTTCCCGAGCCGATCGAAGACCTCCACGAACTCGATGATGTCCAGTACGCGGCGGTCACCCAGTTGATCCGCTCGATCAGCCAATGGATGAGCGAATCCTTCCAGCCGACAAAAATGAATGTCGCCTGCATCGGCAACCAAGTCCGGCAAATGCATGTCCACCTCGTCGCACGCAGCGAGGACGATCCCGCCTGGCCGGGAACCGTCTGGGCCTACTCCGGCAAGCAACCTTACCACCCGGAGAAAATCCGTGAGGTTCAGGACGCCTTTTCTGCCGCCTTTCCAGTCGAAGTCATTTGAGACGACCTCATTCGAAGTAAGTGTCCTCGTGCCGATACGGAGGAGCACAACAACAAAGGAACCTCAGGGGCTCAATCGACCGAATCTGGTGCCAGGCACCCGCTGGGATCAAAATCCCATCCCCCACCACGACCTCCCTCTCCTCACCGTCGATCTCCATCACACCGCGACCTTCGAGGATGAAGTAGATCTCCTCGCTCTCGCGATGATAATGGCGGTCCGTCGCCCGGCCTATCGGGAGACTTGCCTCTGCCAAGCTCTGTTGAGCCACAGGTGCATTGGAGGCATCGAGGATACTGCGAATGGTCGAACCGTCCTTGGTGGTGAATGGAGCCTGATCGGCAAGCTGGCGAACTTCCATGCCCTCCATGCCAAGCGTTCCTAGGGTCAATCGCCAAGGAAAACGTAATCCTCCGCCATCTTGTTGAGAGACCGCCGAGCCTGGGGCAGACACTCCGAAAGCTGATTCAACATCCGCCTAGGCAGTTCGCGAGGTGCGCTCGGATTCTCCGCGACATCGTGGAAGACCCGTCGCGCAAAAGACTCATAGAACCCTACCCCTGGAGCTCCACAGCGTTCCGAACGCCTGCGGAGAAACGCTGGAAACAACCCCGTGAGCACCAAAAACTGGTTCCCCGCAGCCAGTTGGAGATGAAAACGTAGCCTTCCATGGGCATTTTCCATGATCGTGACGAAATCCGCCGCATGGACCAAGCCCGTGGGAATGCCCCGCAGAACATCATCGGGATCCGCGCCGACCCGCTCACTCAGCACCCCGGCAACGTAGTCAGCAACCCCCACATCCTCGATTCCCGCCTCCAGAAAGGCATGCCTCACCAGCACATAGAAATAGAAATAGGGCGATACCTGCACCGCTGATGGACCCTCCAAAAGGCCACGCAGGACCTCTTTCAAATCCAGCATTTCGCGCAGTGCCTCACGGTCTTCCCACAGAGTCCACAGGAAGCGACGACCATCGCCCGGAGCCAGCAATCCGGCCAAAAATTCGAAATCCGCCTCGGTGAAGCGGTCCCGACTGGAGGGAAACCACGAACCCAGCATGGAGGGTGAAATAGCAAAAAAAAGGCCATCGCTGTCATTCTTTTTCTCTAAGCGACCTGAAGTACTCCTGGCATAAGTCCTGCAACCTGCGGCATTTGCGGGCGATCCGTCGGAGCACAGATTGGGCTTGCCCCTTCATCTCCAGAGGGCTATGCGCTCGGCGCCGTTTCTCCCCGAGGGGAGAACGACCAGGCAACAGACCACCAAAACGATGAAGCACCAATCGTTCACTACGATGCTGGCATTCGTCGGAGCAATGATCCTGAGCTCCTGCGCAACCCTCGCCAACCAAACCAGCGGAAACGGCATCGCCCGTACGGACTGGGCGGTCAAATCCGTCCAGCAAGGAAAAGCCTCATGGTATGGGATCCGCTGCAATGGCGGCACCCACACCGCCAGCGGCGAACGCCTCAACAACGAGGCCTCCACTGCCGCCCACAAAACACTTCCCCTTGGAACCAAGGTCCGAGTGACCAACCTCTCCAACGGAAAGTCGGAAATCGTCCGCATCACCGACCGCGGCCCCTACACCCGCGGCCGTATCATCGACGTCACCGAAGGCGTCGCCAAGCGGCTGGGCTTCTACTCCCGCGGCATCGTCTCTGTGAAAGTCGAAGTGCTTTCCAAAATGACCGGCAGCGGGAACTGATTCGCCACCATTTGGTTCCTCGGATTTCTCTCGGGCCCCTTCCTCGGAAGGGGCCCGACGCATTTCCTGATGGTCAGCACCCCAAAAACGGTGCTTGTTCGTGGGTAGCCCGCCCCAAACCCACCTGACATGCCCCTTTCGGAAAGCATCCGGGAATATCGATCCCTACCCCATAAACGGTCGTTCGTCCTCGCCATGGCGATCACCAGCTTTCAGTTCCTCTGCCTCGTCGCCACTGGAACTCTGGCCAGCCTCATGATCATCCACGATGACCGCTCGCTGGGCATCCCGCTGGTCATCGTCATGGCACTCCAAGCCGCTATCTGGCTGAGCGGACTTCTCGTTCGCAAAGGAGCGCGCTGCCCGCTCTGCAAGGGCACGCCTTTACTGGACAACACCGCCACCAAAAACGCCCGCGCTCAGCGGATTTTCCCCTTCAATTACGGCACCACCGCCTTGATCAGTCTCCTTTTCACCCAGAGGTTCCGCTGCATGTACTGCGGCAGCCCGTTTGATCTGATCAAACGCTCCCGCAGCGACTACGGCCGCGAATGATGTCCTCTCACCGGCTGGCCACCCCTTGATGGACCAAGGCCGAGCGCTGAGCCACCTCCGGAACGTATTCTTTCCACCGTGGATCCCCATCGCGGATCATCTTCATGATGTCGCGACCAGTGAATTGCAGCAGGTCAAGATCTCGATAGGGAACGCTGCGCACCATCCGATTCTCCAGAAAATGCCGGTAAAGATGGTGAGACGATTCCGGAGCCCGGAATGAATCCGCCGTCACTACTTCTCCCGTTCCTCGGCTGCGCCACGGATACACATACAAAGAAACCTGATTGCGGAACAACCGACCAAAAGACTCAAGAATGCCGCCCGACAGATTCTCCGACCACTTGGCTTTGAAAAGCTCATTGAGCAGTCCAATGCTCAAAACCAAACCCACCGGCTGGGTGGTATAGCGACCCAGATATCCCGAAATTCGGTGGAACTCCGCATGACGGCTGATCAACACCGATTTTCCCAGGGCTTGCAACGCATCGACCCGATCGATGAAGTCCACATGGTCCACGGCCCCCCCGCGCAACAGGTTGGTCATCGAAATCTCGCAAAGCTCCAATGTCCGCCCTCGGTCCTCCTCGGCCAGTGAGGCTTCAAAGCCCAGTCGAGCCTGCTCCAACATCTCCAGGTGGAGCCGAGTCACGGGATCGAAGCTCCCGCGCAGCAACAAAATCGGTCGCTTGTAGAGAGCATCCGCGGCTTGTTCAATCTCCCCACTCGCCGGGAAATAAGTCGCCTCTGTCAGACCACTCTCCACCAGCTGAAGGGCGCACAAGCGATTGTCAAAGAAGTCGTAACCGTGCCCTTGGAACTTGAGCATGTCCACTTCCACCCGTCCCGAGACAAGGTTCTCGGTCAGCGCCGTCACGAACTGGTGCAAACTCTGCCGGAAGTAAAACGCAGCATGGATGAAATTGATCCCGATCACCCCCAACGCCTCCATCTGCTCGACGTTCGTTTTGTCCAGCAGCCGCACGTGCAGATAAATGTCGGACGGCGGGTCCTTTGGCTTGAGCTGAAACCGCAACCCCAGCCACCCATGACACTCGCCGTGGTCCTTGTAGCCACGGGCCCGGACCGTATTGCAGAAAGAAAAGAAGGTCGTGTGATCCCCCCGGGCAGGCCCGAGACGTTCCTCCAGAATCGAGAATTCGTGCTCCAGCATCTGCCCGAGCCGTTGCCGGGAAACATACCGTGGGCTCTTGCCATAAATGGCATCGCTCATCGTCATGTCGTAGGCGGAGATCGTCTTCGCGACCGTGCCGGCCGTGCCCGAAACCCGGAAAAACCAGTTCGCGGTTTCCTGGCCAGCACCGATCTCGGCCAAAGTGCCGTAAACCGCGGGGTCGAGATTCAGGCGCAGGGCCTTATCGTAAGTGTTCTGCTTGTCGCGGGTCATGGAGAATCAATATCGGCCACCCAGCTCTCGGAGATCACCGAATCGATGATCACCTGCCGGGGATTGTCAGAACCCTCCGGAAACCGGATGGAAAGCGTCACGGCGTTCCGTTCCTTTTGGACAGCATTCAAGGTCCGAGCCGTCAGCGAACCCGCCTCGGCATAGCCGTAGAGATAATCTTCTCCATTGGCCGACTCGATCCGGAAACACTGCCACGCATCGTCATCCGCGAAGGCAAAATTGTAGTAATTCGATTTCAGCACCCGCACCCGCATCGCCACCGGCTCCGTTGGTCGCTCTTGCGTCAACGCTTCAAAGGTCTTGGGCGACCACCCCACAGTGCTTTCCCAGTCCACCTTCCACCGCCCATCCTGCTGAGCCAGCCAAACGCAGAAGCCTTCGTAGTCGCCATTCTGAACCGCCACCCCGATATGCTCCCCTGATGCAGCAAACGGCACGCTCCAATGAATCTCTTTGAGAGTCCCCATTTGGCGTTCACCGCCCGGCTCTCCCCTGAATCGCGAAAGCGACGTTTCGGCATGCAGCAACCAAGCCGAGGGATCTCCCGAATCGTTCTCAAACACCCCGCGAATCGCGGGCTCCAAATCGCCAATTTCCACCTTCGCCAACTGCGAACTCTCGCGCTTCCTCGGAGCCGCTTCCATCCGCTCCGGCGCCGGCGGCAACAAGGCCGACCCATCTCCGGAATCCACCGTCTCGGCATGCTTGCCGCGACTCCAAAGCAATCCCCAAAAAAGCACTGCCACCATCGTCAGGGCCGTCGCCACCACAATCCGCTTCACCAAGCGGTCCACCGGCTCGCGGCGCGAAAAAGTCTCGTCAAACTCGTCGCTGCGCTTCCCCGGGCGGTGGTGCATCATTGGCACACTGTCCGCCTCCGGCGCTTGGACCCGCTCTACCACCAATGGCGGCAACGCATCGCCCTCCACCGGCAATTTCAACATGCGATGGCAAGCCGGGCATACCACCCCGCGGCCCTCGTGATCTCCACGAACGCGAAAAACCTGCCGGCACTCCGGGCAGACAAAGGCATTCCAGCGGCGGGATTGGGGCGGCGATTCCGGCACGCCCCAACGATGTCCCGAACTTGCCCTCCGACGCAAGGCAGCGACCGCAAATTATTCCGGGGCGATCTCCAACCGCCCGGGCCGTGGCAGCGACATCTCCCTCAATCCGTCCTCAAGATCGAACGAATCCAGCACATTGGTTCGCTCCCGGCGCACACGGATCTGCGGAATATCATCCTCCGTCATCTGAATGCTGTGGAAAGGATCGTCCCCCAACAAGGCCGGCTTCTTCGGCCGCACCGGTGACGCATCGATGACCGCCAACGCCGTCATATCGAGCACCCCGCGGGACGGATCCTCCGCCACCGACCCCGAGTGAACCGGGCAAAACGGCAGATTCTCCGTGCCTTTCCGGAAAAACTCACGAATGCCGGCTGGCCGCGAACGAATCGCCCCGGTCACCGGATCTTCCACCTGCTCGTAACAATAGGGCGTCACCCGGTCACCGGAAACCCGGCAAATCTCCACCTCAACCACGCTCGCCGGCTGGGGAATGCCTCGACCACCATAATTCCGCGCAGCCTGATTCATCGCGTCCGTCCAAACTGGCATCGCCAAATCCCGCCCAAAGGCGCCTTCATAAATCGGCTCCCCAGAATTCAAAAAGCCCATCCAAACCCCACAGGTCACGTTGGCATTGTATCCGACCGTCCAGACGTCCGAAAAATCATGCGTCGTTCCCGTCTTGCAGGCACCATGAAACGGCTTTTCCACCAACTCATCGAGCACCCCTTGGGCGCTTCCGCGCGTCATTCCACCCTGAAGAATCGAGTGAACTTGAAACGCGGTCGCCTGGCTCACCGCCGTCTCACCAACCGCATGCGGCACCGAGCGTTCATAGCGAATCGATCCCTGCGCATCGCGAATGCTTTCCACATACCATAGCTGGCTGGGTCCGAGCCGGCCCCCGTCAGCAAAAGCCGTGTAAGCCCGCACCAAATCCTTCAGCGAAACCGGCTCCCAGCCCACCGCCAAACGCGGCAACAACTCCGCCTCCGCCACAGGCAAGGCAAATCCGGCGCTCGTGCTCCGCACATGATCCAGCCCCACCTGATTCGCCACTCGCACCGTCGCCGCCACCTTCGAGCTCTCAAGGGCCCTCCGCAACGTCACCGAACCTTCGTAGCGCGGATTGGAAACCTCCATCCCCCATTCCCCGAGAATCCCCTCACGACCTCCCACCATCACCGCCCGATTGTCCATCGCTTCATCGTCCACCTTGCTCGCCGGCGTCAGACCCCGCTCAAGCGCCGCCGCATACACAAACGGGAAAAACGCCGTGCCCATCGGACTGCGTCCCAGCTCAATCACATCGAATGGCACATCCGCATAGTCCCGCCCTCCCACGTGCGCAATCACTCCACCACTGCGCTGATCCACCATGAACACCCCTCCTTGCAGCCACTTTTTGGGATCCCCCGTGCCCCGCTTCGGGTGCTGATAGCCGGAGTGATTCTCCGCCTGCCGCAGCATCTCCTCCAACTTCTCTTCCGCGGCGTGCTGCACCGTCGAATCGATCGAAGTGCGGATCGTGTAGCCCCCTTGAGCCAATGCATCTTCTCCCAGCAAACTGCGGATCTCTGTCGCAATCCGCTCGTAAAGGTGGCTCGTCCCCCGCTGCAACGGCTTCGGATTCAGCGCAATGGGCGCCGCTCGCATCCGCGCTGCTTCCGCTGGCCGGATCATGTCGAGATTCATCATCCGGGCGATCACCATGTTACGAGCCACCCGGCAGGCCTCGATATCATTCAGCGGGGAAAGCCCCGAAGGATTCTTGATCAGTCCGACAATCGTCGCGCACTCGGCATCCGTCAGCGCCTCAGGCTCTTTCCCGAAATACCCCAACGACGCGGAGCGAATCCCATAAAACCCACTGCCGAAATAGATCCGGTTCAGGTAATACTCCAAAATCTCCGGCTTCGAATACACCGTCTCAATCCGCTGGGCCAGAAACGCCTCAATGATTTTCCGCTCGATGCTCGTTTCCCCCCGCCGCTTGCAGTCCGCCTGCAAATCGTAGGCGCCTCGCGCCAACTGCTGGGTGATCGTCGATGCCCCCGAAACGGCCTTGCCCGCCTGCAGCCAATCGATCGCCGCCCGGGCAATGCCGAAGTAGTCGACCCCGTGATGCTTGTAGAACCGCTTATCCTCCCCCGCCCTCAACGCAGAAATGAACCGCTCCGGCACCTGATCGATCCCAATCACACTCCGATTCTGCACAAAAACCCGTCCCACCTCGCCTCCATCATGGCCCAAAATCACACTGGGCACCTCCACCTTGTCGACCAGCGACAAATCATACTCCATCGCCCGCTGGCGATACGGTTCCAACATCCGGTCAGCCACCATCCAGCCCGCCACACCGATCACCACGAGGAGAACCAGGACGCCCATCCAGAATCCTTTCCGCTTGAAGAAGATCGGGCGCCTGCGCTTGTTCCGGACGGCTTGGGTGGCTTTGGACATGGCAAAAGATGAGGCAACATTCCCCGCGGGGGGCGAGAAACCGGTTCCGGCATATCGGGAACCGGACCGTCAGGCAATCCCCGGCTTGCTAGCGGAACTCCACCAGGAAATCGTCCATTCCAGTGGAATTTCCTTCGCCCGCTTCATGGAGGCCGCTCTCTACCACCCCGAAGGAGGCTACTACGCTCGTCCCGGGCGCCAAGTGGGTCGCCTTGGCGACTTCTTCACCAGCGTCTCCGTCGGCCCCCTCTTCGGCCAGTTGCTCGCCCAACACCTCGCTTCCTTTTTCTCCCATCAACCCGGGCCCGTCCGCATCCTCGAACTCGGCGCTCACGACGGCCAACTCGCACGCGATATCCTAGAAGCCCTCACACAAGAACATCCCGACCTCCTTCCCCGCCTCGAATACGCCATCATCGAACCCCTCCCCAGCCTCGCCGCCCGCCAACGCGAACTTCTTGCTCCTTTTTCCGCTCACCTTCGCATCGTCGAAACCCCTCATGCCTTGGATCCCCGCCCAGGCATCCTCGTCGCCAACGAATTGATCGACGCCCTCACCTGCCATCGAATCGAATCCACAGGAGACGGTTGGGATGAACTCGGTGTGGGCCTCGATCCCGAGGGATCCTTCATCTGGAAATCCCTCGGTCCTGCTGCTCCCCCACTCATTTTCGGCCTTCCCTCTCGGCCCGCAGGCTACCGTACCGAAGTCCGCCCGCAGCTCGCCGCTTTTCTCGCCCCCTTGGCGCCCTGCATCTCGCCGGGAAAAATGCTCTTCATCGACTACGGCTTCGAACGGGAGGACTACTTCGACCCCGCCCGCACCGATGGCACCCTCGAAACCTTTCAGGCCCACCGCCGGGGAGGCCATCCCCTGCAAGACCCAGGCTCCCGGGATCTCACAGCCCACGTCGATTTCTCCGCTCTTCGAGAAGCCCTCGAAGCCCTCGGTGGCCAAGTCGAACACTTCACCAATCAAGCGCGATTCCTCACCGAGATCGCCCGGCCTTGGCTGCTCAAGCTCGAAGGACGCACGGATCGAGAAACCGCCAAACTGCTAAGAAACTTCCAGACCCTGACCCACCCAGCACAGCTCGGGAGTCGATTTCACATCATGGAAGCCTCGTTTCGTTGAAACGAGACCCTCAGCACTCCACCACATTGACCGCCAGGCCGCCGCGTGAAGTTTCCTTATACTTCGCCTTCATGTCCCTACCGGTTTCCCACATCGTTCGGATCACCTTGTCGAGAGACACCTTGTGCTCGCCATCGCCAGCCATCGCCAGCCGGGCCGCATTGATCGCTTTCACCGCCCCCATGGCATTGCGCTCGATGCAAGGAATCTGCACCAGGCCACCAATCGGATCGCAGGTCATCCCCAGGTGATGCTCCATCCCGATTTCCGCCGCATTCTCCACCTGACGCGGACTTCCACCCAGATACTCCACCAGCCCCGCCGCGGCCATCGAACACGCCACTCCCACCTCTCCCTGGCATCCCGCCTCCGCTCCCGAAATCGAAGCATTCCGCTTGTAAAGCAGGCCAACCGCCGCCGCCGCCAGCAGGAAACGATGCACCCCATCACCATGGGGAGAACTGCGGAACCGCACCGCATAGTGCAGCACCGCCGGCAAAATCCCCGCAGCTCCATTGGTCGGAGCCGTCACCACGCGGCCGCCCGAGGCATTCTCCTCGTTCACCGCCAATGCGTAGAGATTGACCCAGTCGAGCACCGTCAGTGGATCCGACAACGATTGCTCCGGCCGGGACCGCAGAGATTCATGAATCCGGCGAGCTCGACGGGCCACATTCAGCCCACCCGGCAACGTTCCCTCCCCCACACACCCACGGGCTACGCAGTCCTGCATCGCCACCCAGATCCGATCCAGCCTCTCCCGAGTCTCTGATTCCGGCCGGAAAGATTCCTCATTGCCCAACATCACCTCGCTGACCGTCAGCCCCTCTCCTTCACAGATTTCCAACAGTCCGCTGGCAGAAATGAAGGGCCTTGGCACCTCTTGCCCCGCTTCCCGTCGCGCTTTCAGTTCCTCCTCATCGGCCACGAACCCTCCCCCCAACGAATACATCACCCGGTCCGCCAGCACCCCATCGTCCCCGTCAAGGGCCGAAAAATGCATCCCATTCGCATGGAGAGGCAGCGGCCTCATTCGACGAAAATCCAGATCTCGCTTCTCCTTGAACTCAATCTCTCGGCCCCACGGAAGCTTCAAGCGTCCAGTCGCCCGAACTTCACCGACCCACTCAGGAATCCGGTCCACATCCACGGTCTCCGGGTCGTGCCCCAGCCATCCCAACAGGATCGCAACATCCGTTCCGTGACCTTTCCCCGTCGCCGCGAGTGATCCATACAAAGTGCACGTCACTCGCATCACCTCACTGCCCAAACCATTCGCTTCCAATTGCTCCACGAAACTTCGGGCCGCACGCATCGGCGCGACCGTGTGCGACGAGGAGGGCCCGACGCCAATACTGAACAAATCTAAGGCGGAAATCATCTTGGCCCCCGCAGCAGCAGCGGAGTTTCTCGGAGCAACAGACACGGTCGTAGCAGAGGGAGAAGGCATCGGATTCCCATCACAGCGGGCGGCATACCAATTCCCCACCCACTTTTCAGGTAAATCCTCGAAATCTCGGGAAATTCCCGCCCTTCTCCACCCCTCTCTCCCCAAAACTTCACAGCCTCAGCACTCGCCCATTGTGCCCGAGGCCTTCGACCAATCGCCCCCTTCGTAAGATCCCCCCAAGAAGAGGGGTCAGAGAGAGAAGAGGGGTCAGTCCTCGCACTTTAACACTCACCCAAGCACCTTAGCCATTTTCTTCGCTCGTCTCGCCAATTCTGGATCCCTTGCGACGCGTCCTACCTCCCGCCTGACACTACCGGGATGACCCATGGCAAGACGCTCCCCGAGCCAGCCATTCGTCGCCGCCGTACGCTGCCGGGTCCACCACGCGACGAGTGCCTTCTCGTCTCGGAACCGTCCCCGGCCGGCCTGATCTTCCGAGTCAGGTGGCAATCCGAGATGCTCCAAGCCCGCCACCACCAACCGCTCGGCTTCCGCCTCATCGTGGGCACGTGCGCCGTCACCGGTGACACTTTTGGGCTCCGGCGTCTCAAGCAGCAAATGGAAATGGTTCCCCATCAGCACGTAAGCATGCACTTGCCAGCCGAAACGTCCACATGCCCGCTCGATTCGATCCACCCAATCCAGCCGGTCCTGATCGCTCTCGAAAATCTCCCTCCCTCCGTCGCCGCGCGCCATCACGTGGTAAACGGCGCCTACTGCTTCATAGCGGAGTGGACGGGCCATGATCCCAGAGAGTGCGAAGTGACGCCCACAGCCGCAATGTTAAAGTGCGAGGACTGACCCCTTTGACAGCCGCAATGTTAAAGTGCGAGGACTGACCCCTTTGAAGAGAACCGTTTACGAGCACCGCTCTCCAATTAGGCCCATCGCCCGCTCCGAAATAGGAAATCCAGACGCTCGCCATCCATCTTGATTCTCAAATCCTTCCCCATCCTCGACATAGTCCCATCCCCCAATCTGCATCACGAAAACCATTTGGCTCCTTTGTTCAACTAATTGCAAAAGAATCTTGAGTCCACGAATTTGCGCCTGATCTGTACACTGCTGGGTGCTAACGAACTTTGAGATGCTCTTTGTTTCGCAAACACATGCGGCTGCTATCTCGATCATGCGAAACCCAAATCTTCTAGCATGTCCACCTAGAAAGAGCCCTCCAACTAAATCCCATCCCTTCGTTAGGACAATAGGAGCTAGCCAGCCTTTTAAGCTCACATTTTCGGGGATTACATTTCTGATATCGTAGTCACCGAAACACGTGTCCTCCATACCAAACAGGTCTGAGACCGAATAGATCATATCTTCTGTCCAAAGCTCATCGAAATCGCCTTCCTTATCTACACACCAAAAAAGCAGAGCATACGTATCGCCGGAAGCAGGGCGCCGAATAGCCGAAATTGGTCCTTGCGTCATGCCTGTCTTGTATTTTGTTAGCATACTATTTGTCAAGTCGCTGCATCACATTTCCCCACTCATTCCATCCCGATCCCATGGAATCGAGGAGGATTGTGGCTTCAGCGAAAGAAGCAGGGTCTCCGATTCTCATATAATCATATGCGAGATTCCCGAACTTCACTCCCTTAGATTCATCGAGAAAGAGCAAGCAAGCCATCATAAGTCCGGCACCAGCTGCCTTCAAGGCTTTAACGTCATAAACGCTATACCTAGTCGCGGGTATCCGCCGCCACAACCGCAAGTAGCCCATATGCGATAGGTTCGTCTCCTTCCCGTGCCATTCGGGTCATGCCATTCGGGTCAGTCCTCGCACTTTAACACTCACCCAAGCACCTTAGCCATTTTCTTCGCTCGTCTCGCCAATTCTGGGTCCCTTGCGACGCGTCCTACCTCCCGACTGACACTGCCGGGATGACCCATGGCAAGACGCTCCCCGAGCCAGCCATTCGTAACCGTGGTCTGTGCCGCCGTTTGATTTTTCTTGGCGGCAGCGGTTATCAGGCAGCCTTCCGTGCTCGTTTTCCCTGTTGTGCTTGCAGCCAGTTCCCCGGGACGAGTTGATCGACCTCGCTGGTTTTCATTGCCGGCAGTCGGGTGAGCACGTCCTCAAGATACTCCCGGGTGTCGATGCCCAGCCGCCGACAGTTCTCAAC
>NZ_JACHFD010000014.1 GCF_014201715.1 Haloferula luteola
CGAAGAAGCTCAGCCGGATCATCCAACTAACCAAGCTCGCCCAAGACGCTGGCATCACCTGATATGCCTGCTACTTTTCGGACGATGCACTAGTGGGGGGCGGGGGCGGGGCTGCCCGGCGTTCGGCGAAGCAGTGGATGTGGCCGGTCTGGGTCTGGGTGATCGTCGCCTCGATCTCGAAGACCTGGCGCAGATGATCGGACGTCAGGACCTGACTTGGAGGGCCTTGGCAGGCGATCTTGCCCTGGTGGAGCATCACGAGATGATCCGCGTAGCGAGCGGCAAGATGGAGATCGTGAAGAACCAGGACTAGGGTTTTGCTCATTTCCTGTTTCATCCGGACGACCAATTCCATCAGGTCAAACTGATGGGCGAGATCGAGGAAGGTGGTGGGTTCATCGAGAAACAGGAACCGGGTTTCTTGCGTGAGAGCCATGGCGATCCAGGCCAACTGTCTTTGCCCGCCACTCAGCTCAGCCACAGGACGGTGTCGCAGGGCGGCAAGGTCCGTCAGGTTGAGAGCTTTCTCGACCGCGGCAAAGTCATCGGAAGTCGGTCCGTGAAGAAAGCGGCTATGGGGATACCTTCCGTGGAGAGCAAGTTCTTCGACTGTGATTTCGCCGGGAGGGCGATGTTCTTGAAAAAGGATGCCGAGGGTTCGGGCGAAATCGCCGGGAGCTAGCCGGTGAATGGATTGGTCTCCGAGCAGAACCTCACCGGATTCCGGAGTGAGTTGGCGGGCGAGAGTTTTGAGCAGTGTACTTTTCCCCGATCCATTGGGTCCGATGAGGACGGTGATGCATCCGTCGGGAATGGCCAGGGAGACTTGGCGAAGGATCTCGGGCTGCCGGGAGGAGTAGCGAACCCGGAGATCCATGGCGGTGAGTCCAAGGGAAGTGGTAGGATTCATGGCTTTCCGAAGTGGCGGCGCCGCCGCATGAGGAAGAGAAAGAAAATTCCGCCAAGGCAGCCGGTGACGATGCCGACCGGCAATTGCACCGGACTTAACAAGAGGCGAGCCACGGCATCCGCCGTAAGGAGTAATGCTGGGCCCGCGATGGCACAGCCCAAGAGAAGGCGGCGGTGGGAGCTGCCGACAAGACTGCGGACGATGTGGGGGACGATCAACCCAACAAAGCCGATGAGACCTGCGACTGCTACGGCTGCTCCCGTAGCGATCACGGCAATCGCGGCCAGCAGAAAGCGCACGCGTTCGACCCGCATTCCCAGAGAGAGCGCGGTGGCTTCTCCGAGATGCAGAACATCGAGTTGGCGAGTCGCGGAGAGGCCGAGAACGAGGCTGACCAGAGTCCAGGGGGCGATCTGGCGAACCTGAACCCAGCCGGTTCCGGTGAGCGATCCGGTGGTCCATGCCATGGCGTTTTGGATGACGGTGAGATCCTTGGCCATGAAGAACAGAGCTGTCTGCAACGAGCCTGCGATGGAGGCGATGACGACTCCGGCGAGCACCAACCGGACGGGGCTCGTGCCACGATTCCAGGCGATTGCATAGACCAGCAAGAACGCGGCTCCACCGCCGAGCATGGCGATGGCAGGGATGGCAGGAGAGAATGCGGGAAAAAGGACCAAAACGAGAATGACGGCGAGGCCAGCGCCGGAACTCATGCCCAAGAGGTAAGGGCTGGCCATTTCGTTGCGGGTGACGGCCTGGAGGATGGTTCCCGCGAGGCTGAGATTGATGCCGACGAAGAGGGCGGCGAGAAGCCGAGGAAGCCGGACGTTCCAAACGATGAGGGTTTCGGTGGATAAGGGGGCGGCAGCCCCGAAATGAAATGCATTGGCGAGTGCATCGCCAAGGACCAGACGAGCGAGCGTGTTGGGTTGTGCCCACACAGCCGGGTCGGAAAGGGCGGCGGCCGCTGAGCTACGGGTCATCTCGTACGATCCCATGGCGAGCTGTGCCAGCCCGGCAAGCAGAATCAAGAGGCTTGATCCGATCGCGAGTCCGATGAGGTTTCTGCGTGGGCTTCCGCGGCGTTCAGTCATTTTCCCGGGGCGAGATCCGTAACGCTTCGACAACCTCCGCGCGATTGAAAAGGCATTCGTTGGCCGGGAAGTTCAGGTCTTCTCGAAAGGTTCCGAAGATTTCCGGATAGATTTGCTTGGCTGCCATTTCGAGCTGGAAGAGGTAATCGAGAGGGCCTTGAAGCGGGGTTCCGCCGGGGTAAATCCGGTGAGTTTCAAAGGCGGTGAGACGGCCCAAGAGGGGATCGTCGGCGAGTTGGAGCAGTTGGGAATAGTTCTCTCTCGCGTTTCCGGGATAGAGCGCGAAAGGCATGATCAAAATGTCGGGATCAAGCGCAAGGAGCCCTTCAGAGTCGAGGGGGGAACCACTAGGGCCACCACCGGAAGCACCATAGGTACGATCGGAAATCGAGGCGAAGGCATCCTGGGCTCCAAGGTCGCGGTATTGGACCTGTCCGAAACCTTCGTGAGTGAGGCTGTAGGGGACGAACTTGCCATTCGAATAGAAGACAAGGCCGACACGTGGTCGATCCGGAAGCGGGGGAAGCTGGGCTTGAATGTTGGCGACCATGCGATCTCCGATGGCTTGGAGCGCGTGGATGACTTCAGGCTTTCGATAGACTTCGGCGACTTTCTCCGAGAGTTCCCAGAGGGAGTAGTAGGTGTAGGGGGAATCGCCCGGATGGCTATTTTCGCGGCTGTAGCGGTTCGCGAAAAATGGACCGACGTTGCGGGCGATTTCCTCGACATCCGCGGGGCTCCATCCACGCATGGAAGCGAGTTGGAGCGGGTCGATGTGGTGAACATCGGCGTGCAGGGCATAGAGCCGTTCTTTGTCGAACTGGCCTCCCCCTGCGGAGGATAGGACCGGAATGGTGGTCGCGGAAAAACCGGGCTGAATGCCGCCAAGCTGAGGATAGAAGGTGTTGTGGAAGTTGTCTCGATAGCCGGTTGCCACGATTTTCCCTGCTTCCTGCAGGGCGATCAGCATGTCGTTGTAGTTGGCATCCATGGTGACGACCCGCTCGGGAGTTTTCGCAAAATGGACGTCGCCGGCGGGCGAGAGATGGACGGTGTAGGCCTCGGCGGGCGATGGGGCTAAGGTCACCAAGGGACTGGCATCCTCCCCCCCTCGCCACAGGACGAAGATTCCTGTGGTGACCGCACTGGCGACAAAAACGACGAGGGCGACGACGCGGTAGTTCATGGTCGGCAGTTCATTTTCTGCCGACGACGATGTAAGGATGGGACGTTCCGACGGCGACCTCCGCATCGCGCTGGCGAAGTTGTTCGCGAGCACTCTCAAGCCCGGCGATTGGCAGGCGCCGAATTTCACTCAGACCCGCGGCTTCCATGACCACCTGCAAGTCGGTGGGTTTGTGGTCCATGAAGGGAAGTTGATCGAGTGCGGATCGGTAGTGGTCGTCGACCTGCCAGCCTCGTTTCGGAGGAGCTTGCAAGGCGGTTGTCGTTGGTGTCGGTGGGGGCGAGTTGTCGGGGCGTTCGTGACCAATGAGTAGAAGTTTGCCACCGGGTTCGAGGAGCTGCACCCACCGCCGGACGGCGTAGCCGGGGTGGGGCAGCGTGTAGAGGACGAAGCGGGTCGAGATGACGCCAAAGCTTTGATCTCCGACGGGGGGATCTTCCGCATCGCCTTCGATGAACTCGAGGTTGAGGCCTCGGCTGGTTGCCAGCTTATGGCCTGCCTCGAGCATTCCGGGGGAAAAATCGATGCCTGTGGTGCGAAAGCCCAGCTCTGCCCACATGGACGCGATGGTGCCAGGGCCGGTGCCCAGATCGAGGGCTCGGTCGCTGGGGGCGAGTTGGACGGCTTCGGAGAGGGCGTCCTTCCACGCCTGACGGCAGGCTTCGTCGTGAAATTCGGCATGCAATCCTCCTTTGACCCATCCGGCGACTCGCTCGGGATGGCTCCAGCCTTCGCGAAAGACGGCCTTGAGTTTGCGGGCGGTCTCGAAGTCGGCGGTGATGCCGTTTAGAACGTCAGGGTGCATCGAGCCGTGGCTGCTAGAGGGGTTCCCGGTTGGACGGATGCCGTGCTGGTAGAGGACTCGTAGTAGGTTCGATCCAGCGCATTCATGACGTTGACCTGAAATTTGAGGTCCTGCCCATGCGCCAGTTCGGTGCGGTACCAAGCAGCAAGGTCGATGCGGGCGTATCCTGGTAGGTCAAAGGATCCATTGTTGTCTCCAGACTTGGCGCTCGCGGCGAACACCCCAGCTCCCATGCCAAAACCTTGAAGGGGGCCGGAGGTGAAATCGTATTTCAGCCACAGGCTCCCGGAATGCAGGGGAATGTTGGCAAAGCGGGCTCCGACGGGGAGAGACGTGGAATTCAGGACTTCCGTGTCGGTGTAAGCGTAGCTGCCGATCAGTTGCAGGTTGGGAGTGATCTTGCCGAGCACGTCGAACTCGAATCCACTGCTTCGAAGTTCGCCGCCATTGACGACGAACCCGGGATTGTAGGGATCGGAAACGGGAACGTTGTCCTTGGTGATTTGATAGACGGCTGCTGTCATCGAGAGGCGATCTTCGAAAGCCGAGTATTTCGTGCCGACCTCATATTGGATGCCGGTCGTGGGATCGATGGTTTCGCCACCAATGCCGATGTTGGAACCCGCGTTGTTGGGATTGAAGGACCGGCTGGCATTGCCAAAGACGGATAGGCAGGGAGTCAGATCATAGACGACGCCACCGCGGCCCGTGAGCCCGGTGTCTTCCTGCCAGGATTCGATGCCGGTTGAGAAGGGACGTGAATATTGGTCGACCCAGTCGACTCGACCGCCGACGAGGATGTGCAAACGGTCGTCCATGGCATCGATCTGATCCTGCAGGTATCCGGACCAGGTTTCGGTAACGACGTTCTGGCGGAAGTTTCCGGGAGTCAGTACGAGCGGGCCAGCAGGCTCGATCGGTTGGAAGATGGAGACCGGAAATCGAGAGGATGTCAGTCGCTGGTAAGTGTAGTCGGTGCGATCGAACTCAAAGCCTGCGAGCACTTGATGGGAGGTGGGGCCGAGTTCGAATTTCCACAGGGCATCGGCGATGAAGTCGTATTCCCAGTTTCCGAAAATGGAGGCGTCGAGGTAGGCATTGACGTTATTTCCGGCACCCGGCGACCAGCGGAAGGCGTCGTTCTCTCCACGGAAATGGTGGACCAATGCACGAGCACGCACGGAGAAGCTCTCGTTGACTTCGTGGTCGATTTGCGCACTGAAGACCGAGTCTTCGATTTCTTGGTTGTGGTGGCGGGAGCCGGTGAGGTTCCGGGTGATGGGGCCGACCGGATAGCCCATGGGTGAAAACGCCACCCCGTTATCGACGGGACGGTCGAGGTTTTGATACCACATCCATGTGGTCAGGCGCGTGTCGTCAGAGATTTTCCAGGTGAGGCTCGGGGCGACGAGAATGGAGCGATAGTCGAGGAAGTCGCGGAAGGTGTCGCTGTCGTGGTAGTCGCCAATGAAGCGCAGCGCGATGTCATCATTGGCGGTCCAACCGAGGTCGACCCCGGCGCGGTAAGAATCGAAGCTCCCGACTTCTCCGTAGAGGGAGGAGCGACTGTTGAACTCGGCCGTTTTGGCGAGGGCATTGACCATGCCACCGGGCTCCATGGCACCGTAAAGGGCGGATGAGGGGCCTTTCAGAACTTCCACCCGTTCGATCCCGGCAAGGTTCAGGGTGGGCATGGTGTAGAGCTGAACCCCATCAATGGAGAGCCTCTGGGAAAAGCCGCGCACGTAGGCATCCTCGAATTGAATGCCACGGCCTTCGGTTTTGACCGGGGCGACGCCGCTGACGTTGCGATAGACGTCCTTGAGACGGGTTGCGTTCTGGTCCTCGATGATTTCTTTTGGAACGACCTGAATGGAGAGGGGCGTTTCCTGAATTGGGACATCGGTCCGGGTGGCGGTGCGTGCGGTTTGAACCGAATAATCATCGTCCTTCTTGTCCGCCTCGACGGTGAGCGGATCGAGGCGGTTGTCCGCCGTCGAGGGGGCGGCGTGGGCTGCGGGCAGAGTGAAGAGAGTGGCGAGTCCAGCGAGCCCCATGAGGTGGAGTCGGAGGAAGCCGGGATAGGGACGATGGGCGGGAAGGCGGAGTGACGGTTTCATGGGAGAATTCCGGGACGGTGGAGGTCCACACGAGCATGCCTGAGCGGCATTTCGGGGCAGCAACGGCCAGAGAGGAATTCGTCTTGGGCATTTTCCTCGCAGCGATGTGTCATGCGGGTGCCATTTTGGCAGGGCGTCGGCACAGCCAAGCGATCAGCAGGGGAAGGGCGGGAAGGCCAATCGGCCAAAGCGCTTGGGGGGAAAGGGGTTCGCTGTTCGCGGTGGAGGCATCGATGCAGGCTCCGAGCAAGGGCGCCCAAACGGCAGCTGCCACCGATTTGGCTTGGGCTTCGACACTGAGCACGGTCGCTCCGATCCCCTCGGAAGAGTTTTCGTCGAAGCGACCCACGTGAATGGGTCGCCAAAGATTTTGCATCAAGCCGAGGGCGACAAAGCCGCCAGCAGCCAGCCAAGGGAGGTGAGCGATGAGGGTGACGGGAACGAGTGCGAGAACGATGCCGCTGAGGAGAAGGAGGTGGCGAGTGGCGGGTTCATTGCCCCCACAAGTGCTTTCCCAGCGGTGGGCGCGGCGGGATGCGGCGCTTCCTGCTGCAAACACGACTGCATAGGTGATTCCGGTGACCCAGGCAGTTCGGTGAACGGCGGGGGTGGCCGCCATCACGGGAAGGGTGAGGGCAGCGGTTTGCAGGACGGGTTGAAGGTAGTCTTTGACGACTTCATAGCTGCCTTCTATGGCGACCGATTCGCCGACGAGCCGCCGAAGTGGACCGAGGTTTTTGAATTCGCGAAACGAATCCACGAGGGTTTGCCAGGTGGCGGCGAAGAGCCCCTTTTTGAGGCCATGGCAACCGCCGTCGAGAGCCTTGGGGTAGCTGGCGAGGTTGACGACATTCAGGAACGAGGGAAGGGCGCTCCAATAGAAAACAGAGGCATAGTTTCCGGACCAGGTGACGAGGGCTGCGGCAATCAGAGCTGAAATCGCCGAGCCCATTTTGGACCACGAGCGGGTATATCCATAGACCGCAGTCTTCTCCTTTTCCCGCCCCTGACTGCGGAGCCAGGTGTAAATCATGGCTTTGTGGGTCCCGGAGCGGAAGGCGTCACCGAGTCCGTAGAGCACCATTGCGATGGCCATGGGGGCGAAGCTTTGTGCTGCCCCGAGGAGGAGGAAGCAGGCGACGTAGGCGCTCATGCTTCCGACCATGCAAAGTTTGCGGCCCCAGGCATCGGCCGCGGCCCCTGAGGGGATCTCAAGGATATGGGTCGTGATTTCGCGGATGGAAATCAGGGTGCCGATGGCGAGGAAGTCAAAGCCGCGTTCGCGAAGGGCGAGGATCAGAAAGGCCTCGAAGAAGCGAAGGTTTTTAAGGAAGCCGTAGAGGGAGAAGCGGAAGATCATCGACGGACGTGGCGAGAGGGAAGAGAGTCAATCGTCGCGCCCGGGAGACCGACGGAGATTCTTTTTCTGCGATAGAATCCGTTTGTCCTGGATGGAACGTTGCTTGGAGCGGCGGGATCGGCGGCGCTTTTGACGACGGATTTTTTCGGCCTCTTGGCGACGTTTGGAAGCGCGGCCCAACCGGATTTCGTCGAGCGCGTCGCAAAGCTCTTTGCGGGCGAGGAATCGATTGAGTTCCCGGGATCGGGATGCCTGGCATTTGATTTCCAGCCCTGTGGGCTCGTGCTTCAGGTAGACGCACGAGTGGGTCTTGTTGATTTTTTGGCCGCCAGCTCCGGAGCCGAGGATGAATTTTTCGACAAGCTCGGCTTCGACGACGCCGAGCTTGGCCATGCGTTCCTCAAGGGCGGCTTGTTTCTCCGGAGAGATCATGGCCCTTGAACCCGATGTTGATAGGCCCGGGCGGCCTCCCGAATCGATGAGGAAATATCCGCCTCCGGTCGAGCAAAGGGTGGAACGAACCAAGGGAAGGAGCCCACCAAGTCGCTCACGACGGCCACTTCCCCGTCGCAGGTGGTTTCTCCGCAACCAATGCCAATGGTCGGGACAGGTAAAGTGGCGGTGAGTTCGGCAGCGACTTCTGGAACCACACTTTCGAAGACGATGGCGAAAACACCGGCTTCGACGAGGGCGCGAGCACCTTCCTGAAGCCATTCGATTTGTTCGGGCGTTCGGCCTTTCTTCTTGTAGCCGCCTTCTTCGAGAACTCGCTGAGGAAGCATGCCGAGGTGGCCACACACGGGGATCCCTGCGGCGGTGAGGGCCGCTACCTTTTCCGCCTGGCGGATGCCCCCTTCCAATTTGACTGCATCAGCGCCAGCCTCAATCAGGCGTCGAGCATGGGCGAGAGTGGTCTCCGGATCCGGGTAGGTGCCGATGGGGAGATCCGCGACCAAGAGGCCTTTCGGTTGGGCTCGAGCCACGGCTGCCGTGTGATGCAGCATGTGATCGAAAGTCACGTGTGTGGTGTCCGGAAAACCAAGGACGACCATCCCCAATGAGTCCCCAACGAGCAGCATGTCGATGCCGGCTTCATCGAGCAATCGTGCCGTCGGGTAGTCGTAGGCGGTGAGGGCGGTGATGCGGCGGCCGCCTTTTCGGTGGCGGAGGGCTTGGGCTTTTTCGGTTCCGTTCACGGGGAAGAATCTCGAAGGATAGGATGGATGAATCCAATCAGGTCACCAGATCGGATGGACCTTTTGGAGAGGCGGTTCAGAAGACTTAAGGCGCGCGAGATGCTGACCGATCGTCATGAGATCTCCGGGTAACCGCCATTCCGAGCGAATCTCGGCGAGGGGCTCGAGGACAAAGCGTCGCTGGGTCAGTCGTGGGTGAGGTAGGTCAAGCTGGGGTGAGGCGATTTGGTGATCTCCCAAATAAAGCAGATCGACATCGAGGGTGCGCGGTGCGTGGCGCTCGGTTCCGCGGATGCGGCCGAGGCGTGATTCCAGGGCGAGGGCTGCGCCCAGCAGCTCTTCGGGGCTGCCCGCGAAGTCGAAATCGACCACGGTGTTCAGAAAATCCGGGGCGTCATCGGGGCATGCGACCGGGGCGGTCTGATAGACCGATGCCTGGAGAAATCGTGGGCCGATGGCGATTTCCCGGAGGAAATCGCGTGCCGCCTGGAGGTGGACGAGGCGCTCGCCGAGATTGGAGCCCAGAGCGATGCCAGCGGGTCGAGACATGGTGGTGGTGCGGGCGAAGGGCCCGCGGTCCTTATTTCAAGCCGAGCACATCCTGCATGTCATAGAGGCCAGCCGGTTGCTCGGCGAGCCACACGGCAGCGCGTACGGCACCTGCGGCGAAGGTCATGCGGGAGGATGCTTTGTGAGTGAGTTCGACGCGCTCGCCGTCCGCTGCGAACAGAACCGTGTGGTCGCCCACCACGTCGCCACCGCGGAGGGTGTGCATGCCGATTTCCCGGGAAGGGCGAGCTCCGGTGATGCCGAAGCGACCGTGCTTCACGTCGTCCTGATACGAAGTGCCGGTCTCCTCATTGAGGATTTCCAACAAGCGGCGAGCGGTTCCAGAAGGAGCGTCAATTTTGTGGCGGTGATGCATTTCCACGACTTCGATGTCGAAGCGATCCTGAGTCAGGATGCGTGCTGCATGCCGCGTCAGCCAAAACAAGGTGTTCACACCGACCGAATAGTTCGGGGCGAAAACGATTGGCAGCGTCTCGGCTGCTTGGGCGATGATGGCCCGCTCTTCGTCGCTGTGGCCGGTAGTCCCGATGACGAGACGGGTGCCATGTTTCAGGGCTGCCTGAACCACCTCTTCCGTAAAGGAATGAATGGTGAAATCGATGACGGTGTCAGCCTGAGCGATCGCCTCCAGCAGGTTTTCTCCGTTGTCATGCGTGGCCACCAACTTGGTGTCCGGATGGGCATCGGTGGCGGCGATGATGGCCTGCCCCATGCGGCCCGATTTTCCGGTGACGAGAATACGATTCATGGTCATCAGAGGAGTTCGTGAGCTTCGAGGAGGCTGCGCAATTGAGCGAGCTTGGTGTCATCAAGTCCCACCAAAGGAAGACGGAAATCCCTTCCGCAGTGGCCCTGGAGCGCAACCGCTTCCTTGATGGGAACCGGGTTGGTGTCGAGGGACATCAATCCGCGGAACAGGGGATACCACTGCTTCTGTAAAGCCAAGGCTTCGCTGAAATCGCCGCTCAGGCAGGCGCGAACGAGCCGGACCATGACGTCGGGAATCAAATTCGAGGCGACCGAAATCAAGCCGATCGCGCCACACGACATGAACGGCAAGGTTAATGGGTCGTCGCCTGAAAGAATGCTGAATCCTTCTGGAAGGGCTTGGACCAGTTGGTTGATGCGCTCGACGTCGCCACCGGCTTCCTTGATCGACACCACGGTTGGGCAATCCGCGGCCAATCGGGCAGCGACCTCTACCGGGATCGGGATCCCTGATCGACCTGGGACGCTGTAAAGCATGACCGGGAGGTCAGTGGCGGAGGCCACGGCCTTGTAGTGTTGATAAAGGCCCTCGGCAGACGGCTTGTTGTAGTAAGGACAGACCTGAAGCGTGCCCGTCGCGCCCACTTTCGCGGCCGCTTCGGTCAGTTCGATCGCCTCGGCAGTGGCGTTGGCGCCCGTGCCGGCGACGACTTCGCAGCGCCCAGCAGAGTATTCGACGGCGAGCTGGATCACCTCGATGTGCTCATCCATATCGAGCGTGGGCGATTCCCCCGTGGTGCCGACGGGCACGATGCCATCGATTCCGGCCTCGATCTGGCGGTCGACGAGGGCTTTGAAGGCTGGGCGATCAACCTGGCCGTCACGGAAGGGAGTGATGAGAGCGGTGTAAGTGCCTCGGAAGCTCATGGGGAGGGAGGGTGTACGGGGGAACCCGTTCGTCCAACCTTGAACGACAGGTCATGGAAAAAAATGCAGGGGGGGTCAGATTTCGATGTCGCCTTCGAAAATGAAATCCGCAGGGCCTGTCAGCGTCACCTCCTTGAAGGAGCCATCCCCCACGGCTTCAAAGCCGATCTCGAGAGTATCGCCTCCTTTGACGTCGACCCTGATGGGCGAGGGATCGCCAGAGCGAAGATGGTGGATCAGGGCACAGGCGACCATGCCGGTTCCGCAGGCCAAAGTTTCATCTTCGACTCCTCGCTCATAGGTCCGGATCGCGATGTGGCCGGGGGCCAGAACCGTGGCGAAATTGGCATTGGTCCCTGCAGGAGAAAAGGCGTCATGGTGGCGGATGGCGCGACCGAGAGCGAAGACATCGGTCCCTGCGAGGTCGTCGACAAAGGCAACGACGTGGGGGACGCCCGTGTTGATGAAGCTCAGTGGGCTTTCCCATCCAGGGAGCTGGGCTCCTGTTTCCATCTGGAGATCCTTGGGATCTGACATGGCGATGCGGATGTGATCATCGACGATTTCTGCAGCGAGGATGCCTGCGATGGTTTCAAAAGTCACCCGATCCGGCTCGATTTCCATCAGCGCGGAGGTAAAGCGGCCAAAGCAGCGGGCGCCATTTCCGCACATTTCCGCTTCGCCACCATCCGCATTGTAATAGCGGAACTTGAAGTCGGCACCTTGCTCGGCGGGTTCCACGGCGAGCAGTCCGTCGGCTCCAATGCCGCGGTGACGATCGCAGAGAAGCGCAATTTGTTCCCCGGTCAATTGGAGAGCCAAGTCACGATTGTCGACAACGACGAAGTCGTTGCCGGCGCCGTTCATTTTGTAGAAGTGGAGTAGCATCGGTGTGCCGGGTTGGGTGCAAAGAGCAGAAATGGGAAAGTGAGATCAAGTACCGTGGGTGGCTTCAATCAAGGGAATGACAAACTCGCGGACGGCGGCAGCCGCGCGCTCGGGATGGAGTTCGATTTGCTTCACGATGGCGGAGCCCACAATCACACCGGAACCTGCTTTGGCAACCATGGCGGCTTGCTCGGGGGTGGTGATTCCGAATCCAACGCATACCGGCGTCTCGGTGTGCTGGACGATGCGGGCGACCTGATCGGCGATCTGTTCCGACGGGGCCACATGGCCGCCGGTCACCCCCGTGCGGGAAAGGGCATAGATGAACCCCTCGGAGCCTTCGGCGAGAAGAGGAACGCGGGCATCGGGTGTCGTGGGAGCAATCAGGCGGATGTGCTTCAGACCCTCACCGCGGGCAAGATCCGTGTTCTGGCGGGCTTCATCGGGCGGCAAGTCGAGAAGCAGAATGCCATCCGCGCCGGCGGCCGCGGCGTCGGCATGGAATTTTTCATACCCGTAAGTGAAAACCGGATTGAGATAGGTGAAGAGAACGATCGGAGTCTCGTGGGATTGGCGAAAGGCGCGGATCAAATCAAGAACCCGCGAGGTCGTCATCCCTGCTTTCAGGGCCCGGTCGGCGGCCATCTGGTTCACGATGCCATCGGCCAGTGGATCGGAAAAGGGGACCCCGAGCTCAATGATGTCTGCGCCGGCTTCGGCAAGGGCGCAGATGACTTCGAGCGATGTGTCAAATTGGGGGTCGCCAGCGCAGACGTAGGCGACGAAGGCCTTGCTGTTTTCGGCGCGGAGTTGGGCAAAAGTGGCGTCGATGCGATTCATGGCGCGGTGGAAATAGGTGGGGGGGGGAGGAAAGGAAAGTGCGGAGTGCAGTAGGGACGGCTTGTGAAAACTTTCACAAACCGCTTGAGGGTCGGCCCGACGCGCGGCATGGTCCGCCTGCCTGCCATGGTTTCTGAATCCTCTCAATCCGCCCAAGTGGCCTACGACTCGAAGATCGAGGGCAACATCATCGTGACCCGAGTCGACGCTGCCATCAACTGGATGCGAAAGAACTCGTTGTGGCCCATGCCGATGGGCTTGGCGTGCTGTGCGATCGAGATGATGGCGTCGGCATGTTCCCGTTTCGACCTTTCTCGTTTTGGGATGGAAGTGATGCGCTTTTCTCCTCGGCAGGCAGACGTGATGATCGTTTCCGGCACCGTCACCTACAAGATGGCTTTGGCAGTGAAGCGGATTTGGGATCAGATGCCTGAGCCGAAATGGTGCATTGCGATGGGGGCCTGTGCATCCAGTGGTGGCATGTATCGGAGCTACGCGACCCTTCAGGGAATCGATCGCCTGATTCCGGTGGACGTTTACATTTCGGGTTGCCCGCCTCGTCCTGAGGCCTTGATTCAGGGGCTGATGAAGCTTCAGGAGAAGATCGATCAGAGCCATGCTCTCGCTGAGCAGAAGAAGGAACTTTTGGAAGACATCGCATCCTGAGCGGACATGAGCACGGCGATTGAAGACATGGAGGTCATCCGTGGCCGTTGGGCCGATGGAGTGGTAGCGGTGGTGGATTTTCGTGGCGAGCATACGATCGAGGTGAAGCTTGGCGTGCTCGCGGAAGTCATGGCTTTTTGCCGCAAGGAAGCGGGCTACGAGATGCTGCTCGACGTTGCGAGCCTTGATCATTTCGGTGAGCATCCGCGTTTTGAGATGGTTTACGAATTGGCGCCGGTCGATGACTCGAAGCACCTGAGGGTGCGCGCCAAGGTGGCTGAAGAAGAGGAGGTCCCGTCGGTAGTGGCCTTGTGGGCAGGTGCTGAATGGCACGAACGCGAGGTGTACGACATGATGGGCATTCGCTTCACCGATCACCCTGATTTGCGGCGAATTCTCATGTGGGAAGGCTATCCGTTCCATCCCTTGCGCAAGGATTTCCCCTTGGCCGGTCGGCCCAGCGAAATGCCGGATGTGGCGTTCAGTGATAAGGCTCCATTGGAAGGGGGACCCTTCGTGACGAGCGCAGGTGCCAAAGGTCCGGTGCGACGCGAGCCGCGTTCCCGCGAGATCGATTGATTTAGGATCGCGCCTGCTTAGAAAGTGAACTTAGATCGGAGCCGGAATGAAGATTCATGCCGGCTTCTTGCGTTTTTTCCAGGACGGCCGGCTTCAGGTGGTTGTCGGATCCTGCGTGTTGCTGGGGATTCAGGCGGTGTTGAGTCTGTTGGGTGGGCCTGAGAGGGTGCCTTGGGTTTATGAGCGTTGGGGTCTCAGTCGGGAAAGTGCGCTCGGCGAATGGGGGCTACCATTGCTTACCTATGCTCTGCTCCATGGAGGATGGTTTCACCTGTTGACTAATCTTGCGGGCTTGTATGCGGTGACCCCCCACTTGGTGCGGATGTTGGGCGGACGCTGGGCACTTGGATCCTTGTTCGCTGGAGTCATCGTTGGTGGATGGGCTCATTTGGCGACTTCCCCAGAGGCTCTGTTGGTGGGGATTTCGGGAGGAGTGTCAGCGATGATGCTGCTGATGACGACACTCGCGCCGGAGATGCAAATGAGGTGGATCCGGGTGTCGGCGGGAAATCTGGGCAAAGGATTTTTGTTGGCTTCCGCGATCCTTGGCGTCCTCTCGTTGTCGCGCATCGGTTCGTCTCATCCCTTGTGGTCGAGCCAGGTCTTCCAGATTGCTCATTTTTGTCACTTGGGTGGAGCGCTGGCAGGGTGGGCCATGGGGAGGTGGATCCTCAGACCTCGGGCCAATCTCCGGAAACTGAAAGCCGCCCGCGCGAGACGCGAGGGCGGCTGGGAGCTTTGATCGGATCTGGCGAGCCCTTTTGGCTTCGGATTACCAAGGTCCCGTGGCGCGCTTTTTGTGTGGATTCTCCAATGATGATTGACCCTGTTGCTGGCGCTGCCGGTTCGCATTTTGGGAATTCGGAGTGGGTCGGGTCATTTGTTGGCGTTGCGGCGCGCTAGGGGTCGGTTGGGCCTGGCGTTGTTGACGTTGCTGGGCAGGTTGGGCCTGGCGTTGTGCTTGCCGTTGAGCCTGCTGTTGCCACGAAGAAGGGGCCTGCTGCCGCTGCGGAACTTGGGCCCTTTGCGGGGATTGAGCTCGTTGCGGCCATCCGTTTGACGGTTGGCTTTGGCCTCTGGAGGGGCTCTGGTTCACCCAATTGGGCTGGCGGTTGCCGTTGTTTGGTTGCTGATTGGCCCGGTTATTGGGTTGATTCTGCTGGCGTTTCCAATTGGCGGCGCGTTGGGCTTGTTGGCGTTGCCAATTGGCCACCGAGGCGTCCTGTCGAATCTGAGCCTGGTTCGCCCAAGAATAGTTCCTCGCGCGGAGTTGAGGCAGGCGGTTGTCGTAGTTGTGGAGCTGGGTGTAGCGCACGTTGTTGGGGACGGGGCAGGTGCCACGGCCATTCCAGCCATACGGATGGGGGGCGTGGTAGATCGGCCGCGGGCAGTAGCCCGACGGGTAGTAACCGTAGAGGAAGGGGTCGTAGTAGAGGCTGCGCTGGACGTCGTAGTAGCAGCGGACACTCGGGTCGTAGAGCCAGCGGCTGCTGCTGGTGTAGACAAAGGTCGTGCCTCCGTAGCTTGGCGAGCCATAGCTGGAGCCGTAGGCGGTGCCGTAACTGTCATAAACGCAGGAGCTGAGACCAGCTGCGGCCAGGGCCAGAAGGGCAAAGTGGCGGATGGTGGGGATCATGGCAATGAAACGATTCGGTGTTGGATTTTATTCAAGGGGCTCGTCGACGTTGACACCCCGGCGTGGGTCCCGTTTTCTCGGGGCTCGAAATGAATTCAGATTCACCCATTTTGGTTACAGGGGGGGCAGGTTACATTGGCTCCCATACGGTGAGACTTCTTGCGGAACAAGGCCGGCGCGTGGTGGTGCTGGATAATTTGGTTTTTGGTCACCGGGAAGCGATTGTGAGCGAAGGCGTCGAATTCGTTCAGGGAGCTGTGGGTGACCGGGAATTGTTGAAGGACCTCTTCACTCAACACCAGTTTTCTGCGGTCGTCCACTTTGCTGCGTATGCGTATGTGGGTGAGTCGGTCACCAATCCCCTCAAGTATTACCGCAACAACACGGCTGAGCCGCTTACTTTGCTCGAAGTGATGCAGGAATTTGGCTGCAAAAACTTCGTTTTTTCATCGACCTGCGCGACCTACGGAGTGCCGGCGTCGATTCCGATTGTGGAGTCCAATCCGCAAGATCCCATCAATCCTTATGGTCGTAGCAAGCTGATGCTGGAGTGGGTGTTGCGCGACTGCGACAGTGCCTGGGGACTTAAAAGTGCCTGCCTGCGTTATTTCAATGCCAGTGGCGCTGCGGAAGATGGCTTGATCGGCGAAGACCACGACCCCGAAACGCACTTGATTCCGCGGGTCCTCATGGCTGTGACGGGCGAGATTTCCCACCTCGATGTGTTTGGGACGGACTACCCGACGCCCGATGGTACCTGCATCCGTGACTACATTCACGTCAACGACCTTGCTGGTGCGCACGCCAAAGCGCTCGATTTCCTCGCAGGAGGTGGGGATTCGGTGCGCTGCAATCTCGGCACGGGAGTGGGGGTATCGGTCCGTCAAATCATTGACGCGGTCGAGGAAGTGACGGGCAAAGAGGTGCCGGTGCAGTATGGACCGCGCCGCGAAGGCGACCCGCCTCAGCTCTTGGCCGATCCGAGTTACGCCCGTGACACCCTAGGTTGGGAAGCTCAGCATAAAGATGTCCGCGACATGGTGCGTTCCGCCTGGGCGTGGATGAATGGTCCTCACCAAGGGCGCTACCCAAGGTGAGAGCTGTGTATTCTCGATGTAACCACATTCCGCCTTGCCATCCGCAAGGATAAACGGCAGGTTCCTTTCAAATAAAGCCCCATGTTCCCAAAAAAAACCACCCGTACCAGCGGTTTCACTCTGGTCGAGTTGCTTGTGGTCGTTTTGATCATCAGCATCTTGCTGACTTTAGGAGCTTCAGCGTTGAAAGGCGCTGGAGGTAAGGGCGTGACGACTGCAGTCGCCACGTCGGAAGCGATCTTTGAGGAAGCCCGTTCGATCGCGATTGGCAAGGGCACGACCTCGCGCGTTCTGGTCGACATCAACAATGTCCGTTCGGAGACTTACCTGCGGAAGATTTTGGTGGCCTTTCAGAAGCTCGATGATGACGGCGAGCCCATGGAGGGAAATTGGGAACTCTCAAGTCGTGGGTTCACCTTTCCGGACGGTGTGTTTTTTAGTAAGGAATTCAGTAAGAAGGCCTTTCAGTCGGGGGGGGCTCAGTTGGATGAAATGACGCTCTCGGGAGTGTCGCCTCTTTTCAACGGCCGTTACATCTACTACGAATTCAACTCCGAGGGCATTTGCACGACGGGCTTGAGCTCTACCGGTGACTACCAGAGCCCAAGTTTTGTGGTGGGTCATGGCGCTCGTCCTGCCGGTCAGCCCGATCCCCGCACGACTTCCGAAGGCCGGCGTGATTTCGGTGGCTTTGTCGTTTGGCGCAATGGTGCCACTTCCATGTTCCGGGATGCTTCTCAAATCCTGTCCGATCGCGACCCGACCACTTTCTGAATAAACCTATGAAGAACCTTGGATATCGAGCCTCCGGCAGGGGCTTTACCCTGATGGAAACGGTGATCGCCATTGGTGTGCTCGCCGTGCTTTTGACCGCCTTCCTTGCCGTTTTTGGCCCTGCAGCTCAGGGAATCCGGCGTGCGGTGAGCGTGCAGGATGCGGATCGCCTTGCCTACGCTTTGGAGAAAGAACTGGTGACCTTGCGCACGGGAAGTGGTGACAGCTACACGACGGGATTTGAGAAGGCCTACAACTGGATCAAGGAAAGCACGGAAGAGCCTCTCTTGATCTACCAATACAAGGGCAATCCGGAATCGATCCGCGATGATGGCACCATGGAGCCCTATACCGATCAGAATGGCACCGCAGGAGAAGACTTCATTGTCCAGCCTGTGGTTCGCCGCCGTGGGGATCCGGAAATGGAGGAGGAATTGCGGGCAATTGAAGGTCGTGTTTTCACCGCGAAGCTGACTCAGCTTGTTTTCAATGGAGAGAGTTGGGTCAAGGGAGAGGCCGGAGACATTGTCGACCCCACTCCTGACGACGGCGATGCTTCTTCGGGTTCGGGCGTCGAGTCCTATCCTGAGGCGGTGATTGCCTTTTCTGCCGAGTTCTATGCGGTGCCCAACAACTCGTATGAGTACATTAGCTCCCGCTTGAACGTGGACAACCTCACCAACCCGATCTTCGTGCGGAACCTCGCGGTTCGCCGCTGATTCCTCTAAGGCACTAAACGCCATGAAAAACCTACCCAAACCCCTCCGCCGCGGTGGCTTCACCCTCATCGAATTGATGGTGGCGATGGGCATCACGGCTGTCATCGTCACTGTGTTGGTGACCATCACGGGCGTCGCTACCGACACCTGGACTCGGAGTCGCTCGGAGATTCGTGCGGCTCGCCAAGCGAAGGTGATGCTCGATACCATGGCCAAAGATTTCGAATCTTTGGTCGCTCGCCGCGGTTCGAACGCCGAGTGGCTGTATGCAGGCGTGGAATCTGTTTCCGGGATGCCCAAGGTGACCCAGGGCGGTGGCAGCAGCGGCAGTGCTGCTGAGCTGACGTTCATGACGGCAGCTACCGATCGCTATGCGGGTCAGATTGGTGATGCCACCATGGACAAAGGTGGAGACGTATCCTGTGTTTCCTACCGTCTGCGCTTTGAGGACCCAATCAACGGCTCACAAGATCAAGAGGCGGCGACCTACGTTCTTTTTCGGAAGTTGGTGAATCCCGACGAGACGTTCGAGCAACTTCTCGGAGAGGAAGATTTGCAGTCGGCCTTTTCCGCGTTCGATTCAGACGTCGACCAGCAGCAAAACTTCGTTTGCGAGAATGTGCACCAGTTCACGGTGACGTTTCTCGTAGAGATTCCCCGCGGGCAGCAGGGAGCGGGCGTGGACTTGGGTTATGATACCGTAAGGTTGACGCTTTCACCGGGTTCCACTTCTTCAAACTTCCGCCTCGATGGCACGGGCATTGAGACCAACTTGTCGACCTCGGGTTACACCACGGAGGAGATTCAATCAGGCCGGCTTACTGGTGTCGAAATCAGCATCTCGGTGCTCTCCGATGCTGCTCTCGTGCGCTTGAAAACGGGTGGGAACCGAGGCCTCAATTCCGACGATTACGCCCGGAACGTGTATCACTATTCGCGTTTGGTCACGGTCCCGTCGATGTAAGACGGTCTTACGACTCTCAGACTTTCCGAGCTCGAAGGCCAGCGGCCTTCGAGCTTTTTTAATGAGAACAGAGGGGTCAGGAACCACTGCCACGGAGGACTTCAATCGCTTCTTCGAGATCGGTCGGCGTGATTTGATCGGACACGAAGGCATCGCCGGCACGGCGAAGGAGGACAAACCGAATGCGACCGGTGTCGAACTTTTTGTCCTTGGAGAGCTTTTCCATGACGGTGGCGGTGGAAATCGACTCGGGTAAGGTAAGGGGAAGTTGGAAGCGTTCCAATAAGGCCAGAATCTTGCGGGAAACTTGGGGGGCAAGTTGCGCGTGCTTCTCGCTAAGGAATAGCGCCGCGCGAATGCCGAGAGAAATGGCTTCACCATGAAGCATTTCGCCGTAGGGAACGGCCGCTTCGATGCCGTGGCCGATCGTATGTCCGAAGTTGAGGAGGGCTCGTGTCCCGGTGGTTTCTTTTTCGTCCTCGATGACGATGGCAGCTTTGATCGCGACATTGCGTGCGATGAGATCGGTGGGAACGTCCGGCGAGTGAGGGTCGATGTCCGCCAATTCGTCGAGCATGGCAGCATCTCGAATGGCTGCATGTTTGATGACTTCGGCAAAGCCTTCGCGGAATTCTCGACCCGGCAAGGTACGGAGCGTGTGAGGGTCGATGAGGACTCGAACCGGTTGGTGAAATGCCCCGACGAGGTTTTTGCCCTGTTTCAAATTGATGCCGGTCTTCCCCCCGACCGATGAATCGACTTGGGCGACGATGGTGGTGGGGATCTGGATGAAGGGAATTCCGCGGAAGTAGGAAGCGGCGACGAATCCTGCGAGGTCTCCCACCACTCCGCCTCCAAGGGCGACGATGAACGAAGCCCGATCATGCCCAGCGGCTGCCATTTCTTCACAAAGCTGGGCGAAGCACGCAAAGGATTTGGAGGCTTCACCGGAGGGGATGACGTGGCGACTGACCTGAAATCCGGCGGATTCGAGAGAGTCGTGGGTGGTGTCGGCATGAAAGGCGGCCACCTTCTCATCCGTGATCAACGCACACCGGGAGCGCAGACCAAGGCCTTGGATTAGAGTTCCACAGGAGGACAAGATGCCCGGTTCAACGAGGATGTCATACTCACGGCCGGGAAGTGGAACATGGGTGGTCGGCATGCCGGGAAGACAGCAAAAGCCGGGTGGGGCAGGCGAGGGAAAATCACGACCTGCGGTGCGCGGACCAACGAGTCAGATTGGGGTGAAGGAGGATTTCGAGGTCGCGATCGGCCAGTTCATGACGGGTCAGGAGGTGTTCGAGCAGGACCAATGATGCGGTGGCGTCAAACAAGGCGTCGTGCCACTGGCGATCCGGTTGAAAGCGGGAGACGGTTTCCGAGAGTCCGAGAGTTTCGCACAGATCGGACAAGGCGTGGGATGGAAGCTCCGGGAAAGCGGCTCGGGTGAGGAGGAGGGTATCGATCCAGGGTCCGAAGGAGTGTCCCGGAAAGGCTCGGAGAAAGCGTTTCTCGGTTCCCATGCCGTGAGCCACGACAATGGCCCCATGGAGGGCGGCGCGCAGGGTGGGCCAAAGTTCCTGGAGAGAAGGGGCTCCGAGGAGGTCTTCGTCGCGAATTCCATGCACTTTTCGGGCTGACCAGGTGATCGGACGATCGGTGCGCAAATAGGAATGGTAGGGGGAGTGGTGCCCGGTTTCCATGGACCAACACGCCAAGCCAACTTGGACCGGGGCGTCCGTTTTTCCGCGGGCAGAGCCGGCGGATTCGAAGTCGATAGCGGTGAAATCGAGATGACGGATCTTTGAGGAGAGCGGCACGGACTTCAGACAAGCGCGGCAACAAATTTCCTGCAAACCTGATTCGGGGTCATGAGCTCGGGCTTGCCATCCTGCAAGGAGGCGCGAAGGTGGCGGGGTCTGATGTCGAACGTGCGCACCCCGTGGTGGTTATGGCCAAGCCTTTTGAGTCTCGACGCGCCTTTGGTGGCGCTGGCATGGTTGTACATGTTTGCGAGTGCCTGGCAGGTGAATTTCCTGCCTTGGCCATCGTATGCGGTTTTGGGGCTGGCGGTGTGGATGGTGTATGTGGTGGATCGATTGTTGGATGGGCGTCTTTCCATGGCGGACGATCCCTTGCTGGGGCGTCAGCATGAGTTTCACGCGCGGCACCGCAATAAGTTCAAACTCGGGCTTTTGGTGGCGTTGGCTCTTGAGCTTTGGTTGTTGGTTCACGAGGTCACCGGGGCGATTTTTTCGCCCTATGGGATGTTGGGTTTCAATTACCTGACTCCGGGATTGGGACTGGTGGTGGTGTTTTTCGTTTTGGTGGTGAATTCCAGTGGCAGCAGGGAGATTCCCTTCTTCCGGAATTTCGTCGCGGGCGCTGCCTTTGGTTACGGAACGGCGATGATGGCGCACATCTATGTGCCGTCCCAAGAGGTGTTCTCGCTGTTGGTGTCGCGTGAGATGATCGGGTTCAGTGTGTTGTGTGCGGTGAACATCACGGCCATCCATCTTTGGGAGCGCTCCCGGTTGTCGGTGGATCCGGATGAAAAAGCGGCGATGGAGGGTTTTCTGACGATCTTGCTGACGGTGGTGGCGGCGAGTTCGGTGGTGTTTGCCTATCTCGATAATCCGAATCTTTTTTCCGGTGGGCTGGATGGGGGCTCCTACCGAGCGCGACCTTTTTTCTATGCGATCCTGATCAGTTGTTCGTTGCTTTTGGCGATCAACCGCAGTCGGCGGCGTTTTTCTTTGGCGGCGCTGCGCACGATGGCGGACTTTGCAATGATCGTGCCCTTGCCGCTTTTCCTCATCCTTTCGAGGGATTGATCAACGCTTGCCCGCATCCGGCGGGGTTTCTAGGTTGGCGGTTCTTCATGACCGCCACTTTTGTCGAACGCCGTCCTGCCTTTCTCTTCTTGGGTGCTCCAGGCTCTGGAAAAGGAACCCAGGGGAAGATCCTCGGATCGATTCCCCGTTTCTTCCACTGCGCCTGTGGTGATATTTTTCGTTCGCTCGATACTCGTACGGAATTGGGTCAGAAGTTCGTGGCCTATTCGAGCCGGGGAGAACTGGTTCCCGATGAATTGACGATCCAATTGTGGAAAGCGCAGGTCGACAATTGGGCGGAGAGCCACGTTTATAAGCCTGATATCGATTTCCTGGTGCTCGACGGCATTCCACGAAATGTCGCTCAAGCTCGAATGATCGACGATTTTCTGGAGGTGCACCAGGTGTTCCATTTGTCGTGTCCCAACCGAGCTGAATTGGCGCGGCGGATGCGCAAACGGGCCCTCAAAGACAATCGTTTGGACGATGCTTCGGAGTCCGTCATCCAGAATCGCATTTCGACCTATGAGGCGGAGACGAAGCCGATTTTGGATCACTATGGGCCGGGATTGGTGACGGAAATCGATGCGACCCGGCAACCGGTGGAAGTGGTGGCTGCGATACTTTCGACCATCATCCATCTTCCGTTCTACAAGACATTCACTCGACTCGGTGTTTGAATGAAGAAGCCGCGCATTGTTTTCATGGGCACGGGGGAAATTGCCCTGCCTGCTTTTCGTTGGTTGCTCGATTCGGCGACACCACCGGTGGCTCTCGTCACGCAACCGGATCGGCCAGCAGGGCGGCGCCGTGAGCTCAAGCCCTCCGAGCTCAAAGGGCTCGCTATGCAGGCGGAAGTTCCGGTCTTGCAGCCGGAGAAGGTGAGGGATGTTCGATTTCTCGACGAACTTGCCCAAATCGCGCCCGATTTGGTCGTGGTGATGGCCTATGGGCAGATTCTGCCGCAGCGGTTGATCGACTTGCCACCGCTCGGGTGCGTCAACCTCCATGCCTCGCTCCTGCCCAAGTATCGGGGAGCTGCGTGCATTCAGGCGGCGTTGGACGCTGGCGATGCGGAAACCGGAATCACCTTGATGCATGTGGTGAAGGCTCTCGATGCCGGAGATGTGATCCTCTCTCACTCCATTCCGATCTCTTCCACGGATACCGGTGGGACCCTCCACGATCGCTTGGCAGAAGTGGCTCGAGAGGTGCTTGCCGATGGATTGCCTGGGTTGTTGGAAGGGACTGCGCCGCGGACGCCCCAAGAGGAATTGGGGGAAGCCAGCCACGTTCCCAAATTGGATCGTGAAGACGGGAGGTTGGATTGGCGGAATTCGGCTGAGCGATTGCAGCGCCGAATTCGGGCTTATCATCCGTGGCCAGGATGTTGGTGCGAATTGCCTGGTGGAAAGCGCCTCAAGATCGTGTCCGCGAGCGAGAGTTGCGAAGAAAGGGGTGAACCTGGACAACTTTTCGAGAACTCGGAGGGGCCCGTGGTCACGTGCGGAGAGGGGGCATTGCAGTTGGGCGAAGTTCAGGCGGAAGGCTCCCGATCGATGTCAGCGGCGGATTGGTGGCGGGGCTTTCGTGGACATCCCCCCGAACGACTTCATTGATCCCCGAGTTCCTGCGTGGCAGGATTTTGTCATGAAAGTGCCGATACTATGGCTGGCTTTTGCCGGTTGGATTCATGCCACGACACTCACCGTGGTTCCTGTCTACGAGCCATTGAGTTTGCGGGCCACGGATGTCGATGATCTGCTGGATGAATCCGAGGAAGCCCTTCAGGCCACGGTGATGGCGCGACCGATGGCTTTGAGTGGGGCATTTCCCGAAACCATGGTGGAGGCGGTAGCGACTCCTCATCGTTTCCCCACCAATGATCCGGAGTATGTGATCGAAGAGGTCAACCTCCTGGTGATTTGCCGGGTGAGCCTTTCCGCATGGGTCAAGGAGGATGGCCTGCATGTCATCATGGATTTGTCGAAGTTGAGCATTCCGGACGAGGTGGATCTCACCGCACGGCAGTTGGTGAGGTTGGGATTGTTGGCGGTTAGGCGCACCTTGGAGGAATATCAGCGTCCCCAAGCGGAGGAGCTTCGGGTGTTTCTCTCGATTGACGGGACCACTTTGGAAACCGAATCTCTGAAGGAGCTAGGAACGGAGTATGTGTTGAAAGGGGCATGAGGGTAGAAGCCCACGGCCCCGAGGAAATGCGAGGGCGTCCGCAGACCGAAAGAGCGAAAAGTATGACCCGGCGGGATGTGAGGCAATGTCAGGTCGATCAAGGAGTGGGGAAGGATGGATGAGTGATTTGGCTGAATGCCGCGGGGTCGGGAGGGGGATTTGCCCTTTCATTCGCTCCTAGCAGCTGTTTGGATGCGGCCAGCGCCTGCATGAGCTCCTCAACCACCGAATCCCGTCGTCGTGTCGTCCTGAAGTTAAGTGGTGAAGCCCTCCGTGAACGGGGAAGCACCGATAATATTTCTCCGGAAATTGTCGACCGGATGGCGACGGAGGTGAAGGAGGCGGTGAGTTCTGGGAATCTGGAACTGGGAATCGTGGTCGGAGGTGGAAACTTTTGGCGAGGTGCTGCTGCCAGCGCCCGCGGCATGGACCGGGCGACCGCGGATTACGTGGGCATGCTTGCGACCGTGATGAACGCGCTCGCTCTGCAAGGGGCTCTGGAGGATAAGGGAGTGACCTGTGTGGTCCAATCCGCGATCGAAATGAAGAACGTTGCAGAGACGTTCATTCGGCGGAAGGCGGATCGTCACTTGAGCGAAGGCCGGGTGGTGATCTTCGCCGCTGGAACCGGGAGCCCATTCTTTTCGACGGATACGACGGCCGCCTTGCGAGCCAGCGAAATGAGCGCGGATGTGGTGCTGAAGGCAACCATGGTCGACGGCGTTTATGATTCGGATCCGAAGAAGAATCCGGACGCCAAGCGCTACGATCGGGTTTCCTACAAAGAGTGCCTCAGCAAACAGCTGAAGGTGATGGACGCGACGGCATTCAGTCTTTGCATGGACAATCACATTCCGATCGTGGTGTTTGATTTGGCCCCTGTCGGCAATGTCCGCCGGGCCTTGGTGGGCGAAGACATCGGCACGGTCGTGGATGCGGGTTGACCCGCCGGGAAGAGCCCCCCATTTTCACCGCCATGGACCCGGAGGAATCTTTGCTCGAGACGGAAGAGGCAATGCACAATGCGCTGGAGCATCTGGCGCATGAATTTGCAACGGTGCGCACCGGGAAGGCTTCCCCAGCACTGATCGAAAACCTCGATGTTTTTGTGCGTAGCTACGGCAGCAACATGAAGCTGAAGCAGCTGGCGGTGATCAGTTCACCGGAGCCGCGAATGCTGAATGTTTCGCCCTTCGATCCTTCCACCACTCCAGAGATCGAACGTGCGATTCGCGAGTCGAAGCTGGGATTGAATCCGGCGGCGGCGGAACGCTCGATTCGCGTGCCGATTCCTGAGCTTTCAGAAGAGCGCCGCCGCGAGATGGTGAAATTGGTCAAACAGCTGGGAGAGGAAGCCAAGGTGCGCATTCGAGGCATCCGGAAGGATGGCATGGATGCTGCCAAAAAAATGAAGGCTGACAATTCTCTGACTGAGGATGGCCAGAAGGATCACGAGGCAGAGGTGCAGAAGCTGACCGATAGCCACGTCAAGAAAGTGGAGGAGCTGGTGACCGCCAAGGAGGCCGATGTGATGAAGGTCTGAGGCGAGTCTCCTCTATCCGAGATTTTTACCGGCCTGCACCTTTTGGGGTGTGGGCCGGTCTGCGGATGGGGTGAGACTAGTAGGTGGTGACGGGGGATTCGCCTTTCAGGTCCGTGAGGGTCGGGACCTGAGCGCGGATGTCGGCGAGGGCAGAGCAGGTCTTTTCCCAGGCTTCGTCCTTCCAAGTGAGAGGTGAGGTAAGGCCTTTGCGGAAGCGATGCAGTCGCTTTTCCGATTCGGCGAGAAGGTCCGGCGAAAGCTGGGCGACTCGCGCTGCTGCATCACGGACGCGGCCGATGCGATGGCAGATGAGGGCCAAGTCATTGCCCGCTTCAAGAGCGGCAGTGACATCGGTATTGTCCGGAAAACGGTCGGCGATGGCTCCCATGTCCAAGTCGTCAGTGAGGACGAGGTGGTGATCGAAGCCCAGCTGACCGCGGAGGAACCCTTGGATCAGGGTGGGAGACAGGGAAGACGGGAGTTCGGGATCCACTCGGGGAAACAACACGTGCGCGAGCATAATCGAGTCGAGCTCGGGCATGAGGGCGGTGTAGGGAAGGACGTCCTCCTTCAAGAAGTCCTCGATGGTGGCTTCGGATCGCGGAAGATCGAAGTGAGGGTCACTGGTGGCCCGACCGCAAGCGGGGAAATGTTTGGCGCAGGACTTCAGACCCCGTTTTCTTAGCCACCGATTCCATTGTCCGGCGTGGTCGATGACTCGTTGGGGGTCACGGCCCCAACACCGGGAGCTGAGCGAGTTGTTGGCCTCGGGGTGATGATCGAGGTCGAGAACGGGTGCGAAGTTCCAATTGATGCCCATCAAGCGGAGCAAATCGGCGGTATGGGCTGCCGCATTGGCGATGGCAGCCGGACGTTCCGGAGATTCAAAGGCAGCGAACTCTGCCGCAGACGGCGGTGCCGGTGCGAACGCTGCGGTGCGAGTGACATGGCCCCCTTCTTGATCGATCGCGATCAGAGGCGGATCGGGATGAAGGGAACGAAGATGATCGGTCAGCTCGCGGGCCTGAACAGGGCTCTCGAGATTCCGAGAGAAAAGGATGTAGCCAGCCGGTTGGAGGTCGGTGAAGAGCGAGATCTCTTCGTTGTTCAGGGTGGTCGACGCAATGCCGAGAATGAAAGGGGTCATGAAGGGCCTCAGTGCTGGGATTCTCGGGCGAGCATTTCTTCCTCTTCTTCGTGGGAGTGAATTTGGAGAGTCGCTTGAACACTGGCTCGTTCGGCGGCTGCTTTCATCACCGCACGAATGGCCGAAGCACTGAATCCGTTGCGGCCAATGAGCAGGGCGACATCGGATTTCTCAAGCACCAGCTTAAAGCGCAGCTTCTGGGGGCCCAGTTCGGCCACCTTGAGTTGGGCTTTTTCCGGATGTTGGATGAATTGAACCGCAATGTACTGAATGAAACTGCGGATCTGATCGGTGACGACCTGCATGGAGGGAATCTTCACCAAAGTGGGGGAAGCATCAACCTTCGAGCGAAGACGAGATCAAATCTTCTGAGAAGAAAGAAGGCCACCGGTAGAAGCTACCGGTGGCCCTGGTCCCGGCCGTTCAGCCTCGACTGACGGGCCGGGTGCCTACTCCCCCTGAAAAAGAATCATTCGACTTCGATGCGCTTGGGCTGCGCGGTTTCGACCAGTGGCAGTTGGAGGCGAAGAATGCCGTCGGCGAGTTTGGCCGTGAGGCGGTGCGCGTCGAGAGACTCACTGATTCGAAGTTTGAGCCGGTAGCCGGTTGGCGCCGACGATCCGTGGATGAGCTTGCCCAAGGGGGCTTCGGGAGCTCGGGTTGCCTCAAGCACGAGGTGAGACGCTTGAACTTCTAGCTTCAAATCGTCCCGTTTGACGCCTGGAAGGACCACTTCGAGGTTCACTCCGCTTTCTTCACGGAAGGCGCGCCAGTGCGGTGGGGAGAAGGACGTTTCGGTGGGGGCAGCCGTTGGGGTCGATTTCACAGCCGTCGTTTCGTTGCAGCAGGTGTTCATAAGTTTTGGAAGTTGGGTAGGAATGGAATCGAGAGGTTAGAGAATTTCGATGCGGCGGGTGTCGGCAGAAGTTTCAGCTCGGGGGAGGCGAACTTGGAGGACTCCGTCTTTCATTTGGGCTGAGATGGCCGATGCATCCACGGACCTGCCCAAGGGCAGAGAGCGGGAGGGCTGGTCGTCGATCTGGAGGAGAAGTGCTCGATCGCGGACTTCGAGGTGAATCGCGTCTTTCCCCACACCGGGGAGGTCAAATTCAAGGGTCCAACCGCTGTCATGTTCGTAGAGGCGGAAGGGCTGCCCTGGAGCTTCAAAATGGCGAATGGATTGGTCGACGAACTGACCGAAGTCTTGGAGCCAGTTGCGAGAGTTCATGAGATGGGGTGCGAGAATCATGATGGATTGGTTTGGAATGATCCCCATTTCGCAGCTTGGATGCCGAACGGTGAGGGATTCATGTAAGTCATTGGTTGAGAGGTGGATCGATGGATGTGGGTGGAATCGGATGGAAGGATTTCATTGGAGCAAAATGACGCAAATGCGTCAGATTGTCGGGTAGGATTGTCGCGGTCGATAAATTGGACTTTCGGCGGGTGCAGGGCGCGGGTAGGGAGGGGGGCATGATCGACATGTTGGTGCGGCTCTATGATCTCCCCTCGGGTGGAGATGGGGAGGCGCGGATGGAGGCTCAGGGCATCACCCTGCGGCGGGCACGAGCGTTCGAATGTCACACCGTGCGGGAGTTTGTCGGGGAGCACTTTTCGCCGAAGTGGGTCAGCGAAGTGGAGGTCGCGATGAGTCGCCAACCCATCACGTGCTTCATCGCGACGAAGGATCGCAAGGTGGTGGGATTTGCCTGCTACGAAACGACCTGCCGTGGATTCTTTGGTCCGACGGGAGTGGTGGAATCGGCACGGGGCACAGGGGTGGGGAAAGCTCTTTTATTCAAAGCTCTGGGCGGGCTGAAAGAGTTGGGGTATGCCTATGCGGTGATCGGTGGGGTGGGGCCTCGTGAGTTTTACGAAAAGGCCTGTGGGGCGATCGAGATCCCCGGTAGTGACCCTGGAACCTATACCGATTTGCTTCCCTGAAATGGCGAACGGAACCATTCAAGATCCCGGATATGTGCGCGAAGCGTTCGCGCGAATCGCGGACCGCTATGTGACGACGAACCATGTGCTTAGCATGGGGACGGATATCCTTTGGAGACGCAAGGTCGCGCGGATGGTGAGGCGCTGGCGGCCCGAGGATTTGCTGGATGTGGCCAGCGGAACCGGCGACTTGGCGTTGGAGATCCAAGATGCGTGCCCGGACATCGACATCATCGCAACGGACTTTTGTGCCGAGATGTTGGTCCACGCCAAGGAGCGGGGATTGGCGAAGACTTTGGTGGCCGATGCTCTGAATCTTCCATTCGAGGATGGCCGTTTCGATGTCGTGACCGTGGCTTTCGGGCTGAGGAATATGGCGGACTACAGAGCCGCGCTCCGGGAAATGCGCCGAGTCTTGCGACCGGGTGGGCACCTGTTGGTGCTGGATTTCTCGCTGCCGGAGGGCCCCATGCGAGGGCCCTACCGCTGGTATCTGCACCGAATCCTCCCGAAGTTGGCGGGATGGCTCACGCGGCAGAAGGATGCCTACGAGTATTTGGGCGGCTCGATCGAGGAGTTTCCCAGCGGCGAGGTGATGTGCCGATTGATCGAGGAGAGTGGATATGCCGAGGCCGAGGCGGTGCCTCTGACCTGCGGCGTTGCCAGCATCTATACGGCGCGAGCTTGAGGGGAGTCAGTCGCGGCGCGTGAGTTCAACGAATACGTCCTCCAAGGTGGATTCTCTGCGGAACAGGCTTCGAACAGGCCAAGATTTCCGCACGGCGAGTTCGTGGATGCGTTCGCGGGCGTCGGTGCCGGAATCGACCAGGACTTCAAGCGCCGCCCATCCATCTTCGAGGGCGGTGGGTTGGACACGTTTGACGTGATCAAGTTGGGCGATGGCGTCGGCGATCACGGCGGCATCGCCGAGGATTTCTGCTTGGACTTTGCCGGCTGCCCGCATGTTTTCGACGAGTGCCTTGGGGGTGTCCTGGGCACGGATTTTCCCCCCATCGATGATGATTACGCGGCTGCAGGTCATTTCCACCTCGCTGAGGATGTGGGTGGAAAGAAGGATGGTGTGGTTTTCGCCGAGGCGTTTGATGAGTTCGCGGATCTGCCGGATTTGGTTCGGGTCGAGTCCATTGGTGGGCTCGTCGAGGATCAACAGGTCGGGGTCGTGGACCAAGGCATCGGCGAGGCCAACGCGTTGGCGATAGCCTTTGGACAGCACGCGGATCATTTTGCGGCGGACGGATTCAAGCCCGCAGGTTTCGATCACTTCATTGACCCGCTGGCGTGTTTCGCGCGGGCTGAGGCCTTTCAGGCGGGCTCGGAATTTGAGATACTCGCGAACCCGCATGTCGTCGTAGAGCGGGACGTTTTCGGGCATGTAGCCGATTTTTCTGCGGGCATGGATGGAATCACGGAACACATCGCAGCCGCCGATCTGGATGCTGCCGGAGGTGGGAGGGAGGTAGCCGGTGAGCATCCGCATGGTGGTCGTCTTTCCGGCACCATTGGGGCCGAGGAAACCGACGATTTCGCCCTTTCCGACGGAAAAGCTGAGTTCGTTCACGGCGGTGTGCCGGGCGAAGCGCTTGGTGAGGTCTCGGACTTCGATCATGATAAGAAACGCGGCAATGACTGCAAATGCTGCAAAATCCGTGGCATGAGGGTGGTGTTCGATTGACGGTGCCCGGACAGCCCCTTACCTAAGCGCTGCGCGGCGGGGGCCAAGCTGGAAATGCCGGAACCCCTTTGGCCGCGCATGTCGCATCCGTTGCTCATGAATTCGTCGGTTTCCGCCCGCCAGAATCTGGCCCTTCTCGAAGAGATGTATTCCCAGTGGAGCGAAGACCCCCAGTCGGTTGAACCGAACTGGGCGGCCTTCTTCGAAGGTTTCGAACTGGGTGTCGCCCAGCCGAAAGGCCGCGGGGAGTCCGCGCCTGCCGCGGCGACACCTGCAGCTGGAGGGTCCGGGGATCTCGGATTTTACGGCAAGGTCGTCAGCCTCGTCTACAATTACCGGACCCTGGGACACACGCAGGCAGACATCAATCCGCTAGGCGCTGCGGAGAGAAATCCGCGGCTGACACCGGAGCAATTCGGGTTTTCTGCAGCAGATATGGAGCGTGAAGCTTCGAATCCCTTCTTCCGCAATGGCTCGGCGATGAAGCTGCGCGATATGGTGGAGGCTCTGGAAGCGACTTACTCGGGCACCATCGGCTTCGAGTTCATGCACATCCACAACACGGTGGTTCGCCACTGGGTGCGGGAGAAGATCGAAGCGCGGGTGATGCGCGAAGCCGATCCAGCCGATCGCCAAGCGGAGGCCCTCAAGTCTTTGTTGGAGTCGGAGGCATTCGAAAATTTCCTCGGCAAGAAGTTCCTCGGGGAGAAGCGTTTCTCGCTGGAGGGTGGAGAAGGGTCCATGGTGGTCTTGAACACGATCCTCCAAGCTTGCCCGACTTCCGGTGTGCTGGAGATCGAGATGGGAATGGCTCACCGCGGCCGTCTCAATGTGTTGGCGAATTTCGTGGCGAAGTCGCTACCGACGATTCTTTACGAGTTCACACCGAATTACGTGCCCGACTTGGTGGCTGGAGATGGCGACGTGAAGTATCACCTCGGCTACGAAAGCGTTCGCAAACTTCCTGATGGGGAGGTGCGTGTGAGCTTGGCCGCGAATCCGAGTCACTTGGAAGCGGTGAACCCGGTGGTGGAGGGCAAGGCCCGCGCCCGCCAGCGCTTGATTGGTGATGACGGCGTGAAGACCGATCGCAAGCGAGTGTTGCCGATTCTTTTGCACGGAGATGCTGCTTTTGCAGGGCAAGGCTCGGTGGCGGAGGTGCTGAACCTTTCCCAGCTGCCAGGGTACCGAACTGGCGGGACGATCCACCTGATCGTCAACAACCAGATCGGCTTCACCACGATGCCGGCAGATGCCCGTTCGTCGTCGTATGCGACTGATGTGGCGAAAATGATCGAGGCGCCCATTCTTCACGTGAACGGTGAGGAGCCGATGGAGCTCTATTGGGCGGCGCGATTTGCACTTGAGTTCCGCCAGAAGTTCGGTCGCGACGTGGTGATCGACATGTATTGCTACCGGCGCCAGGGGCACAACGAGACGGACCAAGCCGCGTTCACCCAGCCGCATATTTACCGCCAGATCCAGTCCCGCGAGACGGTAGGTCAGATCTACAAAAAGCGCCTGATTGAGGGCGGGGTTCTGACGACTGCGCAGACCGACGCGATCGAATCGGCCATCCAGCAGCGTCTCGATGAGGGCTATGAGAAGATGCGCGAGCACGAGGCGAAGGGCGACAAAACCGTCTTCTCCGGGTCCACTGCGGTGGAGCAGGTGAGCTATCATCACGCGCCGGTACCGACCGGAGTGGTGAAGGAGATGATCGACCATGTCGGGCGCGTGCTGACCACGGTGCCTGACGGTTTTCATCTTCATCCGACCTTGGCCAAGCGCTTCATTCCTCGTCGCATAGAAGCCCTCGAAAATGGCGGTCCTGTGGACTGGGCCTTCGCTGAATCTCTGGCATTCGGATCGCTCTTGATGGAGGGCAATCCGGTTCGGCTTTCAGGTCAAGATTGCCGCCGCGGCACGTTCTCCCAGCGGCATGCGGTGTTTTACGATTCGGAGACTCGGGAGCGCTACATTCCGCTCCAGCATCTGGCGGGCGATCAGGCGAAATTCTGCGTCTACAATTCCCTGCTTTCGGAGTTCGCCGTTTTGGGCTTCGACTACGGCTACTCGCTGGGGGCTCCTAACATGTTGACGATGTGGGAAGCGCAGTTCGGTGACTTCTCGAATGGTGCCCAGGTGATCATCGATCAGTTCATCGCGTCGGCGGAATCGAAGTGGCAGACTCCGAGTGACATCGTTTTGCTGCTGCCGCACGGCTATGAAGGGATGGGGCCGGAGCACTCGAGTGCTCGTTTGGAACGCTTCCTGCAACTTTGCGCAGCGAAGAACATGATCGTCGGCAACTTCACCACGCCTGCTCAATACTTCCACGCGCTGCGTCGACAGAAGAAGCGGGAGTTCCGCAAGCCGATGGTGCTGATGACTCCAAAGAGCTTGTTGACGCGTCCGGAAGCGGTTTCAAAGGTCGAGGATTTCCTGGAAGGTTCTTGTTTCCAAGAGGTGCTTCCTGATCCGAAGAATTTCACGGATCCATCGGCTGTGACGCGGATCGTGTTCTGCACCGGCAAGCTTTACTACGACCTTGCTGCTTACCGCGAGGAGCAGGAAGTGGGCGATGCGGCAATCCTACGGATTGAGCAGCTGTATCCCTTCCACGAGGAAATGGTGGCGGCTTTGGTGAGCCAGTATCCGAAAGCTTCCCAATTTGTGTGGGCTCAGGAAGAGCCTCTCAACATGGGCGCTTGGTCCTACATTTTCCCACGATTGGAAAAGGCCCTTGGGCACCGAGTCCGGTATGCGGGCCGGGGTCGCGCATCGAGCCCGGCGGCGGGTTCGAAGGCAATGCACTACCGCGAACAGAAAGCGCTCATTGAAAAGGCCTTCACGGTTTGATTTTTCCTAACTTCCTCTGATTCCATGGCTATCGAAGTGAAAGTTCCAGCCGCAGGTGAGTCGATCACCTCGGCGAATGTCGCCAACTGGCGTTTTAAGGATGGAGACCCGGTTCGTGCGGGAGATGTGCTGGTGACTCTGGAGACCGACAAGGTTTCCAACGAGCTCACGGCAGAGGCTTCCGGGACGATTCAAATCCTGGTCGGTGAAGGGGAGGAAGTGGCGATCGGCACGGTAATTGCCAAGATCGAAGAAACCGCGGCCAGTGCGCAAGAGGTCGCGGAGTCCCCTCCTACAGGCACGAGCGACAGCACAGAATCCAACGACGCAGGACGCGTGGTTTCGGTGAAGGTGCCTGCTGCGGGAGAATCGATCGCTTCGGCCAATGTGGCGACTTGGCATAAGCGCAATGGCGATGTGGTTGCGAAAGGAGAGGTGCTGGTGACTTTGGAAACCGACAAGGTTTCGAGTGAGTTGGAAGCTGATGTGGCTGGCACGCTGACGATTTTGGTCGCCCAGGGTGAGGAGGTTTCGATTGGCACTGAGATTGCCCAAATCACGACGGGCGCGACGCCTGCTCCTGCGCCCGCTGCTGAGAAAAAGGTGGAGGAGCCAGTGGCGAAGCCGACTTCTTCAGCGACAGCGGCTAAGCCTGCTGCGGCTCCCAAGATCTCGTTGCCGGTGAGTGCTGCCGAGAAGCCGGATACGAAGGCCACCTCGGACGGTCGCACGACCCGCAAGAAGATGAGCATGTTGCGGCGCAAGATTGCGACGCACCTGGTCAACGCCCAGCAAACTGCGGCGATCCTAACGACCTTCAATGAGGCGGATATGTCCGCTGTCATGAAGCTCCGCAAGGATGTGCAGGATACCTTCGTGTCGAAATATGGCGTGAAGCTGGGCTTCATGTCCTTTTTCGTGAAAGCGGTGGTTCAGGCGCTCAAGGATGTTCCTGCCGTGAATGGGATGATCGATGGTACCGATATCATCGAAAACCACTTCTACGACATTGGCGTGGCCATCGGGACCGAAAAGGGGCTGGTGGTGCCGGTGTTGCGTGACTGCGACAAGAAAAGCTTCGCGGAAATCGAGTCGGAGATCATCGATTATGCGATGAAGGCTCGTGACGGCAAAATCCAGATTGAAGACCTCCAAGGCGGGGTGTTCACGATTTCCAACGGTGGCACCTATGGATCGCTGTTGAGCACTCCGATTCTGAATCCTCCCCAGAGCGGCATTCTCGGAATGCATACCATTCAACAGCGGCCGGTTGCGGTTGCGGGGAAAGTGGAAATCCGTCCGATGATGTATCTGGCGATGAGCTACGATCACCGTCTGGTGGATGGCAAGGAAGCCGTGACTTTCCTGATTCGGATCAAGGAGTGCATCGAGAATCCGACGCGCTTGCTGCTGGAAATGTAAGGAGGTCCCCCGGGGAGGCGTGGTGTTCCTGCCGGCGCCTCCTGGATCCCACCCAATGATTCTCATGGCCCCGGGCTCCCCTAGGAGCGAGCGGGGCCTTTTTTTTGGGCCGATTTTTGGAAGAAAATGGGCCCGCGATTGGCGGACGGGCATCTACTGGCTGAGGAGCCAGGAAATGTGCGGAGTGTAGAGGTCCGGCTCGAGCAGGAAAGAGTCGTGGCCTTTGTCGGAATGGACGGTGATGTACATCGCTTCCGTGCCGGAGTCCTGAAGGTGGTGGACGAGTTCCGCCTGTTCTTCCGGGTAAAAGCAGAAGTCCGAGTCGATGGAGAAGACCAACCATTTTTGGCCATGTTCCTGGCAGCGAGAAAACAGGTCTTCGGGAGTTTCGGCGTCGCCTTCGCGTGCGCCATCGAATTTCGACCAGAGATCGATGATGCGCAGGTAGGTATTGGCGTCGAAACGTTTCACGAACTTCTTTCCTTGGTGGAGCATGTAGCTCTGGAATTGATCGCGGACACGGTACCAGGAGAGCGATGCGGTGTCATGGACCACATCGCGGCGTGCACGGCGCTCGAAGGTATCGAGGTGGACGAAGGTCTTATGGGAGATCATCCGGGCCAGGGCGAGGCCGTAGGAGGGCTCGCCGTTGTCATAGTAGTCACCGCCGTTGAAAAACGGGTCGTTCTCGATGGCGAGGATCTGCTCGAAGAGGATCAGCCGATTGAGAACGGTGGTCTTGTAGCCGGCGGCAATGGAGACCACGCGTGGGCAGCGTTCAGGGAACCGAGTGGCAAAAGTCAGAGCCAAAAGTCCGCCGACGGAGGGGCCGACGACGGCATGGAGTTGGCCGATGCCAAGGTGGTCGAGCAGCTTTGCCTGATATTCGACCTGATCGGCTGCCGTGAGGTGAGGAAAAGTCGATCCGTAGGGCTTGCCCGTGCGGGGATCGATGCTCGCGGGGCCTGTGGAACCATAGCAGCCGCCCAGGTAATTGGCGCAGATGATGAAGAATTTGTCGGTGTCGAGCGCTTTGCCGGGGCCGATGATGCCTTCCCACCAACCGTCGTGCATTTCTGGCTGCCAGCGATGACCGATTCCGGGGATCGCAGGGTTGTGGCCTGCGGCGTGATGGCTGCCGGAGAGGGCGTGGAAAAGGAGGATGGCATTGGAGCCATCGGCGTTCAACTCGCCCCAGGATTCGTAGGCGAGGGTGATTTCGGGCACCTCGCCGCCTTCGCGCAGGCTCAGCGGTCCGTCCTCCCGGAAGGTGACGAAGTGAGTGGAGATTTCAGACACGGGACGGGTGGTCTAGTGGGCGGGACGACTCGTGCCAAGTGTTGAGTGTCTTCGTCCCGCATCAACGCCGCCCCGGAGGGCCCTGGTGGAACTCGATCGAGGAGGGAGTGGGATTGGGAGGGATGTAACTGAAGGGCGCAGGGGCCAGGCCGATGTGCCGGCGGAGAATTTGGCGCACTTCGTCGATGCCTTCTGGGGATTGATGCCCGCTGTGCCAAGAGGGAACGATTCTTTCGCTGGTGGCGCCATCCAGGTGAGAACTCCAGTAAGCGACGACTCCGTCGCTGGAACGAGGCGTGTTGCCGAAGCCTCGGTCACCGATGATCGAATGGTAGGGGATTCCGGTGGCGATGGGGAGGGGATCGACAGCGCGAATGAAGGGGCTGCGAGGAGAAAGGGTGTCGATGCTGTTGGGGACGCGATCGAGAACCAGGCCCGAAGAATCGGCGGTGACAACACTCAGGGTGGCATCGCGGACGTCGGCGAGGAAGGTGGGCAACTTGACGAGCCGAGAGCCGATGCGGCCGATCCAGTTGGTGGCGAGATCGGAGCCGCGGTGGGGTGCATTGATGAAGATGGCGCGGGAAATGTCGCTGCGGGCCTGGAAGATCAGGGATTCTTCCAGAATACGTCGGCTTTCTCCCCGAACTCGAGACTGGGCAGGCGGGGCGCCGAAATAGTTGCGCCAGATTTGATCGCCGGCATCGGTGACCATGAGGCGCGAAATCAGTCCCCCCATGCTATGCCCGATGATCACGATCTCTTGATGGCCGGGGCATTCCCGTTGCATGCGATCGAGCTCCCGCCGCAGCAGGGCGGCCGACCAAGGATACGGATAGCCGCTGGGGTAACTGAAGGTCCAGAATTGGTAGTGTTTCCGGATCTCTGGGTCGGCCATCAGGTTGTAGTACATCGGCGCAAAGGTGGCCGGAGTATCCTGAAGACCATGAACGAAGAGTATGGGGACCCGTTCTGGATCGTAGGGTTGGATGGGGTGAATCTGAGCGGTGTCGGAGAATCGATCCGGGCGGATAAGGCGAATCAGCCCGAATTTGTCGATTCGGGTTTGGCTGAGCGTGAAGCAAGTATTGGAAAGGTAGTCGGCTGCCAGGGGGTAGGTGTGATTGCCGATGGTGACGGTGGGGTGGTCGTAGGGATCGAGGAAGGTGAGTTCGGCGTGATCTTTGTCGAAACGGACCACGGCCGTGAGCGTCTTGGCGCGAATATCCGGAGGGAGTGGCCCGGTGGAGGGAGGCGGGTTTTTGATCGAACTGATGAAGGGGGCTCCGATGCCGGGTTGGAGATCGGGGCGGGTGGAGTATTTGCCGGTGAATTCGACCGCATCCGTAGGGAGCAGGTCGTAACCATCGGTGTGAAACGCGCAATCGGAGGCTCCGGCGAGAGAAAAAGCGGTGCCCTTGGAGTGCCAGGTGGCCTGCCACGGATGGAGCTGGGCTTCGTTGAGGTGGCCCACCAAACGCGCGGTGAGGTAATTGTATTCTGGAATGGCCTCGGATTGGCCGGCGGCGACCGCTCGCCATGCGATTTGAAGATTCTGAAGGAGGTCGGTGAGATCGTCCTCTCCATGAGTGGCGCGAGCCGCTTCGAGATGGTCGGCGGAGGTGACGATGGAGGGTGGAACGGGCGGCGGAACTTCGCGACGGGCAATCGGAGCCACGCAGGAAGCCGCCAGAAGGCCGAGGGGAAGGAGTCGATGAAAAGAGTTCAGGACTTCGGTCTATTCGAGAAGAAGGGAGGATTCAAGGCAGCAGGCCCGGAGGGGTGCCGTATCCAACGAGGCGAGACTTCGAGTCGGCGCGCGGGACTCTCAGATCATAAACTCCGAATCCGCAACGAGGGACGCCTCGGTAGCTGCGACCATCGGTCGATCCGATCATCACAGGACGTCCATCTTTTTCCCAACCGAGAAACATCTGAACGTGCGTGACGCCATTGGTGCGGCCATCGGTGGGTTGATAGGTGCCCGACCAGAAAATCAGATCGCCGGGTTGAAGAAGGTTGAAGGCGGGGTGGGTGAGATCGCGCGCGCCAGGGGGGACATGCACAAGATTGCCGGATGCTTCGATCCAATCGAACTGGGCGGACGAACTGCGAGGCGGTTCGAGTCCAGCGCGGTGGAGAAGATAGACCATGGAGCCGGAACAATCGAAGCCCCCCTGGTCGGGATCGGCGCTGCCGAAAATATAAGCGGAGAGCTGGAGATCTCGAGCGGTGGTCAGGGCATCTGCGACGAGCTTCCTGGGGGCCTCGGGGAGGTCCGAAGGAAGCTTCAATGCGTCCCATTCCAACTGTGCGGGCTTTTCCCTCGGCGCGGCGGTGAGGGATGCCAGGAGCAGCGGAAGCAATGCAAGTCGACGGATCATGGCACCTCCAATCTAGCACGAGATGGGGAGTGGGCCGAGGTCGATACCAAGCATTATTCGGGCATCACGATACTGACGCAGGGTGGGAGGGCCAGCAGTCGGGAGGCTGCCGAGCGTACCTCATCCGGCGTGAGGGCCTGATAGATCCCGGTCAACTCACGGTGGTGAGTGGCAGGGAGCCCAAAGAGCGTGTCGATCGCTGCGTGGCGGGCGATCGAGGCCGGAGATTGTTGGTCGAGTGCCGTGGCCGATAGGACTGTGGCCCGCACCCGTTCGAAGGCTTCCTCGGGAATGCCCTGGGTGGCGAGTTGGGAGATTTCTTTGAGCAACTCGGTGCGGGCGAGTTCGAGTTGGCTGGGGTCGGTGGCGAGGTAGAAAGCAAAGAGGCCGGTATCGAAACCGTGGAATTGGGTCGCGCCAACCTGGTAGGCCAGGCCGAGATCTTCGCGAATGCGCATGAAGAGGGGGCCCGCCATGTCGCTGCACCACTCTTGGAGGAAACGCAGGGCATGACGATCCTCGTCGAGCGCTGCGCAACCTCGATAGCCGAGGGTGAGGACAGCTTGTTTTTTGGCGAGGTGTTGGAGTCGCTCTCCTGATTCGGGAAGCTTGGAAGCGGCAGGGAGCCAAGGATCCCCGCCTTCCAAGCCTGCAAAGGCGGCCGTGATCAGTTCGCGGGCTCGTGACAGGTCGAAGTCTCCAGCAAGTGCCAAAGTAAGGTTTGGACCTCGGAAGTGCAGAGAATGGTGGGCAGCCAGGGCGAGGCGATCGAGGTGCGCGAGAGAGGTCTCGGTGCCGAGAGAGGCGAGCCCGTATCCACTTTCTCCAAAGAGCAATGGGCGCAGGTTGCGGAATGCGAGGGAAAGGGGGTCTTCTTGGGTCTCTTGGAGGGTGGCGAGCTGGGATGCTCGTTCTCGCTCGATGGCATCTGATGGCAGAGCGGGGGAGCAGAGAATTTCACCAAACAAGGGCAGCAGGGTTTCAAGATCTCCGGACAATCCTGAGAGCTGCGCGATGATGGAGTTGTTCCCGGCGGAGGCTCCGAACGAAGCTCCCAGGGATTCCAGAGTGAGCGCCAGCTCGGCGGCATCGTGCCTGAGGGTTCCGTGAGGCAGCGCGGCTGCGAGAAGCCGATTGATGCCAGCCGTTGCTGACGATTCGGCGGGCGCTCCGGCGCGAATGACGGCCTGAAGGGAAATCAGGGGAATGCGAGCATCGGCGAGGAGGGAGACTTGGGTTCCATTGGGGAGAGAGAAGGACTCCGGCGATGGGGCTTCGACTGCCATTCGTGCGGTGGCGGTGGATTCCGGAGCGTCGATAGGATCGAGAAACGTCAGGATCTCTGGTGTGGTCAGCAAGTTGCCAAGAGCACGGCGAATATCGGCAGCGGTGACCCGATCGAGCTGTTGAAGGTAGTGACGCGTGTGGTCGAGATCACGAGCTTCGTGCCAATTGGAGGCGAGGTCGGTGGCGCGTCCCGATACGGTGGTAAGGGTCTTGATCTGGGTGCTGGCGATTTGGCGACGAGCCTTTTCGAGATCGTGATCGAGAGCTGTCGACGGAAAGGCGGCGATCAACTGTCGCAGGGCAGCGAGCAATTCATCGCGATGTTCAGGGAGGACCTCCGCGGAGACGGCGAACAGTCCGGGTGAACCCACGGGCGTCCAGCACCAGGCACTGATCTCCAGGGCCAGAGGGCGCTCTTCGCGGAGGGCGCGATAGAGACGGGCGGAGCGGCCGCGGCCAAGGATCGCCGCGGCAAGATCCAAGGCAGGTTGATCGGGATGGCCCGCAGGAGGGGTTTGCCAGGCCAAGGTGAGTCGACTCGCAGGCACGGCGAAGGTGGCGCGACCGACACGGGGGGAGAGTAGGTGGGGCTCACTGGGGAGAGTGGGCTCATGTTCCATTCCGCGGGGAAGGTCGCCAAATAGGGAAAGGATGGTTTCCCTCACTTCTGCGGGATCGAAATCGCCCGATAAGCACAGACAGGCCCGGTTGGGGGTGTAGCGGGTGGCGTGGTAGCGGCGGAGATCGTCGTAGGTGATTTGGTCGAAGAGTTCGCGGTGGCCAATCACGGGTTGGCGGCGAGCATCGCGGATGAATGCGGTGTCAAAGAGCAGGCGATGGCCGCGATCATCAGGATCGTCGAGCCCCATGTCGATTTCGCGGCGGATCACGTCTTTTTCCTTCTCGAACTCCGATTCGGGGAGATGGGGGTGAAAAACCATGGCGGCGAGGACCTCGAGGAACGATCGAAGTCCCAAGGCGGGGCCATCGATGTAGTAAACGGTGCGATCGAAGGTGGTGTAGGCATTCCAGTGACCGCCTCCTGCCTGAACGGTTTCGGCCAACTCGGAAGGTCCGAAGCGTCCCCCTCCCTTGAAGACCATGTGTTCGAGGAAGTGCGAGAGGCCGGAGCCAAGGAGGGGGCCTTCATGGATGGAACCGGTTTCCACCCAAACTTGGGCAGAAACGACGGGTGCAACCGGGGAAGGATCGAGGATAAGAGTGAGCCCGTTAGGGAGGGTTTCGGAAGTGGCTGCAGTCGCTGGGAAATCCATGTGGATCAAAACTGTCCATCGCAGAGCTTCAGCGGAAAGGGAAAATTCGCGGCAGCGTCGTTAGGTCACGAGAGTGAACGGGTTTCTCACTTGGATTCGTAGCCGGATCGGCGTAGTTCCGATGCTATGAATCGCAATGCGGGCGTGTGGATTTGGTTGGGAGTTTTGGGCGTTTTGACGCTCTGCGCCGCCTTTGGAGGCTATAAGGTTTATCAAAAGTGGCAGGCCCGAAAATGGATGCAATGGGAGGGACGGATGGTCTGGCAGGCGCCGGAGCCTCTGAGCGACGACAAGCTCGCCGAACTGGCGAAAAAGATGGATGAAAACCTCGATTTGGCGGAGGTGGTCGATCCTGTGATGGAGGAGCTATCGTTGCCTGCCAAATGGGATCTCGATCGAGATGCTGCAAGGGCCAAGCTTCGGGAGGCCACCACCGTCAAAGTGGTGGACGGGCAAATTCTGATCACCGTGCGTGATCGCGAGAAAGAAATGGTGCCGGTGCTGCAGAAGTCCTTGGCAGCGTCTTACGATTTGGCCGCTCGCCGGAAGATGGGCGCTGCAGGGGCGCCTGTGGAGACTTCTCCCTGAAGAAAATAGAGCCGACCGGTGTCCCGGTCGGCTCCAAAGCATGAGCGAATCCGATTTGATTAGATTCGACGACGGCGAACCAAACCGAAGGCACCCAAGGCGCCGAACAGGATAGCGGCCGAAGGTTCAGGCACGGCTTCACCACTGATGGCCATGACGGCGAGCTTTCCGCCCCCCGTGTTGGTGATGGTGACAGACTCAAGGACTTTTGCCTGGTCCGTGGCGGTAAGAGTCAGCAGTGACTCGTTGATGGCAATCGAGTCGCTGGTGCCGCGGAACAGCACGGTGTAGCCTTCCTCGCTTTTGTTCGCCGCACGGCCTCCGACCACCACCGCGCGGTCCGCATTGGTGTTGAACCAATCGGTTCCGATGCCGGTTCCTGAAGCGATCGTGTATTCCGAGGTGGAAGAATCGGAGAAGGTCAAAGTCACGGTGGCGGAAGTCGCGCCACCCGAAGTGGACCCGAACAGGGCGATCGAGGAGTAGCTGGCAGGTGTGGACAGCGTCAGCGTGCCAGTGAGCAGCGGGCCGGACGGACCGGCGCTCGTCAGAAGCAGAGCATTGGAGCCAGAGAAACTTTGGAACTCGAAGGTTCCATTGCCCGTCATGCTGGCGATGGTGCCGGAGGTGAGACCTTCGAAGAACTCGCTCGAGCCGGAGGTGCCGAGGTAGTTGCCTTCTTCAATCCACGTCCAGTTCTCGAACGAGCCGAGACCATTGTCCATGGTGGAGGTGACAGCGGTGCTATACGGGGATGGATCGTTGAGGACAATGTCCTCACTCCATCCCGTGACCGCGATCGTACTGACGGCGGCGTGAACCGAGGGGAGGGCCAACGCGAGTACGCTTGGGATCAGGTGCTTCATTTGGGTTGATAGGTTGGGTTGATCGCCGTGGGTCGGCGTCTCCCTTACTTAAAGCACCCCTCATGCCTGAATGTCGAGCACCTGCTGCTTCCTGCATTCGCACGGCTCATGGGCGTCTTGCATTCGCCCTCCATTTTCTCAGGTGTGAAACGATTCCTGTTAGTTTCTTGGGAGAACTCTAGCCTCCGAAAAAAGTTGGGAGGCGGGTTCCTCCCATGAAGGGTCCTCGGTTAGGCTGTCACGGCGCCGCGATCATCATTGAGGCCGGACTTCTCGAGGAAGTAGTCGTAGCCTCCGGTGTAGCGGGTCATGACGCTGTGGGTGTCGTCCTCGCTGCGGGCGATGTGCAGAGTGGTCTCCGCGAGGTGGCGGATGAAGTGCACGTCGTGGGAGATGAAGACGAGAGTGCCCTCATAGGTCTTCAAGGCATTGACCAGCGAGTCGATGGAAAGAATGTCGAGGTGGGTGGTCGGTTCGTCCATCAGCAGGAGGTTGGGCGGATCGACGAGGAATTTCACCAGGTTGAGACGGGATTTTTCCCCTCCTGAGAGCACGCCGCAGCGTTTCTCGACATCGGCTCTGCGGAAGAGGAAGGATCCCAGAATGGCGCGGGCATCTTCTTCACGCAGGGTGGGGCAGGAGCCGAGGACCTCCTCGAGGACGGTATTGTCCTCGTTGAGCGTTTCCGAACGGTGCTGAGAGTAGTATCCCATCTTTGTCAGGTAGCCGACTTCGCGTTTGCCACCGGTGATTTCGAGTTGCCCGGCGAGGAGTTTGAGAAGGGTGGATTTGCCCGCGCCGTTGGGACCGACGAGAACGATCTTGTCGCCACGTTCGATGGTCAAATCGAGGCCCTGATAGATGGTCTTGTCGTTGCCATAGGAGAAGTCGATCTTGTCGAGTTCGACGACCTTTTGGTTTGAGCGAGCAGGCTGAGGAAACTGAAATTTGAAGGGTTTCCGTGGTGCACGGGGCTTTTCCACTTTGTCCAATTTCTCGAGAAACTTGATTCGCGATTGGACTTGAGAGGCCTTGGATCCGACTTGGCGGAAGCGGTCGATGAATTCCTGATGGCCAGCGATTTCCTTCTGCTGGTTTCGGTAGGCTTGAACTTTTTGTTCGTAGCGTGCTTCTCGTTGTTCGAGGTAGCTGGAGTAGTTTCCGGTGTAGTGGATGAGTTCGGCGGCATCGGGGTCGATCTCGACGACGGTTTCGACGATGGCATCCATGAAATCTCGGTCGTGGGAAATCATGAAGATGGCTCCGGGGTAATTCTGAAGGTACCGCTGGAACCAAAGGAGGGAAAGCAGGTCGAGGTGGTTGGTGGGCTCGTCCAACATCAGGAGGTCGGGCTCCATGACCAGCAATCGGGCGAGGTAAGCACGCATCACCCAGCCGCCGGAGTATTCGCGGGCAGGCTTGTTGAAGTCGGCTTCTTTGTAGCCGAGTCCCGAAAGAATTTTCTTCGCCTTGGGTTCGAGTTGGTAGCCGTTGTGGAGATTGAACTGATCCTGGGCGTGGGCGTATTCGGGGGTGTCGATGGTGCCGGCCTTTTCGTGTTCGCGCATGGTGCGGAGGTCGTCCACCATCTCGGGAGTGACGCCCATGGCGATCTCCAGCACCGTTTCGTCGCCGGGGTCCCCCGCTTCCTGGGCGAGACTGCCGGTGATGGCGTATTCGTCGCGCTCCACGGTGCCGCTGTCGATTTCCTCGGATCCGAGGATCATTTTGAAGAGGGTGGACTTTCCGGCGCCGTTCGGTCCGACGAGGGCGACACGTTCGCCCCAGTTGATCGTCAGATCGGCCTCGCGGAAAAGCGTGCGGCCGCCGAGGGTTTTGGAGAGGTTGTGAATCGTGAGCACGTGAGGGGGGTAGGGGGGATTGCCGGGATTTTCAATCTTCAACGGGCGATTTTCCCGAGATCAAGGGACTTGAAGGGAAAGCCGGGATGGCGGAGAACGAGAAGGTGAATCGGAGACATTGGTTGTTATTGGCGGGAGGTGGATGGGTCGGCGGTTGTTTGCCCTTTTCCGGTGGCGGCGTGCGGAGCTGGGATCGCGGGACGCTTGATGAGGCGGAGAAGATCCTTTCTGCGACGGGTTGCAGGGGCTGGGGAGCCTGGGAAGAGGGCACTCTGAAGAAAGCCTGGCGCACTCACGAGCAGGGGCCGGTGATGAGCATCACCAAGACGCTGGCGATGCTTGGCGGAGTCAAAGCTGCGGAGCAGGGTTGGCTTTCCCTTGATGAACGAGTGGCGGAAACGTTGACGGAGTGGCAGGGAGTTGAAGGCAAGCAAGAGATCCGGATTCAGATGCTTTTGCAGATGACAGCGGGTTTGGATGAGGGGGTGGCAGCGCTCTACCGCGCGCATCCGCAAGACAAGGGAAGCGTGGCGATGGCATTGCCCTTGCGTGAGGCTCCGGGGGAAGGGTTTCGATATGGCCCCGCGTGCTGGGAGCTCCTGGGTGAGGTGCTGAAAAGGAAATGCGCCGCACGAGGGACGACGGTGGAGAGGTTTCTTCAGTCGGCGGTGATGCGCCCTATCGGTCTCACGGGTGGTGATTGGAAGAAGGATGGCAGTGGGCAGATCTATCTATCGACAGGAGCCGAGTTGACGGTCACTGGTTTGGGGCGTTTGGGGAGGACCTTGGTGGAGTTGCTCAATGGCCGCGATGCGGCGGGGCTGAGTGCCTCTCATTTCCGCGCTTGGACTCGCCCTTCATCGGCGAATTCGATGTTTGGAGGGGGGCTTTGGAGAAATCGTGGGAGTCGGGAAATCGAGGTCGAAGATCAGTTGGACCAGCCTCAGTCCGCAGCGTTCTGGAATGGGGCATGCCTATCGCGTCATCAGCCGGGATCGCTGGTGGCTTTGATCGGCTCGTCAGGGCAGCGGGTGTGGATCTGGCCAGAAGAAGGGCGTGTGCTGGCCCGCTTAGGGTACTCTCCTCAATGGAAAGATCGGCCACTTTTGGCAGTGGTCTGAGCTGTTGAGGCTCCGTGGGGAAGAGGCGTGGGGGAGAATGAAAAAGCCCCGGCATGGGCCGGGGCTTTCCCTGAGACCGGAAGATTGCCGAGCTTCAGCGACGGCGCAGGAAAAGTCCAAGGAGGCCCAGTCCGCCGAATAGGGCGATCGAAGGCTCCGGGACCACGGTTCCGGCGGAGCCCACATCACCATTGGCGGCGGTGTAGGCACCATTTTCTCCTGCGACGGAGATGCCGAGTGAGTTCCCCTCGGTATCCCAAATGAAGGAATATCCGGTGGTGGAAGTGCCGAAATAGGCAGAGGCAACAAGGTTGGCGGTGCCGGCATTCGGGTCTGCATCCCAGATCTCAATCTGGTCGCCGTTCGCCGAGAGCCCCGAAAAGGTATTCGGGCCTCCGAAGGTTTCACTAGAATAGGCCACGACGCTGCCGCCCCAGGCGGTCACCCAGGCGGAGAGATTGGTGGCATTTTCATCGACGATCACAATGGAATCGCCAGCACCGATCACGATTCCGGGGAACAAGGATCCGTCATTGGCGGAGGACCCACCGTCGTCCCAATAGTAGCCGGTAAGATCGATGGCGACGGATCCGGTGTTGGTGAGTTCGAACCAGTCACCGTTGGTGGCACCGGTTTCGGAGCCGGAATTGGCCATGACTTCGGTGATCACCAGCGCGCCGGGAGCTGAGGTGGCCGCGAGAAGCAAACAGGCGGAGAGGAGGATTTTGGTTTTCATTCGAAAGGAGGATAGGATCTTCGTTTCGTGGTTAAGCTGAGGGGTGATGGGGGCCGGAGGCGAGCCCCAAACGAGAAACTTGATCGGGTTGGGCGGATGGATCGCTGAAGATCCATGGGAGATCTGCCATCTAGCAGACGGGGCACTGGCTGATCTGCTTGAAGAAATCATTGCCCTTGTCATCCACCAGAATGAAGGCGGGGAAGTTCTCCACGGTGATCTTCCAAACGGCTTCCATGCCCAGTTCGGGGAATTCGACGACTTCCTGGGATTTGATATGTTCTTTGGCGAGCAACGCGGCGGGCCCCCCGGCCGAGCCGAGATAGAAGCCGCCATGTTGATGGCAGGCATCGGTGACTTGCTGGGATCGATTGCCTTTGGCAAGCATCACCATGGATCCTCCGTGGCTTTGAAACAGGTCGACGTATCCGTCCATGCGCCCTGCTGTGGTCGGGCCAAACGAACCCGAAGCGTAACCGGCAGGGGTTTTCGCGGGGCCAGCGTAGTAGACAGGGTATTTTTTGAGATATTCGGGAAGGTCGCCCGTGGTCTCGAGGATCTCTTTGATTTTGGCGTGGGCGATGTCTCGCGCGACGATGATCGTACCGGTTAGGGAAACTGCGGTCGTCACCGGGTATTTGGAGAGGGTGGCAAGCGTGTTCTCCATGCCCTGATCGAGATCGATTTCGACGCCCTTGAACTTCCAGTCGCGGTATTTTTCCGGGATGTACTGTCCGGGGTTGGTTTCGAGCTGTTCGAGGAAAATCCCGTCGCGGGTGATTTTGGCTTTGGCCTGGCGATCGGCGGAGCAGGAGACCCCGATGCCGACTGGGCAAGAAGCGCCGTGGCGAGGGAGGCGAACAACCCGCACATCGAGAGCAAAGTACTTCCCTCCGAATTGAGCCCCGATTCCCACTTCACGTGCGGCAGCGAGGAGTTCCTTTTCCAGTTCCAGATCTCGAAAGGCGCGCCCGTGCTCGTTTCCGCTTGTCGGCAGGCTATCGTAGTAGCGAGTGGATGCCATTTTGACCGTTTTAAGGCAGGTCTCCGCCGAGGTGCCACCGATGACCAAAGCGAGGTGATAGGGTGGGCAGGCGGCAGTGCCTAGCGAGCGCATTTTTTCGATGGCAAACTCTTTGAGGCGCTGGGGATTCAGTAGGGCCTTGGTCTCTTGGTAGAGGAAGGTTTTGTTGGCGGACCCGCCGCCCTTGCTGACAAAGAGAAATCGATAAGCCTCACCCTCGGTGGCATAGAGGTCGATTTGAGCAGGCAGGTTGGTGCGGGTGTTGACCTCTTCATACATGGTGAGAGGCGCCGTCTGGGAGTAGCGGAGGTTTTCTTCGGTGTAAGTTTGATGAATGCCTTTGGAGATCCATTCCGCATCGTCGCAACCGGTCCATACCTGTTGGCCTTTCTTGCCGATCACCGTGGCGGTGCCCGTATCCTGGCAATTGGGCAAGATGCCGTTCGCGGCGATTTCGGCATTTTTCAGGAGCATCAGGGCGACCATGCGGTCGTTATCGGTAGCTTCGGGGTCCTCGAGAATCGCGGCCACTTGCTTCAGGTGGCTCGGCCGGAGGGTGAAATTGATGGCCTTGAATGCCTCGTTGGCCAGGAGGGTGAGGCCTTCGGGAGTGACTTTGAGGATCGATTTGCCGTCGAAGTCGGCAACGGAAACATGCTCGCTCGTCAGGAGTCGATATTCGGTGGTATCGGGTCCCAGCGGAAAGGGATCCTGATAAACGAAAGGCTTTTCGGACATGCGAGCAGAATAGGACGACAGCTTGCGGCGTCCAGCGCATGAAAAGAAACGCATGAAGCTTGTTGGAATCCGGTCAATCCCCGGACGTCAAAATGACAACGCCGCCGACCTCAGTGAGGACGGCGGCGTCGAAAAAGGTTCGCAAAGGCGATCAGCGGCGGCGGCGCAAAACCAGTCCGAAGGTTCCGACCAATCCAAGCAGGGCGACCGAGGGCTCTGGAATGGTCACGGTGCCCAAGGCGACCCAGATCCGGTCCTGCTGACCGTCGACGGAATCGGCATAGAAGTAGGTCATGCCTCCTTCATCGGACCAGGTCCCATCGGTGACGTTGGCCAACCAGCTGTTGGCGAGATTGACGGCATCTGTCGCATCGCCCACGCCGGTGTCGGCAATGTTGGCGGACAGGTTCTGGCCCGCGATAGAGGAATCGAGAGTGTAGGTAGGGTCGAGGCCGAGGTAAGGATTGCCGTCCTCAATGATTTCCCAAATGCCAAGCTGGATGGCCGCGGCATACGTGCCGGTGGAAGTGGAAAGGAAGAGGGGCAGGGCGTTGGAGAGAAACACCTGAAGGGCATCCTGCTTGGCCGTGGAAAGGCTCCCGAGGCCAACCGAGACGTCGTAAACCGGTGGCGTGCTCAGGCCGACATAAAGCTCAGAGCAAAAATCGTAAACCGAGACGCTCGAGCCATCTGGAGTGATCACCGTGGTACGGTATCCGCCCACGGGGACCACCGTCATGGTTCCGGAGGTGGTATTGAAACCCACCTGATCGACGACCCAGCTGTTGGTGTGATGATAAGTCTCCGGGTCAAACGGAAAGGTATCGTCGTAACTGAGATTGATCGACTGCGCACCAGCTGAGGCGGCAAGCCCGAGCATCGCAGCCAAGACGGGACACTTGGCAAACATGGGGGTGGGTGGGGTAGAGGGTGATAGAAACGGGGGATGACGTCATCCCGTAGGATGAACGCCGGACACACGGGGGGATAGCAGAGATCTCTCGGGGCTGACAAGCCTGAATTTCAAGCCCTTGTCGGGCGGCCAAGTTCTCAAAGGCGACCTTCGTCTGCATCGATGTAGTCCATGAAGCTACGAATGTCGTCCCGATGGGCGAAGCCGGATTCCTGTTTGCGGGTCGCCAAGCGCTCAGCAAGGTCGTCGCGGCTTCCGCGGTGAAGCATGTAGCTCCTCCACCATGCGGCTTCGTAGGGTGGGCGTTCGATGCCATTTTCACGGGCCCATGAGAGCGTTTCTTCATCGGTTTTGCCGTTGAGGACGAAGGCTTTCAGGTCCTCGTATTCGACCCCGAGAAACTGGCAGGTCCAGAGGTCCATCCCGGAGCCGAGATTCGCATGGTAGTCGGTGGCAAGGGTGCCGGCAGCCATGCGGCGGATCTTGTCGCAGAGGCGGGGGAAGTAGATGACTCCGTCGGTTTCCAGGAAGGGACTGCAAGGAATGGTATCGGTCACGGCGACAGTCTGCCGACCGGTCGTGAGGTGCCGCAATACGCGAATCGGGCGAAATTCTGCGGAACGCTCGGGTTGGTGGCTTTCCAAGAATCCGCCTTCTCGGATAAGCTGCCATCATGAATCGTGGATGGTGGTGGATCATGATGGCCATGCTGCTTGGATGGGCGACGCCGCAAGGGACAGCTCAAGAGCTTGCTGGAGCCCCGGCGGTGCCTGCGGCCTGTCCGCAACGCTTGCCCTTGCGCACCACCTTCACGGGCCAGCAGAAGTTTCGAGCGATGGTGGCCAAGGCGGAGGCGGAGAATTGGCGGGTCCGACCGATCGGTGTGCGAACGATGCTCGCGGCGCGCGAGATGGTGGGCACGCCCTACGTGAACTTCACTTTGGAGGCTGATGATCGCATTGAGAATCCCATCGTGAATCTCGAAGGGATGGATTGCTGGACGTTCTACGAGAACGCGTTGGCATTTGCCCGAATGCTGCGCTTCAAGCCCGGGCCTTATCGACCCGAGGATATGTTGCACATGATTGAGGTCGAGCGATATCGCAATGGAGTGTGCACAGGGAGTTACTTGAGTCGGATGCATCACCTGGAGGAGGTGTTTTTCAACAACGAGAGCCGGAAGCTTGCCCAAAACATCACGCCTCATCTACCGGGAGCGGTGCGCTTGCAGCGGGAAATTCGGGAGATGACCGTGCAGTGGAAAAGTTACCGATATTTGCGCAGCAATCCCCGGCTAGTTCCCGAAATGGGGAAGGTTGAAGCCCGGGTTTCGACACTTCCAGTGTGGCATGTGCCGAAAGACAAGGTGCGAAACATCGAGAAGGACCTTGCGGATGGCGACGTGTGCGCGATCACCACCCATTGGAAGTATGGGTACACCTCGCATGTGGGTCTGATTTTGAAGATCAAGGGGAGAGCCTACTTTTGCCACGCCACCTCCGATCGTGACAAAGGCCGGATGACGATCATTGATCGTCCGATCACCGATTACTTGATGGGGGCCTCGAAGCATGCCGGCATTGCGGTGTGTCGTCCCGCGGATGTGCCCCCGTCTGCTTTATGGAGGCAGCCTTCGGTGCGGCGTTGAGGGGCTTCGATTTCTTGCTTGCCGGAATCCGTGATTGGGGGTTTTGTTCCTTCGAACACTGTTCTCAATGTCATGTCGGAGCCACTTACCCCACGCCAGCGAGAGATTTTCGAGTATCTGCAGGAGTATCAGCGCATGTGCGGGTTGATGCCGTCGACGCGTGAGATCCAGCATTTCTTTGGCTTTGCCAGTCAGACAGCGGCGATGAGTCATTTGCGGGCTCTCGAACGCAAAGGGGTGATCCAACGCCTACCCAATAAGGCGCGAGCGGTGGTATTGCCTCAGCAACTCGATCGTGAACCGATCGTGGACATCCCCATTTACGGGCAAATTGCGGCGGGCATGGCGCAGGACACCACCGCGGAGAGCGAGGGGTGCATTTCGATCGATATCAGTTCGCTGGGGATTCGGCCATCGGCGCGGACCTTTGCCCTAAAAGTGCGTGGAGATTCGATGATCAACGCCCACATCTGCGATGGCGACACGGTGATCTTGGAGTTCCGAGAACCAAGAAAGGGTGACATTGTGGCCGCGTTGATCGATGGAGAAACAACCTTGAAGCGATACGTTTTGAAGGACCGCCGACCTTATCTTCAGGCAGAGAATCCTGACTATCCGGACCTGATCCCGGCGCGAGAATTGGTCATTCAGGGGGTGCTCGTCGGTTTGATCCGCAAAGCCGCCTAATCGCTCAATGAAGCGTCGAGTCGATTCGCAATCCTGAGCCAGTGAGGTTCTGGAACGACGGGCCAGCCGGGATTTTCAGGCGTCCAAACCCATTTGGTTTCTGAGTCTCGAAGCCATGCGGCCCACCAACTGAATGAGCTGTTCGCCACGATGGCGTGGCGGCAGGCCTGCATGAGGCGGAAGTCACGAAGTTCATTGGACACGTCGCCATCGTGAAATCGCACCGGAAGGGCCCCGAAATCGAGATGAGTTCGAGCCCAAGCTAAGTCGTCTCCAAACACTTCAAATCGAACTCCGGACACACGTTGGGAGGCATCGACAAGAGCCCTCTGGTAGTAGTCGGAGTCGAGACGGGGCGAATATCGAACCCGTCGGATATGAACGAATACGGAGGGTTGATCGAGGAACTCTTGTTCGAGTGCGAGATCGGAGGCGACCTCAAGGGGCGGTGGAGTGAGTTCGCGGCGCAGTGGGGTGGCAAAGTCGCGAAAGTAATCTCCATCCTGCCAGTAGCCGTTGAGAAAAATCGTTTTCCGAGAGGAGGAAAAGTTCAGGAGGTCGGAAGGTCTCGTCGATTTTCTTTCCACCCAGTACGAGCGGGAGTCGGCCGGGAAAAAGCGATCGAAGAGACGTCGGCTGCGGTGGCGGAAAGAGCGACTGGACCCGAGTCGAAGTGACGCTGGGGCGAGGGACGACTCGATCGGAAATTCCCCCAAGCGAAACTGCCGACTGTATCCGTCGCGCAGAAATCCGGACTCCGGGTCGACCCATAGTGTCCGCTGGGTGCGCAGAGCGAGGGCTCGCGCTGCAGCGTAGGAAAAGAGCTGGTTTCCCAGCCCGCCTTTGATGAGCGCGACAATTGAGCAATCCACGGCAAAGAGAGTTCGGGATGTCAAAGATCCAAGGGAGCGAATGCCATCAGAATTGGAAATAGATGAACTCGCTCAGTTTGTCGAATTCGCGGCTCACGGCATAGAGCAGGGCGAGAGTGAACAAAAGCCAGCCGGTGGTGGGTCTCCATTGCCAGCGTTTGCGTGGGCCCAGGGCACCTCCTGGAAGTTGGGCGAGTCCGAGAGCCGGGAAGTAGCGACGCATGAACTGCTGGGTGTTGGGGAGAAACCAAACGAGGATGAGACCTAGGCAAATCGGGCGCCAAGCACGGGTCGAACTGGCGACGATGCCCGATTCCGATGGCCAGAACTCCAAGCCATGCAGCCCGGCCATTGACGACAGGATCGAGCGAGTGGCCTCAAGCGCATCGTGCATGGATCCTGTTGCCACGAGCTCGTAGTTGCCCGCGCGGAAGGGAATCCAGGCAAGGATCACGGCGAGGAAGGTGATGGGGATGGACAGCACCTTGGGGATGGCGGGGAGGGAGAATTTTTTCCTCAAGGCAACCCAGCCATGGTTGATGCAGAGGTAGAGGCCGTGCAGGCCACCCCAGATAAGAAAGGTCCATCCCGCTCCGTGCCACAGTCCACCCAAGAGCATGGTCATGAGAAGATTGCCATAGCGCCGGAGGGGGCCGCGGCGATTCCCTCCTAGCGGAATGTAGAGGTAGTCGCGCAAGAAGCGGGAAAGGGTGATGTGCCAGCGCCTCCAGAAATCGATGACGGAAACGGCCTTGTAAGGGGAGTGGAAGTTGACCGGAAGCTTGATTCCGAAGAGTCGAGCCGACCCGATGGCCATGTCGCTGTAGCCTGAGAAATCGAAGTAGATCTGGAGGGCATAGGCCAAAGTAGCGGCCCAAGCTTCCCCGCAGGTGAGGCTGCGATCCCCCGAGGCTGCGAGATCAAATAAGGGAGTTGAAGTCCGGGCAAGGTAGTCGGCGATGACGACCTTTTTGAAGAGTCCGACGACGAGGATGACGGCACCAATGGAAAGATCATTCGCGCTCAGGCCCTTTCCCTTGTGGCGCACGAACTGTGGGAGCATCTCCTTGTGGTGGACGATGGGCCCGGCAATCAGTTGGGGGAAGAAAGTCACAAAGAGGAGGTAGTCCCAAAAGTGGTATTCTTTGGTTTCCCCGCGCCACGCATCGACGAGATAGGCGACCTGCTGGAAGGTGAAAAACGAAATCCCGAGAGGCAAAATGATGGCGGGAATATCAAAGTCAGCATGGGCCCATGAGGTCGCCATTTTGGCGAAAAACCCAGCGTACTTGTAGTAAGAAAGGATGCCCAAGTTGGCGATGACTCCCGCGGTGAGGATGGCGAAACCGGATTTGCTCGGACGGCGTCTGGAAATGGCTCGGCCAGCGAAGAAATTGGCGATGCATGAACCCCCGATGATCCAGAGATTGTTCCAGTCCCACCAACCATAGTAGATGAGGCTAGAGACGACGAGGAATGCGACACTGACCCTGAACGGCGCCCGGCGCAGCAGGTGAAAACCCAGAAGCACCAGCGGCAGGAAAAAAAGCAGGTAGGTGTAAGAGTTGAAGAGCATGGAGAATCAGTGCCGGGCAGCGGCGTGAAGGAGTGACTGACGCCAAGCGAGGTCCCTTCCGCCAGGACCGTCGAGGTAGGACTGGGCATCGCGAAGGTAGTTTTCTCGCCACACAGGCAGGGATGCGAGGGTCAAGGGGGTGCCGTAGTTTTGGCCCTCGGCTGAGAGAATGGGCCATCCAGAGATGCGCGCGAGAATGGTGCGACCGACTTCCGGGGTGTAGTGGCCGAAGTCGAGCCAATGTTCCATACGCTCCCCTGCGCCTAGGGGCATGGGATCGCAGTTCCAAGCGAGGGGGCCTTGGAAGTCCCAGACCGGAGTGGGGAGTTGTTGGGGAAACTTGCCGTCGGCATGCCGCACGAGTTGGAGAATGGCCTCGTTTTCACGTGGGACTGTGATCGGGGTGGCTCCGGATGGGGGCAGGCGGGTGAGGAAATGGCTGGGGTGAAGAACAAGAATTAGGCGAATTCCACGTTGATGAGAGGTTTCGACGAGGTGGTGGAGGAGCCGCGCTTTGTCAGGAAGCAGGCGGGCTCCCGACTCGAGGGATTCCGGGAAAGCTTGAGGTCGACGGCGGTTGAGGAGAGCCGCAAGAAGTTGCCGTTGGTCCGTCGAAAACCATTCGGGGCCGAGGCGGTGAAGGCCTCGTGGCGTGAACTTAGGGGATTCGTGGCGTGAGGCGCGTCGAAGAGTTCGGAGGGACTCGGTGAGGGTCGAAATGCCGACGGCATATCGGAGTTCGCGCTCAAGGTCGAAGCCGCCATCAGCAAGCGGCGAACTGGCAAAGTCGGCCAGACGACGGGTATCAAAATCGCTCGTGAGATCTCCGGGGTCGATTCCGAAGAAGACGGCTTCAGGTTGGTGGTGACGGAGCAGTTCGTCGAAAACGGCTACGTTCTCGTAGAAGAAGCTACCGCTGGCCGCGAGGTTGTAGACATCATTGCGTTGCCAATCCGGGAGGTCGGGGTCCCACGCAGTCATGACCCGAGAGGAGCCGATGAGCGCGATGCCAATGTGCTCCGCGGATCGAATCAAACCACATTTTCCCGTGCGAAGCTGGGATTCGATTTCCCGATAGGCATCGAGCTTCGAAGATTGGAGGGGGCTGGCGAGGATGCGGAATGGATCGACCACCAGATTGATGGCCAAGCTGAGCAGCAAGATCCCCAAAAGGCAGGTGAGCAATGCCACCGCATAGCGGGTGGCGGGGGCTCGGCGAATGGGGTGACTCATGAGGATCCGAAAGGACGGAGGGTGAAGGAGGTCGCTCGCTGGGAGGTCAGTCCGGTTTGCGTGCTTTCTCGATCACCGAGATTTTCCATAGGATGTCATCATGCCCGGCGCCTTCGATGTAGCGGGTATAGCCATCGACGCAGTGCTGGGTCCAAGAGGCAAGGTTTTCGGATGTTAGGCGAATGCCGTAGTTTTCGCCCTCGGGGATGGGGAGATTCCAGTCGAAGATTCGGGCCAACATCAGATGACCCATGGAGCTGGAGTAGTGTTCGAAGTCTGCCCAATGGGGCATGCGGGACTCCGCATCGGGAGGAATGGGGTCGCAATTGAGCGGGTGAGCATCACGGAAGTCCCAAACCACGGTGGGCGGCTTGTCGGGGTGGGCGGCATCGGACGAGGCGACGATCTCAACGATCCCTTCACGCTCGAGACTGAGTGGTGGTTGGGTCGGAGGGGTAAGATCGGCGTAGGGGAGAACGTGCTGGGGATGGAGAAGCAGAATGAGGCGAATATCCTTTTCGTGGCAGGTATCGATGATTCCCCGGAGCAGTCTTCCTTTGTCTTCGCGAATCGGATTGGCGATGCGATCTTTGGTGACAAAGCCGAATGCGGCCTGAGTGCGAAAGGCTTCTGCGAGGAAGGCGCGCTGACTCGATCGGGTCTTCGCTTTGGCTTTGCTTTTGTCTTTGAGACGAAAGCCGCGGGGGCTGAACTTCGGAGGGGTATCGCGCGCGGCGCGAATCAGGGTTTGGATGGATTCTTCCAGGCTGGAGACACCAATGTGGTATCGAAGTTCGCGATCGATGCGGGTTTTGGCATCGCCGAGAGGGGAGGCATAGTAGTCACCCATTGGGCGGCTATCGAGATCGCTGCTGAGGTCGCCGGGATCAATGCCGAGGACGATCGTTTCCGGATTCTGGTGGGCAACGAGGTACCGAAACATGGCCTCATTTTCGTAGAAGAAGCTCGCACTCGCACCGAGGTTGTAGACGTCGTCGCGTCCCCAATCCGGGAGTTCAGGATCCAGGGCAAGCATGACCCGAGAGGAACCTAAGAGGGCGATTCCGATGTGCGGAGCGGAACGAACAAATCCACATTTTCCGGTTCGAGTCTGTGAGGAAATGTCGCGATAAGGATCGAGCGATTTCGAATGGAAGGGGGTGGCCAAAAGTCGCCAGGGATCGACCACCAAATTGGTGCCCAGCGCGAGGGTGAGGACGATGCCAATGATCAGGAGGAAGCTCGCGATGAACTTCCAGCTCGGAGGGCGGGCGCGGAAAAAACTCATGGTGAGCACCTCAGTTGGGTTTCCAAAGATTCATGTGATTTTCGACCCAAGCAAAATCCTCCGGATGGTCCTTTTGGTAGCGCAGGTAGCCATCGCGCAACGTCTGTTCCCGGTCGTCGAGGTTCTCTGTTGTGAGAGGGGTGCCGTAGGTGGCGTCTTCGGGATGGGCGGGTGGCAAGTCCATCATGCGCGAAAGCATGATCGAGCCAAGCGTGGGAAGAGCGTGCGTGCCATCTGCCCAGTAGTAGGTGGGTTTGCGGGGTTGGTCGATGGGTGGCAGGGCCTCGCAATTGTAGGGGTGGAAATCGTTGAAGTCCCACAGAGTGATTGAGGAAGCGTCGTTGCCTTGGGTTTCCTCGGCGATGACTGAAGTCATGATTTCCCGGTCGGTGCGAAAGCCGGGATCGGGGTCGCCTTTGAGTCGAAAGACCGAGAGGAAAGCGGCGTGATTGGGGGGGATGCAGAGAAACAGCCGCAGATGGTGATCGAGGCAGAAACGGATGATTTGGCGATAGTCTTCCACTTTGTCCGGGTTGCCGGCGATGCCCTTGTGGCGTTCTTTGATGAATCGGTTGGCCCACATGAACGATTCATATTGGAGGACTTGACGGAGGGGTCGCTTGTCGAGTTGGCGAACCCATTGCCCCTGGGGACTGTAGGCGGAAAGGCGCTTGGTGAAGCGGTAGTCGAGGGTCTTGACGCTCATCTCGAAGGCGGAGGTGCCAAAGCGATAGCGCAGTTCCTTTTCGAAGGGATCTCCGGACTCGCTGAGGGGGGATTCTTGGAAGCCGGCGACGTCGAGGACGTCATGTCGGGAGGTAAGATCGGCAAGGTCGACGCCGACAACGACCAGCTTGAGAGGTTGCCGTGCGTAAGCATACTCGAGCATGGCCCGATGCTCGGTGATGGTTCCTCCACGCAGAGCGAGGTTGGCAACCCGCAGGTCTCCGAAGGCGGGATGCTGCGGATCGAAGGCGATGTCGACACGCGAAGATCCGAGCAGAATGGCATCCCATTTTCCACTTCGCACCAAGCCGGTCTTCCCGAGACGAGGGTGTTTGTGAACGGGTTTGTAGTGGTCAAAACTGGCGGAAGACCAAGGGGAAGGGGTGATCCAGAGAGGGTTCACCCAAGTGGCGAGAAAGCCAAAGACGAGCATGATGGATCCAAACCATGCCAGCAATCCAAGGGTGTGCTTGCGAAGGCCCTGGCGGGCACGGTGGTAGGAAGGGTCGGACGCGGACATGCCAGATGGAGAAAAAGGTCGGATCAAAAACCGCCGCCCTGGTCCTTCAGGACGAGCGAACTGACCCACTCCCAGTCGCGGGCGTGGGTGCTGCGGTAGGTGGCGTAGCCGAGCGAAATCTCTCGCTCGCGGGAAGAAAGCGATTCGGGGAGGAGAATGCAACCGTAGTTGTCTTGACTGGAGGGAGTCGAGGAGGGCTGGAGCATTCTTGAGATCATGAGATCACCGAGCTTGGGCGAGCCGTGAATGCCATCGATCCACCAGTGGGCTGAGGCGGTGGGACCCGCGGGGATGGCTTCGGTGTTGGCTGAGTCGAACCCAGTGAAGTCCCATAGTGAAACCGGGGGGGTATCGGGGTGGGCTTGATTCTCCTCTGCAACGAGGCGGGTGAGGGCCGATCGTTCGGTAAAAAAGAACGGGTCCTGAACTTCGAGGATGGCCGGAATGGCAGCGGTTGCTGCGTGGTCAGGAGTGAGAAACAGAGTGATTTCGACCTGATGGTGGCGGCCTGCTGCGAGGATATCCCGCACGGCCGCCATTTTGACCGAGCTGACTTCGGGAGTGTGACGGCGGGATTTGGCGGTTCTCAGGGCGACGGGAGCGGAGTCACTCCGAAACATGCTGCGGAAGCCGCGTCCACCGATGGGGTTTCTCCAGAATCCTTGGGGGGTGAAAGGGGCCGGTTCAAGGGCGCGGCGGGAATTCCAAGTGGCGATCGAAGCGGTGAAGGTGGAAATGCCCACGTATTTTCGGAGGTCGTATTCCAGATTGTCGTTTCGAGGATTGAGTGGAGATGACGCAAAGCCAGTCACGGATCGAAGGTCGTAGCTGGAGCTGAAATCGTTGAGATCGAGACCGACGAAGATCCGTCGCAAGGAGGGTTGATGGTCGAGCGCATAAGCGACCATGGCGGCATTTTCAGTGATGCTGCCGGCCCAGAGGCCGAGATTGATGCCGTGGTGACCGCTCCAAGCAGGCTCGGTCGGATCGAAGGCGGCAGCGACGCGGGAAGAACCTGCCACGGCGAAGTCCCATGGCTCCGCTGTCACCATGCCGGCTTTGGCCGTTCGGAGGCTGCGGTAAATTTGTTTGTAGGGCGCGAATCCGGGATCGGTCCACGGGCTGGGAGTCACCCACAGAGGGTCGATGCGGGTGTTGGCGGCAAAGAATGCCACCAACAGCAGGAGGAACCCTGCGACCAGCCCTGAGGCGTAGCGGCAATGGCTCCGCATCGAGCGCCCAGAGCTGGAGCCGAAGAGGGGTGCCAACCGAAGAAGCGGGTTGAGGTTAGAATTGGAAGTAAATGAACTCGCTGAGTTTATCGAACTGATAAAGCGTGGCGAGCATCAGAAGGAGGGTGAATGCGAACCAGCGGCTGTTCGGGCGCCATTGCCACCATTTTCGTGGACCGATCTGGTAGTCTTCAAAGTGAGATGGGTCCATGGCGGGCTGGTAGCGGCGCATGAATTGCTGGGTATTGGGAACAAACCAGCAGACGAAGACCAACAGACAGGCACGGAGGGCGTGGCTTTCCTTCACCACTTGCGTGGCGACGTCGGGCCAGCCGCCGAGGCCGTGGAAGCCGAACATGGCGGCGAGCATCTCGCGGGTGGCGGCAAGGGCCTTGGTGGTCGAGCCACTGGATCCCAGTTCGAAGGTGCCGGCGCGGAAGGGAACCCAGGCGATGATGACCAGAAGGAACGTGATGGCGATGGCCATGGGCTTGGGAACCTTCGGAAGGCCGCGCTTTTTGCGAAGGAAGATCCAGCCGTGGTTCACGCAAAGGAAGACCCCATGGAGGAGCCCCCAGAGCAGATAGGTCCAGCCTGCACCGTGCCAGAATCCCCCGAGCACCATGGTGATGAGGAGATTGACGTAGCGACGGGACTTGCCTTTCCGGTTTCCGCCGAGAGGGATGTAGAGGTAGTCGCGCAGGAAACGGGAAAGGGTGATGTGCCAGCGGCGCCAGAAGTCGACGATGGAGACGGCCTTGTAGGGAGAGTGGAAATTGAGAGGTAGGCGAATGCCGAACAAACGGGCGGAGCCGATGGCCATGTCGGTGTAGCCGGAGAAGTCGAAGTAAATCTGAATGCCGTAGGCGATGGCTCCCGCCCAAGCTTCCAAGAACCCGGGGGGGCGACCGGTGCCTCCAGCCATTTCAAAGATGGCATTGGCGACTGGGGCGACGTTGTCGGCGATCACCACCTTTTTGAAGAGGCCGATGATAAGGATTGTGAGGCCAGCGGAAGTGTCGACCCAGCGGTGGTTTTTCCAAGTTTGCTTCTCGAACTGGGGAAGCATCTCCTTGTGGTGAACGATCGGACCGGCAATCAATTGGGGCCAGAACGAGACGAACAGGAGGTAGTCGGTGAAGCGGTATTCTTCGGTTTCACCCCTCCAGGCATCGACGAGGTAGGCGATTTGTTGGAAGGTGAAGAAGGAGATGCCCAGAGCGAGGACGACATTGGGAAGGTGGAAGGAGAAATCTCCGAGTTGTTCGATGAGCCGGCCGACAAAGCCGGTGTATTTGAAGTAGGCGAGCAGGATCAGGTTGGCGGAGACACCGCTGATCAACAGCGTTTTTCCCCGGGAAGTGCCACGGTGTCGGGCGAGGTATTCTCCTATCCAAAAGTTGAAGAGACAGGAGCCGAGAATGAGCAGCACATACCAAGGCTTCCAAGGCTGGGAGGGATCGGGGTTCCACCATCCGTAGTAGACGATACTGGCGATCACCAGCCAAACAAAGGCGGCCCGAACCGCGATGCGTGCCGCGAAGAAAAAGCCTATCAGGGCCAGCGGCAGAAACAGCAGAAGGTAAGTGTAGGAATTGAAAATCATCGGAGGCGGACCGCGGGAAGGGCGGGATTGGAATGAATCTTCAGGAGCTGGTCAAGGAGCGTGGGCTGGGGAGTCAGGGTCGGGTCGAGGTTTGGGTGACCTTGCGGGCCCACTCGATTTCCTGAGGCATTTGCTGGCGATATTCGGCTTCGGTGCGGACAAGATCCGCGAGAAAGGCATCAATGTTGGAGCCATCAACATGCCAGCCAAAGGGGGGACCCGCGTGTTCCGGACCCTGGGTGCCGGCGATGCGTGCCGCCATGATCGCTCCGAGAAGAGAGTTCGGATGGGAGTGATCGATCCAGTGATCGGTGCCCCCCAAGTGCTTGCCCACGGGGGGGAAAGGTTCGGTCGTCAGGGGGTGGAATAGGGAGAAGTCCCACCAATCGAGTTGCTGATCGGGGTATTTCAGCCGCATGGCGTCGACGACTGAAGCGAAGTATCGGCGCTCGGTTTCCCAGACAGGGCCAGGTGCGGGATCTTCACCGAGCCAGGCTTGGGTGAGGGCCTGCATGGGGATGCAGGTGAGCGTGACTCGGATTCCTTGGCTGAGACAGCGGTCGAGCAATGCCACGAAGCAAGCCTTGCGGGCTTCCCGCAGAGCTTCGGGGTGATTGCCGTACTGTTGATCGCGGCCTTTTTTGCGGTCGCGGAGGTGCTGGGCGAGAAGTTGCCGGGGTTCGTCAATGTGCCAGGTCAGCCAATCGCCGCGCGGCGAGAATTGGGAGGTCTCGCCCTCGGCGGCTCGCTTCAGGGTGTCGATGGACCCGATCAGGGTGGAGGTGCCGACGAGGTAGCGTAGGTTTCTTTCCAGTGGAGGGGAGGGGGAAAAGGGCGATTCGTAGAAATCGGCCAGAGCTCGACTGTCGCCATCCGACATGAAAGTGCCGTAGTCGAGGTTCAGGATGAGCCAATCGGTTTCAGGAAGGCGATCGAGGGAGTAATGGGCGACCGTGGTGTTCTCGATGATGTTGCCGCACGGGACACCGACGTTGAGTGCAGGAAGGCCCTGCCAAGCGGGATCGTTGGAACGCATGGCGATGGCCACCCGCGAGGAACCGAACATGGCCAGTTGGGTGTCCGGGTGGGTCAGCACGACCCCGGCTTTGCCGGTGCGGGTGTGGCGGGGAAAGTCACGCCAGGGCTCCAAGGACTTGGAGGAGAGGAAAGTGGGGAGGACCCGCCAGGGGTTGACCACCAGATTGGTGACGCCGATGAGGAGGAGGGTCAGGGCGATGGTGCTGAGGATGAACCGGGTGTATCGGCGGTGCGGAACGCAGGGCATCAGGCGCGTAGCCATATCCGAAGGCCCGGAGCTTGTCCAATGCGGCGGGCTTCGTGGTTTGGAGTGCGGGTTTTCCGCTTGTTGGTGGGCATCGCGTCACGGACGATCCGCCGGGAAATGCCCGCTCGATCCTTGTCAGTCGCCGATTTTGACGGCCACCTGCCACCCTTTTCAAAGAAGGGAGGGCACGATGTCTGAAGTTCTTCCCGTAGGAATCGTGGTGCCTGTGAAGCAGTGTCGGCCGGCTTTGGATGCCCATATCGCCGATCTCCTGGAGCTTCTCCCTCATGTGGAGCAGGTGGTGGTGGTCGATAGCGCATCGACGGATGGCACCATGGAAGCGCTCCAGGCGGCGTTGCAGCATCCTGGAGCGGAGTTTCACGATCGGCCTCCTGGGCTGTATCAGGCGTGGAATTTTGGGATTTCGCAGGTCACCTCCCGCTACGTTTACATGGCGACCGTAGGCGACTGTATCGGGCTGAAGGGGTTGCAGCAATTGGTGCAAACGGCGGAGTCGTTGCAGGTTGACGCTGTGATCAGCCCCCCGGAGTTGGTGAATGATTCGGGCCAGGCGTTGGGGAAGACCTGGCCGGTCCATGAGTTGGTGCGAGAGCGGAAGCTGGAAGCCCCTGTGGTGCTTCCGGTACGAGAATGGTTAGGACGCTGCCTAGCGGCCTATCCGGCAACCCTGATTGGAAGCAGCGCGAGCAATCTCTACCGTGCCGATTTCCTGCAAGCGCATCCGCTTCCTGTCGAGTATGGCCATGCCGGAGATGCGGCTTGGGCGGTAAAAATGAGTTTTCAGGCGCGTTGGGCGGTCGATCCCACGGTGCCATCAAAATTTTGGATTCATGAGACGCAACCGGGAGTGGTGGGGATTCGCGGCGATCTGGTAGAGCGCTTGTTGGGGGCTCCGGAGGAACTGGCCGCCGAGGCGGAGGGCCGCTGGGCGGAGGATCCCGTGTTGCCGCGCATCATGGCGGCTTATCGTCAGCTCCAACCGCGCATGGTTTCACGCATGCATGGAATGGCGGCTTATCGCGAGCGCTGTGCAAGCTCTCCCTGGGCTCAATTTCTCCCATCGGTCCGCAGGTGGCGTCGCCATCTGAGGAAAGAGAAACGAGAGATCGAAGCTCTGCAGGAGAGCATGCAATCCCTGCTCACCGAGTATCCGATGGATGGGGAGCGTGGCTAGCGCATGGAGCGACCCAGAAGCCGTTGGATCAGGCTGCAGCGCAGCGTCGAGGCTTCGGCAAGATGCAATCGTTTGGCGCAATCGTAGACGGCAAATTCCAATTCATGGCGTTCTCGAAAGGCCTTTTGGGCTTGCTCGCAGATGGTGCCTTCCCTTGAGCAGCGGTTTTTGACCGGAACATAGCGGGGGGGACGCTTGCCAAGTTTGCGTGCGATCACCGCCATCGAGCAGGAGAGCTTTTCGGTAATCCCGATGTGGACGAAATGCTCGTGGATCACCTCCTCGTAGTTGTCGATCGAGGTGTCGGTGGGGAAATGTTGAAGCATATCGATGCGGCACTCTCGAAGATAATCGTTGATAGTGAGATCCAGGGTTTCGGGACTTTGCTTCCAGTCTTTGCCATTTTTTCGAGTGTAGAAATAACGCGAAATGGCCAGCGCAAGAGGATCGCGGAGAATCGTCACGAACTGCCGAACCTCGGGGTAGTAATCGGGGATGCCGGCACCGCGGCGACGATTGAAGTGCCCGAAAATCACCGCAGGTTGGGAGGGGCAATGCACCTGTGCCAAGTCAACGGGAGCGGGCAGGCTGCCGTCCATTTCGTTGATGTAATGGGTGTGAAAATTCGGCTCAAACCACGAACGGACGATATTGCGCGACGAGGTGCCGCCGGCTTTCGGCATGTGAATGAAAATGAGCGGCTGTTTGGGGTCGTAGGGGATCAAGTCGCAGGTAACGAGTTGGATTTCAGTGAGGTGGTTTTCACTTTTTCTGAGGCGGCGACCTCATGCATGGGATGAAAGATGATGGGAAGGAAAGCAAATTCGGGGCCGTGACCCTTGAGTCACAACGAGCAAAGCTTGGGGCTCGTCTCCGGGGAATGGCGGCTCCGGGCTTGCCAGCGGTCGATGCTCCTGTTTTCTCGGTGGAACCCACCGACGGTGTGAGAGTTTTCCTCACCGTCTCCACTTTTTGACGACCGAAGATGATTTCCCTCAAACACCAGTTCTTATTCATCCACGTTCCCAAGACCGGGGGAAATAGTATCCAGAATATCCTCAAGGATTATTCCGAGGATGACATCGTGATCATGGGCGAACATCAGGATGGGGTGGAGCGTTTTGAGGTTCGCAACGCGAACTATCAAATCACCAAGCACGCGACTCTTGCTGAATACCGCGAGGTTTTGGACCGTGCGACCTTCGAGAAGTTGTTCAAGTTTGCGACGCTGCGAAATCCATGGGACATGATGATCTCATTTTATTTTTCTCCGCATCGTAAAGTGAGTGCGTGGGATCGGGATGATTTTCTCTCCTTGTTGGCCGAGACACCGACCCTGAGGCACTACGTGCATTGCCCGAAAGTGGGAGAGAAGCTTCTTGGCAAGATGGGCTTGGGTGCCAAAGGAAGCCTGACCCAAGACATCGATTTCTTGATCCGTTTTGAGTCGATCGACGAGGACTTCGGTAAGGTTTGCGATCGGCTGGAGATTCCCCGGGTGGTTTTGCCGAAGCGCAATGCCTCTTCCCGCGCGCACTACTCGAGCTACTACGATGAGGAATTGGTCGCGAAAGTGGCGGATCGGTTCGCGGAGGAAATCGAGTGGGGGGGCTACCAGTTCGAGCGCGCCTGATCGGGCTCCCCGGGCTCCCTATTGGAAGCCGATAGGGAATCCGTTTTTGGCATGAAATTTTTCAACGAATCGGCTTTGCCAGCGCGGCCCTTGGCGCAGCCGTTTTGGGGTTCCGATGGTCGATTTCCAGTCGCGCCAGCCTTGAACGAGAGACCCTTGCCACCAAGGCGTGGAAGCCATTTCGGGTGGGAGGTGGTAGCCGAGCTTTGCCAGAGACGCACGACGTTCCGGGTTGGAGAAATACCGACGTGCCCAGCGACGGCGGCCCCAGTTGTCGTAGGCGCTTCTCCAAGCCTCACGACTTTGTTCGGAAACACCCTGGTATTTCACCACCCCTGTTGGGTCGCCGAGGGATCCTCCGGCAGTCAACGCAGGTTGGCGGGCATGAGCTGCAAGTCCGGATAGGCCCAGATAACATTCGAGCTTCTCCATTTCCGCGACGGGATTGCTCACCAAATCTTCGTAGCGGACTTCGGCGATCCGGTCGGGATGGGTGGCGGCGAAGCCCAATAGGGAATCGAGGCCGCGGTGGAGATCGATGGCGTAGTCGTCGACCTCCCATGCTCCCCGGCAGAAGGTATCGCACATGGAGGAGGCGACCGCCAAGGGGTGGCGCCAGAGGATGATGAACCGTGCGTCCGGGAACGTGCGGCCAATTTCATCGGCAATGAGCGAATAACGAGGGGTCTTGTCCAGAAACCACGGCTTCCCGGCTGCGAGTTCGTCGTAGACCCCCAAAGCGAGTTGTCGAACCCCCTCGCGATAGCGGGCGTCGAATCCGGGGGACGCCTGGCGCATGTCATCCATGGCCTGGCTGACCAAATAGTCCCAATAGGGGGCCCGGCGGGTCATGATCTCATCGTTCCCTAAGAATCGGAGCAGAAGACTGGGCTCACCCAAGGTGGCGACCTCTCCGCTGGCCATCAACATGCGCTGGAGCAGGGTTGATCCCGCACGGGGCAGGGAGAGGAGGAATAGCGGGCGAGTCATCGGTGCAGAGGACGAAGGAGGCAGGACCGTTCAGGTGAGTGAGTAAGGCAGCTTGCGATGCACCCAGGCTTCACCATCCCAGTGAATGTTGTCGTAGTCCGCAGCATCGAATATTTGGGGAAACCATTTTCGGCCCTGACGGGCGACCTGTTTCTTGAGGCCTGTTTTGCGCGCAAGAGTTCTCAGTTGCCGCAGGCGTCGCGTCTGGTTGAGAACTTCAGGAGGGCACTGCTGGCGCATGTGGGCGACGGACTCGTCCATTTCTCGAAGGCAATCGTCGAGAAACTTACCTGCGCGGTTGGTGCCGTGAGCGCGATATCCCCCGAAGACGGCGTCGACGGTGTAGAGCCGGTCGTGGAGAAAGAATCGTGACCAGAGTTCCCCGTCGACCATCAGCTTTTTATCTTGGCTGATGTAACCTCCAGCCGCCTCCCACAGGCTGCGGCGCCAAAAGACCGATTCCTGTTGGATCCAACCGTAGTAGCGGCCAAGGAGGAAATCGTGGATGTTCTTAGGGGTGCGCTCGGCGTGCGTCATGATGCCCTGGGCGTTCCACCAACCATTGAAGCCCACGATCCAGTTGACCTGCGGAAATTGATCGAAGATCTGGGCGACCGCCTTGAAGCACCAGGGAGTGTAAAGGTCATCGGAGTTGAGCCAGGCCATGATTTCGCCCTGAGTCCGGGCAAATCCTTTGTTGATGGCATCGGCGTGACCTCGGTCGGGCTCGGAGACCCAGAAATCGAGACGGTCTGCATAGCGTTTCAGGATCTCGACGGAGCCATCAGTGCTACCGCCATCGATCACTCCATACTCCAATTCGGGGTAGTGCTGTCCGAGAACGGATTCCAAGGTGGCCTCAAGAAACTCCCCTTGGTTGAAAGAGGGGGTGATGATCGAAATCCTGGGAAGGGTGGCCATGGGATGCAGGAGGACGGTGGGCAGGATCGCCAGAAATCCACGCCGCGAAAGGTTCTGACAGGGCGGTGGAGAGGCAAGTCAAAAGCCGGTAGCTTAGAGGGGAAGGATGGCGGAGTGGGTGAATTTCAAGGGCTGGCGCGTCCCAGTGCGGGGTGGGTCGGTGCCATGGAGAGGCGGCGGGATCCGGCCGGAAATGAAGCTTGTCGATCGCTTGCCCCTGACAAGGATGGGCCGGACGATGAACCGCTACGCCCCTTACTTTGCCCTTCTGAAAGGCGCCCGAGGCCGATTCCTGGCCGGATTGGCGGCGGGGATCGTGTATGCTTTGGCCAGTGGTGCGGGCATGCCGCTGATGATCAAAACGGTGTTTCCGATCATCTTCCGATCCGACAAAATCGAGTCGGTGGAATCGGCTCCCGAGCCCCCAAAGCCCAAAGGTGAGTTTCGGCAGTGGCTCGACAGTCTGGTGCCCGACGGGGTCAAAAAGACGGCGAGCTTCATCAATGACCATGAGGCGGTTCGCGAGTACTTCGATCAGCGGTGGGGCGAGGAAAAGGGTCGCAGTATTTTGCTGATGAGCGCTTGCGCGATCATTCCCTTGGTGGCTGCGGTGCGGGGGATTTCCAATTTTCTGAACGTCTACTGGGTCGCCAGTGCGGGGGTGGAGGTGTTGGTGAAGCTTCAAGGGATGGTTTTTGCCAAGATTCAGCGGCTACCCTTGGCGTTCTTTTCAGGGAAGAAAACCGGGGACCTCACCAACCGGGTGATGGGGGATGCGAGCATGCTTCAGTCGATCGTCACGACGGCCGCGAACGACTTGCTGAAGCAGCCGTTCACGCTGATTGCCGCGATCGGATATTTGGTGGCCGATGGCTTGAGTCATCAGGAATCATTTTTCCTGATGCTGTGTTTGTTGAGCATTCCATTGGTGGTGGTGCCGGTGCGTTTGATGGCGAAGCGCCTGATGTTCCGTGCGGCGCGGATGCAGGCGGAGGCGGGCAGCAACTCGGCGGTGTTGGTCGAGTCGCTGGGATCGACTCGAGAGATCCGCGCGTTCAATTTGGAGGAATTGATGAACCGGCGGTTTGAGGAAGGGAAGGCGCGTTGGAACACGCTGAACATGAAGGTGCTCAAGTACCGCTTCTCGTCGATGCCGATCATTGAAACTCTGGCGGCGTTGGTGGTGGCAGTGGCTCTGTATTACGGAGCTCGCCATGAACTGACCTTGGAGCGCTTTCTTGCTGTGGTGGGGGCCTTGTATTTGGCCTACGATGCGATGAAAAAGATTGCCGCGGTGTTCAGCCGGTTGAAGGAGGGGGAAGCCTCCCTTGATCGATTGGAGGTGATTTTGAATGCGGACGAGGATGTCAGGGATCCCGAGAATCCGGTGGAAATAGGCCGGGCCGTCGGGAGTCTGGAGTTTTCGACCGTATCGTTCCACTACGACGACAAGCCCGCCCTTGAAGAGGTGGCGGTGCAGATTCCTGCGGGGCAGATCGTGGCTTTGGTGGGTCCTTCGGGAGCGGGCAAAACCACTTTTGCCAGCTTGGTGCCACGGTTCTACGATCCGGTGGAGGGCGCGGTGAAACTCGATGGTCTCGATATTCGGCAATTGCGCCTGAAGGACCTGCGGAATCAGATCACTCTGGTTCCCCAAGAGGCCGTGCTCTTTTCAGGAACCATTGGTGACAACATCCGGCTCGGACGCATGAATGCGACCGACGAAGAGGTCATTCAGGCGGCGAAGATGGCCAATGCCGACGACTTCATTCGTGCCAAGCCCCATGGATACGACACGATGGTAGGCGAGCGTGGAGCTCAACTCTCTGGTGGTCAGCGCCAGCGGATTTCCATTGCGCGTGCTTTCCTGAAGGATGCTCCGGTGCTGATCCTCGATGAGGCGACCGCCTCTTTGGACTCTGAAAGCGAAGCTCAAATCCAGCAAGAGCTGGCGACTCTGGCCAAGGGGCGGACGACGCTGATCATCGCCCACCGATTCAGTAGCATCCGCATTGCCGACCGGATTCTCGTATTCGAAGGCGGGAGGATTGTGGGTGACGGCACATTTGATGAGCTCGCCGCTTCCCATGATCTGTTCCGTGCGCTTCTTGAGCGCCAGCGTCATTGAAATCCGCGGGCGCGGGCGCTTTCCACCTCTGTTCGGAGAACATGGGGCGCGAGTGTTTTTAGCTCATCGACCGAGTGCCATCCGGGCAAGGGTGGATGCCAGAAGGGTTCGTAGAAACAAACGGGTCCGCCAATCCATCCGCCGAGGTAGCTGAAAGTGCTGATGGCGGTGAGCAGGACATCGCATGCGGCGAAGTGATGAAAGGTGTCGAAGACCGGGAAATCGAGCTGCAGTTCGGCACCGAGTTGGGTGAAGGGCTCGAAATCCTCAGGTTTTCCCTGGGAAAAGAGGATCAGGTGAAGGTTTTCGCGGCCAAAGACACGATGTAGATGACGCACTCGTTCGACCACCGTTGCGGTTTCCGTGAACCGTTCGGAGAAGAGCCCGGACGCACCGACATCACCGCGACGCAGATGCAAGGCGACTCGGATTTTGCCTTCGTCAAACCGGAGTGGCGGGGTCGGAGTCCGCAGGTAGCGCTCACGGAGCTCAGGTGCCAGTTTGGCGAGAACCTCTGGGTGGCGATTGGTGACTTTGTGGGCGTGTGCGAGCTGATGGACCGTGTGGGGGCGCGGCAAAAAGCGATGAGCCCTTCGGATCGCACGGAAGGAGAGTCCTTGATCGAGAAGCGCTTGTGCGGAAATTTCGCCGTGGCCAAGCTGAAAGCGCTCTTCCCATGCTGCTGCCCAAGCCTCGCGAGATTGATCCTCAGGGCGGTGGGCGACGTCGGAGAGGGGGGTGTGGGCGTAGGTGAGACCGCGAAGCTTGGCGAGAGCCATCACGGAGATCTGGGCAATGATCTGAGCTCCGCCACCATCGTCCCGGCCTGCGCAGGTCAGGTAGGAGGGGCGGGGGCGAAATAGGGAAGCCAGCATGGGAGACGAGGCAGCTAACCGGACCGGATGGCCTTCGGCAACCATGGCTTGCCCGACAGCCGCGGATTGACCGCCTCGGGGGGGATTGCTACGCCCTCCGAGATGGAGCAGGCGAAGGCGCGTCCGCGGGTGGCGGTGGTCGGAAAATCACGGAGTATTCTCACGTGGTTCGAGGATCTGCAGCAGGGCTTTCAAGAGGCCGGTGCTGAGGTTTTAGGCATCGGAACCCAAGCGTTGAATGCGGCGGAAAGGTGGGCGGAAAAGCGAGAAGGGCGGCGGGATCTAGAGAACCCTGCCGTGGTCGATCGCATGATCGCCGAGTTGGAGAACTTCGCACCCGATCTGGTGGTGTTTCAGAATCGGGGAGGATTGGTGAATTCGGCGTGGGAGAGATTGGCACCCAGTCTCAAGAATACTCACGTGGTGGGGTGGCTGTGCGATCACATGGGCGGGGTGCCTCACGGGCAAGAGGCATGTTTTGACCAAGTGTACTATTTCGATAGTGGCTGCATTCCCGCCTTGGAGAAGTTTTACGGCTCGGCGGCCCCATTGAGTTTTCTGCCCCTTGCCGTGAATCCGGAGCGATATCCTTGGATGGGAGATCGGCCCCGAAAGCCTGCCGTCGTATTTGCGGGGAAGTGCAGTCAGCATCGCCGTGCCCTGTTTGATCGGGTGAAGTCAGAGGGACTGCCCATCGAGGTTTTCGGGCCGGGTTGTCGTGATTTTCTCCGCCCGTGGAGAGGGCGACGGATATCATCCGGCTCGTTGGCTAAGATTTACGCCAGTTATTTGGGCTGCCTGAGCCCTCTCCAACCGGGAAATACCGAGTGTGGATTGAACCTCCGGGCATTTGAAGCACCCTGTAGCGGAGGGGCGGTGCTGTACCCGGAGGTGCCGGATCTTCCGTTGTGTTTCGAACCCGGGAAGGAAGTCATCGGATATGACGACTTTGCCGGATTGGCAGTGGCGATTCGCCATTTGTTGGCAAACCCTGAATATGCCGATCAGGTGGCTCGAGCGGGTCGCGAGCGGGTTCTCGCGGAGCACACGTTTTTGCATCGAGCCCGCCGACTGTTGGGGGAGGCGGGGATGTGAACGAACCTTAGATGCCAGCTCGGTGGGCGACGAGGTCTTCCATTTCTGGAAGTCGCTTCTCGATGGCGCGCACCAGAGCGAACTGGGCCCTGCAGCGATCGAGATTGTGGTCTGGCCGATGAGTTTTGAAGTAACGGTCCCCATCGAGAAAATCGGTCAGGAAGCGAATGCCACACTCCAGGGCGAGAAGTTTTCCTGACTCGGCGAGCAGGGCGATTTCAGCAGGTAGGAGGAAAGAACCCGCGCTGGTAAGGTAGCCGTCGACCAGCGCTTCGAAACGGTCGAGTCTCAAGTCGATGCGGTTCAGGTCGGCTTCATCTTCACGAGTGCTGGGGCAGATGGTTCGCACCATGTCTCCGAAATCGTAGAGCACGGATCCGGGCATCGTGGTGTCGAGATCGATCACGCAAACTCCTTCGGCGGTCACTTCGTCGAGGAGAACATTGCCGAGCTTGGTGTCGTTGTGGGTGACGCGTTCGGGGATTTTGCCGAGGGCGATGAGATCGGTGACTTTTCGGGTGTCCATCTCCCGATCCAGAGCGAATTCGAGCTCGATGGCGACGCGAGTGCGCCGGCTGACTGAATCTTCGTTGGCAATCGCCTGGAGCGTGGCAAGGCGCTTCGGAGTGTGGTGAAAATCGGGAATTGTTTCGTGAAGTCGGGGCCCCCCGAGGTCGGCGGCGAGCTTCTGGAATTCGCCGAATGCCTTTGCCGCTTCGCGGGCTTGTTGGTGGGTTTCGACTTCGTCGTAGCCTTTGGCGCCCTCAATGAAGGGGAACGTTCGCCACCAATTTCCATCAGCATCGCGTGCCCAAGGCCGGCCATCGAGGGCGGGAATGGTCACGAGGGTTCGCCGGTGCGCCTCGGGGTGATCCATTTCGAGGAGCCGCTGCAGCGAGTGGCGAGTCACCCGTTCGATGTTCTCCATCAACGCGGCTGGGTTCTTGAAGACGTGGTCATTGATGCGTTGGTGAATGTACCGCATCGGTCGGCCGGCTTGATCGTAAACGGCGCAATAGGTGTCATTGATGTGACCGGAGCCGTATGGCTGGGCCTGGATGAAATCGGCCCGCATATCGAACAGGCCGGAGATCGTTTTCAAGTCGTGCACGCGGCGGATGCTCGGGGTTACGGGGCCGGCCCGACAAGTGAAACCGGAACTGCCTGCGGAACAGGCTTTTCGGTTGCGTGGATGGCGTCGCACCGGGAACGTGCCGAGGTGTTTTTGAAAGGGTTCCGGGATTTGGTGAAAACGTCGTGGGTGAATGTCCTCGAGGAGCTGAAGCGATCCGGTGGCATGCCGGTGCCGGAACTCCAGAGGCGCCTGGGAGGCAGTTACATGGGGGTGAAGGACCAATGTGAGGCCCTCCGCAAACGTGGCTTCGTCGAAACGTGGCGTGTTCCCCGGACTGAGGTGGGTCGGCCGGAGATCATGTATCGACTGGCGCCCAAGGCGGAGGGCTTGTTTCCAGATGCGGGCAAGGAACTCTCACTGGGCTTACTGGAGGCGGCGCGCCAGGTTTATGGAGATACCGCTCCGGAGCGCTTGTTGCTTCACTATTTTCAGCAGCTGGGAGAAGAGTGGCGGCCGCGGCTCCAGCGAGCCAAATCGCTGGTGGAAAAGGCGACGTTGTTGTCGGGGCTACGGGACAAGGTCGGATGTTTCAGCCGCTGCAAATACGATCCTCAACGGGGATTTCGGATCGAAGAATACCATCATCCCTTTCGGGCCATTCAGGAGGTCTTTCCCAATGCGATCCAGTTCGAGTTGAGGATGATGGAAGAGCTTCTCGGGAGTCGGGTGGTGCGTAAGGAAGTTCCCGGTGGACGCGGAGGGCCGGCTCGCGTTGACTATGAGATTGCGACTCTGGGGGTGCGTGAATAAAGGCAGCGGTTCCGGGGTCTGATCTTGGCATCACCCCTTCCGACCGATGAAAACCTTGATTTCCCTGTCCCTGGCCGGAGCGTTTCTGCTCACCGCCTGCGATCGTTCGCCCTCGTCTTCCGTCGAACGAGAGGATGCGGAAGCCGTCCTAACGGCATTGGATGAAGCTCGCCAAGCCGCCGAATCTGAGCGTGAGGCGCTTGAGGCTGAGCGCCAGCGCTTGGAAGCGGAACGCGATGCCTTGGCCGATGCTCGATCGCTCCAAGAGGAGGAACTCTCCGAGATCGATCCTGTTGAATCCGTCCCGGTGGCGGTGGCCGTGGATGAGAATGACCCCGCTGCCCAGAGAGACATGCTGGAGGCGTGGGAGGCGGATCTGACCGAGCGGGAAAAGGACCTCGCGGGATCGCAGGCACTGGAGGACGAACTGGAAATCGTTCCGGAAACCTATCAGGAGCCGGTGGCCGACTATGGGCTCTTCTATGATTCCTTGCAGGATCAGGGCGAATGGTTCGATACGCCGGACTATGGTTACATTTTCCAGCCTCGTGTCGTGGTGCAGGATCGGCAATGGCGTCCCTACACTCATGGGCGTTGGGTGTGCAGTGATCGCGGATGGCTGTGGGTTTCCGACGAATCCTTTGGATGGGCCACCTACCACTATGGGCGTTGGGTTCTCCTTGCGGGGCGCGGGTGGTGCTGGGTTCCGGGCGGGGAATGGGCACCTGCCTGGGTGGCATGGCGACATGGCGGTGGTCATGTCGGCTGGGCGCCGTTGCCTCCCGAAACCATGGTCGGCTCGCCGACGCCTTGGGGGGTCAACGTGGAGGTGGATTTCGGGATCGCCGAGGTGTGCTTCATTTTCGTGGAGGAACGCTACATGGCCGCTCCCATCTGGAGGCACTGCGTGCCCTTTCCTCAGTATCGGCGATTTTGGGCCCAAGCCCGGCCGTGCACCAATTTTTACTATGTGCATGGCCGCCCCATGGCCTGCGGCCCCAATTACGCGAATCTTCGCCGTCGGGTGGCCACTCCGTGGCCGGTCCGCAGGATTGATCTCGATCCGATTGGGGGATTGAGGGCTCCGGGCATGCGGGCTCCGCGGCAGGTGGATCGCTCGATTCGCGTCTTTGCGCCTTCCCTCAATGCGGCCTGGAACCCTGCCATCCGTCCTCCAAAGCTGGGCAAACCGATGAAGACGATTCAAGTCGAGCGGGCTGCCGGAGGAGTGAACCGGGAATGGATGGGGCGCTATCAGCAACAGCGCAAGCAACGTGACGAGGCTCGGAATCGTTGGGCAGGCCAAGTAAATGATGTGCGGCAGCAGCAGCTGAAGAAGAACCGGCTCGCCGTGGTGGATGCCCGGGAGCAGTGGATTCAAAAGAAACTGGCAAAGCCACTTCCCCAGCCGGCAGTTCGTCCTGGCTCAAGAGATGTCCGTCCTTCCGTGCCGAACGTGAAAGAGGAGCCGCGTCGTGGCCAAGACGACGCAAGGCGGCAGTCACAGGAGGCGAAGCGACTTCAGCAAGAGCGGAAGAAGACGGAACAAGCAGCGCTCAAGCAGCAGCAGGAACGAGTTCGTGAGCAGCAACAACAGCGGCAAAAAGAAGCGGCTCGTCTCCAGGCGGAGGAAAAGACTCGGCAGCAAGAGCGGAAGAAGGCTGAGCAGTCGATGAAACAGCAGCAGGAGGAATCCCGCCGTCAGCAACAGCAAGAATCTCAGCAGAAGTTGCAACGCCAGAAGCAGGAGCGGGCCGATCAGGCGAAAGAACAGCGTCAGCAACAGGAACGCGCTCGCCAAGAGCAGCAACGCCAGCAGCAGGAACGCGCTCGCCAGGAGAAGGAACAACGCCAGCAACAGGAACGGGCTCGCCAAGAGCAGCAGCAACGCCAGCAGCAGGAGCGGGCCCGCCAAGAGCAGCAGCAACGCCAGCAACAGGAACGGGCCCGCCAAGAGCAGCAGCGCCAGCAGCAGGAGCGCGCCCGCCAGGAGAAGGAACAACGCCAGCAACAGGAACGGGCCCGCCAAGAGCAGCAACGCCAGCAGCAGGAACGCGCTCGCCAAGAGCAGCAGCGCCAGCAGCAGGAACGCGCTCGCCAGGAGCAGCAGCAACGCCAGCAGCAGGAACGCGCTCGCCAAGAGCAGCAGCAACGCCAGCAACAGGAACGTGCCCGCCAAGAGCAGCAGCAACGCCAGCAGCAGGAACGCGCTCGCCAGGAGCAGCAGCAACGTCAGCAGCAGGAACGTGCCCGCCAGGAGCAGCAGCAACGTCAGCAACAGGAACGTCGCAACCGGTAAGGTTCACGAAAGCCTTGTGGTCGCTTCAGGAGTCGATGAGCTTTGCAGGCGTGAAACCTGCCTTGGGTCAACCGGCTCCGGATTACTCCGGCCTCCTTGTATTTCCTGACGGATCGACTCGCTCGGTCGGTCCAGACGACTTTCGTGGTCGCTGGGTCGCGCTCGTGTTTTACCCGAAAGATGCGACTCCTGGATGCACCACTCAAGCCTGCGAGTTGCGGGACGGATGGGCTCTGCTGAAGGGGCGTCTGGAGGTCATCGGGGTGAGCATCGATGCCGAAAGCAGCCATCGGAAGTTCATCGAAAAGCAATCTTTGCCCTATCCGCTCTTAGTGGACGATTCCAAGCGGATCGTGGAGGCCTACGGTGTCTGGGTCGAGAAATCCATGTATGGCAAGACCTACATGGGAACGGAGCGTTCGACTTTTCTGATTTCGCCGACAGGAGAGATTCAAGCCATCCTTGAGAAGGTGAAGCCCAAGGAGCATTTTGAGCGGCTCATTAAGGCTTTAGAGCAAGCGGGCGGCTAGGCGATCTCGATCGGTCACAGTCCACGCCGGAAACCGGAAAAGCGGGGGCGTGTCGTAGATGGGCGTTCCGGGGTTGCAAAAATCTGAGGATCGAGGAGGTCCGGGCGGGTGGCTTCGGGGAACTCAAAGCGAGTCAAAAAGTCAGCGATGAAACAGCTGGCTTTCGGCATCGATGGATGGAGGTAGACCGGCAACTCGATGTTGACGGCGGGTTCCCAGATGGAGCTTTCACGGGGGACGATGACCCAGTCCTGTTCGGCTCGGTAGGAAAGCAGTGGAATCCCGGTGAGCTGATCCGCCGATTTCTGGAGCTGATGGAGAAAAGGGCTCTCAGGACGCATCTCGGCGGCTCCTAACCCATAGTGGAAAAAGGCCATTTGAGTGCCGTGGTGAGGTGTGGAGAGGGTGACGAAGGCGTCGCAACGCTCCGCTCCGCCAAGCTCCTGCAAATAGTAGCGGGAGATCAGACCTCCCATGCTGAACGCCACCACCACAAAGTGAGATTCGGGGCCCCATTGTTCGTCGATAGATTGCTGGAGCTGTTGGGCCATCGGCTCAAGACCATCGCGCCCATCGGCAGGTTTCAAGCTGGGGGAAATGCAGGGAATTCCCGCCTTTTCGAGTTGGGTGCGCAGGCGCCCAAAGCTGAGGGATTCGTTTTGCCAAATTCCATGTACCAGGACGATCTGCCGAGCTTCCACGGGTTGCCAAGCCTGCTCTGGCAGCTGGGCGGCGGCGAGTGAGGCCGTCGCGATCAGTGGGATCAGGAAAGGGGAGGGCATGGGGAAGATCGTGTTTGCGTCGAGGCGGATCGAAGGAGCGATTAGCCTGGGGGCCAGGTGAGAGGGCGTCCTGCGAGAAGATGGACGTGCAGATGAGGGACCGCTTCGCCACCATCGGGTCCATTGTTGATCACCAAGCGGAAGCCCGATTCCGCGAAGCCTGCCTTCCGCGCGATTTTCCCAGCGGTGAGGAGGAGGTGACCCAAAACTGCCTGATCTTCGGTTGTGGCTTCGGCGACTCGTGGAATCGGTTTTTTGGGAATCACCAGCCAATGGGTGGGTGCCTGTGGGGAAATGTCTTTGAAGGCGAGGCAAAGATCATCTTCGTGAAGGATCTCGGCAGGGAGTTCTCGGTCCCGGATTTTCTCAAAAAGCGTCTTCTCCGCCATGCCGCAAGGCTGGCACGCGCTGCCTGGGATGGCAAGGGATAGGCTTTATTCGAAGCGTTCCCCTTCCACTCGGAAGGCAAAGGGGCGGTTGCCCCGCAGTTCTTTGTCCTGAAGGCGCAGAAAGTCGCGAACCTCATGGACGAGGGCATCGCACTCCGCATCCCATTCTTCGACGCTCCGCAGTTTCAGCACGGACTCGCGCAGGCGAATGAAGCGCACTTCTTCGGCACCCGCGCGACGAAGCTCACCAAGTTCCTCGCGCAAGCGGGAGAAAAATCCCAGCTCGAAGGCCTGCCCAACTTCGAGGGCGAGCGTTTCCAGACAAAGGGTGATCGGTGGAGCCAAGGGCTCGAGCTTCTCCGCGATGGGCCGGCAGCCGATGGTTTCCAGCATCCTGCGCAGTCGGTCAAAGAGCTCGTGGAGGGGAAGCAATTGCAGTGAGCAACGACTCTCGAGGTATTCTTCGATGCCACGTTGGATGTCGTCGAGGCACGGAAAGTCCTCCCGTTCCGCAGCGCGGGCGGCGCGGCGGAGGGCATCACCCAGCCAGCCGGTATCGTAGTCGTGCACCTGGTGGCGGCCGACTTGGATGACGGGGCGGTTGCCGATGAGGGCGATCACTCGGGAGAAATGGGGTAAATTCGGTGAGTGGGACGGTTGGGGTAAGGGTGAGGTGAATCAGTGGGGTGTTAAAAGAGGCGTCGCTGCATCGGGTCGCGGGCGGCTCGCCGCTCCAGCGATTGGATTTCCCGGATGAATTCGCCGACATCCTCGAATTGCCGGTAAACCGAGACGTAGCGCACGTAGGCGACGGGATCGATTTGGTGCAATTTGTCCATCACCTTGGCACCAATGGACGACGAAGGCACTTCGCTCACGTGGTCCTTGTGAAGTTCGGTGAGGATTTCCTCCACTGCACGGTCGATGCGTTCCATTGAGACGGGACGCTTCTCGCAGGCTTTGATCAGGCCACCCCGAATCTTTTCGCGATTGATCGCCTCCTTGCTGCCGTCGCGTTTGGTGACGCGGAGCTCGGTGCGCTCGATGGTCTCGTAAGTCGTGTAGCGATAACTGCACGCCAGGCACTCGCGCCGACGACGGATCGAAGTGCCCTCCTTGCTCATTCGGGAGTCGAGCACTTTGTCCTTGAGAGAACCGCATTGAACGCAGCGCATGGGTGAAAAAAGCGATGGCTCAGTGTGTCACAATATACGGTATCGCGTGAAGGAAAATGCTAGCTTATTTAGTGTCTTAGCCCGGATGGTGAAGAGCTATGAAGGGAAGTTTTTGATGGGACCGGTGGTCGGGGCAATCCGTGGCAAGAATGGGCTCAGGAGTTTTTGAATTTCCCGCATTTCCAAGATTCGGGACAAAAAAAGGCCGACGGAATTCTCCGTCGGCCTGGGGTGAATGGGGATTTTTCGGGCGGCTCAGGCGGACACGAATTGCTCCTTGAGCATGGCGGTCGCGTAGTCGCGATTGAGCCGGGCGATGTGATCGACGCTGATTTCCTTCGGGCAAGCCGCTTCGCACTCGTATTGGTTGGTGCACCCGCCGAAGCCTTCTTCGTCCATTTGACGGACCATGGCGAGGGCGCGGCGATCGCGCTCCGGCTGTCCTTGGGGAAGATGGCTGAGGTGGGAGGCTTTGGCGGCGACGAAAAGCATCGCCGAGGCGTTTTTGCAGGCGGCGACGCAGGCACCGCATCCGATGCAGGCCGCAGCGGCGAAGGCCGCGTCGGCGGCATCCTTGCCGATGGGGGCCGCGTGGGCATCTGGAGCCGCACCGGTGCGAACTGAAATGAATCCTCCGGCCTGTTGAATGCGGTCGAACGAGTTGCGGTCGGTGACGAGGTCTTTGATGACGGGAAAGGCACGCGAGCGGAAGGGTTCGATCCAGATGGTATCGCCACTGCGGAACTTCCGCATGTGGAGCTGGCAAGTGGTGATGCCACGGTCCTTGCCGTGGGGGATTCCATTGATGGTCAGGGAGCACATTCCACAAATGCCCTCGCGGCAATCGTGGTCGAAGTGAATGGGCTCGGTGCCTTGGTCGACCAGTCGTTCGTTGACGATGTCGAGCATTTCGAGAAACGAAGCCTCCTCAGGAATGTCCTTGGCTTCGTAGGTTTCCATCTTGCCGGGGGAGTTTGGACCGGCCTGACGCCATACCTTCAGGGTGAGTTGGAGCTTCGCCATGGTGAGAAAAATCGCTGGAGCCAATGTAGGGACGGCCCCTGCCACCGCGAGCAAAAACCCGCCGTCAAGGGCGCATGGATTGCGATTTGATCGGCGTATCGGCTCCCGGCCCATGGGGAAGCTGCCGCAGTTTCCCCGGAATCCCGTTTGCCATTGGCATCGGAGGGGGCTAGGGGACGGGCATGTCGATGCTTGCCGATGATTCCGCTGTGATGACGAAAGTCCGCGAACTTTGTGCGGCCATTGCCGGGGATTCCCGGTTTCAGGCGCTGCAAGGGGATGTGGAGACCTTTATGGAAGATGAAGAAGCGACCCTGATGTACCGCGGTGTGCACGAGCGGGGTAGCGAACTTCACCACAAGCAGCATGCAGGTGTGGAGCTGAGCGATTCGGAGATTCGCGAATTTGAAGCCGCCCGCGAGCAGCTGTTTGCCAATCCGGTGGCTCGGTCCTTCATGGATGCCCAAGGGGAGTTGGAAACGCTCCAGCGCTCGGTCATGAAATACGTCAATTTGACCATGGAGCTCGGCCACGTGCCCTCGAACGAAGAAATCGCCGCCACGGAGGGCGGTGGCTGCTGCGGAGGCGGCGGTGGTGGGGGTTGCGGTTGCAGCCACTGAATTCCAGCTCCTGACACCGGGAGAGAATCGATCCTCTGGGGTCGGTCTCCCGGGGTCGGATCGAGCACGTCTTTGAAGGCGTGGAGATGGGGGAGGGTGGGCTCAGGCATGGCGAGCGTCGGCCTCGGCCTTCGAGGCGCGGCGAGCTTCGGCAACCAAGTGATTGCAGGCCTCTCTGCAGAGCAGGGGAATGGCGGGTCGGCCAGTGGGGAGGTGTCCTGGGAAACGGCTGGCTTCACTGTCGACGAGAGGCGTCTCAGAATCCAGCTGCCAAAGAATCCTCTTCACGCAGCAATGGGCGGGGCCGCACACGTCGGCGACGAGTTTTTGGGCTCCCTCTGCACTGAGGTGGCGAGCGAAGCGATACATGCCGGTTTGACGATCGAGTTTTTCCCGAAGGTGCTGAACGTCGAGCGTTCCCTCCTGGGACGCCAGCCACAGTCCGACTCCTGCTGGATAGAAGAGGTCCAGAGCGGTGCGCAGCTCCTCTGCGGAGGAAAGCAGCATGAGCCAGCCACGACGCAGTGAGAGTTCGCTTTTGGTAAATCGATAATGGCCGTCTTCAGCCCAAGTGGAGAGGTCGCGGGCAGCGGACGGTGAGCGGTGGCGCTCGAGGCGATCGAGCTGATCGGCGTCTCGATGGTGGCAGAGAGCGAAAGGAGCCTCGGCGGTGTCAGGGAGGATGAGAACCTCTCCGATTTGGCGGATCCCATCGCGGACGGCTTGAGCCAGGCGTTCGGCGATCATGAACGATGAGTAAGGTCGAAGTCAGCGATTTGGTCGAGAATCACATCCGCCATGTGGCGTTCGGTTCCGATGGCGGATGAATAGTAGAGGGTCTTTTCCCGCAGCGCATGGGGGTTGTGGCGAAACACCTCCCGTTGGCTGGCGGCGGGTCCCACCTCGGGCTCGATGCCGAGAAGCACCGGGATGTCCTGATAGCTGTGGAGGCCATCGGCGATGAAAAAGGGAACCACGACGACGTTGGGTGTTTGTGCCAAGGTTGCCCAGTCGGCGATGAGGGGTTGTTCCTCCATGTAGGCATCGAGGACGGCGGCGTAACCGGCTCCGGATTCGAAGATTCGGGTGGCCTGGTCCTTGATCGCTTTGGTGGAATTCTGGTTGAGGCCCGTCCCATGGCCGACAATGAAAAGGGTCGTCGTCGCAGGATCGACCTCGGGTGCGACTTCGCGTGCACGGCGCAGCAGGAGATCGGTCATGGAATCATGGACGCCCACTGGCAGGGTGTAGTGCCAAGTTTTTCCATGTCGATGGGTGGTGGGACCGGTGAGCTCAAGTTCGCGGGGGATCACATCTTGGGTGAAATACCCTTCGCTGATGAAATCGGGAACCACGTAGACTTCCTCGGCTTCGATGAGGAAGCGAGCTTCACGCATGGAGGGCTCTTCTTTCCAAAAACAGCAATGGACTTCGGCAAAAAGTCCTCGGTCACGGATTTCCTGGGCGTGGTCGAAATAGGGAGTCGAGGAGTCCGGGTTCTCGGTGGACCCGTGACCGACGATGAGCAGGGCGCTGTCGGGCTTCGGCGCGATGGGCATGGGCAGAAGCTGAGCGGCGGAGCGGTGGATGCAAGGCTGTTTGAAGAGTTGCCGGCAGGGGGCACGGTTCCCAAGATGAGACCATGCAAAGACTGCGGGTTTGGCGGGACGAGGTGCTGCGGAGTGGGCCAGAGAACATGGCCGTGGATCAATGGCTCCTTGAGACCTCGGAGATTCCGATCGTCAGGATCTATGGATGGCAGGGGGAGTGGGCGAGTTGCGGTTATTTTGTTCCAGCAGCCGAGATGCGGGCGACCTACGGGAACGTTCCTTGGGTGAGACGTTGGACAGGGGGCGGGATGGTCGATCACCGTGAGGATTGGACGTATACCTTGGCAATTCCGCGGGGAGAGGCCTTAGCGGAGGAGAAGGGAGGGGCGAGTTATGGAGCGATTCACCAGGCGCTGGCGGACGCCCTGTCGGAGCAGGGTGCCGGACTCGCGGCGGATCGGCCGCCCGTGAAAGGCGGGACCTGTTTTGAGATTCCGGCCGAACACGATGTCTTGGATGCACGGGGCAAAAAAATCGCCGGGGCAGGACAAAGAAGGAGTGCGCGAGGCCTATTGCATCAAGGTTCCGTGGCACCGGTTCCAGGGGAAGTGCAGGTGGAGCGTTTTCTGGCGCGCTTGGCGGAATCCATCGAGGAGGTGCGATGGGAGCCACCGGCTGACCGGCTCCGGCAGTCGGTCCGCGAGCGGTACGGAACGGAAGCCTGGAATTTTCGCCGCTGAGTGTCATCATTCCATGCTTTCTAGACACTTGGCCCATGCCATGCTCAAAAGGTTGGAAGTCCACGCAAGGCTCATGTTTCAAGGATACGAACCCGGAAAATTCTATGATGAAATGTTCTCGTCCGCCGGAGAGGTGCGGACGAGTTGTTCGGACGTCCTCGAGAAATTCGAGAAGATGACCGATGACGAGTTCGAGCGCCGTCGAGCGGCGTGCGACGAGCATTTCCTTCGCCAAGGTGTCACCTTCACCGTCTATCACGACGATCGCGGAACGGAGCGGATCTTTCCCTTCGACCCGGTGCCGCGGATCATTCCTGCGGATGAGTGGGAGAATTTGGAAGCGGGCCTGACGCAGCGGATCATCGCGCTGAATCTTTTTCTCCACGATATCTACCACGACCAGCAGATCGTCAAAGATGGCGTGGTGCCGCAATACCACATTGATGGAGCCAAGCACTATCGCCCGGAGTTTCGTGGCATGGATGTGCCGGGAGACATCTACATCCACATTTGCGGCTCGGACCTGATTCGCGGTGATGACGGCCAATTCTATGTGCTGGAAGACAACGGTCGTTGCCCTTCTGGAGCATCGTATTTGTTGGAGAATCGCAATGCGCTGAAGCGGGCATTTCCGGAGATTTTCTCGGGCTCAAGAGTGCGCCCGGTCGATACCTATCCCACGGAATTGCGGAAGATGCTCCACCACGTTTCTCCTCACCGCGAGGGGGATCCTGTGTGCGTGTTGCTCACGCCTGGATGCTACAACAGCGCGTATTTTGAGCATTGCTATCTGGCGAGGGAGATGGGGATCGAGATCGTCGAGGGGCGCGACTTGGTGGTGGTGGATGATTTTGTCTACATGCGCACCACCAAAGGCTTGGTGCGGGTGGATGTCATCTATCGCCGGATTGATGATGATTTCATCGACCCCACCGTTTTCCGAAAGGACTCGGTTTTGGGGGTGCCGGGACTGATGCGAGCTTACCGGGCAGGAAATGTGGCGTTGGCCAATGCCGTCGGAACCGGCGTGGCGGACGACAAGGTGATCTACCGGTTTGTTCCGGACATGATTCGCTATTATTTGAGCCAGGAGCCGATTTTACCGAACGTCCCCACCTATCTGGCGTCCGAGGATGAAGATCGCAAGTTCATGCTGGACCACTTGCCCGAGTTGGTCGTGAAGGCGGCCAATGAATCGGGTGGATACGGGATGTTGATGGGGCCGACCGCGACCAAGGCGGAGCTGGAAGAGTTTCGCAAACGCATCGAGGCGGATCCCCGCAACTACATTGGACAGCCTGTGGTTTCGCTCTCGCGATGCCCGACGAGCTGCGATGGCATGATGGCGGGCCGACATGTCGACTTGCGGCCGTATATCATTTATGGAAGCGAGGTGAAGATCGTCCCAGGCGGTCTGACGCGGGTCGCGCTGCGCGAAGGCTCGCTGGTCGTTAATTCCTCGCAAGGCGGGGGAAGCAAGGATACTTGGGTTTTGAGGGATTGAGTCATGTTATCACGAGTTGCCAACAGCCTTTACTGGATGGTCCGCTACATCGAGCGGGCCGACAACCTCGCCCGTCTGATTGAAGTCAACGAACGGGTGCTGCTCGATTTCGGAAGCGACGGCCGGGAGGAGACTTTCTGGCGTCCCATCATCGCGAGCACGGGAGATGAGGAGCTCTATTTCGAACTCAATCCGGAAGGATTGGGATCGGTGGTGCATTTCCTGACAAGTGACCGTCGCAATCCGAATAGCATCGCCTCGTGCATCGCCCAAGGGCGGGAAAATGCCCGAATGGTTCGGGATCAGCTTTCGGAGTCCTTGTGGGAAGAGATCAATTCGCTCTACCTTTTCGTGAATTCCGACGCTTCGCAGCGCATGCTCCAGTCGAATCGTGCGGACTATTTCAGCGCACTGCGTCGGGGGACTTTTTGTTTCCACGGGATCGCTTCGGGGACGACGCTGCGTGGAGAAGCCTGGGCGTTCATGGAGTTGGGGCGGTATTTGGAACGGGCGGACAAGACGACCCGGTTTCTTGACGTCGCTCATTTCCTGCCACCGGAGTATGCGGATTCAAGTGACCACTGGATTTCGATTCTGAAGTCGTGTGGTGCTCTCGACGCCTATCGGTCCTTGAAACCTGGACCTGTGGACCGTTCCGGAGTCGCGGAGTTTTTGCTTTTTGAGAAGAGCTTCCCCAGATCGGTGGCCTACTGCTTCGACCGCATTGATGAGTGCTTGCACCGGATTTCCGGGACCCCGCGCGGGGGCTACGAGAACAGTGCCGAGCGCTTGGCAGGCAAGCTGGTTTCCGAGCTGTCCTATGGAACTCTCGAGGAGGTGATGGAGAAGGGTCTGCATGCCTATCTCGATCAGCTTCAATCGGGCATCAACGATGTCGGTGGAGAAGTTTTCGATACCTACGTGCTGCTCCCGGATCAGCTGGAAACCACTCCGGCTGTGGAGGTGACAACCGTTTCGGCGGTGGCGGCTTGGCAGATGGAGCAGGAGCAACAATGATCGCCGCCGTGCAGGAACAGGAGGCTGGAAACAGAGGGCGGCAGAGTGCGCCGGTCGGGCCGAAATACAACGTGCTCCACCGGACGACATTCCAGTATGGGGCACCCGTGCAGGACAGCATCAATTCCCTGCATTTGGAGCCGAGAACCTTTCCGTTTCAAAAGACTTTGATGTCGACGGTTCGGGTGCTGCCGGCGACCCGATTGCAGAAGTATTCTGATCTGTTCGAGAACACGACGCACTACTTCGAAATTCATCGTCCGCACGAACGGCTCGAAATTGAGAGTCGCTTTCGGATCGTCAATCTTCCCTTGGAAATCCCTGGAGAGGCGAGAGAGGCCTGCATGGATTACTATGAGGACTCCGAGGTTCGTGAGACGACTTGGGCCTATCTGCAGGACAGTCGCTATGTTTCCAAGCATCCGGAGATTTGGCGTCAGGCAATTGATCTCACGGAGGATCTTCCGAAGGTGTTTGACCGTGCCAGCCGCATCATGGAGTGGGTGCATGATCACTTCACCTACGAGGCGGGGAGTACTCACGTCAGCACGCATTTGGAGGAAGCATTCGCCGGGCGGCGGGGGGTCTGTCAGGACTTTACCCACGTGATGATTGGTCTTTGTCGGGCCATCGACTTGCCGGCTCGTTACGCATCCGGGTATCTCTACAATGGTCCTCGGGACAAGCTGGTTGGAGCCCAGGCCTCTCATGCCTGGCCCGAGATCTATCTACCCGAAGTGGGTTGGGTCGGATTTGATCCGACCAATAACTGCCTCGCCGACGAGCGTTTCATCAAAGTGGCGGTGGGTCGCGACTACGATGATGTGGCCCCGATCAAGGGGACCTACCACGGGACGGCGCAGTGCCGCCTTTCCGTCACCGTGGAGGTGGAGAAAATCTGATCTTGCTGGCGGGAAAGGGGCGCTCCGCGAAAAGGGGCGCTTCGCAGAAGTCCTTTAGTGGCTCATCTCCGCCATGCCCGGGATGGCGGCGAGCAGCCGCTGGGTGTAGGCGTCTTGGGGGTGGTTGAAGACCTGCTCGGCTTCGCCTTCCTCGACGATTCGTCCGCGATACATCACCACAATCCGATCGGCAAGGTAGCGGACCACGCCCAGGTCGTGGGAGATGAAGATCATGGTCAGTCCGAACCGTTCGCGGAGGTCTTTGAGTAGGTTCAGAATCTGGGACTGGATGGAAACATCGAGGGCAGACACGGGCTCATCGGCGATGATCAATTTCGGCTCAGGAGCAAGGGCTCTGGCAATGGCGATGCGTTGGCGCTGTCCGCCGGAGAACTCGTGAGGGTATTTCTTCTGGAACCGGGGTGCCAAGCCGACTGTTTCCATCAGCTCGCTGACTCGATCGGCCAGTGGCTTTCCGGTCAGCTTGGGATGGCGTTGGCGGATCGCTTCAGCCAAGGTGGCGAAGACCGTCATCCGTGGATTGAGAGAGGCATAGGGGTCTTGGAAGACCATTTGAAAATCGAGGCGACGGCGGCGGACTTCGGCAGGAGGAAGCTCGGTCAGTTCCACTCCATCCAGGCGAATCGAGCCCGCTGTGGGTGGCTGAAGCTGCATCACGGTGCGGGAAAGGGTGGACTTGCCGCAGCCAGATTCCCCCACGAGGCCGAGAATTTCACCTTTCTCCACTTGGAGGGAGACCCCGTCGACGGCACGGATGATTTCGACCGTTGAATTGAAGAGGGAACCCTGTCGTTGGTGGAAATGGGTCTTGAGGTCCTGAATTTCGAGGTATGCCACGGGAAATGAGTGAGAGGTGTGCGAGGGGACGAAAGCTCAGATCGTGCCGTTCCATTTGCGGGCGATCCAGAATGCGGAAAGAAGCGAGATGAGGAGGGTAAGTGGCAGCCAGTGAGACCACAGAGGAATCCGATTTTCGATGGGGCGAGGTTCTGGGAGGGCCCGGACTTCATGGGTCAGCTCGCCAAGGCGCTGCGGGGGGAGCCATCTTCCCCGGGTGATTCGTGCCAGCTCTTCCAGGACCTGAGGGCGGGCAGGTTGACCGATTTTTTCGAGTTCGACGCCCTGGGCGAGCAGGCGGGTTTCGACCTGGGAATCGGGTTCTCCTGCAATGTGGGCGGAGATGTTCCATTGGCCGGGTTGGGTGATGCGGAGTTTGCCCGAGTAGGCTCCCCACGAGGCATCACTTTTGGTCAGGGAGATGGAATGGGTTTCGCCCTCGGGAGACTCCGCATCCAAGATGACTTCGCCCTCTTCGAGGGGGGCTCCATTGGAAGCGAAGGCATTGGCGTGGAAACTCACGACATTTCCCGGCTCTGGTCGCTCGGGAGAATAGTAGAGTCGGATCCGCTGACCCTGAGCCATGTTCCGTTGATAGGACATCCAACGGGCGACCTGTCCCCAGAAACGATAGTGGTATTTGTCTTCCACACCACGTCGCCAGCGCCAGGCGGAGTCGATGCCCATGTAAAGGACTTTGCCTGAACCTGCCGTGGCGGTGACGATGATGGGGGTCGGACCATATTGGGTCCGGCGGTTCGAGTGGACGGCGAGCACCTGGGCACCACCCTTGGCCCGACTGACTGCCGAGTGCCAGGTGAAGCCCGGCAACGATGCCCATACCTCCGGATTGGCTTCTTCGGTGTCGGCCAACAAGGTGAGCAACGAGCTGCGACCTTCTCCGGTCAGTTCGAGAGGCGACGGGGTGGGGTCGACGATGCCTTGAGGTTGTTCGGCATCGGGAATCACCGGCATCAAATCGCCAAGGGGGGTGTCGAGGAGGCTTGCCTGATTGCCTTGTTCGCCAGGCAGGAAGACGATGCCGCTGGCTTGATTTTCCACCAACCCGGCGATCATGGTGCATTGCTCGGTGGTGAGTTGGCCGTCTTTGACGCCGACATCGCCCATCATGATCACATCGTAGGTGGCGAGTTCTTCCGGTTTGGAAGGGAAGGCGGAGAGATAGTCGGGACCTTGTCCAAGGCCCAGGTCGGGATGAAAGAGCAGGCAGGAAAGTTCGACTCCCGGATCGCGTGAGAGGGCATTGCGTAGGTAGCGATATTCCCAGCGCGGAAGGGAGTCGATCACCAGCACCTTGATGGACTCCGGGCGTCCGGTGAGGTTGAACTCGCGACGATTGTTGGAGCGAACTCGTTCGCCATCGGCAAATGGAACCTCCAGCGTCAGGGTGCTGGAGCCTTCCGCTTGGATGCGCCACAGGATGGACTCGTAGTTTTCGACGCCTGGAAGGAGGACGACTTCCTTGGTGCGGGACCGGCCGGTGCCATCGGTGAGGCGCAGGGTGGTACGGACTTCACGGTCCAGAGAGGAGCGGATGGTGAACGGAATTTGGACGTTCTCACCGACGATGCCGTAGGTGGGAGCGTTGACGGCAATGAGGTCGAGGTCGGGAAGTCGTTGTTCGGTGCCGATGGGAACGGCGAACAACGGAATGCCTCGCTGGAGCATCTTCTGGGCCGCGACGACTGGGGGTTGACCCAGGTTGTCATCGCCATCCGACAGGAGGAGGACGGCGCGAACATGATTCTCCGCTTCTAAAAGATCGATGAGGGGTGTGGTCAGGTCGGTGCCGGAAAGGGGCTCGTCGGGAACCGCGGCACAGATCTCTTGCTGGATCACCTCATTCGCTCCCCCTGCCGAGAGTTGCTCCAAGAATTCGGGAGTGAGCAGTTGCTGAACGCGCTCGCGACGGGAAACCACTTCGCCCTCAGGGGTTTCGGCATCGGCGGTGGACATGGAGCCGGAGACATCGGTGAGCACCATGATGCGTGGGCGTGTCTCCGGGTGGAGCACGGTTCGCCACTCTGGTTTCCATAGAAACAGGACTCCCACGAGCGTGGCGAGGAGGCGGAGAGTCTCCACCCCTGCGGTCCGGCGGGGATGGACACTGCGTTTCACCATCACCGCAGAGAGCCCGCCCATGAGCGCCATCACCACCAGGCCGGTCACGAAGAGGGTCGGGGTGGGGCTGAAATGCAGGGACTGGATCGAGAAGTTCAAGAGGTGGGGGTCAGGCGCGGGTCAGGGGTCGAGGCGTGGCCAAGGTCGCTGGTGTGCGTTTCGGCAAGCATAGGAGGGCCTCAGAGAGCAACAGCAGAAGCATCGCAACCAGGAGAGCCTGCCAAATGGGGCGACCCAAAGCATCGCTCGCGGAGGTGCGATTGTCCTCAAACAACGAGTGATCGGTGCCATCGAGAAGCAGGTCGAGGCCGGCGGGATCCAGAGCGCCGACGAGGTCTTCTTCCGTGGGGCGATTCACGGCGAGGGGGCCGTCTTCGGAGCGATAGACGCCAGCGAGAAAGCGCGGTTCAGCGGTATCTCGGTGGGGGTAGTCATCGATCCGCGATGCAGAGGGCGAAAGCAGAGACGTACCCACTTCGGTGAGGCGGCCGGTTTCAAAGCGCTTGGACCCGGCGACGACGGCGCGCTGGCAAAGGGGCAGCAGGACATCGGCGTCACCGAGATTGGACCATTGATAATCGGGAAGTGTGGCGACCATCCACAAGGTGCCGGCACCGACAATCTTCCGGGCGAGAAAGGTTTCGCCATCGTCCCAGCGGGCGAGGACGCTCGCATCCCCCGTGGGAGTGCGACGGAGAATCGCACGGAGCCGATCGGCCGGCACAGGGCTTCCGTCGAGGCTATCGCGGAGTAGCCCATCGCCGCGCTCCCATTGGGAGAGGATCCAATACTGCTCCGGCGGCGACGTTTCGGTCGGGTTCCAGGAGAGATCGAGAAAAGAGGAAGAATCGTCCCCGGGGGGCGCGAAAAACACGACCTGTCCGCCTCGTTCGAGGAATTGTTGGACGTCGCGAGCCGTTTCCCCCTGGGGGAGCGGGGCGGCCCAAAACAGAGTGGAGAGGTCACTCAGCTCGGGAAGCTGATCCGCGGACGAGACGGCGGCGGATTGGCCGGCAAATCCATCGGGAGCAGAGGCCAGGCCCAGATAGGTGGCGGCTTCTCCAGTGGTGGCGACGACCAACGACTTCACGGGGCGTGCCGGTCCGTAGGCGAAGTAACTGACGTTGTCGCGCGGATTGCCATCGCCCGGCAGGCTGATCCAGCCAAAGCCGTTCTCGCGTTCCGGAGGAAGGGGAACGGTTTTCTCGAGTTGCAGACGCTGCCCGCTGATGGCGATGGAGTCGGTCAGGGTGGCTCCATCGAGCTGGATGCTCAGGGGCAAGGTGAGGGGCTGGGTGGCCTCGTCGGTGCGGACGACCTCCAGCCCCAACACCAGGGTATCTCCGGCTCGTCGAGCGGACAGAGTGCGGATGGCCTGATTGGCCGAGTCCTTGCCGGCGACGGAAAGGATACGGATGCGCGGAGGCTGGGGGAGGGTGGTGAGGGCGGCGCGGGTGGTCTCCCAGAGGGCATCTTCGGGGTGCCAGTTGGCGGCTTGAAGGTCCGTGACGACCCAGATTTCGGCTTTCCCAGAGGCGTGGAGGAGGTAGTCGGCGGCCTGGCCGAGGAGCTTGGCAAAATCGGCGCGAGTGTCCGTGGCGGCTGTGGAGGTCAGTTCATCCAGAACTTGGGGAGAGGGGACTTCTTGAGCTTGCCCACTGGCGCTGTCGATCATCACGACGCGACTGCCGGAGAAGTCTTTGAGGGCTCCCTTGAGGCGCATCAGGGCGATTTCCCGTCGGCTGTGTCCAAAGTTGGCCGGGGAAGACTCCATCGAGGCTGAGCGATCGAGAACGACGACGATCAGGTCTGGCTTTCCCGCCCCGAGGCCAAAGAATCCACCCACCACCGGCTGGGCTGCGGCGAAGGCGAGCGCGGCGAGTGCCAGGGCCCGACAGGTCAGGATCAGCAGATGGCGCAGGCGCTTTTTGCCGCGGCTTTCCCGCGATGCCTTGAGCAGAAACTGCATTGCCGCCCATTTCACGGTGCGATGGCGCCGCCGGTTGAGCAGGTGGACGATGATCGGGATGGCTGCGGCCAGCAGCACCCAAAGCATCGTTGGAGAGAGGAAGAACAAGGCGAGAAGGAAAAGGTTGGCGCGGGACTATTTTCCCTTGGGGATGCGGTGAATCAGGAACTCCCGCAGCAACGGCTCCAAGGGGGTGTCGGTGGACACCAGTTGGTAGTCGGCCGTGGCGTCGTGGCACTTGGCCCGGACGGAAAGCATGAATTCGCTCAAGGCAGCTTGGTATTCTTCGGCAATCAACGAAGGCTCGGCGACCAATGCCGTGCCATCTTCGAGGTCGACGAAGCGGTGGGGGCGCTCGAAATCGAAGTGCAATTCCTGCGGATCCATCAGGTGAAATACCGAGATGTCATGTTTGCGGTAGCGCAGGTGCTGGAGGGCTTCGGAAAGGGCGGCGGGGTCCGTGAAGAGATCGGAGAGAATGACGACAAATGCGCGCTGGTTGATCTTTTCGGCAATCTGGTGAAGGGCACCGACGAGCCCGGTTTCACCGCCGGGTTCCAAGTCAGCCAAGGTGTCAAAGATGCGCTGAAGGTGCGCTGGGCGACGACTCGGCGGGACTTCGAGGTGGAGCTTCTCGGTGCAAATGGAGACACCTGCCGCGTCCCCCTGATTGACCAGCAAATAAGACAGGGAGGCAGCAATGCGCCGAGCGTAGGCGACTTTGGCTTCGCCCTTGCCCGCGAATAGCATCGAGCCGGAGCCATCGACGACAAAATAGGCCCGCAAGTTGGTGTCGGCCTCGAACTCCTTGATGTAGTAGCGGTCCGAGCGAGCGTAGGCCTTCCAATCGAGACGGCGAATGTCGTCACCAGGCACGTATTTTCGGTACTCGGCAAATTCCACGGAAGACCCGCGGTGCGGGGAGGCGTGGCGACCGGCGACGTTGCCGACCATGGCGGTGCGGCTTTCGACCGGAAGCGAGCCGAGCCGGGACAGCATGTCGGCATCGAGAAACTCGTAGCGGGGTGGGCTCACGATTCGTGCATTTCAGCGATCAGACGTTCCACGACTTTGCGGGAGGTCATGCCTTGCGATTCGGCTGAGAAGTTTGTGATCACCCGGTGGCAAAGCACGGAGGGAGCCACGGCTTCGAGGTCTTCCAGGCTGGCCATGTAGCGACCCTGCAGGGCCGCCCGAGCCTTGGCCCCGAGAATCAAGTACTGCACGGCACGCGGACCGGCTCCCCAGGCGACCCATTCTTTGAGCCAAGCGGGGGCCTCCGGCATGGCTGGGCGGGTCTTGCGCACCATGGCGACGGCGTGGTCGTAGAGGTGATCCGGGACCGGCATGCGCCGAACCAGCGCCTGGAAGGCAAGAATCCGGCGCCCATCAATGAGCGCGTTCAGAACCGGCTTGGCCGAGCCCGTGGTGGCGCGGGCGATCCGCTTTTCCTCTTCAGCCGTGGGGTAGTCGACCTCGATGAGAAACATGAAGCGGTCGAGCTGGGCTTCCGGCAGGGGATAGGTGCCTTCTTGCTCGATCGGGTTTTGCGTGGCGAGGACGAAGAAGGGCGGAGAGAGGTCGTAGGTGCGACCCAGCACGGTCACTTTGTTCTCCTGCATCGCCTCCAACATGGCGGATTGGGTTTTGGCGGGAGCTCGGTTGATTTCGTCGGCGAGGACCAAGTTGGCGAAGACCGGGCCTGCGGCGAATTCGAATTCTCGGTGACCTGCGGCATTTTCCTGAATGATGTCCGTCCCGGTGATGTCGGCTGGCATCAAATCCGGAGTGAACTGAATGCGGCTGAAGCTCAGGTCAAAAGTCTTGGCGACCGTGGAGATCAGCAAGGTCTTGGCAAGGCCGGGCACGCCCATCAGCAGGGCATGGCCACGGGCAAACAGACAGATCGCGAGTTTTTCGATGACGTCTTCCTGGCCGACGATGGCTTTGGCGAGTTCCTGTCGAAAAGCGGCGTAAGTTTTTCCCAGCTCATCAATGGCGGCGACGTCGTCGGGTGGGAGATCGGATGCATCTAGCGGCAGGGCGGGAGCAGGTTCTTCCATGGAATCGCGGGATCGAAATAGGTTGGGCTGACGCTAGGTGGGCTCCTTGGTTTGTCGAGAAGATGCGGTGAGGGAAAGGTTGTCCGACAACTCGGCGTAACGGGGGGGTGATGAAAACTCAGAGTATTGCCGGATGGATGTTGGTCTTGGGATGGATGCCGGTTCAGGCGGCGGAAGGGGAGTGGAAGGAGCTGTTGAGTGCTCCGTTGGTCGAGAATTGGACTTCGGCGAGCGGCGGTGCCCCGGGGAATGGCTGGGAGCTCAAGGAGGGAGTGCTCCACCGGACCGGAGGAACTGGGGACCTGATCTCCGTGGCCGACTACGCCGACTTTGAACTGGAGTTTGAGTGGAAGATCTCCTCGGGAGGCAACAGCGGTGTCAAATACCGGCTGCGGAAGCAGAAGGGGAACTGGATCGGCCCCGAATATCAGGTGCTCGACAACGAGCGGCATCCCAATGGCAAGACTCCGGATCAGCGAGCGGGATCGATCTATGACGTCGTCGAGCCGAAAGAAGGCGGGCAGCCGGACGCGGACGGGTGGAATCATTCGAAGATTGTGGTGAAGGGGGATACCATCACCCACTGGCTCAATGCCAAGGTGGTCGTGAAGGCCAAGGTGGGAAGCGCCAGTTGGAAGAAGATGAAAAAAGAGAGCAAGTTTGCTGGAGTCGACGACTACGCGGAGCCTGGTTCTGGCCACTTCCTGATCCAAGATCACGGCGATGAGGTTTGGTTCCGCGCCATGAAGGTTCGCAAATTGGATGGCTCGCTTTGAGGGGCTCTAGCAGGCGATGATCGGGGTTTTTCGCAAAAAGCATGGGGAAAATTTCGATTTCCCGCTTGTCAGCCCCATATCCTCTGCTAAACAGCCCGCCCGCTCCGGACCGGAGCAGTGTTTCCTTGCACCTTCGGTCCGTGGCGCTATTCGCTCACCAAAGGCTCCCATGGCACGTATTTTCGGCATCGAAATTCCCAACGAAAAGCGGATCGAAGCATCGCTCCGCTACATCTACGGCATCGGCTCGTCCACTGCATCGCGTATTCTCGACCACGCGGGCATCGATCCGGACATTCGCGCCGGCCAACTGACGGAGGACCAACTCGTCAAGATTGGCACGGTGATCCAAAGTGAGGGAATCATCATTGAGGGTGACCTCCGCCGTGAGAAGCAAGCACAGCTGAAGCGTCTCACCTCAATCAACTGCTTCCGTGGTATTCGCCACAAGCGCGGCCTTCCGGTTCGTGGCCAGCGCACCCGCACCAACGCCCGCACCCGGAAGGGCAAGCGCAAGACCGTGGGGGTGAAGAAGTAAGAACCTCTGATTTTTCCAGAAGATGGCTGACGAAGAAACCAAAGCTGAAACTCCGGCCACCGAGGCTCCGGAGCAAGCCGCCCCGGCCGCTGAGGCCGCGGCTCCTGCCGCCGCTCCCGAAGCGAAGGCTGAAGAATCCACCCCGGCTCCTAAAAAAGAGGAGAAGCGCGATATCTTTGCCGAGATCGCCGGTGCCGAAGAGGGTCAAATCAAGATCCACAAGGCCAAGGGTTCGAAGAACATTTCGAAGGGGATCGTCCACGTGACGGCCACCTTCAACAACACCATCGTCAGCGTCACCGACGCCAGCGGCAACACCATCGGCTGGTCGAGCGCCGGCAAGATGGGCTTCAAGGGTTCCCGGAAGAGCACGGCTTACGCTGCTCAGGTGGTTTCCCAAGATGCTTGCCGCCAGGCCATGGGTCACGGCCTCAAGGAAGCCGATGTCCGCGTGAAGGGTCCAGGTTCGGGTCGTGAATCCGCCGTGCGTGCCGTTCAGGCCCTCGGGGTGGAGATCCTCTCGATCAAGGATGTCACGGCAATCCCGCACAACGGCTGCCGCCCGAAGAAGGCCCGCCGCGTCTAAAACCTGACCGCAACCACCTTTTACCATGGCACGTTACACCGGTCCCCGCGCCAAGATCAGCCGCCGCTTCGGCGTGGCTCTCTTCGGCTCCTCCAAAGCTCTCGAGCGCCGCAACTTCCCGCCGGGCCAGCACGGCCTCCGCGCCGGCCGCAAAAAGAAGAGCGATTACTCGATCGCCCTCGGCGAAAAGCAAAAGCTCCGTTTCCAATACGGTGTCCTCGAGAAGCAGTTCCGTGGATACTACGAGGAAGCAGCCCGCCGCCGCGGCGTGACGGGTGAGACCCTCCTCCAGCTTCTGGAGCTTCGCCTCGACAACGTTTGCTACCGCCTCGGCTTCGGCAACACCCGTGCAGCTGCTCGTCAGCTGGTCAACCACGGCCACGTCTATGTGAATGGCGTGCGGGTCGACGTCGCTAGCTACCAAGTGAAGCCCGGCGATAAGATCACCATCGGCACCAAGCCGTCCGCTCAGCAGCTCGTCCTGCGCATGATGGACCTGACTCAGTCGGTCCCGCTCGTCGATTGGCTGACTCTGGACCGCGACAAGCTGGAAGGTATCGTGGAACGCGTGCCGGAACGCTCCGACATCGATCCGGTCGTCAACGAGCAGCTCATCGTCGAGCTCTACTCCCGCTGATTCCCGTTCAACGTCATCTTCTCGAAAACGCCCGTCCTCTTCGCGAGGTCGGGCGTTTTCTTTGGAGACCGGGTCCATCCTCGGCCTTTCCGTTGAGTGAGCAGAGGATGTCTCTCCGTCCATCGGGTGAGGTGCGACAACGGCGGCAAAGATCATCAGGTCCCCCTCTGGAGGGGCTTCCTCAGGGGATGGAGTTCAGGAAAGCGAACTGCAAACTTGTAGGACATTTCATTCAGAGGGGTATATTTTGAAAGGCATTAGGGATCAGCGAGTGATGCTGATTGGGCCGTGGTGGTCTCGGGTTTCATGCCTGCGTTGATTGAAATTCATGCCCATTTCTCTTTTCCAAATGCCTTCCATCCTCCAAATCGGCTGCCCCAGTTCATGAGCAATCCCTTCCGCGAAGACCTCGTTTCCCGAACCCGCCCTGAGCCCTGCTCGGTGGTTATTTTTGGTGCGACCGGCGACCTCACCCACCGAAAGCTGGTTCCGGCCTTGTACAATCTGGCCGTCGACGGCGAGCTGCCGCCCGGAGTGAAGATCCTTGGTTTTGCCCGTCGGGAGAAATCCGACGAGGAATTCCGTGCCGGTCTGGAAGAGCTGAACCGCAAGGTTTCCCGCTCCGGTCACGACGAAGAAGTTTGGTCGAGCTTCGTCCAAAGCATTCACTACCACCGCAGCGAATTCACCGATGCCGAAGGGTATCAGCGATTGGCTGAGCGGCTTGATGAAATCGACCGTGAACGCGGAGGCAAAGGCAACCGATTGTTCTACATCGCCAGTGCACCGGAGTTTTTCGATGACATCCTGGAGCACCTCAAGGGCGCCGGTCTGAATCAGGCGAAAGACGGTTGCTGGGCTCGCGTGATTGTTGAGAAGCCCTTCGGCACCGACCTCGCGACAGCCCAGCGTCTCAATCAGGTGGTGAACCGCACTTTCGAGGAGAAAGATACCTATCGGATCGATCACTACCTGGGCAAAGAAACCGCGCAAAACCTGATGGTTCTGCGCTTTGCGAACGCGATCTTTGAACCGCTTTGGAACAGCAATCACATTGAGCAGATCCAAATCACCTGCGCCGAGAACCTCGGCATGGAAGGTGGGCGTGGCGGCTACTACGACAAGTCGGGCGCTCTCCGCGACATGGTGCAGAACCACCTCCTGCAGCTGCTGAGTCTGGTGGCCATGGAGCCCCCCACGGACCTCAGCGCCGATGGCGTGCGCGATGAGAAAGTGAAGGTGATCCGCTCCCTGCGTCAGTGGGATACACCTGAGAAAGTGGCTCGCAATGTCGTCCGTGGACAATACACCGCAGGTCACGTCGATGGCGTTTCAGTTCCCGGGTATCGGGAAGAAGATCGCGTTGATCCAGAAAGCATGACCGAATCCTACGTCGCGCTACGGCTGTTGATCGACACCTGGCGCTGGAGTGGGGTGCCTTTCTATATCCGGATGGGCAAGCGCCTGCCGAAGAAGGCGACGGAAATCTCAGTGCACTTCAAGCCCGCTCCGGGCGTCCTCTTCAATGCCCTGCCCGGAGGGCTTCCCGGCAGCAATGTGTTGGTGATTCGCATCCAGCCGGACGAAGGCATCTCCCTGCGCATGGTTTCCAAGATCCCAGGCACCAGCCTGCGTCTCGAACCGGTGAAAATGGATTTCCACTACGCCACCAGCTTCGGCAAGAGTAGCCCTGAAGCCTACGAACGCCTGCTCCTCGATGCCATGGCGGGCGACGCGACCCTGTTTGCCCGGCGAGATGAAGTCGAGGAAGCGTGGAAGTTCATCGACCACATCGAACACGCCTGGCATCAGGCGGGAGATGAAGCTCCCGCCATGACGGAGTTTGTGGCAGGATCCTGGGGACCGAAGGAGGCCGACGAACTGCTCAAGCAGGACGGTCACGAATGGAGACGACTTTGATCTGCAGCCGATGAACGAAGTGAATCCCGTCCATCCCGAGCTGGGCCGAGAAGTGCCAGTGGGGGCGATCGACCACGAACTGAAGAAGCTGTGGGCCGAGGATGACGCCCGCACCAATGCTTCTCTGATCAACCTCGCGATATACTCCGAGGATCCTCACAGCCTTGAGTCCAACTCGAAGGCCGTGCGGGATTTGACCGTGGAACATGCTTGTCGGGCGATCCTGATCAGCATGGATTTTGACGCCCCCGAGGCATCCATCCGCGCCTGGATTACCGCCCATTGCCATCTCCACCACGGCCGCAAATCAGTGTGCTGCGAACAGCTGGCCTTTGCGCTCTCCGGGCGAGCTGCCGGGCGCTTGCATAACACCGTGTTTTCCCACCTCGCCTCGGATCTGCCGCTCACCCTGTGGTGGCAAGGCGAACTGAGCTGGGTCTTCGATGATCGATTTGCCCGCGGGGTGGATCGTTTCATTTTCGACAGCTCCGAATGGAGTCAGCCTCAAGATTCGTTCGCGAAGATCCAAGAGGCGCTTCAGGCGCGGAAGGCTCTTGTGGTGCAGGACCTGGAGTGGACTCGGAGCTTTCAGATTCGGGTCTCCTTGGCTGCCTTGTTCGATGATCCGGTCGCCCTGGCCGCCTTGCCATCGATGGGGAAGGTCGTCATCCGCTACCAAGAGGACCACCGGATTGGAGCTCTGCAACTGCTGGCATGGTTGGTGGTTCAGGCTGGGTGGAAGCCCGCGGGAGAATGGGCCTTCGGAGCTGATCGGGCTCACGATTCAGCATGTTCCTTCGCCTTCGAAAGCCGTGGAGGACACACCCTGGATGTGGTGCTGGAATCCGTGGCCGACGGGCCTCCTTTGCAGTTGCTGAGTCTATCGGGCGACGCCGTCACCATTGAAGTCTCCCGTCAGGCCGGGGCCAACTACCTTTGCCGCCACCTCGCCGCTCCCGGGCATTGCTTGGAAGAACCTGGCCCGTTGGATCCCGATGAATGTGTCGGATTGGTCCGCGAGCAATTGTCGCGCGGAGGCAAAAACTCTCTCTATCGAAAGATCCTACCCACCTTTCTCGAGCTGCTGAAGACGGTCGGCTGACAGGGGACCAATCCTGTCATACCCGCTTCAACGCCATCCGAGATGGTATGAAACGCGCTTGAATCCCCAACCTTCAACCTCCATCTTCCGCCTCCCTCCGGCGGAGCTTTTCTCAATCCCGCCATCCAGCCATGATTCGACTTCCTGACGACGCCCCGTTCACCGCTGAGCAGCGTGCTTGGCTCGAGGATTTCCTGACCAAGACTCTCGCCGGTGTCGCCATTCCCAGCAAGCCGTCCGGGCCTGCGGTTCCGGTCACGGTGCTGTGGGGTTCCCAAACCGGCAATGCCGAAGGCCTCGCGAAAAAGCTCCTCAAGCGGCTCAAGAAGGGCAACTTCGAGCCGAAGGTCGAGGACCTCTCCACTTACGATCGCTCGACGCTGCCTGCAGAGAAAAACGTGCTGATCATCACCTCGACCTACGGCGATGGTGAGCCGCCGGACAATGCGGCAGACTTTTACCAATGGCTGCTATCTTCCGAAGCTCCGGCTCTGGAAGGGGTCGGCTTTTCGGTCCTTGCCTTGGGAGACTCCAGCTACCCGGATTTCTGCAAATGCGGCATCGATATCGATCTTCGTCTTGCTGATTTGGGGGCCACCCGGTTGGTGGATCGGATCGATTGCGATGTCGATTTCGATACGGAATTCAAGCAGTGGAGCGAAGCCCTCGTCGACCTTCTTGCGCCCGAAACCATGGTGGTTCCGGGGCAGGATGAGGCTCTCGACCAATCCGAAGAAGGCTATTCGAAGAAGCGTCCATTCCCATCGGCCATTCTTCAGAACTTCAATCTCAATCAAGGTGGGGCCAAGGAGACTCACCACATCGCCTTCTCCCTCGAGGGATCCGGTCTCAGCTACGAGGTGGGGGACGCCCTTGGTCTGGTGCCCGAGAATGATCCGGCTGTGGTCGACGAAATTCTCTCGAATCTTGGCTTCAACACCGACACCGATGTTCCTCTGCCCAATGGCAAGGAAGCGTCTCTGCGCGAAGCTCTCCTCAAATACTACGACATCGGTACCCTCAACAAATCGATCATTCAGAAATGGCAGCCTCGCAGCGGGTCGCCCTATCTGCGGTCTTTGGTCGAAGCTGATGATAAAAAGGCCTACGAGGACTTCTGTTGGGGCCGGGATCTGATTGATCTTGTGGTCGATCACCCCGCTGATTTCTCCGATGGAGAAGATTTTGTGGGCATCCTCAAGAAGCTTCAACCACGGCTCTATTCCATCGCTTCCAGTCCCAACGCCCATCCGGGTGAAGTCCATCTCTGCGTGGGCATCGTTCGCTACGAAAGCCATGGACGGAAGCGTGGCGGCATCTGCACCACTTTCCTCGCCGATCGTGCGAAGGGGGCCACTCCGGGGGTTTTCGTTCACTCCAACAAAGCCTTTCGACTGCCGACCGATATCGAGACTCCGGTCATCATGTGTGGTCCGGGTACGGGCATCGCGCCTTTCCGCGCTTTCCTTGAGGAGCGCAAACTCCAGGGGGCCAAGGGCGGCAACTGGCTGTTCTTTGGAAACCCGCACCAAACTTCTGACTTCCTCTATCAAGACGAATTGGAAGCGTATGTGAAGGATGGCACTCTCGACCGCCTCGACCTCGCTTGGTCTCGCGATCAGAAAGAGAAGGTCTACGTGCAGAACCTGATGGAGCAACAAGGCGAGGAGCTTTGGAAATGGCTTCAAAAGGGCGCCGCCTTTTATGTCTGCGGCGATGCTTCCCGCATGGCCAAGGATGTCGACCAGGCATTGCATGCCGTGGTTGCTCAACATGGCGGCATGAGCGACGAGCAGGCAGCGGAGTTCGTAAACCAGCTCAAGAAGGACAAGCGCTACCAGCGCGACGTCTATTGATGCCGACCGAGGCACCGGGAGATTCAGAAAGTCAGCGCTCTTCCAGCGGACCCTGAATCTCCAGGGCGCTCGCTGGGGCGTGGGGAGGCAACGAAATCCCTTTCCGGTGCCTTCTGAGCCAAAGCCCTCACGGGTCCTCAGGGTCAGGATAAAAACCAGCGGGTCCCCTCTTGGCGGGAGTCCGTCCTCTGGATCACGGTGGCAACCCGCATCCTCGGCAGTGCCCGATCAGGCGCTTTTTGCGCCGCAGCAGAGCGCCGATGCTTTTCCGGCGAGGAGCGGGGGAGAATCGAAGCGTTCGACGACATCGAAGGCATTTTTTGGCGCAAGGGTGATCGGTGGTGAATGGAGTGTTTGGAATCGGTGAACGGAGAAGCCGAAAGGGTACCGAATGTCGCAAGTCCGCTTGTGGTGATTCCTGTCTTGGGGGCCATTTTCCGAGAACTCGACTGGGTGGCGTCCTTCGGTTCGGTTCCCGACCCTTTTCGCTGAAACGACGATGGCCCGAAACCCGCCGTGCTTCAGGGGGAGACGATCCTTCCTCCCTGGCGCTCTCCAGTCGTTCCTTTCCTTGGACTCAATCGCGTCGCTCCAGCAGGTCGTCTCAACGGGTTACCGCGCGTCCAGTGGTGAGGAGGCAATCGACTCCTCCGAGACTCGGAACGGCGTCATGGGGTTGGGAGCATCGCGCGATGAAATTCCGCTATTCTCCGAACGCACCCTCGAAATGCTGGAATCGAACGCCTTGAGGTCGTTTGCCGGAAGAGATCCATGCTCCGTGGGATTTGTGCGCGAATGATAGGGTCGGGTCGATTCTCAACTCTTGCCTTCATTCTGCTCCAGTTACGGCAAATGCTGTGATAGGGGACGGATCATGAAAAAGTAATGAAAACAAGAATCATTGATGGACGGCTTGGTAAGCTTCACCGATTTTTGATTCGCTAAGGAGTCCATCATCAAATGCTTTGGTGATGCGATAGTTATCCTCTAGCGGATGCGGAAGAACCAAAGAAGCGAGGGAAGGGCTTCCCATCCTACAAATGAAATTTCTCTGAAATGAGAGGTGATGGGTCTTCAACTCACTGACTTTTAGTGAAATAAAGGGAGATGTGGCACGCGGTATGAGTGGCTCGAAGGACGACGGAGAATGATATCAAGAAAACGGTGGTTGATGGAAAATAAAATTGACGAACGAAGGGGATCTATCAGAGGAACTTGCATGGATTCTTTGGGTGAAGGGATATTTCTATATCCTTTCGATGTTTTGCGCGGTCTCAAATGCCCATGTTTTACCACTAAGGTGACCAACGATGTTGGATGGGGCGCGATCGAGGAGAGGGAGTCTTAGCTTAGATTTCGGTTCGATGTTTCAGAATTTGCTCTTTCGTCAAATCGCAGCAGGATTTCAACTCCTGCTTTTTGCGTGTTCCACTCTTCTCCCGGGTGTTGTCCATGCTCAGACTCGCCTGGGACCTGAGTGGTGGTATCGCGGAGAGTCTCCTTGGATCTCTTCAGAGAATGGCGACGGCGACGGACATCTCATCTCCAACGTAGGACAGGGGAAGAATGCCGCCGTGAAAGCTCTGGAGAACCTCGAAGATACGGTGGTGGGGCAGGTGATTCACGGAGATCTCATCCCCAGCATCTTTGATGATTCCCCCCCCACGGCTGCTGAGGTGGATGCCAACTATTCACCTCTTCAGATCGGACAACTCAAGGCGCTCGCCAAACCCTTTTACGACCGCCTCAATGAAATTGATCCTCTCTGGGTGAGAGATCAATTGGCGGATTCTCAAGTCACTTCCTACCAAGCCTCGAGTTCTCTGAACGCCAGCTGGGGATACGTGGTCGGTGGTTATTACCCATGGGATCCTGCTCTGACGCAGTCCGAGACTCGTCGGGCCCCGGCGACCATTGGTCAGGTGAAAGCCGTTTTTTGTCTCGATCTCGACCTCGTCCAATCCATCGAAGATCCGATGCGTGACACGGATGGCGATGGCTTGCCTGATTGGTGGGAACTCGCTCACGGACTCGATAGGACGGATGCCCAGACGGAGTGGGATGATTTTGACGGGGATGGATTGTCGGATCTCGATGAATACGCATGGGGCACCTCCGCCACCGTGTCCGATACCGATGGGGATGGGATGAGTGATGCGGATGAAATTGCAATGGGTTTCAACCCACTGAATTCGGACGAGAACGGAAATGGAATTCCGGACGGGGCCGAAGATTTTGATGGAGACGGTCTTATGAACCTCTTCGAACTCGAACTGGGTTCCAATCCCGCCGAAACCGATAGTGATGGCGACTTGATGCCCGATGTTTGGGAGCTGCGCTGGGGACTCGATCCCCTCGATGCAAGCGATGCTCAAAAGGACTTTGATGGCGATGGGGTCATGAATTATGACGAGTATCGTCTGGGAACTCGGCCAGTCGGAGCTTGGACCGGAGGGGAGTTTCAGATCACCTCGCTCCTTCAGGCTGGCGAAGTCTTCCGCGTGGTGGACTCTTTCACCGAAATGGACACCAATGGGGTCACCTCAAGGTCCTTCCTTCTTTCGACGGTCCTGAATGGCGTCCAGAATTTGAAGCTAGTTCGTGGGCTGACGACCCCCACCCTTTACAATTTGAACCTCCCTGGCGTTGTCGATTTTGAAGCCATCATGGGTTTTGATCCCACCGGCGCGGTGGTGATTTCGACGACCGCTGGAGCTAAAAAATGGAGCCTATCATCGGGATGGACTTCGACACTGACGCCGAGCGCTTCCTCGTACACACTGCCGACTGGGTCGACATGGGATCTGGTGGCCTTGAGTCCCACGGGAAGCCATTGGCTGTGGAAAACTCTTGATGTTAGCGGAAATGGATATTTTGCCGTTTCGGATCCTTCAGGAGCTGCAGTTGCCGATGCACGCGCGGCAGTGGAATGGGTGGCGTCCGAGGAACAGCACGATGAGTGGACCATGGTTCTTGATGATGGACGCATGGTTGGCATCCGTACCGTCGAAGTTGCTTCAGGAGAATTTCAAGGCCTTGATCAGGACGAACTTGTCACAGCCGAATGGAGTGGTGGCTCTTCGGGAACGTGGGAAGTGGAACCTCTTTTGCTCTCCGGGGACATCGCCTATTGGGGCTTGGATAGCGGTCTCATCACCGTGGATTTGTATGCGGGCCATCGTCGGGACTCCTTCCCTGCATTTCGTCTCAGTCAAAGCTTCTTTGATGAATCCCTTGAGCTTGTAACAACGGGAGAATGGCGAGTGTTTTCCTCCCTTTCTTTGGATTTCGAGAGCCCTTCCTACCAGTTCCTCGTCAAGAAGGAGGAGCCTCATCTTCACTCTGGCATTCCATCAGGTTCGTTGCCGAGCGAGAGTTTTCCGATCTTGAACTATGTCGACCGGCTTGCCGATGCTGGTTACTTGGCCAATGGAGACACCGAAGTGCGGGTGTGGTCAGTCCTGCCGGATACAACGTTCTTAACTAACGGATTTGCCTTGGAAGCGGATTCGGTGTCTGCCATCGCTGGAGATGTTGGACCGTCCTCACTCGTTGTGGGAGGCACCGGGGCTCAGGGAGATTTCATCCGTTGGCAGGAAGTGGGATCGGATGACTTGGACGACGATGGGATGCCGGATGACTGGGAGAAACTCATCTCCGAGCAAATTCTCGCGGGAATTGGAACTCCCGATTCTAATAATCCGGATCACCAGTCATTGATCCTAGGAGACCTTCCTGAAGGTTACGGAATTTCTGGTTCTGGGCCCAATATTGCCGATCTCGCTCAAGCAGGGGTGGTGGATGATGATCTTGTCAATCATACCTTCCTAGAAATTGAAGCGAAAAACTTGAGTACGACATCAGGAAATCCGATACCTGAATTCGAGTATCAGTTTGATAATACTACAGAATCCAGAACGGAGGGGTCGCATTTGATCTACTCATTCCTGGCTTGGCTGGGAGATGCAGAGGAGCAGGGGGATTCCACTTCGGTTGAGGTTCCGCAAGGAGCCTATGTCAATGGGGACAGTTGGTGGTCATCAGCAAATTCAATTCAAGACTACCGATCGGAGTTCTATGATTATCATAAGTTTCCGCTTTTTGATGCTGGAATGTCCAAGGTTGAAGGCGAATATTATGAAGACGGAGGAGGATTCACGGCACAGAAGGAGGTGCCAAGGTTTCGGTTGTTCAATCAATCACCATGGATGAGAAAAGACGCCCTCTATTTGGCTCAATACACTCAAAGATATCGGTCGAATTCAACGGGTCGTTTGGATCTAAATCACAATGATCCGTTGTATCAGTATTCTATTCTGGAGCTCACGCTGGATGAGGGGGAGGGCTTGGCGGATAGTTGGACTTATGGGAGGGATCTTCCCTTTGAGAATTTTGGTCTATTTGCTGATTATAAAAGCATTGCGAACGCCACTCGTGAGATAACGGCAGAGGTGAGTGTGGATGTTCAGTCGATTCCGATTTCTTCTCCGATGGGGCCTGCGGATCATCGAAAAATATCTCTTCGAGGTAAGCCCATTGGTGATCAACAACCTCAGTCTGAAGAAGAGTCCGACATCGAATCAGAAGAGGCGTATGTCGATGCTTTTGATCGAAGATTGAATTTTGATACAAGTTTGTTGTGGGCTCCGCAAGGTTCCAGCGAGTTGGTGCTATCCGTCAACCTTTCGTACAATCCGCAAGCTCTGAGGTATGAGATGGGTCCCATTTACAAGAATCAGCCCGCCAGTCAGGGCCCAGTGCTTGGTCAAACCCAGTCTACCAGCTCAACGGGAACTGCGGGAGAGGGAGAGGTGATCGGAACTTCGCTGCGTGGAAATCCCAATAACTCGCTGCTGATCGGGCCATTTGGTGTCGGGTTCTCCACCAATTTGAGGCCCACTCTGAATATCGCCTCCGATTGGCATACGGAGAATCAGACCAAAAAGGACGCGAATGGGCAAGAAGTCGTGGTCGGAGTAGTTTCCTCATTGCGCTATCTCGTCAAGGTTACGGATTCGAATGGCAGAGTGCACGACTTTGAATCGTCGGACATGAGGAACTTTCGAAAAAGCGGGAGCTTGGGCCCGTCGACACTTGCGAACGAGTTCCGGCTCATCTGGATGCCCTATACGGATGCACCAAGGTCGACGACTTCTGGGGATTGCTGGGGCCATTATGTTCTTAGAAGTCGATTTGGGACGGAGTGCTACTTTCCTTGGTATGGAGATGATCCGAGCACCGGTGGCAGCTGGACCTATGAGAGCGTTGAAAAGCCTACGACAACTTTTGCAGATCTCGCCGAAGCGGCGCAGGGCGGAATGGCCTATGGATCGCGGGTGACTGATCGTTTCGGAAATTCCATCCGCTATCGTCGTGAAGGGGATCTCCTCTACGTGGAGCATTTTTCGTCCGGATGCTTGGATTCCGAGGGGGAGTGGGTGTCTGGCATCACACCAACTGGGGTGATCGAGGCTACCTACGACGGTTCCGTCGTTACCTCACTGAAAGATCCCAGAGGTCAGGTGTATCGATTGGAATACGGCGAATACACCCTCCCAGGAAGTTTTGGGCGCTGGACGGGATTTGCCGGCAGTACGAGCAATCCCCACTGGAAATGGTTGCGCGCGGTTCACTGTCCTGATGGGAGCGTCAAGAGATTCCAATTCGAGCATCTGAAACGTCGTGAAGGATTTGGCGATCTTGGCGCTTATGGTGGATCGGGGCTGCAGGGAGGCATTATTGGGCACGAATTGTCGAAGCGACTCGGGAAACAAATCAAGGCTACGGAATATGGAGTGATTCCCTTGCTTACGCGGATTGAGGATGGATCGGGGCAATATTTGGATGTGGAATATGAGCGCGATGTTACTGAGTTGACGGGAATTCAATATGTGAATCTTGTTGGAAGAGTTCCGCATGAAGATTTTGCGGATTTGCCTGCAGATGCCCAAGGGGATGCCCTCCTGAGTCAGTATTGTGGGCGGGTGGTGACCCAGGCCAAGTATGACTACTCTCCAAAAGTGGCAGCGGACCAACTGCTTGCTGGATACCGAAGGGCACCACAAAATGAGGAGCCAGATCCTGCCAAAATGGCCTCGGGCTTTTGGTACAAAGTTGGAATCCCTCAAGCCATTCCGGTGAAATCGGTTTCGACCGCGGACGTCGATGGCGACGGCGGTGCTGAAGTCTACGAGTTCCAGGGAACGGGATTTGATGAAAGCCACTTGGGATTTCTCGATAATGTCTCAAACGGAGATATCTATCGAGAGACGACGGTGAAGTCGGATGGCTATTCGACGGTTTACGAGTTCAGTCACATGATGATGCTTTCCGAGAAGAGGAACGAGAGTGGAGGTTCTTCAAGTGGCGGCAGCTCGGGGCATGTGTGCGATAGTTCGGTCGGAGAGGCCCCTGTGGTCTTTAACGGCACTCTGGCGTGCGGTCATCTGGCTATCCGGAAGTCGCTCGGTCGCAACCCCGTCTCCAGTAGTGATTTTGTGGTCGAGGAGTTTGATTTCAACCCTCGGGCGGGCGGAGTGGTTTCCAAAGCAGTCGATGCCTCAGGAAATACCACCGAATATTTCTATGAAGATGTGAGGGAAGGGGTGGCGCAGGCTATTGCCGATGGATGGATCATCGAAGCGCGGGGAGCGTCGTCCACGACGGATGCCACTGCAGGGCCGATTGAGAAGTACTATCCCGATCCGACTCGCGTGGTGACCCACACGGGCGGGACTACGGTTGAAAAGTCATTTACCTACACCTCGGGGGCACTTCGTCTGCAAGAATCGGTGACGGATGAGTTGGGGCGAGTGACCGCATTTGATTTCAACGCCTTGGGCCTTCGGACTGGGTCGAAGATTTTCGCAAATGCAGCCGAGGTGGTCTCTGGAGATCCCATTCAGGAGACCGAGTGGAAGTATGAATCCGCGGAGTTTCCGATGTTTCTGACGGAGGAGGTGACGAAGGCAATTCCAGGTGGCGGAGACCCTTCTTGGGTTGAGGACATCGTCAAACAATATGAACCTGACGCCGCCGGAAGGATCTGGAAAGAGAAGACTCTTCTCGAAGAAGATGACCCCATGACTCCTGGCGATGAAGGAGTCTGGATCACGACCACGAATCTTTATGATGAGAGTGGAAACAAGATTGCGGTGACGGATGCTAGGGGAAATACGACCGATTTCTTCTATGACGGGATGAACCGGTTGTCCTTCGTTCGATATCCGGCGACCCCCACTGCGGAAGCCGCATTGCAAGCGGCCCTTGGGGGTGGGGTGGCATCCTCGGGACCACGGGCTGAGAAGTCCTATCGATACGATCTCGGGGGGAGAAAGGTTCGTGAACTGGATGAAAACGGCAATGCACTTCTCTGGGAGTACAATCTCGCAGGAATGGTTCAGAGATCGGCCGTCGATATGAACCGCAACTATCGGATCGATGCCGAGGATCTGATCACTCAGTATGTGTGGGATCGCCGCGCCCGATTGGTCAAAAAGATCGACCCAATGGAGGGCGAGACGAGCATGACCTACGATGGCCTCAACCGTCTGGTGCAAACGGTCGATGCACTGGGTGGGGTGAGCCAATTGGACTACGATTTGTCTGCCAATTCGGGGGGGGACTTGTTCCAAGGGGATGGATTCAAGCCCACCCGGGTGGTCGATCCCCGTGGCTATGTGACGGAAACCCGCTATGATGATCGCTATCGCCCAATCGCTGTGCGGACGGAGTATCAAAAGAACTCCGGAGATTGGCGAACCCGCGCGTTGGGTCCCTGCTCCCTTACCATCTCAGCCTATGACGAGGTAGGAAATGTTTTGGGAACTCTGAGTTTCCGCGATGCCTCCGGAATCACTCTTCCAACCAACAATCCAAGCATCTCTGATCTGGAAGCCTGGGATTCCCTCGATGTCCTTTACACGAAAACCGAATACGATGATCTGAATCGTCCCGTGCTGTCGGTGGTTGAGCCGAACAACACCCTTCTCAAACAGACCACTGCCACTCGGTATACCAGTACGGGGTGGACATGGAAAACAGTGATGTTCCAAGGGTCCGCACTGCAGCGGGACTCGCACATGGTGTATGACCGCGCGGGACGCGTGATCGAGGAAAGATCGCCCAATCCCAAAACGGGAGTCTCTGAAGGACCGCTGGATGCTTGCCAATTCGACGGACCTGGCAGGGTGCTGAAAACCTATGATGCCAACGGGAACCTGTTGACGGTCACGGATCCGCTGGGAATGACCACAACCCAGAGCTATGATGATCGCAATCGATTGGTTCGGGTCGAGGCTCCTGCCGTGGAGGATGCGGAGTGGGGGACGGTTCACCCACCAGTGACTTCCACCGTCTATGACGCCGTTGGAAATACGGTGTATGCGGTCGACCCGAGGGGCACTGTGGTGAAGACCGATTACGATGCCGCCCATCGCCCCTATCAGACCATCGCCGCCTACGGACTCGACGAACAAATGGTAACGATCAGCGAGTTCGATGCCAATGGGAATGTGGTTGCGGTCACCGACCCTAATGGAAACGTGACCCGCAACCGTTACGATTCTCTGAATCGTTTGGTTGCCAGCGCCCGAAATCCGGTGACGGGGAATCCGGCAGATCCTTGGAGTGCGGCGGCGGGCGATCAGGTGATCGCGAATCAGTATGACGCATCGGGGAACCTGATTGCGGTAGCGGATGGGTTGGCGGCCAAGGAGTGGGAGGAGACCGATCAGAAATGGTTGTTTGACGAAATGATGAGTGCCGGTCACGTCACCGGATTCACTTACGATGGCCTCGGTCGAAAGACGGCCACCCTATGGGACATGGGCTCTGTTGTGGAGCGCAAGGAACAAATGTTCTACGATGGACTGGTGCAAACCTCCGCGAAGCGGCCGGACCTGCGTGAAACCCAGTTCAATTATGATGGTTTGATGCGCGTCGCCTCCACGGTGTTCCCCGGTCACAGCGATGAAAACCTCACCTACTTCTACCAAACTGGGATCAGCGATTTTGGAGACAATGCACCGGTGGTGCCGACGACGCAGGGTCCCGGTGGACTGGTCGCGGTTCTGCATGGCAACTTGAATGGATCGGACTCCCGCGACGTCATTCAAGAACTCGACTATCAGGATCGGGTCGTCTCAGAGATGTCTGGAGGGGCGACTCACAATCATGTCCTCGACCTGGTCGGCAATCGTCGCTTGACCCGTTCCTATGATTTGGTCGGGGGCTCCACGCGCAGCTTGTATTGTGAGTACGATGCACTTCACCGCATGACCGATTGTCTCGATCTCGCGGCACATGCACCTCCGGTCGGGTGGCGTTGCAGTGGAATCAGCCCACAAGCGGGGGATCAAATCACCACCTATGCCTACGATAGCGCTGGAAATGTGGTGGAGAAGGAACTCCCCAACGGGCAAGTCACCACCACCGTTTTTGATGCTTTGAATCGCCGGCTCCTCATGGAGGTTACCATCGGCTCCACGGTGATTTCTCGCCATGACTACTCTCATCCGGTCGCAGGCTCCGGTCTGCCCTCCGGCTACGATCGGGTGGGGAATGTGCTTCGGATTCTTGAAGATTTCGGGGCTTCTTCCCTGAAGGCACGCGAGATCATCAATACCTATGATAAGCTCGATCGTCTGGATGAGGAGCGCATTGCGGAGTCGACCAACTATGCGTTGGTGGCGGCTGGAACGGCTCCCGTCACGCAGTTGACCGATTACGATTACGACTTGGCGGACAACCGGACAGTGAAAGATGTGCAGGTCGGATCCGCTCCCGGCGAGTGGCAATATGAGTATGGAAGCCCGGCAGCCGGCACCAACACCAACCAATTGGTCAATGTCAAAAAGGAGGTTGCCAATAATCTATACGAGTGGATTGCCGCTTACACCTACGATCCGAATGGCAATCGTGTGGCCAAATACGACCAACCCGGAGTGGGTTTCAGTCCTGTCGAGGAATATCAGTACGATTCTCTCAATCGTCTGACGCTGGTGGAGGACCACGTGCAGTCCCAAGACTTCCAGTATCGTTACGATCACCGATCCCGTCGGGTTGAGCGGAACCAGATTCCCGATGGAGGTGCCTCGGAGATGGTACGGCTTTCCTTCTTGGGGGGAACGAGTGTTCAGGAGTATTTTGATGGGGTCACCCAGCCGACAGTGGAACAGATCCGGGGGAGCGATTGGGGAGGCGGTGTTGGCGGCATTCTCTACACCTATCGCCGCGCGACTCCCTCCAGCACTCCGGCCGCTACTTTTGTTGCCTTCAACTCACGCGGTGATGTGATTTCCCGCACCGATGCCCTCGGAGGCATCGTCTGGCAGGGTCAGTATGAAGCTTTTGGCACGCGCACGGCTGAGCAGGGCACCGATCTTGATGTTCATCATGCCAACACCAAAGAAGAAGATCCCACCGGCTTCTTGAATGAAGGCATGCGCTACCGCGATCTGGAGATGGGCGTTTTCCTCACTCGAGATCCTGCGGGATTTGTCGATGGCCCCAATGTCTACACTTACGTAAGGCAGAACCCTTGGACAATGTATGACCCGCATGGGTTGTTCGGCTTTGGCGAGAGCAACGGAGCTTGGATCGACGCCGCATGGAACGCCGTTGCAAACCCGGCTCGGGACTACGCCTACGACATGGGCAACGAGTGGATGACAATGTCGGACCGCTCGTCGGACAAGGGCAACTACGTCACCGCCGTGGCGCAGGGAACGATGGGCAACTTCGTCAACGCGCTCGGTGCCATGGTGGACAAGGATGCCCACAACGCGATGGTCGAGCGCGGGGTTGCGATTACATCCTCCGCAGCGGAGGACGGTCACGTTTCAGTTCTTGAGGGCGCGCAGATGGTCGGCGTCGCTGGAGGAGAGTTTTTCGGATGGAATGACGGAGTCGAGGCGGCCACGGGGAACAGCCTTGAAGATGGAAGAGAACTATCCGGCATGGAGCGTTTCCAGAAGGGCACCTCGGCAACGGCTAAGGCTGCCGGAACAGCCGCGATGCTTTCCGGCCCGTTGAAGCCCGGAGGCACGACAGCGCGTGGAACAGCCGCGACCACGGCCAAAGTCACCGAAAGTACCTTGCACACAAGGGGAGTCCGTCCGGCAGCGGGAACTCGAACGCTTGAAGGTTATGTTCAGCAGACCGCCGCCCAAGCAGAGGTGGGGCTCTACACTAAGTCACCAGGCTTTGATGTGACCGCTGGAAGCACTCAGTTTAAGCGATTTGGATCCGGAAGCCATGGAGGGCTGAGCCCACATGTTCACCAACCTCTCCGGAACATGACGCCGAGAGGAGCGCGGGGGACCACCGGAACCAAGACTAAGAATGGAGGTGTCACCAAACCCTCAAGGAAGGACGTAAAGCAACTGTATGATCACGTCGAAAATGGAAAGTATGCCGAATGAGTATGTTTGCTTTTGATTGTTCACAGTTCATTGCGATTCGGTCCTCCAACCCGCAAGCCGGACTCGGGAGCCTTTTTGACGAGGCGCTCCGTATCACCCCACTAGTCGATGAGTCCAAGAAGCAGTACTTGGAAAAAGTGCTGGGACTTCGCGGTGAACTTCAACTCTTTGAGGTGGGGGATGAAGAGTTTCAGGGAGATTTTGAAGAGTGGAACGATATTGGTTCGGCTCCACCCAAACTCGAATCGCTGATCGAGCTGATTCTGAAGCTCGCACCTATCTCAGATGACCTGGACTTGGTATTGGTCCAGTCGGCAACGACGAATGCTGATCGGATCTGGCGATGCGAGTGTCTTGCCCCTGAGTTTCGTAGCAAATTGTTCGCCAAGTCGATCTACTCTGTAGAAGAGGGTTCGTCAGCCGAGGTCTCGATCTATCGCGTGAGATCGAAGGCTTTTCCGTGAAAAGCAGTATTCGACGTCTCGATTACGTCGCTAGTAGTAGATGCGAAGTCCCTCCGGTCCCCGGGCTCGGAATGCTCCGCTCCTCAAAGCCAGGCTCCGCGCCGCCAAGCATCCCGCTGGCGTGCCGTCACGTCAAAGGGGTCAGTCCTCGCACTTTCACATTGTGGTTGCGGGTGTCACTTTGCTCTTTCTGGGTGTAAGCGTGGTCTGAAGCCCCGTCGGGCTTTTATGGCTGTTGTGTAGCGTAGCGTTCATAGCTCTTCAGAGTATGAATGCTACGCAAGAATCCCTTGTCAGATTGGATCGCAGAGGCCGTCTGCGCTATTCGCCCGAGCAGAAGTCCAACTTGCTGGAAGCCTACGACGCCAGTGGCTTGAGCGGTCCAAAATTCGCCGCCCTCCATGGCGTCAAATATCAGACACTCACCGCGTGGATCCAGAAACGGAAGCGAACCGGATCCTCTCCCGGATTGCCGGCCCCGGCGGGCGGGTCGCTGCTTGAAGTGGAGTCGTTGGTCTCCGACTTGGGCGACGGTGTGACGGTCCGGCTGCTTGGAGGAGCCGAGCTGCGCGTCGCCAACATGGCCGGTGTTGCGCTCGCCGCGGCCCTGATCCGAGAACTCTCCCGGCCATGTTGAGTTTTTCCGGCAGCCTGCGGGTCTTCGTCGCCGTCGAGCCCTGCGACATGCGCCGCAGCTTCAACGGTCTCCATGACATCGTCGGCACGAAGCTCAAGGAGGACCCGATGAGCGGTGCGATCTTCGCCTTCACCAACAAGCGCCGCACCTTGCTCAAGATCCTCTACTGGGACGGCAGCGGCCTGTGGGTGCTGGCCAAGCGCTTGGAGCGAGGGACCTTCGCTTGGCCGAAGGGAGCGGAGGCCAGGGACGGCAAGCTACGGCTAAGCTCCACCGCGTTCGCACTGTTGCTTGATGGCATCGACATGCGCCATGGCTGCAAGCGGCCCTGGTATGAACTTCCCTGAAATTTCCTCGGAAGGGCATGCCGATTGCTACGACATGCGCCGTATATGGAGGACGACGAACGGCAACGGATGCAGGCGGTGATCGACCGCCA
>NZ_JACHFD010000015.1 GCF_014201715.1 Haloferula luteola
CTGGGTGATCCCGGCCACGCCGGGAGAGCACCCGTAGCTAGACTGAACCAAGGGAGCCACAAACGTGAACAAAGAACCTGTTGGACAGGTCCCGCGCAAGCGGGGCAGCCCACGAATAGCAGCATACAAAGCCGTAGGCGAACTGCTGATTCACACTGGATCAAAACGCCCTGTCTCATCCCGGTCCCCGACGCGTTGAGCCGGACGCCAGCACCTCATCACCTACGATGTAAATAGGAGAACTTTGCCCGTTGACAAAGAGGCAGCCATAGCAACGTCAGAGGAATGGCTCACCGACCCTCATGGCGGCGCTCCGATTTCCATTGCCGGATGGAACCACCATGACAGCCCTGTGCCAAGGCCGCTGTGAGGGGTCGCCATCTCCGACTTATTCGTCATTCTGTTCTTGCGGGTTGCATTCTCTCGCCTCGCGGCACGAACCGCAGAAGGCCTGGCTCGATCACAAGCTTGGCATCAACAGCATCCGCAATAGCCCCCATCACCTCGATCCAAGGAACATCCTTGAGGTGCAAATCCAACTTTCGGTCGAAGCGCTCTTGAATCTTCGAAGCATCGATCTTCAGGTAGTATCCCGGCAAAGTCATCGACGAGCCAAGGAGTTCAATCGCACAATCTACCCGAGTTCCCGTGAAATCAACTGTTGGCAGCCTGCGATTCGCTTGCTTAACGGTCCACGCCAGTGTCTTGGGCGCAGGTGGTGCAGGGGCATCCAGTGCCGCAACCCTGCTTCCACCGAATGCAACGCCCACGAAAAGAACTATGGCTATACGCAAAAACATAATTTTTAAGACGAACGACGAAGGCCTGGCACCCGCTACCGGGAACTCCCCTCCGATTCAGGTTGGGGTTTGTCGCTACCCTCCGAATCCGACTCGGACTGGGTAGCGGGTTGTCCAGCGCCGCCTTGTTCGGCTTCTTGGATTCAAGAGCGAAGTGCGACAGTTAGGTGGTGTGGAATACGTTCAAATATGCAAAGAGGAGCGTTATGCGATCGCCGCGATGCGCGGAGCTTACGTGAAGGTCGAAGAGATCGCAAGGCGGCTGGGCAGGCACCGGAGCACGATCTACTGGGAGCTGAAACGCAACGCGTCGGCGCATGACGGTGGCTACCGTGCGATCCACGCGTGCTGGAAGGCGAGCGGCCGGCAGAAGCGATCAAGGCGCAACATGAGGTATGGACCCGGGGACTTCGAGCCGGTGGAGGAATTGCTGAGAGAGGATCTGAGCCCGGAGCAGGTGGTCGGCCGCATGCGCTTGGAGCGGCGAGGCACGATGAGCCATGAAACGATCTACAAGTGGATCTGGCTGGACCGTCGGCATGGCGGGACGCTGTGGCGGCACCTGCGTGGAGCGCGCAAACAGCGGCGGAAGAGGTATGGCCGCAACGACAGCCGCGTGAGGCTGGCGGGAAAGCGGATGATCGGCAAGCCTCCTGCAGTCGTGGAGAGGAGGTCGCGGATCGGGGACTGGGAGATCGACACGGTTCACGGGAAGGGCAAGGCGGGCGTGGTGACCATCGTCGAGCGTCGCAGCGGCCTGGTGCGGATCGGCAAGCTGGAGAGGATCTCGATGGCCCAGACCGGATCGCGGACCGTGAAGCTTCTGAGCGGAGAGCAGAACCCGGTGCGGACGATCACGGCGGACAACGGATGCGAGTTCCACAACGACAAGCGGGTGGAGAAGTCGCTGGGGACGACGATCGACTTCGCGACTCCCCACCACTCCTGGGAACGGGGCACGAACGAGAACACCAACGGCCTGATCCGGCAGTATCTCCCGAAGGGCGAAGACCTGGCGGGGCTAACGCAGCGGGAGTGCACAAAGATCGCCGAGAAGATGAACAAACGGCCGCGAAAGCGACTGAAATTCAGGACTCCGAACGAAATCTATGATGGCCTATCTCCTGTCGCGCTTCAAACTTGAAACTATTCCTTCTGTATTTCTGCGAGGATGGTCCGGATACGTTTGAGCTCGTCAACAAGAGGCTCGGAACCCGTCTCTCCCTCCTTGTTGACCTTGCCTCCCTCCACTCTCAGGCAATCCAACGAAGATTGAACCGTCACGAGTCTGCCCCTCTTGTCCTTCGTCAAATAAATAAGATAACACTTTCCGACTTCAAGGTAGGGATCTCGTCCAGAGATACGGCTCTCGGAACCGTCAGCTTCTTGGTGCCAATCGTCCCATACTTCAATCTTCTCACCAGCTTTCGTGCCCCGGACCTCTTCTATCACGGTTGCTTCACTCCGGCCCTTCTCATAGTCCACTTGCTTGACCTCGATCACAGCAATCACGGTCGATTTGGCGATTCTCTGCTTGGTTGTCAAAGGCAGAAAGAAGCCCATGGCTGTTTGGCACAGCGTGAATAATACCAAGATGGCGGTTGCGATGCGCATGGGAATTTTTTGCAGATTGAGGTAGGGACGCCGGTCGCCCGGCGCCCCCCCCTCGCAGATCCCGGCGTGCGGAATTACCGCACCGGGCTCCTCGGATGAACGCGCAGCCGGTGCAGCGCTGGTCCTTGGTTTTGGTTTCTGATTTCCATCATGCATTCATTGCAGTTCGCGGCAAGGCGGGAGTCGGCGGCACCTCCACCACTCGCGGTGGGGGCAGCTCCCAGCCGGGGAGACGACGACCAAACTGCTTCCAGGTCATCGAGCGCCGCTGGCTGCGGCGGTTCAACCATTTGTAGAGCAGTCGATTGACCTCACGCTGGTCCTTCGCGGTCATCGACGAGTTGCCGATCACCCCGTAGTAGTTCCAGTAGCCGCGCAGTTTCCTGCGCAGTACCGTTAGGAAGTCGGCCAGCTTGCCGCAACGCACCTTGCGGAGCCATGCGTTCATCGCCCGCAGGCTGGAACGGAATTTCTCCTTGTTGGTGCGCCGCTTGATGAAGACCCACCGCGGATCACGCCCCGACCTCGCCCAGTAGAAGTCGAAGCCGAGGAAGGTGAACTTCCCGCTCTGGTCCGGCTCTTTCCGGTCGAAGCGCACCAGCGCACTCTTTTCCGCGGCGAGGCTGAGGCCGAATTTCTCCAGCCGCTTTGGCAACACGCGCAGGTAGGCCCGCGCGTCGTCTTCCCGCTCGAAGCACACCACGCTGTCGTCCGCATAGCGCCGGAAGAGCACACGGCCCTTGCAGTGCTTTGCCACCACTTTCTTGATCCATGGGTCCATGACATGGTGGAGATCGATGTTGGCGAGGATCGGGGAGATGACTCCCCCTTGAGGCGTCCCCGTCGCGGGGTGCTCCACTCGTCCTTCATCCATCACACCGGCCTTGAGCCATTTCACGATGAGGCGGATCAGCGGACGATCCGCGATGCGCTCTTCGAGCATCCGCACCAGCCAGCCGTGGTCAACGTGATCGAAGAAGCTCCGGATGTCGGCCTCCACGACCCAGCGGTAGCTGCCGCCCTGCAGGGCCTCGCGCAGCTCATACGAGCCTTGGCGGGCACCTTTCCCGGGACGGTAGCCGATGCTTTCCTCGTGGAAATCCTCCTCCCAGATCGCTTCCAGGATCCGCCGCACGGCGTGCTGCACGATCTTGTCTTGCAAGCGCTGATCTGACAAGGACTTCCCGGGACCCATGCCCGCCTATTCCACTCTTTCCGAATGGGTTGGCGGAGCCGAACTGCGACGGCTGTATCATCGCGGAGTGACAGCAAATCGGGTTGATTTGACGGGATTCAGACAAGTCGGGCTCCACTGAGGCTCGGAGGCTCAAATGTTCCATGGGTTCAAATGCCCTGTTCTGAGATAGCCGGAAATGATTCCAAGGAAGTAGGGCTCGGGATGATCTGGGATAAAGCGGATTGGTGTTGGAGAAAGGACTAGGCGGAATCCCACGGGTAACACCGCAGACGACTCCGTTCAGGCTCTCGCCTATGGCATCCACGACTACTGCCGCGGGGAGGATCGGATCGAGCTCGACGTCCATCTCGTCACCCGTCGCCGTGTTGCCTGCCGCCTCGTCGCCTTTCGTCTCAACAAGCTGACGCCCACAAACACCGCCGTTTGCGGAAACGTGGAGCGCCCAAACCATGGGCAATCCACCGCTCACAACTTGCATGAATGCGCTGAGGCCAGGCGTGATGAGCGAGGTCTTGGTCGCTCGGCCACCCATCGGGTCGGAACTCCGATCAAGTCGCTGTCCATGTCCTGATCACTGCCTTCACTGACAATCGTCCAGCGAGAGCACCATGAACTCAGTCGCCCAACGGCAAACCCCATCATCCACAACGATCCTACGACTCCGCGGGCATGCTATCCGCCGGAATTTCTTCCGCCTTCTGCACGGTCAGGAGGGAACGCAACTGCTCTGCCCATCCTTCGACCTTTGGATGGGACATGTATTTTTCGATGTGCTGGAACATCCTCAGGGCGGCGGCGCGTTCGTCACCTGCCTGGAAAACGTCCACCTCCATCTGCCACAACAAATCGGGATAGACCTCCGCGATGAACTTCTCCATTTCCGGGGTCCGCAGAGCCTCCTTCGTCCCCACTCGCTTGTCATCTTCTTCGCGATCCCGACGCTGCCGCGTCCAAATCTCCTGAGCATCACTCTCCTGTTGGATGCGCTTCATCCACGCCGCCCTCAAGTCATCCACCCGTTCCAGTTTCCGGTAGGGAGGAAGAATCACCTCGTCATACACCTGCTTGAGGTCGACAGGAGACATGGGCCAGTTTTTCACCGAGACGTTCGTCAACTTGTAAGCTTGAGCAAAAACCGTCCCCATCACCGACTGTTTGAGGGTCTGTTGCTGATCTTTGAGGTTTTTCAGATCGCCGAAAACCTCGTTCACCAGTTGAGAGGCTTCCCCCTCAAAGGAAACATCGGGTGATTCATTGGAGGCCACCTTCAATGTCAAAATCAGCCAGCGTAGCTGATGCCGAAGAGCCCGCTTGAAGCTCATGCTCTTGAGCTTTTCCGCCTCGTTGCGGCGCCATTCTCGAAAGTCCTGGCTTTTGCGGTACTGATCATCGAACTGCACCTTCTCGATGCACTTCAAATACAAGGAGACCGCCGCTTCTTCACTCGCCGCTGCCTCCCGAAAGGCGGCGACGGCGACGGCAAAACGGCCTGCAACCCGCGCGTCCGCTGCATCTTGTAGCTTGTCGAGCTGACCCAGCAGAGTCTCCCGGTCGGAGGCCGTCAGGGGATCGGCCCACAGGCAGGGTGATACGGTAAGGGCGAGCAGAAGAATAGGGAGCTTGCGCATGGGAGGAATCGAGGAGAGAACGATTTCTCCCTCAACGCACCCCCTTACGTAAAGCTTTCATGTCGGGCTGGATTCCCCGAAATCGCGGGATGGGCCCGGGAAAGATCTCCCTTTCCCGGGGTGACCCGCTCCCTACATCAGAGTTGCACCCGCTTCCGCAAGCTCTGATCTCTCTCCGCGGCTCAATGGAACATGAGCGACAAAGGGCTGCCCCTTCAGGCGGTTTCGAGTGTAGACCAGACCATTGCTGCGGCTGTCGACATACGGATTATCGATCTGCGCTGGATCCCCCACCATCACCAGCTTCGACCCTCGTGACATCCGGGTGACCACCGTTTTCGCCTCTTGAGGCGTCAACTGCTGCGCTTCATCCAGGACGAAGAACCGATTGGGGATGGACCGGCCTCGAATATAGGCGAGGGCTTCGATTTCGATCACTCCTTGCTCCAATAAGAGCTCATAGGGCTTCTTCGCGCCATCGACCTGCTGCTTCTGCTTGCGCCGGGGCCCCGCCGGAGTCGGTGGGCACATCAAAAGCTCCAGAGCATCGTGGATCGGCTGCAACCATGGGCGCATCTTTTCCTCAAGGGTCCCGGGAAGGAACCCCAATTGCTCACCCATCGCGACCACCGGGCGACTCACGGTGAGTCCGTTGTATTTCCGATTGAACATCTCATGAAGACCCGCCGCGACGGCAACGAGAGTTTTCCCAGTTCCGGCGTGACCATAGCAGGTCACCAACGAAATATCAGGACTCAACAAGGCATCAATAAGGCACCGTTGGCCCAAATTCATCGGTTTGAGTGCGATGCCATCCGGAATCTTTAGGGAGTCCGGAACTTGAAGCCGAACCAATCGTCCTTCACTCGCCAATCGGGCGGGCATTGTTTGTTTCTCTCCTGCGATGAGCAGCACATATTGATTGAGCACGACCTCCGGACGCCGTTCGTGGGGCAAAATCAACTCTCCCGAACTCGCGAAACGTTGCAGTTCGCTGGGATCCACCTCAATCCTACGGATATCGTAAGTCGCCACCTCCCGCGGGTCGACCTTATCATTGAGGTAGTCCTCACAGGCGATGCCCATCGCTCGCGCCTTGAGTTGCAGATTGATATCCTTGGTCACCAGTACGACAGGTGCCGTATTGTGCTGCATCAAAAGCAAAGTTGCCGCCATGATGCGGTGGTCAACTCGCTCGCGGTCCGGAAACACTCGATGGAACCGATTCAGCATCTCCGAATTCTTCGGACAACTAAGCGGATCGTAGATCACCATCCGCAATGTGCCGCCACCTTCCGTCGGCACTCCGGTGGTGATCGCATCAGAACTCGTAAACAGCTCAGTGAGGCGCCGATGAACTCGGCGGGCATTCGCGCCACGCTCGGATTGCTCGGACTTGAACCGATCGAGTTCGGCAAGGACATCTACCGGGATGCACAGATGGTGCTCTTTGAATCGGCTCAGGCAGCCTGGATCGTGGATGAGGACATTGGTATCGAGCACAAAGTTCTTCACCACCTGAGACGGCGCCTGGAGACCAAACTCTCGGGCTTCTTCCTGCTTAAAACCTCCCTTTCGCCGTTTGCCGCCTCCCGTTTTGCCATTCGGTTCTTCGAACAAGTGAGTTTGGGAGTCTTCGATCGGCTGGATCATCGGGAGCGATGGATTTGGGGATTCAACGGGTGGCGATTCGGTGAAGACGATCGCCCGGACCACCCGCGGGCTCCGTCGATCCGCATCGAGGCGGAAGATGATGGCTCAAACTAATCAAGCTGTATGAAATATGAATAGGTCTGTGCGAGACGCAACCAAAAACAAGGGTCGGAATCGTACTTCAACCCTGTTTTGAGCAGGCGGAATGCCAGACTCACGGGGTAAGCAAATTCCTTCCAGGTCGGATGCTATTCCGACAGGCACCGTAGCAAGCTGACCACCATGGATCAGCTCAGATTTTCAATCATCCGCCGGGCTTCTCGACGATCGAGCTTCCCCAAGGGAGTCCGCGGCAAGCGGGCCACTTTCATCCAGCGCTGAATGCGCCACGGACCCGCCACCCGTGCATTGTGCGACTCCACTCGCTGAGCGACGTTTTCGTCGATCGCCAGGAGAACCAGCTCCTGGCCTTTCCGTGCATCGGGCAATCCGACCACAAGCACGTCCGGCCCCAAAATTCGCTCCAAGTCGTCGAGATCCACCAGTTCGCCGAGGACCTTCACTTGGCGATCGGCCCGACCCAGCACCGAGATCCCCCGCTCTTCAACGAGCACGCGGTCGGAAGTCAAAAAACTCGATCCCTTCCGTGGCTCATACTTTAAGCAACCTTCGACACGACGAATCATGCCGGAAAACAACGCGGGACCGGAAATCTCCAATCGTCCGTCGGGAGTGGGCATCACCCGCCAGTGAGCCATGACGGGAATCGGAAATGCTTGGTAATCGGTTTCCAGTTGATCGATTTTTTGAGTCGCGATCTGAGATCCCGCTTCCGTCATGCCGTAGCTGGCAAGAACAGGCCACCCAAGATTCCGAGCAGCCCGGCCCAGGGCATCCGGTAAACTTCCACCTCCCACGACGACGGTCCGCAACGCCCTAGGTGCGCGTAATTTCGCCGCGACGAGATCGTGGATCTGTGTGGGCACCATCGGGCAATGATGCACCTGTTCTTTCTCCATCCATGCGGACGCGGCTCGTGGATCCCACTTGCCGTGAAAACGACGAAACTCGCTACCCGCTTCAAATGCCCGGGCAAGAACTCCAAAGCCACCGACGTGATGAAGCGGAAGCAGCGCGCCCCAAACGTCGCTCGCAGTCACTCCAAGATGCCGATTCACCGCGGCTGCCGAGCAGAGCAGAGCTTCCCGATGCAATCCGATCCATTTCGGCTCTCCAGTCGACCCCGAGGTCCGAAAGAAAATCAAACCCGGCACCTCTCCTTCCACCACTGGCATTTCCGCTCCCGGTGCCCACGGAAGGTCCGAGAGCCAAAACCCGGGATCTCTTAGCTGAGTTTCTTCCATGGCAATCGCTCCAACAAATCGTCGAATCCCAATCCTGTTCCGCCCGGCGATTGGAATTCAGGGGACCATCGCCCAAGGCGCTCCGAAAAAGGGCAAGGCGTGAACAGATGGTGAGTTTGCAACCCGCAAACTCCCACCAATCCGGGAAACTGAACATTCAATTTGGCCGCCTCCCACGCCGCAGCACATTGCCCCAGCGGATGCTCCATCGAACTGGTGACGATGACCTGTTGTCCCATCGACACCGCCGCTTCCGCCAACAACCAGGGCTCATCCGAAGCCGGTTTAACGACCATCACCTGAGCCGCCGAACTCACGGGAGCCGCCTCGCGGTCAACTGCTAGAGGAACCCCGCAGCGACTTTTGAGCGCCGACCAAGTCGACTCCGCATACGGGCACGGGTCCTCCACGAAATCGATCTTCCAGCGAAACTCCTCGGGCAGTCCCAAGAGAAATGATTCCGCCTCGGCCGGCTCAAAAGTCTCGTTCGCATCCAGACGCCAACGCAGGTTGGGAAACTTCGCAGCAGCCTCGATCAAGTAACGTTGCTCCGCGGCTCGATCCCGACCCACCTTCATCTTGATCCGGTCGAAACCTTTGCTCACTGCGCTTTCGAGAATCCGATCATCCTGCCACGGAAGCGTGGCGTGACTCTTCGGCACATCGATCTCCTCCAGCAAGGGATCCCCGATGAAACGGGCATCCGCATCTTCCTTGGCACTTCGCACCGTGCGCCTCACCAAAGACCATCGCCGCGGCCCCGCCAGATCTTCCAGACACTTCTCCAAGCTTGGATCCCCCAGCTCCGGCCACGGATGAAGGCATCCAAATCCCTCGTCGATGCGGACCAGAGCCCCTACGAACTCACGGCGCTGACTTTTCGCATTCACCGGCTGGCGCGCCGTCAGTTTGTATTTCCAATACCAAAGATCCTCGGCCACGCCGGGAAACTGGGCCGGATCCCCAGGATTTCCAAACGGATATTCCCTGAATCCTGATTCCCCTCTTCATGCGCCCGATTCGAAGGCACCTCGTTCAAGAACCGTTTCCCCATGACGCCTTACCCCTCCATCGTGGGGGCTTTCCCCTTGTCGCCCCTTCGCAAAGCCGGTCACCTAGTCGGCCACCCGGTATCAACCCCCGGGTGCCCCAACTCAACCCCATATCAACCCAAGATGAAAACCCATCCCTGGATGTGGTCGCTCGCATGCGGCTGCATCGCTGGTTCCTTGCAGGCCAGCACCGTCGCCTACTGGCGTTTCGAAGAAGGCTCCGCCGGGTCAAACGTCGATCGCAATGGTCAAGCCGACGGAACCTACTACGGTGCGATCACCGACGTTTCCGGTAACGGCTACAACCTGTCCACATGGTCCGATGGTGGAAATGCAGGCTACGCCTACAATTCGAATGTTGGAGGTGCCTACGTCAATGGCGTGGCGAACAACCTGAGCGTCCGCAACACGGGTGGAGGCCCCGCCATGTGGACGGAGACGGGAAGCGCACTGCAAACCATGACTTTTGCGACCTTCACCATTGAGGTGAGCTTCAAACTCGAGAACGGCGGCTGGCGCACCATCATCGGTCGGGATTCCCAAGGCGCCGCCACCATCAACGGCGACTTGGCGGCCCTCTATCTGCAGGCGACTCCTGACAACGCTCTGGCCATCAAATTTGCGGACGTCACCGGCGTCTGGCACGATGCGACCTCCGCCACCAACATTTTCACCAGCTTCGACTTCGCATCTGACAATGCCGGAGACACGGCTCCGTGGTACAGCGCTTCCGCCGTGAGTGATGGATCGACGCTTTCCCTCTACCTCCGCGATGTCGACGCGGGGGGCGGTTGGAGCCTCATCGCATCCACTGATATGACCCTGAGTGGCAGCACCGACACCACCATGACTGCCGGCACCGGCGACGGTGGCGACTGGGATGCGGGGAACTTCTCCATTGGCCGCGGCCTCTATGGAGGTGGCCATGGCGACCGCGCCTATGGATTCATCGACGAAGTTCGCATTTCGGATGAGGCTCTGACCCCCTCGGGCTTCCTCACTCTTTCATCCGTTCCTGAGCCGAGCCTGACTCTCCTCAGTGCACTGGGAGGGCTGGCTCTCCTGCGCCGTCGGCGCTAAGCCCTGATCCGGTTCGATTGGCTTCATGACCCGGGGTGGAACGATCCGCCCCGGGTATTTTTTTGGGGATTGAGGATCTATGGCCCGAACACTGCCGCCAAATGGAAAGCCCCGGCGAACGCCACCAACTGGAGCCCTCCCATGGCAAGTAGCCGATTCATGCCCGGGCCTTCGTCCATTGAGAGCGCTCCCCAGCTGATTCGCATTCCCAATGTCAGCACGGGAAGCACCGCCAATAGCAACCAAGGCAACCCTATTACCAACCACAAGATTGCCAAGAGCACGGGGATTTTCACTTCTGCCCAGATCAACAACCGCGCGACCTTCGGCCCCCATCGCACCGCCAGCGTGTGCTTGCCCGTCGTCGCGTCCTCAATTCGATCCCGCAAGTTGTTGATGGAAATCAGCACAGCGGAAAGGAAGCCTACCTGAAGGCCTAGCAAAAGGGCTTCCCAACGCCATTCCCGCAGTTGGATGAAAACGGTGCCCATGACCGCCACGATCCCAAAAAAGAGGATCACAAACACTTCTCCCATCCCCCGGTAGGCCAGGGGAAAAGGTCCGCCCGTGTATCCATACGCAAGGTAAATCGAAATCGCACCCATCGCCAGAATCGGCCACCCCGCCGCCTGATAGAGAGGCACTCCGAAGGCCACGGTGAGCAGCAGAAAAACCCCGCCGCCCATCATCACCGTACGCGGGGTCATCAGGCCACTGGCGGTCACTCGCTGCGGACCGACCCGACGTTCCGTATCGGCACCCTTGGCCGAATCGATCGCGTCGTTGAAGAAGTTCGTGGCAATTTGAATGCACAGAGCCCCGAGCACGGTGCACACCCCGAGCAGCGGGCTCCAAGCACCACTCAATTTCCAAGCCAACACGCAGCCCGCCCACACCGGGACCACCGCAGCGGGCAAGGTTTTCGGGCGGGTCGCCAAAAGGATCGCCTTGATCATCGCCAGTTGCTGCTCAGGGGACCCGCGGGAACTTCGAGAAGTCCGGCTTCCGCTTCTCCACAAATGCGTTTTTCCCCTCCTTGGCTTCCTCACTCATGTAGTAGAGCAGGGTGGCATTTCCGGCGAGATCGAGCAGCCCCATCTGACCATCACAGTCGGCGTTCAAGCACGCCTTCAAGCAGCGCAGCGCGAGGGGCGAGTGAGCCAACATTTCGCGGCACCATTGGAGCGTTTCTGCTTCCAAGCTTTCCAGGGGAACCACCGTGTTCACGAGGCCCATTTCGAGCGCTTGCTGCGCATCGTACTGGCGGCACAAATACCAAATCTCACGCGCCTTCTTTTGGCCCACGATGCGCGCCAAATAGCTCGATCCTAAGCCTCCATCAAAAGAGCCCACCTTGGGGCCGGTTTGGCCAAAACGGGCATTCTCGGCAGCAATCGTCAAATCGCACACCACATGCAACACGTGCCCACCACCAATCGCATAGCCGGCAACCATCGCCACCACCGGCTTGGGCATCTGCCGGATCTTCTTTTGCACATCGAGGATATTCAGCCGGGGGACGCCATCATCTCCGACATAGCCCGCATGTCCGCGCACCTTTTGATCTCCCCCGGAACAGAAAGCCAAATCTCCTTCGCCCGTCAGGATGACCACCCCGACCTGAGGGTCTTCGTGCGCCATCTCAAAGGCAATGAGCATCTCCTTCACCGTCTGCGGACGGAAGGCATTGCGCACTTCCGGGCGGTTGATGGTGATCTTGGCGATCTGGCCCTCATCCGTCGTTTCGTAACGAATGTCCTCAAATTCACGCACTGCGGTCCACATGACGCCGCGAGTGTGACCTAGGAAACCGACCGCTCAAGGAATTCTCCCACCCGGGACGGAAACTGCGAAGATTCCCACGGCACCCGATGCCCGGATCCCGGAGCCAACCAGCCATCAAATCCCCCACAGGCCACGGCGCGTTCGGCCAGAGCACGGAACTTTCCATCCTCCTCACCCGCCACCCATAACAACGGAACTCGAATCCCCAGCAAGCTCCCCCAAAGCGGATCTTGGGCCCCCAACGACCAGTCGACAAAGCTGCGTGCCACCGAGGCACGCCGAAGTTCCAGCTTCGATCGATCCCCCCAGCGCAATTCCGTGGCACTGGAACCTCGATCGAGCACCGCCTGCCGATTCCATGCCTCCAAGAATTCGGACCACGGACTCTTCAATGCACGGGCGGCCCACTCGGCATCCCGGGCCCGTCGAGTCGCTCTCTCTGTCAGGTCTTCAAGCCCTGGATGCGCGGAAATGACTACGGCGGCATCCCAACTTCCTCCCCCCATCAGGGCATGCAATGCCAGACGACCTCCCATCGAATAGCCCATCAAGACCTTCCGCCCCGAGCGCGCCGCGGCCTCGTCGTTCAGCGCCCTGCCAAACTCCCTAAGCGACATTGGGCAGCAGTCGAGAAATCGCCACAGATCGACCCTTTTCACCGCCCATCCCGGGACCGAAAACCCCCGCCAATCTTCCGCCATCCCCACGCCTCCGTGGAGGCACCAGAGGGTTCCTTCCATGGCCCGACCCTCCGACTTCCCAAGTCATCTGGCAAGCTTGCCGAGGCACTCACCCGTCAAACCTTTGCATCCCCGGCTCCACCCCAATGCAAGCGCACGACCCGATCCAATTCCGCCGGAGTGATCGGCTTCGCCAAATAATCGTCCATCCCCGCCGCCAGGGCCACCTCCCGGTCCTCGCTGAAGGCGTGTGCCGAGAGACCGATGATCACCGCGCGATGGCGTCCTTGATGTTCCTCTTCCGCCCGAATCCGTCGAGTGACCTCCAACCCATCCATCCCCGGCATCTCCACATCCATGAAAATCAACCGACAAGAGATCTCCGCGGACCGATGAAGAGCTTCCAAGCCTCCCCCTGCCTCCACCACTTGAAGCCCCTGCCGTTTCAGCAACGCACCCAACAAAGAACGGTTCACCTCGTTGTCATCGACGATCATCACCTCCCCTGAGCTCTCTGCTGGAGGATCGGCAGGTGGGGCCGCGGGAGATCCCTCCGTGGACGCCCCCTCCATGGCTTTGATCAACCAAGCAGCAGGATCCTTTTCAAATCGATCATCCGCGCCCGGACGAGGCCACCAGACACACGGGACGGGTGGGCTCTGCGACCTCGCCGCTGTGGCGACAGCCTCATCCCATGGGCCCTCGCCCATGCTCACCACCAAGGTCGGACGAGTAGAACGCATTTCATGCACCGCATCCGCAGAGTCCGTCACCATCCGCAACGTGGCCCCCAGTTCATCGACCGCATGCAGCAACCTCGCATCCGGCTCGCCACCGATCCAAAGGATTCTCCCCCCGGGTTTGACCGGTGCCGTGCCCTCTGGAACCTCAGGCAATCGAATCTCAAAGAAAAAGCCGCTGCCCTTTCCCGGCTCACTGGTGAAATCGATCATTCCACCCATCTGGTCGACGATCCGCTTACAGATCGCCAATCCCAATCCACTCCCTTCGTAGGACCGGCTGCTCGACCGATCAATCTGGCTGAACGGCGAAAACAACAACTCACGCTGCTCAGGATCGACGCCAATTCCCGTGTCCACCACCTCAAAGCGCAAGGTCTGCCGTTCCCCTCGTTGGACCCGGATCGAAACTCCCCCCTGCTGGGTGAATTTGATCGCATTCCCGACCAAATTGAACAGCACCTGCCGCACTCGAGGGCCATCCCCTCGAACCTGCGCGGGCACTCCCGGGTCCATTCGCTCCTCAAAAGTCAAACCCTTCCCTTGCGCAGCAGAGGACAAGAGCTCCACCACTTCAGCCACCATCGCCGCAGGTGAGAACTCGTCATGCCGCAGCTTCAGAGCCCCCGCCTCCAGCCGCGAAAAATCCAGAATATCATTGAGCAAGGTCAACAGATGATCCCCGCACTTCAGCACGATATCAATGTGCCGTTGCTGCTCCCCATCCAGACCCGATTGTTTCAGCAATCCCGCGTAGCCCAGCACCCCGTGCAAGGGAGTGCGGATTTCATGGCTCATGGCCGCAACGAAATCGCTCTTCACCCGTGTCGCCAATTCTGCCTCCCGCCGCGCCGTCACTTCCGCCTCCTCTGACTTGCGGATCCTTGCATACGTGATCCCAAACCACGTCCCCATCAACACCACTGCCCCCAAAAATACTGCCAGCAAAAACCCGGACAAACGGTGCAGACTGGCCAAATGCCGTTCCTCTTCCGTCGAAAAGACCAAACCCATCGGCACCCCGGCGAGACTCACCGGATTGAATACCGAAATCACCTTCCGCGGCTCCGGAAAAAACACCTCATGAGCTCGGATACCTTCCAACCCGTCATCCAGCAACTGCCGGAAATAATCCATGCTGTCCTCCGTGACGCGAAAAGTCGATGACCGTTCAGGAGACAAGGGATGGCGAATCAAATCCGGTTTGAAATCCGGTCGGATCGACCAGATCCACAAATCCGATTGCCCCATCAAGTAACTTTCCAATCCGGATCGCAGAAACTCCCGGTGGCGCACGACCAAATGCCCGGCCGCCACCGGAGAATCCATTCCTTTGGGCAGCCATTCCGACAGCACCAGGAACTCCCCCTCGTGCCGCACGCGTGGTGTCCTCAGCCCGGACCATTGGGAGGGAATCGGACGAACCTGAGAAACACTCAAATAATTCCCAGGAAGAATCCGAATATCAAAAGACCCGCCATCCCGCAGATCCACCGTGATCCGGTCCACCCACTCCTGATGCCGGGCAAAGAAGCGCCGCACCAAGGCTTGGTTGCGACGGCTCTCCTCCGACGTGTCCCCCTTGCTCTGATAGCTGTGAAAAGCATCCAATGACACCAGCAGCCGAAAATCGTCATGCAGCCCCTCAAACTGACTCTCCAAATGCCGTGAAGCACCCGCCGTGAAGGCCTTCAAGCGAGTCGTTGCTGCCGTCGTCTCCGCCCGCATGATTCGGCTCGAAAAGAACAACGCCACCGTCAAAAACAGCAACGAGAAGGCCAGCACATACCACAGGTTCAATGATCGCGAGAACCGAGCCACGCGACCCAGGGGCACCTCTCCACCCGATGGAGCTTTCTCCTTCATTCCATCACGCTGAAGGCCAGCATCTTCCAGCGCAGGTGACGAATGTCGCGGACATGCACCGCCCACCGCCGATCATCCAAATTCAGCTCAGCCTGCGAACATCCGGGAGCCAAGACCTCCCGGCCCATTGACCGAATCTCTGCCGAGCTGTTCTTGAGCAAATTGTAGTGCCCTGATCGAAAAATATCCGAACGCACCGTGTCCACATATCGATGGTTCTTGAGCGGGGGCAACCGCAGTACCTGAATCATCGCCTCCCCCGTTGCCACCACCGTCCCATCCTCCGCCAAGAGGAGGAAAAACCGATTCTCCTTCTCCAAATCCAGCTCCCTCACCAGAGCCTCAATGGTGATGTCCAAGCCACAAACCCCTTCGAGTTGATCGCCTACATACACCGGTGCCACACACGACACCATCCATCCCCGTCCTGCCGGATCCACGTAAGGCTCGTTCACCCACACGGCCGTGCGATCCGGGTTATGTCGCGCATCCGCTAGATAGTAAAAATTGTAGTCGGGAATGATCATTCCCGCCGGATACTGAATCAACACATCGAAAGGCGGGTAGATGCGGTTGAAGCTATGCCGATCATTGTAGTAGGCCTGAACGACCGGAAGGTGCTCTTCCACCACGGATTTCAACCCCGGGTCGACGGCCTCCGTCGCCAGCACCACCGCCTCAATCTCCGGGGACATCGGGACCGCTCCAGAAACAAAAACCGCAGGCTCTCCCGACGCGATCGCATCCGGGCGATAAACAACTCCCTCCGCCGAAACCGCGTATTCCGACAAGTCGCGCCCCTCCGATAACTCCTGCAACCTGCCATAGGCATCGGCCACCTTCGCCACCAACTCCAGGCACTGAGCTTCCGTCTCCATCACCGAGGCCTCCAATCGGGCCGCCAACTCATCGAGCAAGGGCGGACGAGCGGCCATCGCCACCTTGCGCCGACATCCGACCCAGATCGGAATCATGCACCCCCCGAGCCCGATGATCCAGACACGGCGGCTCAGCTTGCCCGGGGAACCATCGGGCTTCGAAGCAAAACGTCGTACCAATGGATCCTTCATGCAGGGTGACTCGCAAGGTTCTTCAGGAACAACTCCGCTTCGTCAAGAGAGGCCTCCATGGCCTGTCGCACCCAAGGATCTTCCTTCCCGCCCTGCGCGATGCCGGCTTCCAACCGGGCAAATTCCGCAGCCAAACTCTTCAGGCCCACCGCCGCCACCGATCCCTTCAGCCGGTGCGCCAAGCTTCGTCGCGCATCCGCCTCCAGCACTTCTCCTCCGTCTCCACGCCACTGTCTCCACCCCTCGTTCGCCTGCCGGAGCGCACGCTCCGCCAAGGACAGGAACTCATCCACCCCCAGCGCCTCGATCAAGGCTCCAATCAAATCTCCGTCGAGACCCTTTGCAGGAGAAATCTTCATCTCACACCCTCCTCAAAATTTCATCTCCCGCAATTCGTGGCGGTCCAACATGTTGTAAACCGTCCGCAGACTCACCCCTAAGGCCTTCGCGGCCCGCCGCCGATTTCCCTTCACCGCCCGCAGCGCCTGAATCAGCGCTTCCTTCTCCAGATCACGCAGTCGGTCGCTGGTCTGGCCCAATCCCGGGTCACCCAAGCGATGCCGCCAATGGGGCAGTTGCTCCTCGAAGTGAGCAGCCGTGATTTCCCCATCGAGAGCCGCAGCCAACACCGCTTTCACCGAGGCACGCACTTCAAACAAATTCGCCGGCCATCGATAGTCTGCGATCCAATTCTTGGCCGCGCGATCCAGCATCGGGCGTTTCACCTTCTGGGCCACGCATTCTCTCGCCAAACAGTATTCCCAATAGGCGACCAAATCCTGCACCCGCTCCCGCAGCGGCGGGAGCGCCAAGTGCAACACCGAGAGTCGATAGACCAGATCCTCATCGAGTTCCGCCAATCCCAACAACTGTCTCAGTGATCGATCACTGACCGCCACCAATCGGCAACCCGGTGGCAATGCCGCCAACTTCAACCGCTCCAACAGGGCCTCCTGAACTTCAGGATCCAAATGCTCAAAACGTCGCAAAACCACCGTCGCGGGGTGAGGCGACTCCAGCACGCCCACCCTCCGCATGTGCCCTTCCAAAGCCCCCGCCCGTTCCACCTCCCCGCCAAACAACCGACTGAACAGCTCGTCAGACGTCCCCGATCCACAATCAATCTCCACCCATTTGGCTTCCTCCGCCGTGGTCAAATCATGCACCCGCCGCGCCAACCGCACCTTGTCCAGCCCCGGCTCCCCTTCGATCAACAGCGGCCGATCGCTCACCACCGCCTGCCGAAACAACTCCCGAACCCGCAGCATGGAGGGTGACCGCCAAACAAATCCTTCATCGAATCCGATCTCGGCCGGTCTGCGCAACTCCCCTTGATCGACGATGCCTCGAATCCGCTCGAAAAACACCGCCGGCACGATGGGCTTCACCACGTAATCCACCGCCCCCGCCTTCAGGGCCCGCACCGCATCCTCCGCCCGGTCCCTTGCCGTCAGCATCACACACGGCAGTCGCGGGTATCGCCCCTGAATCTTCTGCATCAGGCCGATCCCGTCACCATCCGGAAGCCCAAGATCGAGGATCATCAAATGCCACGGACACGTCTCCCCGGCATCGCCAAGGCGATCTTCAACCTCCTCGCACGAACCAAACACATCGACCTCAAACCCAGCTTTTCCCGCCAACTTCGCCACCAGTTCCGCCGAGACACAATCGTCCTCCACCACCATCAACCGGGATCGCAACGCTCCCCCCGGTCCCGTAGGCGTTCGACAGCTTGTCTTGGGAAAATCACTCATGAATCCACTGCGACCCTCCGTCTCAAGGCCCTCCGGGGGTCGATCCTCCCTCGAAAGCCGCGGAACCTCAAATCGAAATGAGATATCGACCGAGATTGCACCCTCATCCGCCGATGCTCGGAGTGCAAAACCTGCATGGATTCCCCCCTGCAATCCTTGGACCCTCAGGCACCTTCCCCCTCATACTCCCTCCCGCCGTCTGGGGGGACGGCCACCAACTCGCTCCGGTCCCTCGGGACGAGAGGGCCCATCAAAAAGGCCCACCGATCGGAGTGGTCGGGCGGAATCAGAGTGTGGACACCCTTGGCTGTCCACTCCTGGGGGAGCCGCCCGACCACCGGTCAACCACTGCCTTCCGAGGCTTCGAGCCAACAAACGTGCAACACTTGCACATCACGAGACCGCCCGCCGGTTCTCGCCCCGCCCTTCACCCGCCAACATGGCACCGGGAAATGACGTCACCACGCTGAGAGGAAGTTTCCCTGACTTCACTGTAGAGAGGTTATCGTAAGCCCCGGGAGGAGCCCGCCCAGAAGAGCTTCCTTCCCGGGGCTTCTCGATTCGGTGGTCACGCCCCTCTCCTTTTGGGCAATCTACCGTCGATCGTTGGCAACCCACCGTTAGCCCGATCCCAGCACGTCGGAGCATCTTCCCGCCCCCTCCCCCACATCTCATCATCCGGGGGGGCGAACTCCGACTAACATGAAATACCTCATCGCCCTAGCCTCCGTCCTCGGACTGTCCCACGGCGCCGTCCTGCTCGATACCATCGACCTCTCCAGCAGTGAGCAGTCGACCACCGTTTGGACCGACCTTACTTCCTCCAACACCGGCCTTGCTGCGGATTCCGGAAGCGGCTCCCTCAGCGTCGTTTCCCCAGGCTTTCAAGCCTCCTCGGGCCTCTACAGCTTCATGGCCGACTACGGAACCTCCGTCACCCAGACCACGAGCTTCGATATCCAATCGGTGGTGTTCCAAATCGAGCTCTCTCCCAACGGAGAATTCCCTTACTCCGGGGGTCCCCTCCTGACTCTTACCACCACCTCTGGAACGCTCCAATTGGCCGCCACGGCCTTTGCTGCAGGTGCTACTGAATGGCGCACCACCGGAATGGGAGAAACCGCCTACTCCTCCTACGCCTGGCAATGGGACCTCTCCGCATACGGAGACACCATCACCTCCGTCACCGTCGATACGCCACTCGCCGTTCACAGCTCGGTGACCGGAGCCCGCATTGATGTTGGCGACTCCTTCCAGGCGGTCGTCGTGCCCGAGCCCTCCGCGCTCCTCCTCTCACTCGCAGGGGCCGGCTTCCTGTTCCGCCGCCGTCGCTGAATTCCAACACCTCCATCGCACCGCCATGAACCCTTCCCATTCGGCTCTCGCCGGACTCCTCGTCGTTATCGCCCCCCTGACCGCAGCGGAACCGACTTCCTTTGAAAAAGATCGCGCCGCCATCCTCGCAATGGCGGGCGAATTCCAGGTCTCATTCCACTTCCAGGAAACCGTTCCTCTTCAAAAGGACTACACCCCGACGGAAAAGCCCTACGACGAGTCCGCCTTCGAAACCGTCAAGCTCGTCGAAGACGAGGGCACCCGCATCACCCTCCAGCACCTCCTTCAGGTCGGCCCCACCGTCGTCAAACATTGGGCGCAAACTTGGACCTACGAAGACTCCAGTATCCTCGAATTCGAAGGACACCACCACTGGACCGTCCGGCAACTTGATCCCGAGACCGTCCGCGGAACCTGGACTCAAAAGGTCACCCAGATCGACGATGCTCCCCGCTACGAAGGCTTCGCCGCCTGGGTTCATCAAGGAGACTCCAGCACCTGGACAGCCACTGCCCACCGTCCGAAACCACGACGTGAAAAAGATCGTGACGACTACGACATTCTCTTCGTCACCAACCGTCACACCGTCACCACCAACGGCTGGTTCCACGAACAAGATAATGCCAAATGGCGGGTCCGCGATGGTCGCCAGGCCCCCCTCTGCCGTGAGGCGGGACTCAACACCTATCGCCGCATCGAAGGACACGACTTCGCCAAGGCGAATACCTACTGGCAGAAAACCGAGAATTTCTGGAAGCAAGTTCGCGACACCTGGGATCAACTGGTTCCCCCCAGCGGCACCATCGAAGTCAGCCCCTCGTCCGATCTAGGACGTCGCTTTGACGTGATCGGCAGCCTCTCCGAAGAAGCCGAGGACGGTGAAATGCCCGCTGCCGAGGAAATCCGCAAGTCGGTCGCCTCCTTCCTCAAGATCACCTCAGAACCCTCTCCGTGAACGTCCCGCGCATCACGTTCACGATGGCGGTGCTCGCGCTTCCCACCGCGGCGGAGGAATCCTCCGCCGCGGTGCCGGAAGGCAGCATCCTGACTGGAGAGATCGATCCTCTCGTGATCACTGTGGCAACTCGCCAACAGACGGCATGGATCGATTCACCCGGGTCCGTACTCCAGGCCTCCGCCGAAGATCTCATCCGCCAAGGCACTTTCGACCTCGCTGGATTCGCCAAGTACGATCCCACCGTCAGCTTGCCCTTTGATTTCACCAGCGGCGATGGAGCCTTCGCCTACGGCCAGAGTGGCTACGGGTCCATCAACATCCGCGGGGTGGAGGGAAATCGCATCGCCGTCGAACTCGACGGCGTGCGCCAACCTCCGCAATACGTCTCCACCTCCTTCGACCTCGGGGCCTCCGATGGAGCGGGCGGCATTGGACGCGACTATTTCGATCCCGCCATGTTCGAAATGATCGAAGTTCTCAAAGGGGGAGGCAGCGCCCTCTACGGCAGCGACGCTCTCGGCGGAGTGGTTGCCTTCCGCACCCCCGACCCAGAGACCTTCCTCAAAGGGCAATCCTCCGGAGGACTTCTCCGCACCCAGTATTTTTCGACGAATCAAAGCTTTGCCACGCAGGTTGGCGGAGCCCTTCGGCAGGGTGATTCCGCCGTCATGCTTCTCTATGGTGGTCGCTGGGGAGAGGAAACCGCCAACCATGGCGAAGTTTCGCCCAATCCCTCTGACTTCCATTCGCTTTCAGCCCTGCTCAAGGCCGAGCACCGCTGGAACGATCACACCTTCCGCCTCGCCATCGAACTCTTCGATCGGGAGACCTTCACCGACGCGCGCAGCGCGGTGACCTCGGCATTTCCTGTATTCACCGATTTCGTTTACAACAAGCAGTACCTCGATCGCCAACGCGTCAGCCTGCGCTGGGAGTTCGAACCCGCCTCTCCCTGGCTCGACCGCCTCGACACTCACCTTTACTGGCAGCACGCAGGTTCCCTCAGTGAAAATCAGGCTGCCTCACTTCCCCTGGTGATTCTCGGCACCCCCATTCCCGGAACCGAACGCTTCCGACGGCAACGCATCACCTTCGATACTGACATCGCTGGCTTCACCACGACCACCCGTCACCAATTCGAAGATCCCCTCGGTGGTGAGCATCGACTCACCAGTGGCATCGATCTCTCACTGGAGTCCGGGGAAAACTCCTTCGTTCGGTTCGACTCTGGCGCGACAACCGATGTCAACCGCACCGCGTTCGCGCCCACCGACACCCTCCGTGCCGGCTTTTTCACCCAGGATGAAATCCAAATCGGCGACCGCTGGACTCTCACCCCCGGCCTCCGTCTCGATTGGCAATCCATCGACCCTCAACCCAACGCGGCCTACTTGGCCCGACTCAATGAACTCGGTCGCTTCAGCCAGGAACCACCGACCGATTTCCAAAATCTGGCCCTCTCACCCCGGCTCTCTCTCACCTGGCGTCCCGTCGAACCGATCAGCGCCTATTTCAACTATGCCCACGGCGTCCGGAACCCCTCAGCGGAAGAACTCTCCATGGTGTTTGACCATCCTCCGTCAGGTGGCAGTCCGGCCGGATCCATGACGGTCCCCAATCCCGATCTGGAAGAAGAAACCAGCGACGCATTCGAAATCGGAATCAAGTCCGAAGGCGCCATCGGCCGCATCCAAGCCGCCGCCTTCTACACCCATTATCGGAATTTCATTGAAAACGGAATCCCCACAGGCGCCACCACCACCGACGGCCGGGACATCCTCACCACGATGAACCGCAGCGAGGCGGAGATCTACGGGCTCGAACTTGCAGGACAACTCGAACTCGGATCCCTGCACAGCGCTGCCGATGGCTGGCAACTCGGCCTCGCCGCCGCTTCGACCCGTGGCACCAACCTGACCGATCACCTTCCTCTCAACTCGATCGAGCCAGTTCAGGCCATCGCCCACATCGGCTACGAGAACCCCAGTGGAACCTTCGGAACCCGGCTCACCGGCACCTGGACGGCAGCCGTCGATCGTGTCGACAACACCACCAACCAGGGAAACTACTTCCTCCCGCCATCCTGGTTCACGCTCGACTTGGGCATGTGGTGGCAGCCGGTCGAGGACTTCCAGGTCCACCTTGGCCTGAACAACCTGCTCGACGAAAAATATTGGTCCTGGGGGAGCGTCCGCCGCGGCAATGGCCACCTCGGGGGCAATACCATCGACGACCGCACGACCGCTCCAGGCCGCAACTTCAGTCTCTCCGTTACCAAGACTTTCTAACCGTGAAATCCCTCGCCATCCTGGCCCTCGCCACCTCTTTCCAGGCCCAGACTCTGACACCGCTTCAGGACAGCGACGTCTACGCCTACCTTGATCGCCCGACCAGTTCCATCGCCACCCTCGGCGTCAACGCCAGTGGCACTGGTGCCCCTCACTCGCAACGGTCGCTCATCCAATTCGATCTCAGCTCCCTTCCCCTCGGTCCAGAGCAGCTTGGCTCTGCAAAACTCCGGCTCTTCGTCATCAAACCTGATCCCACTTACGGTAACCTTGGTACAGGGGACGTCGAAATATTCCGACAAGGAGGGACATGGGCAGTAGCCACACTTCGCTGGAGCCAACTGCAACCCGCGGAATCGCACGGCCTGTTCGCCATCACCGACGACTCCGCCGACCAGTGGATCGAAATCGACGTCACCACCCTGGTTCGCGAGTGGCTCGACGGAACCTATCCCAACTATGGGTTTCTCCTGCAAGCCGCGGTGGAGGACCCCGCCTCCCTCAATGTCACCTTTGCCTCGATGGAAGTCCCCGGCTATCGCCCACAACTCGTTCTCACCGAAGCCGAGGTTCAGCCAACCCTTTTCATCGATCGGCAGGACCACCAGACCGTCCTCCGCTGGCCAGCGAGCACCTCCTGGACTCTAGAACAAAGTCCATCGCTTGCTCCCGGATCCTGGTCCCCCGTCGAAGCGTCCCCGACCATCCTCGACGGAGAAGCCGTCCTCGAACTGGATCCCCCATCATCGAAGTCGTTTTTCCGGCTCAACTCTGATCCCAGCGCCGATTGACTGGCAGGGCTCCCCTGTCAGGATGGATCCTCCCGCGTTGCCTGATTGTCCATGGACGTCGGCACGCAAAGCAAAATATGCGCAATCCACCATCCACCTCTCGCAAGCATCCGTTAGCCGACCTCCCCACGCCCTCCTAAAAACGGGGCCGACATGAAAGCTTCCACGCTCGTCGGCCTTCTAGCCGGCACTCTTTTTCTCTCGGCCTGTCGCAAACCCATCTCCGAAACCACCCCTCCCTCCTCCCATACGGAAAAAACTGCCGTGCTCATCGTCAGCCACGGCTCCCATTCCGAAAGCTGGCGGTCGATGCTCCTCGACATCGAAAGCCAGGCTGAGCCCGACCTCCTGGCCAGCCCCCACATCGACGATGTCCGCTCGGCTTTCATGGAATACACAGAACCCTCCATCGCCACTCGCCTGAAGGAGTTCGACTCCGAAGGCTTCACCCATGTCATCCTCGTCCCCGTGCTCCTCACGGTGAGCGACCATTCATTCGACGACATTCCTGTCATCGCTGGGATGCGCGAGGATCCCTCCACACAGTCCAGATTGCAGCTCGAGGGCATCGAAACCTACCAGGCAAATGCCGCCGTAACCCTCACCCCACTTCTCGATTTTCCGGACCTCCTCCACGAAAACATCGCACGCCGAGCTGCGGCGATGAGTTCCGACCCCACTCAAGAAGGGCTCGTTCTGGTCGCCTACGGAAGTGAGCCCTACAACGCAGAGTGGACTCAACTGGTCACCGAGCTCGGACAAAGCACCTGCCAGAAACTCGGCTTCCCCGAGTTCTCATTCGCTTGGTGCGGCCACATCGCCCACTACCAGTCCGAACCGACTCAGCAAGCCATCGAACAGATCCTCACCCATCAAAAAAGAGCTCTGGTCGTCCCGCTCCTTGTCGCCATTGATGAGAACTTTCAGGGGCGGATCATTGGCGGAGCTGTCGATGCGGTCGCACAGCCGGACCGAGTTGCCTATCGCCACGATGCTGTTCTTCCGGACGCGCGGATCCCGAAATGGGTAGTGGAAACCAGCCTACAACACGCTGCCCAACGGTCATCCGGTCAGCCATGAAACGCGGAAGTCGCTACTGGTTGCTCACGGTTCATCGCGATGGTGGATACTTCTTCGCGGGCATGGTCCTCATCTTTGCCCTTTCCGGCATCGCTCTGAATCATCGAGACGATTGGGATCCGAATTTCGTCATCGAACGCCAGGAAATCCATCGTGCTCCCGCGGCCTACGACCGCGAAACCCTCCAAGCTTGGCTCGTCCAGGCTGGCATCTCCGATCCCTATCGCGCGCACGACTTCCCCTCTCCGCGGAAAATCAAAGTCTTCACCCGTTCCGGTTCCCTGCTCTTCGACCTCGAAGCAGGAGACGGCGACTATGAAGCGATTCGACGGCGCCCTCTCTTCTACCAGCTCAACTCTCTCCACCGACGATCCGGGACCGCGTGGAAACTGTATTCGGACTGCTTCTCGATGGCCCTCATTGCCATTTCTCTGAGCGGCCTTTTCCTGGCCCGCGGTCGCTATGGATTTCGCTGGCGGGGAGCCGCCCTCACCGCTCTCGGACTGCTGGCTCCCTTGGCGTTCCTTTGGGCTGGCTGATGGCTGGCTACGCCTCAGGCGAGCTGCCATCGACGTGCGATCGCTTCCAGAACTTCTCGATCAGATGGGGATTCTTCCCGGCCAAAGTGGGTCGCTTCCAAGCTGGTGATCTCCTCTTCAATCTCTGCTTTCGCCGTCGCAGAGAGATGGCCCCGCTCTTGGATCCTGCGCAGGTATCCAATCACGCTCACGGCATGAATCCTCGACGGCAATGGGAGCTGATCCACCACCTCGACCTCGGGCCGCCTGCGACGTTTGGCCATCGCCGTTCCACCCAAGGCAACCACTGCGAGCAGACCGCCTCCAATCCAGGCCCAGACCGGTTGCCGTTCCGAGACACCTAACATCACCTCCTCGCCCACCGGCTGGAGATCCACATCCACATAGCGTTGTCGCAACAGCCCGTCCTCCTTCGCCACCTCCGCCTTCACCGCAGGAAAGTGAAAGCTTGCAGGCAAGACTCCGTCTTGAGGCTTCAACTCAATCCGCCATTCATGTTCCGACAGGGGCGCCAGATCTTCCTCCGCAGCATCAAGCTCCACCACTCGTAGACCGCGATCCTCAATGGCCCCTTTTTCAAAACCCTCCATCGCTCCGAGTAGCCCCTCCAAATCCGGCACCAACCCATGAGCGCTTGCCTTCACTTCCAAATACAAACTTCCTTTCTCTGCATGGCTACGCTCATCCAGGGTCTGCACCACCTTGAGATCTCGGAAGGGTCGGGGTTCCGCTTCACCCGCATCGATCGGAACCTCAGATGAAGCGATAGGAAGCACCACGTACCCCGACGTATCATTGAAATCGAGGTCGATCTTCAACGGCGGGACCCGGTCCACCTGCGGACCCTTTGGCTTCAGAAGAAAATAGGCGTAAGGCGTACGCCTCCATCCGAACTCGGCATCCGTGTGTGACTCGATCTTCTCACTGTGAAAGGTCAACGAGACGACCTCAAAGTGTTCCTCCAACACCGCCCGCGCTGCTTTCTCAAACTTATCTCGATAGTCCTCAGTCGGGCGACCGAAGTTCCAGGCGTAGGGCGAGTTGTTTTGATTCTGAAGATACCGCTGAAATCCACCCGCCTCTCTCTCAATCTCCTGAGTGTGCCGTAGATCCACCCGAAGTCCAAACGGATCATCCGTGCCGACACGATCGGAGCCGTCAATCTCCGCGCGCAGCTCAATCTCGGTGATGAGATCCCGATAGTAGGCCAGCACCTCATCCGCATCGCGCAGGGCCTCATGCCCCCCCGCAATTTCTGACGCCGCCTCCAGATATCGGAGTTTGAGATCCGGCGCGACGTTGGCGAGGCGGTTGTTGAGCGTGGTGGCAAAAGCTTTGCGATGCCGCTCGCCCAACTCACCAGGAAGAGCATCCAGCGCCGATTTGATCTTTGGAAACTCAGCCGGCGTGGCCACGTGATGGCTTTTCAATGCTTCCAGAGTCGGTGAACCGAGGGCGGCAAAGAACCAAGTTTCGAAAGGCTCACTGGATTCCTGAGTCAGGTCCTCGACCGGCAGGGTCTTCACATAGCTCGCAGCGGCAGCACCGAGGTGATCGAGCGCGGCCCGCTTCTCAGCGGCATGCTGGTTCTCCGGCCCCAGGCTGCTACGGTAATTGCTGTGTTCAAACTGCAAGGCCGCTAGCTGTTCCTCCAATCGCCAGGCCCCCTCTGGGTCATGAGTCAGAGCCTTCTCCAAGACAGCTTCGGCAGCGACATACCCCTCAAGGATTTGCTCTTGCAGCTCCTTATCCTTACGCTTGGTCTGATAGGCCTGTTGCAACTTGGGATTGGGCCAGAGACCTGCGAGATTCAGGCGCATTTTCCCAACGAGTGCCGCTAAAGTCTTCGAGTCCAAGGTCTCCGTGTTGCCAAATACCGAATCGACGGCTTCCACCCGCCACACCTCCGCCTGACTGTGACAGGAAATGAAGGCGTTCGCCAATTCCGCGTAGAAGCTCTCCCCCAGATCGAGGGCCGCAATCCCTTTCACCAGCCCTGCCAATTCGACCAAATTCCTTTCCTGCTTCGATCGCGTCAGCGGGATCGAACCCGACTGGTTGTTGAACCCATAGAAATACATGTAGCGCGAACGGTAGTCCTGTTCCTCGTTCGGATTGTGGTTCTGTGTCCAGACGCGGATCAACTCGCGCACCAATTCTTTCGCCTGCTTTGGATCGGTGGCGGCAATGGACTTGATCCAAGGAAGGGCCGCATTTTCCTCCTTCACCTTCAGCAGCAGATGGGCCGTTGCCAGCATGCAAGCATCCCGCGTGGAAGCATCAACCGCCTTCAGCCACCTTTCATCCGGGCGGTAATCGAGAAGTTGACCCGCCGGGATCGGTCGAGCTCCCGATCCTTGATAGCCCGTATCCGGCCGTTCAAAGAATAAATTACCCCAATCATCGTATCTCGGAACCATTCTCCGAGAATTACTCTGATCTTTCAATTGAGTCACCTCTGCCTCGTGCTCCCACTGTTGGGCAAACAAAGCAAAGATCCCCGACCACTCAGAAGCGTCGAATTGCTCTCCGGCGAGCAGAGTGGTCACAGCGGCATGCTGCAGCTTCAGTTGCTCGAGCCGGACCGCTTCATTAGGATTCTCCTGACTTTGCGCGGTCAGACTCCCCAAAGACGCCAGGAGCTCCACGCCTTCTCCTTGAGCATCGGCAAAGGTTCTTTCCAGCCACTTGCGACCCGTTTCATCTCCGAGTTCTGGAATGATCGACAAAGCTCGAAACAATGCCTCGGCTTTGGCATCGGTGGGAGCTTTTGAATCCGAAAGGAAGGAAGTGGAAATTTCCCAAGCCAAGGGCATCGCATCCTTACCAGCAGCAGAAGGATCGGTGCGAAACCACTCCACCCAGTACCGGGCAATCAAATTCAGAGCAGCATAGTCGTTCTTCTCCCTGGAAGCCTCCAACGAGGGCAAAAACTTTCCAGCTTCCACCACAAAACCGGAATCGAGAAGAAACTCGGCAGCGCGATTCCGATCAGCGAGATCTTTCCCCCCAAATTGAGAAATCCCAGAATCCAAGGTGTCGAAAAACGCCTGAGGTGGCCGAGGATGAGTCGGCAGCAACTTGACCACCTTTGCCATCGCCTCCTTATCGGGTGGCTTCGGTGCAGCAGCGATCAATCCCAAGACATCATCCGGAGACATCACGGCCGACTGTTGGTACGGTTTCGCCCCTTGCAGTGCCAGGGCCGGGGCCGGCTGCACTTGCAAGACTGACGATAATTTTTCAAGCAGCGATTGATAGGCCTCCATCGCCATCGACTCCGGCAACTCGCCGAGGAAGACCTTCACCTGATCCCACCTCCCGAGCGCGACGTCGCGACGATAGGCATTCGCCCGGTTCCCGAAATCGGCCAGCGCGCGATCGTCCTCAGAGGATTCGGCGGGTTCCACCTTCGCTTCACCCTCCTCTGCAGTCGCGCCACTTTTCTCCCCCTCTTCCGCAGCCTCATTCCCTTGAGCTTCTTCCAACCTCACCGCCAAGATTCCCTGCGGAGTGCGGTCGATCTTCAACTCGTTCAGCACCGCCATCTGGCGTTGTTCGGGAGTGACCTTCGGCTTCTTGCGGCTCTGCTCAATGAGCTGGCGCAGTTGGTTAAAATCCAGCCCCTGCTCCGCCACCCCTTCTTGGGCCATCAAGGGCATGGTGATCAGAGCGAGAGAAAGCGTGGCCAATCGGGCATTCATAGCATCAGAGATCAGGAAACAGAGGTGGAAAATGGGAGTCAAAGACGTGGCTCTCCCGCCCGGGGTCTCGGCGGGACGCCAACAATGAAATTCAGAGCGAGATTAGGATCCGCTTCCATCCACAGGAGGACCGGCACTCGCACCCCGAGCATCTTCGGTCTTCTTCTTGCCGACTTTGTTGTTCGGCTTGCACTTGCCCGACTTGCAATTGCAGGGCTTCGGGATCGCTTTGCCGTAGAGCTCTTCCGGCTCGGTCCGGGCCAGCCGGATCGCCGACTCCAAATCGTCCGAATGGCGTGCCACCGCTTGGGCATCACCGGCAGCCTCAGCCCGCTCGACCAACAGCTTGCGCTCCTGCCGGGCTGCTTCAATTTCCGGTTCCCAGTCCGTATCGGGCAACCCCTCAAGTTTCATGAGGTAGGTCATGTAGTACCGGGAGGTCGCGAGCGTCGCGAGTGCCTCATCTCGCACCAGCGGATCGGCATCGGGATCTTTCTCCATTTCTTCCGCAAGCACCACCAACTCTTCGCGGGCTTTGGGCAATTCGGAGGACTCCATGCGGGCTTTTGCCAGCTCGAGACGGATCCTCCGCGCCTCGGCAACACGGTCCTTCGGGAGTTTGGCAAGGCTGGCTTCAAATGCAGCCACTGCCGCTTTCGGATCCCCGGACTGAGTCGAGGCTTGAGCTTGGTCCAGCAACGCATCGGCCGCGTCAAGACGCAGACCTTCGCGACCTGGACCATAGTGATAGGCCAGCAGGCCCAACGGGCAGAGACACCATAAGGTAAGAATGAGAATCTTCATGGCAGGTTTCGATCATGGAACAGTTTGACGGAGACTCCCTGAGAACGGAAGTCGGGAGTTGCCGGATTGTCTTCTCCGGTTCGGCCCGGGATCCCAGGCCGAACCGAAGAAGTCCAGCAGCAGTGGAAGGCCGGCCAGCAGACCGGCACCGAGGCAGGAAAGAAGAAGGGCAAGCTCTCGCCGCCCAGGAAGACGGGAATCGCCATCCATCGCAACGGTTCCCAAACGGTGCAACACGGCCGTCGGCACCAACTTGGCATTGCCGTCGAAATACTCGCCTCCCAATCGGGTCGCGATCTGGCGCAAGGTGGTGCCGTCCTGGCGGGAGTTCCGTCCGTCGATGAAGCTCCCTTTCAAGGGGTCACCCACACCGGCAACCAGGACACCGCCGATCGAGGGCGGCATTTTAGGCATCCCTGTTGCAGGCACAGTGTCGCCATCGCTGATCAACATCAAAGTCGCCGAACCCGCCGGCCATTTCGCGGCAATCCGAGCCGCTTCCGCCAAGCCGTCGAAAATCCGCGTTTGCCCGGAAGGAAACGCCTGATGCATCGGCAAATCATTCATGAGGTTTTCGACCACTTCCAGATCGCGGGTTTCCTCCACCACCGGTTTGGCTCCATTGTATACCGCCACCACCGTCGTGTGGAGTTTGTCATGGGCGGTGCGGGCGATCACCGATTCCAGCACGGCCCGTGCCCGCGCCATGCGACTTTCCTTACCCGTCGCGCCCGCATCTTGCAGCCTCATGCTCGGAGACACGTCCAATACCAAGAGCAAATGCTGGCGCTCCTTTGGATCCACCACCCCTTCGCGATTCGACCGGTGCGCCGCAGGCGGCAAAGTCCACAAAGTCGCCAACCCCCACACCAGAGCGGCCATCCCGATCACCCTCAGCAACGGCGAACCCCTCCCCAGCCACGACGGCTTCCCGCCAGGGCCAAAAGCCAGCATCGACACCTGGCGCACCCGCCGAAAATGCAAGGCCTCCGCTCCGGTGACGAGCACCAAAGTGGCCAGAGTCAGCAGCATGGGGAGTGGCATCGTCATTCCATCACCAAGGGGTATGTCGCCAACCAAACAAGGTTCCGAGATAAAGGGTCCCGATCCCCAAGCCCGCGAGCGCAAACGGCTGGAAGAAATCCACGGGATCGGGAACGACCCGCTTTAGAGGTGCCTTCTCCATCTCATCAATGTGCGCAAAAATCGCCTTCAACGCAGCGGGATCGCCTGCAGAAAAGACCTCTCCTCCCGTCACCGAAGCAATCACTCCCACCTCATCCGGTGCCCCTCCTTCAGCGACGTGAATGCCGTAAAGCTTGATTCCATTCTCTTTCAGGCTTTGAGCGATCACGAGGTCCTGCCCGTTCATCAGGTCATAACTCATGCCATCCGTGAACAACACGATCATCCGGTCACCGGACTCGCCGGCGAGGAGGGTTTTTTCCGCCGAGCGCAGTGCCATGCCGATGCTCGTTCCTCCAAACCAGGGCGGCAGGGTACTGGGATTGAGAAACGGAGGAGCACACCGAAATGCCGAAACATCCGTGGTGAGGGGTACCCAATTCAACACCGCACTGCCGAATACCGTCAGCCCAAAGGCATCTCCTTTGCGGAACGAAATGAAATCGTTCACCGCCTCCATCGCGGCATCGTAGCGAGTCCCCGAGCCAAACGTCGCCGTCATCGAACCCGACACGTCGAGACAGAAAAGAATGTTGGTCATTTCCCGTTCCGATCGCGGCTGCTCGAACCTCCGAGGACCTGCGAGGATCACCACGACCAGCGACAGCAAGATGGCCGGCAACATGTCAGCAGACTTCAGCAGAAAGCCCATCCAGCGAACCCTCCGGAATGGTTGATGATCGAATGGCAGCGGAATCCGTCGACCTCCCCGTTTCCAGAGAATCACCGCCAACGCCGCCGGCACAACGAGCAACACCAACATCCATGGATGGGCGAAAGTCATGCGCGATAAGGGGCCAACAAAGATTCGATCTCCACCGCTGAGGTCTCCTGAGTGGGCGCGTGCAGCCACCTCTCCAGGGCCAGCAAAAGGGGTGCAGCTTCCGCATCGCGACGCAAAGCCGGCAGCAATTCGGCCGGAGGCAACTGGGCCCACTCAGGGCGGCGCTCCCGCCAATGAGCAAGGATGAGTCGCTCCAGTTGGGCTCGATCCTCCGCCGAGCCATCTCCCTTGGCCGCCCGGTCCAATATCGGGCGAAGCCGCTCTGCCAAGCTTGCCGGTACCTGGGCTGCTTCCACCACTTCACCCGCGCGCCGCCTCTTCCACAAAAGAATCGCCACCAAACCCACCAACCATAGAGCCGCGAGGAGAGCCATGCGCGTGCGGTATCCCCCCACCTCGGGCATCTCAATGACCCGACCTTCATGGGGAGGCTTCAGTCCCGGGGGCATCCCGCTGGTCACCCGAAAGGGAATCGCTTCGATCGCCACAGACGTCTCCAGAAAATCGGCGAGATGGTAGTCACCCGGCTCGAATCCCTGAATCTCGAAATCATAGCGGAAACCCTCTTTCGCCGGTCGCACATCCAAAATCCGAATCGAGACCGGCTGCTCGCGATCTCTGCGCGGCAGGGGCTTCACCTCGCCGCCGGGAAGATACACTTCTCGAAGAACCAAGGGCAATCCTACGCGCTGGCTTGGCAGCTCCGCCCAAGCGGAGAGCCCGAACGCCAGCATGGCGATGACAAGGCGAAGGATCACGATCGGCTGCGGCGGGTGAGCCCCCCGCGAGCGCGGAGGAAGTGACGAAGGGACCCGAGGAACGGCTCCCCCGGGCGAATCAGAAAATGGTCCAAGGAAGCCTGTTTCATCGCTGTCGTCAGATCGGCGGTGGTCGAGAGCAGCTTCGTCCCATGCGAAAGCACCTCCCGTCCCGACTCCACCTCCCGTCCACGAAACCAACCGGCTCCTTCCAATTGATCCTCTGCCCGATCACGAAAAATCAGACAGAGGCAGTCATGGCGAGAGCCCACCAGCTTCATCGCCGCCAATGCATCCGGATCGTGGAAATCACTCAGCACGATCAGTAACGATCGCTGCGTCAACGACGGTTCCAGACCCAGCAATCGCTGCCCCAGCGTGGTCGGTTCATCAAATCGGTAGTGCCGCAAGGCGTGCAGCCACTGCAGCAATACATCGCGCGACAGACTGGGCTGCACCACCAGATCGCGGCCGCCCACTCCTAGCACACCCACGGGGTTGATCTGATCCAAACAGGCCATCGCAAGCCCCCCCGCCACCTGAACGGCCAACCCGTATTTCCCGGGTGGGGTCGAAGCCAGGGCCATCGATGCTGAGGTATCGACCACCAGCCAAACCGGCATCTGCTTGGGAGTCTCGAACTGCTTGACGTGATGTTTTCCCGTCCGTGCGGTGACTCTCCAGTCGATGGCCTTCACTGGATCTCCCGCTTCATAACGCCGTGATTGCACATACTCGATCCCCTGCCCGAGGAACGGGCTCCGGTCCGTCCCGTAACTCAGGCTGTCCGCGAGCCGTTTCACCGCCACCAAAAACTGGCGATGGTCCAGCGGATCTGAAGAAGTGAGCGTCGCATCCATCATGCCCAATCAGGATACAGAGGCTTCCAAGATCTCCCGCAGAACTCCTGCGGCCGTCTTCCCCTCAGCCAACGCCTCATACGTCAGCCGGATCCGATGCAGCATCACATCCTCTGCCAAGGCGAAGAGATCCTCCGGAACCACATAGTCACGACCATGCAGCAATGCCCGCGCCCGTGACGCCTTCAGCAACGAAATCCCCGCACGCGGAGAACATCCCAATTCCAGATCCGGGTGATGGCGTGTGCGCTCAATGACGTCGACCACATGCTTCAAAAAGACATCGCTGACATGAATGCCATTGGCCGCCTCCATGGCATCCACCAAATCGGCCTCCGTCCCGATCGCCTCCTCACGGATCATGTCAAACTCGGTCCTCGCTACCGCGCCAGCTCCGTCACGCTTGACGCCCAGCTTCAGGTTGCGGCGGAGGATCTCCTCTTCATCCTCCGGGGTCGGATATCCGAGCCGATGGCAGAGCATGAACCGGTCGAGCTGAGCCTCCGGCAACTCGAATGTTCCGCTCTGCTCAATCGGATTCTGGGTGGCAATCACCAGAAATGGAACGGGCAGCGCATACGATTGATTGCCGATGGTCACCCGGCGCTCCTGCATCGCCTCCAACAACGCGCCCTGCACCTTGGGCGCGGCGCGATTGATCTCATCCGCCAGCAAAAGATTGGTGAACACCGGGCCGTGATGCGTTCGAAACTGGCCACTTCGTTCATCCAAAATCTCCGATCCCAGAATGTCCGACGGCAGCAAATCGATGGTGAACTGAATCCGCCGAAACGCCAAATGCATCGCTCGTGCCAGCGTGTTCACCAACAAGGTTTTCGCCAATCCCGGCATCCCTTCCAACAGCAAGTGACCACTGGTTAGCAACGCAATCAGCATCCGCTCCACCACCACATCCTGACCCACCACAATCGTTCCCACCCGTTCCCGGATTTCTTGCAGATACGTCGTTGGATCCAAAACCGGGGAGGGGGCCATGCTCATGAATATTCCAAGGTTGCCCTATGTCATTGCCGCATTCGTGGGGATTTGTCTGTAAAAAGCTGCGTAAAATCCTCCACCGAGACCGATATTTTCTAACATCCGCCCCAGATGATAAAAGGAAGCGATCCCTAACTCATTTTCGCCCATTCCCCTGGCGACTTGCCCGTCTCCTCACGGAACGCCTTCGCAAAGTGACTGAGGCTCTGATAGCCCACCTCGAGAGCCACCTCCGTGACCGTCGACCCGCTCGCAGAAAGCAACTCACAAGCATGCGCAATGCGGATCTTTCTCAGGTGTTCCCGTAAATTCAGACCGGTTCGCTGTTTCACCATCCGGCTGAGATGGGTCGGCGACACTCCGCATTCTTTTCCCAAACGCTGCAAATCCATCGGCTCGGAAAGCCTCGCTTCAAGGACTCCCAAGGCCCTCGCCACCGGATCACTGCGCTTGCGGATGGCGTGACAAAATCCCGCACCCGCATCCGATCGCCCCGTGCGAAACAATCGCACCGCCGCCCATTCCAAGACCCGCGCCTCCACCCGCAAGCTCTCGCCGGGATCGCGGCCCGTCATCCCCTGCAGACCTTCCAACAGCTCCCTCTCCGGGCCACTCATCAAGCCCGCAAATGCCATCTTTCCTCCCCCCTGCAACCACTCAGCAAAGCGCGGGTGCACCAGCCGACTGCTCTCGCCAAGCTTGCGTGCCATCCATGCCCGAGAAATCACCACCACCTCCGCCACATGATCGCCCGGAAGTCGCGTCCACCGCCACTTCTCCTCCGAATCCTCCCCAAAGATCGCATACATCCCCGGCCGCAAAAACATCCGATCCTCCGCACCCCAAATCACTCCTTCACCCGAGTGATTCAACCACAACCACACCTCCCCCGACACTCGGGTTTGCCACGTGCTCCCCGCATGCACAGACCTCCCACCAAGGCGCCAACACGACACCCCGCCAAGGTCCATCCATCGATCCAATCGCATCCCGCCCGCTTCATTCCATACTCCGCGAACCCACGCAAAAGTTTTTATTGAGATTCATTCGCATTTAAATCAGATTTCCTGGGTGACCTCCATAGAACTGCAGAATCTGCTGTCGAGGGTGACCCCGACCACCGCTGAAGGTGCCGACTTGCTGTTGGATCTGCGCGAGCTGCTCCTTTCCCACGGGCATCCCGGGAAATGCGTGCGATGCTTCTTTGATCTGCTGGGTGACCTCGACCAGCCAGGCGTCCTGCAACCTTTGCGGCATTGGCTGGAACAGCACTTGGAGGTCGAGGTGACCGCTGCCGGCACCCACTTGGAGCGCCTTCCGGTCAAGCTTCATGGAACCGGATCTCTCGAAGACCTCTGCCTTCGTGCCATCGGCACTCTTCGCGAAGATCGGGCTTATGCCCACCCTGACATCCGCCTGCGTTTTTGCTATAAAGACGCGGTAGGAGTCTGAGAGGGAAAGCTTCGCAAACCATCGCCGTGTTGCAGCAAGGCATCGTTAGCGGCACCGCGGCAAAGTCGGGAATCCTCAGGCAACCTCCACCGGAGGAACCTGAATATGAAACCAATGATTCCCATCATCCTTGCGCCTCGTCGACCGAAACCCCTGGCCGTCATTTCGACCTTCGCCTGCATCTCTTTCATCAGCCTGCTGGCAGGGCCGCGGGCGGAAGCAGTCACGACCCTCACCGCACCTGGCACCACAGGCGATCCCTTCCTCGATCCGGCAGTCACCGGGAGCTCAGTGTCCAGCTCGGTTTGGAACGAACTCAGTCAATCCACACTCAGTGGCTACGGCACCTACCCTGGCGCCACCGCCTGGCCGGCACCCATCTCACCCCAGTCAGGCGATGCCACACCTGAATTCGACAAGGTCTCGGGAAATGCCTATCCCGCGAGTTCTTCCATCTACCTTGGCGGGTTCTCCAGCACCCCAAACGCAGACGGCGCCTCCTTCGCGATTTCCGAGAGCAGCCCGGTCAGTGGGCTCCAAACCCTCGTCTTCCAAATCCAGATCGGAGAAGCCTTCGGATACGATTTCAAGGACGGCATCGAGCCCGTGCTGAGCTACACCACAGCTTCCGGCACCGTGACAGGATTGGCCGCCGATTTCTCGGTGGTTTACGATGCATTCCAGAATGGGGAAATGTCCGGTGAGCCGGTCTACGTCAACACCTACGCGCTGCAATGGGATCTCTCCGGAGTCTCCGAGGCCATCAGCGGATTCAGCATCACCTTCGATGGCGTTCAACATGCCACCCTCTACGGCATGCGCTTGGATCAGGGCAGCGACGCCGCCAACAGCCTCCTCCCCGTTACGGTCCCTGAGCCCGCCGCAGCCCTGCTCTCCGGCTTGGGCATGCTCGCCTGGCTGAGAAGGCGCCGTATCTGAACGATGACAACTTTTCGTCGCCTCGCGCTCAAGGAAGTGTTATGAGTATTCTGTTCGTCCAACATCATCTTGATCGATCCATGAAGACTCTTACTTCCACCAAAGCCTGTGCCGATTGCATCCACTGGAACTCAAGCGATGAGGGGGAAGGCGAATGCCGCCGTCATGCCCCTCAAATGATTGCGTTTGAAGTTGATGACGAAGTCGTCCTCGAATCCCGGTTCCCGATGACGGCGGCAGAAGATTGGTGCGGGGACTTTGAACCTGGCACGTGAGTTCCTTCCTCATCGGGCACTCACTTCCCTGAATGATCCACCTCTGCCGCGGACTTCGGCGGCAGAGGTTTTTTGTGGCCGCGAAACTCAAGCTGCCATCGCAAGCCCGCAATCCAACGCGCGTCAATATCTCCAGATTGCAGGCACATTGCTGCACCATGCGAAGCTTCCCGCGCAGCAAACCGCTCCAACCCCTCGCCACGGTCTACCGCACCGATCTCCCGATGGGCGAGTTATGCCGACACCTCCCCGGCGTCACCCGGATGATTCTGCGGTCCGATGGACTCACCGTGGCCAAAATCACTCGGATCTCCGCCCTCGGCACGGCCACGCGCGATCCAGAAAGTGGGCTCCACCTTCACCATCCTGAACAGCTCACTCCCCATCTCGTGCGCTGCCCGGCAGATGCCACCCTGACCTGCGTCCTCCGCTCCAGTACCGGAGAAACGCCCCTCTCCCTGCATTTCCCTAGCACCCCATGGGAATCGCGGTCCACTCGCCGCCTCCTTGACGAAACCCACGCCCACCCGGTCGAAGTCCCCGGAATCTGGTCAGAAGGCGCCGGGGCCTGGCTCGATGAGGGACTCCACCAATCCCTCCGCTTTCAGGCCGAGATGCTCCATCTCCTCTCGCTCCTCGACGAATTTCGCACCGTGACCCTGCACGTCCAACACGCCTCTTGCTCCCTAGAAACCACTCTGCGCCCCACCTTCATCGATCTCGATGGCGATCTGCTTCGGTTGTCCGATCGCCATGGTCACCACGCCGTTCACCTCCACCCGCACCGCGTCCGCGCCGCCATGGACCACCGACATCTTCACCTCCATTCCCTCACCGCATGAATCCACCTGCCCTCGAAAAGCCCGTGCGACTCGATCCTCGGTCCCCCGAATTCTGGACCGGCCTCTCTTGCTTGGGCCCCCTGAACCTGCAAACCCGCACTCGCAGTCTCGAACTCATCCAATCCGCCGATCCCTCTGATACGGTCTTTGTCGATTCGGAGCACGCCTGGTTCCCCTCCTTGGGATGGAAAATCCGGCGCGATTCCGTGGTCGCCGCCCACGCCTGTCCGCTCCCTTCGCTACCCGAACACGTTGGCATCATCGAAATCGACATCGATCAGGGCCACGAACGGGTCGGCCTCGCCCCGTTTTCTCGATCATCCACCAGCGGAACCTTCCATCAATTGATCGGAAACTTCGGCATCCATGAACTTGAGCCCACAGAACTCGCCCGATGGCGAAAGTCCCAGCAAGCCCCGCTTGAGATGTGCCCCTGTTGCCAATCAGCAGCAGTCGAACGACGGGCCTTCCCCGACCTCCATCCCTTGTGCAGCATCCTCGCCGAAGTCGCTCTGAATAAGCTCGAAATTCTCATCGAAACCGCTTCACCTTCCCTTTCCGTTTCTCAGTTTTTGCGCCCGGATCAGATCGATACCTGCGATGGCATCATCGCCCGCTCCCTTCTTCCTCCCTCTCTTTTCCGGGTCGATCCCCTGCTCCTTCATGCTCTCTGGATTTTCCCTCAAGCCGTCGATGGAGAACGGCGGACGGTCCTTCACGCCTATGACCCCCTCGGTCAGCGCATCCTGGCGATTTCCTGCCCCAACCCCGATCAACTGGCGACCTGGCAAGGACTCGCCAAAGCCTACTATGGTTGATGCCCATGGCTCATCGGCCATCGAGACGTGCCTGCCATAAAGCGGCCGCCTCTGGATCGGCGGATTCCAAATATCGAACCATCCCGGCGATGGCAGATCGGGTCACCTCGGAATCGGGTGCCGTCGCCAACCATGCCGATGTCGCCGCCGGGTCTTGGGCACTCCATTCCTCGAATCGATCGCGGATTCCGTCGGAGGACCAGTGCGTGCCCAGCACTTCCAAGAACCCGGCTTGCCCCGTCGTCGCCGTCCGCGACGCGCCCGCAACGTCGCAGAATTTCGTGAAATCATCGAACTGGATCCACCGTTCGCCTGCCACCTGAGACCAAACCCCTGCCGCCGTTTCGTAGGGCAATTCCGTCAACGGCCACTGGCTGGATCTCCAGGCAAACGCTGCCATCGAATCGTCCTCGTCTGGCAACCCGGCAATCCACTCGACCGCATTCTGCACATCGACATTCGGACCCTCGATTTGCTCCAAAAAAGCCGCCCTCGTGCCTTGGAAGAGTTCGTTTCCAGTAAGGCCCAAGGAAGAGTTCGACAACCATTCTCGTGCTGCCACCGGATCCTGCCGGATCCAACCTTCGATGACAGCGGTGCGCCCCCCCAATGAGGCCAACTCTGGATGTTCGTCGAACCACTGCATCGCGCCTTCCGGATCGACCGTTCCCCACCCTCGAGCCACCGACTGCAGGTCCTGGGGAGGCAATCGAGGAGGATCTTGATTCGATAAATACGCCAAGGCTCCCTGAGGATCGATCTCCCCCCACCGCGTCGCAAAATCCCCATACTCGTGAAAAGTCCGGCCCAATTGATGGATCTCCAAGAACATTTCGTGCAATGCCGGACCATCCTCCGCGCGCATCAATTCAATGAGCAGTCCGTAATTCCGGGTCCTGCGTCGGAAGTTGGGATCGTTCATCACCGTGCGGCAGGCAGAAAGCAGTTTCTCATTCACCTGCCCTGGCACTGCCGCCGCCTCAATTTCGACCAATTGGTTAAGCAATCGCGCCGTTTCGGCATCCGGCATGGCTGCCGCGGGGGAGGCATCCCGGATCTCTCCACCGCGCTGAGTCCACTTGTTCGACCTCTCCGCCCCGTCACCCTCGCCCCTCTCTCCCGCCTTCACCACCTCTTGATGTTGATTCCAACCGTAGATCCATCCCCCGGCGGCAAGCAGGCCTAGCAACCAGGTGCTCCAAGATTTCGACCGACCAGAGGATGGATTTTCATTCATGATGGAAGAGCTGACATAAGTCATGAAAGGCCAACCCATCACAAGCAAAAGCCAATCAATTTCCCGAACCTCGGAGAATCATGCCCGCGAATCGATGCCGGAAAATTGAGCGATCGTGCCTTGCCGGACCCAGCATGCTCCGCTTTTCTCGGTCCGACGCTGACGCCGGGATGCATGGAATCCGGTGAAAATCCGGAACAGACGCGCTGCGGTAACTGGTCACGAATTCCCAAATTGCCAATCTTTGCTCGAGCGGAGGTGAAGGCGGGAAGGAGGTTTGGCACCAGGAGTCCGAAAACTTCGTCCCGCAGGTCGCCGTTCGTTTCCGTGGAATCCGAGCCACGGAAATTGACCCACTCCTTCGCGACCCAAGGAGTGACGGGAAGCCGTCGTCGGGGCCTTGGCTCCCGACGCGTTCTCGCTCGGCCATCAACGAGAACTCCAATCATGATTCCACGTATTGTCGCCGCAGCTGCCCTCTTGGCCAGCCTGCCTGCCCTCGCCGTTACCGTCACTTTCGAAGACCTGACTCCGTCCACCGCCTACGCTGGCGGAGGAGCCTACGAAAATGGAAGTGCCCTTGCCGGTTCCTTCACCTCCGGCCCTCTCACCCTCACCAACAACTACAACTCCAGTTGGGGTTCCTGGTCCGGCTGGGCATTTTCCACCACCACCGACATCACCACTCCCGGTTACGACAACCAATTCAGCGCTTTCGCCGGGTCCGGAGCTGCGGGCAGTGCCACTTATGCCATTGCTTACAACGACAGCACCATCGCCATTCCCAGCGGCTATCAGATTGCCTCGCTGAATCTCACCAATACTACCTACGCCGCTCTCTCCATGCGAGATGGTGATGCCTTCGCCAAACAATTCGGCGGCACTTCGGGCGACGACCCCGACCTCTTCCAAGTCGTTTTCACCGGTTACCTGAGCGGATCCAGCATTGGCACCGTTACCTTCGACCTCGCCAACTACACCTTCAGCGACCCCTCGCTCGACTACCTCGTCGCCGACTGGATGGAAGTCGACCTCTCCTCTCTGGCGGCCGCCGATGAAATCAGCATCACCTTCACCTCCACCGACGTCGGGGCCTGGGGCATCAACACCCCCACCTATCTCGCCGTCGACAACATCGTGCTCAACGCCGTGCCCGAACCCAGCATCCTCCTCCTCGGTGCGCTGGCTCCCGTGGCGTTGCTTCGCCGCCGTCGCTGACGTCGACCCGTCGTCACTCTCGTGAACGCGAAATGGGCCTGCTTGTTGCTCCTCGCCCCCCTCTTCGGGGCTGAGGAAGAACAGGACGTGTTGCCGACCTTGGTCGTCGATGCCGATCAGCCCAACTCAGTGCTGCCAGCCCATTTCGCGGGCAACGCCACGGTGATCGACGCCGAAACCATCGCCCTCTCCGGATCGCGCTCCGTCGCCGACCTGCTCGCGGCAGAAGGTGGTGTCCGTTTCACCAGCACCTCAGGCAATGCCGCCGATGGCACCGCCCACCTGCGGGGGTTTGGGGAAAACGCCGCTTCACGAGTTCTGATCCTCGTCGATGGCCGTCCCATCAATCGCGCCGACATGGCTTCCGCCTCATGGCTGGAAGTCCCCATCGCCCGGTTGGAGCGTGTTGAAATCCTCCGCGGCAGTCAGACCGCACGTTTTGGAGATCATGCCGTCGGCGGCGTCATCCATCTCATAACCAAACAACCCGGCTCCCCCCATACCTCCATCGAAGCCGCCGCCGGCAACGATGGCACCTCGATCCAACGCCTCTCCCACCAACAACCCATCGGCCAACACGGACTCACCTTCGACTTCGAGCGCAACCTCACCGACGGCTGGAGAGAAAACGCTGGCCATGAACTCGAATCCGCCTCTCTCCGGTGGACCACTCCCCTTCTCCCCGCTCTCGAAGCCGACTTCGGCCTCCAATGGGCGGATGAACGAGGGGGGTTCCCCGGGCCTTTGACCAAGGACCGCCTTCTCGCAGACCCTCGACAATCGATCTACGCCCTCTATGGCCAGGCCGATCAGTATTTCACCGAACAAACTCGCTGGAGTGGTGATGCGACTTTCACCGCCCGACGGGATGCCTGGACATTGGAGCTGCCAATCTCCCTCCACCAGCGCGACCTCGCCTGGAATTTCGGCCCCGGCTTCCACACCGACAACCTCCTCGCAACCTACCGGCTTGCTCCGCACCTCGCGTGGGACACCGAGCGAATCTCCCTCCACGCAGGAATCGAAGCCCAGCAGGACACGCTCGATCTCGCCCAGTTCGCAGAAATCGAGAGGATTCACCGCACCTCCACCTCCTCCCTCGAACGACAGGTATTCTCGCTTCATGCGGGTGGCGAGGCGGAGCCCTGGGATGGGCTCCACCTGACGGGCGATTTTCGTTGGACGCGGGCCACCACCGACGCCCGCTCAAAGAGCCTCATTGCCCCCAAGGATGCTTCCCTGAACTTTCAACGAGGCAATCAAGAGTCGAACACCGCCATGCAGCTCGGCCTCCGCTGGGAACCGACCTCCAACACGGCCACTTGGCTTCGCTACGATCGTCTCTACCGGCTCCCTTCCACAGATGAGATTGCCTCTTACCAAGGCTTCCCTCTCACCCAACCGTTCAACGATCAACTCCGCGCCGAAACGGGTCGCCAATTCGAAATCGGAGCCGAATGGCAACCCGGTGCATGGACTTTCCGAACCAACGGATTTGTCCAATGGTTAGAAGGAGAAATCCTCTACGACTACCATCAAAACCTGAACGTCAATCTCGCGGACACTCGCCGCGCCGGATGGGAAACCTTCATCGGCTACCAATCCCGCCACTGGGACGCATCCATTCAAGGCACCACCCTCAAGGCTGAATTCGAAAATGGCCCCTACTCGGGCAAGGAAATCTACTTGGTGCCCCGGCATGAGCTCACCGCCACACTCACCTGCCGCCCCATCGACACTTTTACTCTGCAGGGAGAATTCCAGCACGTCAGCTCTTCCTACGAAGGCAATGATTTCCTCAACACCCAAGAGAAACTCCCTGGATACAACATCTTCAACCTTCTCATCAGCTACCAAGCGCGACCCGGATTATCTCTCTACTGCCGGATCAACAACCTCCTCGACGAACGCTACTCCACTCTCAAATACAGCGGACTTTGGTATCCTGCCGCCGGCCGCCAATTTCTCCTCGGATTCCGCCTTGAACGATGAATGCCCTCGCCTGTCTCTTCCTCGCCACCGCGCCCATCATTGCACTCGCTGGTCCCTATTCGGGAGCCGCAGGCACCACGGGCAGTGAAGCCATTGCCATGGGCGACAGCCGCTTTCTTGGCTGGGCATCCGGCCACAGCGCGCTCACCTACGGCAGCGATGTCGACAGCACCTGGCGCACTCCGGCAAAAGCCACAGGACCAGCCACCGGCGATTCTTTCGACATCGTATGTCTCGGTAATGGGGGCCGCATCACCCTGATCTTCCCCCTTCCCGTCTGTGATGGCGATGGACCTGACTTCGCCGTCTTCGAAAATGCTTTCAGCAATACCTTCCTCGAACTCGCCTTCGTCGAGGTCTCCAGCGATGGAGAGAATTTCCACCGCTTCCCGACCGCCTCCCTCACCGCTTCCCTCGTAGGGGCCTTTGGCACCGTTGATCCCACCCAGATCGATGGTTTTGCCGGCAAGCATCGACTCGGGTACGGCACCCCCTTCGACCTCGCCGACCTCCCTGACGATCCGACCTTAGACAAGCAGTCCATCCGCTTCATCCGCATCGTTGACATCATCGGTGACGGCAAAACCAAAGACAGCAGCAACCGCCCCATCTACGATCCGACTCCCACTGTGGGCAGCGGGGGCTTCGACCTGGAAGCCGTTGGCATCCTCCACGCCAATGACGGCCCGATTGCGACCCTCGATCTCGCCAAGATCGAGGATGGCATCCGGCTCCATTGGGAAAGCAACCCCGGTAGCACCTATCAGGTCGAGACCAGCTCGACCCTCGTCGATTGGGAAATCGCTGAAACGATTGCCGGCAGCCCGACGGGAAGCCTCACTGAATGGATCTCACCGCCGACCACCGAAACTCACCGCTACTGGCGCATCGTACGTCTTACCCAGTAGTCAGTAGTTCCCGCTCTTTCACTTCGGCCGCCACCCGCTCAGCGGCCTCCACAAGGTGCGCCAGGGCCGCACGAGTTTCCTCCCACCCACGCGTCTTGAGGCCACAGTCAGGATTGACCCACAATCTCTCTGCTGGCAGCACCTTTAGACCCTGCCGCAGCGCTTCCGCCATTTCCTCGACCGAGGGCACACGAGGCGAGTGGATGTCCCAAACCCCCGGGCCCACCGCGGACCCCAGACCGGCTTCAACCAATCCACCCCACCCGCTGGAGCCACTTCTTGCAGCTTCCAGCGTGATGACATCCGCATCCAGCGCCGCGATTTCTGCCGCCACGTCCTCGAACTCAGCGTAGCACATGTGCGTGTGAATCTGAGTCGTCCCCGCCACCCCTGAAGTGGCAAGGCGGAACGCTCTCACAGCCCCATCAAGATAAGCCCGGCGTTCCTTCGGCGCCAAGGGCAGCCCCTCCCGCAATCCGGGCTCATCCACCTGGATGATTTTCAGCCCTGCTCGCTCCAAATCCACCACCTCGGCGCGGATCGCCCACGCCAACTGCAGGGCCACCTGGGACCGCGACAGGTCATCCCTCACAAAGCTCCACTGCAAGATCGTCACCGGGCCCGTCAGCATCCCCTTGAGCGGCTTGCTCGTCTTCGCCTGCGCACGCCGCAACCGATCGACGGTCATTGCTTGAGACCGGAAAATATCTCCCCAGATCACCGGAGGCTTCACACAACGGGACCCATAGCTCTGCACCCACCCCTGTGCCGTGACCACCATTCCCTCCAGCAGCTCCCCAAAAAACTCCACCATGTCGGTGCGTTCGAACTCACCATGGACGAGAACGTCCAAACCCAAATCCTCCTGAATGCGGATCGCCTCAGCCGTCGCTACGTCCAATCCCGCTTCGTAAGCAGCATCTCCAAACAAGCCCCTTCGGTACCGGGATCGCAGCGTGCGGATATCGTCGGTTTGAGGAAACGAGCCGATCGTCGTCGTCGGGAAAAGCGGCAATCCGAGGGCTTCCGACTGAAGCGCCCGGCGTCTCTCGACGGGCTCCGATCGCGAGAAACTTTCTGCGGAAAGATTCGCCAACTCTGTTCGCAATCCGGAATCTTCCACCCCGGCATGTTGCCGCCTCCTCCTCGCCGCCTCCGCAGCGGCGGTGCAGGCATCCACCGGCCGCTCAGCAGCTGCTACCGCTCCGATTTCGGCCACCTTCTCTCGCGCAAACGCCATCCAACTCCGCAACTCCGGATCGAGGGTTTTCTCCCTATCCACCGAGTGTGGCACATGCAGTAGCGAGCACGACGACCCGATCCACAAGTGATTCCCCCGATCCCGAAACCCTGCCACCCGATTCCTCAACGCATCGAGGTCTGCTCGCCAAATTTGCCGACCATCGATCACGCCCAGAGACAACACCTTGTGCCGTGGCCACTCCTTCCGCAAAGCGTCCACCTCCGCCCCTGCACGGGTCACATCGACATGAACTCCATCGACTGCCGATGTGGCCAAAATGGACCGCGCGGGTCCCAAGCCTCCGAACGGCACGGCCAATAGAATCTTTGGCCCATCGGTCAGCGCCTCGCTCCAACAAGTCTTCAACGCCCCCAACAGGACTCCATCCTGACGCTCTGCCAAAATCGGCTCACTCACCTCCACCCACTCCGCTCCTGCCCGTCGCAAATCTCTCAACAGCTCACGATAGACCGGCAACAGCCGACCCAATGCCTCCAGGGGATCGCCCCCATCACGGCGCTTCGACAGGGCCAAAAACGTCAACGGACCGACCATCACGGGCTTCGCACGAAATCCCGCTGCGATCGCTTCACGAGTTTCTCGAATCGGCTTGTCCCAACCGCGTTGAAACTCCGTGTCTTTCTCAAGCTCAGGCACGAGATAATGATAGTTCGTGTCGAACCATTTCGTCATCTCAAGTGCCGGCACATCCGGGGCACCGCCCACCCGAGATCGCCCTCGAGCCATCCGGAAATATCGCTCCAATGTCAATGGCACCCCCGATGGGCCAAAACGCTCGGGAACCACCCCCAAGACGCAGGCGAGATCGAGCATCGAATCATACAGGCTGAAATCATTGACCGCGACAAAGTCGAGCTCCGCCTGCTCCTGCCAGTGCCGATGTCGCAATTCCGTCGCCACCCTGTCCAACTCTGCAGCACCATGCTGCCCGCGCCAGAATGCCTCCAGTGCCTTCTTCAACTCCCGGTCCTCCCCGATCCGGGGATACCCCGATACATGCGTGGTCAAATTCATCTCGACCATCCTTCACCGACACCCCACATGAACCAAACGCAGGTTCCTCATCATGATCCACCATTGCATTCATGATCCCTTTTCCACAGGGTGGTCTCCTCCGTGATCGAAATTCGCCACCTCCAATCGCTCATCGCCCTCGCAGAAACCGGCAACCTTACCCGCGCCGGTGAACGCCTCCACCTCAGCCAAAGCGCCCTCTCTCACCAGGTCCGTGCCCTCGAGGAGCACTACAGTCTCGAACTCTTCGAACGCAAAACCAGCCCCCTCCGCTGGACCCGAGCAGGCGAGCGTCTCGTCGCCCTCGCCTACGATACCCGTCGTCTCCTCCAAGACGCCGAACGCGACCTTGCTCGCATCCACGAAGGTACAGCCGGCAGCTTGCGCATCGCGGTCGAATGCCACTCGTGCTTCGACTGGCTCATGCCCGCCATGGATCAACTCCGTGACGGCTGGCCGGACGTCGAAATGGACCTCGTCTCTGGATTCCATCCCGATCCTCTCGGCCTCCTTGAGGAAAACCGTGCCGATTTGGTCATCGTTTCCTCAGGTTCCCCGCGGAAGGGCCTGCTTCACCATCCCTTGTTCGAATACGACATGCCCCTACTGCTCGCCGCCGACCACCCGCTCACCCGCAAATCCCACGTCACGGCCCGCGACTTCGAACGCGAAACGCTCATCACCTATCCCATTCCCGATGCGCGCATGGACCTCTTTCGAAAAGTTCTCGATCCAGCCGGTATCCAACCCGGGGAACGCAGGACGACCGAACTCACCGTCGCCATTCTTCAACTCGTGAAAAGCCGTCGCGGCGTCGCCGCCCTTCCCCGTTGGGCGGTCCAACCCTACCTCGATCGCGGCTACGTCGCCGAACGCCCCATCACCACCAACGGCCTCCGCGCTTCCCTATGGGCTGCCACCACCCGCAGCGCCGCCCACCAAACCTTCATGCGTGAGTTCCTCGAAACCCTCCGCCTCACCGCCGCCCGCGAATTCCACAGCATCTCGCTGCTCTGAGTTTTCCCAAAAATCCGATTGCCAAAGCCCGACTCATCGCCTTTTCTTCCTGCGACCGCGTCTCAATAACATCGCAGGAGGATCGAGGCGCTTCGGATTTCACACTTTTTGATCGGATGCTGTGTTCCCCTGTGGGGCTTTCGGGCCCTGCAGGGGGCAATTCGCCGCCATGAAGCCCGCCCCCACTGCCGAGGAAAGAAAGCAAAAGAACCGGCGCAAGGCGTTTTGGACGAAACAGTTCTACGCTTGGCACTGGATCAGTAGTGCCCTCAGCCTAGCTGGCATTCTTTTATTCGCGGTAACCGGCATCACGCTCAACCACGCCGGCCAGATCCCAGCCACCCCACAGATTCAAGAGCACTCCCTCGTGCTTCCGGAAACCTGGATGGGAACCCTCGCCTACTCCGAAACAGAACCCGCGGAAGCCCCGCTCCCACGCGATCTCGCCCGCTGGCTTCACCGTGAGCTCGACGCTCCCATCCAATCCCAGACCGCCGAATGGTCCGAAGACGAAATCTATCTCGGCCTTCCACGCCCCGGAGGTGACGCATGGTTGGCCATCGACCGGGCCAGCGGTGAGGTGACCTACGAACGAACGGATCGCGGCGCCATTTCCTTTCTCAACGACCTCCACAAAGGCCGCCACACCGGCCCGCTATGGTCGCTCTTCATCGACGTCTTCTCCGTCGCCACTGTCCTTTTCTCCCTCACCGGTCTCGCGCTGCTTTGGGTCCACAGTCGGCGCCGACCTTCCACTTGGCCCTTGGTCGCCGCCGGCGTCCTGATGCCCATCGTTCTCATCATTTTCTTCATCCATTGATTTTCCCATGAAACGCCTGCTTCTCCTTCTACCTGCCGCCGCAGGTGCCGCCGACCTCGAGATCTCCATCGAGATTCCCCGGCTACAGGTGGCCGAATACCACCGCCCCTACGTCGCCGCTTGGATCGAAAAGCCAGACCGCTCTGTCGCTGCCAATCTCACCGTATGGTACGACACTGGCATGAAGGATCAGGAGGGCGAAAAATGGCTCAAAGACCTTCGCCAATGGTGGCGCAAAAGCGGTCGCAAACTCGACCTCCCTATCGATGGCTTGAGCAGCCCCACCCGGCCTGCTGGCAAGCATCCTGTCCCACTCGACACTCTGGAACTCCCCGCCTTGTCCGAGGGGCAATACACCCTGGTGGTCGAAGCATCGCGCGAAGTGGGCGGCCGCGAGATGGTTCGCATCCCCTTCGCCTGGGACGGTGCCCAAGCCGTCGAACAAAAATCCACCGGGAAATCGGAACTCGGTGAGGTGACCTTCGCCCTCCGCCCCACACCTTGATCCCTCTCATGAAAGTCCACACCATCCTCCTCGCCGCCGCCCTCGCGCTGCCCACCGCTTCTGCCCACCGCTTTTGGATCGTGCCCTCCAGCACCGTCCTATCGGGGGAAGAACCATGGGTCTGCTTCGACGCTGCCGTCTCCAACAACTTGTTTTTCCCCAACCACCACGCTCCTGAGCTGGAGGCCTTCTCCGCGACGGGCCCCGATGGGAAAATCGTCGAACTTCAAAACGGTCAGGTCGGAAAATACCGCACCACCTTTGACCTGCCATTGGCCACCCCCGGCACCTACCGCGTTGGCACCGTTCGGGCTCTGCTCTTTGCCCGCTGGGAAGAAAATGGCGAACGTCAAAGCTGGAGAGGCCCCGCAGACCGCCTCGACGAAGTCAAAGACAAGCCCGGCGTGACTCTCATGGACAACTCCTCACGAGTCGAAACCTTCGTGACCGCCGGGGAACCCACGACTCCCGCAGTTCTCGGCAAGGGGCTCGAGATCGATTTTACCGAAACCCATCCCAACGATCTTTTCGCAGGCGAAACCGCCTCCTTCACTCTTCTCCAGGACGGCAAGCCCGCCTCAGGTGTCGAAGTGACCGTCATCCGCGGCGATGATCGCTACCGCAATGAAGTCGGGGAAATCCAAGTCACCACCGACGAAACCGGCAGCTTCCAAATCACCTGGCCTGAAGCCGGTCGCTATTGGCTCAATACTTCCGTCGAAGGTGGCACCCGCGAAATCTCCGGCATCCCTGCCAGCGTTCGCTCGGCCTACACCGCCACCTTCGAGGTGCTCCCCGAGTGATCCGGGAGCGACAAGTTTTCATTTCACCCGCAGCCGTCCCGCGCGAGGCGCTCCACGGAGCCGAATCCGGTTTCGCGGTGCGCCAGGCGGAGGGGGAGGCGATGGGAACCAACTGGAAGTTACGCTTCCAGGCGGAAGCCCGCGTCTCCCTCTCTGCCGTTCGGACGACCGTGGAAGCCGCGATCCATCAGGTCGTGGAAACCATGAGCCACTGGGACCCCGATTCGGCGTTGAGTCGCTTCAACCGAGCTCCAGCTGCCACCTGGCATGCCCTACCCGAAGGCTTCTTCCACGTACTTCAGCGAGCTGTCGAAATCGCCGACCTGAGCGACGGTGCTTTTGACCCCACTCTGGGACGACTCGTGGATCTCCATGGCTTCGGTCCGTCTGGTCCCGTAGAGACCCTTCCCCATCCCACGCACCACGCCCGCGCCAAGGCTGAAGCCGGATACCAACGCCTCTTCCTGGATCCACCTTCCCGCTCCGTCCTCCAACCCGGTGGCTGCCAGCTCGACCTCTCTTCGATTGCCAAAGGATACGCCGTCGACCTCGCCTCCCAGGCACTCCTCCACTCAGGGATCCATGACTTTGCCTTAGAAATCGGTGGGGAACTCCGCGGCCACGGCTGCAAACCCGACGGTCAACCTTGGTGGATCGGCCTCGAGGCTCCCGACGAACTGCCTTCGTCCCTCTTCGCGCTCTGTGGACTTTCCATCGCTACCTCCGGTGACACCTACTTGAGACGACCTCTCCACCGTGAGAAGGATGCCACCGTCTGTCACCTCATCGATCCTGGCACTGGGAAACCCACCTGCCACCCCATCCTCAGCGTCACCGTGGCCGCTTCCCTGTGCATGGAGGCGGACGCCTGGGCGACCGCCCTCTATGTCGCAGGCCCTAAGAACGGGCCAGCATTGGCAGAAAAGCACCAATTGGCCGCTCTCTTTTTCCTGCGCTCGGAACATGGCTACCGCCAATGGCTCTCTCCTCAAATGAAGGACTTTCTCTCCTGAGGAGCACGAGACTCCCCACCACGAGGCCATCCCTGCATACCCCGCCTCGCGAACATTCAGGCGTGGCTCCCATGGCTCACCTCGACCTCTTTCCATCCATGAAAAGGCCCGCCCTGGAACCCATACCAGAACGGGCCTCACCCAGGACCCGAGGGTCACGGAGTGGTTTCTACCACGGTCACCCTCAAGAAACCTGTCGCGGGTGCCTCAGCAAAGCCGAAGCTTCTCAGCTCCCACGCCGCATCTGGATCCGCCATGTCAGTCGTCACCGCAGGCGTCCGCTCGATCACTTCAAGGGACCAATCGGAGAGATTCATCGAACCCTCGATGCGATAGGTGATGCCATCGATCGCCGATATCAGCGCTCCCCCATCTGCGCTGAACACCGCGCCCTTTCGAATGGCCGCCGTCAACACCGTTCCCCCTCCGTTCGCGTCCGATAGAAGGCGCAGAATTCCCCGCGAACTCGTCGCTGCAGGATTCCCGTTCAACCCGAACTCGACGATATTGGCAACGCCATCGCCGTCAGGATCCCCTTCGGCGCTGCCACTTCCCATGCCGAACGATTCGGCCCATACCGTAAACGGGTTGCTGGAGCCATCACCCACGACGAAGGTCGTCGTATTTGTCGTCGAATCGTAGTTCGCCTCGGTTCCAGAAATCGCCTCGAACCAAGACTCCGACAACAGGGAGGTGCGATCTCCATCCAGCACCATCACCCCACCTTGAAACTGGAATACTCCGAGCTCGGTACTGGTAAGGTCAGCGGCTTGCAAGTGACCGCCGGTCATCGTGAAGACCCCTTGGCTGCTCCCCACACCGAGGGCAATGGTTTGGTCCGTCGTCAGCTCTCCACTTTCCAAAAGGACCGAACCCTCTGCACCGCCCCCGACCTGCAACGCAGTCCCGGGAAGATGGAGTTCACCTCCAGCGACGTGCAGGAAGTTCCCCCCCGTGCCATCGTAGCCAACGATGAAAGTCGTGTAATCCGTGAAGGTAGCCGATCCCCCAGATACCTCGACAAGCACACCCTTAGAAAGGCGCACATGATTGTCTGCAGTGCTGGTGAAAGTGGCCGTGCCCCCTGAGACTTCGAACGAATCCCCCTCGCCCCCTCGGCCGAGATGGACATTGTAGAGAGCATTGGAGCTGCCATTTCCGGTGGAAGTGACCTCCAGCACTGCCGTGCCCGACATCAGGTAGCGCGATCCACCATCGGATGAACCATCCGAAAGAAACCAACCGCGGTCATGCGTCGAATGCACAGTGCCTCCGGTATGCACGAAGGTGCCAACACCGCTGCTCCCCACCAGGAAGTAGTTCCCGGACTGATACAGTTCTCCGCCAGACATCACGAACAACCCACGATTGATCAGGCGACCGTTCACAGACAGCACCCCGGTATCGTGCACCATGGTCCTGGCAGAGCGTGTCAAGTTGCCACTGGTACTGGCCTCCCCAGCACCAATCTCAACGGCATCGTATTCTCCAGGAACGGATCCGGTGCTCCAATTCACTGCCGTTCCATACTCACCGAGCTCGGTTCCGGTCCACACCACGGCAGGCACCGCATCCACACTCGGCTTCAAAGAAGCCCCCGGCAGGGGAAACTCTTGCGTGTCGGCATCCCGGTCTTCCGTCGTCGGATAATCGAAGGCCGTCACGTTATCGACCAGAGTCCACTCACTCCCATCGACGCTTCCTTCCAAAACCCAACGCACTGGGTCCGTGTTCGTATTTCCATCGGTCGTCGCGAATTGATACCCGTCAATCGTCACCGCACTCTCGAACGCAAAAACAACGGCGCCCCCACTCGCATCCATGAATCGGCTGGTCGTCACCCCGTCGCCGGTTGGCTTGTCGTTGGTGAAACCATCCACCAATCGCACCGCTCCCAGGGTTTCGTTAGGCTCGAATGTCCCTCCCGGATTCGTCACCACCACCGAGATCAAATCGATATCAGACCCGTTGCTTCCCGTCTCTTGCGCCGGAACAGCATTGGAGGCGGAAAGATTCAGTGCGCTTCCTTCATGGAAAAATCGGAACTCGGACAGCTCCATTCGGCTCCCTCCAGAGCGCGTAGCCATCGGAGTGAAACGGAAATACGGATAGCTCGCCGATCCACCCGCTACCGACCGCACCGTCAAGGTCTTCGAGGTGCTCCCTCCCGAATTGCTCGCGGTCAGCGTGTACACCGTGTCCTCACCTGCCGGAGGAACGATCTCAAAATCGGACTCATACGGCTCCAGAGTGCCGGAGGACACCGCAGGTTCGATTTCCACCAAATCCGGATCACCTAGGTCTTCATCATAAGTATCCCAGAATAGGCGCACTTTCTCCCCATCGCGCACGATCATCGCCTGATCCGTCTCCAACTCGAAGGCCCAGATGGATGGAGGGAAGGTTCCACTCGCCGTGAAACCTGCTTCAAAGGTCGAATTCTCCGTCGTGGTCGGATAGTCAATCCGACGATCCAAGATGGTCCACTCACTGGCGTCGTTGCTACCTTCGAGCTTCCAACTCACTGGATTTCGATTCGGGTACGTCAAGGTATCGCCACCGGTCGCGAAATTGTAGCCATCGATCTCAATCGGAGTACCAAAGTCGAAGTAAAGATACCGCGCATCACCGTCGTTCGCCGTGATGCTGGTCAGCCATTTCGTGCTCACCAATCCATCCACGATCTTAACGGCGCCTTCATTGCTAGTCGCCGAGTTCTGTCCGCCCGTCACAGTGACAGGAACCAAATCCACATCACTACCATCTTGCCCGTAGGTGGGCTTCGGTGACAGGTCGACGTTATCGGCGATGAGGTTGAGAGCTTGACCATCACGAACAAATTGGAACTCGGAGAGCTGGATCGTCGTGCCAGCAAGGTTGAGCTCCATCGGCTCGAAACGGTAGTATCGATAGCTGGTTTGAGCCTGCGCCGAGGCCATCCCAAGCAAGGGAGCGATTACGGGAACCGCTCGTCGGGTCATGCAAATGATTCGTTTCATAATGGGCTGATCGAGCCCCGATATGCCTCCTCCTCCCCCCGTCCCGACAACCCGTCCAGCGACACAATATTGGCACCCAATCGCGCTAAACCCTGCGGGAATTTCGGGAGTGTTTCAGAGGCTTCGAACGCGCATTCCACGGAGGATTCCGCAACCGAAAACCCCCGCCCGAACGCCCCGATCACTCACCACGCAGCCGGATGTTTCTGCTTGTCAGCAGCGGCCATCCGCGCTGGCTAGGTCCCGCCCATGGATCCAGCGCCCCGACGCCCCGAACCTCACGAGTATCTCCCCGCCGATTACTTCCGCCGCGCGGAGCGATCCGAGATCTTTTCCCACCAAGCCCCCCTCGAAGTGGACCTTGGATGTGGTGATGGCTCTTTCCTCCTCGGCATGGCCCGCGAATTTCCCGAGCGCAACTTCCTCGGCGTCGAACGGCTTCTCGGCCGCGTCCGTAAAGTTTGCAAACGCGCTTCGAACGCCGGATTGGAGAACGTGCGCCTCCTTCGGCTTGAGAGCCGATATACGATCGAGTGGCTGCTTCCGGAAGCTTCCGTCAGCCGGCTTCATTTGCTCTGCCCTGATCCGTGGCCAAAGGTTCGACACCATCGGCGACGCCTGTTTCAGCCCCCATTTCTGGACGCCGTGCGCAAAGTCCTCGTTCCCGGAGGTGAATTTCTCTTCATGACCGACCACCCCGAATACTTTGAGTGGGCGGAAGAGATCATGACCCACTACACCGGCTTGCAGAAGCTACCCTGGCAGGATGGAGATTTCTTTTATCCGAAAACCGACTTTCAAGTTCAGTGGGAATCCGAGGGCAAATCCATGCACCGCATGCGCCTCGCTCAGCCACTCTGAGTCATCGCTCCAGAGTTTCCACCCGACCTCCAAGCCACGCCTTGGCGGTGAGCCTTTGCTCCGTCGCCGTCACGATGACCGCTCCGCAAGCTCCCTGATGGAACACCGCGATCCCGCGGCCTTCACAAGCACGCCGCCAATCGTCCGGAATCCTTTCCGACTTGGGAAACTCTTCGTGGCCGGCGATGATGATCTTTGCCCCTGTCGCAGCGAGGAAATCATCGCCCAAGGAATTATCGTGGAGATGCCGCCCAGCCACGATCACATCAGCCTTCAGATCCACTCCTGCCGCCATCAGTTCCTGCTCTCCGGACCAGCCTTGGTCCGCCACAAAAAGAATCTTCCAACCCCTCCAAATCAATCTCACCGGCATCACCCTTTCATCCGCGAGGCGATGCCAATCCCGTGGATCCGGCACTCGCAGTACTTCCAATTCCGCACCTTCTCCCACCGGATAGCGAACGCCGATTTGGCCGATCACGCGCCTCACCCCCCGGTCCTCGGTCACCTTAAGCCAATCCCGGTAAGTCGATCCCAGCGCCCGAGAAACCGGCAACAACGCCTGCTGGACCGGGAAGGCATCCACGGCCTCGATCAATCCGCCAATGTGCCGCCCATCCGGATGGGTCGCCACCACCCCATTCGGCCGCATCCCCATCCGTCTCATGGCAGGCAGCACCTGGCTCTCAAATCGATACCCGGAGGCTCCGTCGATCATCACTCCCCCCGACTTTCCGGACCAACACGCCGCACCATCGCGTCCCAAGTCAAAGACGCATAAGAACTCGTCCGCCGGCCGATCTCGAGGGATTTCAAAATAAGCGCCCGGTAGTGCGGCAGCTCCCTCTGCCACCCGGAGACCGACTTTCGCCAGCCAGCCGCTGCCCTGATTGAGGCGCTCGCTCCATCCGGGAATCCATCCACCAGCCGCTGACAACAGCGCCAGCCCCAATAACGGGAGAACCACCAAAGACAGGCCCAAGCTGGCCACCACGGAGATGGGCGTCACGATCCCGAAATACCCTGCCGTCAAGGGCGCCGAACCGAGCCACGCCGAACTCGAAACCGCCAGCCCATCCGCCAGCCACCGCCGCCATTGCAGCCACCGCTCGCGAAGCGGGCCATACAGAGATCTCGGCAAATACGGCTCCTCCCGTCGGATCCACGCCCAGCACCTCGCCATCGCCCGGTGCAAAACCAGAATGGCCAGCACCACTCCAAACGAAAGCTGCACCCCCACGGAGAACACGCGATCGGCATTCCCCAGCAACACCAGCAAAGCCGCGAGGCCCAAGGCATTGCCAGCATCCGGACGCCGCCGAAACGCAAAGGCGCCCATCACCACCGCCGCCATCCAGGCAGCGCGAACCGCAGGTGGCTTCATTCCCGTCACCCACGCATAGCCAAACACCAGCACGAGGATGGGAATCAACGCCGCCCGATGGGGCACCCCAAGAAATCGCAGAAGCCCCCACCCCAAAAGCCCCACCATCGCCACATGCAGACCACTCACCGCAAACACGTGCAAAGTCCCTGTCAGCCGAAAGGGCTCAATCAGAATCTCGTCGCGCGGCAACTCACCCAAGACCACCGCACGAATCACCATCGCCTCCCGTGAAGTCGGTTCCAATCCTCGCGTCACCGCCTGCCGAAACCCCGCTTTGATGCGTTGCCCCAGTCGCGACTCTGAGGGGGCCGCCGCCACCACCACCACCGGCCCCGTATAGCGGAAAACCAGTGCCATGTCTTGCCGGAACAGCCACTCAGCCCGGTCGAATCCCCCTGGATTTTCAGGCGGGCGAGGCCGCCGAAACTCTCCCCGCCCCTGCACCACCGCACCCTTTTCCGGGGATCTTCCCACCCCCTCCAACCAAACCTTCACGCCATTCCCACAGTCGCGCCCCGGGCTCGACCACCCTGACATCCCTCGCCGATTCGGCACTTCCAGCACCTCCATCTCCCGCATTCCGGATACCCCGATCCATTCAAGCGCCCGCTCCCGCTCCCGCAATGAACGGTCATGCAAAACTCCCGCGGCCAAAGCCACCACCAGCGAGGCAACCAGCACCTGCCCCACCCGCGCGATCGTCAACGCGCCCACCAAACCGAACGCCAAAATGCCTCCCACCAGCTCGTTCCCATCCACCACCAGCACCGCCGCCAAGGCGGTGCCTGCCATCCAGAGGAGCGGACGCCGCTCCACCCATCGGCGGAGCCTGGAGTTCATAGGGGGGAGGAAAAAAGAGATCAGGCCACACCCCACTCGTGGAGTTTGTGGCGGGCATTCGCCGAGTGGCGGGACTCTGGAAATTGCTCAATCACCTGCTGCATCAATCCGACAGCCGCCATCCGTTCCGCCAAATCTTCATCATACACCTCGGCCAATCGGAACATCAGGAAGGCCGCGTCATTCTCTTGCCATTCCTGACCCTCAATGGCTTCCCGCAGAGTTTCCACAGCTGCATGAGGCTGTTTGAGCTGCTCGCGTTGAACCTTCGCGATTTCCACGTAAGGCAGCCGATTCATCGGATCCATCGCCGCCGCATCTCGGAAGGCAGCAATCGCCCCATCAAAGTCTCCTTGCGCCAACTTCGCATGCGCATCGTGCATCGGATCCTCCTCCACTTCCTCGCCGCTGTCATACACCGCATGGGTGAACTTGTGCGCCAGCAGAGGCAGCAAATCCACCACGACCACCACCCCCACCAAACCCGCCGTCACAAAGGCTAACAAGATGCCCGTCAGGGTCTTGCTCGATTTGATATTCTCGATCTTATCCTTCAGCGTCGGAATCTGCTCCAGCTCCTCCACGCTGCCCGTCTCGTAGTAGCGGGAAATCGTCTCTTCAATCTGGTGGATTTCTCCTTTCCCACTCGTCATGAACGAAATCCATCCGATCACCACAGCCAACCCCAAGACGATGTAGATACCGAGCTTCATCTTGCCCTCACTCTACCCACGCCCCCTCACCCTTCGGAAAGGAAAAAGCTTGGAATCAAACTCTTCGCGCAGCCCGACCTTCGTCGATCAACTTCCAAAAGTGCTTCGATTTCGCCAGTTCCTCATCCTCGGCCAACGGAATCTTCGAGCGGAAAACGAAATCAGAAAACGTCCCGCGATGCAGCACCCGGTGCACCACCACCGCTCCATCCTTCACCTCAAAGTAGATCCGCCAATCCTTCGTCCTAAAACGATAGAGCACCTTAGCATCCCGCTCGATCTTGCCAAATCGCTCGCCGTCCAGCTGCTCGAGGTCCTCACGAGAAACCTTGAACTCATCGAGCAAGTCCAACTGCTCAAGAGTATCGAGCTGGGAAATCTCCGCCGCACTGATTTCATTGAAAACGATTTGGAACACAGCCCGGATTTAAATGCAGCCGTCCGCACCTTCCAAGCGCCAAGTCACCCGGTTCTCGCTCCCCAATTGCCGGCATTTTCATGCCCATGCTTCATACATGGGAGCTCTTTGAGTGAGTTCTTTTCATCGCTGATAATCCCGCGCAATTTCCTTTTGGCTCAGTTCATGCGGTCTTGATCGGTTAGCCCCCTTTGTCGTTAGACGGCAAAGTTTTGGGGCGATGCCAACCAACTGACAACGCTACACCAATGAATAGCCAACCCACCCAGATCCGAACCCTACTCCTCCAAACTGCTCTTATTTGCGGTTGCGGTTCCTTCGCCTTCGCTGGAGAGCCGATGATGCCCCCCGCACCCGCTCCAGTCGCCGCTCCAGAGGAGTCGGTCGTCTCGGGCACCCTGTCCCTCGATTACAATACCCACTTCATTTCTTACGGCTTTGATGTGTGGGGCTCCGGCGAAAACTTCGGCGGCAGCTCGACTTTCAACCCTTCGCTCGACCTTTCTTGGCAGCTCACCGACGCCTTTTCCGTCAACGCCGGCACCTGGTGGGACGTGAATGACAACGTCACTTCCGCCATCGGCGGCGACCTCCAAGAAGTCGATGTCTGGTTCGGAATGACTTACGACACCGGCCTGGTTTCCATCAGCGGCACCTACCAAGCCTGGATCTACGGCTCCGATACCGAGCACGTCTTCGATCTTGGCCTCGGATTCGACACCATGCTCAGCCCGTCGCTGACCATCCACCACCGCTTCGATGAAGGTGCCTCCGGCGGCAACACCGGCACCGTCATCGTGCTCGGCATCGAGCAAGGATTCGAGCTCGGTCCCGTTTCCTTCGGCATCCCCGTCAACGTCGGCTACTTCGTCGAAGACGACTTCCACCCGACTTCCACCGACGAAGGCTTCGGCTTTGGCTCGATCGGCCTCACCGCCTCCGTGCCCCTCCCCGTGGCCGAGAAATTCGGCTCCTGGGACGTCCACGCCGGACTGACCTACTACCTCACCGACAGTGGTGTGATTGGCAACGCCAAGGACGACGACTTCCTGACCGGAAACATCGGTATCGGTTGCTCGTTCTAATTCACGGCCAGGTTCCAGCCTAATTCGTGCCGCTCCACCCTCCCCAGCATTGGGTGGGGCGGCCATTCCCTGGCCCATTCCGGGCGGATCCCCTTCCGCCTCCATTCCCAGACCTACTCGCATTCATGAATCGCAAACAATTTCTTACCAGTACCCTTGCCGCCACTTCGCTCGCCCTCGTCTCCGCCGCCCACGCGGCCGACGACACCGTCAAGGTCGGCGTGCTCCACTCGCTGAGCGGCACCATGGCCATCTCCGAGACTTCGCTCCGCGACATCCTTCTCTTCACCTTCGATGAGATCAACGCGGCCGGAGGCGTGATGGGCAAAAAGATCGAACCTGTCGTGGTCGACGGAGCGTCTGACTGGCCACTGTTCGCAGAAAAAGCCGAACAACTCCTCGTTCAGGACAAAGTCGCCGTCACCTTCGGCTGCTGGACCTCGGTGAGCCGCAAATCAGTCCTCCCCGTGTTCGAGAAATACAACGGCATGCTCTTCTACCCCGTTCAATATGAGGGTGAGGAAATGTCGAAGAACATCTTCTACACCGCCGAGGCCGTGAACCAACAGGCCATCCCTGCGGTCGACTACATGCTCGAGGAGGGCATCAAGAAATTCTACCTCGTTGGAACCGACTACGTTTATCCCCAGACTACCAACCTCATCCTCTTCGAATATCTCCAATCCAAGGGAGTTCCGGTCGAAAACATCGGCGGTGGTCTCCGCAAGGATAGCGATGGCAATGTGATTTCCGCAGGGAAATATGTCCCGTTCAGCCACACCGACTTCCAGCAGATTGTCTCAGAGATCAAGAGCTTCGCTGCATCCGGTGATGCCTGCGTGATCAACACCATCAACGGAGACTCCAACGTGCCCTTCTTCAAGGAATTCGCCGCTGCCGGCCTCACCTCCGAAGACTGCCCGGTCGTCTCCTTCTCCATCTCAGAAGATGAGTTCCGCAGCCTTCCAGCCAAGGATTTGGTCGGCCACCTCGGTTGCTGGAACTACTTCATGTCCATCGACTCACCGGCGAACAAGAAGTTCATCGGCGACTTCATGGCCTGGCTCAAAACCACCGACGTGCCCGGCATCGTGAAGGAAAATCGTGTCACCTGCTCCCCAATGGTTCTTTCCTATGACGGCGTCTACCTCTGGAAGGCCGCCGTCGAAAAGGCCGGCTCATTCGATGTGGATAAGGTGCGCGAAGCTCTCGAAAGCGGCATCACCTTCGAAGGCCCGAATGGCAAGATCACCTCGATGAAGAATCACCACTTCATTAAGAACGTCTACATTGGCGAAACCCTCGAAGACGGTCAGTTCCAAATCATCAAGACCTTCGATCAGGTTCCCGCCGAACCGTTCCTCAAGGGCACCTTCGAATAAGGTTCCCCGCTCCCTCTCCTCGGTTGCTCAGAGGTCCTTGCCGGCACACCGCCTTCCCTCCATGGGATGGAGTGTGCCGGCATCCTGCCGCCGGCCTTTTGCCGCGACGGCCCGTGCCCGCATCCTTCGCCCAAGGCCTCATTCTGCATGATCGCCCTACGTACCCTTCTGCTCACCTTCCTGGTCGTCCTCGTTTCTGGCTCCAGAAGCTTCGCCCAAGCCACGGAAGCTCCAACCGACGACGTCCGCTCGGTGCTTACCGATCTCATCACCGGCAACGGAACTGAGGAAGACAACCTCGCCCGACTTTCCGAGTTCGGAGACCCCGTCATCAAAGACATCGTCGAAGCTTGGCGCGTCGGAAAAGTCTTCGTTTCCCCGGGAACGGAGCCCGATACTCAGGTCGCCCTCCTCAAAACCGACGACGGCTTCGTCAACATCGCCAACGGTCAAGCCTGGCAAGGCGATCCATCCGTGGCCTCCGTCAATCGAGCCTCACGCGGCCTGAGAAAGCAACTCAGTCGCCTCGTCGATGTCCTCGATCTCGCCTCGCCCGACCTCTCCAAACGCGCCGACTCCGCCATGAAACTAGGCAGTGGCCAGTCCCCCGATTTCCTCGCAGAGCTTCAGACGCGCCTCCCGAAACAAACCGATCGCAAAACGCGCCGCGCCTTTGAAGAAGCCATCGCCATCTCCCAACTCGCCAATGGCTCCACGGCGGAAAAGATCGCCAGCCTCGAACTCCTCGGTGAGCGCCACCTGATCGCCGCACGCGACTTCATCAAGCGCATGCGCGAGGGTTACACCACCGACGAAACCCCCGATGGACAGCTCATCCTCGTGAAAGCGGATGCCGCCCTCGCTTCCATCGCCTCTTTCGAAAAGAAGGTCGAGTTCTACGGCACTCTCTTCCGCGGCCTCAGCCTCGGATCCGTCCTCCTCATCGTCGCCTACGGCCTCGCCATCACCTTCGGGCTCATGGGGGTCATCAACATGGCCCATGGCGAATTCATCGCCATCGGAGCTTATACGGTCTACGTCGTACAGAACTTCTTCGCGGCCCACTTCGGAGAGGCCTCCTCCGGCTACGAAAGCTACTTTTTGGTCTCCCTCCCACTCGCCTTCCTGGTTGCTGCCTTCTTCGGAGCCGTTCTCGAGCGCACCGTGATCCGCTTTCTCTACAAACGCCCCTTGGAGTCTCTCCTCGCCACCTGGGGCATCTCGATGATCATCCAACAGGCTCTGCGACTCAAATTCGGGGCCGCCAACGTTTCCGTCGCCTCCCCGCAGTGGCTCTCCGGAAGCTTTGATGCCAATGGCGTGACGATGACCTACAACCGCATCTTCGTCATCATCTTCGCTCTCGTCGTCGTCCTCTTCACTTGGCTTCTGCTGCGCCGCACCCGTATCGGCCTCCACATGCGGGCGACGATGCAGAACCGAGCCATGGCTTCCGGCCTCGGCATTCCCGCCAATCGCATCAATGTCTTTACCTTTGCCTTTGGGTCCGGGCTGGCCGGACTCGCCGGCGCCTTCCTTTCGCAAATCGGAAACGTCGGCCCGTCCATGGGGCAGGCCTACATCGTCGATAGCTTCATGGTCGTCGTCATCGGCGGAGTCGGCAACCTCTTCGGAGCCGCCGTGTCCTCGCTTGGGATCGGCATGATCGATCAAAGCCTGCAACCCATCCTCGGGCCGGTCATGGGCAAAATCACCGTGCTCATCGGCATCATCCTCTTCCTTCAGTGGCGTCCCGGCGGGTTGTTCCCATCGCGCTCCCGCAGCCTCGACGATTGATCGAACGCCCCTAACACCCCTTTGCCATGCCACCTCGCAAAAATCTCGTCGAAACGATCCTGTTTGCGATCGCGACCCTCGTCTTCCTCGTTGTCATGCCAGCACTCAACCTGCTGCCTGAGGACTCCACCTTTCACCTCTCCAGCTTCACTCTCGGAGTATGGGGAAAATACCTGTGCTTCGCCGTCCTCGCCATGAGCCTCAACTTCCTTTGGGGCTACACCGGGTTGCTCTGCCTCGGCCAGAACCTCTTCTTCGCCCTCGGAGGCTATGCCCTTGGGATGTATCTCATGCTCATGATCGGCCCCGACCCGGTCTACAAAAGTGCTCTTCCAGACTTCATGGATTTCCTCGGCTACAAGGAACTTCCTCCCCACTGGAAACCCTTCCATTCGTTCCCCTTCGCGGTTGCTGCCGTCATGTGGGTTCCCGGCTTACTCGCATTCATCTTTGGCATCCTCGCCTTCCGATCGCGCATCAAGGGCGTCTATTTCTCCATCCTCACCCAAGCCCTCACCTACGCCGCTTCGCTGCTCTTCTTCCGCAACGACTTTACCTTCGGCGGCAACAACGGCTTCACCGACTTCAAAACCATCCTTGGCCATGACCTGCGCGATCCCGCCACCCTGCGCGGCATTTTCATCGCCAGCGGAGTCCTCCTCCTCCTGACCTGGATGCTCATCAGCTGGCTGCTCTCAACGAAGTTCGGAAAAGTCCAACAGGCCATCCGGGACAGCGAGAATCGAGTTCGCTTCTCCGGTTACTCCACCACCTCATTCAAACTGTTTGTCTTCACCCTCTCGGGAGTCCTCGCAGGTCTCGCAGGCGCCCTCTACGTCCCTCAGGCCGGGATCATCAACCCCTCAGAAATGGTCGCCGCCAAGGGCCTCGACGTCGTCGTCTGGGTCGCCGTCGGTGGCCGAGGAACCAAGATCGGCCCCATCATCGGAGCGATCGTCGTCAACCTCCTGAAAAGCTGGGCAACACGCGAATTCGCCGAAAGTTGGCCACTGATCCTCGGCGGACTCTTTGTCTTCGTCGTGGTTTTCATGCCTCAAGGCATCGTCGGGCTTCCCGCCCAACTGCGCGACATCAAGACCAAGCTCGCCACTCGCAAAGCCGCTACCACCCAACCCGCCTGATTGACCCCGCCATGAGCCAAGCCCCACTTCACCGCGGCACCGACCTCGTCCTCTCCGTCGAAGGCGTCAACAAAACCTTCGACGGCTTCAAGGCCATCTCCGATCTCAACTTCTACCTAGCCGAGGGCGAACTCCGCACCATCATCGGTCCCAACGGTGCCGGCAAGTCCACCTTCATGGACATGATCACCGGCCGCACTCGACCCGATACCGGATCGCTGACCCTGCACAAGCCCGACGGCCACGACATCGACCTCACCAAGCAAGCAGAATACAAAATCACCCGCCTCGGCATCGCGCGCAAATTCCAGACGCCCAGCGTCTACACTCAGCACACGGTCTACGATAACCTGCTGCTCTCGTTGCCGCGAGCCCGTGGGCTGTTTTCCTCGCTCTTCTACCGGGAATCCAAGGAGGACCGCGAACGCATCGATGAAGTGCTCGAGACCATCCGCCTCACCGAACTTCGCCACAGCATCGCCGGCGCCCTTTCCCACGGCCAGAAACAATGGCTCGAGATCGGCATGCTGCTCTCCCAACAGCCCGCGGTCCTCCTGGTCGACGAACCTGCTGCCGGCATGTCTGACGACGAGACCCATCGTACCGGCGAGCTCCTCATCTCCCTCGCAGGAAAACACAGCCTCATCGTCATCGAGCACGACATGACCTTCGTGAAGCAAATCGCCCGCGATGGCAAAGTCACCGTGCTCCATCAGGGAACCGTCCTCTGCGAGGGCAAGTTCGACGAAGTCCAATCCAACCCGAAAGTCCGCGAAGTCTACCTCGGCCGCGGAAAAGCAGCCTGATCCCGCCATGTCCGCGCTTCCCATCCTCGAACTTGATTCCATCGAAGCCGATATCGCCGGCTCTCGCATCCTTCGCGGTGTTTCCCTCACCGTCGAACCTGGCGAAGTCGTCGCCCTCATGGGCCGCAATGGCGTCGGGAAAACCACTACCCTGCGCACCATCACCGGCCTGCTCGCCCACCGCAGCGGGGACATCCGCTTTGAGAATCAACCTATCAACCGCGTCCCGATCGACCGCCGTGCCCGCCAGGGCATCGCGCACGTCCCCCAAGGACGCGACATCTTTCCTCACCTAACCGTGGGAGAAAACCTCCAGGCCGGACTCACCGTCAAACGCCGCACTCGCTCCGAAGCCAAAGAGGCTCTCGATCGGGTCTACGACCTCTTTCCCGTCCTGCGTGAAATGCTCAAACGCAAAGGCGGGGTGCTCTCCGGAGGCCAGCAACAACAACTGGCCATCGGCCGCGCCCTCCTCACCGGCCCCAAACTCTTGATCCTCGATGAGCCCACCGAAGGCATTCAGCCGTCCATCATCGACCTCATTGGAGACACCCTCAAACGCCTCAAACAAGAAGGCGGCCTCGCCATGCTCCTCGTCGAACAGTACGTCGACTTCTGCCGCGAAACCGCCGACCGCTTCTACACCATGGACCGGGGCGCGGTCTCTGCATCCGGCACCATTGCCGAACTCACCGACGAAGTCGTTCGCGAGCACCTCGAAGTTTGAAAAAAGGGGCGCACCGCCGTCCCACTTGTGTTTCAACTGGTTTGTCACTCCATGCATCTCACTCCCCGCGAACAGGAAAAGCTGATGGTGGTCGTCGCCGCCGACCTCGCTCGCCGCCGCCAGGCCCGCGGCCTGAAGCTCAACTACCCCGAGGCCGTCGCCATCATCACCTACGAAATCACAGAAGGCGCCCGCGATGGGAAATCCGTGGCCACCCTCATGGACGAAGGCACTCGACTCCTCACGCGCGAGGACGTCCTCCCCGGCATCCCGGAAATGATCCACGAAGTTCAGGTGGAGGCCACCTTTCCGGATGGCACGAAGCTCGTCACCGTTCACCACCCGATCCCATGATTCCCGGCGAAATCCTCACCCCTCCCGGCGCACCCGACCTCGAAGCCAATGCCGGTCTCGCCACCCTCGAACTCGCCGTCGCAAACACCGGTGACCGTCCGGTCCAAGTAGGGTCCCACTTTCACTTCGCCGAAGTGAATTCCGCCCTCGAATTCGACCGCCACGCAGCTCGCGGCTATCGGCTCGACATTCCCGCGGGCACCGCGATCCGCTTCGAACCCGGTGATCAACGTTGGGTGCCACTCGTCGCCCTCGCCGGAAAACGCGTCGTCCACGGACTCAACAACCTCATCAACGGACCCCTCTGACGGCTTGAGATCGCCGACCTCTGCCACTCCTTACCCACGATCCTCGATCTCCCATGCACCGCATTCCCCGCCGTCAATATGCCGAAACCTACGGCCCCACCATCGGCGATCAGGTCCGCCTCGCCGATACCGATCTTCTGATTGAAGTCGAACGCGACCTCATCGCCGAAAACGGCGGGTATGGGAACGAGATCAAGTTCGGTGGCGGCAAGGTGATCCGCGATGGCATGGGGCAATCGCCCACGGCCAGCTGCGAGGAGTCGCTCGATCTCGTCATCACCAACGCTCTCATCGCCGATCCCGAACTTGGCATCATCAAAGCCGACATCGGCATCCGCCAAGGTCGCATCGTCGGCATCGGCCACGCCGGCAACCCGGGAATTCAAGATGGCATCGGCTCGGTTTTTGCCGATCCCGGAACCGGAAAGAAGGATCCCATGATCGTCGGTGCCGGCACCGACGTCATCGCAGGTGAAGGGGCCATCGTCACCGCGGGAGGCATCGACTCCCATATTCATTTCATCTGCCCACAGCAGATCGAGCACGCCCTCGCCTCCGGCATTACCACCATGCTCGGCGGCGGCACCGGACCCTCCACCGGCACCAACGCCACCACCTGCACTCCCGGGAAATGGTACCTCCACCGCATGCTCGAGGCCGCCGATGCCTACCCCATGAATCTGGGATTCCTCGGCAAAGGCAATGCTTCCACTGCCACTCCCCTGGAGGAACAGATCCTCGCCGGCGCCATCGGACTCAAGCTTCACGAAGACTGGGGCACCACTCCCGCCGCCATCGACACCTGCCTCTCAGTCGCCGACCAATTCGACGTTCAAGTCGCCATTCACACCGATACCCTCAATGAAGCCGGCTTCGTTGAAGATACGCTCAAAGCCATCGGTGGCCGAACCATTCACACCTATCACTCGGAAGGCGCCGGCGGGGGACATGCTCCCGATATCCTCCGGGTCTGCTCCCATCCCAACGTTCTCCCCTCCTCAACCAATCCCACCCGACCTTTCACCGTCAACACTCTCGATGAGCACCTCGACATGCTCATGGTCTGTCACCATCTTGACTCGAAGATCCCCGAGGACGTCGCCTTCGCGGAAAGCCGCATCCGCCCCCAGACCATCGCTGCAGAGGATATTCTCCACGACTTAGGGGCCATCGCCATGATCTCCTCGGACTCCCAGGCCATGGGCCGAGTCGGCGAAGTGATCACCCGCACTTGGCAGACCGCCCACAAAATGAAGATGCAGTTTGGAGCTCTTTCCCACGCCGACCATCCGAAGGCCGACAATTTTCGCGCGCTCCGTTATCTGGCAAAATACACCATCAATCCAGCCCTCGCTCACGGCATTGCGCACGAAGTCGGCTCCCTCCAAATCGGCAAACTCGCCGACCTCGTCGTTTGGAAGCCGGCATTCTTCGGCGTCAAACCAGAGCTCATCCTGAAAGGAGGCATGCTTGCCTGTGCCAACATGGGAGATCCCAATGCCTCGATTCCAACTCCTCAACCCACCTTTTACCGCCCGCAATTCGGATCCTCAGCAGGCGCTCGCCTCGCCACTTCCCTCACTTTCGTCTCCCAAGCATCTCTCGATGCGGGCCTCGCCTCTCAAGTCCGCTGTGGAAAGTCTCTTGTCCCAGTCAAAGCCTGTCGCTCGATCACCAAGGCTGGCCTGCTTCACAATGACGCCATGCCCAACATCGAGGTCGATCCCGAAACCTACACGGTGAAGGCCGACGGACAGATCCTCACCTGCGAGCCGCTCGCCGAACTACCCATGGCTCAGCGTTATTTCCTGTTTTAACAGTACTTCTATTACAGTATTTCCTCAAAACCCATGCTCATCACCCAGCTTCCGGAAGCTCCGGACCCTTCTCTCTTCGCCATCCCTGTCGAGCTCGACCGCCACACATTGCAAAAGCGCCGGTGGCGGGCCACTGCGGCTGATGGTCGAGAGCTTGCCATCGACCTCACCGATCCGGTTTCTCACGGCACGACCCTCGCTGTCACGGAAACCAGCCGTTACGAAGTCCGGCAATCTCCCGAGGCCGTGCTCATCCTCCCGCTCCCACAAGATCCTGCGGAAGCTGCCAGGCTTGGTTGGTTCCTCGGAAACCAACACCTCCCCGTCGAAGTCCGCAGCGATGCCATTTGGGTCGAGGATGCCCCCACTCTCGCCGACGCTCTCCACCGTCACCACATCCACCACCATCACGGCACCGGAGTTTTCCTCGCCGATCCCCATTCGCGCGCGGCAGGACATCACCACCATCACTGAACTTCGACTGCGCCCACCTTGTCGCCCGTCATGGACTCCCACGATGCCTCCTGGCTTCCGGCCTTGCTTCAGTTGGCGGATTCGACTCTCCCGATTGGCGCTTACGCTCATTCCTTCGGGCTGGAAGGTCTGGTCCAAGCTGGCGCCGTACAGGACGCCACAGATCTGGAGTCCTTTTTGCAGCGTGAGATGCTCAGCTCCCTCACCGAGATCGAGCTCCCTCTCATTCGGTTTGCTCGCGTCGCCCTTGATGAGGACGACTTGGCCACCCTTTCCCACCTCGACCACCTTGCTCTGGCCACCCGGCCCACCGCAGAACTGCGCTCTGCTTCGGCCCGCATGGGGCGCCAGCTTCTCACCCTGGCTCCCCAGTTGGTTCCCGAGCAGGCACTCGAACTCCAACGCCTGACCGCTCAGCTGCCCCACCGCCAATCCTCACTGGCCACCGCCCTCCTTCATCACCTGCGGAGGATTCCGGTAGTGCCGGCCCTGCATGCCACCGCCTGGCAAACACTCACAGGGATCGCCCAAGCTGGCCTCAAGCTCCTTCACCTCGGCCCCTCCTCCATTCAGGGAATTCTCTCCCGCTGCACCACCGCCCTCGCCCCAGCCGTCGAAAGGTCCCTCCGCGTCGACGAGAACTCTATCGGCTCCTACACCCCGCTCTGGGACATCGCCTCCGCCCAACACGAACGAGCCCCGGCACGCTTGTTTATCTCGTGATTCTCTCTCCCGTTCATCCCAATCTTTCATCACTTCCCACGTCACTCCACGCATTCATGGCTCTTATCCGAATCGGTATCGGCGGCCCCGTCGGCTGCGGTAAAACCACCCTCTGTCGCCACCTCTGCGAACTTTTCCGCGACGAATGCGACATGGCCGTCATCACCAATGACATCTACACCCGCGAGGATGCCAAGATGCTGGTCGCCGCCTCCGCTCTGCCTCCAGAGCGCATCCTCGGAGTCGAAACCGGTGGCTGTCCCCATACCGCCATTCGAGACGACATCTCCATGAATCTGGAGGCCATCGAGGAAATGAAGAACCGCTTCCCTGAACTGCAGGTCATCCTCGTGGAATCCGGCGGCGACAATCTCACTGCCACTTTCTCGCCGGAACTGGTCGACGTTTTCATCTACGTCATCGATGTGACCGAAGGCGATGACATCCCCCGCAAAGGAGGACCTGCCATCGCCCACAGCGATCTCCTGCTCATCAACAAAGTCCAGCTCGCCCCGTATGTCGGAGCGGATGTCGATTCGATGCGCCGCGACACCCTCGCCAAGCGAGGAGACCGACCCTTTCTCTTCACCGACTTGCGTGGCGGCATCGGCATCGAGGAATTGAAAGCCTGGTTCCACAAACACGTCCTTTTCACCGACCTCCGCTGATTCGTTTGCTCCCATCCATCGCCGTCTCGTGTCTTTCGACATCTCGCTTCCCACTCCCCTTTCCACTTGGCACTGACCTCGACTTCTCTCGACTCTGACCTCCGCCTCCGCTTTGAGGCGGGCCCCGAGGGTGTCACCCGACTCACCCACCGCCAGGCCGGTGGACTCTGCCATATTGGCAAACCCTATTGGGACGGAAAGGTGCTCCTCACCCAACTGATCAATCCCACCGCCGGATTCTTCGCGGGCGACCGCCTCGTGGCCGAAATCGAACTCGGTGCTGGAGCCTCTGTGCTGCTCAGTTCCCCCAGCGCCACCCGCCTCCACACCATGCATCACGGGGCTTCCGAGCTTCGCCAAACATTTCGCCTCTCAGAGCATTCCTGGCTCGAAGTTCTCCCCGATCTTCTCATCCCCCAGAAGGCCTCCGAAGCCACTCTGCACACCCGCATCGAGTTGCACCCCTCCGCCTCGCTGGTTTACCTCGACCTGCTCGCTCCCGGACGTCGGGCGCACGGCGAAGCCTTGGCCTTTCGACGCCTTGCCACCGCCCTCGATCTCGTCACGCACGAGGGAATTCCCCTGGCTAGAGAACGCGCACGCCTCGATCCCACCACAGACGCCTGGCGACTGCAAACCGCCTCGGGTGAACCTGCCTTCGTCGGAACCTTCTGGCTACACCTTCCCGGATGGTCGGCATTTTCCTCCCTTTTTCCCCACCTCGAAACATTGCCGGGCAAGCTCCAAGTCGGAGCCAGCCAGTTATCTCCCGACCTCTTCGTCATCCGCCTCCTGACCCCCGACAGTCTAGCCCTACGTCGCGCCTGCCTGATCGTGCGCGAATCCCTCGCCTGCCACTTTCCCCGGCTGCTCACCCGCACCGGCAAGCTCTAGTTCGTGGCATGCCGCTTGCTCGAAAACTCCCTGATTGCCATGAAACTCCCGCTCCACTTCACCCTGACCACTGCCCTACTCGGCACGATCTCCACCGCCATGGCCCACCCCGGGCACGACCATAGCCACATGAGCACTTTCGAGTTTGCCTGGCACCATTGGTTGACCGGTGGATCCATCGTCGGACTGCTCGGCTTCGGGGCTTTCCTGCTCCATCGGCGGGCCAAGTCCAAGGATCGCCATCGCGATTGAGCACCCGGATACCCGTTCGGGGGAGAGGACTTGCTCTCGACCTTCGGAGGTTCACCGATTGCAATGGCGCAAATCTCCTTCGTCATGTCCCTGCCATCTCCTGCCTCGCTCTTCGATATCTCCGGAAAAGTCATCATCGTCACCGGAGCCTCCGGAGCGCTCACCGGATGTGCCGCCGACTACTTGGCCACTCAAGGAGCCCGTGTCGTCTACCTCGGCCGCTCTCAGGAAAAACTCGACGCCTGCCTTGAGCGCATCCGCCAACAACACCCCGGCGCCGAGGTGATGGCCACAGCCGCCGATATCGCTGACCGCGCGGCCCTCGAAGCGGCTCGCGACGCCATCCTCGCACGCTGGGGCCGCATCGATGCCCTGCTCAACGGAGCCGGTGGCAACCAGGCCGGAGCCACCATCACTCCCGACAAAACATTCGCTGACCTCGACTTCGAAGCCTTCCAACAAGTCGTCGATCTCAACCTTCATGGCACTGTGCTGCCCTCCTTGGTCTTCACACCCGCTCTCCTCGAATCGGGTTCCGCCAGCATCGTCAACTACTCGTCCGCCTCCTCCGCCCAAGCCATCACTCGCGTGGTTGGATATTCCGCCGCGAAAGCCGCGGTCGACAATTTCACCCGCTGGTTAGCCGTTGATCTCGGCCGCCGCACCCGCGGAACCGTGCGAGTCAATGCCCTCGTCCCCGGCTTCTTCCTCGCCGAGCAGAATCGTAAATTGCTGACCCAGGAAGACGGAACTTTTACCGAGCGAGGCCGCACCATTTGCGAACAAACTCCCTTCGGCCGCTTCGGCGAACCCGAAGAACTCAACGGAGCCCTACACTACCTGGTCTCGGAAGCCTCTCGATTCGTCACCGGCACCACCCTCGTCGTCGATGGTGGCTTCGCTGCATTCTCAGGTGTCTGAGGTCGAATCGAACCTCAAACGAGATCCCTCACCGTTCAGCCCCTGCGGAACCAGGCCTTGGCATGCTGCCAAAGCTGTCGGTGCCAGGCTCGGTCGCGCCAACTGCCAAGACAATGGTGCAGAGCGACCGTGCGCTCTTTGGAGAATTCACCCGTCGCATGGGTGAAGACCACTGGATCGTAGAGCTTCACCCCCTCCGCCAGCTCCTGTCCTTTCGCCACCGGGCGGAATCCCAAGCCCTCGGCTGCCGCCGCAATGATCGAGCTCACAATCTGCTCATCAGGACGCCCTTCGGCGTCCAGAAAAGAACGGCCCCGATAGTGCTCCAAACACGCCGCCATCCACGGGTGTCTCTTTTCCGCACCCAAAATCGCACCTTCAATCGCGATCGAAGGCACCTCTGGCCAGTACTCGATCCCCGAAAAGGCCCGATGATGAAGGAATGGCTCTAGGGACCCAAAAAGCTCCACATCACTGTCGAGATAGATTCCCCCCTCCTCATGCAGCGCATGCAGTCGGAGATAATCCGCTGCGAAGGCCCACTTCCGGCAGGCCACCGCCTCTTTCACAAAAGGAACCTCCTCAACCGCAAACCGCTCGCAGTCCCACCGCACCAACTCAAATCCCGGCAAATGCCGACGCCAACTCTCCAGGCATCGCCGCTGCAATGCCGGCAAGGGCTCCCCACTGAGCCAACAATAATGAACCTTTTTGGGGATTCTCGCAGGGAGATCAGACATGCTTGCATCACGGCATCCGTGCCGAGGCGGGGGAGCTGGCCAGAATCCCTCCCTCAACGCCAGTCTCCATTCTCCCAAGTTCCTCAGTCGAGTGGATCCGGGCAGCGTTCACGCAGGCGGCACTTTCCACAATATCCACCCATGAACAACTCATCAGCCCAGTCCATAAGCCGATGAATGTCTTCGCGCTCATCACTCACGAAACCCGCCTCAAAGTTCCGCCGGTCTGGATGCTTGGCGCCCATTCCCGCTCCTGTGAGATTCGGCGAACCAACAAAGACCTCTTTGCCATCCACCACCACGGCCTTCGTGTGAACCCGTGGACACAACGCCCGCTCAAAAAGATCACTCTCCACCAGCACAGGGAATCGATCGAAGTCCTCACGAAATCGAGGCCCCGGCTCCTTCGCGTGGATCAACCGCACCGCCACCCCCTTTTCCACCTGCTCCGCCAACACCTCCAACAATGGAATCGAGCGCCTCCCCCTCACCACGTGCAAATCCTTCACGTCAGCCGTAATGATCCACACGAACCGCTTCGCGGCAGGAATCATCCCCTCAATCACCCGCTCATGAATTTCCTCGTTCAGCAGCAATTCTCGCACGACCGCCTTTACCATCCACTTCCCCCTGCGGCCAGTCGCCACGCTCTTTCCTCCTTTTCCCCCTCGACAAAGCGGAATTCCTCCTCCATCCCTCCTTCGCGATGACCTTCATCCTCTGCGGACGACTTGAACTTGCCGCCCTCCTGCTAGGGCTGGCCACCCGCTGAGTATTCCTTTTTCCTACCCGCCGTCTTTCCGGCCCCGCATCGATTGCGGACCCTCTCGGGATTTTTCCCATTCTTTGTTTTTTCGTCTCAAATCACTTTCATGAACCCTGCCTCGATCGCCAAATACCGGCCGTTCCCGCCGGTCACCCTGCCCGACCGCACCTGGCCTGACCAGGTCATCGACCACGCCCCCATCTGGTGCTCCGTCGACCTCCGCGACGGCAACCAGGCGCTCCCTCAACCCATGTCCATTGAGGAAAAACTCGAGTTTTTCGACCTGCTGTGCCGCGTCGGCTTCAAACAAATCGAAATCGGGTTTCCTTCCGCAGCCGACACCGAATTCAATTTCTGTCGCCGCCTTATCGAAGAAAATCGCATTCCCGAGGACGTCACCATTCAGATCCTCGTCCAAACCCGCGAACACCTGATCCGTCGCTCCTTCGACGCCATTGCCGGGGCCAAACGGGCCATCGTTCACATCTACAATTCCACGTCACCTCTGCAGCGTCGCGTGACCTTCAATCACGCTTCCCGCGAACAAATTCGCGACCTCGCGATTGCCGGGGCCGAACTGGTCAAAGAACTGGCACCCACCATTCCCCAAACGGAAGTCGTGCTCCAGTACTCACCAGAATCCTTCTCCGATACCGAGTTGGATTTCGCCCTCGAATGCTGCAACTCCGTCATCGATATCTGGCAGCCCACGCCGGAGAACCCGATGATCATCAACCTGCCTGATACCGTGCAGTGGACGACACCCAACATTCACGCCGACATGATCGAGTGGATGGGCCGCCACCTGAAATCTCGTGACGCGCTCATCATCTCCCTGCACACTCACAACGATCGTGGCACCGGCACGGCGGCCACGGAGTTGGGCCTGATGGCAGGTGCCGACCGCGTGGAAGGCACCTTGTTTGGCAACGGCGAACGCACCGGAAATCTCGACATCGTCAACGTCGCCCTGAACATGAATGGCCACGGCATCGATACAGGCTTGGATTTCTCCGACCTGCCTTCCATCCGTGCCGTCTACGAGCGCGTCACTCGCATGACAGTGGGCGAACGCCATCCCTACGCGGGAGAATTGGTCTTCACCGCCTTCTCCGGATCCCACCAGGATGCCATCAAAAAGGGCCTCGACCTCCGCGAACGGGAAATCGGCACCACTCACAACCTGGCCTGGGCCGTTCCCTATCTCACCATCGATCCTCAGGACATTGGCCGTTCCTACGAAGCCATCATTCGCATCAACTCCCAGTCCGGAAAAGGCGGCGTCGCCTACATCCTCGACCGCGAGCACGGACTCGATCTGCCCAAAACGATGCATCCGCAGGTCGGCAAGACCATCTATGACCTCGCCGACCAACGTGGCCGCGAACTCACCCCTGATGAAATCCGGGATGCCTTCGCCGAGCTGTTCACCAACGTCGAAACTCACCTGTCCGTGAAGGACTACGAACTCGTCCATTCCGTCACTGAAAAAGGCCGAGTCGATTGCACCGCCACCATCGAACTCGATGGCCGTGAGCTTTCCATCGGAGGTGTCGGCAACGGTCCCATCAATGCCTTTGTCCACGCTTTGGCGAGCGCAGGCCTGAAGGACGTCAAGGTCACGGACTATCGCTCCCACGCCATCCGAGGCGGTTCTGACGCCAGCGCGGCCGCCTATGTTCAAGTGCAGCACGACGACGGTCGCATCCTCTGGGGTTGCGGCATCGATCCCTCCATCGAAATGGCCGGGGTCAAAGCCTTCGTCACGGCTTGGAATCTGTTGCGCTAGGCCCTCTCCCTCACAACCGGACCGCGTCTCAGCGCGGTCCGGTTTTTTGCTTTCTCAGGATCCTCCCTGCTCCTGACCCGTCCCGGAGGGCGCCTCCATCGTAGCCCATGGAAAGGGCCCGGCATGGAAGCCTGCCTGCCTTTCCTTCTTCCCTCGAACCGAGAATTGCCGGCAAGCTTGGCATTGCCCGCGCAAGCTCGGGATCCTGATCCATGGCCTTCGAAGAAGTTTTTCACCGCGCCTTCATTTACCTCGCTGCTGCCCTTGCCGCGATCCTGCTCGGAAAGCGCCTCGGACTCGGGGCCGTTTTGGGGTATCTGGTGGTCGGGGCCGCCATCGGCCCCTGGGGTTTTCACTTCATCGGAAGCGAGGGCGAACAGGTCACCCACTTCGCCGAATTCGGCGTCGTGGTGATGCTTTTTCTCATCGGCCTCGAGCTGCACCCTCCCATGCTCTGGCGGATGCGACGCCAAGTCCTCGGCCTCGGCACCGCTCAGGTGCTGGTCACCTTGGCGGGCATCGCAGCCATCGCCATGCTCTGCGGAGTCGATGGAAAATCCTCGCTGACCCTCGGCATGGTGTTGGCCCTTTCGAGCACGGCCATCGTTCTCCAAACTCTTGCCGAAAAAGGCCTCCTGCGCACGGAAGCCGGACAGAACTCTTTCTCGGTGCTGCTATTTCAAGATGTCGCCGTGATTCCCATGCTGGCGCTGCTGCCCCTATTGGGCACCGGAGATGTCGCCCATGACGCGGCCCATGGGGGAGGATCAGGAATTGATCTCCTTCCGGGTTGGGCCCAACCCCTGGCCACCTTGGCTGCGGTGGTCCTGGTGGTGGTGATTGCGCGGGTAGGCACGCGACCTCTATTTCATCTCATCGCCCGGACTCGACAGCGGGAGGCCTTCACCGGCGCAGCGCTGCTTCTCGTGATCGGCGTGGCGTTGCTCATGACCAAAGTGGGCCTGTCGCCAGCTCTCGGCGCCTTTGTCGCCGGCATGGTACTCGCCAACAACGAATACCGGCATGAAATCGAAAGTGACCTTGAGCCCTTCAAGGGACTCCTTCTCGCTCTGTTCTTCCTCGGTGTCGGTGCAGGGATCGACTTCGGCTACATTCGTGAACACTGGATTTTAGTGATCGGCGGAGCGCTCGGTCTGGTGGCCGTAAAGGGTGGAATTCTCTACGGTTTGTCACGGCTCCAAGGGAGTTCCTGCCGTCCATCCTTACTCTTTGCTGCCTCGCTCGCCGCGGGGGGAGAGTTTGCCTTTGTTCTCCTCGCCGCCGCCCAATCGGCCGGTGCCCTGACCGCAGAGATCGCGCGCCCGATCATTGCCATGGTCGCCCTTTCCATGGCCACCACTCCATTGTTGATCCTGGCTGCGGAACGCTTCATCGCCCGAGGATTTCAGGCATCGCCCGAAGAACGCGAGCCCGACGTCGAAGACGAAGGTCACCCCGTGATCATCTGCGGATTCGGTCGCTTCGGCCATGCCGTTGGCCGTCTGGTCCGCAACCGAGGCATCGGCTGCACCGTGTTGGACTACGACAGCGATCAAGTCGAACTGCTGCGCAAGCTCGGCATCTCCGTTTTTTATGGCGATGCCAGCCGCGGCGATCTGTTAGAGAAAGCCGGAGCCGCCCGCGCACGCATCCTGATCATCGCTCTCCGCGAGGTGGATGCGACCCTCCGCATTCTAGAAATCGTTCACCGTGAATTCCCCCACCTCAAAGTGTTCGTGCGCGCCCACAGTCGATCTGAAGCTTACGAGTACCTCGAAGCCGGTGAGGAGCGCATCTATCGCGACACACTGGATACCTCGCTGCAAATGGGCATCGATGTGCTTCAGGAACTGGGATTTTCCGCGGAAGAGGCAGGGCATGTCGCTCAGGCCTACCGCAAACGGGATGAACAAATGGTCCGCCACATGGCACGCCACCGCCACGACGAGAAAGCCTATCTGAATGCGGCCAAAGAGGCCGTCCAATCGCTCGATGCCCTCATGAAAAGCGATCTCGAAACCTTTGGGTCCGGAGCGAAATCCCCAGAGCCCCAAGAATGATCCGAATCACTGGGCAAAGATGTCCGAAATTTCGACGCTCAAAGCACACCCAGAGCCTGCAACTGCTTCGCGGCCGCCTCGGCCCAACCTCGATTCGCAGCGGGAGATGCAGGTGACGGGTGAAGTACCTTCCCGACCTTGGCCTTGGAACCCATTCGGCCAGCCGCTGTCTTGAGTTTGCCTTCGGCGTAAGCTCCAACGCCGATGAGGAATTCCGGCTGCATCACTCGAAGTGTCTCCACCAAATGGTCCATGCAGGCCTCCTCTACAGGCTCCATTTCAGCAGTAGGGAGTTTGTCCGGTGTCAGATTCGCTCCCGTGTCGGTCATCCACACCAAAGGGCAGTAATTCGCGACCCAATGATCGGCGAAGAAATCGTCAGCTTGCGGAAAAATCTCGGCAAAGTAACCCCAAAGACGTCGGCCACTCACTTCGGATCGGGTACAGGCAAATCCTTCAATGGGGCGCTTGGGGTGCTCCGGGTCCGGTTTGCCAACCTCTGCCTCAATGCCCATCCAATCGCGCACAGCGGGAATTTCTCCAAACGGAACTCCCGTCTGGGCCATCCCCCACGGTCCTGGATTCATGCCAAGGAAGACGACGCGCTTTTCTCCTGATCCATACTTTGAAAGGTAAAGCTCGTGAGGCTTTCGAGCGTAGTCCGTCGGTAAATAAACGTGGCTCGCCTTGGAAAAACGGAGCGGTTTCAACTCCGCGGTCAACTTCCTTGCTGCGTCGATCAATGGCTGGCTCACGGCGCGACTCAAGCGCTCCACCCTCCTCGTGGCAACTCCGACCCTCAATGAGTCGTGCGCGCAGCTTTCTCCAAAGCCTTCAGATGACGCTTTTGCTTGGCCACCGGGGTGCCATCGGGAAGTGGGGCACCTTCGGTGTGAACTCGGGCCAAACCGTGTCGAATGAGCCATTCATGCAACCAGCCATCCCCTCCTGGCACCGCCACAAAGGCCCGGTAGCGGTGGTCCTTGAAGGGGTCCGTCCACTCGGTAAACAGCGTGATCTTGCGATCCTTCAAAAGCGCCTCGACCTTCTTTTTCGCTTCCTGACCGATTTCCACTGCACGCGCATCGGTCACTCCGAAATCCACCGCCTGCTCGTGGATCCGCTGATGGTTGGTGGCACCCTGACGGTAGGTGCGAAAAGCACTTTCCGGAGCATCGGCGAAGTAGAGTCGGAACTGCTCCACCCGCCCGTCCGGAAGCCGGAGCCGGAAACTGTCGCCATCATTCTGCCGATGCTCCACCCATTCGCATCCCTCATAGCGCTGGTATCCACCGACCATCGCCGGCTCACCGGAAACCTCCGTCGCAGGCGGCGAATCTTGCGCCGCAGGTTGATCACGCCATTCCCGCAACAACCCCGGATTCCATCTCTCGGCGGCCCAAAGGGCGATGGCCGCCACCAACAGGCCAATCACCTGCCAACTCTGGCTTTTCGCCCGAATGGCCATGGATCAAAGTCCTTTGAAACCGTGGTATTCCTGAAAAGTCCCCACAGGAACCGCCTGCTTCCCCCACTCCTTGTTAAGGTGGCGGTAGCGATTGATGAATGTCGTCGGATCGGCCCAATTCACCAAATTCCGCTCCACACTTTCCCGCTGCATCCCAATCCGCAGGTTGTGCCGAATCTCAAAGTGAAGGTGCGCGGGATACATCCCCCGATTCGATCCCAAACGGCCGATCTGCTGACCGCGCTTCACGGTGTCTCCCACCTTCACCGAAAAATCGAGCATGTGCCCATACAGCGAATCGCAATACTGCACCTTGCCATTGGCAGGGTCACGATAGGCATGACGAATGATCACGACATTCCCCCAGCCGACCCGGACATCGTAAGCGAAGACCACCACGCCATTGGCCACGGCGTAAATCGGGTCGCCCAAATCACTATCGCCGCCCCCCCGACCATTCCAATCCTCTCCGAAGTGGATGGGCGGACGCAAACGCATGCCGCGAGCCTTGTAATAGTTCTCGGCATTCGGTTTCCCCACCGGAAAATCAAACCCATCGGCGATCGGAACCCGCACGGTCCGCTGGGCCCACGCCGTCCCCCACAGAGCGAAAACAATCGCCAGCAGGGACAGAAATTTTGCGAAAGGAGGGTTCCGTCTCGGCATTGGGCCCATGTTCAGGGTCGCTCCCCCCGGGGAGCAAGTGAAATTAGGCCCCCTTGAAGTCGTGGAAGTTGAAGGCCATCAACACCACCATGACCAGAGCCAGCGCAATCCGGTAATAGCCGAACACACCCAATCCCCGACGATTGAGATAGCCCACCATCCATTTGACGGCCAAGGCAGCTGCCACCGTCGCCGCAAGCACTCCCACAGCCAGGGGCATGAACCCATAATCATCCCACATCAGCAAGGTTCCGCCCAGCAAACCATCGTAACGGTCCCCAAATCCCTCAATCGGCCACACCGCCTTCTTCGCAGTGGCCGCGGTCAAGGTCACCACTCCCAGCAAGAAGGAAAACTCCACGGCCGCACTCAACCGCAAACCCACCAGAATTCCCCCGAGAATCGTCATCAAGCTACGGCTCGTTCCCGGCCACATTGCAATGCACTGCGCAAATCCGATCACCAAGGCCATCTTCAAAGTGATTTCCCCCAGCTCCACACCTTTGCTACCGCCCCCCTTTTTCATCCACCGGTCGACCCACAAAATCGCCACTCCTCCGACAAACAAGGCCGCCACGATGGGCTTCATGCCGAATAGCAGCGCTTCAATTTTATCGTCCGCCAACACTCCAATCACCGCCGCAGGAAGAAAACCCGCCACAATCGCCAAAAACAGTTTCAGGCCCTCCGCATCCTTACCCAGCAATCCACGAAACATCTGCATCACCCGTGGCCAATAAATCCCCAAAACCGCCAAAATCGCTCCGGCCTGAATGCAGATGGCAAAACAATCCGCCGCCGCCTTGTCTCGACCTTCCAAACCAATGCCCATGAACCGCTGGGCAAGGATGAGGTGACCGGTCGAACTGACAGGGAGATACTCCGTCAAACCTTCAATGATGCCGAGGATCAGCGCTTGGATTCCGTTCATGACGCGGCGGGAGCATGGAGAAAGCCAAATCTCGAACAAGGGATTTACGATTGAATCGCACTCATGCCGCGCCATGGTCGGGACATGGAGCCGCGCGTATGGAAGATCCGCTACCTCCGCCTCGTCCGGCGGGTGTACCGGATCGTCGGCCACCGCCGCCTCCGCCACCGTGAATGGTGGAAGCCCATTCGCACTGCCCTCCTAGACAGACGGTTATGGCACCCCTGCCGAGACACCGTCGCCAACGGTTTGTCGATTGGGCTGTTCTTTGCGATGATGCCCATCCCTGGCCAATCGCTCGCAGCGGCCACCATTGCCGCCCGCTCCCGCGCCAATATTCCATTCGCCGTTGGTGCCACCTTCGTCACCAATCCTCTCACTTCCCCAATTGTTCGGCCACTTCAGCACCAATTCGGCGGCTGGCTCCGCGAACATCTCCACGTTCCGATGCCTCAACTGGGTGAAGTCGACCTGCAATTCCGCAGCACCGTCGTCGCACTCAATGTCTCCGATTTCATCCTCGGATTCTTGGTCAGTGGCATTCTTGTCTCCCTGCTCGCCTATCCGATGGTCCACCTCTTCTCGGCGCTGATGCCTCAACATCTGCCAATTCGGCCCATCGTCATTCGGAAGAAGAAGCCCCGAAGCTCATCTCCCTGACCCGGCCACCCGAGTAGCGCCCCCCCAATCGCCGCCGCACCTTGACCTGCGGAAATCGGAACTTCTCCTTCGTCCGACGCTCCACGGAGCGAGCCCGCTTCACCAACAGAAGCCCGGCCAAAAGCAACATGGCCATTCCCGCCAGAGTGATCACCAGAATCGCCCCCGTTGATGCCGAGCTGCCTTTCGAGCCCGGGCCCATCGAACGTTCGATCCCCTTCAAAAGCACCTCCACCATCCGCTCGGCATGATCCATCGACCCCGTCGGCATCCGACCGAGATCTTCAATTTGCTGATCGATCAATAATTGCTCCTGCGGAGGCATCGCGCCCTTGTGCACCACTGGGACCGCCGCTTGACCCTCCACTTGCACAGGCTGGCCATCCGCCCAATTCAGCCAGTACTGACCATTTCCCGTCTCAATGGCCAACAACACCCCCGTGCCATCGCCCAGCCAGGCATCCCGGAGAAGCTGAACTTCGTCCCCCATCCGACGCCCGATCAAACTGTCAAAAAACACCACGTAGATCGGCATTCCTGAACTCGCCGACACCCTCTGGATGCGTTCTTCCATCGCTCGAAGCCGCCCTGGCGACGTCGTGAACAGCCGTGCGTCGTCCAACACCCCTCCCGCCGGCGCCGGTGGCACCGAATTCACACGCCCCACCTGCGCCGCCAAGGGGAGAATCCATACCCATGGCAGCAGTCGCAGCAACAAGCCCTTCAACCAGCGCTTCACCCGAACAGCCTGAGCCGGAGCCCACCGCAGAGCAAGGCAGCGCTTAGCTTTTCGTCGGATTTTCGGCCGCCTTGCGGGCCATCTGATCCGCCTTGAGGCCCGACAGGAACAACAACACCGCAGCCACGCAAATACAGGAATCGGCCACGTTGAAAGACGGCCAGTGATACTGGATCACCGGAATCCTGAAATCGAGGAAATCGACCACATAGCCTTCTTTCAGCCGCTCCCAGAGTGGCGCTCCTTGCATCCGCTCCAATCGCGAACCCTGAATCAGACGATCCGTCAAGTTCCCCAGAATGCCCGTCGCCAGCAGACTCACTGCCAGCATCCCGACCTTCCCAACGAAGAAATTCTTCTTCAGCCCTACGGTGATCAAAATGAATGCCGCCAACGAGATGAAAGGAAACACCAAGGGGGCCCAATCCGAGCCATTCCCCATGCCCCAAGCCACCCCCTGATTGTGCACCCGGACGAGGTTGAAGAATCCGTCGATCACCACGATCGGCGGATCCGCACTTGAGTTGTATTTGACCACTCCCGTCACGTCGAATGGCGGATCACTGAAATGATCCACCACCCAGAACTTGGTCACCTGGTCGAGGATGTAGAGCGGCACCGTGACCGCCAAAAGCCATGGCCACACTCTCGGCTTGGACACAGACGCTGTGGAGGTCGCGGTTTCACTCATCGGAATCTCGGAATCGAAGTCAACCGGAAGATCAGGCCTGCGCTACCACACTGGAGCAACGGCCGCACAAATCACCCGTCAGGATTTCATACCGTCGGCAACGCGGACACATCGGATGCTCCGACTTCGTCGCCTTGACCGAAAAGTCGGAACCCGCCGAAACATCAAACTCCGCCACAATGAAGAACTCCTTGGCAAAATCTTCGTCGCTGAGCAGCGCATACACCGGCTCGCCTTCTTTCACGACCAACTTCACCGCCGCTTCGTTGTTCTTCTTGAAGGCTTTGGCTTTCACCTGCTCCTCGATCGCCTGCTGGACGTCGTGACGAATCTCCAACAACCGTGCCACCTTCGCGGTCGCTTCCCCTAGGGCGAAGCTGGCATCGGCTTCCGGAAAATCCTGCTCATGCACGCTCCCGGTCGTGAATGGGGCATGTTCCCAGGCCTCATCCGCCGTGTAGGCCAGAATCGGCGCCAACAGTCGGGTCAACGCACTGAACACATCGTGCATCGCCGTTTGGCTAGCGCGCCGACGGACCGACTTCGGTGCGTCGCAGTACATCCGATCCTTGGTTGCGTCGATGTAGACCGCCGAAAGATCCGTGGCACAAAACTGGTTCAATTCATTGAAGACCTTGCGGAATTCATATCGCTCATATGCCTTTCGGCATTCCGAAACCACCGAGTGCAAACGCTCCAGAATCCACTGGTCGAGCACCGGCATGTGGCTCGGAGCCACCCGGTCACTGGCTGGATCAAAGCCATCGAGATTGCCCAAAAGAATCCGCAGAGTATTGCGCAAACGTCGATACGGTTCCGCGACCTGCTTGAAGAGCTCTTCTCCAAACGGCACTTCATTCTGCCAATCCACCGAGGAGACCCAAAGGCGCACGATGTCCGCCCCATACTTGTTGTAGAAGTGGGCTGCATCGATCGGTTTGCCCGCCTTCTCGGCCTCGGACTTCGAAAGCTTCTTCTTGTCCTTATCGACCACGAATCCGTGAGTGAGCACTGCCTTGTAAGGAGCCACTCCACGGTACGCCACCGACATCATCAGTGAGCTTTGGAACCACCCGCGGTGCTGATCGGTCGCTTCAAGATAAAGATCCGCAGGAACGTGCAGCTCCGGGTGTTTTTCCAGCACCGCGACGTGCGAGCACCCAGAGTCAATCCACACATCCAGCGTGTCCCGGCACTTCGTCAGCCCCGGCTTCAGCCCTAGGCGGGCGACGAGTTCGGCATCGGAAAGCTCGAACCACACATTCGTTCCCTCCTTTTCCACGAGATCCGCCACCTTGCGCGCCGTCTCAGCACACAGCACCGCCTTTCCGTCCTCAAAGAAGACAGGCAAAGGCACTCCCCAGGTCCGCTGGCGGGAAATGCACCAGTCCGGGCGAGCTTCCACCGTTCCAAAGATCCGGTTCCGCCCCCAGGCCGGGAGCCACTCGGTCTTGTCGATCTCATCAAGAGCCGTCTGCCGGAGCGTATCCAAAGAGATGAAGAATTGCTCCACCGCTCGGAAAATGATCGGCGTCTTCGATCGCCAGCAGTGCGGATAACTGTGCGCGTAGTCCTCACGAGCCAACAGCACGCCCTTGGCTTCCAGCAGCTCGATGACGGGCTCATTGCATTGGAAAACATGCTTCCCCACCAACTCAGGCAAGCCGCACTCCTCCGTGTAAAGACCGTCGTCATCCACCGGCGAAAGCACACCCAATCCATATTGCTGGCCGACCACATAGTCGTCCGCCCCGTGGCCCGGAGCGATGTGAACCGCGCCCGTGCCCGTGTCCGTGGTCACGAACTGACCCAGGATGATCTTCGACTCCCGATCCAAGAACGGATGCCGCGCAGATAGGTTCTCCAAATCGCGGCCCTTCACTTCCTTCAGAGTCTGCACCAAGCGCATGCCGGTTTTCTCCGTCAGCGACTCCACGAGCTCCTTCACCACGATCAGGATCTCCCGACGACCATTGCCGTCGAACTGACCCACCACATAGTCAAAATCCGGGTGCACCGCCACGCCAAGATTGGCCGGCAGCGTCCAGGGGGTGGTCGTCCAGATCGCGATCGATGCATTGCCGATCCCCAGCTTCGCGGCCGCACTAGGCGTCAGCGCAAACTTCACGTAGATCGATGGACTGACCTTATCCTGATACTCCACCTCGGCTTCAGCCAAAGCGGTGTGGGCACCATATGACCACTGCACCGGTTTCTTGGACTGATACACCACCCCATTCTCCACCATCTTCGCGAACACGCGGACGATCTCGGCTTCGTAGCCGGGATTCATCGTCAGATAGGGATGCGCCCAATCGCCGAACACACCAAGGCGCTTGAACGACCCGCGTTGGATATCGATGAACTTCTCCGCAAACTCCGTGCAGCGACGGCGGATCTCAGCCGGCTCCAGCCCTTGAGTCTGTTTCACCACCTTGAACTCGATCGGCAGACCGTGGCAGTCCCAACCCGGCACGAAAGGGGCTTCAAAGCCTGCCATCGTCTTCGATTTGACCACCAAATCTTTGAGAACCTTGTTCAAAGCCGTTCCCATGTGGACATCGCCATTGGCAAACGGAGGTCCGTCATGAAGCACGAACTTGGGTGCCTGCGCCGCCTTGCGGCGGGCCATAATGCGAGCGTAGAGACCTTCGGACTCCCAGCGGGCGAGGCGTTCCGGCTCGCGGGTGACCAGATCCCCCTTCATCGGGAAATCGGTCTTCGGCAGCAGGACCGTGTCTTTGTAGTCAGCGCTCATGTTTCGGGAAAAGGGCGCGGAAGCTAGCAACGCCGACCCGCCGGGTCAACCACCGGGGAAAGCCTTGAGCCGGACCCGTCATCGGGCCTGATTCCGAGTCCGGCTTCTCGTTCGCGATCAGCGATAGCCACCAGATAGGTAGATGGCTTCACCAGACATCCACGAAGCGTCTTCCGAAGCCAAAAAGACCGCCGCCGCAGCAATGTCCGCAGGAGTGCCAATCCGCCCGAGCGGCGTCTGCGCCACCACTTGCGCTCCAAAGTCGCTCTTCACAAACTCTGCCGCACCTTCCGTTTCCACCATCCCAGGAGCGATCTCATTCACCCGAATCCCCCGCGGCCCCAACTCCTTGGCAAGCACCTTGGTGATCAAGTCCACGGACGCCTTGGTCGCCCCATACACCGAACACCCCGGCAAAGCCGTCGAACCCGCAATCGAGCTGATGTTGATCACGCTACCGCCGGATTCAGGGAAATGCTTCACCCCCTCCCGCGTGGTCAACAGCAACCCGAGCACATTCAGACCGAACTGGCGGTGGAAGCTCTCTTCCGTGATCTCCTCCAGTGCCGCCCACTCATAAATGCCCGCATTGTTCACCAGAATGTCGACCTGCCCAAACGCCGCCACAGCCTCCGCGAACAAACGCTCAATATCGGCCGCCTTCGAAACGTCCGCTTGGACCGCCTTCGCTGCACCTCCTGCAGCCAGGATCTCTTCGACCACCTTGTCGGCGCCTTCCCGACTCGAGGCGTAGTTGACCACCACAGAAGCCCCGGCCTTCGCCAGATCCTTCGCGATGCCCGCTCCGATCCCCTTGGAAGCTCCGGTGACCACCGCCACTTTTCCTGTCAGTTTCTCATTCTTTGCACTCATATTGTTACTTTCGCGTTAACATTATTGGGAAAATTTTTTCAGGTGTGACTCACATTTTTCACCAGGTCCTCGATGGAAATCTTCTCCAGACACCCCGCGAGAGCCGTTTGCGATTCTCCCAGCACCATCTCCAGAGTCTGCTTGATCTGGCAGCTCACCTGACACGGCTCACTCACTTCATATTGGTGAATCGCAAATGCCTTGGGAGCATCGACAGCTTGGTAAACATCCCACAACGAGATCAGGGAGGCATCCCGCGCCAAGCGACTGTGGCCATGCTTCCCTTTCGTCGTCTCGATCAATCCTGCCTTGGAGAGCTTCGCCAGCACCCGGCGAACAAAACTCGGACTCGTATTCACACTGCTGGCAATCATCTCCGAGGTCGTCTCCAACTCACACCGATAGCGCAAACCCACCAGGGCATGCACCGCGATCGAAAATTGGAGGTTGGCCGCCATTTGTTACCAACATGGATACATTTAGACCCGGTGCAAGCGCGAAAATTTCTGCCGAGCTTGGCAGGTCCATCAGGCGGGCTCTCCAACCCAAAATTGCCTGTCGGCATCTCACCCGAAATATCGCATTTCATGGCACCGACTCTTTGGCAAGGGGGCTTCCGGAACCTGCCCTCCTGTATGATAGATTCGCGCCCTTCGGCTCGTTTCCGGGGCTCACGGCTCCGGCACCGCTCCTCCGATACCCTGTCCATGAAGCTTTCCGCGACCTTCCTTCCACTTTTGGCTCTTGCCGCCACCGCGGAGGATCTGACACCCGCTCAGGTCTTCCAAATGAACTGCTCTGCCTGCCATGCAGTGGATCATATGGTGGTGGGACCCTCTCTCGTTGAAATCTCCGGCATCTACCGCGGGCGACCCGACGACTTCGTCAAGTGGTGTCTCCACCCTGAGCAAAAACGCCCCGGAGCGATCGAGATGCCATCCATGGCCCACCTCGGAGAAGACACCCTCCGCACCCTGCTCCCCTACATTTTATCGGAAGCCGAAGGCAAAGCAGAGGTAAAGACAGGGGAGGGCGACCCCTTCGCCATCCCGCCCGCCATGGTGCGCCGCCCGCAAGTTCAGCGCATCTTTCTACCCGATACCTCTCCCGCCGCCATCGCGGTCGCCCTGCCCGGCACCTTATCCTACGCCTTCGATGCCTCCGAGTGCCGCCTGCGTTACATCTGGCAGGGAGGATTCCTTGATGGCTATCCCTACTGGAAAGGCAATGGCAGCTCCCTCGCCCAACTCGGCGGGCCGGTCCTCTACCGAGAGGAAGCCTTTCCCTTGAAAACCGCCTCCCTTGGCGGCCAGGAAGCTTCGAAATTCCTCGGCTACGAGATGGGCGATGATGGCCTCCCGACCTTCCACTATCGCCGCGGCAGCCACCAATTCTCCGAAACCATCCACCCGCTGGCCGATGGCTCCGGTATCGAACGCCACTTCGAAATCCATCCCGGCATCGCCTGCACGGTGGAAGCCAGCGATGGAGTGGAAGTCACCAGTTCCTCCGGCAGCCTGCGCATCGACGCAGCCGCCGCTTCCTCGTTCACCCTCACTTTCCGTTGGAAGAAATGATCCGATTCTTCTCCACCTGCCTCCTGGTCGCCACAGCGGCCGCAGCCCAGCCGTTTTCTTTCAAAGCAATGCCCAATCCCTCTGGGGTCGATCCTCAGGTCGGGGGCGTCGATGTTCGACCCGATGGCAAGGTGGCCGTCGCATTCCACCGCGGAGAACTGATGATCTTCGATCCCGCTACGGAAACCTGGTCGGCCTTCGCCGAAGGCTTGCAGGAGCCTTTGGGCTTGCTTGCAGAGAGCACGGATAGCCTGCTCGTCATGCAGCGGGCCGAACTCACCCGACTCCGGGATCGCAATCGCGACGGCAAAGCCGAAACCTACCAAACCGTATTCGACGGATTCGGCCTCACCGGCAACTACCACGAATTCGCCTTCGGGCCCGCCAAAGCCCCCGATGGCTCCCTCTTCATCGCCCTGAATCTCGCCTCCAATGGCGCAGGCATCCGACCCGAAATCCGCGGCGAATGGTCCGACATCGGACAACTCGATTTTCGTCAGATGCAGCACGATGGAAAATGGCGCGACCGCTCGGTAAAAGCTGGCCGCATGTATTCCCGTGTACCGTATCGCGGCTGGATCCTCAAACTCTCACCCGACGGCAAGCAAGTGGAACCCTGGGCCTGCGGATTTCGCTCGCCGGATGGCATCGGTTTCGACGCCGAAGGGCGGCTGCTGGTCGATGACAACCAGGGCGATTGGCGGGGCACCTCCCCCCTCTACGTCGTCGAAAAAGGAGGCTTCTATGGCCACCCCGCCTCGCTCGTCTGGCAAGACGACTGGAAGGGAGGAGATCCCATGAAAATGGCCGTCGGTCGCCTCGACCGCCTGCGCACCAAGGAAACGGCACGCTTCCCTCAAGGAGACCTCGCCAACTCCCCGACTCAACCCGTCGTCATTCCCGAATCATGGGGGCCCTACGCCCGCCAGACTCTGATTGGTGAAATGAACCAGCCGCGATTGGTCCGTTTCCTCGCCGACGAAGTCGATGGCTTCACTCAGGGCACTTTGATCCCCATGTTCGACGGAACTCCGCTCGGCGCTGGCAACCACCGCTTGGCCTTCGGACCCGACGGAACGCTGTGGGTCGGCAAAACCCACCTCTCATGGGCGGGAGCGGAGGGCCTATTCCGCATCCAGCCCGAGAACCTCGACCAAGTTCTCACAGTGACTTCGGTCAAGCTGGAGAAATCCGGCAGCCGCCAGCAATTCCGCATCACATTCAGCCAACCCGTGGCGGAACCCGGAACTCCGAAAATCCATGCCTTCGACTATCACTACCACGTCGACTACGGCTCTCCGAAAACCCGCGAAGCCGATCTGCCGGTTGAAAAAGCCCAGCTCGATTCCCGCCACCACGACTTGATCATCGAAACCAAAGTGCAGGAAGGTTGCGTTCATCGCATCGACCTCCCCGGCATCGTGTCCGACAACGGGACCGCCCTCGACGCCACGACCCTCTACTATCAGGTCACCCGCTTGCCCTGATTCACGTACACTCCCCTGTCGCAACGACACCGGATTTCAAAAATCCGGTTGGGAGCGCCATCGATTCAAGCTAGCTTGGGCCCGATGAAGCCCGCTCTTATTGCCATGGGAATGCTGCCGCTGCTGACCCATGCTGCGGAAAAGCCAGAAGGGGTCATTCTCCTCCATGGTCTGTGTCGCCGGGCCGCGAGCATGGAAAAAATGGCCCGCGCCCTGAATCAGGCCGCATACCTCGTCCTCAATCAGGAATATCCTTCACGGAAGGACACCATCGAGAACCTCAGCGAATCCATCCTGCCTCTGGCACTGGATCATCCGAAACTCGCCGACTGCGAGAAGATCCACTTTGTCACCCACTCCATGGGGGGCCTTTTGGTCCGCAGCTACTTCCATCGCCACACCGATGCTCGTGTGGGGCGAGTGGTCATGCTTGGCCCACCGAATCGCGGTAGCGAAGTCATCGACGCCATCGGCCATTGGTGGATCGTTCAAAAACTCAATGGACCCGCCGGCTCCGAACTCGGAACCAGTCCCGAATCCACCGCCCATCAACTGGGAGAGCTTCCCTTCGAAGTCGGTGTCATCGCCGGCGATCGCAGCATCAATTGGATCAATAGCCTGATGATTCACGGCCCCGACGATGGGAAAGTCTCCGTCGCCAATACCCGCCTCGAAAGCCTCCAGGACCACGTCATCGTGCATGTCTCCCACCCCTACTTGATGAAGCGACCCCAAGTCATCGAGCTCACCCAGCGATTCCTCCGGTCAGGAAGCTTCGCGGAATCACCAGCGCCCGATTCCACCGCGACTTCAGCCCGTTGACGTCTTCGCGCGAGCCTTGCCGCCTCTCCCTTCGGCAACCCACCAGGGGCTTCCTGATTCCAATATCCGCCAATCACCTGAGCCCCCCCTGACTCTTCCATTTTGCAACCGACTGTACTCCTCCCTCCGGGCCAAACACTTGCGAACAAGAGCGATCAGCGCTCCACTTCCCTCGCCCATGGCCCTCCCTTCACCACCTCGCGCGTGGGCGGAAATCGATCTTTCCGCTCTTCAACACAATCTCCAAGTCGCCCGCGAATGCTCCGGATGCGCCGTTATGGCTGTCGTCAAAGCAGGCGCCTACGGCCATGGACTCGAGGAAATCGCCCGTCGCCTCGCCACCGATGAAGTCGCCTTTTTTGGCGTCGCCAACGTCGGCGAAGCCCGTCGCATCGCCGATGCCGGCGTGACCACCCGCATCTACCTTCTCGGTGCTACCTGGGAAGCGGAACGCGCAGAAATCGTCCATCGTGATTGGACCCCCTGCCTTTCCACTCTGTCCGAAGCTCAGCATTTTTCGGATTTGGCGACCGCTGCCGGCAAAACCCTCCGATGCCATCTATCGGTCGATACCGGCATGGGGCGCGGGGGCTTCTTGCCAGATGCTCTCCCCACCCTTCTTCCCAAATTGGAAGCCCTTCCAGGGATCGACATCGAAGGCATCGGCTCCCACCTCCCGAGCGCCGATGAAGACGAAGTTTTCACCCGCCAACAGGTGGCACTCTTTGCCGACACCGTGACTCGGCTCGGCGGATCGTCCCGCTTTCGTTGGATTCATCTCAACAATAGCGCAGGGCTTCTGGGGTACGACCGAGGCCCCTGCAACCTCGCCCGCCCTGGGCTGATGACCTACGGAATCTCTCCGCTTCCCGGATTTGGCGAGCGCCTCCGAAACGTCATGACTCTCAAATCCCGAGTCACCTTGGTCCGCACCCTACCGGCGGGCCACGGAGTGTCGTATGGCCGCTCATTCGTCACCACACGGCCCACCGAAGTCGCCACCGTGGGCATCGGCTATGGCGATGGCTACCCGCGCCACCTCTCCGGCCAAGGCGCCGAAGTGGTGATCCACAGCCAACGATTTCCCGTGCTGGGCCGGGTGACCATGGATCAAATCATGGTCGATGTGACCGGTTCGGGCATCGTGGCTGGAGCGGAAGTGGAACTCTTCGGCCCCCACCTGCGGGTGGATGAACTCGCCACCAAAGCCGGAACCATCGCTTGGGAAATTCTCACCGGCATCACTCCCCGCGTTCTACGCCTCCACCACTGACCCACCCATGGACCGTTCGTTTTCCGCTCGCGCCGCCGATGGCTCGCCCAAGAACGAACGGGTGGCTGTCGAAGAACCTCTCCAAATCACTCTCGACGGCTGCCCCATTGCTGTCGTCATGCGCACTCCCGGCCACGATCTTGACTTGGTCCGCGGTTTCCTCGTCACCGAAGGCATCTTGCCCTCGCTCACGGGCATTCGCCGCATCGACGACGAAGCCGTGCCCAACCATCTTCGAGTCTTTCTTTCCGACGAAGCCGCCTTCGATCCCACCCGGTTGCAGCGGCATCTTTTCAGCGCGTCCTCGTGCGGCATCTGTGGAAAGGCGAGCATCGATCGCATCGTGGCCGATTTTCCCCCGATCCCCCATCCGCCCCGTTTTCCCCCATCTGCTTTGCTGCAAGCCCCCGATCGCCTGCGCGCCGCTCAAACCACCTTCGCCACGACCGGAGGCCTTCACGGGGTCGGCCTCTTTGAGGCCTCCGGCAGCCTGCTCGCCTGTCGCGAGGACATCGGCCGCCATAACGCAGTCGATAAACTGATCGGACACGCCCTCGCTCATGAGCTGCCCCTCGCAGAGTCCTTCTTGCTGGTCTCAGGGCGGGTATCCTTCGAAATCATGCAGAAGGCGCTTGGTGCCCGCATTCCTCTGGTCGCGGCCATTTCCGCGCCTTCCTCCCTGGCGATCGAATTTGCCCAAGCCTCCGGCCAGAGCTTGGTCGGATTCCTGCGCCCGCCCCGCTTCAACGTCTACGCGGGCGAACTTCGGGACTGAATGAGGCTTTTCCGACAAGATCCCGGCGATCTGGCCGTTACCCTGCTTGTCGAACGCATCTTCAACCCATGCTTGTGCCCCTTCTTGCCCTCTCTGCCGCCCTCCACTACCCCGAAACCTCATCCACCGACCTCGTAGAAACGCTTCATGGCGTGAAAGTCGCGGACCCTTACCGCTGGCTCGAGGACGACCAATCCGCCGAAACTCGGGCCTGGGTGAAAGCCGAAAACCAGGTCACCTTCGGATATCTGGAGAAACTTCCCGAACGCGAGCCGATCGCCCATCGCCTCTCCCAACTTTGGAACTTTGAACGCTTCGGCATGCCCGAAGAACATGGCGGCAGTTGGTTTTTCACCCATAACACCGGCCTTCAAAACCAAAGCGTGCTGATGACCGCCTCGGCTCTCGATGCGGAGCCGAGAGTCCTGATGGACCCCAACTCCCTCTCCGAGGATGGCACCGTTTCGCTTTCCCGCTGGCAGCCGAGCCGCGACGGAAAACTCCTCGCTTGGTCGATTTCCCGCGGCGGCAGCGACTGGCATGAAATTCACGTCCGTGACGTCGCCACCGGCAAAGATCGTGACGACCTCCTCAAGTGGGTGAAGTTTAGCGGCCTCTCCTGGGCTCCTGATGGAAGCGGCTTCTACTACAGCCGCTATCCTCAACCCGAGGGCGATGCCGCTCTCACCGAGCGCAACCGCAACCACAAGGTCTACTTCCACACTCTCGGCCAGTCCCAGGAAGAAGACCGACTCATCTATCAACGCGAAGACCAACCCGACTGGAACCTCTCCGCCTTCGTCACCGATGACGGCGGCTACCTCCTCATCAACATCTACGACGGCACCTCTACGGACAACCGCGTCGTCTATCAGAAACTCTCCGGCAGCGAGCCCGTCGAGCTCCTCCCTGAAGGAGATGCCGCCTATCATTTCGTCGGTAACCTCGGTGGAACCTTTTATTTCCTCACCAACCTCGACGCCCCGCGCTATCGCATCGTCTCCATCGATACCGAGAATCCGGCCCGCGAAAACTGGAAGGAAATCATCCCGCAAACCGACAACCTCCTAGAAGAAGCTTCCATGATCGGAGGCAAGCTGATCTGCAGCTACCTTGTCGATGCCCACACCGAAATCGCCCTCCACGGTCTCGATGGCTCGGCAGCGGGCAAAGTCGACCTTCCCGGCATCGGCACGGCAGGCGGATTCCACGGCCGCCAGGAGGACACTTCCACCTACTATGGGTTTAGCAGTTTCACCGACCCTGGAGCGATCTATCACTACGACATCTCCACCGGAAAAAGCGAGCTTTGGAAAAGCCCTGAGATCGACTTCCAAGGGGCGGACTATGAAACCCACGAAGTCTTCGTCCCTAGCAAGGACGGCACCAAGGTTCCCGTCTTCCTCGTTCACAAAAAGGGCATCCAGCTCGATGGCTCCCATCGCACCCTCCTCTACGGCTACGGCGGCTTCAACATCCCCATGACGCCAGGCTTCTCCGTCAGCCGCGCCGTCTGGTTGGAACGCGGAGGAGTCCTCGCCGTCGCCTGCATCCGCGGGGGAGGAGAATACGGCAAAGACTGGCACGAATCCGCCATCCGGCTGAAAAAGCAGACCAGCTACGACGACTTCCAAGCCGTCGCTGAGTGGCTGATCGCGCAGAAATACTGCACCTCCTCCACATTAGGCATCCAAGGCGGCAGCAATGGCGGCCTGCTGGTGGGAGCCTGCATGACCCAGCGCCCCGACCTCTTTGGGGCCTGTTTGCCAGCCGTCGGAGTGATGGACCTCCTGCGCTTCCACAAGTTCACCATCGGCTGGGCTTGGAAGCGCGACTACGGTGACCCTGAAGATCCGGCAGAATTCGCCAACCTCCTCAAGATTTCTCCCTACCATAACCTCAAGCCGGGCACCCGCTACCCGGCGACCCTCGTCACCACGGCTGACCACGACGATCGAGTCGTTCCTGCCCACAGCTTCAAATTTGCCGCCCGCCTCCAGGCGTGCCAGGCCGAAGACGGCCCCCCTGTCCTCATCCGCATCGAAACCAGCGCTGGCCACGGAGCTGGAACCGCTCTCGACAAGGTGATCCAGATCGCGGCCGATCAGTGGGCATTCATCGAGGCCAACCTCCACTGATTTCTCCAGCGAATCTCACATCCCTTCGATTTCCACCGCCACGGCCTTGCTGGTGGGCGTGTTGCTCTCGCGAGCCACGCTGCCCACCGGCACCAACTCATTGGCCTCTGGAAAATAGGCCGCCGCCATCCCGCGCGGCATCTCATAGGGCACCGCCAAAAACCCCTCCAGACAGCGTCTCCGCCCTCCCTCATCGTTGGTGACCCGCACCGGCTGCATCGGACGAATCCCACGCACCTTCAAATCGTCTGGATTCACCAACACCATCCGTCGCCCATGAGAAATGCCCCGATAGCGGTCATCCATCCCATACACGGTGGTATTGAACTGATCATGGCTGCGTAACGTCTGTAGGATCAGCCGACCCTCTCCTGGATCAAAAGCATCCAATTCCGCCGCCGCAAACTCCGCCTTCCCGGATGCGGTATCCCACACCCGTTGTTTGGCTGCATTCGGCAGGTAGAATCCACCCGGCACAACCACCCGTTGATTGTAACTCTCGAACCCTGGCACCACGGCTTCGATCCCATCACGGATCCGATCGTAGTCCTCTGCCAACCACCGCCAGCGAATCCGTCCCACATCGCCGACCACCGCCTCCGCCGCGCGCGCAACGATCTCAGGCTCCGACAACATGGATTTCGACATCGGTGGCAGCTTCCCTTGCGACATCTGCACGACTCCCATCGAGTTTTCGCAACTCACCCAACGCCCCCCATCGTCATCGCTCCGTCCCAAGCACGGTAGAATCAGAGCACGACGCCCGTGAACCAAATGACTTCGATTTAGCTTAGTCGAAACATGGCAGGTGAGCCGACACCTTCGTAGCGCCTCCGCCGTGAATGCTCGATCCGGCGTCGCTTGGGCGAAGTTCCCACCCAGACCGAAAAACACCTTCGCCTCACCCCGGTGCATCGCCAAAATCGAATCCACCGTGTCATGCCCTTGCTTTCGCGGGCTCACCAGGCCCGACCATTGGTCCAGCGCCGACAAAAAACCCTCCGGCATTCTCTCCCAAATACCCACCGTCCGGTCTCCCTGCACGTTGCTGTGCCCACGAACCGGACAGAGCCCAGCCCCGGGACGGCCGATCGCTCCCAGCATCAAGTGCACATTCACCACCTCCCGGATCGTCGCCACCGCATTCCGGTGCTGCGTCAATCCCATCGCCCAACAGGTGATGACCTTGCGCTCCCCGGAAGCCAGCAACTCGGCAAACTCATGGATCTCCCTCCGCGAGATGCCCGACAACGCCTCAATCCGCGGCCACGGCGTCGCGTCCACCACCGCACGATACGCTTCATACCCCTGAGTATGGGCGGCCACGAAACTCTCCTCCGCGGCCAAACACTTCGCCACCCCTCGGAACAAGGCCATGTCCCCGTTCACTCGAACCTGCAGGTAGGTCGAAGCCAAGCGCGTCGCCCACCCCATCATACCTGCCACCGTCTGCGGGTGGGCAAATCCTTGCAGACCTGCTTCCTTCAACGGATTCACGGCCACGAGGCGCGTCCCCTTCTTCACCGCCTCCTGCAAAGTCCCGAGCATCCGCGGATGATTAGTGCCCGGATTCTGGCCGACACACACCACCACCTCCGCTTCCAAGAAATCATCCAAGGTCACCGTGCCCTTGCCCACTCCGATCGCCTGCTTGAGCGCCGTCCCGCTCGACTCATGACACATGTTCGAGCAATCCGGGAGGTTGTTCGTCCCAAAGGCTCGCGCAAACAATTGATACAGAAAAGCCGCCTCATTGCTGGCCCGTCCTGAAGTGTAAAAAATCGCCTCATCCGGTGACTCCAATCTCTTCAACTCCTCCGCGAGGACGTCAAAGGCCTCCTCCCAACTCACCGGAACATAATGCGTCGCGCCCTCCTCCAAAATCATCGGCTCCGCCAAACGGCCTTGTCGGTCGTGCCACGCATCCTCCTGCTCCGCCAGCTCGGCCACGGAATGCTGTGCGAAAAACTCCCGCCCGATTGTTTGCCGCATCGCCTCCGAGGCCAGCGCCTTGGCCCCATTTTCACAAAACTCCGCCGCCGCTCGCCCCCCATCCGGATCCGGCCACGCGCAACTCGGGCAGTCAAATCCTCCCATTTGATTCATTGCCAACAAGCCACGCGCTCCTCGCACCATACCATCACGCCCCACCACCTGCTTCATCGAAACCGCCACTGCCGGCAATCCCGCCGCCCATTGCTTGGGCTCCTTCACGCTGATCTCCTCCATTCCCAGCAGCTTAGGGAGGAATCCTCCGCCATCCACCTCGAACTTGCCGCCTTCTTCCTCAGCGAATTTTTGAACTTCGCCCGAGCCGAGTCCACCGCCTAGCTTCCCGCCATGCGCATTGGAATCCTTGGCTCCGGCTCTGGCTCGAACCTGCAGGCCATCATCGACGCGATCGAGGCCGGCACCCTCGATGCCACCTTGGCTCTCGTCCTGTCCGACGTCCCGGACGCTTTCATCCTCGAGCGAGCCCGCCGCCATGGCATTCCCACCGGAGTGATCGATTGCCACGGGTTCAAAACCAAATTTCCGCTCGAATCCCAGTTTCAAACCGCAGCCGATCTCAAATCAGCCGATTGCGATCTCATCTGCCTCGCCGGGTTCATGCGCCTCGTCAAAGACCCCTTGTTGAAGGCTTTTCCCCAATCGATCCTCAATATCCACCCCTCCCTCCTTCCCGCCTTTCCCGGAATCGCAGCATGGCGCCAGGCACTCGATGCCGGAGTCTCCGAAACCGGCTGCACCGTTCACCACGTCGATGCCGGGATGGATACCGGCCCGATTCTCCTCCAAGCCAAAGTTCCCATCCTGGCCGACGACACCGCCGAGTCCCTCCACGCCCGCATTCAGGTCGAAGAGCATCGCCTCTATCCCGAAGCCATCCGCCTCCTCCTCAAACAGCGCGTCCACTAAACCCGGCATGGATCGACTCCGCCCGCTCCACGATCGACTCGTTTCCACCGTCCTCGGGTCGGAAGACGCTGCCGACCAGTTGCTCATCGCACTTCTGGCTCGCGGACACGTCCTGATCGAAGGCCCACCAGGGATCGGCAAAACCTCCCTTGCCCACACCCTCGCCAGCTCCATCGGAGGCAGCTTCAAACGCGTCCAGTTCACACCCGACCTGCTTCCCGCCGACCTCCTCGGCCATTCACTTTACCGCATGGACCGCGGCCAATTCGAATTCATCCCCGGTCCCGTCTTCACCCACTGCCTCCTGGCGGACGAAATCAACCGCACCTCGCCTCGCGTCCAAAGCGCCTTGCTCGAGTGCATGAACGAACACCGGGTCACCCTGGATGGAGTCACCCGCCCCCTGCCCGATCCGTTCTTCGTCATCGCCACCCGCAATGATGCCGATCGCCACGGCACCTTCCCCATGCCCGAGCCCCAACTCGATCGGTTCTTGCTGTCGATTCGGATGGAGCTCCCCAGTGAAGCCACCCAGAAAAAAATCCTTCTCGAACACGCTTCCGGGACCCTCACCTCGCCCTTGGATCCCTTACTCACCCCCGAGGAAATCCTCGGCATTCAGCGTGCCGCCGCCCAAGTGCCACTCTCCGAGAACGTCGCGGGCTACATCGTCGGCCTTTGTGAAAGCCTCCGGCGATTGGCGGGTGGCGATGCCGCCGTCTCCGTGCGCGCATCACTCGCCCTGATGCAAGCGGCCCGAGCTGCTGCATGCCTCAGCCAATCTGCAGCCGTGCATCCCGATCACGTGCAGCAAGTTTTCCCAGCAGTACTGCGCCATCGACTCCTGCCAGCAGATGGCTCCGATTCCCAACCTCTCGTCCTTTCCGCTCTGGAAACCACCCCGGTTCCATAAATCGATCGGACTCTGCACTTGCCATCGCCTCCATCCGCCCGTAGGGATCAGCCCTCTTGACCGCAAAACGTCATCTCCGTCGAATCGCAGCCCGCGCCCTCTGGCTCGGGCCTGCCGGCGTGTGATGAAGTTGCGAAACGAACGAACCTTCACCCCTCCCCGGCACCCTATGGCTGCCGGGTTTTTGTTTTCCCGACCGGCCATCGCGGTGCCACCGCTGCCATGACCACCAGTCCGTCCGAGAAAACCGGCATCACCCTGATGCTAGGTTCCGTCGTCGCCTTCGCCGTGAATACCCTGATGATTCGCGGTCTGTCGCTTGCCGTACCTGCTGCCGATGGCTGGGTCGCCTCCTTGTTTCGCGGTGTCGTTGGCATGCTCATCGTCACCGCCTTTTTCATCGGCAAAGGTTTCCAGCCCAAAAACCTCTTCACCCGGCCCCTGCTCATCGCCCGCGGTCTCATTGGCGGCTTCGGAATCCTCGCCTTCTATATCACCGTCGTCCACCTCGGTGCCGGCCGGGCCGTGATCATCAACCTCAGCTACCCGATCTTTGGCTGTCTGTTTGCCTCACTGTGGCTGAAGGAAACCCTGCCACTCCGATCGTGGGCCTGGATGGGTGCCGGCTTCGTGGGACTGCTCGTCTTTCTCGGCTTCGGTCTCGAACACCCCGTCGGCCGCTATGACCTCCTTGCCCTCGCTGGTGCCGTTGCGGCAGGCATCGTCATCACCCTGATCCGGCAACTCCGCCATACCGAACACACCGCCACCATCTACGCATCGCAGTGCCTCGCCAGCGCCCTCTTCGCCGCCCTCCCCGCGGCCCAACCCGCTTCCACCCTACCACCGACTGCTCTGCTCATCATGACCGTGGCCGCCGTCCTTGTCGGCCTCGCCCAGCTCTCGATGACCCACGCCTATCGCAGCCTCTCGGTAGCGAGAGGTTCCTCCATTCAGATGATTCTCCCCCTGGTCACCGCCCTCGGCGGTTGGGCCTTCTTTGACGAAACTTTCACTCTCCTCGAAATCGCCGGTGGGGCGTTGACTCTCCTCGCCACTTGGCGGGTGGTCGCCACACCCAAACTCATCATTCCACAGCCCCTCAAGGCAGCGGCTTGAAATATCCGCACGAACCGCATACACCCCGCCCTTTCCCATGTCCTCGATTCTTTCTACCTACGGCCGCTTCCCGCTCACCCTTGTCCAAGGACAGGGAACTCGCGTGCAAGACGACCAAGGTCGGAGCTACCTCGACTTCTGCTCCGGCATCGCAGTTTGCTCCCTCGGACATTCGCCTAAAGTGCTCGTCGATGCCATTTCCCAGCAAGCCGCCACCCTCATTCATTGCTGCAACCTCTATCACATTCCGCAGCAGGAAGAACTCGCCCGCTGCATCGTCGAGGAACACGTCAAGCTCCCCGGAAAAGTCTTCTTTTCCAACTCCGGAGCCGAATCCAATGACGGTCTCATCAAATCCGCGCGGCGCTTCGGGCATGCCCGGCCTCAAGCCGACGGCACTCCCCGCTATGAGGTGGTAAGCTTCCTCAAATCCTTTCACGGCCGAACCCTCGGCGGCATCAATGCCACCGGACAGGACAAGGTCAAAGAAGGCTTCGATCCGATGCTTCCAGGATTTCGGCACGTCCCTTTCAATGACCTCGAGGCTCTTGAGGCGGCCATTCAATCGTCCACCGCAGCCATCCTTCTTGAACCCATTCAAGGCGAGGGCGGCGTCCATGTCGCAACCCCGGAATTCCTCCGCGGAGTCAAGGCACTGTGTGAAAAACACGACCTGCTCCTGCTCCTCGACGAGGTCCAAACCGGTTTCGGCCGCTGCGGCGACCCGATGGCTTGGCGCGAGATCGTCCCCGAGCTTGCGCCCGATGGCATCAGTTGGGCCAAAGGCCTCGGCGGGGGCTTCCCCATCGGAGCTTTCTGGCTCTCCGACCGGCTCATTGATGGCGACCAACCCCTCTCGTCCCTGATGGGGCCGGGCTCCCATGGCACCACCTACGGGGGCAGCCCGCTCGCCTGCGCAGCCGCTCTCGCGGTGTTGCGGGAAATCCAGACCCTCAACCTCATCGAAAACGTGCGTGCTCGGGAGGCTCAGATTCGCGAAACCGTCGCCTCCTGGAACCACCCGTTGATCACAGACGTTCGCGGCGTCGGCCTCCTGCTCGGGATCGGCCTCGACACCACCAAAATGCAGGTACCCGAAGGCAAACTGCCCGCCATTTATCTCTCTGCTGAGTTGATCTCCCACGGATTGCTCGCCCCTCCTGCCGGCCCCGAAACCCTGCGCCTCCTCCCACCCCTCAACGTCTCCGAAGACGAAGTGGCCGAGGCTCTGGAAATCGTCCGGACCACTCTCGACTCCCTGAAGAACTGACTCCCGCACCCATGAAGCATCTCCTCACCATCGAAGAACTCTCCGAGAAAGAGATCCTCCACCTGCTCGAAAGCGCCGAGCTGATCAAACGGCAGCGCGGTCGGGAAGGACAGCCGCTCAAAGGTCAAACTTGGGCGATGATCTTCACCAAGTCGTCGACTCGCACCCGGGTTTCCTTCGAAGTCGGCATCCGCGAACTCGGGGGTTCGCCGATGTTCCTTTCCAAAAACGACATCCAGCTGGGTCGCGGCGAACCCATCATCGACACCGCGCGCGTCCTCGGCCGCATGGTGCACGGCGCCGTCATCCGGACCTTCGCCCAGCAAGACGTCGTCGACTTTGCCGAATATTCAGGCATCCCCACCATCAACGCCCTCACCGACGATGAGCATCCCTGCCAAATCCTCGCCGACCTCCTCACCGTGCGCGAAAAGCTCGGCGGTTGGGATGGCAAGAAAGTGGCTTGGGTCGGCGACGGTTTCTCCAACATGACCATCTCCTGGATGTGGGCCGCCAAAAAGCTCGGCTTCGAATTTGTCGTCGCTTGCCCGGAATCCTATGCCCCGCCTGCTGAGTTTCTCGACAAGCTCAGTGCCCCCAACGTTCGGGTCACCGGAGATCCGGCTGAGGCCGTCGAGAGCGCCCACGTCATCAATACCGATGTCTGGCTCTCCATGGGACAAGAAGGCCAGGCGGAGAAAGAGGCCGCCTTCGGCCCCTATCAGGTCAACGACTCGCTTTTGGCCAGCGCTGCCAGCGGTCACATCGTCCTGCACTGCCTTCCCGCATACCGCGGAAAGGAAATCACGGAAGAAGTTCTGGAAGCCCACGCCGGAACCATCTTCCAACAGGCCGAAAACCGCCTCCATGCCCAAAAGGCCGTGTTGGCAGCCATCGCCAAGAGCTAAGGCCCATCCGTCCGGATCGTTTTCCATGCGGTGGCGGACTCTCCGCCACCGCATGCATAGCGCTCCTCAGAGATGCTTTTCGCTCTGCCGCTTCAGCCACGCTTCCAAAAGCCCCGGCCATTGCTGAAGCTCTCCTTTCCCCTTCAGCCCATACCCATGGCCCCCTTCTTCAAAAAGGTGTAGGCTCGCAGGGACTCCCGCAGCCTTGCAGGCCTCAGCAAAGCGCAGGCTGTTGCGGCAATCGACCATATCGTCTGAGGTCGTCAGCAAAAAACACGGCGGAGTCGCTCCCGACACCTGACGCTCCGTCGACAGCGCCTCCATTTTCTCTTCCGTTGGGTTCTCCCCCAGCAGGCGACGCTTCGATCCCACATGAGTCTCCGGACCCATCGTGATCACCGGATAAATCAACACCGCGAAATCCGGGCGGCAATTCTGAGCATCGATCGCATCGCTCGTCTCCTGATCAAAAGTATCGGCGAAACGCGTGGCACACGTGCTCGCCAGATGTCCGCCAGCCGACGAACCCATCACGCCCACGGATTTGACCCCCAGCGTGCCCGCCAACGAACGCATCGTTCGAATGGCCCGGCGCGCATCCAAAAATGGCACAGGATAGCCATATCCGAGGGCGTCATTTCCCGTCACTCGATACTTCACCACCATCGCGCTGATCCCCCTCTCATTCAGCCATTGCGCCAACTGGTGGCCTTCATGGTCCATCGCCAGCACCGTGTAGCCGCCCCCAGGGAAAATCACCACACCCTGCCCCGTCCGCTTCTCCTTTGGGGCCGGATAAAGGAAATACTCAGGTTGCTCAATGTCCGTCCAATGCCCTCCGTCCTGCCTCTCGGTTCCCGCAGCCGGACGTGCCGCACCCGGGGCGTCGCCGGGCCAAAGAGGTTGCCAGTCGCCCCATGCCGCCGACACCACCATCAACATCAATCCGAATATCAGTCGCATCATGCCCAACATCCAAACAGCCTCTCACTCGACCCACAACCTTCCTTCTTTGCGGCGCATCATTCGCCCCCCTGGCAGAGGAACTCTTGAGGCCCCCTTCTCCTCCAGCATCCCCACCACACGGCCCACCACCGCGCGGTCCACCCCAGAAAGCCCCCGGGCCACCAAATAGCGATACACGCATGCTCCCCGCAACGCTGGCGGCAAACAGCGCAGCCGCCCCGCATGCAAACGCCCCTGCGGATCGACCGCCCCTGCCTGCTCGACCGCCCAGGCTTCAATCTCTCTCAACTCTTCATCGCCCCGCAGGGCTCGGCACAACGCCTCCACCGGATCTCGCCGAATGATCGACTCTGCCAACGGCAATAGCTCGTTCCTCAACCGATTGCGCACCGCAATCGGCTCCCCATTCGTTCCATCTTCCCGCCAAATCAGCCCTCTCGAACGAAGCCAGGCTCGCAATTCTGCCCTTCGGCATCCCAGCAACGGCCGAATCCATTCCAGCGTCCCTCCTCCCACCTCCCAAATCTGGACCTCCTTCATCGCCGAAACTCCCCGACTCCCCCGCAACAGATGCCACAAGGCCGTTTCCGCCTGATCATCGGCGTGATGCCCCAAAATCACCCGGGGCGCCTCCCATCGAATCGCGCACTCCTCAAAGAATTGCCTGCGCGCCTCCCGGGCCACCGTTTCCATCGACCCCTCCCGCCCCTTCCACTTCGCTCCATCCCATCTCCCCTCTTCGAACGCACAACCCAACGCATGGGCGAGCGCCTCCACAAACTCACGATCCCCCACCGATTCCTGACCTCGGAGACCGTGATCCAAATGGCACACCACCAAATCTTCAAAACCAGCCTCCTTCAGACCATGAAGCAATGCCACCGAGTCCGCCCCACCCGACACTCCGACCAAATACCGGAGATCCTTTCGAGCCTTCTTGAACCAAGATGAGCCGACCAGCATCCACTCAACCTCACTCAGCTCCCTCTCCCACGACAAGCCTGCATCTTCCTCCTCGACTCCCAGACCCGCTCGCCCCATATCCATTCATGGATCGTTGGATGGGGTGGATCATCCTCTGCATCATCTCCGGGCTTGCCGCCCGTATGGTGGTGCCAGGAAACGAAAAAGGAGGTTGGGGAAAAACCCTCATCCTGGGCCTCCTCGGCACTCTCGTTGGCGGCTGGATCGCTCACGGCAAGCACCTTATCCTCTTCCCCTCATTTGGCCATTGGTACCCAAGCCTCCCCGCCCTCGCTTCTTCGATCCTCGGGGCGATCGTCGTCCTCCTATTTTGGAAACTCGTCCGAAGGTAAGGCACTCACCGTGGATCTTTCTCCTTGCGCGCATCTCCCCCTGGCATAGCGTTCTCTGACTCGGTTTCGTCAGAATCTGAGTCGCATAATAACCGGGGCCTTTCCGCCCCAAATCATAACCATAAATCGATAAAACCATGAAAATGAACAAGTCGCACCGCCGCGGCTTCACACTTGTGGAGCTTCTGGTGGTCATCGTGATCATTGCGGCCCTCGCGGGCCTTTCCGCACCGATGGTGCTCCGCCAGCGCAAAGCCGCTGACCGCACCCAAGCGATCAACAATGCCAAGCAAGTCGGCATGTACCTCATCGAGTTCGACCAAGAATTCGGTTCGTTCCCGGACAACAACACGGCTCAGGATGTCAAGGACTCCACCGGCAGCAGCCTCGACTTCTCCGGCAACAAGTCCAACGACTACTTCCGCCAACTCATCGCCTACGGCGCCGACAACGAAGACATCTTCTACACCAAGACGCCTTACACCCGGAAGCCCGACAAAAACCTCGAGCCCGGCAAAGCCCTTTCACAGGGTGAGGTTGGCTTTGGTTACGTCATGCTCGATGCCACCACAGGTCAAAACAGCACCGGTAACTCGAACCGTCCGGTTCTTGCCACCCCACTTCTGGATGCCCAAACCAACTGGACCTTCGACATGGGCCCATACGGGGGTAAGGCCGTGATCCTCCGCCTCGACAACAGCGTCGAAGCTCCGATCATCCGCGAAACCGACAACAACGTCACCGTGGGTGGTGGTAAGACCCTCCAGAAAAACGGCAAAGGCACCGTCTGGGGTAGCGTCCAACCCGTCATCAAAGGCCCCGATGCTGGTGGCGTGGGCAGTGGCACCACCACCACGACGACCGACAGCGCAGACGACCTCGAGCTCTGATTCCAGAGCGTTCAGGATTCGATCATTCAACCGGAAGGCATCCGCCTTCCGGTTTTTTTGTGCCCTTCAACGATCGCTCCCTCACGGTTTTCCGCTTCCCTAATTGGCAGCGACATCCTATCACCAGCGGCCATGACTCGCCCGCAGATCGAACTGAGCATCAAACTCTTCATCGTGCTCCTGATCACCGCCTTCATCGGAGCCTCCATTCACGTGCTTCGCATGCTCGGATTCGCCTGATTTTCAGGCCCCATCCCGACCTTCTTCCCTGCCCCGTTCAAACACGGAAATTTTCGACTCCGGCCCCGTCCCGGAGTCTTTCCATTGGAGCCCTGAAGCCCTCGTGAACACTCCCGCTATCGAGATCCAACATCTCGTCGAGTTTCACGAAACCGACATGGCGGGAATCGTCCATTTCTCCAACTTCTTTCGCTACATGGAGAAATGCGAGCACGCCCTCGCTCGTCAGCTTGACCCCACCGGTACCCATTTTTCACCGGAATCGGAATCCCTCTGGCCCCGAGTTCACGCCAGCTGTGACTTTCATTCCCCAGCCCGGTTCGGTGACATCCTGATCATTCGCCAATTCGTCACTCGAATCGGCGACCGATCCATCACCTATCGCTTCGAAATACAAGAGAAGGCTCATCTGTGCATGGTCGCTACAGGTCAACTTGTGCTCGCCCATGCCAAAAAAGTTCACGGCGTTCTCCAGCCTCAACCACTCCCCGATGCCATTCGGTCCCTGCTGGAGCCCTTAAGAATCGATCATTGATGCCGCTCTCTGACGCGTCCACGCTCGAAGGCCACGCTCCACGGAAAAGGCCCAAAGCCCCCCTCCCCTGACACTCAACGCTTTCCTATTAAGCAGGAGTGAATAGAGACGACAGGGGTCTCGCAGCTCTCATCTGCGCTCTCCTCCCCATCGACTAGGTCGGGCGAGCTTGGTGCGGATTCCCTCTCTCTCCACCAGATGGCTTCTCTCGTCGCTGTCTTGCCGGTCTTCATCCTTCACCCCGGCCAGACTCACTCCCATGAGCCCGAGGCTCACCCAGGCTGGGATCTTCAACGAATCTCCGGCCTGCAAAGGTTCCTCGATCTTGCCGCGCATCACAGATCTCAAATCCTTATCTTCTTGTCCTTTCCTGTCATTCTTCGGTGAGGGAGCAGGATCGCAGAGGGTTCATTTCCTTGATTCCTTGGGGAAGAACTTCATTTCAATGGGTTACGACAGCTTTCCTGGTTGACCGGATTTCTGATTCGAGATAAGTGTCTAATAGACCGATTGCCAAAAGTTCTTTCCGCTATGGGGAGTGGGTGCGGCAGACCGAACGCATGAGATCCGGGCGCTTGAGCAGATCCCGGATGGACT
>NZ_JACHFD010000016.1 GCF_014201715.1 Haloferula luteola
GAACAAAGTCCCCGACTTCGTCTGATAGGGGACCTTTGTCCGTCGCTCCTCGAGCTCCTTATTGTCTGTCCAACTCTTCAGGGGGACGCTCCAAGCTGAACGGATCGGCGACGGATGCCCGCGCGCCAAACGAGCCCATCTGGTTTGGCGTGAGCAGCGCCGCCGACGAAGGCAATTCCGCTCTCTCCGGCATTGGGGGTTAAAAACCACAGGTGGTGCCGCTTACCTCTGGCCGGATCCCATTGACGAATCCACCGGCCTCGCCGATCTGGAGCTGGTCCTGAAAGAGCTGGTAGAAGGCGACCGGACGTTTGCTGGAAAAGAAGTGCTAGCCCTCGTTCTGATGATGGATCCCCAGTGATCCCTAGAGCGACAAAAATACCAATCCGACCGAAGAGAAAGGCGACGACGCAGGGAAGCAAGTTTGCGGCATCAAGCGTCACCTGGCGGTGGAGACACGGGGCCTGAAGTGGATTCGTGGAACGAGGCGATCGAAGTCTCTGGTGCGTTGCCCTTGCCTCGAAGAGTTGCTTTGAAGGGGAGTTTGAAGGAGAAAGGGGAATGGCGGGACACCGGATTGAATCCACACCTTTTGCGAGCGTGTATCCTCTCTACCTTGCGAAGGTGGAGAGGAAGGGGAGGAGCAAGCAAGAGCTGGATGAGATTCTTCGATGGCTCACAGGATGGCAACAGGATGAGTTGGAGGAGGAACTCGCCCAAGGAACTCGATTCGACGATTTTTTTGCCCGAGCGCCCCAATTGAATCCTGCTCGGCAGTGGATTCGAGGAGTGGTCTGCGGAGTCCGAGTGGAAGAAGTGGAGGATCCGCTGATGAGGGAGATTCGCTATCTCGATAAATTGGTCGACGAACTCGCCAAGGGGAAGGCGATGGAAAAGATTTTGCGGAAGGAGGCCTGAACCGGGGAGTCCGGAAGGCGAATGAGAAAAATGGGAATGGCCATCAAGGGTTTGCGTCCTTTCAAGAATTCTCTGAGTGCCTGCGCAACTTCTGGTAAAATGAAGGCTTTAAGGGAGGTGATGAATGCAAGCTCCCCCCTCTCCTCCGATTCTCAGTCGCCACGTTCGGTGAACGGGCCGACCCCTTATTCGCATGGGATGACCCGGCGTCATGTGCTGGGCATGTCCCTAGTGACGACCATCTCTGCCGTGGGAGGGGGCCTGGAGAGGGTGGGAGGGAGTTGCCAACAAGTGGCGCAGGAGACGGCGGGTCCCTTTCCGGCCGACGGAAGCAACTCCAGTGGTGGAGCGATCAAGAATGTGCTTACGGATCCCCGGGTGCTGCGTCGGGACATTCGCTCGGACTTCGATGGGAAGAACCCTCAGGTGGGAGTGCCCTTCGAGTTGAGCCTGAAGGTTCGCAATCTGGATCGGGACTGCGAGGCATGGGCGGGATGCTTCGTCTACATCTGGCATTGCACGGCGCAGGGCGCCTACAGCCAATACAGTGGGATGATGGCGGGTGGCGATCATGAGGACCATCATTTCCTGCGCGGGGTGCAAGCCACCGATGAAGAAGGCGTGGTACGGTTCCAAACGATTTTCCCAGGTCGCTATGATGGCCGAGCGACCCACATCCACTTTGAGGTGTATGCACCCGATGCGAAGATCGGCACGGTGGACGGGCTCGATGGCAAGCTTTTGGCGACTTCGCAGTTGGCTTTTCCGGAATCGCTGACGGACGGAGAGGAAAGTCCCTACCACGATGTCGATGTTTACGGGAAGAGCCTGACTCGCGTGTTGAGCAATGAAAATGACAATGTCTTCAGCGACGGGACCGAGACTGAGATGCTGACCATTGTGGGGGATTCTCAAAAGGGATATCAGGCCAGCATTGAGGTGGCGATCTCCGAAACCCCAGCCGCGCCGTCGGGCCCTCCGGGTGGGGGCCCACCGTCTGGTGGGAGGAGCGGGCATGGAGGGCCGGGTGGGGTTCCGCCCCGTCCAGCTCAAGGCGAGGGCACTCCGCCTCGTCCCTTGCCCAGCAAGGAGGATTGAGTGTCCACGCCGGCGATTGGGCGTCTCACCGAGCCCAAAGGCCCGCTGGGCTTGGCGAGCCATCCTCGCTGAGAAGCCGGAACGTTGCGGTTGGTGCCGGAACTTCCGGCTTGTTGTTGCGCCGCCTTCGCGAAGGTTGGGGCATGGTTCGCAAGTTGATCCTTTCCGCTTTGCTGTTCGGCTCCGTTTTCGGGATGGCTCCGGCGGCGGAGCGGGTCCTCTTTGTGGGGAATTCGTTCACTTTTGGCGCCGGGTCTCCTGCGAAGTTCTACCGGCCCGAGGGAGTGGTGGATCTCAATGGAAACCATTGGGGAGGGGTGCCGGCGATGGTGAAAGTGCTTTCGCAGGAGGCCGGGCTGGATTGGGAGGTTTTCCATGAGACGATTCCCGGGGCGAATCTTGATCGGCATCTACGGGAGAAGTCGGAGTTGTTGGATCAACGTTGGGATGTGGTGTGTGTGCAGAGTCATAGCTTGCTGGATCGACAAAATCCCGGGGACGCTACTTTGCTGATTGGTGTCGCAGGGGGGCTGGTGGATCTGTGGGTGAAGCAGAATCCTGAGGTGGATTTGCGGCTCGTAGCGACCTGGTCTCGGGCAGATCAGATCTATCGGGGGGAGGGCCGTTGGAAGGGAACGGCTGTGGGCCAAATGGCGATCGATCTGCGTGCTGGCTGTGAGGCGATCGCGGCAGGGAACGACCCTTGGGTGAAGGGAGTCATTCCGGTGGGAGAAGCATGGAATCGTGCCTTTGCGGCGGGCGTGGCGGACGACAATCCTTACGACGGGATTTCGTTTGGCGAGGTCGGGCTGTGGGCGTGGGACCACTATCATGCGAGCATCTACGGCAGTTATTTGGAAGCTTTGGTGATGTTCGGAGATGTTTCTGGTCTCGATGTGAGGTCGTTCGGAGGGGCTGAGACCGTGGCCATGGAAATGGGCTTTCCGGCGGATCTCACGAAAACATTTCAACGCTTGGCGTTTGAGGAACTTCGCGCTCAAAAGCCGGATCGGGAGTTTTCCGCATTCGAAGGGAAGGCACTGAAGAACGAGGTCAATCCTGAGTAGGAGGATGATTTCGGTGCCAACTGATCCTTGGAACGGGTCTTGAGGTTGGCCTGTGTGGAGGCTAATCCATTGGCACGTTGAATGGGTCCGGCGGCCTGTGCACGGGATTCAGTCGACATGTCGAAGCCGGAAAAACCGGCGAGGAAATGACCCGGAGGCATCGACGGGTGATCCTCGGAAGATGGTGGGTTGATTGGAGTTGGGATAAGGTCCGAGCGCGTCGAGTTCGTATCCCCATTCGTAGAACACCGGGCGATCGCTATCGAAATAGATGAGAAAGCGATTTCCGACGATCTCGACCTCGGTGATGCGTAGGGTTCCAGCAGGGGGTGCCGGTTCGAAGGCCCCGGGGTCGGGTCCGTATCCGAGGACGCGGAGGTTCCCGGAAGCGTCGATGTTTTCCCATTCGTCGTTGAGAAGGTTGGCTTTCCAAAGGGTGGACAGGGCGGAGGGATAGGTGAGATGGGGATCCCCCGCCGTCAGGGGTTCATATCGCGTCTTCCCCTGCACGGTGGTGGTTTGCAGCGTTGCCGGGAGCACAAATTCGACGGGATGAAAAGGGTCCGATTGGAAGTAGCCGTGATTAGGCAGGTCTGGGTCCGCGTCTTCGAGGATTTCCTGGGTGACGTGGTTGGCGATGAATTGAGGGACTCGGTGGTTTCCTGTGAGAAGTCCCACCGAGCCATGAAAGGGCTGGAAACCATTTGCGGCGATGTTTTCGTAGAAGAGGTTTCCTTGGAAAAGGGTGGGTTGGCCTTGGGAGGAGAGCCCCACTGCCGCGCCAAGCGAGGGTGACTGATGGATGTCTCCCCCCGTGGTGTTGTAGGCGAAAGTATTGTGGGTGAAGCGGGCGGGCCCGTCGCAGCCGAGGTAGATGGCACCACTATGCACATAGGGGAATCCATGTTGGCCGGAATGGTTTCCCCAGAAAAGGGAGTTCACGATTTCGAGATCACAGGATCCTTGGAAATAGACCGCAGCTCCTGCATTCTGGGCGTCATTGCCGCGAAATTGGCAGCGAGCGAGGGTGGTGCGAGGTGGAGAGCCCTCTGACACGTTTCCACGGATGTAGAGTGCGGCTCCGAAAGTACCAAGATTGTCGTAGAATTCACAATCGACCAGCCGCACTGAGGGGGTCTCGAAGTAGCCGGCGGTCCCGCTGCCGTAAGGCTGATTGTCGTTGCCATTGCTACTGAAAAGGCAGCGTTCGAAGATGACATCTGAGGGGTCGTTTTCCCCCTGGAGGTAGCAGACGACCATCCCGAGGCTGCTACTGCTATGACCTTCGGCACTATGATTGAGGAAGCGACAATCGCGGACTTCGAGGGCGCCGCCGGATTTGCAACAGATTGCTCCACCCAAGGGGGTGAGGCTGCCGGTGCCGTCGGGGCAGGCTGCGACGAACCAGATGCCGTCGAGGATGGTGGTTCCGGGAGCGGGCTCCACAGTGACCAGTCGGTCGGTGTAGAATGAGGCACCGCCATAGGGCTTCCCGTCGGGCAATCCGTCGCCATTGTTGTCAGGAATGGATCCCGAGTAGTCGCCTGAAAAGACGGTTTTGTGCTGTTCGGAATCGCGTGTTCCGCCGCCGGCAGGATAGCCGCCTTCGAGGAGAATTTCGCCGGCAAGGAGGAAGGTTTTTTCAGGGGAGGTTCCGGGGAAATAGGTTCCCTCCGCGATGCGGATGGTGTCTCCGGGTACGGTTTCGAGAAGGGCTTTTTGAAGGTCGGGAAATGCTTCCTTCCAGGTCTTTCCGTTGGGTGAGGCGATGCGATTCGAGGCATCGACGTGCCAAATCGTGGCCAGAGCGGATGAGAGGGTGCAGGCGGCGGCGATGGAACGAATGAGAACATGCATGGGCCTAGGTGGGGTGAAGCGCACGGCTCGTGCTGGTTCTGGCATGCCTAGGGCAATTTGGCTTCGGATTCAAGAAAGGGTCCGAATCCGAGGTGAAACTGCGAAATTTCTCCGACCTCTTTGGCGCCTAGGCAGACTGGCAGTGACCGGCCGTTAGGACCTCGATGGAGGAAGGTGGCCGGGTCCGCTCAGTGGGCGGATTTAGGGAACGAGACCCACCGATCTCACGGGGCCTCGGGGCGCCATGGGGTTGGGGGCACGGATTCGGGGTGGTCGTGAGCCCAGGCCGGCTCAGGAAACCAACGGATCGGCGAGTAGCGCGGATAGGTTTCGAAAATGTCTCCCATGCCAAGCACTCGAGGATCGGAGGTTTCCTTCAGGTAAGTCTCAAGTTGGTGAGCGAGCTGCGTTCTCAGGGCATCGTGGGCCGGCACTCCGGCGAGGTTGTGAAGGCAGCCAGGATCCGTGACGATATCGTAAAGTTCTTCGGAGGGGCGGTGATCCACGGCGAGATGGAAGAAGGAGGCGACCCCGGGATCGTCGCGGTGGGCGATGAGTTCGTCGAGTGACGGCGAGGCGTCGATATCGTGGTAGCCCGCGTGGGCCTCGCTGAGGGGGGATTGGGGGCCGGCGGTGAATGTTTGCCCAGGTCCTGCAGGCCAGCGTTCGGGTTTGAAATTGCGGATATAGAGATGCGTCGGGGTTCGGAGGCAACGCTGCGGGAAGCCAAGCGAGTGAAAGCGGGATGACGAATGGCGCTCACGACCTGCGAAAATAACGGAAGGACCGGCGGAGGAGTCGATGCCCTGAAGAAGGGGAAGGAAGCTGTGGCCAGAATGCGGAAGATCGGAGGGGGGATGCATGCCGGTGGCCTCACAAAGGGTGGCGGTGAGATCGATCTGGCTGACAAGTCGATCGGATTTCCTGCCTGCAGGCGCGTGATCCGGCCATGAGATGGCGAGGGGCATGTGCAGCCCGAACTCGTTGCAATTGGCTTTGGAGTAGGGGAAGGGCATGCCATTGTCGCTGGTGATGATGATGAGGGTGCGATCGTATTCACCCGATGCTCGTAGCAACTCGAGGATCTCGCCGCAGTCCCGGTCGAAGCGCTCGATTTCAAAGGCGTAGTCAAGAAGGTCGCTTCGGATTTCCGGGGTGTCGGGGAGGAAGGGAGGCACTTCGGCCTGGTCGAGAGTTTTTCCGGATCTGAGTCCACTGCCTTTCTCGTAGCTGCGATGAGGGTCGGAAGAACCGAACCAGAAAACGAATGGGGCGCCTGCGGGACGTTCTTTGAGGAAGCGGGCAAAGGCCTTGGCATAGGGACGCTGATGACCGCCATAACTGGGGCCGGCGGGGTTCTGAGTACGGCCGTCGGCCTTCCAGTTCCCGGGTCCCCAGCCTTTTCCCACATAGCCAGCGTGGTAGCCGGACTCTTCCAGGAGATCGACGAAGGTGCGGTAGCGTTTGCCAAAGGATGAGTCGTGGGTGCCGGCGTGCTCGATTTGCCAGATGTGCCGACCGGTGAGAAAGGCGGCGCGGGAGGGACTGCAACCAGGGGAGGCGCAGAAGGCCTGAGTGAAAAGCATGCCCTCGGCGGAGATGCGATCAAAGTGGGGAGTCGCCACCATTTTGGAGCCATACGCGGAGGTATGAGGAAACGACTGATCGTCGCTGATCATCACCAGAATATTGGGGCGATCCGCAGCTGCCGCGAGTCGAGAAGAACCGAAGGCGATGAGAAGGAAGCAGAGACAGGCAGAAGGGTGAAAGAGGAGCCTTTTCATGGCAAGAATTCGTGGAGTTGCGCAGGGAAGCTCATGGTGCCGGGGCGAGGGTGAGGGTGAATTCGTGGGCGGCGTCGTGCTTCCAGGAGAATGCTTCGGTGGTTTGGGAAGCGGCGAAGAGGGGCGAATAGGTCCGGGCTTTGACGGTTTGGCCATCTGGCTGAAACTCCAGCAGGCGCAGCCACCCATCTCCGCCGTTGCCATTCCAGCCAGAGATGGCCTGAGGATTGAACATCATCAGGTGGACATCCTGGCCGTCGGCGTTGCGTTCGGTGCGGGAGACCGACATGGTTTGTGGGTCGCCGGAGTGCCCGCAGATCACGAGGCCGATGTTGTGGGACGGGCGCACGAGGCGTTCCCAGACTTGAACTCCCTGATTGGCGGGGGCAACGGCATAGGGGGCCGACTCGATGATGGCACCGGACGTGTCGAGGAAAGAGTGGGTGAGGAGGATGACCCGATGATGTTCAAATCGATCGGATGAAATCAATCGGGATGCCCAATCGAGCACTTCATCGCGTGGCGCAAATTCCAATGAGACGATCAGAAGACTGCCCCAATTCGGATCGTGAAACTGGTAGGCAGCGTTCTCGAGGGAGGCCGTCCCCAAGGCATTGGAAGTGGTGGCAACGAGGGTTTCGTTCCAGAGTGCATTCCGGGCAGGGGTGAAGTACTGGGAAAACCGTGACTGGCGGTTCTCGGCATTTTCGTAACCGTAGTCATGGTTGCCGGTGGCTAAGATGTAGGGATAGACCGCGTCGAGTCGGCAGAAGGCACGAGAGACATTCGCCCATTGCTGTTGGCTGGTTTGATTGCCATTACGGCCTCCTTCGTAGAGAGTGCCACCATGGGTGGTGAGCAGGTCATTTTGCTCTACTAAGTCGCCGGTACAAAGGACTGTTTTGACTCTGAGCTGATCCTTCTGGGCGGCCGCCCAAGCGGTCATCAACTCGAAGATGGGCTGATTGAGATCGAACTTGGTGTAGCTTTGCGGATCACCGAGGACGATGAGGGAAAACGAGTCGGGGTTCTCAAGACGGGGAGGATCCTCAAGCGCGACATCCGGCGGATGAAAGTGCCGCTGATCGGTGGGTGGATGGCTCTCCCGGGGAGCCGCGACAAGGGAGCAGGTCAGCAAGGCCGGAAGCAAAAATCGAGACAAGGAATGCAGCATGGGTTGAACGGGAATGACTACGTAAAGTGGCTGAAAATCTATCGGTTGAGAGCGATGGAAAGAAGGAGTTCGCAATGGGTGGTGGGGTGAATCGGTTATTCGTCGCTACAAATGTAGTGGACAAATCATTACGTTTGTAGTGGCGTGTTGGAAGCTAAGGAAATCGGTCCATGCTGGCGCAGAAGTCGCGAGGAGATCATGGAGGTTCCAAGGCCGAAATGATCAAGAACATCCCTGTTATTGGATGAATCGCTAAAGTGATGAAAACGTACCACCCTATCCTGTTGTCCCGCCTCTCGCGAGGGAGGGAATCGGCGACCCCATCGCGCTCTGCGCTTCATATTGGGCTTGATCCCTACGAATGTAGTGGACAAGCGATTCCGCATGAGATGGACTTTTGTCCAAGTATGGAGGCACCCAAGATATCCGAATCCGAATGGGCCGTGATGGAAGTGCTGTGGGAGGATTCTCCGCGATCGGCACCCGCGGTGGCGAAGCAATTGAAAAAGCAGACCGACTGGGCCGAGAATACAGTGCGCACCTTGATCACGCGATTGGTTGAAAAGGGGGCATTGAAGGTGGAAGACGAAAGCCAATCGCCGAAGCTGTATGGTCCTGCCGTGGCCCGCGAGGAGTGCGTGGAAGCGGAAAGTGAATCCTTCATGGAGAGGATTTTCAAGGGTGCGACCCAACCTTTGTTGGTGCACTTTGCGAGCCAGGCACGACTGAGCCCAGAAGAGGTCGAGGAGTTGAAGAAGCTCCTCGATGAAGCCACCGACTCGAACCTTTCCTAATTGACGATCATGAAATGGCTTGAAGACCTTTCTGAGTGGCTGGTGGCCACTTCGGTACGGGGCACGTTGGTAGCTCTTGCGATCTTCGGGATGCAGTGGCTGTTGCGGCGCGGTTTGCCGGCAGCTTGGAGACATGCTCTCTGGCTTCCCTTGATGTTGGTTTTGGCCTTGCCCGTCCTGCCCAAGGTTCCATTCGGAGTCCTCCCCGGCGAAGTGCAGGGGATGACGGGACGGGAGGTTGCAACTCCGTTGGTGGAGAAGGTTGCCGGGGCGGAAGTCGTTTTCACTCCGGAGACGAAGATGAAGTCGAATTGGCAGTGGAATCCGCTGGCGATGATCTGGCTCGGTGGCTGTGGTGGACTTCTGGGGTTCAGCATTTTGGCGCACCGGAGAGTGCTGGGTCGCATGCGTGCTGCGAAGGTTCCGACTTGCGAGAGTTTGTCGAGATGGGTGGATGAAGCCGTGAAAGAAGTAGGTCTGGCGAAGGCCCCGGAAGTGATGGTCTCGCGCGGTGTGGAGAGTCCCGCGGTGACGGGTGTTTTCCGGCCGGTGCTGTTGTTGCCGGCGGGTTTTCCTGGGAGCTTGGGGGAAGGTCAGGCGCGTTTGATTCTGCTGCATGAGCTGATGCATCTGAAGCGTTTCGACCTGCCTCTGAATGCGCTCAGTTGGGTGATCCAAGCGATGCACTGGTTCAATCCGGTGGTGTGGTTGGCGTTTTCCCGGATGCGGGTGGATCGGGAGGCGGCGTGCGACGCACAGGTGCTGGCTCTGAGTGGAGACGATCGTCGATCGGACTATGGGCATGCGTTGTTGACCTTGCATGCGTCGATGGGTCCCGTGAGACGATGCCCGGGATTGGTGGGAATCTTCGAGAGCCGTTCGGCCCTGAAAGAGCGGATTCGAGAGATTGCCTGTCCGCGCAGAAGTCACCCTGCCTGGGCCGCGGTGGGCGTGACCTGCATGGGATGTCTCACGCTGCTGGGGGCCACTCAAACGCGAGAGAGAGGCCCTCGGGATACTCCACGGACTCCGATGGCGGTTGGAGAGCTGGATCCATCGCAGGTGGCCTTGGAGAAGTGCCTGGATGCGGTGATCCTTCCAGAGTTGCACTGGAAGGATTGCGCGCTGGAGGAGGCCGTGGATGATCTGCGAACTGCTCTGCGGAAGGCGGCTGAAATCGCCAAGGCTGAGTTGCCCAAAGAGGTGAGCTTGATGATCCGAGCTCCTCGAGGATTCCAGCCCAAGCGAGTCACTTTCGAGAGCGATCGTGTTTCCCTGCGGAAAGCGCTGGAAGTGGTGGCGGAATCCAACGGCTTGCGCATTGAGGTGGGCGACACGGGAATCGTGTTGAGCCCGCGGGAAGCGGAGTCGATGCCGAAGGCGCCGCGGACAGCGGATGCGGAGATGATTTCTGCTGCCAAGGCGATCGTCGTTCCCGAGATCGAGCTGGTGGGGGCCGCGCTTGTTGAGGCTGTGAATCAGCTCAATCAGCAAGTTCGCGAGGCCTCCGCGGGTGAGCCGGCATTCGTCATCCGAATCGATCCTCAGAAAGTCGACGAGCACCAGATGCTTCCGGAACTGCGTTTCAGAAAGATCTCGGTGTTGGAAGCTCTGAAATACTATGCCGATGCGACCCAGACTCTGCTGACCGCCGGAGAAAAGGAGATCTGGATCACTCGACATTGAGAGCTTGTCCACGCGCTCTCCGACAAACCTTCAAAAAGGCGGGCCGAAGCGGCTCGCCTTTTATCGGTTGGGGAGGGACGTTAGGGGTTTTCCGTGATTCTGAAGAACCCACGGGTTTCAAATCCAGAAGGGACGGGAATGATGATGGGAGAGTTGGCGACATCTTCGAATCCGGGAACGGGTGTGAAGGGAGACATCAGATCGGGGGACGCTGAAATGGAGTAGGTGGTGGACGGTTGAGGATCAAACTCCAGTGTCGCATGAGTGGTGGATCCGGCACCGTCGCGCTGCAATGCGGTCAGTCTGAAATGCAGATCGGGAATGATGGGCATGGGGAGGGCGAATGCCGCGATGCAGCCCGTGCAGAATCCGGGTTTCTGAAAGGTTCGATTTTCCGGATTGGCAGCATATTCCGCGAGGGTTTGGAAGCCCTCAAGTTGGCCCCCTCCAGAGGCTTGGAAGTAGTTCGCGCCGGCAAGATTGTGTGGCTCCAGTCGATTGCCGGGGGCGTCTTCGCCCCAGTAGTAGAAGTTCAGGAGGTTGCCCCCGTAGGTCGAGGTGGTGATGGTGGCATTGCTGTTCGTGATGAAGTCGCTGACGGTGGCATACTCGCCGATGTCGCCATCGATCGTGGCATCCCCTTCGTAGACCACATAGAAGCCGCCGGTATGGGGATCATAGGAGGCCCCGTGAATGGAGTTCGCATCGAAGGCTTCGTAACGGGGATCGCCCTCCGTCGGAATATCGGCGGCGGTGTTGCTCAACCAATCGGCGACGGTGGGCCAAGTGACCACGTCTCCGTAGAGATTGATGCCGTAAACGATGCCAGAGGTGGGGTCGCAGGTGAATGCCTGGTACTCCCGATAGCCGAATTGGCTGGCCTCGTGGAACCCGCCGCGGAAGTTGGCCACATCTGCGACCGGAACCTCACCGCTTTGAATTCCGCTGAAGCCGTAGATTTCTCCGTCGTCGCCCACGAAATAGAGGAAGCGATCGTCCGTGATCACCGGAGGTTCGGGGGCGTCTCCGGTGACGGTGACAGAGAGGTTGTCGAAATGGATCGGCCCGGAATTGGGTGCGATGTCGAAGACGAGGTAGCGGGAGGTGAGTGAAATCCCGAAGTTTCCACTGTCGATGGGAGTCGTTCCGTCATTCAGGTAGATCTCGTAGGTCGACAGTTGCCCGATGGTGGTGTCGACATCTTGAAAAACGAGCCGCAATTCGACGGGTTCGCCGTAAGGGAGATCGGCGGCGATGGATTGGTTGACATCTCCTCCATTGGGATTCGAACTGGCATCGATGCGTTTGAAGATTTCCGCGCTGGCTTGATTGGCATTTGCGGCGAGCTGGATTCCGAACGGTACGGCGTCCACCGTTTGCGCAGGTGCCGTGGCAAGCGAGAACGAGCAACGGCGATTGATGGTGTCGACCGTGTCGTTGTCGATCGTGAGGTTGATCTCGTAGATTTTGCCCCGGAGATCGTCGCCAAAGTCGAAGGCGGTGAAGCCATCGGCGGTGAGGGTGATGGATCCGATGTTGGGGGCTGGGTCGATGCGGAGCGCATTGTCGTCGATCGAGTAGGCGGTATCGGCTTTCGCCGCTCCGCTGGCGTAGTAGGAGAGCGAGACGTCTACGCTGGCTTGACCACTGAGGCGCGATTCCAATGAGGAGTTGACCCCGTCGGTTCCGAAGCCTGTGGTGTTGGAGCTTCCTTCGCTGAGGTCAAAGGTATCGGAAAAGATCAGTTGGGCTTGGGCGGAAAAGGGAATGAGGAAGGCAATCGGAAGGATGGATTTCATGGGTTTGGATCATGCTGGCACGCCTGGGTTTGGGCTGGGTTGGGTGCCTGCCATCGGTTGCATGTCCTGTCGGGGCCAGCCGTTCGCAAAAAATGGATTTTTGCGATTCGAGGGCCGGCGAGAACCGGTCCCGGAAAGGGACCGATTCGAAAAGGCGTCGATCCACGGGGGGATCGGGATGGGCATTGAGATGGGTGTTGGGAGGAGAGCGTGGCCGCCTCGAGCTTTTCAAGGACGCTGGGGTGGACGGTCCTTTTTGAGGTTCATGGCGCGCGCAGCGCGGGACAGGCTCGAGCTGGCGCCGCGGCTGGTTTTCTTGAGCATCTCATAGGGAAAGGCCGTCATGCGGCGCATGCCCATGTTGAGGCCGGAACTGGTGAAGATGCTGCTGCGAACCGACGCAAAGACCTGATCGCGGACGGCGGATTCACTGATGGTGCCTTCTTCGTCGATGAGTGACAGGCGGTGCCAAGCATAGAGGCCAGTGAGGGCAGCGGCAAAAAAGACAAAGTCGATGCCACGGAAGCTGACAGCGGAAAAATTAAGAGCCGAATCGGTTTGGGAAAAATCGTGCCGGTAAAAGAGGTCGAGGCTGATCTCCTTGGTGGCAAAATAACTGCCCAAGGCACCACCGACGATGGGCGCGATGGCGGCCGCGAGGCCGGCGCAAAAGGCATTGGTGCCGAGGTAAGAGGTGGCGTTGCCGTGCGGGGCGAGCCGTAAGGCGATGTTGGCCGAACAAAGATTGAACCCTGCTGTGGAGATGCCGCCGATGAAGTGAATCAAGACCAGGAGGGGAACCGTGAGGGCGTAACGTTCCGGCATCGTGGTGAAGGGGTAGAGGATCAGCAAGACGATGAACAGAGGTACAGTCACGGCGAGCACGCTCTTGTTGCTGAAGCGGTCGGCGATGCGGCCCCAAACGCGGAAGAAATAGATGTTGGTGACTTGGCTGAGCATGGCGAGGAGGATGACGCCGCTCATGGGGAGCCCGATGCGTTTGAGAATGTAGACGGCGAAAAAGGCTCCGGACATGATCACGGTGAAACTCCACGACGCGGAAAAGATGAGGAGGCGGCGGAAGTTCGGATCTTGGACTGGAGTGATGAGTCGTGTGAGCCAGCGAGTGCCGGGTTCGCTGGGAGTCATGCGGGGTTCAGGCATGAAGCCGACGGCGACTGCCGCCACGAGTCCAAAGAGGGAGGCCGCCAAAAAGACGACGGCATAGGCGGGGGCATCTCCCCCTAGCATTTGGGAGAGAGGGGCGATGCCAAATCCTCCGCCGAGGCTGAGGAGAGCCCCGAGAGCCGTGGCGGCAGAGAGGCGGGAAGCGAGGATCGAACCGCGGGATTTTTCGGGCAGCAGGTCTTTGATCAGGGAGGCGGTGGAGCACCCGGCAAAAGCCCCCCCGATGAAGAAAAGAATCATGAAGGTGGTGAACAAGCCAACCTTGGAACCGTCCGGTGCAAGAAAGGGAACGAGGGCGGCGGCGACCAAAAAGAGTCGGGATGCAAGGGCGGCGACAACGCTGACGAGCTTGCGTCGTCGGACTTTCTCGATCAGCAAGATGGCGGGAATCTGTGCCATTTGAGCGATCGGCGCGAAGCTGGCGAGGAGGCCGATGATGAAGTTGTTCGCCTGAAGGGCGAGAGCCATGCCGGGAAGAAAAGCACCGGTCACGAGAATGGTCATGGCGTGGGAACCGAGGCATTCCCAGGTGAAGACTTTGAGGCCTTTTTCGCGATCGTCATCCGTCAGTTGTTCTGTTGGCAGAAACCCAAACATCGTCGTCGCGCCTGCAGGTACGATGCCAGAGGGTGCAGCATCGAGACCGCGGGTGGTGGCTGATTGAGTGATAGCGCGTTTTTCCGGAGGCTGGAAGGTTCGGGAAATCCTGCGAGCCCTAGGGGCGGTGCCAAGCTGCATGGGAAAGCGTGCAAGATGCGAGGTGCCTAAGGGGCAACGGATCCGTTGTTAGAGGCATTGGTGCTTGCCCGAAGTTGGAGGAGTCCCCTAGGGGTAGGGTCTCCATCTCTTTTGCATGCCTTGAATGATCCTGTTCGAGGAGGTCATGGTTGATGGGGGATTCACGAATTCGCCCGATTTCAAGGAAGCCTGAAACCCTGCTTGGTTCGCATGTTGACTGCTCATTTGACACCCCTGACGTGTGCTTCGCATCCGTTGTCTTTATGCCTGATTTTATTGTCGGTCGGCTTTGTGCCGCGAGAATTGCGGGCGGCGGATTTCGAGCCGATTTGGGAGATTCCCTATGATGGCACGACAGGGCAAGGAGCTGCCTTAGGGGATGTGGATGGCGATGGGGACGTGGATGCGATTCTGACTGCGGATACCGATGGATCGATTCTGCTGCTCAACAATGGGAACGGCGTGTTGACTCAAGCGGAAGGGGCAGAAGCGTTGCCGAGTGCGGCGGAAGCCGCGTTTGGAGATGTGGATGACGATGGGGACCTTGATGTGTTCTTTGCGCGCTATCTGAACTCCTGCGAGGTTTGGTTGAATGACGGGAATGGCGTCTTTTCAAACAGCGGACAGAGCATCGGCAGCGTCGCGGAATGGAGCGACGTGAAGTTGGTGGATGTCGATGGGGACGAGGATTTGGATGCGGTGGTGCCGACGGACAGTTCGACGAGCGCGAATCGGATTTTCCTGAATGATGGCGACGGGGTCTTCACCGACAGTGGTCAGAGTCTGGGGATGTTGTTCACGCGGCAGGTGGATGCTGGCGACGTGGATGGGGATGAGGATCTGGATTTGGTGTTCGCAAGCAATGGAACGAATGCCGTTTGGCTGAACGATGGAAATGGAGCGTTCACCGAAAGTTCCAATGCCTTTGGGTATGCTGGGACTTTCGGGGTGGAGTTGGGCGATCTGGACGGAGATGAAGATTTGGACATCTGGTTTGCCAATGGCCAGAATGCGGTCCCGTCGGAGGGGGCGGAGGTCTGGCTGAATGATGGTCACGGAGTTTTTACGGACAGTGGCCAGAGGATTGGGACGGAGTATTCCTTCGACGTCGAATTGGTGGATTTGGATGGTGATGGGGACCTTGACGCGGTGGAGGGCACCAATAGCACCCAGCCGAACAAGGTGTGGATCAATGACGGATCCGGCCAGTTCAGCGACAGTGGTCGTGCTCTGGGGTACGGGAGAATTATCAGTTTGGTGAGCGGTTCGCTGAATGGGGACGCCCGGCCGGATTTGCTGTTGAGTGGGAACCTGGATCCTTCTGAGGTGTGGCTGGGCGCAGCGGCGCCGATCTACATCGGGGATAGTGGCCAGAGATTGGGTGGGGGAGCGATCACCAGCGTGGCCTACGCGGATGTGGACGGCGACGGAGATCTCGACGCGGCGATGGGAGCGGTGGGTGGCAATGTGCGGATTCTCTTCAATGATGGAACCGGGGAGCTGACGGAATGGGGGGCGGCGCTACCCAACGGCTTTGGTAACAGCGTCGGATCTCTGGCGTTTGGAGATTTCGACGGCGATGACGATCCGGATCTGGTGGTTGGAACGATTGAGTATTCTGCCTTGGCCGATTGTCAGACCCGGCTTTGGAGAAATGACGGTGCGGGGGGATTCCAGCAGGTGGCGGTCTTGGAGTCGAGCGGGCCCACCGAGGCGCTTGTCACGGCCGATGTCGATGGGGACCTGGATCTCGATATTGTGGCTGCCACCCAAATGTATGGGATTTATAGTGGACAGAATCACGTCTACCTCAATGGCGGGGGAGGGTCCTTTACCCGGATGGATGAATTGGGGAGCAGTTATTGCTTTGATCTGGTGCTGGTGGACGTCGATGACGATGGGGATTTGGATGCAGCCCTGGCGGTCAACAATGCACCGAATGAGGTTTGGTTGAATGACGGATCCGGGGGCTTTGTGACGTCGGGTCAAGCGTTGGGGGCGTCACGGACGACGGCACTGCTTGCGGGTGATGTGGACGACGATGGGGATCCGGATTTGGTGTGTGGAAACCGTGGTGCTGCGAGTGTGATCTACCTCAACGACGGTGATGGAGTTTTCTCGGCCAGCGGCGCCTCGATTGGCAATGGGCAGACTCAGGCTCTGGCATGGGTTGATGCGAATGGGGACGACGCGCCGGACCTTTGGATCGGCAATGGCCTCAATGGCAAGGCCGTCGATTGGATCTATCAGAACGATGGAAGTGGACAGTTTGTTTTGACTCAAAGTCTTCCGGCGCGGTCGACATGGGGTTTGGCGGCGGCCGATTTCACGGGGGATGGAGCGGTGGACGTGTTGCTTGCGAGCCGCGATGGTGAGCATGGGCTGTGGAGTTTGCCGCAGGCGGGAGTGGACGCTGAGTCGTATGCGGGGTTGTTTGGTCTAACCGGGGAGGACCAAGGTGCGGACCGCGATCCGGATGGGGATGGGTTGCCGAATTCATTGGAGATGGCGTTCAATTTGAATCCGGCTGTGGCGGATGCTCATCTGAGATCGGGCACGGTGCATTCGACTCAGGGATTGCCGGTGTTGCGTGTGGAGAAGGTGGGGGAGCGACTGGCCTTGCAGGCAAGAGTCATTCGCCGGAAGAATGCGCCCAATCTCGACTATGCGTTGCTTGCGAGTCCTCGCTTGTCATCGTTTGTTGAGCCGAATGGGGTGGAGGTAACGACGCAGGGAGTCGATGACGACTATGAGTTGGCGACTTACACTTATTGGGTTCCTGAGGGAAGCGAGGCGTATTTTGGGACGGTGTCTGTGGATTACACGGAGCCTTAAGGAAGCAGGATGGGAGGGGGAAGACGGCTTAGGTTCCATCGGGTGAAATTGACGGGAGTGGGGCTGGCCTCCAGGGGCGTCTCGGGTTTTGCTCCGGGCACTGCATGAGAGCGCGTTCGTGGATGGTCCTGATTTTGGCAGCTGGGGTGGGGCTCGGTGAGCTGCAGGCCCGTGCGGGTGGCGGAGGGGGCTTTGGCGGTGGAGGGGGCGGAGGCTTTGGTGGAGGAGGATTCAGCGGAGGGGGCGGTGGCAGTGGCGGCGACGGAGATCTCGGATGGTTGATCTTTTGGTTGCTACGGTTGTGCATCGAAAAGCCCTGGTTTGGGGTGCCTTTGTTGGGGATTGTTGTTTGGCTATTTTATACCTCGGGTTGGAAAGGGGTTCAGAAAGGAGAGGCCTACCGGCAGGGGCAAGTGATCCGCAAGGGTGCGGCGATCCAATCGCATCGGCGTCGTCAGGAGGCCTTGGCGCAGTTGGAACAACGCGATCCTGGCTTTGATGAGGGGGCATTTCTGGAACGGGTGAATCGGGCTTTCTTGAAGATCCAGACCGCTTGGTGTGGGCAGGATTTGGGTGATGTCCAGGCGTTCATTTCCGATGGAGTGGACGAGCGATTCTCACTTCAGATTGCGGAGCAGAAAGAGGATGGATGGCGGGATCACATGGAGAATCTGCAGGTTCGACGGATGCAATTGGTTCAGGTTGAGTCTGATCAGGTTTACGATGAGGTGACGGTGAGAGTGGACGCTTCGGCGAGAGATTTTCGGGTCGATTTGCGCACAGGGAGGCGCTTGTCGGGATCGTCGATGGAGGAGGCATTCTCGGAATACTGGTCGTTCATTCGGCGCCCGAATGCGAAAACCTTGAAGGGTGGAGGGCTGATCGAAGGACGATGCCCCAATTGCGGAAGTCCGCTGGTGCTGAATGAGTCCGCGCAGTGTGAAAGTTGCGAATCGCGGGTGAAGAGTGGTGCCTACGACTGGGTCTTGTCGGAGATTACTCAAGCTTCGGAGTGGCAAATCCGGGATGGAGGGCAAGTTCCGGGTCAGCGGGCGCTGTTGAAAAAGGATCCTGGTTTTTCGGTGCAAGCTTTGGAGGATAAGGCGAGTGTGGTGTTTTGGCGGATGATGGCCGCGTATCGGGCGGGAAAGAGTGGCCCTATCCGGAAGATGGCGTCGGATGACTTCGTGAGCAAACTGGAGAAGACCTTTGCGGTGTCTGATTCGAAAGGGAGGGCCTATCCTGGGGAGGTGGCGGTGGGTGCTGTGGAGACGGTGGGGTTGTATCCGGGGGATGCGTGGGATCGTGCTCTTGTGAAGGTTCGGTGGAGCGGTGCCCGATTTTATCAGAAGCCCTCAGGTCAACGCGTCCGGGACGGTGAAAAGTGGATTCAGACGGAGATTCTGGTCCTGACGAGAAAGGGGGATGTGAGGACTCCTTTGGAGCAGGGTTTGCTCTCGAGCCATTGTCCGAGCTGTGGCGGGAGTGTCTCGAGCAGTGCCGCGGAGGCATGCGAGTATTGCGGTCAAGTGATCCAGGACGGCAGTTGGGACTGGGTGTTGGAATATCGTGGGGGACTCTATGACCCTTGGATTCAATCTTTGGTGGAACAGTCCAAGGTTTTGACTCCCAGCCACCGCGGGGGACTCGCGTTAGCGGCATGGCTGGTGGAAGTGATGCTGGCGGATGGTGAGATCGATGCGAAGGAAATGAAGATTCTTGAGGCCTATGCGAAGCGGGCCGGACTTTCGACGCGTGAGGTGGAATCGTTGATTGAGGCAGGAAAAAGTCGGTCGCTGCAATTGGAAGGACCGAAAGAGCCGGGCGAAGCACGAGAGTGGCTCATGGAAATGGCCGAGATGGCTTTGGCGGATGGGCGGATTTCGGCAGAGGAAACCCAGGCGCTGCAGCTCCTTGGGAAGCGCCTCCAATTCTCCTCGTATGACATTCAGATGTTGATCCGTCAGGCGAGAGCGAAGCTGTATCAGGAAAGCAGAAGTCAAATTCGGGATCGCGCGTCTTCCCGTCGAGGATGACGAGAGAAGAGGGACGGAAGCCAGGCGACCGTCCCTCGTGGTGGGGCTCGCTTGAAGGGACGTCCTTTGAGTCGCGGATCAGGTCGATGGAAACACGACACCCTGACGGCCGTGGCGGGCGCAGCGTCCCCCATGCCATTGGGCAAAGGCCTGCGCTTCCTCAAAAGTGGCGAACCAAGAATTGAGAGAGCTCATGCCTGGCGCGAGGAGGTCGAAATGATCGTCGCCCGCCGTGTGGTGGCATTCGAGAACCTTGCGATAGTCCGTCCAGTGGGAGTGACCCGCTTCCAGGGCGAGCATTTCGAGGAGGTGCTTGCGGCGGACCAGAGTCCGTTGATGGAAAAATTCCGGCAAACTGAGGTGACGGATGACACCGGATTGCAGAAGCCGTCGCAACACGGGAAGGGCTGCCGCGGGGGGGCCGTGGAGAGCCTCTCGGTGGAGCCGTTTGGCGAGTGCGAGAATCGAGCGACGAGGCGATGCCGAAGACTCGGCCGAGGAATCAGATTTCATATGCATACCTTGGAAACCGGCCTGCTCGCTCAAGGCTAGGGTGGGAGGTATGCAAGCACGGGGCCTGCGGTTGGATAGCGGATGCAAAGTGCTTTCGCGAGAGGGCCGTCCGTCGACCCGAACGCGAGGTTGCATGGAATCCGGAGGGGAGAAAAGACCAAATTCCTGGCGCGTGCGATGGGACGATGGGAGGAAGGAGAGCTTCGGGGGCGATCTCAGGTTCTTGACGTGCTCGACGGGTCCCGCTAGTTTTCAGGTTTCACCCAACCTGACCTCTACGATGAAACGGCCCTCGTCCCTCTCTGGCTCGCTTGCTCTGGTCGCGCCAACGGTGCTTCTCATGGGAAGCTCTTCGCAAGCGGCGATTGATGCCTACATGAAGATCGATGGCGTGGAGGGAGAGGCGACGGACTCAGAGCACCAGAAGTGGGTGGAGCTGAGCAGCGTCTCTTTTGCGGTGGCCCGGCCGGTGACTTTCACGAGCACGGGACTGACTTCGGATGGGAGACCTTCTCAGAGTAGTTTGGTGATTTCGAAGGTCGTCGATAAGGCGTCTCCACCCTTGTTCCTGAAGTGCCTGCAGGGGGATCGCATTGGACAGATTGCGTTCGATTTTGTGCCGGCCAACTTGTCCTCGCGAAAGGCGTATTACCGAATCGTATTGGAGGATGTTTTGATTTCTTCGGTCTCCCAGGGGCAGTCGGAAGATGCCGTGCCCACTGAGGAGGTCAGTCTGAATTACGCGAAGATTGAGGTGACTTACTACGCCATCGATCTCAAGACAGGCGAGGTTTCTGCGTCTCCGACGTCGGAAGCGACCTTCGACTTCACCGCTGTGAAATAAGATCGTGAGCCGGATCGGCGTCATTGCCCCGTTGATTGGGTGGATGGTTTCCGCGGGATTCGCGGAGGCTCAGTATTTGCAGTTGGCGGAGGATCTTCCTGGGGAAGCCACGGATGTGGGGCACGAGGATTGGATCGAGATCACGGGATATGTTTTGAAAGGGCCGGATGGCGGAGGAAAAGAGACTTCCTTTTCCCTTCAAAAGGCGATCGATCGCAGCTCTCCCTTGCTGCTCGAGGCTTGCTTGACGGGTCGGCGATTTGATGGCGCTGTGCTGGAGTGGATGCTTCCCGACGATGAGAAGAGTGTTTTCTGTCGCTTGGAGATGGATGGCGTTTTTGTTACGGCGGTGAGACCTTCCGCGATGGGCGACGATGCCTTTTCGGAAGAAGTGGCGTTTGCGGTGACCCGTCTCACTTATCGATATCGGGCCGATTCGAAGGATGAAGTGGAGGTCTCTCTGGATGGGATTTCTCAAGATGGAGACGACGACGGGATGGCGGATGCCTGGGAATTGGAATACGGTTTGGACCTGGAGAGTGATGATGGCGCTCTGGATCTCGACCATGATGGCCAATCCAATTTGAGTGAATTTTTGGCCGGCACCGACCCCACATCCGGGAGTTCCTTTTTCAAGGTGGAGATTGAGATCGATCCGGAAGCGCCGGAGCAGTGGCGGCTGCGCTGGAACAGCCAGGAGGGAGTGAGCTATCGCATTTTGTGGTCGCCCGATTTGCTGACTCCGTTTGTGGAGTTGCAACAAGTTGTTGGCGAGGCGGAGTCGACTCAAAAGGAAGTGATGCGTCAGGCGAGCCTTGGATTTTTCAAGGTGGAGCGGCTGCCATGAGAGGCGAGATGGACGAGCGAGTCTTCGGCGATCTGGATGGGTGGGACCCGCGGCCCTTGCGGCAGTCTCTGGCGAAGGCTGGTTTCATGGCGTCGCATCTCGAAGCATTGGGGTTTGGCTCGGTGGCATCGATTCAGAGCGACGCTGGACTGGTGGAGCACGAGTTTGAGGACGGGGACCCCCTCGGCACGGCGATCCGTTTGTTTCTGCTGGCTCAGGAGGTGGAGGTGGACCCAGCCTTGCGTTTGTTGGGTGTGGAGCTGAGTTCGTTATGTGAACTGGGCTTGTTGGAAGCGAAGGGCGGGAAAGTTGCGGCGCGGTTTCAGTTGTCCCCTCAAGCGGAGGGGTGGGTGGTGAGCGATTTTCTTTCGCGTCAGCACCATGGGGAGGGCGACTATGTGATGGGTGTAGGCCCTTCAAGTCGGCTGCTGGCAGCCTTGATTTCGGGCAGAGGCCGAGGGCGCTTTCTTGAATTGGGATGTGGCGTTGGTTGGCTTTCGGGGAGGTTTTGCCATGAGGGATGGCAGGTTACCGCGAGTGATCTCAATGCCCGTGCTTTGGACCTCGCGAAGTTCAATGCCAGGCTGGCAGGCGTCGATGGCATCGAATGGGTGAAGAGCGATCTTTTCGCCGGTTTGAAGGGGCGGAAGTATGACCGCATTGCCGCCAATTTGCCCTATGTGCAATCGCCGGGCGGTAGCCTGATGTTCCGAGAGGCGCCTGAGGGAGAGGAAGGGATCTGTCTGCGGGCGCTGCGGTCCTTGAACGATCATTTGGAAACCGGGGGGCTGGCTGTGGCTTTGATCCACTGGTGTCACTCGAACGATGACGATTGGCGGGAGAGGCCTCTTCAAGTGATCCCAGAGGACGGAGTGAGGCGATGGCTGTTCCAAAGCGACTGTGCCGGACCTGGCGAGTATGCAAGGCGGTGGCTGCGCGGGGATCCTCGGTTTCGCGGTGCGGCATTGGGTGTGGAGTTTGAGCGCTGGATGAAATTCTATCGGGAGCGCGGCATTCATCGCATCAGCAGTGGATTCGTCGTGCTCCAAGCGTGCGAGCAGGGAGAAGAATGGAGCGAGACGGATTCAAGAGCCGCCGGGGGGATTCAGATGGGCGCAGGTGAGGAGTTGAGGCGAATCTTCGACAATCGAAGTTGGCTACGTCAGGTATCGGAGAACCTGCTCGATTTGGCATTTCGTCCAGCGGCAGGAATCCATGCTGAAATGCAGATGCAGCTGCAGGGAGCGCATTGGCAACGCAGGACGATCCGCCTCACCAGCCCGGGGAAGCTGGCGTATGATGGTCAAATCGATGAAAATTTGATGCGTCTGCTGGAGCTTTTTGGTCAGGGGCGAACGGGTGGAGAGATGGTGGCTGAGCTCCGGCAGAGAGCTGATTTTGCCCGTCAACCGGGGCTTGAAGAGGAAGTTTCGGAGTTGGTTCGCCAGTTGTTGAGGTATGGTTTGTTGGAGGTGCCCACCGAGAAAAGTCGGTGAAGTACTACGAAGACTAGGTTCCCACTTGCCGGATTTGAATGGGGGTGTCTAGAAGACGCATGCGCACTGGGGAAAGGGCCATTTCCGGGTATCCCCACCTGGGAATGGGCGAGTTCTCCATTCTCGCAGTGCCGATCAAATCCACCCCAAACATGAAGTCCCCAGTCCCCTATATTGTCGGTATCTCGCTCAGCCTTATGTCGCTATCGGCGATGGCTCAAGAGGAGCCTCCTGCGGCCTATCAAGAAGTCTCCCGAGGCGAAGCCGGTGGGTGGACGATCACCACTTTCTCGCAGGATGGGAAGACCGTCCACGCGATGATGGAGCGAAGCAACGATGATGGAACGCTTTTCCGATATTTCCTTGGAGACAAGGTTTCGACGTTCATGTTCTTCGACAACAAGGTTTTTCCTGCATTCCCCGAAAATGCTTCGAGTGCGCTGGCCAGCTACTCCTTCTCAGGTGTCGGAGGCGGCGACACGCCTGCCTTGCCTGCGGCGGCGAGTCTGCATGACGGCCTCACCAATGGCCAGGATGCGATGGTTCGGATCGACGTGGATGAGAACACAGATTTCCTTGCCACCTTGGTGGAAGCCAAGGCTTTGCATGTGACGATCCGTGACTACAGCCGCACCTTTGATTTGAAGGGCTCCAAGCAAGCAGCCGATGCCCTGCTGAAGTGGGTAGGCGGCGATGCCGTTGAGGGGGAAATCATTGCGCTGACGGCGGACAGTCCTTCGGTGGTGTGGGATTTGCACCTCAACGGCGGGGAATCCAAGGTCTATCAGATTCAGGGAAAGAAGGGTCAGAAGATGAAGCTGAGCTTCATTGAGGACACGCGCGACGGCATGATCGATGTCGGCAAGGCTTCGGTAGAAGAGGGCTTGGACAAGGCCATGACGTTGACGTTCGATCGCGACGACCTGCAGCGGGTGGATGTGACGAATCCCTCCACCGAAGCGATGGATTTCCGCATCTATTTGTCTGTCGAGTAGGGTGATTTATTCGCCGACCCCTCTTGCCTCAGCATGGCCGGGGTCGGCGTTTTTGTGGGGCAGAGGGGGGTTTTCGAGGAGCCGAAGGCGCTTTGTGATCTCGAGCTGAGTCAGGGGATGGTTTGGAGGCATTCTTGTAGGATGTTTCAGCAAGTGCGGGAGATGGGAGTGAGGAGATTTTGTCGAGGATTGTGAGATCTTCGCGCTCCGGGGCGTATGGCGGAGATTGCCATGAAAATGCCCACCTTTCTGTTTTCACTTCTTTGGTCGCTGCCATTGGCAGCCGCGGAGGCACCTGCGACCGCTGGGATGCAGTCAGCCGCCGAGGCCTTGATGAAGTTATTGACGGAGGCTCAGCGGAAGGATGCGGTATTTCCCTTCCAAAGTGATGCACGTGAAGACTTCCGGTACACGCCACGGGAGCGAAGCGGATTGCCATTGGATCGGATGGAGCCTGAGCAGCGGGAAGCCGCGATGGCTCTGCTGGATACGGCATTGAGTGAAGAAGGGAGACTGAAGGCCGATCAAGTGAGGGTTCTTGAAGGGGTGCTCCGTGATTTGGAGGGTCGACCCGAATACCGCGATCCCGGGAAATACTACCTTTCTCTGTTTGGAGACCCCGGAGCTGCGAGCGGATGGGGGTGGAAGTTTGAGGGGCATCACCTTTCGTTAAACTACACCATCGTCGGGGGAGAAACCCTCGTGGTGACGCCTTCGTTCATCGGTTCGAACCCCGGGGAGGTCCGTCTGGGTGAGCATCAGGGATTGAAGGTCCTGCGAGCGGAGGAGGAGCGGGCGAAGGCTTTGGTCACTCTGTTGCTGAAGGAAGGTCGGGATGAAGTGGTTTTCAGCACGGAAGCCCCTGCGGAGATTCTCACCGGCGAGCAGCGCAAGGCGGACGCCACGAAGCTCGTGGGTATTGCCGTTGAGGACATGAGCCCGGCAGCAAAGGAGGCGTTGATCGCGTTGATTCAGGTTTATACCGGACGTCACCGAGCAATCTGGGCAGAGGCGGATTGGAAGAAGATCGAGGCGGCGGGTGTCGAGAAGATCCACTTTGGATGGGCGGGTGGAACTGAAGACGGGAAGCCCTGGTATTATCGGGTGCAGGGACCGACGTTCATCATGGAAGCGGCGAACACCCAGAATGATGCCAACCATGTGCACACGGTCTGGCGAAGCTTTGATGGGGATTTTGGGCGCGACATGCTGCGCGATCATTATCGGCAGCATGAGGTCGACCACGGAAATCATTGAGATCCCCGTGGCCCATTGGCGAGGATGATCCGATAAAAGCGGCGAGAGGGCAGGGGCCCGAAATCGGAGAACTGGAGAGTCTGTCCGGGAAGGCTCAACCGGGCTTCGCCCACCCGACTCCAAGAGCTTGGAGCGAGGTCGTCGCTGCTTTCCAGTTGATAGAATTGAAAGGGCGCAGCCGCAACGGAGAGCGTGGCGGATTGCGAGTTGCGGGTCAGGCTGGACGTGGGATTCGGAGGGGGCTGGGCACCCGGTGAGACGAGGAGGCTTGCCGTGTATTCCCGGACTCCATCCGTGAATACAAAAGTGAGGGTTTCCCCGGTCGACTGGCCTGGTGCCGGCTGGTAGATAAGATAGCCATCAACGAGAAAAATCGTACTTCTTGAATCGGAAGGATCGGACACAGAGACCAAGGAAAGTGGGCTGCCTGATCCACCCGTGACGCCTGCGAAAAGGGCCTCAAGGGAGATGCCGGTTGCGAACCCGGCTGCGAAGTCCATTTCGGGGGAAGGAGAAACAAGGTCGGGAAAGTACTCGGTGGCACCGATATCCGGCTGGGATCCGTGAATGCGGGGATAACCTCGCTGATCGAGGATCAGTGGGCTGCTCGCCCAGAGGTCCCCTGCATCGATCGCAGGGCTATCGGCCAAGAGGATGCGACTTGGGGTGGGGCCCCCGTGCATGCCCACCGGGCCCAGTCGTGCATCGGTAAGAGTGAGATCGGTGGTGAAGATACGGTAGAGCGAGGAATCGTCGCAAAGGTTGAAGCCAGAGGAAATGAGATCGGTGGTGTCGCTGTATTCGAGATTGGCGCCACCTACCGGGAGGGCAACGATCGAACGACTGAGGGTCACCGTTCCAAGATAGGTGAGGAGGTTCGCGCCAGTGGTGGCGGAGTTTTGCGTGAGGGTCACGTGGGTGAGGTTCACGGTTCCACTGTCATTTTGAATGCCGCCCCCCCATTGGGTTCCGAAGCTCTGAATGCTGTTGCCGTCGATGAGGGTGTTTTCGATCTTCAAATAGCCGTCATGATTGCTGATGCCGCCCCCTGCGAAGGCTGAGACATTGTTGAGGATGGCCGATTGGGTGATTGTGAGATGGCCCTGATTGAAGATACCGCCGCCATAGCTCAGCGCGAGCCCGTTGGAGCGGTTGGCATTGCCTGCGATGGTGCATTGATCGACCCGCAGGGTGCCAGCGTTGGCGATGCCTCCGCCGTTGGCACGGGGATTTCCGTTGGAAAGGGTGAGGCCACGGAGGTGAACGTTTGCAGTGGTGCCCACGTCAAGGATACGGAAACCGGAGCTGCTGTCGCGAGTGATCTCCAGTTGGTCGGCGCCGGGTCCGACGATGTCCACCTTTCCGGTGAGAGACGGCAGCGCGGAGGTGATGGGAAGAGTGCCATCGAGGTCGAAATCGATGATGCTGAGGCCCGGTTGGGCGTTGGCGGCGGTGATGGCTTCGCGCAAGCTCCATCCATTTCCATCGCTGGGATGGGCATCATTTTCATCGTTGGCGGTGGTGACGGTGAGATACTGAGGGGAAAGTTCGAAGGCGCCGAGATCGCGCCCGCGGCCTTGGTCGCGAGCTTGTCCTCGTTGATCGAATTCCCACGCGGTTCCTTGTGTTGCGGAGTCGACGGCCGGGCTTTCGGGTAGAAGAGCATGAGTGGGCGCAGGGCCGCCGAGATCGGCGATCACCGGGTCGAGAAGGTCACTCAGGCTGGAAGAGGTCGACTCAAAGCTAAGCAGCGTTGCGGAGGTCTCCTGTCCACAATCGGAGGCGTCTCCAAGGAAGTTGGTGCCAAAGAACTGGATAGGGTTGGTTCCGGCTTTGAGGTCGTGGACGATGTCGTCAACGGGCACGATGACGCCGCCTACTTCCTGCTGGGTAGACGAAGCCGTATTGCCAGCGATGATGCTGTTGCGGAGGGTGATTTGTGTTGCCTGTGAGGTCGAAACCCCTCCTTCCGTGGCTTCAAGGTGGAGATAGAAGGGGAACAGGGTGCCGTCGGGATGGAGCGTGCCGCGGTGGGCGGAGTTTCCGGTGATGGTGGTTTGGTCGAGGTGGAGTTTCTGGGAAGCCACAACACCGCCTCCAAAGACCCAGGAGGTGAAGACGATTCCTCCATGGGCCGAGTTGCCGGAAATGGTCGATTGGATGAGCTCTAGCTCCTGAGCAAAGATGCCTCCCCCGGCGATGGATTCGCTGCCGCTTTCTTCCGAGTGGGCATGGACAGCATTGTCGCGAACGGTGCTGTCGACGAGACGGAGGACGTCGGCTTCAATCGCTCCGCCATAGACATGGCCGCCGCTCATCAAACCAGCGGTGGCGGAATTATTGGCGAAATCGGAGCGCTCGATGATGACCGAATCGCGATGGGTGAAGCAACAGGCACCACTGCCTGCGTAGGCACCACCATCGGTCTTGAGGTGAATGGATCCGTCTCCTCCTTGAGCGATGTTTTCAGAGAAGACGGAGTCGGTGATATGAGCCGGCCCAGTCGCGACTAATGCACCGCCCCATGCTGAGCGGCCGAGGGTGGTGGAGTTGGTCGAGCCGGTGCCGCCTCTCGCGGCATTGTTCGTGAATCGGCAATGAGACAATTGGAGGGATCCATCGTAGATGGCGAGAGCTCCGCCATGGGCATCCCCACCTACGGAGGTGAGGGATGAGCCTCCCCAGGCGCGGTTCCCAGAGAATTCGCAGTTTTCGGCGTAGAACGAACCACCCCGGCACGCGATGGCTCCTCCGTGAACATCCCCTCCGTATTTCCGCACGGCGGCATCGCTCACGCCGATGGAGAGATGGTCTGCGATGCGGCAATTGAAGAGGGCGAGGGCTTCCGCGGTACTGTCGATGGCGGCGCCAGACGAGAGATCACGAGTGGTGGCTGCCGAGAGTCCCTGGACGATGGCAAGATCATGAAGGGAAACCTGGGTGGCGGAGCCGGAAATTTTCAACACCCGGTGCTCGCCCGGATGAGGGGTTAGGTCGCCATTGGAATTTCCTGTGAGGAGCGTGCGATCGGCTCCCTCGCCTTGAAGCGTCACGCTGCGACAGATGGTCATTTCCGCCCCTTCATCGTAGGTGCCCTCCGCGAGGAGGATGGTGCCTCCGAGGGCGACAGAATCGATCGCGTCCTGGAGCGATGAGAAGGCGTTGGTGCCGAAAACGAGATGAGGGACCGTGGCCGTGGCTGAAGCCCAGACGACGGAGGAGCCTGGAGCCGGGTGGGGGGGGAGAAAGTCGCTGGCAGGAGCGACATAGACGGTGGTCGGCGAAAAGGTGAAGACTGGAGCGCCAGCACCCGTGGCCGAAAAGGATTGCCCGAGTGAGTTGATGACGATGCCGGCAGGAATCTCCAATCGGAAGGTGGTGCCGGGATCGATCTGAGGGAAAAAGGTCCATACCGGGCCATCTTGTCGGATCTGGCTGGCGGGGATGGTGTCGAGCAGGGCTCCAGAGTGGACATCATGAATCCTTAGGGAGCCGCTGCCAGGTGAGATATCCTGATTGAAGGCGATGGAGAGGGAGCCGTTGGCGGCTGTGCCAAGAGAGGGGGGCAGCTGATGGGGATAAGCGAATTCGATGACGGGGGCGCCGGATTCGATGGCTCCGAGGTCGATCGCGCTTTCGAGGGAGCGTGGGTATCCAGAGCCTCGTTGGTCCGTGCTGATCAGGGATGGTGGTACGACAGTGTTCGTACCGGCATTGCGGGCGCGACTATGGGACGCGAGGGCAACGGTGAGTGTGGGGCCGCCGTGATTGGCGAGGAGGGGTTGTCCTTCCCCGTCGGTTTCGAGCAGATCGGCAAGGGATTCTCCCGGCTCAAAGGTGAGGAGTCCCGGAATTTCAGGGGTGAGACCACTGCCTTCCAGATCGCCTATGAAGTTGGTGCCTTGGAAGATGAGGGCTTCTTCCTGGGCGAGGTCGGGGCTTTCCGTGGCGGCGGAGTTTCCCGCGACAATGGAGTTTCGCAGGGTGAGAGAGGGAGCGGTATGATAGACTTGGGTTTTTGATTGATACGGAGCTGCCTGGCGTGGCGAGGCGATGCCGCCCCCATAGAGGCTGCCCAGAACGATGGTGGAGGTGACTGAGTTGCCGGTGATGGTGGACTCTAGGACTTCGACGGGACCGTAACCGGTGTAGATGCCGGCACCCAGGGATTGGGCTCGGTTGCCGTGAACCGTCGAGCGGCTGATGCAGAGGGCTCCCGACTCATTGTAGATGCCACCTCCGCGAACGCCGGAGTTGCCATGGAGGGTCGAGCGGTCGACGGTGAGGGAGCCTCCGAGATCGAGGTAAATCCCACCGCCGTAGTCGCCATGAGCAAGGTTGTCGGAGATGCTGGAAGCGATGACGGTAAGGTGCCCGCGGCGAATGTGAAGACCGCCGCCTCCATGCGTGGTGACATTGTTACGGATGACGCAGTGGTGGAGGACCAGTTCGGCGTCATCGAGGAGGATACCACCACCGCCCGCTCCGCTGGATTGATTGCTGGCGGGATCCGTGCCGTGGTGGAGGGTGAGACCGTGGAGTTCAATGTGATGGGTTTTTCCCTGGATTCGCAGCAGTCGGTGTTCTCCGCTTTGCCAGATGGAGTCTCCGTTGCTGCTTCCGGTGAGGAGGGTTTCTGAAGCACCGGATCCGATGACGGACAGGCTTTTCTCGATGAGGATCTCCGCCCCTTCGGCGTATTCACCGGCTGCAAGGTAAACGAGGCCACCTGGATCGGTGGCATCTACGGCATGTTGGATCGAAGTGAATGCCTGAGTGCCCAGGCTCAATCCGGACACTTCATTCGGTTGACCCTGATTCCACACAACGGCAGAGGGCGAGGAGGGATCGGGGGTGAACGTCTTGGCGACGTAGGTGACCGGAACGGCATGCAGGGTGGCCGTGATGAGGAAGGGGACGAGCAGCTGGGCAGTGGGTGCGGGCATGTTGGGGCAATCGGGTGCACACCGTCCATTTCGAATGACTCTGAGGGATGCGGTGAAAGAGGCATCGAGTCGGAGGCCGATGGTGTCGGTGGGCAGCGATTAGATGTCGGGCAGAGCCGGGGACAATCGGGTGCCGATGAACGACATGATTATCCGATGAGCGACATTTGCCCGTTGGATGCGGCGCTAGAAGTCGAGGCGCTGCCGAAGGGCAGCCCGAAAGGGGCGGCCGACAGAGAGGGAGGAGGCAAGGCCGCGGAGGGAGAGTTTCCACGCGCCGCCTTTGCGGTCGAGGGATTCCAGGCAAAGGAGGTTGACGATGGTGGACCGATTGATTCTCAGAAAGCGCACCGGTGTGAGCTCTGATTCCCACTGTCTCAGGCTGCGCGCATCGGAGAGGTCTCGACCATCGAGAAAATGGACTCGGCTGTAGTCGCCGAGGGCGGTGATGTGGGTGATCTCCTCAAGAGGCAGGGAGTGGTGGCGCGAGGCTTGATGAAGATGGACCTGAGACACTGGAGGGGCCGGGTCGGCATCGCGGGTAGGATCGGAAAGCAATAGCAATGCGAGCAGTCGTCCGACTTGGCGGAGTTGATCGATCTCGGGATCGCTCCAACTTTCAGACCTTTGAGTGGCGTCGTAGCCGATCTGAAATGCCAGACGGCCGCGGTGGAAGATAGGAACCGAAAGTAGAGAGGTAATGCCCTGGCGCCGAAATTCAGCCTGGAGAGCGCGAGCTCGGCGGGGCATCTGAGCGACGTCGGAAATTTGGACAGGTTGGTCGAGCAGGAGTCTCTCATGCAGCCAGGCTGCCATCTCGACGGGAATGCCCTGCAGTTCTTCCACGTGGGCAGTGGCATCACCACGGGTCCATTCGTAGGCGTTCCAAAAATGGGTGAAGCCTCGATTGTAGCGAAGTAGCCACGCTCGATCCGCGCGGTGGGCTCGGCCCAAGGATCTGAGAATTCTCGGAATCGCTTGATCCGGAGGGAGCCGCATGAGGAGGTGGGCACAACGGTACCAGAATCGTTTGTCATCTCGATTTCCCATGGTTCGGGACCCCAAGTGTGGTCGGAGAGGGGTTTGAGGGAAGGCGGGAGGAAGGTCAACGCGCGAGCTCAACGCTTGAGTTCCCAAGGGCCTTTCCCGTAAGCTGCCTACGATGGAGTCAGGACATCTGGATCTGGAGAGCATTCCTCCTGGGTTGCGGCGCGAGTTGGAGTGGTCGAAGCTGGTTCAGGAGGCGAGCCATCCGCGCAAGATCCCCAAAGTGCCAGGATTTGAGGTGGCGGGGCAGACGGCGCCAGCGTCGTGGAATAACGGGGACTTCTTTGATGCGATCCCCGTGGAACCGCGGGTCGTGACGCCCGGATATCGGATTTGTCCCGCTGAGGAGGTGAATCATCTGGTGCTCCTCCTAGGGGATGCGATGGGGCATGGGATGGCCCCTGCTCTGATCGCGACCGAGCTGCGCGCAATTTTAAGAGCATCGATTCGTCTGGGAGTCCATCACAGGGTGTTGGTCGAGTCGATGAATGAACAGCTATGCGACGATTTGCCGGACGGTCATTTTATGACTTTGTTGATGGGGAGATTGGATCGTCAAAGGTGTTTGTTTCGTTGGATTAGTTTTGGGCAGGCACCACTGCTGTTATGGCGGGAAAAGAGCAAGAAAGTTGAAGTCATGCATGCACAGCGTCCCCCATTGGGGTTGATGCGCATGCCTGCGGATTACGTTCCGGAAGTGACCTTGTTTGATGAAGGCGACGTGTTTCTGGCGCTGTCGGATGGATTTTTTGAGGCGCGAAATGGCGAGGGCTCTTGTTGGGGATTAGAAGGGGCCAAGAATCTCCTCAGAAAAGAGATGGAATCGGCTCAGGCACTTGCAACTGCTTGTGTCCGCTGTGTTGAGGAATTTTCAGAGAATGCACCCGCTCAAGATGACCGAACCGTCCTTGTCATCCGCCGGTGTCGAGGTGAAGCTGAGGTCGGCGGGAGGTGAAAGGGACGTTCGAGGACTCGGTTTTGATGCGTCCTCGCCTCGTTCCGATTCTTCTGAGAGAGATCCAGGAGAGGCCAAGATGACAGGCAAAAGGCCTTGGCGAATGGGGCGATGGCGGGATGATCTCGATATGAGAATTTCTGGTCATGTCCTGGGAGCGACGTTGGCGATGGTTGGCTTCTCGACCTTATGGGCAAACGACCAAATGCGCACATGGACTTTGGCGTCGGGCACGGAAGTGGAGGCTGAGATTGTGGCGTATGATGAAGCGAATCAGGAGGTGACGCTGCGTCGACCGAATCGCGAGGAGTTTGAGCTCAAGAATCGCGATCTCTCGACCCTCGACCGCGCCTGGGTTTTGCAATGGGTGGAGAAGGATGAAGAGGCCCGCGCGCTGCTCGCGGAAGTAGGGGGAACGGTGACGGAGCATGAAACTCACGGTGACTATCCCACCGTTTATGCTGTCTATCAGCCGGAGGATGCAGAGGCCGCGGAAGCCCGCCCCCTATTGATGCTCTTTCATCCAGGGGGCGATGGACGTCGTTCGATCTATCGCTATTTGGAGGCCGCGGCGAAATTGGAGATCACTTTGGTGTCTTTCGAAAGCTTTCAAAATACGGATGATGATCCGGAGGAAGAAGCGGCCCTTTTGGCGCGATTCCGTGAGGTGCTTCCACAGGTCGAGAGTGCGGTGGCGCATGATCCTCAGCAGGTTTACATGGGCGGGATGTCAGGAGGAGCATGGAGAGCGTATCACTATGCGGCTCAGGTGGATCGGCCTTGGGCAGGGATTCTGGCGGCTGGGGGATGGCTGGGAGGACCGAAATATCGAGGCCTGCCCTATCCATCGATGCGCGTGGCGATGATGAATGGCGATAAAGATGTGGGGGCGAAGCAGTGGCTCGATGACGATGCGGATCGATTGCAGTCCGTAGGGTGCGAAATCAGCGTGCATGCCTTCGAGGGGGGGCATCAGCTGGCTCCGCCGTCCGTTCAGGAGAAGGCTCTGCGGTGGTTGCTCAAAAGGGAGTTACCTCGTGAGGATGCGATCACCGAGGACCTTTGAGGACATCGGCCCAGGAATCCGACTTCGATGTGGAGGTCAGGGCTGAAGAGGGGCTGCCTGCACGCCTTTGAAAGTGAGGGTGACGGGGAGGATGTGGCCCTCCTCGTCGAAATGCATTTCATCGATGCAGGTGACTCGGTGATTGCCGTCGGTCTCGCCGAGGGGACGGCGGTGATAGACGATGAAATATCGATCGGAATTCGGCGAGTGGATCACGGAATGGTGACCGGCCCCAGTGGCCACCGAGGCATCCTGTTGGAGAATGGTGTCCAGCCGGGTCCACGGACCGGTGATGGCATCGGATATGGCGTAGGCGACCCGATAGTTGGGTCCGGTCCAGCCTCCTTCTGACCACATGAAATAGTATTTTCCGCCGCGGCGGAACATGAAGGGACCCTCGACATAGCCTTCAGGAGTGATGGAGACAAAGGTTTCTCCGCCTTCTTCCATCGGCAGCACTCTTTTGAAGTCATCGGAAAGACGTGTGATGTTGCAGTGTCCCCAACCTCCATAGATGAGGTAGTGGCTGCCGTCCTCATCCCTGAAGACGAACGCGTCGATGGGTTGAGCGCCATGGTGAAATTGATCCACGAGTGGACGACCGATGAGGTCTTGGAAGGGACCTTCGGGGCAATCGGCGACGGCGACACCGATGCCGCCCAATTGGGCATCGTTCTGAATGTCGTTTGCACTGAAGATGAGGTAGTAGCGTTGATCCTTTTCAATGATGGAGGGTGCCCATAGGGCGCGATGGGCCCACGAGATGTGTTTCGTCTCGAGGACACGCGGATGTGGGGTCCAAGTGACAAGGTCGGAGGAGGAGTAGGCGTCGAAGTGAAGCTGCTCTTCGTAGGGTGCAGAGTAAGTCGGGTAGATCCAGTAGCGGTCTCCGAAGATGATCCCCTCGGGATCGGCAGTCCAACCGGGAAGGATGGGATTGCCGGAGAACGCAGAGTCGGCCGATGGTCCGGGAGCGAGGGTTCCATGAACGGTGAGGGTGCCATCAATGGACCCATTTCCGGCCAACGTTGCTCCTTCGCTGACATCGACATGGGAGGAGGGGGTGGCGTGGCTGGACAGCGTCATGGCGAGGATCAGAAGGGTTGTGCGTCGCTTCATCTTGTCGATTTCGGAAAGGGGAGGCGATGATGCCTTTCAGGAGGTGGCGATTTCTGTGCGGATGCGAAGGAATCCGCGGGAAGGTGGGTGCTCTGGGTCTCCGAGGCGGAAGGATCGGTAGATCCAACCCTCGGGAAGTTCGGGGAGAAAGTCGGACAATGGCTGGGAAACTTCCGTCACCTCCAGATCCGGTGGGCCCCCGGGAAGTGAGGATCCCTCGATTTGATACATGAAGCCATCAACGACTTCGGAAACCAAGGGAGTCCCGCCCGTGAAGAGGATGTTTCCCCGGACGGGAAGCGTGATATGATAGGCCTGCTCGACGGTGTCGAAGCGGCTCGTGAGGGTGGTGGATTCGGTGGATTGCGGATCCTGGCAGAGGGCGAACTCCAAGAGATTTTCAAGGCCATCGCCATCGGGATCGTCAAGGGGATCGCGGCGAGTGATGTCGGGGAGATGAGAGGCGGCCCACTCGGCATACTGGAGACCTAGTTCTCCAGCAGGAATGGTAAGGGTAAGACTTCGAGAGTTGTGGTAGCGAATCAGGAAGGCATGGCCATCGACTTCGATGCGGCTTCCGCTGGAGGCGTTGGCGAGGTCGCCCTGAATGAAGTGAGTGGCCTCAAGTAGGGTGAATTGTGAGCCAGGGAGAAAGGGGCCCGCTTGAAGAAGGTGAAGTGAAAGTCGTGCTCCTCCGAGATCGGCAGCGCCATCGACCTGGATGAGGTCGGAGGTCCCGCTGATCGGATCGAGGTCGATCGCTAATTCGGCGGAAGAGGCAAGGGTGAGCGGACCGCAGGTGAGAGTGCCGATGGAGGGGTGGAGAAGGGGAGGGGGTGGCGGAGCCTCACCGAGAGTTCCCGACAAGACGAGGGATCCTTCTTTCACAAGTGTGGGGCCGTGGTAGTGATGGGATCCACGAAGAATCAGTGCTCCGTCGCCGAGTTTGGTGAGACCGCCATCGATGGACCCTGGCGGGGTGGATAAGGGGGCCTCCACGGTGATGTCATGCCCTGCGGAATCGATGAGGGCTCCCGCGGGGCCTATCGGCACGGAAGAGAGACTTGCAGGCAGAAAGTTGGGGTCATTTTCCAAAGCAACCAATCGCCCGCCATTGAGGTGAAGAGTGGATTGGGCAGGGCTTGCAGGGTCCGACAAGGCACCATCGAAGTGGATCACCTCCAGCGTGCCGCCATCAAGGACGAGCGTCCCCGTGGAGCGTGCTCCTTGAGATAGGTAGATCTTTCCGACGGTGGCGTGGGCCTCGTCTGAAAGGCGCCAGGAGCCCGTGCCTCCTTTCTCGCCGAACCAGACCGGACTGTTCAAACTGGTGAGGGAACCGCCGGATTGTTCGAGGGAGCCGAATCCGGTTTCTCCGATTCCGAGGATCAAAGCGGTGGTGGTTCCGGTTTTGGTCAGGCTGCCGCCGGTCATCGACAGGTGTCCTGTCGCACCGTTGCGGCCAATGACCCACCAGTCGGTTGCTTTCACCACACCGTCCCCGGCCAATCGATACTCGGCAGCCAGGGTGCCTGCTCCGGCACTGCCGTTTCCGAGGTAGAATTCGCCATTCGCCTCCAAGGTGCCGCCGGAGTGTTCGATGCGGCCAAAACCATGGGCGGAGGCAGAGTCGGTGTGTGAGCCAACGGTGAATGCATCTCCGCGATGGGAGAAGGAGCCTCCAGTTAGAGTGAGGAAGCCATGGCCAGCTTGGGATTGGGATGCTTCGCGGCCACCGATGGTGACGCGATCGTATTGGGTGATGGAGCCACCATCGATCAGAAAATGACCGGTGGCGTTGGCTCCGCAGCCCAGGCGCAATTCACCGAGTGAGGAGATGCGGCCTCCAGAGAGGTGAAAGGTCCCTAGGGTTTGGGCGGCATCTCCTGCGCGGAGGTCAGAAAGCGTCCACGAAGAGGGAGTGCCCGTGATGAGTACGGTGCCGCCGTTGTTGACGATGGCGGCATCATTTCGACCGGGAAGGGTTCCATCGCCGGTCCAACGTGCAGCCTCGGCAAATTCCGCGGATTCGACGTTCCAGTAATGATCCGTGGCCGTGGCGAAAGAGGCATGAAACAGGCCAATGAGAAGGGTGCCAAAGCCGACGGGGCGAGTCCAAAGCATCCGCGCCGCAAGCAGGTGCCAAGCCGACCCTCCATGGGAACAGCACGGGAATCTGCGTGGATGGCATCGCCATCATCCAAGAGAGGGCCGAGAAACGATTCTTCCCAGGCGCGTGGGAGAGGCATGGCGCCGTTCCTTTTCTGCGAAACTTCGAAATCAGAGCGAAAGAAAGAGCGAGTTGGGGAAAAAATCGGTTTTCGGCGAACGGATGCCCGAGAGGGGACATGCAGTGATGATGCGTCGCTTCTCCCTTCGGTGGGCCTTTGTCGACGTCGTCGAAAACCGGGAAACCCGGAAACCCAGCCTCAAAACCCAGACCCCTTTTTTCATGACCTATCGTCACCGATCTTTTGGTGCCGCCTTGGCGTGCAGTTTCGTCCTTTGTCCAGCCGATGCAGAAATTCTTGTGCGTTCGACTGGCACGGGAAGCGGGGATTCTGAGGTGGGGATCTTGGCGGAGATCGATGCTTCGGGAAATGGAGCCAGTGGCACGACTTTGTGGGAGGTGACGGGGCAGCTCAGTGAAGCGGCTGCTTTTGGGTCTGGCGTGAGGTGGAAGTTTGACGCGATGAAGAATGTGAGCATCGACCCCTCCACGTGGGGCGATGAGCTGAAGGACGGGGCGATCGACCGCGACGGCAATGGCTTGATCGGCGTTCAAGGCAATCCGAATGGGGGAGGCATCGGCGCGGATGCGGAGAACCGGGAAGGCATCGCGATTCGTGTCGACGAGTTTCAGGGGCTGCCGGAAGGAATGGCGGTTCGTATTACCCGATTGAACATTCGCAATGTCGGGCGAAGTGGTACGGATCCCGTCGGCACGGAGGCGTTCACGATCGTCAATTTGCAGACCCGGCAGGCAATGGAGGTGGTTCCGACGGAGGGAAGCGAAGGAGATTTCGATGTGAGTGGTCTTGATTTGGTGCGTGGAGTCGGCGATCCGGGACCGGTGGCTGCCCTCATTTCGGGCGAGACAGGAGGGTTTCGAATCGATGGCCTTAATTTCATTGTTCAGGAAGGGCTGGGCGATTTGCCGCCGGTGATCGGTTCGTTTGTGGCGAACGATCGGGCACTTTCCCAAGGGCAGTCGGTGCGTTTGTCGTGGGATGTGTTCGGGGCCGATTCCGTGACGTTGGAGCCGGGTGGGGTGGTGGTGGATGCCACGGGAATGCTGATGCTGTCTCCAACCGAGACCACCACCTATTCCTTGGTGGCGACGAATGAGCAGGGATCTCGATCGGCAGAATTGAAAGTTTGGGTGGACGACGAGCCAGCTACTCCGAGTGGCCCCGTAGGAAGGGATGGCATCCGTTATGCCACGGGCGATGTTGCCATTCTGAACGAGCCTCCGGTTTCCGTGCAGAGTGGAGATTCAGAAAGCCTCAGTCACCTGCAGTTGATCCCGGAGCGACTGGGAGTGGTATTGGAAAGTGGCATGGAGGTGGATCATCGAGTCCATGGTGCGGCGACGGTGGTGGGAACTGAGGAAGATTCCGGCTCGCTGCCTGTGGGCACGGCTCTGAACAGCTATCTCTTCCACGCAGACCTTCCGGGAGAGGCGCCCGATACGGTGGTCAGTGCCACGGTGACTTTCGATGCGCCGATCCTTGGGCTTGTCCATCGGACGGGCAGTGAGCCTGTGGCGGGATTCGCCAACCGATTCGCTCAGTCAGATGCGACCTTTGGTTTGGAAGGCATGCAGTTTGAGTCGACCGATCTCGCACGCCGGAGTGCCGAGGATGAATCGGTGGATGAGTTTACGATCAGCCCCGATGGCTTCACCCTCGCCGTGACCTTCCACCTTTCGGGTGACGGCGATCCTCTGGATGAACTCCGTGTGATCACCCGGGGAGATTCTTCAATTCCGGCGGCGAGTGCACCGAATATCATTGTGTTTCTGGCGGATGACATGGGCATGGGTGACACCAGTGTTTATCAGGATTGGTCAGGACTGCCGGACTCAGGGCAGGTTTCGACGCCAGCTATGGAGCGATTGGCGGACCTAGGAGTGCGGTTCACGGATGCTCATGCCCAGAACCGCTGCACTCCGACTCGCTATGCTCTGATGACCGGCCGTTACGCCTGGCGGGCGGGGCTTCTGAACGGGGTGCTTATGGGATCGGTGAAGCCGCCGCTGATTGAGATGGAGCGCCCCACTTTACCGGGCTTTTTGCGGAGCCAAGGTTATGCGACGGCGATGGTCGGAAAGTGGCACCTTGGCTTGGAGTACCGCCAGGACGGGGGCGCGCCAGCGGAGGGCTGGGCGGATGCGAGTTTTGGTGTGCCGATGCGTGATACCCCCGTGGACCATGGCTTCGACGATTTCTTCGGGTTTTCGCGTTCTCACCTCACCTCCGGACCCGATGGTCAGGACGGCAATGGTCCGGCCCAAGATGTGGGGCCGGGGTGGATCGAAAATCGTCGTCCGGTGGGCGCCACCGGGCGCGGCAAGGAACTGGATGGATCTTATGATTGGGATCACATGGGGCAGGTGATGTGGGATCGGGCGCGGGATTTCATGCAAACGCACGTTGGTCATCAGGCGGCGCGTGAGCGTCCCTTCTTTCTCTACTATGCCTCACATTCGAACCATCAGGTGTATACACCCGATGTGGCGGTGGATGGCATTCCGGTGCAGGGGGAGAGTCGCTGGAAAGATGGGAGCACGACGGGGGATGTGCGACGTGACTTCGTGTATCTCAACGATGTGCTGCTCGGACGATTGATGGACTATTTGGAGTCGACCGAAGATCCTCGCAATCCCGGGCATCCGTTGTTGGACAATACCCTGCTGATCTTTGCCAGCGACAATGGTGCAGAAATCAATGACAACCGGGCCGTTGGAAACTTGCGTGCGTTTAAAGCGAGGATCTATGAGGGCGGGCATCGCGTGCCCATGATGGCCTATTGGAAGAATGGCGGTGTCGGCGATGGCTTGGAAGGGAATGGTGGCCTCACCCGAGATGATTTGATCGGTTTGCAGGATGTGTTTCCGTCCGTGGCGGAGATCCTCGGTTCTCCATTGCCAGCACCTCAGGATGGCGGAGACGCAGCGGTGGATGGCTTTTCCCGGGCCGATGTGATTCTCAATCGGGAAGCCAAGCCCCGCCCGCCCATCTTTACCAATGAGCAGGAAGGCAAGAACTGGCTGGCTCTTCAATTTCACGGGACGCTCCCACTCGACCCTCCGGCGGAAGGTTACTGGAAGATTCTGTTTGGGCCGCCATTGTTGAATCAGGCAAATGCGGGTACGGGAAGTGCCGTGCCTCTGGAGCTCTACAATCTGGAAACCGATCGACTGGAGGAGCACAATCTCCTGGAAGAACGAGGAAGCGAGGCTCTGGTGGAGTGGCTTTCCCGGTGGGCGGAGCGTCTGGTGAATGGAGGGAAGTCACGCGAGGAAACTCCGTCTCCTGAGTCGTCATTCCACCAAGAAGGGAACGGAGGTCGCCTGCGTCTGCAGTCCGAGCCGTTTCTGTTCTACGAACTGTGGGATTCCGAAGACCTCTCAGATTGGACCTACCTTTCCACGGTGCAGTCGTCGGAGGGTGGTGACATTGAGGTTCCGGTGTCGATGACCCAGCCCCAGCGATTCTATCAGGTGAGAGTGAGACAGTAGCCCTCAGATTATTGGAACGTTTGCTGACGGGCGGACATGCACCCGAAGTGACTCTGCTTGTGATGCAGAATCCCCTGCAATTGACCCCAAAATCCAACCCATGAAAAACCCACTGACTCCCCTTGTTCCCGTCCTTGTCCCGGCGCTGCTGGTATCAGCCGCATCGGGCGCGGTAGTGATCGATTCGATCAATAACGGCGACGGCATGTCGGAAATCTCTTTGAATATCAATATCGACGGTTCCGGAGCGGTGACCACCGGGAGTCCGTGGTTTGCGCTTTCGGGATCCATCACCGAAGCCGGTGCGTTTGGTGGAACGATTGGAGTGACCTTTGATGCCGCGAAAAATCTCAGCACGCTGACCTCGACTCTTGGCGACGAGTTGGAGGAAGGGTACTTTGACCGAGACGACAATGGCTACATGGGGGTGCAAGTTGACCCTAACAGTGGAGGAATCGGAGCGAATGCGAGCAATCATGAAGGCGTCACGATCGCTTTGGATGAGCTGACCGGCATCGATCCCAGTGTGGGGGTGCGAATCTTGAGCATCAATATTCAGAATGTCGGCCGGGTGGGGACGGATCCTGTGAACGAGAGTTTCACGGTGGTGAATCTGCTGACTCGCGATTCGTTGACATTCATACCGGTGGAGCAGTCGCTCTCGGCAGGCAGCTTCGACGTCTCCAGCCTGAATCTTTATCTAACCGGTGGTGGATCTGGGGCCCTGGCCGCGATCGTTTCCGGTGATGTCGGTGGATTTCGCATCGACGGTCTGACTTTGGAAACTTTTGCCGTTCCTGAACCGTCAGTGACTCTCTTGGGAGGATTGGGATTCTTTGGGCTCCTCCGGCGACGGAGGGCTTGAGGTTGATACAAAAAAGCGGGTGAACCTTTGGGTTCACCCGCTTTCTCCTTGGTGGAGATCTCAGTGGGTGCGGTCGACGCCTTCGGTGGTCTGCGTCACGATTTGCATGGAACCATCCGCGTTGTAGTGGAGTTCATCGACACAGACCGATCGATGGAAGCTGCCGCCGCCATTGTGGCCTTTTCCGGCTCCTTGGTCGAATTGGAGCATGCCACTATGGTAGAAGAAGTAATCCTTCCCTTTGAAGGTGATGATGCCTTGGTGGATGGTGTTGCTGTTTTGCGCTCCTTCTGCCACGAGGCCCTTGGGAACCCAAGGACCAGTGATGCTTTTGGCGACGGAATAGGCCGTTTTTTCCGGGAACCCGGTCGCATAGCTGAGGTAGTAGATGCCGTTGCGTTTGTGGACCCAAGGAGCTTCGGTGAAGCGGCCTCCCACTTCCGAATCGGGGACGACATGAATTTCCCCGTCGAGCTCAGTCATGTTGGATTTCAGCTTGGCGTAGTAGCATTTCTGGTTTCCCCAGAAGAGCCATGCCTGGCCGTCGTCGTCGATGAATGCAGCAGGATCGATGTCATCCCAGCTGATCCCCGTGGCTTTCGTCATGTCGTTGGTGATGAGAGCCGTGCCACGAGCGTCTTTGAACGGGCCGGTCGGAGAATCGGCGACGGCGACACCGATGGCTTTGCCGTGCACGTCGCGGTGGTCGACCGTGATGTACCAATAGAATTTTCCGTCCTTTTCGATGGTGTGGCCAGCCCACGAGGTGGGCCCACCAGTGGACCAGGAAAAGTCCGAAGGTTGCAGAGGTGAGCCTTCGTCTTTCCATTCGACCATGTTGTCGGTGGAATAGACGCGCCATCGAGGCATGTGGTAGCCTCGTCCGTCTCCATCGTCCTGGCCGACGTAAAGATACACTCGATCTTGGAAGACCATGGGTGCGGGATCGGCCGTGAAGACTTCCGTGATGATCGGGTTGGCGGCCTTTTCGGAGCTGGTGGCCGAAGCGGTCAGGTCCGATGGAATGGTGTAGGGGCCGTCGGCCACTGGAGGCCCGAAGATGGGCTGGCCTTCAGGGGTCCAGCGAATGGCCTGAGCGCGCGTGGCACGGTCCGGGTTGTGAAGGGGATCGCCCTGGATCACCTCGTAGTTCCGGGAGTGGTAGACGAGGATGTCGGTTTGACCATCGGGTGTCGTGGTGAAGCTGTTGTGTCCGGTTCCGAATTGTTTGGTTCCGGGATCGCTCTCTAGCACGGGTTGGCGCGATTTGGTCCAAGATTTGGGATCGAGGAGGTCGGCGTCCTCGTCGGCGGTCAACATACCCAGGCAGTAGTTGGCATCGGTGGCACTTGCCGAGTAGGTGAGAAATACCTTGCCGTGGCGGATCAGAACAGCAGGAGCCTCGTTGACACGGTGGCCTCGAGTTTCCCACGCGTAGTCGGGGTAGGTCAGCATGACCGGGTCACCGGCGAGACGCGTTGGGCTTTCCATCAAGGAGATGTAGATATTGGTGCCGTCGTAGGGTTTTTCCCCGCGTTGCGTCCAAACGAAGTAGCGCTTTCCGTGGTGAGCAAAGGTGGTGGCATCGAGAGCGAAGGATTCCCATTTGAGGGGGATGCGGCCTTTTTCCTTCCAAGCTCCGGTGAGCGGATTGGCGCTGTCGCATTCCAAGACCCATGGGCGGATTTCCCAGATGTTCTCGGCGGGTGCTGAGGTGAAGTAAATGTACCAGTGGTCGCCGATGGCATGGATCTCTGGTGCCCAGATGTGGGCGCCCATGTCTCCCTTGGAGTGCTTCCGCCAAATGACCTTGGCATCGGCTTTGGAAAGGCCATCGAGGGTCTTTGCGCGGCGCAATTCGATGCGGTCATATTCCGGCACGGTGGCGACCATGTAGTAGTAGCCATCGGAGTGGAGAAAGACGTGTGGATCCGCTCTTTGTTCGACGAGTGGATTGGTCCAGCTGCGGGCGTCCTCGGCGATCGAGGGGTGGATCAGCGATGCGATCAAGGAGAGCAGCAGGGTAGGGCGATGCAGGGTAACAGGTCCTTTCATGGTTGGGGATAGGTTTTAAGAGCCAACCGGTTCGACCGTTGAAAAAGGGCGGAATGCCCCCCTTCATCACCCGCGGGCGGCGATGGCCAGTGGCTCAGAGATTGTCGGTGTTTGGCGAAATCTCTACGTGCGGGCCAGACCAAAATCTGTCGCTTACCCCATGAGGGGGATCGTTTCTTGTGAAATCCTCTGCGGATCAAAATCCGGGAGCTGAATCCACGGGCTCGGCGGAGTTTTTCGCAGGCATGGGCGATGGCCAAATCGATTTCAGTGGCGATAGCCGCACAGAATCGAGCATGGATGGCGCGCCTTCGACCCGAATTTGGAGGGAGGCTTCGGTGGGAATGAAGTTGCGGGTGCAGGAGAGAGCGCCGTCGTTCACAAAGACTTCAATTGATCGCCGATCGAGAAGGATCTCCAACGTCTGGGCTTCGTCCAACAACTCCGCCTCGACGGGCGGCTGCAATCCGAGAGGGTCGGAGATCTTCACCGTGTGTGGAGTGATACGCACCGAGGCCCCTCGAATGCGGAAATCCAGACAGGCCTTTTCCGGAAGTCGCTCCCATCGTGCTTGCAGCCGATAGGCTTCGCCTGAGTCGGCGAGAGGAAGAATTTCATGAATCCGGAGTGGACGCTTGGACCAAGTTTTCGGGGTTCCTTCCAGATGGGCGATTTCGGCGATGGGGCGGCGGAACAACCTTAATCCATCTTGAGTGCTTCGCAGGCTGAGCTCGCAGGGGAAGCTGATCTGCTGCTGAAAGGGCATTTCGGGGAATAACTTGGGTTCGTGAACCCAGCGCATCCACGCCATTTGAATGCGGCGTCCGTCATTCGAGTCGGGGTTTTCAAATGTCTGAGTCGCATAAAACGACTCTCCGCCAAGGTCACTCAAGCGGCGGGGAGTTTCTTCGATGAAACGTGTCCCGTCGAATTGGCCGACCGAATAACGCCCGTCCGCATGGATCAGCACCCACTTTTCCTCGTCGCGATCATCGACCTGGAGTGGGAAGAAGTCGGGACACTCAAAGGCATCGGGAATCGGATGGTTTTCGTTTTTCCAATGAAGGAGATCCGGGGAGGTAAAGAGATGATACTGGCCAGAGCCGTACATCACCATCACCCAATGGCCGGAGGCTTCGTGCCAGAAGACCTTTGGATCTCGTTCCGGAAACTCGAGGATCGGATTGCCGGGGTAGTCTTGCCAGCTTCTTCCACGATCAAGACTGTAACTGATTCCGTGGCGTAGGTTGTCGGCGTGGGTCCAGAATGCCACCATCGGAGGTTCTCCTCCGGGTTTGCCAAGTCCCGAAGTATTAGCTTGGTCGATGACGCAATGTCCGGATTGACGGCCCGCATCGAGGATCTTTTCACCAAACGCGGGTTCGAGCTCACGCCAGTGGACCCCATCCGTGCTGATAGCGTGGAGCCAGCATTTGTGCCAGCGTTGGGCGAAGAGGTGATACTCCCCCTGATAGTGGATCATGCCGTTCAGGTCATTGATCCAACCTTCCTGCCGCATCCCTGGTTCGAGGCGGTCCATGGTCCATTGCCGCGCTGTGAAATGAAACAAAGGCCGGAGCGATTCCTGATAGACGGGGACGGTCACGACGGGGACGGCCTCGGGGTGATCGGTTTGCACGACTTGGTCGATCAACAGGTGTCCCCAACTCCCACTGGCTTCGTCGACGATCTCAAGGCGGGCGTGCTTGCCCGACCAGGCGGAGACATCCCAACTCTCAGCGCGCAGTTCGTCGGAGTTTCGCCCCGTGGCACTTTTGACGACTTTGCCGTCCACGAGCAGATTGAAGCAACAATGCCGTTCATAATCTCCCCCCGCGATCCGAAAGGCAATGTAGGAGCGTTCGATTAGAAACTCGGGAGAGGTCAATCGACCTTGGGGGGCATCGGTTCCAGTGCCCGTGGGAGCCCCAGCATTTTCGCTGCAGGCAATTCCATGGCCTACAGCTCCGACGATTTCCAAACGGGACCACTCGGTGCTGTTGGCAGGTCCGGCCGAAAAAGCTTCGCCTTGAGGCGTCCAGGGAGCGTAAGATGGGAGCTCGAAGTCTCCGAGGAGGAGATCCTCTCCCTGAACGGGTAAGAGGACGGCGAGAAAGCCGGAGATGAGGGCGAGCCGAGTTGCGTGCATCCCGGCGGCTACGTGAGGGTGACTAGGGATGTTGCAGGGATCTTTCCGAGCTGCGGACCGCTGCCGCGAGGCGGGGATATGCCAGTGCCCGCGATCGATCGGGGTACTCAAAACCATCTCGCACCCGCGGGGGAGATCGAGATGTCTAGCGAGTCGACAGGGTGAGGCGTGTTTGACCCATTTGGATCGGGTCGGGTAGTTTCGATGGATGTTTGCGTTGGTGGATTGCTCCCGAGCTCGGTGGGTTGCGATATTGGCTGCTTTTCTGGTGGGAAATGGGCCGGTGTCGCTTTGTTGGGGAGAGAATCTTTTCGAGCAGGCGCTTTCTCCGGAGCCGAGCCCCATCTTGATCGATTGCAAGGTTGAGGGAGCCACGCGGCAGTTGCTCCTCGATACGGGTGCGAGTTTGATCGCTTTGGAGAAGGCCTATGAACGGGAAAAGAGTGATGTCGAGGGACGAGGTCGGGCCCCTGGAGGAGCCTCCTTCGCGGTAGCGACGGGCCGGGGGCCGACGATAGAAATCGATCGGTTGACGATCGCTCGGCCTCTGTGTGCATTCGTCGACTTGCCTCAAGGGGCTCTCGGTGACGATGTGATCGGACTGCTTGGGATGGATGCGCAATTGGCGCAGGCGAAGCTGGTGTTCGATCCGGAGAAGAAGAGTTTGCGTGCGCATTCAGGGGATTGGGAGCTCGCTGACAGCTCGGAGGAGCTGGAACTGTTGAGGGATCGGGACACCCCGGTGTTTCAGACGGTGATTCTGGGGAGGGGGTTGGAGATGATCGTCGATTCTGGAAGCAACTTGAGTCTCACGCTCCCCGATGAAGTTTTCGAACAGTGGGTCAAAGAGGGGGTGATCCATCCTTTAGAGACGGCGATCGAATCTCACACCGTCGGTGGGAAAGTGTCATTGAAGGTCGGAGTGTTTCTCAAGGGGCGGCTGATGGACCGGGATTTGCGAGGTACGGAAGTGGTGGTAGGAAGGGAATTGGGATCGGTGGGGCTGCCATGGTTGAGAAAGTTTCACTGGGAACTCGCATTCTCCGAGAGGAAGATGCGCTACCTTCCGGTCAAGGAGGAGTGAAGGTGCGTCGATCGATCCGTCCGTTATGCTGGCCCTGACTCATGGCGAGTAGGAGGGAGGCGGTGCGGGATGATTCGGGTTCGGTATCGGAATGTTGCGCGAAGACAGGGCCGGTTTTGATTGAACCTCCAAGCGTTTCCCTGCGTGTTTCACAGGGTCATGTCTTTGATTGCCGGCTTCATCTCTCAATTGGGTTGTATCGGTCGATGGCGCCATTTGCTGGTTGGCGCTGTCGTAGCGAGTGTTCCGCAGATCAGTTGGGGGGAGGTGACTCCAACGGATTTTCATGCTTATGCCGATCTGGAGGCGGTGTTTTCGGCGAGCACCGGAGAGGTGGTCGAAGATGCGAAAGATGAGATGGGGGAGTGGCAGGCTGGCGTGCGGGACCTTGCTCTCTCACTGGATTCTCTGGAGATGTGGAAGATCTCGGGCGCTTCGGAGGCGAGACAGTTTCCAGTGCGCGACGAGGGGGATTTTCTGCGCTACGTGGCTTCGACTGTCATCGATTTCGAGCGCCAAGCCTTGGCGAACTCAGTATCCGGAACGGTGACCACGACGGCGACGGCGGGATTGAGTTTTCAATTTGAGGTCATGGACGAGGCGATGCCGGTTCAGTTGTTGTTCGAGGCGACCTTGGAAGCGGACTTCTTGATGACTTTGCGGAGCCTGAGTGGCGGAGGTGAGATTTACTCCGAGTCGTCGCCGCATGGATCTGGTTTTACCGGAACCCTCGTGCCGGGGATCTACAAGTTGGAATTGAACCTCGGGGAGTCCACAACGCGATCCGAGGTGGGGGAGCACGTGTTTGTGGAGTTGGCGGTGGGAAATGAGTCGGAGGAGGCCCCGTTGCCCGTGGAAGGTCGATATTCGCATCCTGATATGCATACGAGCCACTCTGGCGAAGGACTTCTCGATCTGAAGGGGATTCAGGTGCTCAGTGAAACTTCTCGTGGGGATGGTTCGACTGCATTGGTGATCTCTGCCGAAGTAGAGAATCGGGGAAACACGTCGTGGCCTGAGATCCGCTTGGAGGTGGTGGAGGCCCCTTCTCCCGAGGTGGAGACGGAGGTTTCGTTCGGTGTTTTTGCTCTCGATGCTGGGGAGACCGGGAGCCCAGAGGTGGGGAACGAAGCGGTGGTGATCGTGGCCGACGAAGATCTGGAGACGTTTCGTTCGCAGCTCCTTGATGGGACCCGTTTGCAGGTCTCCGGGGAGGAGTCGGCGGTGTTTCGATTTCCGGTGCGACCACTCGTCGAGGCGGATTTGCCAAAACATGCTTTGGCGGAGCCTGAGGACTTCACGAGTTCCGGAGATGTCCTATCGTTTGCCCCCCTCTTCGGCTCAGGGACCGCGGTGGTGGAGTGGGAACCCTTCTTCAAAGCGCCTTTGCAGGTGTCGATCGAGAAGCAGTTATTAGAAGATGATATCATTCAATGGGTGCAAAATGTGGATCGGATTCTCCCCGTGTTGGTGAAGGACGTCCGACTCGAGCCGACTGGATTTCGGGTGGAGTTTTTCACAGAGGTGCTGCCCTACCGGTTTTCCCTTTTGGATCTGATGATCGATGGTCGAATGGTGTGCCCGAATGTGCCTGAGGCACATCCCGCAGGCATCGCTGTGACCGAGGTTCCGGAGACGAGGCAAGGCGCCCATGAGGGGGCGCTTGGTAAATTTCCATCGCCTGTGCCCTTTCATTTCAATGATATCCGTCTCGGGGAGGGGATTCGGGTTTCTGGTTCGTTTGGATTTCGTCCGCAGAGCATCGATCTCACTTTGGACATGCGCGATGCGGTGGTTCATGAGCTTTCTGTTCGGACGCGCTATCAGGCGGATTGCAATCTCTTGTTAGAAACGGAGGAAGGTGCGAGCAACGAGTCGGAACCATGGGTTTCCAAGACGGCGACCTTACTGGATCTTCCGTTGTTCTCGATCACACTGCCGGCGGGCTTTCGTTTCGAGCCACGATTGACTCTGGAGGCGGGGGCAGAGATTTCGGCGCCCACTAGTTTGTCGGTTCCATTGACGGCGGGGCTCGATATTGATCTGACGGCTGGGTACCGGGATGGAGAGGCTTTTTATGAAAACGAGTTTGAGCCGATTCCTCTGCATGTTTCGGATCCAGGCCTTTACGAGGCACTGGGGGCGGAGGCTTCGGCATGGATCGATTGCGAGATTGCAGGGTTGATGGGTGCCGGTGGAGGTGGGGTGATGACAGGCCCTACCTTGGGCATCCGGGCACAGGGGGATTTCCGAGTGGCGCCGTTGGACGATCCATGGTGGTCGGCAGAGGCTCACTTGACGGCGTTTGCCGGGATCGAGCTGAACTTGGCAGGGTGGGTGGATTTGGTGGATGCGGAGCATGATCTGGCGAGCTGGCCATTGTTTGACGTGGGGTCAGGAGGCCCTTTGGTGTCGAATGCGGGGGCAAAGTCGCTGAATTCCCAGCCAGGCTTTCGGCCATTGGGGAACCCGAAGACGCGGTGGATGAGAAGCTTGCTGCCGGATTCCAATGGGGTGCCCTTGAGTCGCTGTTTCGCCCAGCCCTTGCATGGGACGGACGACTGGCTGGTGGGGGGAGGTTCCCCGGTTGAAAGCATTTTGGCGCGCCTCTCGCCCGAAGGAGAATTGAAATGGGCTGTGAATGCCGGGGGAACGTTTCTTCCCTATGATGCGGTGGCGGATGCGGACGGCGGATTCACGGCGGTGACTTCTTCATCCGGTGCTTTCAGGCTCGTTCACTTCGATGGCACGGGGGAAGTGATTTGGAAGAAGGAGGTGGGGGTTCCCAGTGGGATTTTGTGGTTTCGGACCGTAGGGATCGCTACGCGTGAGGGCGCGGAAGGAGCGGAGTACTTTGTGGCGGGGCAGGTTTACGGACCGCCGGATTTGACCCTTCAGACGGCGGTGGTGAAGTTGAATGCAAGCGGGGAACCTCTGTGGAGCCGGACTTATGCGCTTGAGACAGATACGGCTGGGGCGATGGGAATGACGAAGGATGGAGACGTTCTGGTGGCCGCCTCTTCGACCATGGATCTCGGAGCCACGAACTTCCTGACCAATATCACTTCGAATGGTTGGGTGATGAAGATTGATGGGGATTCGGGCGATTATCTTTGGGGCAATCTGCAAGGGTTCCGATATGGTGTCGGCTATGCGTCGATTTCTGAGGGGCCCGATGGCTGCGTTTATGTGGGAGGAAACTCGATGCGCGGTGTGGGATCGGAGAGTCCGTCGCTGGTTCTTACCAAGCTGACACCGGACGGAGAGTGGGTGGATTCGGTGCTGGTGGGCTGCAATGAGGCGTCGGGTGAGCTATTCCACCGCGGGGAGACTCCCTACGATACAGTACGGGGGATGACGTGGATCGATGGGAACTTGTGGATTTGTGGAAACGTGGGTCTTTACAACAGTGGCGGAATTTCGGGCGCCGAGGCCGATGGTGAATCGGGCTTTACCGCGATGGTGAGCGAGAATCTGGATGTGTCCCGGTTTGTGATTCACGCGGGACCCTCGACGGATCGGTTTCATGAAATCGAAGTCACAACCGATGGGTTGCTTGTGGTCGGATCGAGCCGTTCGTTTCACCCTTGGCCGAGCGGTGCTGGCGGGGAGGATTCGGTGACTCCCACGGCTTTGATGGTTGCGATGTTGCCGTGGGAGGGTCGCACCCGATTCCATCTGGCGTCAGCTGGTTCATCGGGAGACGACGCAGGAACGGTATTTGTGTTTCCGCGCATTCGGGCCGTCAGCCAGTACACGATGGCGACGAATCAAGGTCACTTTGCAGGCTTGGGGTTGCTCAATATCACGGAGTCGACTTCATCGCGGCCCGTGATCACTCCTGGGGCGTATGCCGCGACCCATCAGGACTTTAGCATGTGGCCGAATGCGATCGAACCCTTCGAATTCAAGTCTTTGGAATTCTTACCCCGTTCGCTCATCACGGATCGGGCTTCATTCATGGAGTGGTATCAGATGGATGGCAGCTTCAATGGGGATGGCGACGCGTTCCCGGCGGGTACGGAGTTCTTTCTTGGGACGGACCCTGGGAAGCCGGATTTCGAGGTGATCGGTTTTGAGCGTTTCCTGGACGATATCACCGGTGATCCATGGGTTCGCTATCGGCTGCCTCGATCGTTGATGTCCGGCGATGAAGTTCCCGGGGTCGGTTCATCCCATCTGTTGGAGGCGTGGGAGGACCGGGACGATGTGTCGGTTTTCACGGAACCCCGTGATTCCAAAACGGAAACCCTGCGGTTGGAACTCCCCGCTCCGGAACCGAAGGCGTTCTATCGGTTGTCTCTTCCTGAATAGTTGAGGCAGTTCAGCGAAGGGCTTCGGTGAAGAAACGGAGCAGAAGGGCTTGGGCCACTCGAGCAAGAGCTGGATTGTAGCGCGGACCTTCGTCGCGCAGGAAGGCGTGCGCCGCATTGAACTCATGCCATTCGAAATCGGCCTCCATCTCGTTCAAGCGATCACGGAGCAGATCTCGACCCGCGAGAGGAATGTGGGGGTCTTGTCGCCCAAAGACAAAGAGGAGGGGCACTTTCAATTCCTGGAGGCGAGCGAGGGTGTCGTCGGACTTTCCCGCTCCGAGGGTAGCGGTATGCACATCGGTGGGATAGAACGATGCGACGGCTTGCACTTGTGGGTGGTAGCCAGCTCGCAGGGCGAGATGCCCGCCGAGGCAGACTCCGAAACTGCCGATGGCTCCCGTGCATTCGGGATCCTGGGATAGGTGTTCGGCGAGGACGGCGACGTCTTCGTCGTAGGAGGCGATCTCCTTGGTGTATTTGAGTTCATTGCCGCGGTCCGAGCCGGCTTGGTCGTAGGCGAGCACGGTGCCGGGTTTCTCAAATTCGTGATAAACCTCGGGGACGACGACCAGGTAGCCTTCTCCGGAGAGGGCGGTGGCCATGCGCTGGATCGGCCCGGTCATTTGAAAGATCTCCGAAAAGAAGATGATGGCGGGCCAGGGGCCAGCTGTGGTGGGGGCAAAACGATGGACTCGCATGTCACCCCGGAGGGTGGGGAGATCGAGAGTGGATTGCTGGACGGTGGCCATGCCGGGAGCCTAGCGATCCCCAGCGGGGCTGCAATGCGGCGATGGATGGGGAGGAAGCCATCGCTTCGTCTCGAAGTTGCGGAGTGTTTCGGAACCGATCACCCGCTCGCGTTCACGGATCACCAAGGATCCTTGGGTTTCGAAGAATGGGGGGGCTTGTTTGAAGCCTCCACGAACCATCGCGGAAGTCCGGAGGCTCCTGCGAGGATTTTGGCATGTCTCACCAAGGCCGCCATGATTGCCTGCCGTTGAGGATCTGGGTCCACCTCCAGGAATCCCGCGATGGCATCGTCGATGATGGCGACCCACGGTTGTTTGCGACGGCATGGTTCTTCCCAGTGTTCGGGAGGGGGGGGAGCTTCGCGGACGACGCCCAACATGGCTCGGGAAGTTCATCGCGACAGGCGATCTTTTGCGCCGCGCGGGTGAAGGAAGACGCAGTGGAGTGGGCGCCGGTGTGGTGAGGCTTTCGAGAGTGGAAGTGCCCCGAACCCGTCGGGAATGAATGAGAGGATGACTTTGTGAGGGCTCGCCCGACTTTTCGGTGGATTCTGCGAAGTCTTGGGAAAGTCACTCAGGCGTGATCCGCACGATCCGGGCACCTTGGCAGCGCGGATGGGTTGGGATGATCTGCTGCAGCCGTGAGGTCATTGCCTCGGCATGGTTGCCGTAAAAATAGAGTGCGGTCTGGGTGTCCCCCCGCCAATGGCCTTGGAGTTCGCCGTGACCTGCGAGGGATTCTGCGAGTTGATCGATCACATCGGAGAGAGGATATTTTTGATAGACCCTGCCGCTGAGCTTGAGGTCGTCGAGGTAGAGTCCGATGCCTTCGATGTGGCCGAAGGGGAATTCTTGGAGAGAGGTCTTGTCCTGAAAATGCAAGATTGAGCCTTTGGGTGCGCCTTGCCTTTCGAGGGTCGAAATCAGAACTGGGATCCCGTGGGTCAGGTCGTGGATTTCGATCTCCAAATCGACCGACTCGATTTCTCCGGTGATGGATCGCGAAGTGCCGCCTCCGGCCGTTTTGCCGAGGTGCTGCTGGGAGAGGGCTTCGTCGATGGGCGTCACATAGCGAGAGCGGAGTTGCGACGGGTTGAGTCGATGGGGGAGATGGGCCGTCAGTCGGTAAGGCTTCGGCTCGGGGGAAGGAGGCGTTTCAGGCTGCAGATCGCGAGCCCAACGACCAGGGGGGAGGTCCATGGGGGAGAGGGGAGAGGGGAGAGGATGTGTGAGGATTCCGCTGGTTCGGGGGTCCTGTGGGAAGGCGAAGTAAGTCGTTCAGACGGAAACGGATGCTGGTTTGCAACTCTCTGTTTGGCAAGGGCATAAGAGGTTGGGCGGTGAAGGGCCGTGAGCCGGGGCGCCGAGGCATGAGGGGGATTGGCGGCAATGTCCGGTCTTGCTCCTCGCCGGAATCCGGGGATGGTCGCGGTCGTGAAGCCCTACATCAATCTCGCTGAGGCAAGGCTTGCCGATGGAACGGTGTTTTCCCTGCATCAGCATGATGGCATGTACTACCTCAAGAACGACGGTCGGGAGTTGATGAGCACGCGAATGACGTATTCCGAGCAGCTGTTAGCCGATTGGGGATGCGAGGGATTGGCGGAGGGGCATCCGAGACGCCCAGCGCATCCGAAGGTGCTGATTGGGGGGCTGGGGATGGGATTCACCTTGAAGCGGGCCCTGGAGGTGGTGGGTCACCCCGCGACGGTGGAGGTCGCCGAGTTGATGCCGGAAATCATTGCTTGGAATCGAACGTTTTTGGCGGAGCACAACGGGCCGATCCTTGAGGATGGCCGCACTCGCATTCACCAGGGCGACCTCTTCGAGTGCCTTGGGAAGTATGGCAAAGGTTCTCTGGATGCGCTGCTCGTGGATATCGATGACGGGCCGGACATGTTGATCACTGAGGGGAATTCCCGACTCTATTCGCCTTCTTTTTTTGCCAAGGTCCGGGAGGTTTTGAAAGCGAACGCGTGTGCGGCGTATTGGATGGCGCATCCGACGCCGGAGTTCGAACGGAAGCTGGTTCGGGCAGGATTTCAGGTGGAGGCGATCCCGGTGAAGGCTCACGAAAAGGCCAAGAAGCCGCGACATTGCATTTACGTGGCCCGCAATCGATGAGGGTGGGAGCGAAACTCTAATCCTCGGAATACAGATCGGCATTGGAGGCCTGAAACTCGGGCTTGAGTCGCAGGGTGATGGTGGAGAGGTCGATGATCTTGGCTTTCCCAAAGGTCCATGAGCCGTCTTGGCCGTCGTGAGGAATCCCGGCGAGGAGATGGACGGCGTCTTCGGTGATCTTAAGAGTTCCCCCGGTGGGCTCGAAGTAAAAGGTGCGAAGGGTGCTGGACCATGAGCCCTGTTCGACCAGCTTGGGATCGAGGTAGAAAACGGTGTGCGACGGCAGGTGTTCGATGCGGAGATCCGGGTAGCCGCTCCGTTGGTGCCGACCCTCTGTGGTGGGAGGGATGCCGACGCTGAGTTCCGGTTGGGCATCGAGGGTTTCCAGCAGGAGGTTTTCGAAGTAGCGCGAGGCTTCGTTGATTCGGCGGAGACCGCGGACCGGCGAGTCCGGTTGGCTGAGCACTTCAGAGGCGTGATCGAGGGCCTTACGAAGGGCATCGCAGACTTGGTCGTGGACGGGATTGCCAGGGCGGAGAGGGAGGACTTTTTTGCCGGAGGCGGCTTCCATCACGACTCCGAAGCGGAAGCGGCGATCGCCGAGGTGTTCTGCGGCCAGTTGGCGCACCAAGTCGGCGTCGAGTCGATCTCGGGAATGGGATTCGATCTTGGCAATTTCGGCATCGACTTTTTTGAGCCTCTGGGTGGCGGGTCGTTTGGGCTCCCGGGTGAAGCTCCAGGCAAAGATTCCGAGAAAGCCGGCGAGGATGGCAAATCCGATGATTTTTCCGGGCTTCATGGAGCGATGCGAAGGGCTTGGAGGACGAGGGCTTCGGCCATGTCGAAGTCGGAAGGGTGGCGGGCGTGAATGCGGCACACGGGATCGCCTTGGTGAAGTCGCTCGCCAGTTTTGACGAGCTGGTCGAAGCCGACGGCGAAATCGACACCATCTTCGGCCCGGGTGCGTCCGGCCCCGAGTTGTAGGGCGGCTTGGCCGATGAACCCGGCGTCGAGTCCGACGACGGTGCCGGTATCCGGCGCAGGAACCTCCCGAATGATCGGGGCGAGGTGGATTTCCGCGAGCCTCGGGAGGGTCGCGGGATCGCCTCCTTGGGCGGCGACGAGGTCGTCGAATTTGGCGCGGGCGCTGCCGTTGTCGAGGAGTTGGGCCAGTTCTTCTCGAGAGATGGGGGCGATGGCTTCGGCAAGATCGAGTACGAGGTCGCGCAGATCGCTCGGCCCACCGCCTTCGAGGCAAGCGAGAGACTCGATGACTTCGAGGGCGTTTCCGACGGCTCGGCCCAGTGGCTCGGCCATGGGGTTGAGGAGGGCCTTCACTTCGACATTCATCTCCGCGCCGACGGCGATCATGGCATCGGCCAGGATGCGGGCGTCCGCTTCCGTTTTCATGAAGGCTCCCGAGCCAAATTTCACGTCGAGGACGAGCCGGTCGAGCGATTCGGCAAGCTTCTTTGACATGATGGATGCGGTGATCAAAGGGATCGAGGGGACGGTGCCGGTGACATCACGAAGGGCGTAGAGCTTGCGATCGGCGGGACAAAAGCGATCGGTTTGACCCATCATGACGACGCCGAGGGTGGCGAGTTGGCGCTGGGCTTCGTCCAGAGTGAGCCCGGTGCGGAAGCCGGGCATCGATTCCAATTTGTCGAGGGTGCCGCCGGTGATGCCGAGGCCTCGACCCGAAACCATCGGGACGCGGGTGCCGGCACAAGCGAGGAGGGGAGCCAAGGGGAGGGAAACTTTGTCGCCAATTCCGCCGGTCGAGTGCTTGTCGACGACGGGCAATCCGGCGGGGTGTTCGAAGCGATCTCCACTTTCCCGCATCGCCTGGGTGAGGGCTGCGGTCTCCACAGGATTCATGCCACGGAAGAAAACCGCCATCGCCCATGCGGACATTTGGTAGTCCGCCACTTCGCCGCGAACGTAGCCATCGATCAGGTGCCGAATTTCATCCGCGGACAACTCTCCGCCATCGCGCTTCCGCGAGATCAAGGTGGGAATGTGCATGTGACTTGAACTCTGAGGTGGCGGGAGGATCGGCACAAGTACCAGGACCGCCGTCTTGGGAGTCCCATGGAGTTCAGAGTTGACCCGGGGCGGTCGATCGGACAAGACGGCGCCCCCTAAATGAGACGCATTCGCAACAGAAACGCAGGGAAATCTCCGTGGAGACGGGGAGGAGGGAAGGAGAGTGATCCGGGATCCGGCGTTGTGCTGAGGGCGGGGAGGGCTTACCAAGCCGCCATGCGAAGCTGGATCGCCCTTTCGGTGGGAGTTCTTCCCTTGTTGGCGCAGGAGAAAGTGCCGGATGCCCAGGTGGTGGAGCTGCGGGAAACGATCGCCAAGGTGGTGGATGTGAAGACCCAGGCATCTGCTGAGCGGAGCGGTTGGGAGACGCAGAAGGCGGAGATGAGTGAGCTGTTGGGCTTGCATCGCCGGGAATTGGAACTGCTGAACGAGGAGTTGGAGAAGTCGGGGACCTCGGCCGGTGGAGATGACGAGCTCAAGACGGAGGCGGAGGAGGGGATTTCCCGCCTGAAGGCGGCTCGTCGCGAGGCGGGAGAGGCGGTGGCTCGCAATCGGGAGCGCGCATTGGCTTTGGCGGCACGGTTTCCGAAACCTCTGGCAGAGGACGCGATGCTGGAGTTGGCCGCATTGAAAGAGTGGCAACCCGGGGATGAACCCCGTGATGGGATTCAGGCCATCTTGGGATTGGTGACGAAGGCAGAGCAATTCAATCGCCGCATCACCCGAGGTCAGGAGGTGCGCGATGGGCGTGAAGTCGAGGTGCTTTATCTTGGATTGGCGAGGGCTTACTACGCGGACCGTAGTGGTCATGCAGGGATTGGGATTCCGGCAAATGGGGGATGGAAATGGGAGAGCCGGCCGGAGATTGCCAAGGAAGTTTTGAAGGCCTTCGACGAGTTGGACCGCAAGCGGCCGCCGGAGTTGGTGGAACTGCCGGTGAAAATCGAATCGTGAGCATGGCGATGAATTTCATGAAATGGATGAGCTGGGCGGCTCTGCTGGTGATGCCGGCGATGGCGCAGGTGACGGTGCCCGATGCTCTGGCGACGGCGAAAAAGGATCTGGCGACGGCTCTGGAGCAGTTGGAAACGGTGCGCTCGGAGATCTCGAAGGAAAAGCCGGCCTTGGCGGGCGAGTTCGAAACGGTCGAGCAGGAGTTGGCGGAAAAGCGTCGCTTGGTGCGCATTGCGCGGACGGCGGTCGAGGATCGGGAGCGAGCCATGCGGCAACTGGAGCGGGAGCGCACGGTGCGCGGGCAGGATGCTGGATTTTTGGCGGGCTTGTTGAAGGATCAGGCGTTGAAGGTGGCGACTTTGTCGGGACCGGGAGAACCGAGTTTGGCGGTCGATGCCGAATTGCTGGCGCGGGATGCGGAGGATGTTTCGATGGCATTGACGGAACGGCTCGGAGTGCTGGATGCCTCGTTGGATCGGCTTGAGGCTCTCATGGGAGGTTCCACGGCAGCGGGTCGTGCGGCGACTGCGGAGGGTGAAGTGTTGGAAGGCACTTTTGCCGCTGCAGGTCCGTTGGCTTGGTTTGAAGGGGGCGGCCAGGGTGGGCCCGTTCTTTGGGAGCGTGGAGAAAGTCTTCCCAAGCTTTCAGGCAGGGACGAGGTGGGTCCGTTGTTCCGTGGCGCCGAGGCCGAGTTGGGGCTGGACGTGACGGGTGGCAAAGCCCGTGCTTTGGAGGAAGTCGGAGGTGGGCCGGTGGATTTGGTGCGCAAGGGGGGATTGTGGGTGTGGCCGATTTTGATTTTGGCGCTGATCAGCCTGGTGCTGGGAATTCTGAAGGTGGTGCAGTTTTCGGCCTACCGAGAGCCCGGGGAGGCTTGGGTCACGGCGATTCTCGCTGCCTTGAGGGTGGGAGATCGCGGCAAGGCGGCCGAGTTGGCGGGCAAGCCGAAGCATCCTGCAGCTGCGGTGATGGCTCGCCTGGTGGAGCTTTCCGGGAATACGGCCGATGTCGTGGAAGAGACTCTCTATGAGCAGTTGATGGGAGTGCAGAGCAAGGCAACGGCGTTGTTGCCGGTGATCGCCGTGACGGCGGCCACGGCCCCCTTGCTGGGATTGCTGGGCACGGTTTCCGGGATGATCCGGACTTTCAATTTGATCACGGTGTTTGGTTCGGGAGATCCGAAACCTTTGGCAGGCGGGATTTCTGAGGCGTTGATCACCACGCTGTTCGGGCTGGTGGTGGCGATTCCAGCGCTGATTTTGCACGCTTTTCTGTCGCGGCGAAGCCAAGGGATCGTGCAATCGACTGAGCGGCTGGGGCTGACGTTTGTGAACGCGCAACGGGCCAAATGAAGAACGCAATCCTCACGACTCTGAATGAAGGCGGGCTCACTCTGTGGGCGCTGCTCGGATTGGCGGTGATGATTTACTCGTTGGTCTACGTCGTTTGGCGGCACGGTCGGAAGCTACGGCTTCGAGTGGATGCCGGGGCGTGGAAGAAGCCGATGGCGGTGGCGGGGGATTTGCCGTGGACGACGGAGCGTCCGGGTCCGCGCGAGTGGACGCGACGTTTTGCCAGTTTTGAGTTGGAGGAGATCGCATGGGTAGAACGGCGTCTGCCGTTTCTCGGAGTGCTGATTGCTGCGGCACCCTTGCTGGGTTTGCTGGGCACGGTGGCAGGCATGTTGGTGAGTTTTGCGGGCATGGCTTCGGGTGGGTCCTCTCCCCCGATCGATACCATCTCCGCTGGAATTTCCCGTGCCTTGGTGACGACCCAGGCAGGATTGGTGATTGCGATTCCCGCCGCCTTCCTGCTGGCCTTGTTGAAGCGACAATCCGAGTCGACCCATCTTGAGCTGCAGCGTCAGCTCCACGAAGAACTTCAAGGAGGCCAGATCGCATGAGACGTTTTCGCCATAGTACGACAGACGACACGGTGAGCACGGTGGACATTTCGCCCCTCATCGACGTGGTGTTCCTGTTGCTGATTTTCTTCATTGTTACCACGGTGTTTGTGAAAGAGACCGGGGTGGAGGTGTCGAAGCCGCGGGCTGCGAGTTCTCAAGATCTCGAGAAGCAGGCGATCCTGATTGCGGTGACATCGGAGGGCCGAGTTTGGCATGGGGGGCGGGAGATTGGCATGGATGGGGTGCGTGCTGTGGTCGCGGCCTTGCTGGAAGAAGATGGCCAGATGCCCGTGATCATCCGGGCGGATGCCGCGGCACCCACGGAATCGACGGTGCGGGTGCTCGATGCCGCGAAGTTGGCCGGAGCAGAATCCGTCTCATTGGCGACTGAGAAATGAAGATTTCGGGCATGGTGGTGGGAGTGGCGATGGCCGCGTTATTATTGGCGCTGCTTGCGCTGACGCGTCTGCTGACGCCGCCCTCGAAGGTGCCGGACATCGAATTGAGGGAAATTGAAATCACCTCGTTGCCGGAACCTCCACCGCCGCCACCGGAGGACGAGCCACCGCCCGATGCTCCGCCACCGCCCCCGGCGCTGACGGAGGTCGCTGAGGTTCCCGATCCGTCGATGGTACCGATTCCTAAGGCGGATGTGCCGATGGATGTGACCATGCCGGTGGATCCCTTTTTTACGGATATCGCTCCTTCGCCCTTGCCGCAGCCGGTGGTGGAAGCGAAGCCGCGGCCGCGGCCGGTTGAGCGCCTGTCGCGCCCCGCCCCGCCTGCCAAGCCACGACCTGTGCCCAAACCGGCGATGAAGTCGAGCTATGCGGTGAGTGAGTTGGACGGCAAGCCGCGCCTGCTGCGTCATGGACGAGCTTCATTCCCACCAGCCTTGTCGCGGCGGGGGGTGAATCAGGGGACGGTGACTCTGCGGGTGGAGTTGAGCACTAGTGGCGGCGTGACGGTGTTGGGGGTGATTTCTTCCACTCACGCTGAATTGGTGGCGGCAGCCAAACGGGTGGCTTCGGGTTCGAGATTCACGGCGCCCACGAAGAATGGTCAGCGGGTCAAGGCGGTGATGTCCTGGCCGATCGTGATTCGAAAGTAGGAGCCGCCTTGGAACCTTCATTTATCAGCTCGAAATCCACCATGTCCGCGCAACGATACGACGATGTGACCGAACGACGATTCGGAGACCCGAGAGGAGGGATCCGTACTGGCGAGGGAGTCGCCCGGCGGGATTTCAGGGCCACCGTCGGATTGCAACGAGATGCTCACCCTTTTCTTTTTCGGCTTCGGAGCCGCACGGAACGACAGATGCCTATGAAAACGCTTCCTTGGATCATTGGATACGCCTTGTTGGGGATGGGATCGAGCCTGCATGCGGCGGAAGCGCTCCCGCTTTCTCCGTCGTTCTGGCGAGACCCGGCGTTTGTGAAATCGTTCAATGGAAGCTATCGGATTGAGGCACGGATTGAGCCGGTGGTTTCGACGGAGGAACGAGGATTGCTGGTGCAGGTGCAGGAGTTGATGGAAGCGGGAAATCGCCGATCCGCGCTGGCAAAGCTCAAGGAGAGTTCTTTAACCTCAAAGTCTGCGGCGCTGACCTTCAATTTGGGCAATTTGGAGTTCGAAGAAGGGAACATGGAGGCGGCGGAGAAGGCTTATGAGGGTGCGATTGAAAGCTATCCGTCCTTTCGCCGGGCTCATCGCAATCTCGGCGTGGTGCTGGTGAGGGCGGACAAGCATGAAGCGGCGCTGAAACACCTGATCGAAGCCGTGAAGCTGGGAGATTCGGATGGATCGACCTACGGATTGCTGGCCTATTGTCGGCTGCAACAGGGCGAGTGGGCGAGTGCCCTGCAAGCCTACCGGATGGCGCAGGTGAGCGAGCCGGATGCCGTGGAGTGGAAAGCGGGCGTGGCCCAGTGCCTGCAGCAACTTGAAGCGCAGGATGAGGCCGTTGCCTTGCTCGATGAAGTGATTCGCGAGCGTCCGGAAGAGGCCAGCTATGCGGTGCTTCAGGCGAGCCTGTTGATCGAACTGGGGCGAATTTCCGATGCGGTCAAGACGCTTGAGTTGCCGCGGCGCTTGGAACGTCTTGATGGCGATGGGTTGGTTCTTTTGGCAGAGTTGAATCTGCGGGAGCAACGGCCTGAGGAAGCGATGAGTCGATTGGAAGGGGCATTCTCTGGGAAGTCGGCGCCCTCCGAGGCGCGAGCGATGGGCACCTTGGGGTTTGCCTGCTCGGTGCGCGAGTGGGAGGTGGCTCGACTGCTCCTTGCCAAGGTCAAGGCGATGGTGACCGGGGAGGCTCCGCGTGCCTTGCGGTTGGCAGAGGCGAAACTGGAGATCGATGCCGGAGAATCTCCGGAAAAGGGGGCGAGCTTGCTGAAGGCACTCATTGATGAGGATCCCACCGACGGCGTGGCTCTGCTGGAACTCGGGAAATACGAGATTTCTGGTGGAAAGAACGGCGAAGGTGAATTGCTGTTGGAGCGGGCCACCGCCGTGGAGGGATCGGCGGCGGATGCTTGGGTGGAAATCGCCAAACTGCGGGTGGCAGAATCGCGATTCGGAGCGGCGTTGAAAGCCGTGGACGAAGCGCTGAAGCTGCGACCGGGTGGGTCCTTGGAGACCTATCGGGAAAGCCTGGCGAAGTTGGCGGATGCAGCGAGTTGACGATCATGGCTGAGGTATTTCGTTTCCGCGATTCTCGGGTTTCCTCGCTGGAGGAGGCGTTCTCAGTGCTGGAGAAATGGCGCCATATGGCTCCTCCAGGTGAGGGGGACGAAGCGGTTGAGGAATTGGAGGCCGCGCTGCGATTTCTCAAGGGAGCAGGAGGTCCAGTGTGTGCTGCCTTGCAATTGGGTCTCGCGATGACCTTGGGAAATCTTTGGCGCGAACGGGGCCAGAAAGCTCCCGCGATGACGGCCTATTTGAGAGGGTTGGAGGTGCGCTCGGAATTGGATTTGAAAACCGACGCAACCCGCAATGAGTTGGCAAATCTGCTGACCCAGCGGGCGATCCTCCTGCTTGAAGAAAAGGACGGAGGAGCCGCCTTGTTGGACCTGGACGAGGCCATTCGACTTCGCGAAACTCTGCCGCTTGAGAGCGAGCCAGTGTATCGGTGGGGACTTGCCGCCGGGTGGATCAATCGTGGCGATGCGTTGCGCTTGGAGTCACGGGCGCGCGAGGCGGTAGCTTCGTACGATCATGGTTTGGAAGAATTGGAATCTTTGGAGCCGACGGAATGGGTCCGCTGGCGCCGGGCAGTGGCATGGAACAATCGTGGACTCGCCTGGAAAGATGCAGGCTGCTCCGACGAGGCTCACGAGTCATTTGAGCAAGCCGTCGTGGCGTTGGCGGAATGCGAGGAAGTGCGTTCCATCGTGACCCGTGAGGCGGCCCGGTTGCAACGAGGAGATGACCCGCGCAAAGTCTTGGAGGTGGTATCTCCTTGGGAACGGACGACGCCGGAGGCGGCGAAAGTTTCGCTGCAGGCACGGCATGCGATTGCGTGCGGCTTGTGCGAACGTCCGGGAGTGACGCAGGAAGGAGGCGATTGGATTGCCGAGACCACCGACTGGATCGAAGAAGGCTTAGAGGTGGCGAGGGCGTGGGAAACTGTTGGCGACCATACGATGCGTCCGGTGGCGCTGGATTTGTTCCGGGTAGGTCTGCGTGTGTATCGGGTGTGCCAGCCGCAGTTTCTGGCTGAGTTTGTCTTGGAGTCCTTGGACCCGGAGGTGTCCGAAGGGGCATGGCGGGATGATCCGGATTTTCAGGCGTCAGCGGTCGAAGCCTTGGCTTTGGCTTTGAAGGAATCGTTGGAGCGGGGAGTGACCGAGGGTCGTTCGGAGAAAGAGCTCGCGATTTCAGCATCGCTGCGGGCGGCGGACGAACGTCTGGCGGGTTTGCAGCAGTTTTAGGCGATCTTCCGTTTGCGGAAGAATCGGCGGTAGCTGAGTGCGAATCCCGTTCCGATGAGGATCAGGGTGGCGAGAGTCGAAAGGGCGGCGAGAGTTTGCCCCATCCAGCCTCCGGCCTCGCCGGTGTGGACCCAGCGAACCCAGGTTCTTAGCCTGCGCCCGGGAGTTTGACTTTGGAAATCCTGGATGGATTCGACCTCTTGCTTCTTGAGATGAATGGTGACTTCCCGGCGTAAGTCGGGTCGACCACGATGGGAATCCGAGACGAAGAAGCGTGCTTGGTGGCCAGCCGGGAAGGAGAACTGAACCTGACTCCACTCTGGGAAGTCTTCGACCGCCTTGGCCAGGGCTGAATCCAGGCCGCTGGGCAGGACTTCGGGTGGAGGAGCCGTGGCACCGCGGCCTCGACCTTGAGCAGGTCCGCGACCTTGAGCCTGACCGGCCCCTGAACCAATGGGTCCCCGTCCTTCACCCCGGGCGGGTCCAGGAGGTCCTTTGCGCTCGGGAGCTTTTTCGCCAACGGCCTGGAACAGCAGTTGGTTGGCCCATGGGTAGGCGATGACCAGTCCGCAGGAGACGATGACGATCAGGGGCAGTGCGAACCAGATCCCAAGGGCATTGTGCCAGTTCCAATCACGAGCCCGGCCCTTCAGGCGAGGTTGCAGGGTGGTGATGGCTTTGAGCCCTTTGCGAGTCCAACGTTTTGGGATCCACAGAAAGAGCCCGCTGATCAAGATGAAGAGGAAGACCAATGCGGCGGCCGCCTGGACTGAGCGGGCGGTGTCACGGGCTGCCCCTTGCAAGGCCAGCCAGCGATGGATTTCGGTCACCGTGTGGAAAAAGGCGCGAGTACGGGTCGCGCCTTCTCCGAGAACGGCGCCGGTATAGGGATTGACGAAGACCGAGCGCTCACGGCCGAATTGGAACACTGCAGGAGCCGTTGGCGAGGCGTTGAGGAGAAATCCGGTGGGACGGGTCTCCGGAATGGCCTCGTGGAGGCGGGCATGGAGTTCGCTCAGTGGGAGTCTCTCGCCGGTGGCTTCGACTCGGTAACCATCGGCGGCTTCGGTGATTTGGCGTTCAAACGAAAGCAGGAGTCCGGTGGTGGCCATGATGAGGATCATCAAGCCTGCGGCGAGTCCGGCACCGAGGTGCAACCAAAACAGGGTCTTGCGAAGGAGGGGCGGCATGGCAGGAAAAGAAAGCGGGGTGGGCTCGCATGAAGCCCACCCCGTGGAAACCAATCGAAGTGCTTAAAGTTCCGCCCACTGACGGAGAAGATTGTGATAGACTCCGGTGAGTTGGACGGCGCTTTGGTCGGCCGCCGATTGCCCGCCGAGTTCTCCTCGGATCCGCTGGATGGCGAGATCGAGATCGAACAGCAACGTGCGTTGTTCATCGGAGCGGATCATGCTCTGGATCCAAAAGAAGGAGCTGACCCGGGCACCACGGGTGACGGGAGTCACATGGTGGAGGCTGGTCGAGGGGTAGAGCACCATATGGCCCGCCGGGAGCTTCACTTTCTGCACCCCGTAGGTGTCCTCCACACAAAGTTCACCTCCGTCATATTCTTCGGGTTCAGCAAAGAACAAGGTGGCCGAGACATCGGTGCGAATCGAATGACCCTGACCGTGAATTTGCCGAATGGCGTTGTCGACGTGGGTGCCGAATGATTGGCCTCCCGCATAGCGGTTGAACATCGGCGGCATCACGGTTTTCGGCAAAGCCGCGGAGAGGAACAAGGGATTCTGGCCCAGCGCCTCGAGGATCATCCCGCCGACCTTGCGAGCGGCGGGAGATTCCTGGGGCAGCTGTTGGTTGTCCTTGGCCTGTGCCGCCTGGCTTCCGGCGGTGAGTTTGCCGTCGACCCATTCCGCCGAGTCGAGGAGGGCACGAGCCTCCCGGACTTGGTCGGGGGTGAGGACGTCAGGGATGCGAAGCAGCATGGCCGGTTAGAACGAGAATCGAGTGCTCAACATGGCGGTTCTCCCACTTCCCGGAATGGCGTGGCCACCGCCGACGCGGTCGATGTAGTCCTTGTCGAATAGGTTGTTGACGTTGAGCTGGACGGAAACGTTTTCCGTGGCCTGCCAGCCAAACATGGCGTCAAAAAGCCAGTAAGAGGGAGCGGAGCGGGTGTTGGTATTGTTGCTGTAGCGACTGTCGACGTAGTAGGTGCCGATGCCGGCTTGGAATTTTTCGGCAAAGGTGAAGACGTTCCAGAGGCTGAACGATTGCTCGGGGGTGTTGCTCAGTTCATTGCCGATTTCAGCCAGGTTGCCGGAGGAGCGCACTTCGCTGTCGAGGAACACATATCCGCCGGTGAGACGCCACCAGTCGGTGACTTCTCCGCTGACGCCCAGCTCAAGGCCTTGCACGCGTTGGTCGCCAGTCAGGACGGTATTGCCCGTCACGGGATCGGTGGTGCGGGCGTTGGTTTTGTCGGTGCGGAAGAATGCCGCAGTGGCCATCAGGCGATCGTCAAAGAAGGTCCACTTGGTTCCCAGTTCGAGGGTTTCGCTTTCCTCAGGATCTGTCGTGTAGGAGGTGATGCCAGCGGCATTGTTGCGAACGCCGGAGGAAGGGCTGCTGGAGGAAGGATCGAAGGACGTTCCGTAGCCGAAGTAAACGTTGCCGTTTTGGGTCGGCTTCCAGGTAAGGGCGCCGCGGTAGCTGAGGCCGGTGCTGGTCTTGGTGAGGGTGGGAACCGTCGCGCTGGTGAACTCGGATTCGAGGTGGTCGTAGCGCAATCCGGCGTCAATTTGCCAGCAATCTCCGAGTTCTACCGAGTCCGTGAGGTAAACGGCGTAAGTGGTCGACTGTGCCGAAGTGAAGGTGCCATCGCGAACGATGATCGGGAAGTAGGGGTCGAACGGATTCGGATAGAACAGGTCGGTATTGGGAGTGCCAGTGCCGAGGTCGGTGCGGCTGTAGTTCTTCGATCGCTCGAGGGCGACTTCAAAGCCTGCCACTGCCTGATGTCGGGCCCAGCCGGTCTCGAAGTCGAAATTGAGGTCGGTTTGATTGGCAAAAACGGTATCTTCCTGATCGCGGGACTTCCAGTCGCTACGGCGGATGACCGTGCCGTACTGGTTGCCGGGAGTGCCGGGAAGGACGTCCACAAAGCGCGGAGCGGTCACACTGAGGTCGGTGGAAGTCACTCCATAGCGGGTCAGGTTGCGCAGGCGCAATTGATCGGAGAAGTCGTGTTCAAGCTCGGCGCTGAACAGGTGCGTTTCGTTCTTGAGGTAATCGCGCGAGACCAGACCGTAGAAATTGTCGTAATCGACCGGAGCGGGTCGATCAGTCGCCCAGGGAATGGCGACATTGGGAGAGGCGACCCAAGGGATGCCGTAGTCGGGAATGCCGTCCGACGAGAGGTAGAAGTAGCTGGCGGTGAAACGCGTGGGAGTGCCAAGGCCAAAGGTGATCGAGGGAGCGACTCCCCAGCGTTCTTCGGTGACCTGGTCGCGACCGGGAGTGTCCGCGTTGTGATACATCAGGTTCAGGCGCACGGCGGCGCCGTTGAGTCCGTCGATGGGCTGATTGAGATCGGCGGTGCCGCGGAAGTAGTTGTCCGTTCCCACTCCGAGCATGAGATCGTAGGCCTTCTCCGCGAACGGCTTCTTGCTCACGAGATTGACCGAGCCGCCGGTGGAACCCCGTCCGGAGTTGGTGGATGCCGGGCCTTTTGCGACCTCGACTTGCTCAAGATTGAAGGGATCGCGGGTGTAACCACCGAAGTCGCGCACTCCGTCGACGAACAAGTCGCTCTGGGCGCTGAAGCCGCGGATCGAAAGGTTATCGCCTGGAGGGGTGCCACCTTCTCCAGCTTGGATGCTGATTCCTGGGGTGTTGCGCAGCACATCCCGCAGCGAGGTGGCATTCTGTTCGCGGATGACCTCTTTCGGGATCACCGAAAGGGTCTGGGGGATGTCCTCGACGGGCTTTTGGAACTTCGGGGAGGCGAGACGCTCCGGCTTATAGAGTGTGGTGTTTTCTGCTTCGACGACCAATTGGTCGAGCTCCTTGGGTTTCTCATCGGTGGCCGGTGCCGACGGGGCTTCTGCGGCTAGAGCCGGGGCGGCAAGTGTTCCGAGGGAAACCAGTGTGCCGGTGAAGGCGAGCGATTCGCGTTGAAAACGAGGCTGACGGAGACTCTCCGAAGAGGGCGAAGTTGCGTTCATCTGTTGCGACTGAGTCGCAATAGCCCGGTTGGCGTCAATCCTGAAAATGAGGGAGGTGGGGATTTTCCCGGCGAGATCTTGAGAATCAGGGAGCAAGGCGTGGTGACAAAAATGCAAACGCCGACCCGGGAGGGGTCGGCGTGGAGAGGGGGACCAAGCTTGAAAGCAGTTCCGATCTCTAGGAAGGATCTTGGGCGGTCAGAGCCAGATAGTCTCGGATGGCCACGGCGGGGTCATCGGCACGCATGAGCGACTCGCCAATCAGCACGGCATTGGAGCCGGCATTGAGAACACGTTGGGCATCGGCGACGGACTTGAGCCCGGATTCGGAGACCAGAAGCACCTCATCCGAGACTTCATCTGCGAGAGCTTCGGTGACGGCCAGATCGGTCGTGAAGGTTTTGAGATTGCGATTGTTGATGCCGATGAGGTCGGCACCGAGGTCGATGGCTCGCTCCATCTCCGGGAGGTTGTGGACCTCGACGAGGACATCGAGTTGGAAGTCTTTGGCCTCGTGGAAAAGGCGCTTGAGGAGGTCATCGTCAAGCGCTGCGACGATCAAGAGGATGGCGTCGGCGCCAGCGACCACGGCTTCGTGGATTTGGATGGGATGGACGGTGAAATCTTTGCGCAGCAAGGGTGCGGTGGAGAACTCGGAGATTCGCGTGAGGTAGCTGAGGGATCCCTGGAAGTATTTCTCGTCGGTGAGGATGGAGAGGCACGAGGCCCCCCCGTCGAGGTACATGCGAGCTTGCCGGATCGGGTCGAAGTTGGGATCGATGACGCCAGCGGAGGGAGATGCCTTTTTCACCTCAGCGATGACGCCGAGCTGGTCGGCACCGCGATCGAGAGCGGCACGGAAGCCTCGGAATTCGTTGCGTTGCAGGGCCGCAGCACGGAGGTGGCTGGCACGAGGAAGCAGCGCTTCGACTTCCTGGTGTTTGGTGGCGATGATCTCGGCGAGTTTGTCGGACACGGGGAGAAGGTCGGAGTTTCGGCTTCCAAGTTTCAAGTGAGAAGATGGCGGAGATGGGGATGGAGAGACAAATCGGCGGGAAGTTGGCATTTCCCGAAAGTGAAGAAACGATTTGGGTATGGGGCGGGATTTCTCTTTCTCCTCGGGCTTGTGGCTTGGTGGGGTTATCATGGCGAGCGTCGAAAGATGGTCGCTGCGGGTTCTCGGGAGTCGGGATGGCGACCGTGGGTGACCCGGATGCGGACCTCCGCCGACCAGCGAAGCGTTTTGGATGATTTGGAAGCGTGGCGCCAACAGATCGGTCAGCGGGAGTTGTCGGAGCGGGAGCGGGAGGGTCTCTGGAAACGAATTCGAGCTTTCTCTTTGGAGCAAGTTGAGGCGGCTTTGTCTTCCTTGCCGAAAGGCACGCCATGGGAAGTGAATGGGGTGCTGGCGGCGATGCTGAGCTATCGATGGGCGCAGATGGACCCGATGGGGGCTGCTGAAGACGCGGAAAAGGCGCTCGTGGCGGAATTCGGAACCGTCTCTGCGGAAGCTCCAACGGTGGGGGCTGCGAGGTCAGAGATGGGGATGAGAATGATGGCCGTTCTGTCCGCCTGGGCGGAAGTTGATGGAGAGGCGATGGTTCGCTGGGCGAGGGCGAGCCAAGCTCCGGGTGTCGATTTTTGTGCGTCGGAGATGGTCTCGGAGAAATGGCTCGTGGAGGACCCCCGGAATGGGTTGGCGCGGGTGCGGGAGGCGTTCGGAGAAATGTCCTGGAGGAGTTTGTCGAAAGTGATCGAGAATTGCGGAGGGGAAGCGGAGTATCGGCAAGCGATCCTGAAGGCATTGGCCATGGACGGTTCGACCCAAGGATGGAATGAGTATGGGCGCGGACTGACGGCCCATTTGGACCCGGTCTCTCCTGATCTGGCCATGCAGATGGCAGATGAGATGACCTCGGCGGGGGCCCCCAGCGAGGTGGTTCAAGCTTTTGAAGGCGGTTGGAGGGAAGAGTATCTTCTGAGGTTTGGGAGTGACACTGAGGACGTGGCCGCGCTCTGGGCCAGCCTTTCACCAGAGCAATGGCAGAGTGAATTAAAACGCCTTCTTTTTGCGCAAGGCGCGGTAAGCGACCCTCGATTCGAGGAAGCTCTCGAGTGGGCGGAAAGCCGTGGAGAAGTCGCATGGGTGGCATCGACGACTCAAGATTACACGACTTGGTTTCTCCATCACGGAGGATGGGCGTCGCCGGAGCACCCCAGCGTCAAAAACATCCAGGAGCAATTCAAGAGCTGGGAGAGAATGGACCCGGAGTCGGCTCAACGTTGGCGATCGGGACTTCCCGTCGAGATGCGCGAGGTGCTGCAACCCTGAAACGATTCGGATCATGAACATGCAAAAGAAGGTCGTACGTTTTCTTGTGATCGGGGGATTCCTTGGGTTGGCCTGGGTCGCCCACGAGCTTGGCAGACGCAGTGCGCGAGCAGGATGGTTCCTGTCGTCCGAATTGCCTGCCTCGGCAGCAGCTTCCGAGTTTCTTCCTTCTCGGATGATGAAGGTCGACTCGAAGGGACGACCGCCGCTGGCCGAGCGGGTGAGGCGATGGCGAATCGAATGGGCGAAGGGGGGATGGGTGGACGTTTCTTTTGAGCGCTGGGAGGGGCTGAGGGATTCTTGGAACGAACTCACCAACGAGGAGCTGGCGGAGGCCTATTCATGGCTAAAAGACGAGAGGGGGCTGGCCGCTCGACGGCTTCGCCAGCAGCTTTTGAATCTTTGGCTCGAGCGGGATCCGGAGGCGGCTTGTCGCGCAGCACGAGACGGCTCGGGCCGAGCATTGGAGATCGCCGTGAGGGAATGGGCCAAGAATGATCCCGAGAGCTGTCTGGCGTGGCTCGGGGAGTCGGACGTCCTGATGGATCCGGGCGGTTTGCGGGAGAGGCTGCGAGTCGCTGCGGTGGAACCTTTGCTGCTGCGAGACGAAGGCCGTGCGTTGGAAGAGTTCTTGAAGATTCCGGAAAACGGGGGGCAAGCGTGGGCCATCTCGCGGGACCAAGTTTTGGCCGCCTGGGCGCCTTCCTGTTACGCCGATCCGGCGTTGAGGGATCGATTGGTGGAGTTTGCCTGGTCGACCGGCAATGCGCGGGACGGAGCCGTCTTGAATGCGGAACTGCTCACGGGCTGGCCTGAAGAGGATGCGATGGGATTGCTGACCCACCTCGTCGAACTCAAAGATCATTTGGAGGCGCCAACAGGCATCGCGGGGGACTCCTCCGAAGTGGATGCCGTGGTGGTGGCTGCGGCGATTCATCGTGAATACGATGGTCCGGCATTGCAGTGGTGGATGGAGCGAAACTCGCAGTTGGACCAGGTCCCTTCTGATTTGGTCGGTAGTTGGGTCCGACAGTATCGCAAGGAGTCAGAGGAAACGCTTCAGTGGCTGGAGGATCAACCGGCATCGCCGCAGCGAGATGCCCTGCGGGCGGCCTTGATACCTGTCATGGCGGGTCAAGATCCGGCTTCTGCGAGCCGCCAGGTGCTGGCGATTTCCGATCCTACATGGCGTCAGAAGGCTGCCGAGCGGCTGGAATGGGGATGGTCGCAGTCGGATCCTCAGGCAGCCGCGGCTTGGTGGGAGAGGCAGGACTTTGACCGCTAAGAAGGGGTGGAGAAAGTCGCAAGAAAGTTCCAGTTTTCTCTTGCGCCTGATCGGCGCCCATGTAGAAACCGCGCACGCCTTCGCGGCGATGCCCACCGGGCCGCGAGACAAGCGGGTGTAGCTCAGGGGTAGAGCGCAACCTTGCCAAGGTTGATGTCGTGAGTTCGAATCTCATCACCCGCTCCATTGAAGGGCCACTGGTAAGCACCAGTGGCCCTTCGCCTTTTCCGGTAGAGGAGCCTGAACAAACTTGGAAACGATGGCGGGGATGGTTAGAGAAGACGGCATGTGGGTTTGGGAAAAACTTTCCGGTTCGCAATGGATGGATGCCTGGGAAGAACGCTTCCACGGCAATCCGAACTTGGTGATCCACCTCCTCAAAGGGGGGAAATCGTTGCGCGTGGAGGTCTTTTGCGAGTCCCGCAAATCCGCCGAGGCGATCATGAAGCAATTTGGTGGACGGGTCCGTGAGCTGAAGAATGCTGACTGGCAAAAGCCGATGGAGGTTTCCCCTCCACTCAAGATTCGGGATCGCTTCCTCGTGACTCAGGAGGACCGCAAGGCTCAGCTCAAGGTTTTGGCGAAGGATTTCCCGGGCAGGGAGATTCTCTCCATTCCTCCTGAAATGGCATTCGGGACGGGCGATCATGCCACCACCTCGACTTGTCTGCGTCTGCTGGTCGATATCGGGCGCAGTCGCGAAGCGGGTTGGAGTTGTGCCGATCTCGGTTGCGGCACGGGAGTGTTGGCGATTGCCGCGCGCAAGCTCGGCGCGGGGGATACCTTTGCCTGCGACTACGACCCCTTTGCCGTGAAGGTGACGGAGCGAAATGCCATTCGCAACCAAGTGGCCGGGATTGAGACCCGTGAGGTCGACATTCTGAAGTGGAAACCGAAGAAGGCTTACGACGTGGTGCTGGCGAACATCTTTTCGACCGTCCTGATTGAGGCCTTTCCGGTGATCGCGAAAATGGTCCGACCGGGTGGAGATCTGGTGCTTTCAGGAATCCTGCATAGCCAGGCCTGGGGGGTCTTTGAAGCGGCGGCAGGATACGGCTTGGGCTTCAACCAAGTGATCCGTAAGGGGAAGTGGGTCACGGCCCGTGGCGGATGGATGGCGGATTTGGACGTTTGAATCGGGGCTAGGGGAGCATTTCACTTGCGCCGAGGCCGGGGGCTCGTCAGAAAAGCCGCCCCGTTCCGCCGGGAAGGGGTGACAAAAGCGTGCGATGTCGCCTCGGCCGGGCGCAACGTTCCCATCCATCCGCGCGCTTCTTATGGACTCCATTTCATCCCGAATTCACCAAGTGAATCCCTCGCTCACCTTGGCGGTGACGAATCAGGCCAAAGCGATGGCCGCCCGTGGCGAAGAGGTTTACGGCCTCGCCGGCGGCGAGCCCGAAATCGACACGCCAGAACACATCAAGGCTGCCGCCATCGTGGCGCTTCAGGAAGGCCGGACCAAATACACCCCATCGGGTGGTATTCCGGAACTTCGCGAGGCCCTCGTGGCCAAGTTGGCGAACGACAACGGCCTTGACTATGACGCCAAGCAAATCTGCGTCACTGCGGGTGCCAAGATGGCCTGCTACAATGCGATTTTGGCGATCGTTGAAGAGGGTGACGAGGTGATCATCCCTGCGCCCTATTGGGTTTCCTATCCAGAAATGGTGCGCCTGGCTGGCGGGAAGCCGGTGATCGTGGAAACCAAGGAATCGGACGGCTGGAAGCTGACGGCCGAGCAGTTCGAGGCCGCCATGACTCCGGCCACCAAGATGGTCATTCTCAACTCGCCTTCGAATCCGACCGGGGCGGTCTACAGCAAGGACGAATTGGAAGCGATCGGTGAGGTCGCCCTTTCCGAGGACATCATCATTCTTTCTGACGAGATTTACGAGAAGCTGACCTACGATGGTGCCGAGCATCACTCGATCGCTTCGCTCAGCGAAGACCTCTACAACCTGACGGTGACGGTCAATGGATTTTCCAAGGCGTACTCCATGACTGGCTGGCGCTTGGGATACACTGCCGCTCCGAAGCCGATTGCCGAGGCCATCGATAAGATTCAGAACCACACGGTTTCGAATGCCACCAGCTTCGCCCAATACGCGGGCGTGGCGGCGCTCAACGGGGATCAAAATTTCCTCGATGACCTGCGGGCAGAGTACGATGTGCGTCGTCAGTTCGTGTTCCAACGTCTCAAGGGGATCCACAATATCCGCGTGGTCGAACCGAAGGGGGCTTTCTACTTCTTCGTCTACACCGGACAACTGGGGATCAAGTCGCTGAATCTCTGCGACAAGCTACTGTCTCGCTACAAGGTGGCCGCGGTTCCGGGCATCGCCTTTGGCTATGATGATGGCATTCGCCTGAGCTACTGCACGACTCTGGATGTCCTCAACGAAGGCCTGACCCGCTTCGAGCAGTTCTGCCGCGAGCACTGAAGCCTCGCATCCGATCTCTTTGGGCCCGACATCCGATGCGGATGTCGGGCTTTCTTTTGGACAGGAGGCTCCATCGGGGACGATGGAGGAGGGGGGCGGAAGAGGTGGAGGTCGCTCTAAGGGAGCGAGTTCACCCGTGAGTGGACGGGGGAGAACAGGACCCCCCAATTGCGGGCCCGTGATCCCGGCATGGTCGAAGGGGCGGTGAAAATGCCAGAGTTTCCCTGTCGAGAGGGTCATCCCCCAGGGCTCTCCTCGATCTCCCCCTAAATTTCCCCCCAAGTCCCGCCAATCCTTTTTCTGTCCCCCCTGAAGAAGGACAACGGATCTCAAAAGCAGAGCGGGCACCTCCCCCCAGAGGTGCCCGCTTCTTGGATCTGCTTTCAGAGTCGGCCGAGGCCGCCACGGATGACCCATTCCCCCGAATGGGCGTCTCCAATCTCATGAAAGCTTGTTGATGCGATCAATACCTTCAATCGGAGATGGAGGTCGGCATTTTCAAACTTTTTGAGATCGCGTGATTTTTTCTCCCGTCGTCCGTGGTGGATGGGGAGACCACAGGATCAGGAGTGCTCGTCCTTTGGAGAAACCGCCGTCTCGGACAGGCGCTCGGTGTGCCGCTGCGCGACCACCTGGGTTCGTTGATTGAGTTCTGCGGCGGCGCCGAGCATGTCGTCGAGCAGCGGTTTGAGCTTGGCTCCGATTTCCGGAGTCCACGCGACCTCAGCATGGTTGGTGCGGAATTGTTGGAGGGCAATTCCTGCTTCCATGGTTTGGTCGAGGGCTTCGAGCTGATCCCGGAAAGCGTCTTCAAAGGACTTCATCGCCAGGAAGCTGGGTGCGCTCGCACCGCCCGGCAAGCTCGGGTTCTGATAGGAAATTCCGCAAAATATGGGTCCCCAGGTGGCGACCATCGCTCAGCGGCCTTCTGGGCTCTCGAGATCTCGAGGAGGGGATGACGGAAAGGCGGTTTGTAAGGCAGCCGCTTCTCGAGGGGTTACGGAAAAGACACTGGCGTGGCGGGCATCAGGAGGAAACTGGGCCTTGTCGATGGCTTGCCAGTGGAGGAGGTCCTGTGAGGAAGAAGCTCCGTAGCCGTTGCTCATGCAGTAGTCATAGAGGAGAAGCCAACCTGAGCCTTGGGGATCGGGCATGATGGCGCAACCTTCGGTGATGGTGGGGACGATTTGGCCGCCATTGATTGGTCCCTTGAAAACCTCAAATGGACCCTGAAGTTGGTCGGAAACCGCGACTCGAATGGCGCGCCGCTCGCCGCTTGCTGCACCGAATTCCTCTTCTTTATGGAAGAGATAGTAGCGACCTTGCGCGGAAAGCAGGGAGCCATCGATCACGGAGTAGTCCGGCGCAAACCACTCTTGGGCCGGCGTGAACGTTTTCCAATCGGTAGTCTGGGAGATCCAGAGTCGACTTTTTTTCCACCCGGCATCCTCAAAGCTGGAGGACCAGAGCAGGGTGATCGTGGGATCTCCTTCCTCCTGAAACCACTCCGGGGCCCAGATATTTCGTGCAGGAGCTCCATCGTCATTTCTGACGCCCTTCATCAAGGAAAGGGTCTCCCGATGGGACCAGTGAATGAGGTCGGGTGAGGTCGCGTGTAGGCAGTGGGGCCCTTCGTCTGTAGGTTTCCCGGGAGCTCTTCCGGTGGCAAGAAGGTGCCACAGTCCGTCGCTGCCTCGATGGATGAAGGGATCGCGCAGGCGTTGATCCCAGATGGGTTGATTGTCGTTCAGGGGGCTCCAATTTCTTCCATCGGAGCTAAGGGCCAGGTGGAGTTGTTCGACCTGCATGGGATCCGGCAGGGGAACTTCATGGATGCGACCCTCGGCGTCGACTTCGACTCGTGTGGGATAGCGTTGCCGGAAATACGCCATGACCCAGGTGGAGGGCTCCTCGGCCCGAGCCAAGGATAGAGAACCGCTGGTGAGCGAGACGAGGGCAATCCAGTTGAGAGAAGAGTTCATGAGGGCAATTCGGCGCCGGAGAATTACGAGGGAAGTCGGAGGTTTATTCCAATGGATGGTCGATGCGGGATGGCCGTGTTGACCGTGTCTTATTTGAAAGATTCGAGGGGTGCCGGCGTTATCGGCTATCCCATGATGCGAGGCTTCACCTCCGGCGTGCGGGCCTTGTCCTCTATCCATGTCTACCCATGAAGAGCCCGTTGATGAAAAACTGGAAAGCTTGGATCGTTCTCTTGGCGTTAGGGGTTTCCCCGGCAGCCTCGGGAGAGACTCCGAACGTGGTGAACATCGTGAATTTCATTCGGGGAGTTGAACCGCGCACGCCCATGGATCTGGTGGAGCCGGTACGCCAGCAGTTGGCATTGGCGCGCAAGCATCAGCTACCGACGACGTGGTTGATTCAGTACGATGCGTTGATTCGACCCGAGTTCACCGATCTGTTGAAGAAACAGATGGGGCCGGACGATGAAATCGGCGCTTGGCTTGAGGTCGTCCAACCGCAGGTGGAGGCCGCGGGGTTGAAGTGGCGCGGGCGTTTTCCGTGGGATTGGCATGTGAACGTGGGCTTCACCCAAGGGTATCCTGTGGAGCAACGGAAGCAATTGATGGACGTCTATATGGCCAAGTTCGAGGAAGTCTTTGGCTTCCTGCCACGCTCGGTGGGATCATGGATTTTGGACGCCCCGACCTTGAACTATGTGCATGACCGGTACGGCGTCGAGACGGCCTGCAACTGCAAGGATCAGAGCGGAACGGACGGCTACACGCTGTGGGGGGGCTATTGGAACCAGGCCTATTATCCGAGTCGGATGAATGCCTACATGCCCGCTCAGGGAGGGGAGCTGCAGTTGGATGTGCCGGTGTTTCGGATGCTAGGAAGTGATCCGGTTCACCAGTATGATCATGGAGTGGGTGGGACCTGGCAGGGAGTGGTGACCCTTGAGCCCGTCTATCGACCTGGAGGAGGAGATCCGTCATGGGTCGACTGGTTCTTTGAGACGAATTTTCGGCAGCCGAGTTTGGAGTTTTCCTACATGCAGGCGGGTCAGGAGAACTCGTTCGGTTGGGATGCGATGAAGGACGGTTTGATCGACCAATATGCGAAGCTGCAGAAGTGGAGAGACCGAGGGGAGATCCGGGTGGAGACTCTTGCGGCATCGGGTGCATGGTTTCGCAAGCAGTTCCCGCATACGCCTGCAACCAGCGTGGTCGCCATGGAGGATGCTGTCGGAGCACCGGAACGCAGTGTGTGGTATGAGAGCCGATTCTATCGGGTGAACTTTGCTTGGTCAGGGGATGTCTGGAAGATCCGCGATTTGCACGTTTTCAACGAAAGGTATCCAGAGCGGTATCTGGAGGCGAAAGAGGACTCTTCGGTCGCCACATACGACACCCTTCCGGTGGTCGACGGATTTCATTGGAGCGAGCAGGGGGATTTGGCCGCGATGGCCCCATTTGCCGGAGAGATGCGACTAAAAAGCCGCGGCATGCCCGTGGTGGAAAAAGTCGGGGAAGAATCGTTGCGAGTGAGCGTTGGCGCTGACGATGGTGGGGTGTGGAACATTCAGTGTGATCCGGACCAAGTGCGAATCGAATTGGTGGAATCTGAACAAAGCGAAAATTGGGGGCTGGATCTGAGGGCGGCGGCCAAGCGCAAGATCCCCGTGGCGAGTCTGGACGATCATCACATTCGGTATCGGCACCAAGGTTTTGAATATGGCCTAGATTGTGGTGATAGCCGAGTCCGTCAATCGGAGGATGGATCTTCCATCCGAATTGAGAATGAGGGAGGAGTGGTGACGCTTCGCTTCGATCGAGGAGAAGGTGCGAAGGGGGCCTCGTCCCACTGATTTGCAGAGAGAATTCACGCAGTGCGAGTCCTCCCTAGGGGATTTCAAGGGACTTCCATTGAGTCGGTTTTCGGAGGATCGAGAGATGTGCTTGCGCAAGTCGCCCCAAACGGGGCATGAGATTTTGGGTCCACTGATGAATCCAACCCAAAATCCAATGGAATCGTTTTCTGGAATCCATCACGCTTCAGAAATGCCGGAGATGGAGGCGTTCGGAGACAGGGCCCGTTTTTGTCTTACAGGCGTCCAAACGGAAGGGCGCTATACGGCTTTCTATTTGGAGACGCCACCTGGCGGGGGCCCCCCGCCGCACGTCCACGATCGGGAAGATGAGTGGTTTCACGTGCTTGAGGGGCGGGCGGAGTTCTTTTTTCATGGCGAGTGGAAACTCGCGGTAGCGGGAGATTCGGTCTTTGCGCCCCGTGGGGCGCTGCACGCCTTTCGGAATGTGGGGGATACGGTATTGAGGCAGCTGATCCACACGGCGCCTTCGGGTTTCGAGCATTTCTTCTCGGAAATGGCGGATCTTTGGAAGCGGGATGGCGGACCTGTGTGGGACGAAATCGTGGTCTCCAGCGCCAAATATGGGATCCACTATCCGGACCCAGAGGGTGACTCGGTGCCGAGTTCCTAGCGCTCCATTTGCATGTCGAGATAGGAACGATCGTCGAGGGTTCGTGAGACCCCTTCAATGTTCAGCGGAAGCCATTCCTGATAGCGATCAAGCTCCTTGTATTCAACGAGGCGGATTGACTTCTGCATTTCTGCAAGTGTCTGGCCTGCGCGGCGAGCTTCAACGACTCGGCCATAGAGTGCCTCCAGATATCCCAGATAGCGCGCGACATCCTGGCGGTCGCCAGTTCGACCATGGCCGCCGACGAAGGTCGTGAAAGGAATGTCGAGCACCTCTCGGGTCGAGTCGATCATGCCATGGATGTCGTAGCCTTTTAGGTCCATGTAAGGGAGTCGCCCGAGAACGATCCAATCGACGACAAAAAGGACATCCGCGGGCATGAATTTCATGCTGATCGACCCTCGGCCATTGTTGGATCCATGATAGCGGAGGTGGACCTGGCTGTCGCCCAAGTGGAGGGTGAGTTGATCTTTGAAAGTGAGGTCGGGAATCCGAGTTTCGGTGCGGGTCCGGACCAAATCTTCGCGTGCAAGTTCTTGAGAAATGCAGGTGATGGAAGGTTCGTCGAAGATCTCTCCTCCCAAGGTGTGGTCAAAATGATTGTGACTGTAGACAAGATAGCGAACGGGGGTGTCGAAGCGTTGTTGAATCTCATTTTTCAACCACCGCGCGGCCTCGGGGCTGATCGGGTCGGCCACAAAACACCCTTCCGGTGTGGGCATCACGATGGAATGATAGTGGCCCGCAGTGAATCGGAAGACATTGCCTTGAATGGGTTCGAGACGGAACTCGGCTTCTCCAGCAAAGGCTGTTGGGCTCAAGGAAAGAATCGTGAAGGCAAGGATCGCTCTTAGCATGGTGGCCAACCTCGCCGACCTTGTCAGAACTTCATGGAATTTGCTCCCGTGTTCGTAGGAAGGCGAGTTTTCGGGGATCGCCGAGACGAAAAGTTCTGGGCGTCGAATCGGAGGAATCGCGGAAGGCGCTCAAAGCACTGCACGGCGAATTTTTCCCGGAGAATGGGAAAGGAAACGTCGGGAAAGTTGTTCAAACTGTTCAGAGAGGTCCGTGAGATGAATCTGCAGTTTTCCGCGTTCGTTCGAGGAGTTGAGGAGATTCAGCTCGGCGAGGCGGGTCTTGAGATGTTCGGCACAGGTGGTTGCCGAGTCGACCAGGCGAATGTCGGGAGGAAGGAATTTCCGTAGGGTCGGAATGAGGAGCGGGTAGTGCGTGCAGGCGAGCAACAAGGCATCGATCCCTTTATCGACCATTGGGTCGAGGTAGGTGTGGAGCGCTGCCTGCGTGGCAGGGTGGTCGAGCCAGTCTTCTTCGATGAGAGGAACCAGCAATGGAGCCGCTTGGGCATGAATGATGAGACCGGTGCGGCGTTGAGCGAGGGCGTGCTGGTAAGCGTGGGAGCGCACGGTGCCGCGGGTGGCAATGATTCCGACGCGGTCCGTTTCCGGATCCGCGAGAGTGGCCTCCACCCCGGATTCAATGACCCCAATGATCGGGGTCCGAAAAGTCTCGCGCAGAAAAGGAAGGGCGTGGGCGGTGGCGGTGTTGCAAGCGACGACGATCGCCTTCACCTGATGGTTGAGGAGCCATTGCACGTCTTCCGAGGCAAATTGGCGGATCGTCTCGGGGCTTTTGGATCCATAGGGAACGCGAGCCGTGTCCCCGAGGTAGACGATGTCCTCATGGGGCAAAAGAGTTTGAGCGGCACGGACGACGGTGAGGCCGCCGATGCCGGAGTCAAAAAAGCCAAGAGGAGAATTCTGCACGGGCCGAGCATCGGGGATTCGCACCGATTGGCAATCTCCGCGAGCTTACTTGCCGAGAAGCTGGGCGAAGTATGGGATGGTGCGATCGAGCCCCGCATCCAGGTCGATGGTCGGCTCCCATCCGAGTTCGGATTTCGCCAGAGAAATGTCCGGTTGGCGTTGCATGGGATCGTCGCCGGGAAGCGGATGGTAGGTGAGCTTCGATTTGCCGCCGACTTTGGTGAGGATCTTTTCTGCGAGTTCCAGCATGGTGAACTCCCCTGGATTTCCGATGTTGACGGGACCCGTCAGGGTGGGGTGCTCCATCAAGCGGATGAATCCTTCGATGAGGTCGTCGACATAGCAGAAGGAACGCGTCTGCTTGCCATCGCCGTAGATGGTCAGATCTTCGCCACGCAGGGCCTGAACGATGAAGTTGGACACGACCCGTCCGTCGTCGGGGAGCATCCGCGGTCCATAAGTATTGAAGATACGAACCACGCGGATATCGACCTGATTTTGGCGGTGATAGTCGAAGAAGAGAGTCTCGGCGCACCGTTTTCCTTCGTCGTAGCAGGCGCGAATGCCGATGGGATTGACGCATCCACGGTAGCTTTCCGGTTGAGGGTGGATCTCGGGGTCTCCATAGACTTCTGAGGTGGATGCTTGGAAAACCCGGGCCCCAATCCGCTTGGCAAGCCCCAGGCAGTTGATGGCACCCATCACCGAGGTCTTGGTGGTTTTGATGGGATTGTGTTGGTAGTGGGGGGGAGAGGCGGGGCAAGCGAGGTTGTAGATCCGATCGACCTCAAATTTGAAAGGGTCGATCACATCATGGCGGACGAGCTCGAAGTAGGGATTCTCAAGGAGATGAGCGATGTTGGCTTTGCGTCCGGTGAAGAAATTGTCGAGGCAGATGACTTCATGGCCTTCACGCAGAAGGCGTTCGCAGAGGTGGGAGCCGAGGAACCCGGCACCGCCGGTGATGAGAATTCGCATGGGGAAAAGGGAGCTTGGAGCCCCCTTTTTGACTGTCAAAGTTCGCCGAGGCAAGACCCGGGCGAGGAATCCCCGGGAGGTCCTCACTCCGGGGGGCCCATTGCGAGCCTCCCCTTCGAGGAAAAAGACCCGATCAGCCCAAGGGCGGCGGAGCCATGGGCTTCGGCAATGCCTCTGGAGATGCGGTGGTGTCTTTGAGGATCTTGGCGAGGGAGGCCACCGTGCCACCGACGTCGGACAGGTTCTGAGGAACGATGAGTGTGGTGCCTTGCTTGGCGAGATTGCCAAATTCTTTCACATACTGTTCGGCGATGCGGAGGTTCACGGCCGCTTGCCCGCCAGGGGCTTCGATCGCGAGAGCAATGCGTTGAATGCCATCCGCGGTCGCATTGGCAAGGAGTTCGATTTCTCGGGCTTTGCCCTCGGCTTCGTTGATCTGGGCGAGCTTTTTGGCCTCAGAACGCTTGATCTGTTCCTGCTTCTCCCCTTCCGCAACATTGATTTGGGACTCTCGTTGACCTTCAGACAGGGCGATTTGAGCGCGGCGTTCGCGTTCAGCACGCATCTGCTTTTCAAGGGCGTCCTGTACGGATTGAGGCGGTTTGATGTTGGCGATCTCGTAGCGGGTGATTTTGAGACCCCAGGGTTCGGAGGCCTTGTCGAGAGCCTCGATGACAGAGGCGTTGATGGTCTCCCGTTCTTCGAAGGTGCGGTCGAGTTCGATCTTGCCGATTTCGGACCGCAGAGTGGTTTGTGCAAGTTGGGAAGCGGCGAAGAAGTAGTCGTCGATCCCATAGGAGGCAGCCTTGGCGTCGAGGACCTGCATGTAGAGGACACCGTCAATCTCGATGGAGATGTTATCCTTGGTGATGCACATCTGAGAAGGGACGTCGACGGCGACCTCTTTGAGGGTGTGCTTGTAAGCGACCCGATCGATGAAGGGGACGAGGATGTGGAAGCCTGCCTCGAGAGTTTTGTGATACTTGCCGAGACGCTCGATGACGTGGGCCTGCCTTTGCGGTACAATCCGAGCGGTTTTGATCAGAGCAACGACGGCGAGGATGACGAACGCGATGCCAATGATCGCGGGAAAAGTGAGATCAGCGAGAATAGGAATCATGGGTGGATGGAGGTTAGAGTGAGCGAACGTACAAAGTGAGGCCTTCGCGGCGGACGATGATCACGCCTTTTCCGGCGGGAATGGGATCGGTGGAGCGGGCTTTCCATTCGGCTCCTTTGATTTCTACCCGGCCTTCGGCACTGCCTCCGGGAATGTCGCGGAGGACGCGTGCTTCGCGCCCGGTAAAGTCGTCATCAAGATCGGCATGATCGACATCCGAGCGGCCGACAAAGGCGGACTTGGCGAAGCGGCGAAGGCCAAACAAAAGGGCAAAGGACGAGAGCCCGAATACGAGGGACTGCGAGCCCAGTTCAGGGGTCCAGCCTAGCCAAGTGGTGAGGGCGGCCAGTATGGCGCCGACGCCGAAGAAGAAGATGATGAAGCCGGGTGCGGCAAATTCAGCGAGGATGAGGACGACACCGGCTAGCAGCCAGAGAAACTCGGGTTTCATGGGTAGAGGGTTGGATCGGTTTCCTTTCTATCCGATGGCGGAGAATGCGCGATTACAATAGGCAGGTGTCCTTTGGAGTCCGCGTGAGAGCAGGAGCTTGCCGGGGCGGAGGGTTGATGGCAGGTTGGGAGCCTCAACCTTATGAAACTCGAAGGACGCCGTCAGAGCTCGCATGTGGAAGATCGGAGAGGCCGACCTGGGGGAGGGGGATTCAAGCTGAGCGGTGGCATGCTGATCTTGATCGTGATTGCGGCGATCGTTTTCAAAAAGAACCCTCTGGAGTTGCTGCAACAGACGGGAGCTTTGGAGGGAGGCGCGACGTCATCGGAAGTTTCGGCCCTCACGGAAGAGGATGCCCAAATGGGGGAAATTGCTTCAAAGATCCTTGCTTCGACCGAGGATGTTTGGGCGCAGGAATTTGAAAGCATGGGGCTGCGGTATGAAGCTCCGGATTTGGTGCTGTTCACAGGTTCCACGCGAAGCGGTTGCGGATTCGCGAGTTCTCAGGTCGGGCCCTTTTACTGCCCAGCTGACAAGCGAGTGTATTTGGATCTTGGGTTTTTCGATGAGATGTCGCGTCGCTTTCACGCTCCGGGAGACTTTGCCCAAGCTTACGTGATTGCTCATGAGGTCGGCCATCATGTTCAGAACCTACTAGGAATCTCCGACCAAGTGCAACGTGCCCGGCAGGGATTGAGTGAAGCTGAGGGCAACCGACTCTCGGTGCGTCTGGAGCTGCAGGCCGATTTCCTCGCGGGGATGTGGGCTCGTCATGAGCAGCAGAGGTCCGGATTCTTGGAGGATGGGGATATCGAAGAGGCTCTCACGGCTGCCCATGCGATCGGCGACGACACGTTACAGCGCCAAGCGCAGGGTCACGTCGTCCCCGATGCCTTCACCCATGGCACTTCGGAACAACGCATGAGGTGGTTCATGAAAGGCTATCAGGGAGAACCGTTCGATCCGCAAAATACGTTTTCTTCCAAGGATCTTTGAGGCAGCCGACCGTGAAGGGAGCGGCTCCCTAGTGATGGGCAGCGCTCAGCGCCGCAAAAGGGAGTCGTTCGGGTGAACCCTGATCAGGGTGTTCCGAGAGTCTTCGTAGCGGAGGCGTTGTTGCTCAAGGAGGCGGCTCAGTCGCTGGGCGCGTTCTTGGTAAGTTTCAAGGCTCCCTGGAGGAGATTTGCGCGATCCTCCGATTTGAGATTGCGCCTCTTCGAGGGATCGTTGGGTTTGGTCCATCTCGGCTTTGGCGGAGGCAAAGTCGGCTTGAGCGCGGGCGATATCCGCCTCGCTGGGTGCTGCCGCCTTGCCAATATTCGGGGACGGAGTGCGGTCGGTGCGTGGAATCTGCCGTTCGAGATCCTCTTCGATGGGGTCCCAGCCGATGCGCTCTTTGAGATTTGCAGGTAGGGTGCTGAGAGGGAGTGTGGCCGGTCCGCGTTGGCAAACGATCCGCATGGCGCCGGGTTCGAAGCCCGTGACTCGGACCTGGCGATAGGTCCGACGAGTGGTCGAAACATCCCCAAGATAGGCGCCAATCATCGAGCGACGGAGCGCTTCTTTTTTCGCCATTTGTGCCGCAGCGAGATCGTGGCGGATCTCTGGAATCTGTTCGACGAGTTCAGTTCGTTTCTGTGCCAAGGATTCCTGGCGGAGTTGCAGACTGGCGACTTCGATACGGGATTGCTGGAGGGTGGCTTCGAGCTTTCGACCTTCGATTTCGTATTCGGCCGCTGTCCGCGTTTTCGAGCTGATCTCTTCGCGAAGGGATTTCAGGCGATCTTGATTGCTATCAATCTCGAGAGTGAGGGCGGCGGATTGGCTCAAGCGTGTGGATTTCTGGTCGGACATCGTGGTGATGCCGATGCCTCCCATCACTAGGGCGATGATACCGAACAGAACAACGAAGATGCCGAGATGACTTTCTTCCATGGAAGCGTCAGGTTATTCCTTTTCCCCTGCGTGAAGTCGGGCGAGTTTGCTGCGCGCCTCGACGATGTTCTTTTCCGTCTCGGAGACTTTATCAGTGAGTTCAGAGATGGTCCGGGTCAGATCAGGAATGGCGCGTTGGACTTTCCGCAGGGCGCTTTCCATTTGGCTGAGTTCTTCCTTCATTTGGGGGACCCGTGAGACTCCCGATTTTTGCCGCTCGGAGGCGATTTCCATGCGCTTTTGGCGAATACTGCGTTCGTGGACGGGGATGGCACGACGAGCCCGGTCGAGGCTACTGCGGGCTTTTTCCAGCTCGTTCCGTTGCTCGCGAACGTCATTTTCGAGCCGGATGACTTTGTCTTCCTGTTGGGCGATTTTGACGGCGTCGCCGAGAGCGGCATCGGCCATCTGTTCGCTGCCGGCGTGGTCGGTGGCTTCGACTTCGGAGAATTGGAGGAAGTCTTTGATGTCGGCCGGGAGGTCAGAAAGGCTGACTTTTCCGATCCCGTTGTCGTGTTTGAAATTGAGTCGAACCGGATCAATGCTCGTGACTTTGACGTTCTTGTAGACGGTGCCGTCGCTGCCGCGGAGTTCGTCGAAAACACGATCGATCATCGAAAGGCGAGCGGATTCGCGATAGCGAGCCTTGTAGTCTTCGAAAGCGGAGTTCACCTGATCGATTTCGGCTTGGTTGGTGGCCACCTCTGATTGGAGATGGGCCACTCGCTTTTCGAGTTCGCCGGTGGTGACTTCGAGCCGCTGGAGTTCGAAACCCGCTTTCTTCATGACGTCATGTTCTGCGAGAGAGGCGGTTCTGGCGGAAATCGATTTTTTAAGGTGGGAGATATCGTTGGCGTTCTCCGCGATCACGGCTTCGATCGGAGGGCCTCCTTTGAGGTAGTTATCGCCGACCATCATGTAGAGTCCTCCGAAACCAAGGAGGACGATGAGTGCCATGAAGGTGCCTACGACTCCCGGGCCGTAGCTGCTGGAGAAAAGATCGGTGCTGCCCATGGAAATGAGAGTTTTGAATCAGGAGTTGGGGATGGAGGGAGATCAGCGCAGAGGATATTTGCGCTGGTAGTCTTTGAGTTGGTCTTCGAGATCCTTTTTCTCTTTTTCAAGAGAGATGATGTTCTCTTCGAGGCTGGAGACTTCGGCTTCGAGGTTCTTGGCCTTGGCTTGGACCTGAATCAGCTCGCCCCGGCGGTCGGCAGGGGCATTTCTGAGTTTTTCGTCGAGAAGATTGAGTTCTCCTTCGAGCTTGTTGATTTCCGCGCGTTGCTCTTCCCGTTGGCGAACCAGTTCAGGATCCTCCTTACAGGAGATGGAGGCAAAGGCAGCGAGGCCCGTGAGAGTGATGGCGAGGAGGCGTCTTTGGCGTGGTTGCATCAGCGTCGGTAGGGGTAAATACAGGTGGGGGGACGGTAGGCGGGGCGGCCATAGTGGACCGACACGAAGGGTCCCGCGAGGGCCCGACCGTTGATGGTGTCGGGATAGACTCGTCCATTGCGAAGACTGAGAATCCGCGCGGCGCCGAGTCCGTAAGGTTGTCGGCCTTGGGCTGCTGCGGAACAGGAGTAGGAACCATAGGCATTCCGATAGATGGGCGTACCGTAGACCCGGGCCGCTGTCCGGTCGCGACCGAGACGCCGTGGCGCTTCGGAGAGCGCGGACCGAGGTTGGGAATCGATTTGGGCAAGCTCGCGAGAAAATCGAAGAGCGCGGTCCCGTGCGGCTTCTGCGATGGCCAGTTCCCTCTGGTGCTCTTGTTTTCGTTGCTCCTGTTGATGGAGAATCTCGGCAGATTCCACCCTCGAAACATAACGGGCATGGGCGAGAGTTTCCTGCCGCACGACGGCGTAGGATTGCACGGGATCGATGCCAAAGGATTCGAGCTGATCCTGGGTGAGTTGGCGAGCAGTCAGGCGTGCGAGCCCTGTGGCGTGACGGAACTCGACTCCGGCTTTGCTCACCTGTTGGATGGTGACATCGTGGTAAGTTTTGCCCGCGTTGGACTGCAAGGTGGGAAGGGAAATGCCTTCATGGGAGTGGCGAATTTCCGAGAGGCGTGCCTGAAGCCAGCGCTCATTGGAGGCTTTCAATTCGGCAACTTCCTCTGCGAGTTGGATGCGACGTTGCTCAAGATGTGCCTTTTGGTCGGAGGCGCATTGCAGGCGTTGGGCCGCAGCTTCCCCGGCGCGGTGAACTGCTTCGAGTTCGCTCCATCGATAGCGGGCGAGATTGAGTTCAGATTCATGGTTCACCCGTTCGGCTTCCAGAGACCACCAAAGGGGATCGCGGGATGCGGTATCGGTCGAACGGGATCGACATCCAGTCGTCATTCCCAAGGTGCCGACCCATAGACCGATGACCGCAGTGCGGATAAGGAAGGGGGTGGCCGTCATGACGGTGGAATTTAAACAATCTAAGGGGGGCTTTTGACAAGTGAGTTTCAGATGAAAGTTTCGTAAAGACACGAAGAAGATGCGGTGGTTAGGGAAGGTCGGTTGACCCTCACGAGTCCGCTCGAGCAGAGTTCTCTGAGCCCGAAAGCGGGCAGCAGCGCGGTGCGGATTCTCATCCAATTCATCCAAGATGGCCGACTTGGTGACGATGGAAAGCGCATGTCAAATTTCCGACTTGTATGACAACTTGGGTGTGCTGGAATGGCGGGGCCGAGCCATGCCGATGCGAATTCTCCTTACGACTTGCAGTTTTCAAGATACTCCGGGGCCTCATCATGAATTCCTTGAAAGCCAGGGGTATGAGATTGTCCGGGAACGGGGTCCCCTCAGCGAGGAGCAGATGCTGCAGTTGGCAGGTGATTTTGATGGGTTCCTGTGTGGGGACGACGGAATCACCCGCGCAGTGATCGAGAAGAGCCTTCCGCGGCTTCGAGTGATCGCGAAATATGGGATCGGATTGGACAAGATCGACATCGCGGCGACGAAGGAGTTCGGGATCCCGGTCATGTTCACACCCGGGGTCAATCATACCACCGTTGCTGAACACACGTTTTGTTTGATGTTGGCCTTGTATCGCAACCTTGTGGAGACCGTCAATGCCACCCGGGAGGGTCGGTGGTTGCGGTTGACCGGGCATGAGCTTTGGCGGAAGAAGATCGGGATCATCGGAATGGGTCGGATTGGCCAAGAGATGGTGAAGCGGGCCCGTGGATTCGACATGGAAGTCCATGGATACGGAAACTTCTGGCCCGAAGATTTTTGTGTTCGCGAAGGAGTGACGCGTCACCGCTCCCTTGATTCGCTTTTCGAGACTTGCGACATCATCAGCCCGCACACGAAGCTGACTGCTGAGACGCATCACATGATCCATCGAGCTCGATTGGCCATGATGCCGCCAGAGGCGATCGTGGTGAACACGGGGCGCGGAGAATTGGTCGACACGGAGGCTGTTCTAGAGGCCTTGAATTCGGGAAAGCTGGCTGGCTACGCAACGGATGTGATGGAGCAGGAGCCACCGGATCCGGCGCACCCCCTGCTCAGCCATCCCAAAGCCTTGGTCACGGCGCACATCGGCTCGCGGACTTTCGAGAGTGTTCCTCGGCAGGCGATGAAGGCGGTGACCAACCTGGTGAACTTTCTCCAGGGGGAAGGGCCGGTTTTCTGTGCGAATGGCGTGGTGCCGAGCGCGGAAGAATGAACTTTTCTCACGACCTCCGAATTCTGATTTTCGCTTCGAGCTTCTCACAAAATCATCATGTCTCTGACCCTTCGATCCACTGAATCCGTTGCTTACGACATCATTTCCCTCGGGGAGATCATGCTTCGCCTTGATCCTGGCGACGGCCGTGTCCGCACCACTCGCCGCTTTGATGTTTGGGAAGGTGGCGGAGAATACAACGTTGCACGGGGCCTCCGCCGTTGCTTTGGCAAGCGGGCGGCTGTGGTGACGGCCTTTGCGGACAATGACGTGGGGCGGTTGCTGGAAGACTTCATCCTGCAAGGCGGTGTGGATACCCGCTATGTGCAGTGGAAAAAGTTCGATGGAATTGGCCGGGAAGTCCGCAATGGGCTGAATTTTACGGAGAAAGGATTCGGCGTGCGAGGTGCCAAAGGGACGCCCGACCGAGGACTCACGGCGGCCAGCCAGATGAAACCGGGCGACGTCGATTGGGATGATGTTTTTGGCAAGCAGGGAAGCCGCTGGTTCCACACGGGAGGCATTTTTGCCGCGCTCTCAGAAACGACGGCGGAATTGACAATTGAAGCCTGCAAGAAGGCCAAGGAGTATGGCACGATCGTCGCGTACGATCTGAACTACCGGCCGAGTTTGTGGAAGAGCATCGGTGGTCAGGCCAAGGCCCAAGAGGTCAACCGAGAGATCGCCAAATACGTGGATGTGATGATCGGAAATGAGGAAGACTTCACGGCTTCCCTTGGTTTCGAGGTGGAAGGGGTGAGTGAACACGTGACCGGCCTGCAAGTGGACAGCTTCAAAGATATGATCCAGCGGGCCGTGAAGGATTTTCCGAACTTTCAAGTTGTGGCGACGACGCTCCGCGATGTTCACACGGCGACGGTCAACGACTGGGGCGCCATTTGCTGGCACGATGGTCGCTTCTTTGAAGCCACGCATCGTCCGAAGCTGGAAATCTACGACCGCGTGGGAGGAGGCGACTCGTTCGCTTCGGGTTTGGCCTATGGCTTTATGGAATTCAACGACGCCCAAATGGCGGTGGAATATGGTGCGGCACATGGTGCCCTGGCGATGACCACACCGGGTGACACGACGATGGCAACCGTGGACGAGGTGAAGAAGTTGGTCGGTGGAGGTTCCGCCCGAGTCGACCGCTGACCCCAATAGGAAGGATCCATCGCGCCGCCTCCTTCGGGGAGCGGCGCGATTTTTTTGGAGGGGAGGAGGGGCTCAGCCTCTGCGGCGTTCCAACAGCACGAGCATGAGGAAGCTGAGCATGAGATTGAGCTCTTCCCGTGGCGTGAGGTCGCCGCATTTTTCGATGAGAAATCGACCTTCGAAAAAGGCCGGCTTTTTTGTCAAATGCATGACGGCAGGCGCATCAATACGGGAGGCTCGGTAACGGGGATGGAAGAGGTAGCCGGTGAGGAGCCCAATGATGGGAATTTCCCCGAGCAGGGAGTCAAAGACCTTCGACCAAGGGTTTTCCTCGCGAAGGGAAAAGTCCGGGGTGTCGTCGCCAGGATTGAAGGTTTCGTAGTGGGCTTTCCAAAGGGAGCGCCATCCTCGGCGTCCCACGGAACCGATGGCTTGTCCTTGGGAGTCGGTGAAGAAGTATCGGGCCGACCAATCGATTACCTTGTTGGTTTTGATTTCGGCCAATCGAGTCGCGCGAGTGGCATCGGTGAAGATTTCGACGTGCTCTTTGAATTTGAAGATCTTCTGCTTGGTGTAAAAGACGGTTCTGCCGTTGGCATCGGTGACGGTGGCCTGGGTGGCCAGGGCGAGAATCTTGAAGCTGAGTTGGAGGGGATACTGGAGACCGGCGAGATGGCGGGAAATGTCGTCGGTGGCGGGAGGAAGCGTGGCAGGAAATGCAGGGGGGGCGTAGGGATTGTCCGTCATGATAGGAAGGTCAGAGCTTCATGGGTTAGCGATAGGATCGAAGGATACCAAGTCATTCATTCACGAATTCTGGGATGATCGATGAAGGCGGGTTCTGCACCGGGCGGCTCGGACCTGTCCGCAAAAAAGCCCCCGTTCCGCGATGGCAAAAGGAGGCTGTGATGTCTTGAGTCGCCGCTTTGCAGAAGGGCGATGCGTGAGCAGTGTCGGGTCGGTCAATCGGCTGTCCAGCTGTGCAAAACCATGGCGTAGTTGCCGCGCTCAATGGCTTCCGGGTCCGGTGCATTTTGGTGGCTCATGCAGCCCCGAAGTTGGTCGAGATGAGAGTACTCGTGTTCATGCATCCATTCGATCACGCCATCTACGAGGTTTCTCAAGTGGGCGGGTCCGTGGAGAAGGAGGCCGGAAACGGTTTGAACGGTGGTTGCTCCTGCCATGAGGCCTTTGATCACGTCATGGGATTCGTGGATGCCACCGCTAAGGGAGAGGTCGAGTCCAGTGCGGCCATGCAAAATGGCTAACCAGCGGAGCCGCAAGTTGAGCTCTGCGGAGGTGGAGAGGCGCAGGGTGGGTTCGGTGCGGAGCTCTTCGATGTCGATGTCCGGTTGGTAGAATCGGTTGAACAGCACCACGGCCTGCACGCCGAGCTCTTCCAAGCGCGATACGAAATGAGGAATCGACGTGAAGAAAGGAGGGAGTTTGACCGCGATGGGGATCTCGATGCCTTCGCGCGCTGCCCGCACGGATTCGAGAAGCCGTTCTTCCACCTCCGCTGAGCTTTCGAACTTGTCTGCTGACAAATGGTAGAGGTTGACCTCAAGAGCATCGGCCCCAGCGGCGGCGATCAATTGTGGATACTCCCGCCACCCATCAGGACTGATGCCATTGACGGAGGCGATGACGGGGATGTCGACTGCGGCTTTGATGTGGGCAATGCGCGAGAGGTATTCGTCGGGACCTAGGCAGTAGTCTTCTGGCTCAGGAAGGAAGCTGAGGGCTTCGGCAAAGCTGTCCTCTGCCTCGTCGATGGCGGCAAAGGCAGCGCGTTGCTCTTTGACGATCTGCTCCTCAAAAAGCGAGTTCATGATCAAGCACGGCGCGCCGACGTCTTCGAGCTGGCGAACTTTGCGGAGGTCTCCTGTGAGAGGACCGGCTCCCGGAAGGATCGGGTGCGGGAGGGTGAGGCCGAGGTAGGTGGTTTCAAGGTTCATGGTTCTCGGGCAGTTCAGGATTCTTCCTCAGTGGTGGTGGCAGCGGCTTCTTCCGGGAAATGAATCGCGGCCATTTGTTCGAGCAGTTTCCAACGGTGGCGGGCGCTTTCCTGGGCATGATCGGCCAGTTCCTTGAAGCGTTGCGGATTGATTTTCTCGATCATGCGGAAGCGGGTTTCATTGCGCATGAAGTCGGCGGTGGTCCCTTTGGGCTCCTTCGAGTCGAGGATGAGCGGGGGTTGTCCTTCGGAAATCCGGCGGGGATCGTAGCGGAAGAGGGTCCAAAGCCCGCTATCCACAAGACGCTTCTGCTGGTCCATGCCGAGCGAGAGATCGAAGCCATGGGCGATGCAATGGCTGTAGGCGATGATCAGCGACGGGCCGGGCCAGGCCTCGGCCTCCCGCATGGCTTTGACGACTTGGCTGTCCTTCGCTCCCATGGCGACACGGGCGACGTAGACGTTGCCATATTGCATGGCCATGAGGCCGAGTTCTTTGGGAGCGTTGGACTTGCCAGCGGCGGCAAATTTCGCGGCGGCGCCGATCGGAGTGGCCTTGGACGCCTGTCCCCCCGTGTTGGAGTAGACTTGGGTATCGAGCACCAACACATTGACGTCGCGGCCCTGGGCGAGGACGTGGTCGAGTCCTCCGTAGCCGATGTCGTAGGCCCAGCCATCGCCGCCTACGATCCAAACGGATTTGCGCACCAGATAGTCGGCGAGCAAGCGCAGGGCCGCAGCCTCAGGGGTGGAGATGCCGCCTAGGGTTTCCTTGAGCGTGGCGATCCGCTTGCGCTGGGCCTCAATGCCGGGTTCGTCGGTCTGATCGGCGTCCAGAATCTCTTGAACCAGGCTGTCGCCTATCTGCGGCGCCAGGCGGGAAAGCAGGCCTCTTGCGGCGTCGTTTTTCTGATCGACGGCGAAGCGCATTCCGAAACCAAATTCGGCATTGTCCTCAAACAGCGAGTTGGCCCACGCAGGTCCACGCCCGAAGGCATCTTTGGCATAGGGAGTGGTGGGAAGGTTGCCTCCGTAGATCGAGGAACACCCGGTGGCATTGGCGATGAGCAGGCGGTCCCCGAAAAGTTGGGTGAGCAACTTCAGATAGGGAGTTTCGCCGCAACCCGCGCAGGCTCCCGAGAACTCGAAAAGGGGACGCAGGAACTGTGAGGATTTCACTTCCCCATGATTCAGGCGCGCCCGGTCGGGATCAGGGAGGTGGTTGAGGAAGAAGTCGAAGTTTTCCCGTTCGGTTTCCCGCACCTCAAGCAGCGGGGTCATGTTGAGCGCCTTGCGCTTTGGCTGTTGCCGGTCCTTGGCGGGGCAAACGACGGTGCAGAGTTTGCAGCCCGTGCAGTCTTCCGGGGCGATTTGGATCGTGTACGAGGATCCTGGGAAATCACGCATCTTGAAGTCGGCGGCCTTGAAGGTCTCTGGAGCGGATCCGAGTTCGTCTTTGTCGTAGAACTTGGCGCGAATGGCGGCGTGGGGGCAAACCATGACGCATTTGTTGCACTGGATGCAGAGGTCCGGTTCCCAAGCGGGAATCTCGTGGGCGATGGCGCGCTTTTCCCAGCGCGTGGTATCGGTCGGCCAGACGCCATCGGGAGGGAAGGCGGAGACCGGAAGAAGGTCGCCTTTTCCTTCCATCATCACTGCGGTGACGCGCTTGACGAAATCGGGTGCATCGTCGGGCACGACCGCGGCGCGGGGAGGGCCCTCAAGGGTGCCTGGGAGGGGAACGGGATGGAGGTGTTGCAGGGCGATGTCGACCGCGGCGAAGTTGCGGCGGACGACCTCATCGCCCTTCTTGGCGTAGGTTTTTCGAATCGCGTCCTGAATCTTGGCGATGGCTTCGTCGCGGGTCAAAACACCAGAGATGGCGAAGAAGCAGGTTTGCATCACGGTGTTGATGCGACCTCCCATGCCGGCCTCTCGAGCCACTTCAAAGGCGTTGATGGTATAAACTTTGAGGTCCTTTTCGACCATCGCCCGGCGAGCTTCGAGTGGCAGTTTGTCCCACAATTGATCGGGCGCATACGGAGCATTGAGGAGGACCGTCGCGCCATGGGCTGCGGGTTCGAGGACGTCGAATTTCTCGAGAAATCCGAATTGATGGCAGGCCACAAAGCTGGCGTTGGTCACGAGGTAGGGGGCCCGGATGCGCTCGGGACCAAAGCGAAGGTGGGAAACGGTGACGCCGCCGGACTTTTTGGAATCAAAGACGAAGTAACCCTGGGCAAAGTTGTCGGTTTCTTCGCCGATGATTTTGATGGAATTGCGGTTGGCGCCGACGGTGCCATCGGAGCCGAGCCCCCAGAATACCGCCCGAACGACTTGGTCGGATTCGATCGAAAACGATGGATCGTAGGCGAGCGAAAGATGGGTGACATCGTCTTCGATACCGACGGTGAAGCGGCGTTTGGGCCGAGGCTGGTCGAGTTCGTCGAAGACCGCCTTGACCATGGCGGGAGTGAATTCTTTGGAGGAGATCCCGTAGCGACCGCCGATCAGGCGGGGCATGGGGAAGGGCAAGGTGCCAGTTTCGAGGGCTTCGGAGAGGGCCGCGGAAACATCCAGGTGCAAGGGCTCGGCTGGGGCTCCCGGCTCTTTGGTGCGGTCGAGGACGGCGATGGCTTTGACCGTCCGCGGAAGCGCCGCAAGGAGCGCGGCCTGATCGAAAGGTCGATAGAGGCGGACGCGAATCACTCCCACTTTTTCACCGCGGGCGGTGAGGTACTTGACGGTTTCATCCACGGTCTCACCTCCGGAAGCCATGACCACGATGACCTTCTCGGCATCGGCTGCACCCGTGTAGTCGAACAGATGGTAGTGGCGTCCGGTGAGTTCTCCGAAGCGATCCATGGCCGCCTGCACCTTGGCGGGAACCGCATCGTGAAAGAGGTTGCAGGCTTCGCGTGCTTGGAAGTGGGCATCCGGGTTCATGGCGGTGCCGCGGACCGTGGGCGCGTCGGGGGTCAGCGCCCGCTGGTAGAAGGCGAGGCGGTCGTCCTCGTTCATCATGCCATGGAGCACCTCGTCGGGAAGGATTTCGATTTTCTGGACTTCGTGCGAAGTACGGAATCCATCGAAGAAGTGGAGGAAAGGAACTCGGGTGGCAAGGGTGGCACTGTGGGCGATGGCCGACAGGTCCTGCGCTTCCTGCACGGAGGCGGAGGCGAGCAGCGCGAAGCCTGTCTGGCGAACCGACATGACATCTTGGTGGTCGCCAAAAATGGACAGGGCGTGAGTGGCCAGCGAGCGGGCCGCGACGTGCATGACAAAGGGAGTCAGTTCTCCGGCGATTTTATACATCGCAGGAATCATCAGCAGCAGCCCTTGCGATGAGGTGAAGGTGGTGGACAGGCAACCGGCTTGAAGCGTGCCGTGGCACACGGCACTGGCGCCACCTTCGCTCTGCATCTCGATGACTCGCGGCGTCGCGCCCCAGATGTTTTTCTGGCCGCGGCTTTCGAAGACATCCGCCAGCTCGGACATCGGTGAGCTGGGAGTGATCGGATAGATGGCAATCGTTTCACTCAGGCGGCAGGCCACGGAGGAGACGGCTTCGTTGGCCTCGAGGGTTGCGTGCGGTTTCACGTGTGCAATCAAAGCGATAGGGCCACCGGATGGCTTCGCGTCGATGCCGATTCGCCCCGCGGGAATTGCTCCGGTTCCGCGGGCATTCCCGCTTGCCGGGGGCGGGCGAGGGGCCTAAACGAAGCGGCGATGAAACTTTTCTGCCTGCTCGCCGCCGCTGCCGCGTTTTCCGCCGTTTCGTGCGAACGCCATGATTGGGAGGAAACGAAGATCTTGCACGAGGCCCACGGGGCCCACGGTCATGACGAGCACGCAGAACATGCCGAGCATGGCGAAGAGGGCCATGCGGGTGAGCACGCAGAAGAAGCCCATTGATTCGCCTCCACCCGGGCGAAACCGGGATCGGATTTTGAGGCCGTTTCCTGAAGGGGAGACGGCTTTTTTACGCCCTGCGATAGCTGAGAAAGCATTCTCCCGATTCGGTTAGGGATTCAAAATGAGTGAGTTGATAGTGGCGAGAAGATGCTAGGAAATCCCCGGGAGGACCGGTGAGCCCAGGCGCATCCCGTCCCCCAAAAAGGGTGTGACCGGCCCAGGTTAGGTGGATTTCATCAATGGCATCGATTTCAGCGAGTTCACGGACGAGGCTGGCGCCCCCCTCGCAGTGAAGCCTCTCCACGCCAAAGTCCTGGTGGAGACGCTCAAGAAATTGGGCCAGAGTGGAGTGGTGCCCCACCGTATCCTTGATCTTCCTCGGGGCGTGCTCGGTTCCCAGCAGATGAATGGGGCCGCCGGGCGTGTGGAAAAGCGGATGCGACGGATCGAACTTGCCCGTCCGGGAAATGACGCAACGCAGGGGGTTCTGTGGAGCGGTAAGGGTCATCCGGTCCGCTTCGAGGGTCCCTCTTCCCACCAGGAGGGCGTCGGCTTCGACTCGCAAGCGGTGGAATCGCTCTTGATCCGCCTCCGAGGTCCATCCAGAGGAAATCCCGGCGATGGAAGTGATCCGGCCATCGGCAGAGAGAGCAAAATTGAGGCTGAGGTGCGGACGAACCATGGGGTGCAACCAGCATTCTCAAGTCGCCACCCGGAGTCGACATCCGATTCGGAAAGGCATCCGTGACTTGGCCGGGCGGACGGGGTTTCACCCGATCGAGCGATGGAGCTCGAAAGCGGCGGGTGGAAAAGCCACCATCCTGAAACGTTCATTCGGCGATGAAACCCTTGCGTTCTTCACACCTCTCCCACCAAGCAGTGGCACTTGGCGACATGAAAACCGCCTCCGGCGATAAGGTCGTAGTGCCGGGCCTGCGGTCTCGCGTGGTGGTCGGCTCTGCCGTCCTGTTGGCCACTTTGAGCCCCCTGCTAGCGTTGGCCCAGTTGGCCTACGACATCCGAGTCGAGACGCTCACCGAGATCTACCGGGAAAGCGGCGGCCTCCCGGCGATCTCTCGAATTCTGGCCCCGTTCGGCCCGATCGATCTCTGGAGCTACCTCACGCCCATCGCCTTGGGCGTGGCCGCAGGGGCGGCATGGAAAGTTCGCCTGTCAGGGGGGATGTCCATCGCAGTCCTGCTCAGCGTCGCTCTCCAATTGGCCGGATATTGGGCGGCCTTTGCCCCCTACGCCGCGCTCCTCCAAATGACCGGGGTGATTCCCAGATGGCCCTATCCTTGGGAACCGTTTGTCGCCAACCTGTCCTTGGTGGTCGTCTCGTGGGGATCCGCGATCTGGGCAGTGGCGAAGGCGCGTGCCCGTGGTCGGGCCCATGCAATGCCTTCACTCGAGTAGATCCTCGATTCAACTTGGTGGGACAAGTGGGCTCCATCCGCCCCGATGCAAATCAGCATAGGGACCTGCAGCCTCCACCAGTTCGGCGTGAGTTCCGACTTCTGCAATGCGGCCGTCAACCAGCACCGCGATGCGATCCGCGGCTTCAATCGTGCTGAGGCGATGGGCGATCACGAAGCAAGTGCGATCGGCGCGGAGACGTTCAAGAGCCTGCTGGACCAGTAGCTCCGTCTGATTGTCCAACGCCGAGGTCGCTTCATCGAGAAGCAGGAGCGGAGGATTGCGCAGAAGCGCGCGGGCGATGGAGAGGCGTTGCTTTTCCCCCCCGGAAAATCGGATGCCACGTTCTCCCGCCAACGTGTCGAGTTGCTCTGGCAGATCACGCACGAACCTCGCGGCGTTGGCGGCCTCAAGCGCCTTCCAGAGCTCACTGTCCGTCGCACTGGGCCGGGCAATCTGCAGATTGGCGCGGAGCGTATCGTTGAAAAGAAAGCTGTCCTGCGTCACGTAGCCAATATGGTCACGCAGCCATTCTTTCGACAGGTGGTCGAGGGGTTGCCCATCGAGCAAAATGCGTCCGGAACTCGGCTCATAAAATCGGGCCAAGAGGTGAAGCAGCGTGGATTTTCCGGCCCCGGTGGGACCGACCAGAGCGATCGTCTCTCCGGGCGCTGCATGGAGCTGAATCTCGGCGACCGCCGGAGTCGTCTCATCATAAGAAAAAGAAACCCCTTCGAAGCGGATATCGCCCCGGAAAACAGCCGGCCGCAGACCCTCGGTCAGCTGAGGCTCTGCAGGCCGATCAAGAATTTCGCGCAGCCGCCGCATCGCATTGCGACCTCGACTGAAGGTCTGAGACAGCGGATTGATCTTCGACACCGGATCAAACAAGAAGCCCCAGGCAAAGAGGAAATAGAACAAGGTTCCAGATGTCATTTCCCCCTGCAACACTCTCCACGCTCCGTAGGCGACCATAAGAATGATTCCGGCCTCCGCTAGCATCGAGACCCCGGGCCAAACCACCGCCTGGCCCTTCATCACCTTCATATAGCGACTTCGCGTGCGCTGAGAGGCGGCGGCGAAGGATTCCAAGGTCTCCGGTTCGTGGGTGAAAACTTTGATCTGGCGAATCCCAGAAAGCGAATCGTGGAGATGGGCGTGGAGATCCGCCGTCGCCTCTGACGAAGCCCTCCAATGAGGGGCGGCGCGAACCGAGTGACGCCATGTGATCAGCCCAATCACCGGAAGTGGAGCAATCGCCACGCATGCCAGCCGACTATCGTGCCAGAACAGCGATCCCAAAATGGCGGCGAACTGAAAAAAGGCAGGAAGCGCGACATCCAAGGCTTCCACATACATCCGCTGAGTCGCAGGAACATCATCCGCCACACGGGACATGATTTCCCCCGAAGCGTGACGATCGAACCAACGAATGGGTTGGCTCTGAAGCTGATCGAACAGCCGGACCCGCAAATCATGGGTGAGCCGCGACTCGAGTGACTGAGCAAGAAGCGAACGGAGAGAAAGCAAAGCTTGCCTCAGGGCAATCGCGCCCAGGCCGATCAGAGTGATTCGAACAATCCGATCAGGCCGGTTTTGTCCGATGATTCCGTCGGTGAATTCGCGAGCGATGGCTGGAATGACCAAGACCAGAGCCGTGCCGACGAGAGCCAGAAGAACAAGAGCAGTGGCACGGAGCTTGTGGTGGCGGAAGGTCATCGTGTCCATCGGTGTGAAACCTGAAGATCGCCCGCCAAAGAAAAGCCTGGAAGAGGGCCGGTGAAAGCGAAAAGCCCCGTCAACAAGCAACTGACGATCAAGCGATCTCTTTCATCGGTCAGCGCTCAGAGAATCCCGCTCGGTTAAGGGGCGCCCGTGGGCGTGCTCCCGCGGGCCGACGACCGGGTCGGCGTTCCCCCCCTCAGGAGGAAAGTCTCGAACCGTTCGCATGCTTCCCGGCCGGGAGACACAGCATGATTTGCCACGAACTTCTGTTCTGTTAGGTTAGGTGGTCGAAAAGCTCGGGATGCACGAGGATCCGAGCAGCCAGACCGAATCCGAGTGGGAGAGGATCCGCGCGCTACTTCCCAGTTGCCCGAAGGGATGGCGGGGAAGGGACCTGCGAACACTCGCGATGCAGCATCCTCAATGGCATCCTCGACATCATCCGGACCGGCGGTTCGTGGCGCAGGATCCCGCACGACCTGCCCCACCGGAAGACCTTCTACCACGATTTCCGACTGTGGGCCAAGCAGCGCCATTGGCAGCAGATCCATCACGCGATCCGCGACCTGGACCGGCTCAAAGTCGGTAAAAGATGCCCCGACCGCTGCGATCCTCGATCGCCAAAGCGTTCGCACAGCGAGCCAACCCGGACTTCGTGGCTCTAATGCGGGTAAGACGATGACAGGAAGGAAGAGACACGTCCTGGTCGACACCCTCGGCTTCATCCTTTCCGTGAAGGTGACTCCCGCCGACGTGCAGGACCGCGACGGAGCCCGCCTGCTGATGGCCGTTCTCACCACCACCTCTGGCTGGCTCAAACTGATCTCGGCCGACGGGGGCAAAGCTGGCCAGTGGGTGGGTGAAGTCGCCCCACTGAAGAGACACCCCAGCGCGTGCTGGGAGGTGGCGACCGATCCTTACGGACGAGGTTCCGCGTTGCGGGACCCCTCCAGAATGACGATGATCATACCCGCAGGGGATGGACAAACGGATGGTTCCCGAATACCTGAGTCAATTTGCTCGTTATGGACATCGCGTCCGAGGTAGGGTGTGCGGGTCGTGTCTGAGTTCGTTTTCATTTTTCGTCACGCATTGATCTTGGATAGATCCCGTTCACGCGGGATCGCCCACGAAAAGAACCCGACCCGACACCTTATTCCCAACCCTCAACCCACTCCGATGGTGCCCGACTGCTTCAAGTCGCAGCCATAGGGTCTCGCTGGAGAAATGAATCGCTTCCTTACTGCCATTTCTGCGCTAGCGATTGCCGCCCCTCCGGCGAGTGCACGGGAGCCAGAAGAGTGGTGGGCTAGGCAACGCGGAATCACCCAAGGCGTTCTCATTGAGGGTTCAACATCTCCTGACGCGGAACACGCGCTGTTTGAGTTCAATCATTGGGATGGAGACACTCCCGATAGCGCGACCACTGCCACAGGTATCGGGCTCGCGCCAGCAGACCGCACCACACTGCTATTTATCATCAATTCGCGAACGAAGTGGATGACAGACAAGGAAGTGACTTCGTTTCTCTCAATAGAGTGGAACGACATATCCACGCTGCTCGCAACTCACGATTCAGGCGCAAGGCACAGCAAGCTCAACATCTATCGGATTTCCAAGGCTGGCACTGCCGCATCACTGGAGATTCCGGATTTGTTGGAGATCGCCGCAAAGAAGCTTGGAGTCGCCAAGGAGTCTGTGAGTTCTTCCGGACAGGTGCCCTTAAGATGGCTGTCTTCTGACACCGTTGAGGTCAGTGTGAGATTGGCAACCCCAAAGCGCAAAATGACGACGACAATCCCCCTTTACATAGATGACGAGGGGCAAGTTACGACGCCATAGACAAGCCAACAGCGAACAAGGCGTGGGTGGCAACCCGCTACCCCGCTGCGAGTCGGAGATTGAACCGTGACTAGAACCCTTTACCGTGAGTCGGAGTGGCGCTCCCGGTAGCGGGTGCCACCACTTCAACGTTCGACAAAAAATGAGACTCGTCATTTTGACAACACTCCTTCTGGTGGGGTTCACTCATGCTGAGACTATTGAGGTTTATCGCGAGGACCGCGTCGAGACGCCGAAGCATGTAAGATCCAATTTGACCGGCAAACCGACGTACTGGATTGCAACCGGCAAGTTGGTTGGTAAACTCGATTTGGGTGAGGCGACGTTGGGTAAGATTGTGGCAGATTACCGGGAAGCGTCTTGGAAGGATGAGCCATTTTACGGACCTGTTGAGCAGTTCGTTTTTGTGGACTCCAAAGGTAGATTCTATGTCGCCCACCTCGAATACCTGAAGGATAGTGAGCTTCTAGGTGAAGGTCGCAGGGTTGCCATCAATGAGCTGAAGAAGGTGCAAGGGCGAAAGGGTATGTTTACAGGAAGCCCCTACAGCGGAAGCAGCGTTTTCCATGAAGGTATCCTCAAGAAACTTCGGGCTCTCGTTGCAAAATGAAGAAGTCGAACGAGGCAGTGGAGGCGACCCCTATCAGCGGCTTTGTTGCGTTCTTGCCGCCGGCTTCGGGAGGTGATTGATTGTCCATGGCTTCACCGGTGGGTTATCGGGGTCGCCACAGCTTTTACGTTCTGCAAGAAACTCATGACTACGATGC
>NZ_JACHFD010000017.1 GCF_014201715.1 Haloferula luteola
CCCGAAGAAGCTCAGTCGGATCATCCAACTAACCAAGCTCGCCCAAGACGCTGGCATCACCTGATATGCCTGCTACTTTTCGGACGATGCACTAGAATCCCATCTCGGGAGGAGGAGTTGGCACTCTTCCGCGACCTGAGCCCGGTGGAAACTCAGCACCCCTTCATCCGGCGGGGAGGTCAGGAAGAGGGCGGGTATTTGGTGGCTGATGATCTTGAAGGCATCACCGCGCGTCTTTCTCCCCGGGGTGGATGTGAATTCGAGTTCTGAACTCGATTGTGCCGGGAGAAGCATGGAGGTGCTGATGGCAGACGCATTCGTTGATGCACCTGCTGACCGAAGCAGTGATCCAAGCCAGCCCAGCTTGGTTTTGCCGAAAGGGTAGGCATCCAACTTGGTGACCCTCGGAGCATCCGTGGGTTATCGAACTTATTCGGGTCGAAGATTGACCATCTTCAACTTCCGCTTTTCTTTGAGCGAACCGGCGACGGCGTGTCCCTTTGCAATGGATCGCAATTCGATGTGCTGATAGGTCCAACGAGATACGATGTAGCTGATGATCACGACAGCAGCGTAGATGGCGAGAGCCGATAGGGGCTGTGAAAGGAAAGCGGGGAACTTCCTCAAAAAGAGCACGCCCAGATTCCAAGTGATGAAGAAATGGACTAGGTAGATCGAAAAAGAGCATTCTCCAATTCGAGCTAAGATCTGGAAGCGAGGTAAAACTTCGATCAGGAGTGCGAAGCCAACAAACAGCATGCCAGCAACAAGAGGTGTGAAGTTCCAACCGAATGATTGAGGATGGAGGACCGCCAGAAGAACTCCAAGGGGAGCCATCATTCCGATCCCGAGAAAGCGAAAGACTTTTTGGTCTTTGAAATGGAAATAGATCATTCCCATCAGGAAGCAGGGGAGCTGATTGATCACCGAAAAATAGGCAAAGCTGTCATTTCCGGGCGGCTCAAGCCACCCCAAGGTCGAAAGAACCTTGGGTAGTGCGGAGGCCATAGGAATGCAGACGGCGATCAGGCACCCTAAGAGCCAAGGGCGATTTCGAGTGGCGAAAAATAGGAATGGAAAAAGCGAGTAAAAGAGAAACTCACAGCCAATGGACCACCCCCCCGGGACAACTTGATTGACGGCTGGCGGCCAGAGTCCATGAGTGAAAGTGAGGTTGGTAAGAAAGCCGCCGAGGGAAAAGGCCGATGGCTCTGTCCATGGAGTTTTGCCGAAAAGCTGATGGCTGGCTAAAGAGTAAAGTGTATAAAAAACTAAGGCGCAGAAGTAGAGGGGAGCGATACGAAACCAGCGTTTGATGAAGAAGGCTTGGTAGTCGCCTTGCCCCATCCGTGGAAGGCGATCCATGCTGTGACAAAGCGTGAAGGCTGACAGCATAAAGAACAACTGCACTCCATATTGTCCATATCGGGAAATATGGGTAATTCCCATGTCTTCGTCGAAATAGAAACCGATGTGAACGAAAGCGACCAGAAGCACCGCAAACCCGCGAAGTTCGTCGACGTATGCGAAGCGTTTGGGTGCCTGAGCTGCGACCGTAGACGAGGAAATTGGGCTCATGATTTCGTCGGAGAATCGCTCGTGATGAGGCGATCTGTGAAGGAGTGAATCCAAGATCCGCGGATGAAGAAGGCTTGGGGAAGCGTGGCCATGACTCCGAACATGAGAGCGAGCAGTCGTTCATCGAACGGATTCGAAGTCAGCGTGAGACTCAGGAAGCACGCGGTGAAAACAAGGGGCATGAAGGCGATCCAGTAGTCTGGGCCCGGCATCCCCGCATTGGCTTTTGCTGCCTTGATCGATTGCACGATGGTGGCGATGAACAATCCAATCACGCACAGCAGAGCGATGATTCCCCCGGAGAACATGGAATAGGTCCAAATCGAATGACCCGAAAACCACACGTCCACTCCGAGTTGTTCTTCCTTCGGATATACGAGGTAGATCTCGGGGAGGTAGGCGGCATCCCAATAGTAGGAGGCTCCAATACCCTTTCCGTAGAGGTAGGAGATGGGATCGGAGCCCAGGATGTGAAAGATGGCGGACGCTTCTGCTTCGCGCGTCAGCCAAGAAATGTCGCGAGTGGTATTTCGAAGGTTTGAGTAGTGGAAAAGGCGCTCATTCCATCGTTCGATGATGTGAGGTTGAACGATCCATGTGAGAAGGAGGGCGAATCCTCCCAATCCTCCCATCATGAAGATGGGCGCAAGTCTGCGAGGAACATCGCGCCACTGAAATGCACCCCATTTGACTCCTAGCAGAAAGCCGAGGCTTGCTGTGGCGCCTGCGGCTGCGATGGGAAGAATCAATGATCGCGTGATCGTGATGATGATCCCCACAAAAAGCACACCGCTTGCCATGATCGCAGTCCAATGAAGCCGTGGCCTGAGGAGGATGGAGCAAGCAATGAAGGCTGTGAGCCATGCCGTTGCCAAGCTGAGAACCTCGGTTCTTACGGTATCGAGTTCAGCCCCTTTGAATAAGAATCCCTGAATCATTCGCCACACGACATTGATGCAGGCGGCGGCGAGAATCGGAGTGACGAGCTTGGCGGGCCGAACGCCGAGGCAGCTGGCAATGTGGACGTTGATCATGCCTGCGTAGCACAACATAAGGGGCAGGATGATGCGCAGCGATCGACCTGGATTGACCCCTTGGAGGAAGGCATTTCCGAGCATGTAGGCGAGGAAGGCTCCCCAGAAGGCGAGCATCCAGGCACCGGGGCGCACCGTGAGAGTCCGCCAGCCGAGCACGAGCAGGCCGCCGGTGGAACCGAGCGCCATCATGAGGAAAACCAGTTGGTCGAGTCCTGCACCCGCTCCTCCGGCCCGTGCTTCGGCCGCCCGATAGTCGAGGGAGAACGAAAGCATGAAAATCCAGAAAAGCGCTTCCACCACCACGCGAAGCCGGGTGCGGGGAAAGGACACGGGGTCCTCGCGGTCGTCGGGAGACATGGGACGAAATAGGGGGGTGGGTGCAGGCCCTTGAAAGGGAAGGACCCGGGCGGACGGCCCGCGCAGTCTAGGACTCAACGGTGGAACCGTCAACTAGCCGGGGGAACGCGTCATCGCGGGTGGTGCCGGGCGGACGGGGGAGGTGACGGTTTGGGCGGAAATGGCGAACTCCTGTGAAAACTCGGCCAATCGCTGCGTATCCCGCCATCATGCGGATCGTTTCCTTGATTCTCGGTGCCTTTCTCGGCGCGGCCCAAGCGGTGCCGCCGGAGGTGGCGTGGGAGGAAACGATCCAGCCGATGCTGCTCGAGTATTGCTTCGACTGCCATGGGGATGGTGTGAAGAAGGGCGAACTCGATCTTGATCGATTTTCGGACATCCCCTCGATGCAGGCGGATCGCGAGGTGTGGAAGCGGATTCGGCTCAATTTGGAGCAGCATTTGATGCCTCCGCCGGATGAATATCAACCGGCGGCGGAAGAGCGCCAGGCATGGATCGATTGGATCGATGCGGCAGTCTTTCCCGTCGATCCCGACCACCCAGATCCGGGTCGTGTCACCCTGAGAAGGCTCAATCGGATCGAGTATCAGAATACTTTGCGCGATCTTCTGGGGATCGATTTGCGAGTGGTCGAATTGTTGCCGCCGGATGACTCGGGGTACGGCTTCGACACCATTGGGGATGTGCTGACTCTATCCCCGGCGCATCTGGACAAGTATTTGGATGCGGCGCGGTTAGCGGTCGGCAAGGCGGTTCATCTAGGCCCGATGCCTTTTCCGAAGCAGAAGCGGCTTGGACGCAAGCTGGGGGGAGATGGCAGGGCTGACGGAAACGGGAAGTTCCTTCATACCAATGGCGTGGTGAGCACGGAGTTCAGTGGTCTGACCTCGGGGCGCTATCGTCTGGAGGTGAAGGCAGGAGGAACTCGTGGGCCTTCCGGGGCCCCGACCATGCGGGTGGAGGTCGACGGCCAATCCCTTGGAGAGATCACTGCCACGGCTTCTATGGAGAATCCTGAAGTGCTGGTCATGGACTTGGCGGTGGAAGGTTCGGATCGCGCAAAGATCGCTCTGCATTTCATCAATGATTCGTGGGATGAAAAGGCGGAGCCGGAAGCTCGGGACACGAATCTGCGGCTGGAGTCGGTGGCTTTGGTGGGGCCGCTGGATGGACCGCGATTGCCAAAGCCGGCCTCGCATCGTCGGATTTTTGGCGAGGGAGATTTGCGAGGTGATCAGGACGAGGAGGTGAGACGGATTTTCCGGGATTTCGCCCGTCGGGCTTTCCGACGGCCGGTGGAGGCAGAGGAGATCGATCGTTACCTCGGTCTGTTTCACGCATTGCGCAGCGAGGAAATGGCTGCCGACGAAGCGGTGGCAATGGGTTTGGAAACGATGCTGGTGTCCCCGTCCTTTTTGTATCGGGAGGAGCCGCAACCGGAGCCCGATGAACCGGGTTCGGTGCATGAGATTGGTGAGCATGCGCTGGCGTCGCGACTGTCGTATTTCCTGTGGTCGACGATGCCGGACGAGCGGCTGATGATGCTGGCGGACGAGGGGAAGTTGCGGGAGCAATGGACTCAGGAGGTCGAGAGGATGGTCGCCTCGGATCGAATTTCGGCGTTGGTGTCGAATTTCGGTGGGCAATGGTTGCAACTGCGCGATTTGGCGGCTTCGCGTCCATCGCCTCGATTTTTCCGGGATTTTGATTTGGCACTTCGCGGCGACATGCGGCGGGAAACGGAGCATTTTCTTGGGTATTTGCTGCGGGAAGATCGACCGGTCACGGAGTTGTTGAATGCCTCCTATTCGTTTTTGAATGAGCGGCTTGCGCATCATTATGGGATCGCAGGGGTTGAGGGTCCGGAGTTTCGTCTGGTGGATTTGGAGGGCACGCCGCGCCGGGGACTGCTCGGCCAGGGATCGTTTCATTTGCTGACCTCCCTTCCGACTCGGACGTCTCCGGTGATGCGGGGCAAGTATGTGCTGGAGAATTTGCTCGATACTCCTCCGCCACCTCCCCCGCCGAATGTGCCGCAACTCGATCCCCCACAGGGTGGAGGCAAGGAGCATTTGTCCCTGCGCGAGCAGATGGAGAAGCATCGTCAGGATCCGAACTGCTCAGCCTGCCATGCGTTGATGGACCCGATTGGATTTGGTCTGGAGAACTTCGATGCGGATGGCACATGGCGGACGGAGGACCATGGAAAGCCACTGGACGTGAGTGGTGAATTGGTGGGTGGACGAGCCTTCACCGGGGCGGGGGAATTGCGGGAGATCCTGGTGCGGGAGCACCGCGAGGAGTTGCTTCGATCCGTGGCGTCGAAGATTCTGACCTACGCTTTGGGGCGGGGGACGGATTGGTATGACAAACCTGCACTGGATCGCATTTTGGCGGAAACCGAAGCGACGGGTGGAGGGTTTCGTGCGATGATCCATGCCGTCACCCGCTCGGTGCCCTTTCAAAAGCGACGGGGAGATGGATGAAACATTTCCTCCCTGATCTTGCGTAGCCCCATTTGCCATGACCTCGCGACGCCACTTTCTTCAAGGCCTGGCCGCCACGCTGGCCCTGCCCTCACTGGAAGCCTTCGGATCTCCGGTAGGTTCGCTTGCCGCCGCGCCGCGGCGCCTTGCCTTCGTGTATGTGCCCAACGGGGTGAATCTATCGCGATGGTTGCCGCAAGGGGACACTCTTGCTTTCGCGGATTCGCTGGCACCCCTCGCAGGGCTGGAGAAGCACATTTCCCTGCTAAGGCATCTGGATCACGATAAGGCCCGGGCCAACGGGGATGGTGCCGGAGATCACGCCCGGGCGAATGCAACGTTCCTGACGGGTTGTCAGGCGCGGAAGACTGCTGGGGCGGATATCCGGGCCGGTATTTCAGTGGATCAGATCGCGGCGCGCCAGATGGGGCATGAAACTCGCCTCCCTTCGCTGGAGCTTTCGACCGATCCGGCGCGGCGTTCCGGGCAGTGCGATTCGGGTTACTCGTGTGCCTATCAGTTCAACCTTTCCTGGCTGGATGAAGACACGCCTGCTCCGGCGGAGCGGGATCCCCGTTTGGTCTTTGAGAAGCTTTTTGGTTCGGGCAATGCCAAGCAGGACGCGGCGCGCCGCGTCCGCCGCAAGAGCATCCTCGACTTTGTGCGCGGCGACGCGAAGCGCCTGCAAGGGCGCCTGGGAGCCACGGACCGCGGCAAAGTGGAGGAGTATCTGACCTCCGTGCGTGCATTGGAAAAACGGATCGAGAGTGCAGAGAATCATCATCCGCCCCAACCTCCGATTGCCTGTCCGGCAGGGATTCCCGAAAGCTACGCGGAGCACATTCAACTGCAGTTCGAACTGATGGCGCTGGCGTTTCAGACCGACAGCACTCGGGTTTCCACCTTTTTGTTGGCGCACGATGGATCGAACCGGCCGTTCCCTGAGCTTGGAATTGCCAATGGTCACCATTCGATTTCCCACCACCGCAATGACACGGAGCTGCTTGATCAAATCGCGACGATTGACCGTTTTTACGCTGAGCAGTTTGCTGGGTTTCTGCGTCGCATGGCCGAGACGCCGGATGGCGAGGGCTCGCTTCTCGACCATTCGATGATCGTTTACGGAAGCGGCATCGGCGATGGCAACCGCCACAATCACGACGACCTTCCGCTGCTTCTTGCGGGCGGCGGCGGCGGCTCGCTCCAGCCAGGCCAGATTCTTCATGCGGCTGAGGGAACGCCGATGACGAATCTTCACCTCGCCCTGTTGGAGCGGATGGGAGTGCAGGCCGAGCGGGTCGGAGATTCGACTGGGGTGCTGGCGGGAATCTGATGGGTCAGTTTTTTCGATGAAGATTCTGTTGCTGTGGGTCCTGGCCTTGGCGGTCAGAGTTCACGCGGAGCGTCCGCGGCCGAACATCGTGTTTCTGTTTTCTGACGATCATGCGTTGCAGGCGATCAGCGCCTATGGCTCGAAGCTTACGACCACACCGCAGATCGATCGGCTCGCTGAAGCGGGGGCGGTTTTTGAAAACTCTTTTTGTGCCAATTCGTTGTGCGGTCCCTCGCGGGCGTGCATCCTCACTGGGAAGCACAGCCACGTGAATGGATTTCGGCGCAATTCAAATCGCTTTGATGGTGATCAGCCGACTTTTCCGAAGATGCTTCAGGCGGCTGGCTATCAGACGGCGATCTTTGGGAAGTGGCACTTGGGGAGTGATCCCCAAGGATTCGATCATTGGGAGGTGTTGCCTGGGCAAGGGCACTACTACAATCCGGACTTCCGCCAGATGGATGGGAGCTTGCGTCGCTACCCAGGGTACTCGACCGACGTGATTGCGGACCGAGCGATGGAGTGGTTGGGAAGTCGCGATCCATCGCGGCCATTTCTCCTGATGTGCCAGTTCAAGGCACCGCATCGTGGATGGTCACCAGCGCCGCGGTTCTTGGATCGATTGGAAGGGGAAGTCCTCCCTCAGCCGGAGACTTTCGGCGATCATTACGAGGGGCGCAGTGGTTTGCTGAAGGAGAACGAGATGTCGATCGCCAAGGATCTTCAGTGGGCGCATGACCTGAAATTCAAGGGGCCAAACCGGTTTCCGGAATTCTTCGCCTCCGGGATGAAGAATGAGGAATATGGACGGATGAGTCCGGCCCAGAAGAAAGCATGGGATGACTACTATGAGCCGAGAAATGAAAAATTTCTCGCTGAGCTGGAAGCCGGAAGCCTGACGGATCGCGATGTGGTCGATTGGAAGTTTCAGCGATTTTTGAGCGATTACCTGAAGTGCGTGGCTGCGGTGGATGAAAATGTGGGGCGGGTCCTGGACGAACTGGATCGGCGCGGGCTGGCCGAGAACACGCTGGTGGTTTATGCCTCCGATCAGGGTTTTTATCTGGGGGAGCATGGGTGGTTCGACAAACGGTGGATGTTTGAGGAGTCCATGCGGATGCCTTTGTTGATGCGGTGGCCAGGGGTCATCGAGGCCGGGAGTCGGCCGACGGCGTTGGTGCAGAATATTGACTATGCGCCGACCTTTCTCGAGGCGGCGGGGGTTCCGATTTCTTCCGACATTCAGGGTCGTAGTTTGATGCCAGTGATTGAGCATCCCAAGGTCCTGCCCAGTGGTTGGCGAGATGCAGTTTACTATGCCTACTACGAGAATGATGCGATTCACGAGGTGCCCGAGCACGATGGGATTCGCAACGATCGTTACAAACTGATGCGATTTCCCCGCACGCGGGAGTGGCAACTTTTTGATCTCGTGGAAGATCCCCACGAGCTGCGAAGCGTGCATGACGACCCACTGTACCGAGAGGTTTTCGAGGGCATGAAAAAGCGCTACTTTGATCTCCGGAAGTTCTTTGGTGTGCAGTCGGCCATCATTCCCTCGACCCGTGGCGACGAGCGTCAGGGGAAGGAACGCACCTGGAAAAAGCGCAATGCGAGGCTGACTCGACTGGCAAGTGAGGGTCCCTACGATCTGGCCTTCATCGGGGATTCGATCACGCACGGTTGGGAAAGCACCGGTAAGCAGGTTTGGCAGGATCGCTACGGCAAGCTCAAGGCGATCAATCTAGGCATTGGGGGGGACCGTACGGAACATGTGTTGTGGCGGTTGACGGAAGGACGGCAATGCGAAGCGAAACCCAAGGTGGCGGTGGTGATGATAGGCACCAACAACACCGGGCATTGGATGCAGGAACCTCAGGAGGTTGCCGAGGGTGTGAAGGTGATTTTAGAGACGCTCCGAGAGCAAACTCCGGACACCCGGGTGTTGCTTTTGGGGATCTTTCCCCGAGGGGAGACGGCGTGGGATCCGGCGCGCTTGAACAATCGGGCGATCAACGACCGCCTGCGAACTTTCGCTGATGGTGAGCGGGTCCGTTATCTCGATGTGGGTGGGGTCTTTCTCGAAGAAGACGGGAGGTTGTCGCGCGAGATCATGCCGGATCTGCTTCATCTATCCGCGGAAGGATACCGGCGCTGGGCGGATGCCATTGCGGGGCCGTTGGCCGAGTGGGGAATCGAATGAGAAGCGTTCCCAGGAGGCGGGTGCGATAGTAACGTTTGAAGAGCCATCGAGGGGGCGAGGAGGTCGTGGGGGATCAGTCGGCTTCCCGTCCTGGGACTTGTTCCAGCAGATCCCGGCGATAGAGTGGGGGGGGTGGAAACTCTCTATGATGCGATTCTATCGTTACTGCTCTGACGCGGTGAGTCCTTATACTGGGGAGCGGTATGGGATTTTTGTCGCCGTATGGCATTTGGTTCGAGATGGCCGGGTGACGGAGGATGAGGAAAGGGAATACTGGGACCACCGGAATTGGTATGAGGAGCATTTGCCCCTTCCTCCATTCTATGCAGAGGGGAACCCCCGGAGGGCGATTACTTGGTTTAAGGAATCCGCGATGGAGCATCCTCTTTTGAGCCGCCTTTCGTTCTACAAGGGTCTTGCTGAAAAATACCAACTGAGAATGGAGGTCGAATCGACTGATCAACCGGGAGAAATCCTCTATGAGGATGATTTTCAGGTGGCGGCGGTGCGCGTGAAGTTGGCGGGTCGGGTGGAGGGATGATCCCCGCGGAGACTGATCGAGGGCGGAGAGGCGGCGGCCTCAAGCAGCGCGTTTGCGGCGGCGCCGGGGGCGAATGGGGCGGGGTTCGTGAGGCGGTTCATCACCGTCATGCTCGGGCTGCCACCAGCCGGGTTCGAGGGGAGGAAGGCCGAAGGCAGCGCGGGCGCGATCGCAATCGGGATTGGGTTCGCCATTTTCCCAGGAGGCGGCGAAATCGCGACATGGGGACGAGCGGGCAGGATGGATGGAGCAAAAGACCGCCTCGCCCACGGTGCCATGGAGGGCAATGCAGCGGGGAGGTTTGGAGAGAGTGCCGAGCATGGCAACGCGGTGAGGCGTGACCTGGGAGGTCATTTCCTCGGGAACGCCATCGGGTCTGCCCGCAGTGGATTCTGCCCAGTGAAAGGAGACCCGAAAGAACGCACAGCAAGCACCGCAGGTCATGCAGGGATTGGCCGGGTGGAGGGGAATGACGGGAATCGGGTCGGCCGACATGGGAGTGGTTGGGTGCGAGATCTGGTATCCGGCCGGGTGGGGAAAGCAAGCACGGTGAGGGGGCGGAGGTTCCGGCTGGGCAAAGCGATGACGGAGGGCATGTTCGGAAGCATGAAAAAGCTGGGGGTTGCATTGGGATTGCTCGCCACGACTTGGGCTTTGGCCTTGGGAGGGGTGAAGGGGGGGTGGGTGACCTGTTGGCCAGCAGCCGTGGCATTGGTCGGAATCTTGTTGAGTCGGCAGGCGATCGTGGGTTTGGCGGCGGGGGTGCTGGCAGGGGCTCTGTTGTTGGCTCAGGGGCGTCCAGTGGAGATGGTGAGGGTGGCGATGGAGGAGCATGGATTTCCATCCCTGGAGGGCTCCTGGCATGTCGGGGCGCTGGTGTTCACTTTGCTTTTGGGAGCATTTGCAGGGGTGCTGGAATCGTCAGGGGGATTTGCGGCGATCCTGCAACGGATGTTGGGCCGTGGTGCGGCGGATCGCCGGGTGCTGGGATCGGCCTATGCGATGGGTTTGCTTTGTTTCTTCGATGGGTTGGCGAACAGTTTGTTGGTCGGGAGGATTTGCCGGCAGGCGGCGGATCGGGCCGGAGTTTCCCGGGAGAAGCTCGCGTGGGTGGTGGACTCGACGAGTTCACCGGTGGCGTGTGTGGCGTTTGTTTCGACGTGGATTGCGACCCAGCTGACCTTGATTGGAGATAGTCTTCCGGGGGCGGATGCATACGGGCTGTATTTCCGGTCGATTGGGGCAAATCCGTACTGTGTGTTGACCTTGTTGTTGATTCCGGTGGCGGTGTTTTTCCGTTGGGAGCCGGGGCCGATGAAGGGGGCTCGGGCGGTGGATTTGGGGGATGATAAGGAGGCGATGGTGGCGACTGCGGCGTGGCGGGCCGTGGTGCCTCTGATGGTGTTGGCGGGATCGATTGCCATTTCGCTGCAGTGGTTTTCTGGAAATCCGGTGAGGGTCTTGTCGTTGGACGCATGGAGGCAGGCGGCGTCGAGTTCGGCGGGTCCGGTGGCCCTCGTGACGGGGGCGGTCGCGGGATTATTGGCGGCCTGGGGCTGTCATCCGAGGAGGGATCGGGCAGGAGCGGCGGCGGTGGCAGGAGCAGCGGGTTTGTTGCCCGCGTTGGTGATTCTGGTGTTGGCGTGGACTCTGGGGAGCGTGTTTCAGGCAATGGGGGCTGCGGAAGCTTTGCAGGGAACTTTGGGCCGGCATGTGGCGGCGCCATGGTTGCCGTTGGCGGTTTTTGGAACGGCGGCACTGACGTCCTTCGCCACGGGTTCTTCGTGGGGGACGATGGCCTTGGTGATGCCCCTTGCTCTAGGCTTGGCGACGGCGCAGGCGGGGTTCGATCCGGCGGCTCTTCCGGCCGTGATTGGGGCGGTTTTCGGTGGGGCGGTGTTTGGAGATCATGCGAGTCCGTTTTCGGATACGACGATTGTGAGTGCGCTGGCCTCGGGTTGTGAGCCAGTGGCGCATGTGGCGACCCAATGGCCCTATGCGGCGGTGGTGGCCGCGGTTTCGGCCGGTGTTTATGCCTTGATGGCAGTGGGTTGCGCCGCTCCACTGGCAACCGGTTTGGGGGCGTTGGGTTTGTTGGGTGGGGTGGTGGTGGCTTGTCGCCGAGCAAGTTTTTCAAATCGGCAATAAACCTTGGCGCGTTTTCGGGGGTAGTTTCCCGCTCCACAATGATGCTTCGAAGTCTGTTTCCTGCCCTTGCTGTTGTTGTTCTGAATGTGTGGATTCCGCTGGCGCGAGCGGATTCGGAGGAGGCGGTCGAATGGATCGATCCGATGATCGGAGCTGCGGATCGGGGGTCATGCCCGCCGGGCCCGGTTCTTCCACACGCCTCGGTGTATCCGAGCCCCGATACTGAGGAAACGGCAGCTTCGGGATACCAGCATGGCAGCCGGGTGGTGGGGTTTTCGCAGTTGCACGCGCTGGGGGCTGGGAGCAGCACGGTTTCCTTCGGGAACTTTTTGGTTTCGCCGCGTTTGGGTCCGGGCATGGGGGAGAAGGATCATGCTTCCGAGGTGACGGGGATGGAGGCGAAGCCTTGGGCGATGCGGACGAAGTTGGAGCGGTGGCAGACGGCGTGCACGGTGGTGCCAGCGCGGCGGGCCACCTTGTATGAGTTTGAGTTTCCGCGAGGAGAGGATGCGCGGATCTACTTCGATGTGGCCCGGAAGTTGGGCAAGAGCGATGGGATGGTGGAAGGCTCCGTTGCGATCGACGCGGAGGCAGGGACCATCTCGGGAGGTGGGACTTTTGATGGGAATTGGAATCCGGCTCCCTATGAGGTGTTTTTCTACGCGAAGGTGGATCGGAAACCGACGGGGGTAGGAACTTGGGAGAATGATCGAGTGGAGGAAGGGGGCACAGCCGCGCAGTTGAAGAACCGGGGCCGGTTGGGAGGGTGGATGGCGTTCGATCCCGAAGCCGAGGGCCCGGTGAAGTTGAAGGTGGCGGTCTCTTTCCGCTCGGTGGAAACGGCGAAGGCGTTTTTGGAAGCGGACTTGCCGGATTGGGATGCAGAGGCGCTGGAGGCGAAGGGTCGGCAGGCGTGGGTCGAGGCTCTGTCGCGGGTGGAGACCCCGGGGATTGATCCGGAAGAAGGACGGCGCCTGTACACCTCCTTGTTTCATAGTTTGATTCAGCCGCGGGATCGGACGGGAGATGCGGAGGATTTTCCGGAGACCGCGCCGTTTTGGGACGATCACTACACGTGTTGGGACACTTGGTTGACCTTGTTCCCTTTATTGACCGTGGTGCAACCGGAAGCACTGGCCTCCATGATCGATGGGTTTGGAGAGCGCTATGAACACCGGGGCCGGGCGGAAACGGCGTTCATTCAGGGAAGGGACTACCAAGTGGGGCAAGGGGGAGATGAGGTCGACCTGATCATCGCCGATGCTTTCGCCAAAAAGGTTCCGGGGATCGATTGGGGGAAGGTTTGGAAGTTGTTGGAGGCGCATGCCAAGCGCCGGATGCCGGATTATTTGAAGCTCGGGTATGTGGCGAGCGATGGGGAGCATGGCGACTACGATTGGCGGACCCGCTCGGGGTCATCGACCCTCGCATTTGCCTATGAAGACTGGGCGGTAGCTCAGGTGGCGCGAGGCCTGGGTCACCGGGCGGTGGCAGAGCGTCTGGAGAAGCGATCCGGGGCGTGGCGGGAAGTGTGGGACGAGAGTGCGACGGGGGACGGGTTCACCGGGTTCGTACGGGCGCGGAAAAAAAACGGGGAATTTAGTACGACGGGCCTGACGAAGGGGGATGATTTTTACCAGGGCACGGCATGGAACTATTCGTGGAATGTGCCGCACGAACGGGATGCGATGATTGAGAAGATGGGCGGGCGGGCGCGATTCCTCCAGCGGTTGGATTTCGCCTTCCGGCAGGAGAGCAACGCGTATGTGGACTACACCAATGAGGTGTGCTTTCACAGTACTTGGCTGTTCGCGCATGCGGGGCGACCTGCGCTCACGTCGCATTGGGCGGACCGGCTGCGGGATCACTACGGGGCCTATTCATTCCCTGGGGATGAGGATTCCGGGGCGATGTCTTCCCTGTATTTTTTCCTGACGGCGGGGATTTTCCCGGTAGCAGGCCAGGATTTGTATTATCTCCATGGGCCCCGCGTCCCTCAGATCGCGTTCGCTTTGGAGGGAGGAAAGTCGTTGGTGTTGGAGGCGGAGAATGCGGGGGGGGATAACCTCTTCATCCAATCCGTGACGTGGCAGGGCAAGCCATGGACTCGGCCGCGCATCCGTCATTCCGATTTGATGGCAGGGGGCACGCTTCATTTTGTGATGGGCCCGGTCCCGTCCTTGTGGGGAACGGGTGATGATTTCCAACCCGCCTTGGGAGGATCCCGGGTCGTGGAAGGATGGAAAGAGGTGGATGGGCGGCGGCGGGCGAAGGTTCCGACGGTCCATTTGGCGAAGGCCGGAGATGCGGTGACCTTGGTGGCGCGCTATGAGCCTGCGACTGCGGAAGAAGTGACCGATTTCCAGTGGGGGCTGGGGCCGTATTGGGCCACCACTTCGATCGAGAAAGACGGCGTGCGAGTTTTCCGCAAGGCGGACCAGATCGTGGCTCGGGATTCGCTGCCTGCGGCGGGAGCCGGAGCTTGCCGTCTGGTCTTGACCCTCCGCAGGAACGAGCAGGAGGGGATCGATTTTCTGGCCGCGGCCTACCGCGAGGCCGATGAAACTCTGATCGCCTCATTTACGGGCAGTGATCCGAAGCCGGAGGGATATCGATGGGAGGAAGCAACCCTCTCCACGGAAGGGAAAGGGTCGCTGAAAGCCGTGATGGTGACCCGCTAAAGGGGGGGCGCTCAGGGGAACATGCCGCGTTGGGCCTTGACGTCAGAGACTGTTTTGACAGCGAGAGCCTGAGCGGCAGTTCGGATGGGGAGCCGGAAGCGCTCTGCGAAGTTGAGAACGCGGGTGAAGGCCGCCTCCATCTGGGTTTCGAGGCGGGTGATGACTTCCCGTTCCGTCCACTGGTAGCGCTGGAGGTTCTGGACCCATTCGAAGTAGGAAACGGTGACACCACCGGCATTGCAGAGGACGTCGGGAATGATGAAGACGTCTCCGCGCTCGTTGAGAATCGCATCGGCGGCGGGAGTGGTCGGGCCGTTCGCCCCTTCGGCGAGAACTTTGCAGCGAAGCTTGGGCGCATTTTCCTGGGTAATGACCATGCCGGCAGCAGCAGGCGCGAGGATGTCGCAGGGCTGGCAGAGGAGCTCGGCTGGGTCGATGGCATCCGCTCCGGAGAATCCGCGCACGCCTCCCTGGTCGCGAGCGTGGGCGGAGAGTTGGGGAAGATCGAGCCCGGCATCGTTCCAGACGGCCCCAGTGATGTCGGCGATGCCGCGGACTTTGACGCCGTAGGAGGAAAGCGTGAGGGCGGTATGAAGGCCGACGTTGCCGAAGCCCTGGACCACCGCAGTGGCTTGGCCAATGGGCACGCCAAGCTTGTCGAGTGCCCGTGAGGCGAGGAATGCCACGCCGTGACCTGTGGCTCGGGTGCGACCGGCGGATCCCTGGAGGCAGAGGGGTTTTCCGGTGACGATGCCGGGGACGAGATGGCCGGCATGGGTGGCATAGGTATCGACCATCCATGCCATGGTTTGTTCGTTGGTCCCCATATCCGGGGCCATGACGTCAATGTCTTCACCGATGAAGGGAATCATCTCCATGGTGAAGCGGCGGGTGATGCGCTCCAGTTCTCCGGTGGAAAGCGCGCGGGGATCGCAGTTGATGCCTCCCTTGCCTCCGCCGAAGGGTAGGTTCATCAGGGCGCATTTCCAATTCATCCACATGGCGAGGGCGGCGACTTCGCCCAAATCAACGTCTGGGCTGTAGCGGAGTCCCCCTTTGACGGGACCTCGGGTGAGGTGGTGTTGGACGCGATGGCCAAAATAGACGCGGGTGGTGCCGTCGTCGTGGCGGACGGGGACCGTGACGGTGATGAGCCGCTTGGGCCATTTGCAGCGTTCGCGGAGTTCATCATTGAGCTCCAAGAAGTCAGCCACGCCATCGAATTGGGTGGCGGCCATGGAAAACATCGGATTGTTCAGGAGTTCGCTCCTCATGGGAAAATGGATAGATGCGGGTGAGGAGGGGCGCGAGGGAAATGGCGGTCTTTGCTCGTCGTTCCTCGTCATCGTTCCTAGCGTGGCTGGGAAATGGAGCGTCTCCGGGTCGATGGACGGTTTCTTCGCCGAGGGGCGGAGCGGGTATTCTTGCGCCTTGTGACTTACGGGCCCTTTCCAGGCGGCTGGCCGTGCGAGATGGCGGAGGAGTTCGTGAAGATCCGTGCAGCGGGATTTGATGGGGTGCGGCTGTATGGGTGGCCCTCTCGGGATTTGTTGGAAGGGGCGAGGGCGGCGGGATTGCTGGTGTTTGCGGCGGCGGAGTGGCCGCAATCGGTGGATTTCCGCGATGGGGAGGCGTTGGCGGTGGCACGAGCTTCGTTGGCGGGGGGGCTTGCGGAATCATCGGGGCACCCGGCACTGGCCGGGGTGTTCGTGGGCAATGAGGTGCCAGCGGATTTGGTGCGCTGGATGGGCCCGGAGTGGACGCGTCGGCAGCTTGAGTCCTTGGTGGAGTTTGGCCGCGAGAGGGCGCCGATGTTGATCTGGGCGTATGCCAACTACCCCACGACCGAGTATCTTGAGCCGGGACAGGCAGATCTGACGGCGATGAACGTGTATCTCGAGGACGTGGAGGCCTTGCGAAGGTATCTGAGACGTTTGCAGCAGATTGCCGGGGACCGGCCGGTATTGATTTCGGAGTTCGGTTTGGACTCCCAACGGCACGGGCCGGAGAGGCAAGCGGAGTTGCTCGCGGGGGCGGTGCGGGTGGCGAGGGAGGAGGGGGTAGCGGGAATGGCTTTGTATGCGTGGAGTGATCGTTGGTTCAATGCAGGAGAGGTCGTGGAGGATTGGTCGTTCGGGCTGACCGATCGGGAGGGTCAGGAAAAGCCAGCATTGGCGGCGGTGTCAGTGGCCTTCCGGGAGGCATTGCCCGAGCCGGAAATGCCGGGGTTTTCGGTGATTGTGTGCACCCGGAATGGGGGTGAAAGGATTGGGGCGTGTCTCCGGTCCTTGACGCAATTGAGGGGGCCGACGCCTGAGGTCGTGGTGGTGGACGATGGATCGACCGATGGGACCGCTTCGAGGGTCGCGGACGAATTCCCGGAGATTCGCTTGGTGAGCTTGCCGCCTTCGGGCCTGAGTGCGGCTCGAAATGCTGGTGCCGAGGTGGCCACGGGGGAAGTTCTTGCGTTCACGGACGACGATTGTGAGGTGGATCCGGATTGGTTGGTGGAGCTGGCGAAAGTGTTTGCGGCGGGCTGGGATGCAGCGGGGGGGCCGAACCTGCCTCCGCCACCCGCGGATGGGATTGCGGCAGCCATCGCCTCGGCGCCGGGCGCGGCCAGCCAGGTGATGCTCGACGATTTGGAAGCGGAGCACGTACCGGGTTGCAATCTGGCGGTGCGGAGGGGGGCGTTTTTTGCGATAGGTGGCTTTGATGGGCGGTTTCGAACTGCAGGCGACGACGTCGATTTCTGCTGGCGGCTTCGCGATGCGGGGATGCGCATCGGCTTCGCTCCGAACGCCTTCGTTTGGCACCACCGGCGTCCGTGCGCTCTGGGATATCTAAAACAGCAACGAGGATACGGCCGAGCGGAGGCTTTGTTGATGGCGAAGTTTCCCCAGCGCTTTTCACCGGCCGGGGATGCACGTTGGCAGGGGGTCATTTATACAGGTGCGCCGGTGCGGGCGACCGGTGAGGAGGTGATTTACCATGGCCCGATGGGGCTGGCGGGGTATCAAGGCGTTCTGGCACGCATGCAGCCGCTGCGTGATCTCGACGTGGCCTTTGATCGCCCATGGACGCGAGGCTTGTTGAAGGTGCTGAGTTGGCTGGCTCCACGCATCCGCGCAAAGGCGCGGACGGGGACTTGGATCGGCCCCGTTTCACCACCGAGAAAACCCCGGGCACCCGTGGTTCGCGAGTTTTCAGAGTGGTCGAAGCAGTCGCGGGAAGAGGTACTCCGCGACTGGCTTGAATCCGGCTGGCAGGCGGGCTCGGCGGGAGATGGGTGGGATTTGGAGAAGGGCGACCGCCGGGTCTTGATCGCGTGTGAAAAACACGATCACGGGGTGACACGAATTCTTAGAAGGGAGTGGAGGGAGAAGGGATGAAACGGAAGAGATCGAGGGCGGATACCCCCGATCTCTGAGCTCATTCATTCGAGTTCGATCCGATAGAAAGCGCGGCCCGAGGGTGCGGTGGTGTCGAGATAGATCCCTGAAGTTTCTCCGCCGGCGATTTCCTGGAAGTCGTCCAGGCCAGGAGCCGAGCGCTCAATGCGCACAGCGGCACCCCCTGAGTCGTAGTGCAGAGTTAGCCCGCCTGGTCCTCCTGTGACGTCGAGGATTCGGACGCCGGTGCCGGCAGCGGCTGTGGCGATCACGATGTCATCGACCCAAAAAGCCGAGCCGCTGTTACGAACTTCAAGATAGTTCGGACCGGTGGTGGGAACATCCTCCACGACGAAACCGTTGAGCAACTCGGTGCGATTCTGAGCGGATCCCAGAAGGGTGCCGTCCGCCGCCATCAAGGTGAAGGAGAAGGTTGGTGGGGAAGAACCATCCCAGCCGGAGCCGGAAATCCGCAGACGGTAGGGCACCTTGGTATCGCCAGGGTCATCGAGACTGCCATTGTCATCCGCATCCACAGAGACGGCCAAGGGGGATGCACTCAAGTCAACGAGGTCGATCCACGAGCCGCCATTTCCTGGAATGCCGTGGAAGACCTGCCACTTTGAGGCTTCGTAGCGGATATTGATTTCCGTGTAGTTCTCGCCATTCAGTTCTTCGCGGACCTTGAAATTGAAAATGCGGTTGTTGGTGCCGCCGATGGCGAACACCGCTTCGGCGACCCAAGTTCCACCACCGCTCCAGTACGGAGAAGAGCGTACCCATGTCGTTCCCATGGCAGATCCGCCATTCACTCGCGCTGCGGTCTGCGAACCAGCGAGGAGACCGGGTACGGCCCGAATCTGGGTGCCATCATTCCAGAACGCAAAGGGGTCGGCTCCCGAGGGGTCATTGCCTGGCACCTCAAAATCAAAGTTCGGGTTCAAGGCCGCGTTGGAAGTCGCGCCGGCAATCAGCGATTCAATCGGCGAAGAACTGGTGTCGGAGCTGACGACCTCGAAGGTGGTGCGCGCAGCGCTGGTCGAGGCTTCCCAGTTCAGAGTCAGGTTGGCGGTGGCGCCCGGATTGATCAGGAGTGGAAGCGCTTCCGCTACGGAGAAAGCAGCGTTCTCGAAATTCACTGCGGTGATCTCCAGGTTCTCGCTGTCGCCATCGTTGCGGAGGGTCAGGGTTCCCTGAGCGATGGGGGAGTCTTCGATCTTGGTGAACAGAATCGATGGGGTCCCCGCCACGGTGAGCGCCGCACCTGCTTGGGTGCCTTGATAGAGCGCGGAGAAGTCCACCCAGAACGGTGGCACGTAGCCGGCGAGCTCGTTGGAATCGCTTTGGTCGGCGCTGGTGAAGAGATGCGCGGCCGGGCCGGTGGTTTCCCCACTGGTCCCATGCCATATCGTCAGAGCGGAAGAGCTGAGTTCATCGGTGAGTCCACTTTCGGTCACTTGGGCGACCTGAATCTGATAGAAGGCCGAGCTGGTTCCGAATCCGCTGCCCGAAATGGCGACACGGTAGGCGGCGACGGTATCTCCCGTAGCGGGATCGAGCACACCATCGGCATTGGCATCTACCGAGCCTGCTAAGTCGGCGGCGATAGCCAATTGCCAGGATTCAGTCAGCCCATCGAAAACGTAGAATCCGGGAGTGCCATTGCTGGTGATACCATCCGGCATGTAGGCGAGGTTGATGAGCACATTGGCGGTGTCCGCAGGGGTGATGGTGGCACCGCTGGCGACAGTGGTGTCGCTGGCAAGCAGCAGGTACTGCATGGCGCGATCGGTGAATCCGCCGTCAGCGGCCGCTCCGCTGTAGGGAGAGAAATCCGCCACTGGGGAAAAGAGGAACACAGCTTCGAAGTTGCTGGCGCCGTTCGGGACGGAAGTGCTTTGAGCGGCTCCGCCCACAGAGGAGCCACTAGGATCGCCGATTCCAAAGATGCGGATCGTGGAGGCGGAACCCGGAGTGAGCCCGGTGCTCAGACGTGCGTGTCCACCTGCCCAATCGACGGCTGTTCCGGCACCGTCGGCGAACTTGGGGTTGGGGTTCATTCGAGCTCCGGCGCGGAGCACGGTGGAGGTTGCGTCGATTTCGAGGGTATTTTCGTTGAGCTGAAGTGTTCCGGAAACCGGCTCCGAATCAGGACTGGGGAGAGGTTGGACGGAGATTTCGATCGAGTCTCCGACCGCGAGGTTGAATGGTGGAGCCAGGGGAGAGCCATTCTTGGAAATGGCGGTAATTTCAAAGCCCGCGGTGATGGTCACCGAGTCGACCGGGATATTTTGGGTCGGGCCTCCGTTGACGTATCGGATGGTGCGCTCGGGAAGCTCACCTCCATCATGAAAGGTGGTGCCGAAGTCCAGGTCGGGATCGGCCGTGGTGACATCGCGCAGGAGCACGGGGTCAATGCTGGATCCGGCCTGGGCGAGTCCGATTTCCTGTGGGTCGAGGAAGTCGTTGGTGGTGGGTTCGAACTCCAAACCTTCGACTCCGGCGATGTTGCCGATGCCAAGGTCATCGAGGCTGAAGGCGATGCCGCCGACAGTGCGGTTGAGGGTGCCATTGTCCGCACCCTCGGTGGTCCGGAAGTACGTATTGACGGCAAGAACGGGCAGAGATCCGTAGTCGAGGAGTCGGATGTAGGCGGAGAGCTTGCCCATGCGCTGGCCGGTGGCATCGAGCGGGTAGATCGTCATCCGATCGTTGATGGTGGCGTCATTTTCATTGGCCATCAGATAAATCAACGTGGAGCCAAACAGCGGCTGGCCAAATTGAACCTGAAAGTGGTGGTTCAGAGATCCGCTTTCGATGTCAAAGCTACCAATGGCTGCGGCGAGCGAGGATGGTGCTGTTTCAGAGAGGTGGATGTAGTCGGTGGAGCCTTTGAGATCGACGAAGGAAGTCGGTGCCACCAGAGAGGTATAGGATGTCTCGCCGACGTGGATTCCCGTCAAGGTCGGGCCGGAGAGGTCGATGGAATCGATGGGCAATTGGCCACGAGCGATCGTCGCCCACGTGGAGATCACGAGGACGGTAAGGTATGGGTTTTTCATGGGTTGTGTTCTCTGGATTTGAGAAGCAGGGCGGCTTAGGGCAGCGGTAAGCCGCCAGCGAGCTTCCATTTCAGATAGGGGATCATGTGCGCCTCGAGGGCGGCGGCGGTCGGATGAACGCCATCCGGGATCGCGGCTTCAAACGCGGCTGGGTCTCGCAGTTGAAGCGCTGCCCAATTGGGCTCGTGATCGATGAGACGCAGACCGCGGGCGGCGGCCACTTCTCGGTACATCTGAAAATAGTCCGCGAGCTCGGGTCGCAGGGTGGCGGATGCGTTGCTGCCAGCAGGAGAGTTCCAGACGGTATTCATCGTCTGCAGGATGCATTCGCTATCCGGCTGGGCGGCGTGGATTTGGTCGAGCATTTGCTCCAGATTCGTCCGGGCTTCAGCGACGGTGAGCGACGGTGTGCCATCGCTATAACGGAAGGCATCGTTGGTGCCGAATTCGAGGATCACGACGTCGGGTTGGTAGTCGAGAACCTTGGCCTGAAGTCGGGCCAATCCTTCGGCGGAGTTCTTTCCACTGAGTCCGCTGTTGATGACGGTCACCTGTCCCGGGTAGCGGGCCTCTAACCAATCGCGAACCACTCCCACCCAAGCTCCGTTGGCGGTAAGGCTTGTGCCGTAGGCAACCATGGTCAGGGGAGATCCAGCAGCGAGTTTCGGGAGAAAACCGGCCGGCTCTCCAGCGATTTGAGCACGGAAAAATCGGCGCTGCTCGGTGGTCGCGAGGTTGCGGCTGAGCGCATCGAGCGTGCCTTCATCGTCGCTCAGTGAGATCTTCAATTCGGCGGTGTCGGCCCCATTGCGGGAGAGTTCCGGGCCATCGAGGGTGAGGTCCTGAATCTCTGAGACGTCGTGCAACCCGAAGAGCGCGCGGTGGCGCTTCACTCCTTCGATGAGGAGGGCGTTGGATTGATCCGGATCGAGACCCAAAACTGCCTCCTGAATATCGGGCATGCCATCGCCATCGGAGTCGTCGTCCTCCGCGACAGGAGCGAATCCGGCTGCGTCGACCACGACGTATCCGTCTGCATCCGTGGTGCGGATTCGAATGCCCTGTCCTGGTTCTGAGGAGAATGGGAAGATGCCAAGGAGGTTCCATTTTCCTCCATGGGTGCGCTGGTTGACACGGACGGAGGCGGCGCCATCTGCATGCAGAATGTCGACAGGAATGGAGGTGGCACGGTTGGCGTGAGAGGTCCAGCGGAGGTAGACGCGTTGAAAGCCTGCCTGGCTCGGCTGAAAGGGGTAGAAGGCGCTGTTGCTGCCCTGGCCTTGATCGTTGTCGTGATGATAGCCCGAACCGACGAAACCTTCAGTACTCGAGCTTTCCAGCCAGGTGCCAACAAAGGTCACGGAAGGATCGGCATCATCCAGCACCACCTCTGGCTGTGGTGGAGGAAGTTCGCCAAGGGCCTGGCCAGCCGCGAGCAGGACGGGACGCAGCTGCGAGTAGCTGAGGTCCTGAACGGGGATGCCTTGATCCAGGGCCAGGTCCGCGGCCAAGGCGGCGGATTGCCCGAGAGCCATGAAGACGGGTTCCATGCGGATGGAGCCGAATGCCATATGTGAGGCGGAGAGGCTCCATGGGACCAGAAGGTTGGAGCACTCCGAGCGTTTTGGGATGATGGCGCGGTAGCCGATCGGATAGGGAGCGCTGAGGGCGGCTTGAATATCTCCTTCGTTGCGCACCTCCCCTTGGACCACTTGGCGGCGAACATGGTGGGAATCCATGGCGTAGGCGCCGAGAGCGATGGGGTCCGAGGCCACCTGAATGCCGCGACAATGGTCCTCCGTCATGACGAAGTCCGATACCATGCGGCGGGCTTCGCGGACGTAGATCTGCCAGGGCCAATGGTCGTTGTCCGTGAATTCATCAGCGGGCAGTCCCCATTTCTGATAGGCATTGCGAATCGCGGCGGGGACGCGGCTGTGGTTTTGCAGGGTCCAGACCAGGCCGCGTTGCCAATTCTCGTGTTGCTTGGCCAAGGCCGCTCGCTCGGCATGGGTGAGGGTGGTCCAATTCCAGCCGGGGCCGTAGTTCTTCCCGATGAAGTCGGTCGACATGCCGCTGGCATTGTTCGAGTCCGTCTTCCTGTTAGGCATCATGGAGAGCTTGAAGAAGGTGCTCGTTTGGCCGGCTTCGATCGCACGAAACAGCAACTCGTAGTCCGCCTCGTTATATCCTGCTGGCTGCGGAATGGGCACGCGGTTCTCCGCGACATCGGTGAGGACCATGCGATAGCAGAATGCCTGCAACCGTTCGTCGGCTTCGCCATCGGTGCCCGCCGGATCTCCGCTGACCCCGGCAATCAAACCGCTGGAGGGATCGCCAGGAGTGATGTAAGGGTCGATCCCCGAAGGCAGTTGGTTTTTGGTGGCTCGGGAGGTTTGAATGCCATTGTAGGTTTCGCCGTAGGTGGCATTCGCTTCTCGGCCGACGATGAAACTGACGCCTGCGCCCGGTAGCAGGTCTCCCTCATAGGAGGCATCAATGAACATGGCCCCGGGGAATTCGCGGCCATCTTCGAGGCGCAAGCTGGTGATCGAGGTGCCTTCGCGGAGGACTCCATTCTCCGGGTCCAAGAACCCATGGACGACGTTAACACCGGCTTCTTCGATGAGGTGGTCGAAGATGGCCTCGGCCACCTTGGGTTCGAAGACCGACGCGATCTCCTCGGCGCTGAGAAAGGCGGGGCCATTTTGCCCTGGCATGCTCAGGTTCTTCTCTTCCCAGTTCCAGGCCGAGTCATTCTGATAATGTTGGTAAGCGGCGGTGAAGAATTCACGGCTGAGGCCGCCTAAAATCTCGGTGTCTCCCAAATCGATCCATCCCAGTCCGCTCGAAGTAAGGCCCCCCAGGTGATCGGTGGGACTGATGAGCACGACCGAGCGACCGGAACGAGCGGCCTGGACGGCGGCGGTGACTCCGCCGGAGGTGCCGCCATAGACGATGATGTCCCGTGCAGGCTCGGCCGCGGAGAGGGAAAGGCTGCAGGACAACAAGAGCGATGGTAGGGATCGAAGCACGGCTGGAAGGGACGGGTAGGTGGAAGGTGTCGAAGTCACGGTGTGGTGGAGACACGCGGCGATAGCCGCAGGAAGGATTTCCCGGCAGGGAGAGAGATGGAGCGGTGGACGGATTCAAAAGAGGCCCAATGGGAAAGGTCGTCGCTGTGCTGGATTTCAAAAACGAGCTCGGCTGTACCGTCGGTGGCTTCAAGCAGTGAGCCTGCTCCTGCCAGGTTCCGCAGACCGTCGCGGCTGAGAAGTTGGAAGTAGTCGGGGTGAGCCTGGATGGCCGCAATGAGGTCGGCATCGGAAACCGCAGGATCGAGGCCCAATTCAAGTTCGATGGCATCGAGCAAGCCGTCGCCATCCGAGTCGAGGGTGAGATACGGTGCGACCTCGCTGAAAGCATCGCCGATGCGAATTTCATCCACTGCAAGGGAGGCTCCCGATTGGCCGGCGATGCGCAGTCGGTCGAAGCTGAAGTCGTCTCCCACGATGGTGGCGTTGGGCGATCGATTCGGTCCGCTGAGGGGTGGATCGAGAAACAATTCGATCTGGTCTCCCTGGGCAGTGGAGCTCAGATGAAGGACGATGAAGTGGGTGGTGCCGAAGCTTCCTCCTCCCGCGGAGGTGCTGGAATTTGCTGGAAAGTTATTGAGCGAAAGTTGAGCGCTGGTGGAGGTGCTGGCATTGCTTACCGCAAAAATGGAGGTCGCACCCCGGAAGAAGTTGACGCCTTCGTAGAGTGAATTGGCTGCAGGCAGTTGCCACAGAAAGGAGATCCATGCCTCCTCAATCGGAGCTCCTGCCAGTGAGCGAAAGCTGCGGGTGGTGGCGGGACCGGCGGTATCGAGCTTAGCCCCCGTCGTGACCAAAGATCGGGCATCGGCGTCGACATAGACCAAGGACCCGCTCACCACGGAGCAGGCGTCGCCATCCTGAGTCCAGGCTTCGGCCCAGCCGATGCCGCCATGGAGCCCGGTGATTGGGCCCTCGTCGGCATCGAAGGGTTCGTGGACTCGCAACTCGGCATGGCAGGGGACTGCCAATGCCGCCATCAGCAGCCATCTTGGATTCATGGGTGAACGTGAGATCGAAGCACTTGGATCCTTCACAGGCGGCGACGGCGGAGCAGCAGAGCACCGGCGACGAGGGCGAGGGAAGCGGTCGAGGGTTCCGGCACCTCGACGATCTGCACCATGTTGAGGAAGCCTCGGGTCTCCGCGGCATCGGCTCCGTCGCTGACGAGGAAAAGGGACTGACCTTCCGTCACGGTGACGTCGATCGAGACGAAGTTGTCCCCGGAGGTGAAGCTGGTGAATTCGCCCGCATAGCTGGCCGTGGCGTATCCAGGATTCGACTGAACGGTGGGAGAAAGTGAGCTGAAATCAAAGGTGCTGGAATCGGCACCCACCGCGGCGAAGAGGTTCATGGGAAGCGAGCCGACATTCGAATTCGTGTTCCGGCCCATCAAGTAGATCGTGTAGGAGCCCGCTGCGAGTCCATCCACGCGCATTCCAATGGCGGATCCTGCGCCTCCGCTTCCATCGCCGAAGACTCCATCGCGTCCAGCTGCGGTGCTGCTACTGTCCGAGCCGTAGATCGATCCGGTTCCCAGAAGGCTTTGTTGGCCGGCGGCTCCTCCGCCTGTTCCTGCCAGGGTTAGCTTGGTGAGCTCGGTGGAAAAGGAGATGATTCCGTTGCCGGAGGTGCTTTCCTGGCCGAGGTTGAGAGTGATGCCGACTGCTGAGGAGCCATCGGAGAAAACCAGGTCACTTCGGTCGGCAGAGCTCGACAGGGTGTTCCAGGAAGTTTCCGTGGAGATCACCGTGCCGGCATGGTGGGCCGGGCTGAGAGTCTCATAGGGGGACGCGACAGTGGTGGGGCCGAAATCCAGCATCAGGTTGGCGGCGGACAGACTGCCGATGCAGGAGGTCAAAATGAGGGAACTTGCTTTCATGGGTTTGCAGGGTTTTTAAGATGACATCCCACTCATGCAGTTCGATGGGCTCCGCCTTAGCAGAGAGGTGAAAATTTCTCTCGGTGCTAATTTTCGGCTCTGCCCATGGCATGTTTCTGGGAAGCGACGATGCCCGAGGACTCCAACATGATCGATGCCGAGCGGCACACGGTGGCCGTCCAAGGGCTATTTTTGAAATTCCAGCCGATGGTGCGCAGTTACATTCTGTCGATCGTGCCGGACTTCAGCTTGGCGGACGACATTTTGCAGGAGACCTTTCTGGTGGTCAGTCGCAAGGCCGGGAGTTTTGAGTTAGGGTCCAGTTTTCCTGCCTGGGTCAAAACGATTGCCCGGTTCAAGGCATTGGAAACTTTGCGGCGGGAGAAAAACCCGCGCTTGGTGTTGTCGGACGAGGTCCTTGATGTGCTCGATGCCGAGCCGCATCCGTATGGCGAGTGGCGGGAGGTGGATCGACGGATCGAGCTCCTTCAGTCTTGTATCCAAGAGCTGGCACCTCAAGCGAGGCGCTCGATCGAGTATCGTTACCGGGGGGATCACAATCCACCTCAGATCGCCAAGTTGATGGGTTGCACGGTGGGCTCGATCAACGTCACCCTGTCGCGAGCCAGGACGTTCTTGCGTGAGTGCGTGGAGCGCAAGATGGAGCCGAAATCACTCTAACTTCCCCTTCGAATGATCGATGAAGTCCGCTTGGAAGCACTGATCGATGCCTACCTTGACCTGGAGCTGGAAGAGGCGGGTCGTTTGGAGTTGGAGGAGATGTTGATCCGCTCGTCGCGAGCGCGGCAGCGATTTCACGAACGGACGACTCACCATGGGCTGTTGCGAGAGTGGGCGTTGCGGGAGGAAGGAAACGCCACCGTCGCGGGGGAGATCACTCGGTCGCGGTCGCGTTGGCGGCCGTGGGCGGTGGGCCTGGCGGCTTGTGGGGTGGGCTGGCTTTGGTGGCAGCCTGGTGTCGACCGTGCGGAGTCTCCTGTGGTGGTGGAGAAGTCCGAATCTGCTGTGGAGAACGTGGCTTTGTTGGCGGCCGCAGTGGACGTCCGCTGGGCAGACGACGCGAAGTCCTATCACATGGGGCAGGCTTTGCCGAAGGGGCCCTTGCAATTGGCGGGCGGCTTGGTGCGATTGGACTTTTACAGTGGCGCCAAGGTGTTTCTGGAGGGGCCTGCGACCTTGGATTTGGTTTCGCCGGATTTGGCTCGTTTGGAGTCGGGCCGGCTGACCGCGCAAGTTCCTCCGCCAGCCCATGGATTCACGGTGCTGAGTGATGAGGTGCAGGTGGTGGATCGCGGTACGGAGTTCGGCATGAGTGTCGGGGATGACCAGGCGTTGCAGGTGCATGTGTTTGATGGTGAGGTGGAGCTTCATTCCGCGGATGGGGTGGCGCCGGTGCGTTCGTTGTTCGGGGGCGGTGCGGTAGCGATCCAAGACGGTTCGGCGACCGATTTGCCTGCGGACCGGGGGGCCTTTGCCAATCCTGGGGCTCTGCTGGTGGCTACGGAGGAGGCTCGTCAACGAGGATGGCAGCAGTGGCAATCGACCTCTGAAAGGATCCGCTTGGCCGCAGGATTGAAGATTTATTACGATTTTCGGATCCATCCTCGAGGAGTGATCCCGAATCTTGCGGGAGCGGCTCCCGCTGAGAGTGACGGCACCCTGATCGGTTGCGAAGCGGTGCCGGGGAGGTGGCCACAGAAGCCGGCATTGGGGTTTGCGAGAACCAGTGACCGGGTGCGCTTTTGGTTGGAGGGAGAAGTGCCTTCGGTGACGATGATGGCGAGGGTGCGAGTGGACAGTTTGCCGCACGATCACAATGCGCTGCTGTCGATGACGCCTGGTGAGCAAGGGGAGATCCATTGGAAGCTGGATCGGGAAGGGCGATTGTTGTTGGGCCTGCGGGCGAGTTCCGAGAGGGCTTTTGAATCGTGGGAGCGGTTGGTCAGTCCACCGGTGGTGGCGGAGAGTGATCTGGGTCACTGGATGGTGCTGGCCACGGTGATCGATGGGGATGCCGGGGAGATGCGGCATTTCGTGGATGGGCGGTTGGTGGCGGAAGCTGCGATTTCTCGGCCCACCTTGGTGAAGTTGGGAAAGGCGAATCTGGGAAATTTCGATGCGGCTTCTCCTGATCTGTCGGGAGCCGAGGTGACGCGGAACTTCAATGGCCGGTTCGAAGAGTTCGCCTTTTTTGATCGGGCCCTGAGCGAGGAGGAAATCGGGGCTTGGGGCCGCGGTGAGTGATCCGTGGGGGGCGTGAATGTCCGGACTTTCTCCGGGCAGGGGGCATGCTGTTTTCGGGGAAGGGGTCAGGCCCCGGGATTCCCGCGCAGCAGCGGATGGCCTTTTTTGGCGACGGTAATGTGCGGAGGGCGGAGGTAGGCGGGTTGAGGCGGGAGAGTGCGCAGGGAGCGGCGAGCATCGTCATCGAGGTCGAACCAGGCCCGGCCAAGCGCGGCGGCAGTGGGATGGAGATGCGCGATTTCGAGGTTCTTCGGGAGGCCGAGGCGGGTGACGTTTTCGAAAGAGAAGACGTTTTCAGCACTCTGAAGTCGCTCGGCGAGCTCGTGGGGATCGATCAATTCGGGCTCGGGAAGGGCGGTGCCAATCGCGGCCCACCAGGCGCTGCCGCGGCGAGCATCGCCAATGGCGACACCTTCGGTGACCGAGGTGGCGAGGAGCGAGGAGAGCCCGATGGCCGGGCAGGCGTGGACGAGGGCCACGCCCTGACCGGCGGCGATGCCGACGCGGGTGCCACTGTAACTGCCTGGACCCGTGCCGATGACGACCTCGGTGAGTGATTCGCCTGCGAGCAGTGCTAGCGCTTTCTCCAGGGGAGCGAAGAGGAGGGCGTTGTGATTGCGGTCGCTTTCGAAGGCGTCTTCGAAAACGCATTCGGAGTCGCGGAACAACGCGAGAGAGGCGCGGTTTGTGCTGGATTCGATGGTGAGCAGATACGGCACCGGGCCTAGATACCTGACCTAGAGCCAACGAGCAAGGATTGCGGATTCTCCCCTTGCAGGGATTCCAACAGTCCGCTTTGTTGCCTGAGCACCGTCGTATTGTGCGGTTTCCCCAGAATTTTCACCAGTCATGACCGAATACTCGAAAGGCCTCGCAGGAGTCATCGCCAACGAATCCGCGCTCTCGGAAGTGCGTGGTGAAGAAGGAAAACTGAGTTATGTGGGCTACGAAATCGATGATCTCGTGGCCCATTGCTCTTACGAGGAGGTCGTTTTCCTGCTTCATCACGGCAAGCTTCCGAATGCAGAAGAACTGACGGCTTTCGAAAAAGCCCTGCGTGCCGAGCGCAGTTTGCCGGAGGGTGTGATCGAGTTTTTGAAGTCGGCCCCGAAGGAAGCCAACCCGATGGACATTCTCCGCACGGGGGTCTCGATGCTGGGGCTTTACGACGATCGGGCTGAGATTGGCGAGCCGGACCTTGAGAACGTGGCGGCTTGCGCAATTTCTCTGGTATCGAAGGTTTCGTTGATTGTGGCGGCGTTCCATCGCTTCCGCCAAGGGTTGGAACTTCCCGAGATTCGCGCGGATTTGTCCGAGGCGGGACATTTCCTTTGGTTGATCACCGGCGAGGAGCCGACCGCCCGGGCCACGGAAATCCTCGACGTTGCGCTGACGCTGCATGCCGATCATGGGATGAATGCCTCGACCTTCTCGGCGCGAGTGACGGTGGCGACGCTTTCCGACATTTACTCCGCGGTCACTTCGGCGGTGGGCACCCTCAAAGGACCGTTGCACGGCGGTGCCAATGAGGGCGTGATCCAAATGCTGTTGGAGATTGGAGAACTCGATAAGGTGGATGCCTACGTCGATGGCAAGCTGGAGCGCAAAGAGAAGATCATGGGCATTGGCCACCGGGTGTATCGGACCCTCGATCCGCGGGCTCCGCACCTCCGTAAGTTGGCCATCCAGCTGACGGAGGAATTGGGGGAACCGAAGTGGATTCAAATGTCCGAGCGGATTGCTGAGATCATGCGTGAGCGCAAGAACCTGAATGCGAACGTCGATTTCTACTCTGCTACGGTGTATTACTCGCTGGGGATTCCGACGGATCTGTTCACTCCGATTTTCGGCATTGCGCGGACCAGTGGCTGGACGGCGCAGGTGTTGGAGCAACTTCGGGACAACCGCCTCTATCGGCCGTTGACGCTTTACATCGGACCGAAGGAGCCGGTTCCGGTTCCGCCGATCGAGCAACGTTGAGGAGAGGACGGTGAGCGCGTTTGATGCAGCGGGATTCCTGGAGCAATTCGGGTCCGAGGCGGCACAGCGGGGTCTTCAATCCCACCGGCTTGCGGAGACTTCCGCTGGGCCGGTGATGGCTTGGGTGCCGCCGCGCCTTGAGGGCGTGCGCTATCTTTCTGCCGGGATGCACGGCGATGAACCGGCCGGCCCCTTGGCGGCTTTGGAATTGTTGCGTGGCGGGCAGCTCGATCAGGGCTGGATCGTGTGTCCTGCCCTGAATCCGGCGGGCCTGGTGGCGGGAACTCGGGAGAATGCGGCCGGACTGGATTTGAATCGCGATTATTTGGCGCGGATGAGTCAGGAAGTGGCAGCCCATGCGGCCTGGCTGGAAACCTTGCCGGTGCCGCACGCCTTCCTCTCCCTCCACGAGGATTGGGAGAGCAGCGGGTTCTATTTTTACGAGATCAACTTGCTGGCGGATGACCCGGCGCGTGCGCATGGGATTCTCGCTGCGGTGGCTCCGTGGTTTCCTCCTGAGCCGGAAGCGAGCATTGACGATCATGCGACTCGAGAGCCGGGCTGGATATTTCATGAGGCGGAGGCGGATTTGCCGGAGCACTGGCCCGAAGCGATCTTTTTGGCCAAGCGGGGGTGCCCGATTTCGTTCACTTTTGAGACGCCGAGTTCGGCGGATTTGGCGAAACGGGTGAGCGCGCATGTGGCCGCCTTTGGAGCCGTGGCGGATTCCACGGCCATCCCGGCGCCAATTTGATCGATCCGGCGGGTCACCGACGTAGGGTGGGCCCATGAAATGGCTGGCAGCTTGCGTGCTGATTGTCCCGGCAGGGGCGGGAACCGTGGAAGAATTCATCGCCGCAGCGGCGCAGAAACACGGGGACTTGGGTGAAAGGGCGGCAGAGTTTTTGGTGGAGTCGATGCCGGCTCAGGACCGCGAAGCTTTGGATTCCGGGTTTCTGATGGAGAATCTCGACTTGGCATTGAAAGCGCGGGAGACGTTTCCGTGGGCGTCTGAGGTTCCGGAGGCGCTGTTTTTCAATGATGTGTTGCCCTATGCGGTGTTCGATGAGCCTCGCGACCCATGGCGAGCTGAGTTTTTGGAGATGGCGACCCCGATTGTGGAGGGTTCAGAGACGACCACTGAAGCGGCGCAGGCTCTGAATCGCGAGTTCTTTAAGCTGGTGAATACCCACTACCACACTGAGCGCAAGCGGACCAACCAGAGCCCGAAGGAGTCGATCGAGCAGGGTCGGGCGACCTGCACGGGTTTGTCCATTTTGATGGTGGATGTTTGTCGGGCGGTGGGCATTCCAGCCCGGGCGGTGGGGACGCCGATGTGGTCGAATGGTCGCGGCAATCACACCTGGGTGGAGATCTGGGATGGAGATTGGCATTTCACCGGGGCTGATGAGTTTGACGAAAAGGGCCTCGATCGTGGGTGGTTTACCGGCGATGCGGCGGAAGCTCAGGCGGAGGTGCCGGAGCATGCGATCTATGCCACTTCTTGGAAGAAGACCGGGTTGAGTTTTCCCATGGTCTGGTCGCCTAGCGCGACGGGGGTGCCTGCGGTGAATGTGACGGCCCGCTATGCCAAGGCGAAGGAGCCGACTCCCGAGCTGGGGATCCGGTTGTGGGATGTGGCAGGGGAACGGGTGGCGAGGGAGGGATGGTTGACCAGCGAATCGGGTCGGCGCATCGCTTCTTTCACGACGAAGGGTGGCACGGCGGATCTCAATGACCTGCCGCGGGTGCCGGTGGTGGTCGGTCAGCGCTATCGCTTGTGGTTTCCGGGGCTTGGGGAGACGGAGAGTTTCGTGGCGGAGAGTGGGCAGGCGACCCGAGACGTGCGTCCGGCGGAAATGACCCCATTGTCGCCAGCGCTGGCGGCGTTGGCGGAGAATCCGGGCGCCTCTCCAGAGATAGCAGGCAACGAGGAATTACGGGTGATCGCCCTTTTGACCGAGGTCGCCCGGGAAAGCACACGGGAAGCCCGCCAGGCGGAGCTGGATGCCAAGAAGATCGTCCATGGGGAGTTTGAGCTGCGCTGGATGGAGCGTGAATTTGGAGACGCTCCAGCAGGCGAACGCAGTTTATGGATTTCGATGCATGGTGGTGGTGGCACCACTCAGGAGGTGAACGACCAGCAGTGGCAAAATCAGATCGGACTCTATGAGCCGGCCGAGGGGATTTATGTCGCGCCGCGAGCACCGACGAATTCGTGGAACATGTGGCATCAGGACCACATTGATCCGTTGTTCTCGCGGCTGATCGAAGACATGGTCGCGCTGCGCGGGGTGGATCCCGACAAGGTGTATCTGATGGGTTATTCGGCGGGAGGCGATGGGGTGTGGCAGGTGGCTCCGCGGATGGCGGACCGATTTGCCGCCGCCTCGATGATGGCAGGACACCCGAATGAGGCCTCGCTGCTTCCGTTGCGAGATTTGCCTTTCGCGGTGTTCATGGGGGGCGAGGATGCTGCGTATGATCGCAATCGTTTGGCGCGGGAGCGGATTGCGAAGCTGGATCAGTTGGAGGCGGATGATCCTGAAGGCTACGTCCATCTAGGCCGGGTCTATGAAGGCCTGGGGCACTGGATGGAGCGCAAGGATGCGGAGGCGGTGCCGTGGATGGCCCAATTCACGCGTCAGAGCTGGCCGGAACGGGTGGTATGGGTGCAGGACGACGTGACCCATTCGCGCTTTTATTGGCTGGAGCTTCCGGAAGGAGGTTCTGCCGCGGCCGGTGATGCGATGACGGCCACCCGGGAGGGTCAGACGATCCAATTGGAGGGGAAGGTACCAACGGGAACGCGGGTGCTTTTGGGACCTGGCATGGTCGATTTGGAGCAGCCGCTGACGTTGCGTGCGAATGGACAGGAAACGGAGGTTTCGGCGAAGCGGGATGCGTCGGTGATTCGCCGCGCTTTGGCTGAACGGCTCGATCCGAAGAGTTGTCCGGTTGCCGAGATTTTGGTCCCGTAAGCGGGCGAAACGTTTCGCTGCAGCTGAGTGGCCTGGCCGGTCTCGAAAGAGGCATGAGCCAGGCTTTTTGTTTGGCGATGGGGGGAGGATGGCGGTAGCGAGGAGGAGCCTGCCAGGGGCTGAGGCGGGCATCCTGAGTGGTGCTCGAACCGCCAAGGGCGACGGAGGCCCGTGAAGGGAGATGGAGAAGATGAGGATGGCCTCTCGCGCGTACGAAGAAGGCCGCTCCGAGCCCGGAGCGGCCTTCAAAAAGCCAATCTTGAGAAGACGAATCGAAATCAGTTCACGGCCACGGCGGACGAGCCAGTCTCGCCGGTCCGGATGCGGATCGCTTCTTCTACGGGGGAGATGAACACTTTTCCGTCACCAATCTTGCCGGTGTTCGCGCTCTTCACGATCGCTTCGCTCACCGCGCCGGCTTGTGCGTCATCAACAATGATCTCGATCTTAACCTTGGGGAGGAAGTCCACGGTGTATTCGGAGCCGCGATAGATTTCGGTATGACCCTTTTGGCGACCGAAGCCTTTCACTTCGGTCACAGTCATGCCCTGGATGCCCACTTCAGCGAGGGCTTCTTTCACTTCCTCCAGCTTAAACGGCTTGATGATCGCTTCGATTTTTTTCATGTTGCGCGGTTGGTGTAGGACTTCAAAGCAACAGGCGTGCCAAACGCTCTGATCAAAATTTTGAAATTTCCTAACCCTAGTCGTGACGCCTTGAAATGGCGAGAGGAATTCGTGCCCAATCTAACTTTTCATTTTCTTTCGGGAGGGGGCTGGAGAGCCTCGACATGCAAAGTCATGCCCTCTTGGAGGACCCTCACGGAGGTGCCCGCAAGGATGAGTCCATGGCGTGAAACCGCATCTCTTCGGAGACCTTTAATATCGACTGTTCCGGAGGGGCGAAGATCAGTCATGGCGATGCCAATTTGACCGATCAGGGACGCGATGGGTTGGGCATCGGGGGCTTGTCCGGCAGGAAGGTGATGAGTGGCGACGAGGCCGCGAAGGCCGGGGATGTGGGGCAGGTATCGGCCGAGGAGGAGGGCGAAGGTCAGAGCGCCCAGCAGGCCGAGCCCGAGGTAGATGCCGGGGCGGATGAGGAGGTCGTCGAGGGTGGAGGTGAGGATTTGATCGGCATGGTCGCGGTGGAAGTCGGTGCGATCGACCATCGCAAAGGTGAGCGAACCGAAGACGAGCAGGGCGCCGATGATGCCGGCGATTCCACCAGGGAGGACGAAGATTTCGAGGATGACGAGAACGATGCCGAGGAGGAATACGGTCATGAGTTCGTAGCCGGCGAGGTTTCCGGCGACGTGATTGCCGAAGAAGAACAATCCAAAAGCGAGGAGAGCGAGGGAACCGCCGATGCCGAACCCGGGGGTTTTCATTTCGAACCAAGCGGCGCCGATACCGACGGCGATGAGCAGGGGAGACCAAGCGGCCAGCCACCACGCGAGAGTCTCGAAGCCGGTAGGAGTCGGAGTGGTGACCGAATTTCCGGTGAGGTTTTCTTTTTCAAGAACTTCCTCTAGGGAGGAGGCAAGCCCATCGGCGAAGAGGGGACGGTCGTCGACTTCGAGGATGGCTTCGCTGGCTGTGAGATTGAGAAGGCTGCCTTTTCGGACGGTGACGGGGCCGAATCGGCGCTCGTTTTCGTCGTCGACGACCATCATGGCGCGTAGCACATCAATGTTCCGGCCCTTTTTCTCGGCCACCGAGCGCATGGTGGCTTCGAAGGCGCTTTCGAGTTTGGCGCGCATGACTTTTTCGATTTCCTGGCCGGTGCCATTGATGAGTGCGGCGGAACCGACGGTGGTTCCGGGGGCCATGTAAATCCGGTCAGCGGAAAAGGCGATCAGGGCACCTGCGGAGAGGGCTTCGCGCTCGACCCAGGCGATCAAGGGAATTTGGAGATCGGCAAAGTCATCCATGATCAGGTCACGGGTGTCGAAAGCGATACCGCCGGGTGTGTCGAGGCGCAGCACGACGGCCTTGGCTCCCTCGGTTTTAGCGCGTTTGAGGGTGCGCTGCCAGAAACGGAACGATTGGGCGTTGGTGAGGTCCTTCTGGCCGATGGGCAGAACGACCACTTGGCCCGCCAGGGAGCTTTCCGCGGACCTCCCGAAGAGGTTACGATCGGGCGGATCTTGCTCGCCCCAAGCGGGCAGAAGAAGGAGGAGGCCGAGCAGGGCGCGCAGGAGGAGTGTCATCTTGGGAGGTGATCGGAAGCGTCCGCCTTAAGGGCCACGGGAGGGCCGAGGATTTCGGTAAGCAGCACGGCATTGCGGGCGGCGTAGGGGGAACGCAGCAGGCGGTCGATTTCTCTGCGATGTCCGGTGCGTCCCTTGCGGGATCCGCGAACTTCAAAGGCGCGGGCGAGTTCCAGTTCGCGGTCGCTGGGGGCGACCACTTTCGGCAGTTGGGGAGGGGCTAGCGGAGGGGTCGGTTTGACCACAGAATGGATGACGATCTGAGGCGGGGTGGCCCGGTGGAGGGGTGGCGGCAGGGTTTCCACTTGGCGCCGCCAGATGATCTCCCGTTCTTCCTCAGTGAATTCCGATTCGTCGGGTTCCCGGGAGCGCTGAAATAGCTTGTCTTTGAGAACGCTGAGGAGTGACAGCAGCAAAATGACCACCAGGCCAATCGCATCGGCCGGAAGATCCGAGAAATTGATGGCGAAGATCATTCGGAGATGGAGGATTCGGGGCCGTCATCGCTGGCGATCGAAGACCGCATGTCGGTATCCGCGACGATGTTGCGGTACCGGGTGTAGTCCATGACGCCGAGATTTCCGGAGCGGAAGGCTTCGGCGATGGCTTGCGGGACCATAGCCTCGGCTTCGACGACCTTCGCGCGCATTTCTTGGGTGCGTGCGGCCATTTCCTGTTCGACGGCGACGGCGGCGGCGCGGCGCATTTCGGCTTTGGCCTGAGCAACCCGTTTATCAGCTTCCGCCTGTTCGGTTTGGAGTCGGGCTCCGACGTTGTCAGCGACGTCGACGTCGGCGATGTCGATGGAAAGGATCTCGAAGGCGGTGGAAGCATCGACTCCTTTTTGAAGAACGAGTTTTGAGATGGAGTCGGGGTTTTCGAGCACATGCTTGTAGCTCGCTGCGGAGCCAACCGAGGTGACGATGCCTTCTCCGACCCGGGCAATGATGGTTTCCTCCGTGGCCCCGCCGATGAAGGAGTCGAGGTTGGTGCGGACGGTGACGCGGGCGCGGACATTGACGGCAATGCCATCCCTGGCGACGGCGGTGATTTTGGTGATGCCAGCCTCGGGATTGGGGCAATCGATGACCTTGGGGTTGATCGAGGTTCGGACGGCTTCGAGGACGGTTTTGGTGGTGCCTTTGACTGCGAGGTCGATGGCGCAAGCGCGGTCGAAGGTGAGGGCGATGCCCGCCTTGTCGGCGGCGATCAGGGCCAGCACGACGTTTTCGACGTCACCGCCGGCGAGGTAGTGGGCCTCCAGAGTCTCCGAGGTGAAAGGGAGACCGGCTTTCGCGGCTGTGATGCGGGCATCGACGATGCGGCCGAAGGGGACCTTCCTCAAGAACATGCCGATCAGGTTGCCCCATGAGACCGGGGCGTTGGAGAGGCGGGCTCGCAACCAGGTTTTGAAGAACATGGTGACGACCAGTCCGGCGATCACCAAAAGGACGATCACAACCAAGAGAAAAACATAGGAGCCGCTGGTGCCCGCAGCGATAGGAGCTATCATGGGGCCAACCTAGCCAAGACGTGGCTTTGTGCAACGTCCTCTCGCGTTCACTTGCCCAGAGGGAAGTTTCGTAGGCATTTCCAGGGCCCGCCGAGGGATGCCCACAAGCGCAGAGCCATGATGGTGCCGGATGAGGGGGGTGGGTTGGGTCGCGAGAGTGGCGTCCAATGGTGCCCTTTGAGACTCCGGCAGGTGGTGGAAGAGCGTGAGATGGGCGGGGATGAGGTTTCTTTCTGGGGGGGAAATAGCGGCGCCGAAGCTGTTCGAAACCGGCTTGGCTGATGGGATCGAAGACGGCGGCAAAGATGAGCGGGTCATCCGAAGTGGGCGAGCGTCGGGGGATGCCCGTTATGAATCGAAGGGAGGTTCGAGCAACCGCGTGTCGGGCTCCCATTCGAGCCCCCAGTCGCGAATGGCTAGCAACACGGGCTTGAGGGATTGGCCTTTGGTGGTGAGGCGATAAATCTGCCGTTTGCCGCCGGATTCGGATGGCCCCTTCTCGGCAAGTCCGCCGTCGACCAGACGGGCCAGGCGGTCGCTGAGAATGTTGGTAGGGATCCCCTCTGGCGAGTGGGTAAAGTCTTTGAAGCGTGTCGCCCCGAACATCAGATCACGGATCACGAGGAGGGTCCATCGGTCCCCAAAAAGATCGAGAGAGCAGGCCACCGGGCAGGGGGATCGGCGCGGGGAGGAATCGGAATTCGAGGTCACCTCAAAGTGATGCCACAGCAACACTTGCATTTCAAAAGTAAAAAGACTTGCAAAGTGAAAGTAATGATGGGAGTTCGAGTCATGGATGAAGCACCGAAACTCGCTCCACCGGGTGCTGGGCTCCCGGCGTGGGAGCTCGCATTGATTCGTTGGAAATTCTCTCGAGGTCTCCGTTCCGCGACTCGCGAGGGCGTTCTGGATGCCTTCGCGCGTGAAAGAGAGCGACTCGACCTCGCATGGCAGCGGTGCCCGGTGGAGAAGCGGTCCCAGCGGGTGCTGATTCCCCGGTTACGCGGCATGGAGGACAGCAGCCGCCATTGGTCGGTATGGATGACCTTGGAGCATCTTGGGATTTGTCAGGAGGCATTCTCCGGAGTGGTGGAGCGGCTGGGGAGGGGTGAAACGCCGGGAGGAAAGGCCAGCACGGCGTCGGTCAAGCCGTCATCTGGGGCGGGACAAGAGTCCGAGGCCCGGTTTCAGGGGAGTTGTGAGGCTTTCGGCACGGTGCTTGCCCAACTTCCCGACTGGAGAACTGCGGCCACCTACGAGCATCCTTGGTTTGGACCGCTCGACGCGGCGGGATGGTCGCTGATCATTCCGGTGCATTTGAGGATCCACCGTGGACAGATCGAAAGGATCACCGAAGCTCTGCGGCGATGAGCCGCGCTCTTTCGTTGACCACCGACCCGATCGACCGGCTCACTTGGAGAATCGCATGGCCGATGAGCATCGGCATGTTCTTCAATACCATGTACAACGTGGTCGACACCTGGTGCGCAGGGTGGCTGGGGACGGAGGCGTTGGCGGCGCTATCGCTCTCCTTTCCGGTGTTCATGGTGGTGATGGTGACGGGGAGCGGGTTGAGTCAGGGGACGACCGCCTTGATGGCTCAGGCATGGGGTGGGGGGCGGCCAGAGGAGGCCAAGCATGTGTTTGCCCAGTCGTTGTTGCTGGCCTTGGCGGCGGGTTTGGTGATGAGCGTGGTGGGGAACTTGGCGGCGGGCCCGATCTTTCGGCTGCTTGGTGCCGAGGGTAGTTATTTGACCAAGGCGCAAGACTACATGCGCCCAGTGTTGTATGGCAGCATCTTCATTTTGATGCCAATGGCATTGAATGCGGCTTTGATGGCCTTGGGAGAGACGCGTCATTTTCGGAACTTTCTGATAGGGGGGTTCGTGGCGAATTGTGCGCTCAATCCGGTGCTGATGTGGGGTTGGGGTCCCTTTCCCGAAATGGGAGTGTCGGGGTTGGCGGTCGCCACCGTGTTGATTCAGGCTGGCGGGGTGGGGTTTCTCGGGCGGCAGGCATGGCGCTCGGAGGTGGGGCACGGTTTGGCGGCTTCCCATTTCAAGCCGGATGCGGCGGTGTTGCGGCAAATCGCCGGGCAAGGGGTGCCGGCGGCGCTGAACATGCTGACGGTGGCGCTCGGTGTGTTTGTGATCACCTGGTTCGTCCAGCGCTTCGGCAAGGAAGCGGTGGCCGCCATTGGGATTGCCACCCGGGTTGAGCAAATTGTGCTGCTACCCGCCATGGGCTTGAACACCGCCGTCCTGAGCATCGTGGGTCAAAATCACGGAGCAGGGCTTCCCGAGCGGGTCCGTGAGGCGTGGGTGACAGCGATCAAAGCAGGTGCCGGGCTGATGATTCTTGGTGGGTTTTTTGTGGGGTTCCTGCGGGGCCCGGCGATGCGGTTATTTACGCCGGATGAAACGGTGATTTCGCATGGGAGCGACTATCTCCTGACGTCCGCCATCACGCTGGCGGCCTATCCGATCCTGTTCATCACGGTCTTCGCCATGCAGGGGATCAAGCGCCCGGCGTATGGATTGTGGATGGGGATCAGCCGCCAGTTGGTGGCGCCGTTTCTGGTCTACCAAACTTTAGCGTTTGGCCTTGGCTGGGGTTTGTGGGGAATTTGGTGGGGCATCACATGCGTGACTTGGAGTGCCGCGCTATTTTCTCTCTATTGGGGGTATCGAAGATTCTGTAGGCCTTCACTTTCAACAATAAAGGCGGTTTCCCAGGATTGACAGAGTTGACCTAACCATATCCTATGAGATCCGATGATCATCTTTGGAACTCGTGGGGTGACGACCACACCGGAAAAGGGCGTTTTTTGGTGTCCCAGCTGCGGGCCGGGATCGGCTTTCAAGCGGAAGCGGGTGAGGAGGTTCTTTACCCTCTATTTTATTCCGATCATTCCACTCAATGTGCTCGGAGAATACATCGAGTGTGGGCAGTGCAAGAGTCAGTATCATCTGGATGTGCTGCAATTTGACCCGGGGAAACAGGCGGAGGCCTTCGAGGTGGCCTTCCATGCCGCGGCGAGGAAGCTGATGATCGCGATGGTGCTGACGGACGGATCGATCGATGCTGCCGAATCCGCGGAAGTTTGCCGTCTCTATGAGGAGATGACGGGGCGTCCGATGTATCCGGGGGATGTGAATCTGGAGGCGGCGGATTTTCAATCCGCCGGCCTCGTGGTGCCGACCTTGTTGGCGGAGGTGGCTCCGCGGCTGAGCGATGGTGGAAGGGAGAAACTCTTTGAAGTGGCATGGCGCGTCGCGACGGCCAATGGACCGATGAATGCCCAAGAAGCGGCATTGCTGGATCAAGTGGCCGATTCGGTCGGTCTGACTGCCAGTCACCGCCAGGGTTTGGCGAGCCTGCTTCAGCAGCAAGGTCGACTTCCTGTTCAGGCATCCCCACCGCCGCTCCCTGGCTTTGCATCTCCTGAAAAGGATGGAGGTCGACCGGCTTGAGGGCTGGGGGCTCGAAGGTGGAAAAGGAGAGACGACCGACGGGTGCCCGAGATCGTGAAGTTTCGGGGACGTCGGCCGCCTCTTTTTTAGGGGGGGTGGTGTCCCCAATGTGTGATGCCGGGAGACTGGAGAGGAGAAGGAGGCATCTCCATTCCGCATTCACGTACGGGTTCCCCGGCATGAGGTGCCGCAATCCGCGCTGGTCGCCCCCGGGCTTGGGCTCATCTTGGGCGCATGCGGGACGACACGCGACGCTGGATCGAAGCGGACAAGAGGCATGCTTGGCATCCCTTCACCCCTCAGGACGAGTGGACGCATGCGGATCACGATCCACTGATCTTGGTGCGTGGCGAGGGGCCTTGGTTGTGGGATTCGGAGGGCCGTCGTTATCTGGATGGGAATGCCTCGATTTGGACGAATATTCACGGCCATGCTCATCCGGTGATCAATGCTGCGATTCGGACGCAGTTGGAGCAGGTGGCGCACACTTCCTATCTCGGGTTTGGCAACCCGCGGGCGAGTGAACTTGCGGAGAAGCTGACCTCCTTTTTTCCCGAGCAGACGTTGGAGCGGGTGTTCTTCTCGGACGACGGCTCGACGGCGATGGAGTGCGCAATGAAGATGTCGCTGCAATTCCGCATGCAAACCGGGGCGGAGGATCGGCGAGCTTTTGTGGCGTTTGCGGAAGGTTACCACGGGGATACGCTGGGGGCGGCATCCTTGGGTGGAGTTTCACGGTTCTTCGAACGATTCCGGGGAATGGGGCCGGAGGTGCGCTTTGTGCGATCGCTTGATGAACTGAGGGCGATGCCTGCAGAAGAAGTCCACGCCGTGGTGATCGAACCTTTGATCCAGGGGGTGAACGAAATGCGACCTTGGCCGGCGGGCATGCTTCGCGAGTTGCGCTCTTGGAGCGAGCGGGCTGGAGTGCTGTTGATTCTCGACGAAGTGATGACCGGATTTGGCCGCACGGGAACTATGTTCGCCTGTCAGCAGGAGGCCGTGATTCCAGACTTCCTGTGCGTGGCGAAGGGACTGACCGGAGGTTACTTGCCGTTGGCGGCGACGTTGACCACACGAAGGATCTACGAGGCATTTGGCGGGGCAGCAGATCAAGCTTTTTACTATGGGCATAGTTTTACGGCGAATCCTCTGGGTTGTGCCGCGGCATTGGCGAGTTTGTCCTTGTTTGAATCGGAGGGGACCCTTGAAAGCTTGCCGGAAAAAATCGCTCACCTGTCCTGGAGGTTGGATGAGCTTCGGAGGGATTGCCCGGAGGTGGTGGATGTGCGCCAGTGCGGGATGGTGGCGGGGATCGAGTTGAAGGCCGGTCTGGGCGCTCAAACGTGCGTATTGGCGCGGGAGTTCGGATTGTTGACGCGACCGATTCGCGATACGGTGGTGTTGATGCCTCCGCTGTGCGTGGAGAAGGATCATCTCGACATGGCAGTGGAGGCCATTCGCAGGGCTGCGAGGAAAGCGCAGGCTTCCGTTTCGGGTGGCTGCGAGTAATTTCGAGGGCATGTCATCATCCCACGTCCCTCCACCCGTCCCTCCGTCGAGTCCGCCGCCGGTTCCATCACCGAGGCCACCGGAATTCCCTCGGAAAAAGGGGTTCTCCCCATGGGCGGGATTGGGAATCGGTTGTGCGGTGTTGTTGGTGCTGATGCTTTTCGGGGGTGCCTTGGCGTTTCGGGCGGGAAGGAAGGTCTACTCGGAAATGAAGGAGAAGATGAATGAGGATCCTGCGCGGCCGTTGGCGGTGGCCGTGGTGGAGGTTTCACCGGATGTCGAGTGGGTGAGCGACGATCCGAGCCACGGCGGCATGGTGCTGCGCGTTTTGGAAACCGGTGAGCGGGTCGAAGCGACTTACGAAGAGGTGGTGGCGGGGCGCTTTGCTTTTGTGAATGGCGAAGGGGAGACGATCACTTTAGGGGCGGAGGCGGTGACTCCGCCCTCCTGGGTGCCGGTTTATCCTAATGTTGCGGAGGCAGGCATCTCGGTCCAGCGGAGCACTCGCACGGGAACAGAGGGTGTCTTTATTTTGACGACCCACGATACCTTGGAGATGGCGAAGGCGTTTTATGAATCCTCGGCCCCTTGGGCTCAATCCAGCTCGGTGTCGTCCTATGCGTTGGGAACCAGTGGATCTTTTTCCCACTCGTGGTCGGGTTCGGGTCGTCAGCTGGAGGTGGATGCGACTCAGAAATCCGGAGGAGCGTTGCAAGTCATGGTCCGTTATCAGGACTGACTGGCGCAGCGGGGGGGTGGGAGGCCATCACATCGCGGCACCAGGCGAGAGCCATCAGGCAGTAGCCGGTGCCATAAGGCTGATGGTAGTCGTAGAGCGGGTAGTCCCACCAGGATCCGTCCTTTTCTTGTCGATAGAGGATGATTTGGGCGAGTTCGCGGGCCAGAGCCGGTTGTTCTACGGGCGGCAGGAAGCGGGCGGATTCGGTGAAATAGTAGATGCCGTAGTAGTAGAAGTAGCCGGAGATCTGGAAGTGGGTCTCGTGGGGCACGGGGCGCTTGCGCCCGATGCTGAGGAAGCCTTCGCGATCGATGAATCGCCGGGCCCAAGTGCGCAGCACATCATCGGTGATGGCGGGGTCGCCAAAGGCGCGGAAGGCTGCATTGCAAGCCTGGCTGCGTGCCAGCGAGCCGGCAGGTCGATTGATGGGCGAGCGGGGAGCGACCCAATGATCGAATGAGTAGACGTAGGAAAAATCGGGTGTCCGTTGTTTTTTCAGGCCTGAAAGGGCATGAGCGACGATGGCCTGATCGAGTTGAGTGCCCATTTTCTGGCGGGCTTCGGCCATGGCCAGAAGGACGGTCGCCGTGGTGAAAGAGGTCGGCATGCCGCTGGGCTTGCGGGTCATCATGCCGTCGTAGAGGTCGAGGTAGCCCCAGCCACCGTTGACGTCTTCGTAGCGGTCGAGCAACTCGACTTGCTGATCGGCAAGTCGTGCCCAGCGCGCTTTCTGGGTGGCGTCCGTAGCGGTGCGGTGGAGGCGGCTAAGGGCCCGCAATCCATAGGCGTGGCCCCAGACGTTGTAGGTGGTCGTCTGATCGGCGCGGCGGAGCTTCGGAAGGTGCTCGGCCATCCATTCGCCCCCTTGGCGAATGGCTTCGAGCGTTTCAGGCCGAGGATCTGCACTGTCGATGAGGCCCGATAGCGCGAGACCGGAGGCACCGGCGCGGAAGGCGTGGTGGGCTCCAGGAAGGGGCGCGTAGATGTTGAGCCCCTTGGTGCGGGTGGGTCCGCCCCACGAACCATTCGGGTTCTGGTGAGTGAGGAGGAAATCGACGCCGCGGGTGATCGACGCCTGGACGGCTTCCGCGGTCACTTCGGCATGAGGTCGTTCCTCGGCATGAAGAACGACGAACGAAAGCAATCCGAAGGTGGCGGCGAAGAATCGCATGGGAATCACTCGGGGGTCACCACGACTTGACCGACTTCGACACCCGAGAGGATCTCAGCTTTGTCGCCATTGACCCGACCGCGTTCGACGGGACGATTCTCGGTATTGCCGTCGGCCAGCTTGACGGTGACGGACCAGCCTTCTTTTTCGGCGTGCAGAGCGTTGGCCGGGAGCAGGATGGCCTCTTCGTTGAGGTAGACGGTGGCGCGGCAGACCAGCGGAGTTGTCGGGTGAGGAATGTGGTCTTTCTCCCATGCAAGTTCGAGCTCGGCATGGTGTCTCCCGGAAGCGTCCGGGATTTCCGCGACGACCTTCACGCTGCCTTCGGCGCCTTGGTCTTCGCGGCCGATGGGGTGGACCGAAACGGGAGTGCCTTCACTCAGTTGGGCGGCGAGGGCGGGATCGAGATCGGCAGTGACGGCGAGCGCGCCACCGGTCGGAGCGACGCTGAGAAGCCCTTGGTGAAGGGGAACACTGGACCCGTGGCGGAGCGCCTTGGCGAGGTCGCCTAGCTTCCACTCGCCCTCGGAGATTCCGCCGTGGAGCAGGATGCCATCGGCTGGAGCGGCCCATGCGAGCCATTTGCCGTCGGCTTTGAGGCGGGAAAGTTCTGTTTTCTGGCGCTCGAAAGCGACTTCCGCGGCGGTGAGGTCGGACTTGGCGGCGGCGACGCTGGCGGGGATCGCGATTTCGGCCTCGGCGAGAGCGGCTTCGGCTTCGGCGGCGGCTTGAACCAGCTGCTCTTCGCGACGGGGGAGCTCCGCATGCAGGGTGCGTTCGGTGCGGCGCTCGGCAGCGGCGAGGTCGAATTTCGCGTCGGCGACGGCGAATTTCTGACGCTCAAGGATGATTTCCTCCGTTTCCTCGGTGAGGTCGTCTTCGGCGTACATCGCCTGGAGCTGCTTGAGTTCTTCCTCTTCGCCGGCGAGGCGAAAGCGGGAACCCTCGATTTGATGTTTGGCAGTGGCTTCCGCTGCTGGCCGTCCGGTTTCCTTGAAGTAGGCGAGATCTTCGGCGGCTTGCGCCTGGGTCCGCTGTGCCGCCTCAAGTTGGAGAGCGGAGGTTTTCTCGAGTTTGACGAAGCCGGCGCGAGCTTTCTTGAGGTCTTCCTCCTGTTTGGCCACGGCGCGGCTCAGATCCTCAAGGCGTCGGTCGTAGTCTTCCCGTTCGAAGGAGATCAGGGTCTGGCCCTTTTTCACTTGGGTTCCATGAGGCACCAGGGAATCGACGACGAAGGAGGTCCAGGACTCGGGCTCCAGCTCAAGGACGCCCGGAGTTGCCGGCAAGGCGGTCGCTTGGAATTCCTTTTCGATGCGGAAAGTCCCGCGGGCCACCGGGGCTTCGCCGGCAAAGGCGCTGGCTGCTGTGAGGAGAAATATCGGGCGGATCATGGAGTCGTGGGCATCAGCGATGCGAGGATACGAATTTGCCTTTGCGCGCGATCCACAGGGGGAGGCGGCGCGGACGGCGGGCTTGAGGAGAGCTTTCGATTTCGTGATGGGCGACCTCAAAGCCCGCACGGCGAAGCAGCGCTTCAAGCTTGGGGATGGGTCGCAAGGCGGTGATGGCCAGCAGGCCGCCCTCCTTGAGTGCGTCGTAGGCGGCGGCGAGCCATCGAGATTGGTTCACCAGCAGGCCACCGGACTCGGCGGGTGGCGCGGTGTCGGCATGCACGAGAATGGCGTGGATCTCGTCCTGATGGCGGGCGAGGTCGCCGGGTGAAATGGAAGTTTCAAGGATGACCCGAGGATCATCGAGGAGCGAGGGATCGACGTGAGTGGAAACCCAACGCGGGAGGGCCTCGCAGGGCTCCGCCACCCAGTAGCAGCCTTTCTTCTGGGGCAGAGTCGCCTTCACGGCGGCGAGGGTCGCACCGAGTCCCAGTCCAGCGAGGTAGATCACAGGTTGGCGAACCGGGCGGAAAGGGGAAAGCGCCAGCTCCGCGAGGGCGAGTTCGCCGGCCCGGGTCTGGGGGCCGGCCAAGGGTTCACCCTCCAGGCTCAATTGGTGCCGTCCATCGTGCTCGTGGAGGCACAGCGTGGCGCCCGAGGGCAGCTGGATTTGTTCGAGAAAAACGCGGGGTTTCATGAAAGGCTCGCGGTGGGGAAGAGAATGGTCGGAAAATCCGCCCCGGGATCGTTGGAAGCAGTTTCCTCGCCGTTACTTCCAGCAATTGGCTCGGTCCCCGGGAAACGAAGACCCCGGCCTTGTCCGGGCCGGGGTCTTCATTTGGATTTTTGAGGTCGGGTGAGGGTGGGACCCCGTCCGGGCCGCAGAAACGGCCCGGCCGAGATCAAAACCTACGGATTAGAGGCTGTTCTTCAGAGTGGAAGAGGCCTTGAAACCGACCGACTTGGAAGCGGCGATCTTCATGGCTTCACCCGTCTTCGGGTTGCGGCCCATCCGAGCAGCCCGCTTTTTCACCTCGAAAGTGCCGAAGCCGATGATTTGGACCTTTTTGTCCTTCTTCACGCCTTTGGCGATGGAGTCGAGGACAGCGGAAACCGCATCTTCGGCGGCACGCTTGGTGGCGTCTTTACCCAGGGCTTTTTGGACGGCTTCAACAAGTTCAGCTTTGTTCATGGCAGGGACGGTATTGCTGGTGGGTCCGAACTTTGGCAAGATAAAATAATGGCTTCTTTCGCCTTGAAATCCCTGTAGTTCTAAGGATAGCGGCTGATCGGGGCGTCGTTGAATTCGGCTTCACAAGCCTCCGTTTTGGAGATGTTTAACTACGGCAAAAATAGTAAATGAAGGGTGAGGTTATCGGAGGTGATGAGGGGCGGGATTTCGATGCGATGGTGCGCACGGCGGTGGCAGTTTTCCATGCCTTGGAAGAGGAAGGTTCGCCGCTCCATGAATTTCAATCGATTGGGCAGATTTTGGTGCGTGGCTACCTGACTCCGGAAGAGGATGAAAGACTACGAGTACGGTATTCGGCCTACTGGGTTCGTCGTGGTGCCTTGTTGCAGGTTCTGGCAGCGATGGAGTCCCGGGCGGGGCGCACGGGGGTGCGGTGGCAGCGTGAGGCGCCGGCGTTCCTTCTGGGCCTGACGGTTGGCTTGATTTTGGTGCGGTCAACGCGGGGATGGATTGAGTTGGCGGAAGCCTGCCGGCCGATTCGCAAGGCGCTCGACCTTTCCGATGGTGCCCGGGGGGTTCACCGAAAGTCCTTTGCGAGCCAGTATCGGGCGACGACTCGATTGAGTCGCCTGGGGCTCTTGCGCATGGCGAGGGACCACTATTTGAGTCATCAGGAGGCCTTCCGGGAAGAGGCGATCCCTGCCGGGATGGAAGATCTCTTGGAGGTGCTTGATTCCGAATGTGGGCGGCCGCTGGTCGCACTGGGGCTTGGCGCCGTGTGGGAAAGGTGGCGCTATCGATGGTTTTCGTTCCGGCGGCGGCATCACTCGGCATGGAAGCTGGGAGAATTCACCCTGTTCCGGTGGTCGGGAACGGCGATCGCTGATTGGCGGCAACCCGGGATTCGTCCGAGCGGCCCGAAGCGGATTTCAGCGGCCCTGCGTACGGAGGTCCTGAAGGGAGTGAGGCCGGGGGACGTTTTCGTGACCCGGCATGACGATGCGCTCTCGAATCTCTTCCTGCCGGGCTTCTGGCCGCACGCCGCCCTTTATTATGGGGAGGAGGGCGCGGAGTTTTTAGAAGCCAAGAAAGATGGGGTGAGGTTTCGCAAGGCAGAGGAAACCCTCCAGGTGGATTCCCTGGTGGTGCTGCGCCCGCCCCTCGAATTCGAGGAAATGCAAGTGGCGTTGGCGCGGGCTCGTGCCCATGCGGGGAAAAGTTACGATTTCGTTTTCGACTTCCGGAGGAGTGACCGATTGGCCTGCACGGAGGTCGTTTACCGTGGTTTCGATGGGATCGGCGGCCTGCATTTTGAGCTGGTCGAAACTGGCGGGAGACTTTGCCTGCCTGCCGAAGAGTTGATTCAACAGGCTCTGCAGCAAGGCTTCCGGGTGATCGTTTCCTGTGGAATCGATGGCGGAGGGTGCCTTCGCGGACAGGCTGCGGAGCTCGCCTTGCACCGTTCTCGATGCGGTTTGTGAAGTGCCCGGATAATCTGAGGGAAACCAAAGGATTAACCCGCTTGTGAAATTTTTCACAAAAGGGTCTTGCTCGACGGCGAAACGGTCTGATACACGCCCCGCGCCCCGTCGCAAGGACAGAAATTTTCCATGTTTTCCCGTCGCTCCATTTTTCTCATTCTTTTCGCTTGGCTTGGCAGCTTCGCACCAGCCATGGCGGCTGAGGGTGGGCACGACCATCTTCCTGCTCACGCTGAGGAGGTTCTCCACCTTGGGCCCTTCGTGATCACCAACTCCATGCTGGTGGTTTGGATCGTGGCCGGCCTGATTATTTTAGTGGCCCAGGCGGCGACGAAAAATTTGCAGCTGATCCCCAGTGGTCTGCAAAATGCCGTCGAGTGGCTGGTCGAAGGCCTCTACGTTTTCCTTGAGGGGATTCTGGGCCCTCATCTGGTGAAGCGGACTTTTTGGTTCTTCGGGACGATCTTTGTTCTGATCCTCTTTACCAACTGGGCCGGTTTGTTCCCGGGCATCGGCACGATTGGCTGGAGCTTGAGTGGTTCCGGAGTGGATCCTCATGACACCTTCCGCCCGTTCTTCCGCGGTGCGAACGCGGACCTCAACATGACGGCCGCCATGGCCTTCACCTTCGCCATCCTCTGGTTTTACTGGGCGATCACCGAAAACGGTCTGAAGGGCTTTCTGGCCCACATTTTCGCTCCCAAAGGCAAATTCGGCGGCGTGATGATGGTGCTCATGATCGTCGTCTTCCTCTTCGTCGGCGTTCTCGAAGTGGTTTCCATCCTCTTCCGCCCTGTGGCCCTCTCCTTCCGTCTCTACGGCAACATCTTCGCGGGTGAGAACATCCTCGAAAACATGATGATGGTGGTGGGAGACAAGAAGTGGCTCGCTTGGCTTCCGCCGATTCCCTTCTACTTCATGGAGCTTCTGGTTGGCCTCATTCAGGCGCTGGTATTCACGCTCCTCACTTCGGTGTTCCTCAAGCTGATCTGCGATCACGGCGATCATCACGACGAAGAACATCACCACTGAAGACTCTCCCGCTCGGACCATGGCATCGCGACTGTGGAGGGCGGCGACACCACCAAACCAACAACGACATCATGACTTCGCTCCTCGCTGAAATCACCGGTAACATTCACGTTGCCGCCGCCGCCCTCGCTGCCGCTGTCGGCATCGGTCTCCTTGGTTCCAAGGCCGCCGAAGCGACCGGTCGCAATCCGGGTGCTGCAGGTAACATCCTGACGCTTTCGATCATTCTTGCCGCCCTTATCGAAGGTATCGTCTTCTTCGCGATCTTCCTCGCCAGGTAAGTCTTCCCGCGCGGGGGTCGACCGGCTCCCGCGCCACTTTTGCTTTTTCTTCCCAAGGTTTCACTCCATCCACTTTCGCACTCTCCGATGATTCCGTTCCTCGATCTCCTCGCAGTTGAGCCCCATGCCGTCGCAGAAGGTGATGGTGGGGTCGTGGGTGAAATCCTGCGCACGTTCAAGGTCGACTGGCCGTTCTTCATCAGCCAGTGCGTTTCGTTCCTGATCGTCGCCGTCCTTCTGAAGAAGTTCGCCTTTGGACCGATTCAGAACATGCTGGAGCAACGCAAGTCCCGCATCGCCGAGGGCGAGGAGAAGCTCAAGCGCATCGAGCAACAACTTGCCGAATCCGAAGCGACGACCGCTGCGGCGATTGCCAAGGCCAACGAGGAGGCCACCCGCCTGATTCAGGAGGCCCGCGACAGCGCTGCAGCCCTTTCGGAGTCGAAGGCTCAGGAAGCGGTCGCTCAAGCACAGTCGATTCTCGCCAAGGCCGAAGCCGCCGCAAAAGCCGAGCGCGAGCAGATCGCCGCCGAGCTGAAGAAGGAATTCGGTCGCTTGGTAACGGCCACCACCGCCCAAGTCACCGGCAAGGTGCTCTCCGACGACGACATGCGCCGGATCAACGACGAGGCCCTGGCCAAGGTCGAAGCCTGATCTCCTGAACCTCGACTCATTTTCGCCCCGTCGCCATGAAGGTTTCCAAGGTCGCCACCACCACTGCCCGCCGCATTTTCCGGCTTTGCCAAAATGAGAGCGGCCTCGATGAGGCTAAGCTTTCTCTCGCGGTGAAGCAGATCGCTGCCGGGAAACCTCGTGACTACCGCGGCATTCTGGTCGCGCTCAAGCGCCTCGTGCGCCTTGAGCTGGAACGCCGCCACGCGGTGATCCACAGTGCCATTCCGCTCGGGGTGATCGAGCGCGAGCGTGTGGCCGCTGGCCTCCGCGCCAAGTATGGCGATACCCTGACTTTTGAATATCAAGTGGACCCGTCCCTTCTTGGCGGCCTGCGCGTCCGCGTGGGAAGCGATGTCTGGGACGGCACGGTGAAAAACCGCCTCGACCGCCTCGCCCAAGCCTTCTGAACGCCTTCCGGCCGAACTCTCAAAACTGAATATTAGCAAACTCTCGTCATGAGCAGCATCCTCCAGGAACTTGAAAAGGAGATCGCCAATGTCACCAGCTCCGTCGACAAGACCAATGTCGGCGTGGTCCGCGAGGTGGGCGACGGCGTGGCCAAGGTTGAAGGCCTTTCGGACGTCTCGCTGAACGAAATGATTGCCTTCCCCGGTGGCGTCACCGGTCTCGCGATGAACCTTGAAGAAGGGGAAGTCGGCGTGGTGCTCCTTGGCGATTACGCCGCGGTGACCGAAGGCGTCGAATGCCAGGCCACTGGCAAGCTGCTCTCCATCCCGGTGGGCCGTGCCATGCTCGGCCGCGTGGTGAACGCGATCGGCCAGCCCGTCGATGGCAAGGGTGCGATTGAAGCCGCCGCCCAGTATCCGATGGAGAAGATCGCTCCCGGTATCATTAAGCGGAAATCGGTTTCCGTTCCGGTGCAGACTGGCATCATGGCGGTCGATGCGATGATTCCGGTTGGTCGTGGCCAGCGCGAGCTGATCATTGGTGACCGCGCCACTGGCAAGACGACAATCGCGGTCGATACCATCATTTCCCAAGCGAAGCAGAACAAGCTGGCGGAGCAAGGTAAGCTGCAGAACCACAAGCCGCTTTATTGTATCTACGTGGCCGTCGGCCAAAAGCTCGCCAACGTGGCCCGGATCCAGAAGACCCTGGAAGATGCCGGTGCGATGGAATACACGACCATCGTTTCTGCCTCGGCCTCGGATGCGGCCGCGATGCAGTTCCTGGCCCCCTATGCCGGTTGCGCCATTTCGGAGTACCTGATGGATCAAGGTGAGGACTGCCTCATCGTGTTCGACGACCTTTCCAAGCACGCCGTGGCCTACCGCCAAGTGTCGTTGATTCTGAAGCGTCCTTCCGGTCGTGAAGCTTACCCTGGTGACGTGTTCTACCTGCACAGCCGGCTTCTCGAGCGCTCCGCTCGTCTTTCCGATGCTGCTGGCGGTGGTTCGTTGACGGCATTGCCGATCATCGAAACCCAGGCGGGTGACGTTTCGGCCTACATTCCGACCAATGTGATTTCGATCACCGACGGCCAGATCTACCTCGAAACCGACCTCTTCTACCAAGGCATCCGTCCTGCGATTTCGGTGGGTCTTTCGGTGTCGCGGGTGGGTTCCGCGGCGCAGACCAAGACCATCAAGTCGGTGGCGGGCACGACGAAACTCGACCTTGCCCAGTTCCGTGAACTCCAGGCTTTCGCCCAGTTCGGATCGGACCTCGACGCGGCGACCAAGAAGAAGCTCGATCGCGGTGGTCGGATCGTGGAGCTCTTCAAGCAGAACCAATATTCGCCGCTGTCCATGGAAATGGAGTCGGTGTTCCTGTTCGCGATGCAGCACGGCTACTTCGATGACGTGGCGGTGGATCGTGTGAAGGATTGCCAGACCGCGATGGGTGAGTTCTTCGAAACCCGCAAGACGGACCTCCTCGACAAGATCCGCAACGAGAAGCCTGACCTCAAGAAGGACACCGCCATGGTGGACGCCGTGAAGCAGGCCCTCGCCGACTTCAAGAACACCTGGAAGTAACCCTTCGACTCACAGGATCCCTAATGGAAAGGGGCGATGATCGCCCGGTTTGATCCAAGCCTCGCCCCTTTTCCTCGACCGTTCTTCTTTCTACCAATCTTTTAGCGAAAGCATGGCCAACCTCCGCGACATCCGCCGACGCATCAAGTCGGTCAAAAACACCGCCCAAATCACGCGGGCGATGCAGCTCGTCGCTGCGGCCAAGATGAAGAAGGCGCAAGACCAGGCCGTCGCCGGCCGGGACTACGCGGATCTTCTCAATCAGGTCTTGGTGAACCTGAAGGAGAACGTGAACGAGGAGGCCCATCCGCTCCTCGAGCAACGTGAGGGTGGCAAGGAACTCGTGTTGGTGATTTCCACTGACAAGGGGCTTTGCGGTGCCCTCAATACCAACCTCGGGAAGAAGATCCGGGCAGAGGTGTCTCCCGACGCCGATTTCGTGACCGTGGGTCGCAAGCTTCGTCAGCAGCTTTCCAAGGCGGGCCGCAATATGGTGGCCGACTTCGAGGTGAAGGACCCGGTTCCGTTCGCGGAAGCACGCCCTATCGCAAAGCTCCTGACCTCTCTCTTCCTGGAAGGGAAGTACGACAAGGTGAGCGTCGCCTTCAACAATTTCGTCAGCACCCTGGTGCAAGAGCCGATGGTGGTTCAGCTGTTGCCGATCAGCGCAGCGGCCTTGGGTGAGAAGCAAGATTATGAAGGCGTGGGCCGTGGACGGGTTGGTGAGACCGATCATGCTGCAGCCCTGTCGAAGGACTACCTGTTCGAGCCGAGCCCAGAAGGCGTGTTGAACACTCTGTTGCCGCTCTATGTGAACTTCCAAGTTTACCAGATGCTGGTGGAAAGCCGAGCATCCGAGCACTCCGCCCGGATGGTGGCGATGAAGGCAGCGACGGACAATGCGAAGAAGTTCATCAAGGAACTGACTCTCGAATACAACAAGCTGCGCCAGGCTGCGATCACTGCCGAACTGCTGGAAATCACCACTGCCATGAAGGCGATGGAGTGAGCATGAGGAGCTTCGCTTGACCATGAAACTTGCTCAATTGCTCATCGTTCCGGGCCTTGCACTAGGCTTGTCGAGCTGTGGTGTCACCAGCGATCGTCGCGGGGAGCTGCATTCGGTTCCGGCAGCCAAAAGTGTCACTCTCACTCAGGACGTCTCTTGGGGAGATGGGTTTTGGAAGAAGAAGTTCACCTTCCCAGCGGGCCAGTACCATGCCCGTTACGAGAGCCCTAAAGGCTACTTTTACGAGTATCCGGACAGCCTGCAGGTCTTCGACTCTGGCATGCGCTACGGCAAACGCGGCGGCCTCTACCTGAAGAAGGGTGAGAGTGCTCCTACGCGCTGCTATATCGATGCTTACTTTGACGGTGCCGCGATCTTGGATCCCGGTGAGCCCCTGCCCGTCCGCTAATTTTTTCTCCCCACCGAATGATGTCACCTTTCCGCTTGCTGACTGCTGCTTCTCTCGTCGCCACCATGGCGATGACCAGCTGTGCCACCGTTTTCAATCGCCCCGTGCAGCCGGTCAAAGTGACCAGCGAGCCGAGCGGGATGAGCTTCACCGTCAAAACGCCCGATGGGGAAGTGGTGGGCCAAGGCGTCACCCCTGGGGAAGTTCGGCTGAAGACCTCTTCTGCCTATTTTCGCCCCGCAACCTACCAGTTCGAGTTCCGTCGCGGTGGGAAGTTGATCGGCACCCGCACCCTCACGGGTGAACTGAGTGGCTGGTATGTCGGAAACGTGCTCATTGGTGGTCTGATTGGCATGATCGTCATTGATCCACTCTCCGGCGCGATGTTCACCTTGCCGAACGACGTTCACCAATCGGGAGCGCCGCTGGCCTCCATCGAGATGACAGAGGGCCGGTCCCTCGCCGTGGTCTCGATTGACACTTTGTCTTCCGACGAACGGGCTCGCCTCGTACGACTTTAAGACCTGAAAACTGAATCACTGAACACTAGCAAACTCCCGCGATGAGCAACCAAGGAACCATCGTCCAGGTCATCGGCGCCGTCGTTGACATCGACTTCTCGAAGGCCACCAAGCTGCCCGAGATCTACAACGCCCTCGAAGTCTCCTACGAGCTGTTTGGAGCGCAAACGACCCTCGTGCTGGAAGTGCAACAGCACCTCGGCGACGGTTGGGTGCGGACGGTTTCGATGTCCACTTCGGACGGTTTGAAGCGTGGCATGACGGTGGTGGACACCGGCAAGGCGATCGCGGTGCCGGTGGGTGAGCAAGTGCTCGGCCGGATCTTCAACGTGACGGGCGACCTCGTGGACGAAAACGTGCCCTTGCCGAGCCCGGATTTCCGTTCCCCGATTCACCGTCCGGCACCATCGCTGACCGAGCAATCGGCCGCGGCGGAGATTCTGCCGACGGGGATCAAGGTGATCGACCTGATTTGCCCGCTCCTCAAGGGCGGCAAGGGTGGGATGTTCGGGGGTGCTGGCGTCGGCAAGACCGTCGTCATCATGGAACTGATCAACAACATCGCCAAGGCGCACGGGGGTTACTCGGTGTTCGCGGGTGTGGGTGAGCGGACCCGTGAGGGGAATGACCTTTACTGGGAAATGATCGAGTCCGGGGTCATTGCGACCGAGAAGGACGAGCACGGTCATCCGAAGCTCGACGAAAAGGGTAACCCGGTTTTGACCAACGGTTCCAAGGTGGCTCTTTGCTACGGCCAGATGAACGAGCCTCCTGGTGCTCGTCTTCGCGTGGCGCTTTCCGCCCTGACGATGGCGGAACACTTCCGTGATGAAGCCAATCAGGACGTGTTGCTTTTCGTTGATAACATCTTCCGATTCTCGCAGGCCGGTTCGGAGGTGTCCGCGCTGCTCGGCCGGACCCCGTCGGCGGTGGGTTACCAGCCGACGCTCTCCGAGGAGATGGCGACCCTTCAGGAGCGAATCACCTCGACCAACAAGGGTTCGATCACTTCGCTGCAGGCCGTTTACGTGCCAGCGGACGACTTGACCGACCCGGCGCCGGCCAACACCTTCGCTCACTTGGACGCGACCGTGGTGCTTGAGCGTTCCCTTGCGGAGCAAGCTTTGTTCCCTGCAGTGGATCCGCTGGCCTCGACTTCCAAGGCTCTGGCTCCAGAAGTGGTGGGTGATGAGCACTACCGGGTGGCTCGGGGCGTTCAGCAAACGCTTCAGCGCTACAAGGATCTTCAGGACATCATCGCGATTCTCGGGATGGACGAGCTTTCGGATGGCGATAAGCTGACGGTGTTCCGTGCTCGGAAAATTCAACGTTTCCTCACCCAGCCGTTCCACGTGGCAGAAGTCTTCACCAACGTTCCTGGTGCCCTGGTTTCGATGGAAGACACCGTCAAGGGCTTCGCCGAAATCCTCGATGGCAAGTGGGACGATGTGCCGGAAGGCAACTTCTATATGAAGGCAGGCATCGAGACCGTTGCCCGCGACTGATGCCCGATCTCGGGCAGGTTTTCCGCGTCCGGGAACTTTGGGGAAACCCCCTGAAACCCGGACCCGGAAACGAAACAACCTGAATCGATCCATTTAACGCATGTCTCTCCACCTCGAAATCGTGACTCCCGAGCACAGGGCCTTCTCGGGTGCGGTCAGCAACGTCCTCCTGCCGGGGGCCGATGGGGAATTGGGCATTCTGGAAGGCCACGCCGCTTTGGTCACGGCTCTTCAACCCGGCGAGCTTCGTTATGAGGCGGGCGGGAAGATTGTGACGATGGCAGTGGGTTCAGGCTTTGCCGAAGTGACTCAGCAACGCATCAATGTCCTGACCGACATGGCTTTGGGCGAGGATCAGATCGACGAAGCCAAGGCCGAGGCCGCCATGAAGCGGGCTGAGGAACAACTCGCCGCGATGTCCCACAACGACGATGCCGAGGAGGTTGCTCACCTTCAGGGCATCATTGCCAAGTCACTGGCTCAATTGAATTTGAAGCGCCGCGCTCGCTGAGACGAGCCAGGTACTGCTGATTTTCGAGCACGCCGTCTGGATCCCAGGCGGCGTGTTTTGCTTGGTAGGCCAAGGGTCCGATGGAGCGGCTGACCTATTTTTTTGGTGCCCCGTTGGAAAGACGGCTCTAGATTGTCGGCATGCTGATCGGTGCGCTGTGTCCGAGCCTTCCTGTGGCGCTCGACTTGGATGCGGGATCGGAAGAAGCGGTGATTCGCCAAGTGGCGGGCATGCTGGCCGAGCATCCCGGAGTGAAAGATCCTGCCCGGTTTGTCGAGGCAGTGTTGGCGCGCCAGAAAGTTCAGCCGCCACTTCTGGGTGGTGGAGTTGCCTTGCCGCATGCTCGATGTGGGGCGGTCACCCAGATCGTGGCGGCGGCTGCTCGGGTTCCGGAGCCAGTCGACTTTCACGGAGTTCCGGTCCAGTTGGTTTTCTTATTTGGGGTGCCGCCCCATGCGGTGACGGAGTATCTGGAGATGACGGCGGAGTTGGCGCGGAGGCTGAGGGATCCTCGGCGGCGCCAAGCGCTGCTGGAGGCGGAGGATCCTGAGACGTTTCGATGTGAGTTGGGGCTTTCATGAGGGAACCGAGCGGGCATGCAGCGGGCCTCGACAGGCCGGAGCGTCGGTTGGTCAAGGTCCGCATCTGGCTATCCGAGCGGATTCGTTTCAGTGAGTTTCACGTGACGCTGTTGTGGGCGGTGGTGATTGGTTTGGCCGGGGCGTTGACCTCCGCGGCCTTCAAGGAAGCGACGGAATGGCTGCACGGGATTTTCACCGGTCATCATGGGGGCTACATCGAGACTTTCCGCGCGATGCCGCAGTGGCGCCGGGTGCTGGTCCCGGTGGTGGGAGGTCTCCTGGCGGGCGCTTCGTTGCTGCTGCATCGACGTTTGAAGTCCGCCAAATGTTCTTCGGATTACATGGAAGCGGTGGTGGTGGGGGAAGGGAATCTCTCGGCTCGGGCGAGCTTCGTGAAATCGCTCTCGGCGTGGTTTTCGAGTTCCTCTGGCGCGTCGATCGGCCGCGAAGGCCCCTTGGTGCAGCTGTCTTCGGTCGTCTCGTCATTGATCGGGCGACTGTTCCGATTTCCGCTGGCGCGCAAACGCTTGCTGGTGGCCTCGGGCGCCGCGGCGGGGGTGGCCAGTGCTTACAATGCGCCCGTGGCAGGCGCATTTTTTGTGGCGGAGATCGTGCTGGGTTCGATGGCTGTCGAATCGTTGGCTCCCTTGGTGGTGTCATCGATCATTGCCACCTTGGCGACGCGAGAAATCTACGGTGGGGAGGCGATCTACTCGGCTCCCTTTTTTGTGCTCCGCTCGAATGCGGAGGTGATTCCCTATGTGGTTCTCGGGATCGTGAGTGGCCTACTGGCGCCGGTTTACATCCGCTTGTTGAAGGGAGGAGAGTCGCTTTTCGCGTTTCTGAAGTTGCCGTTGCCCTTGCGTTTGGCTCTCGGGGGCTTGGTGGTGGGATTGTTGGCGATGGTGCACCCGGAAGTGACGGGAAACGGACGCGCCTTGGTTTTCGCGGTGCTGCATGACCCCGGTCCGTGGCAGGCGGTGGCGGTGGTTCTGGTTTTCAAATTGCTGGCGACTTCGGCGACGTTCGGGTCGGGGGCCGTTGGCGGGGTATTCACGCCCACGCTCTTTACCGGGGCGGCGACGGGCTATCTTTTTGGTGCCGCTTTGGCCGCGCTGTGGCCGGGAGCGGGTTTCCAGCCCGCTTCCTTTGGTCTGGTGGGGATGGGGGCATTTTTGGCCGCTGCGACGGGAGCTCCGGTGATGGCGATCATCATGCTGTTTGAGCTGACTTTGAGTGATCAGGTGATTTTGCCGGCGATGGCGACCAGCGTGGTGGCTTACCTGGTGACGCGAGCCATGGGTGGGCGATTGCTCTACAGCGATGCTTTGGAGCGTAAAGGTGCGGCGGCGGTGAGCCAGCATTTGGCGGCCTTGAAGATCGACGATTTGATGACCGCCGATGCTGCGGTGTTGGATCCTGGGGCGTCATTTGGAGAGGTGGGACGCACTTTCATTCAGAACCGTCACGGCTCTCTCTATGTGGTGGATGAGGATCGCTACCGTGGCGTGATTGCCCTGCGCGACATCAAACCCTATTTGGGGCACCCGGATTTGGAGCAATTGATGATCGCGGGCGACGTGATGCATGAAGATCGGCCTCGGCTGGTGGCGGGTCAGGGAATGAATGAAGCTTTGGACCTTTTCAGTTTGGCGGAGGCGGAGCGCCTGCCGGTGGTCGATGCGATGGGACGCTATCTGGGCTCGGTGACCCGAGCGGATGTGTTGATGTTCTTGGCGGGCAAGCCCCGCCCGGGAGAGGCTTGAGGTCGACGGGCCTTGCTGCACCCTGCCGTTGCCGGGGGCCAATTTCTCGGCTACATACGCTCCCACGATGAGTTTGTCTGCGCCGCTGAGTTACTGCCCCGATCTTCTGCGATATTCCCGCCGCCCGACGAGGGAGGTGCGGGTAGGCAACGTCGGTGTGGGTGGCGGCAATCCGATCCGCATCCAGTCGATGATCACGGCCGATACCCGGGACACCCCGGCCTGCGTGAAGGAGATCTTGGAGCTGGCAGCTGCTGGCTGTGAGATCGTGCGCGTGACGGCCCAGACCAAGGTCTATGCCGCGAATCTGGAAAACATCGCACGGGAAGTGCGGGCTGCGGGCTGCGATGTGCCGCTGGTGGCGGACATTCATTTCAAGCCGGATGCGGCCATGGAAGCTGCCAAGTGGGTGGAGAAGGTTCGGGTGAACCCGGGCAATTACGCCGATAAGAAGAAGTTCGAAGTTCGCGAATACAGCGATGCCGAGTACGACGAAGAGCTTGAGCGGATTCGTGAGCAGTTCGCCCCGCTGGTAGAGCTTTGCAAGGAACTGGGCCGCGCCATGCGGATCGGGACCAACCATGGATCCTTGTCCGACCGGATCATGAATCGGTATGGAGACACGCCGCTGGGAATGGTGGAGAGCGCCCTGGAGTTCGCCCGCATTGCTCGGGAGTTGGACTACCATCAGTTCGTGTTTTCGATGAAGGCATCGAACCCCAAGGTGATGATTGAGGCCTACCGCCTGCTGGTGGCTCGGCTCGACCAGGAAGGTCCCGATTGGAACTATCCCATTCACCTCGGAGTGACCGAAGCCGGCGATGGCGAGGATGGTCGAATCAAGAGCGCCATGGGCATTGGTTCGCTGCTGGCCGATGGCATCGGCGACACGATCCGGGTCTCGCTGACGGAGGATCCAGTGCATGAAATCCCGGTGGCGCGCGCTTTGGCGGCGGCTTTCCAAGACCGCGCCGAGGGAGCACGGCAGGCGCCCTTGGCGCCCTCCTACGATCCGTTTTCGTATGAGCGACGCCCGTCGGAGGTCATGGAGGTTGCTGGCGTGGAGTTGGGTGGAGATCGCGAAATGCGGGTATTCACCTCGCAGGAGAAGTGGAATGCCGTGGCCCACAAGATTGCCAAGATGGGAGACTTCAAGCCGGAGGTGGTTTTGGAGGCATCCGGAGTGGTCGCGGTCGATCCGCGGGATGCCCATGCCCTGCAGGCTTTGAATTCCGCAGAAACTCCGCAGTTGGTCACCGTGGCAGACGGACTTGATTTGGAGCCGATCGTGGCTTTCCGGATGTTGGCCTTCCAACTGGATCCGCGGCACCCGATTTTGCTCAAGGACACTTTGCAGCCCACCGGTGAAAGTGGCGATTTCGTCGAAACGCTGCTCGTCGCGGCGCGCCATCTGGGCTCTTTGATTTGCGATGGGATTGGCGATGCCGTGATCGTTCAAGGGGAGCCTGCACCCGGCCAATCATTGAGGCTTTCCTACAATATTCTGCAGGCATCGGGTGCGCGGATTTTCAAGACGGACTACGTTGCCTGTCCGAGTTGTGGGCGGACCCTTTTCAATCTGCAGTCGACGACTCAAAAGATTCGCGCGGCCACGGGCCATCTCAAGGGGGTGCGGATCGCAGTGATGGGATGCATCGTCAATGGCCCCGGTGAGATGGCCGACGCCGACTTCGGCTACGTGGGTGGTGCTCCCGGCAAGATCAACCTCTACGTTGGCAAGCAGGCGGTGAAATTCAACATCCCGGAGGGCGAGGCAGTGGAACGCTTGATCGACCTGATCCGCGAGCACGGCAAGTGGATCGATGCCCCGGTGGGTGAAACCGTGGAAGTGTGACCGATGGTCGAGACGGAACCGATTTCCAAGTCGGAGGTCCTCTCCGACATCCCTTGGGGGGTGGTGGTTCACGATGATCCCGTGAATCTGACGTCTTATGTGACTTGGGTGCTGATGAAAGTGCTATCGCATCCCAAGGCGAAAGCCGAAGCTCTGATGTGGGAGGTGCATCGACTGGGCCGTTCGGTGGTTTGGACAGGAAATCGGGAAATGGCCGAACTCTATGCTCAACAGCTCCAAGGGTATCAGTTGCGGACGACGGTGGAAAAGGCAGGCGAATGAAAATTGCTCCGACTTTGGATGGACGCGTTCGCGTGGACCTGGAAAACGAGAAAGACATCTGGGCGCTGATCTCGATCGTGGTCGACGCTGGTGGAGCCATGGGTCCGTTGTCCGACCAGGTCGCGGGAGGTATGGGCGCGGAATTTGCGGAAGATTGGCGCGAATGGGTGGTGCCCGACCTCGCGGATCAATTCCGTGCCCAGCTGAGTGAAGTGGCTGGCACCATGGAGGGGAAAGCACCCGGAGATTCGTTTTTCATCGCCCGTGAGCAGGCCGAACTTTGGTATGGTGCCCTCAATCAGGCCCGGAGGGCGCTCCATGCCCAACGAAGCTCCAGCCCAGAAGACACCGAGCCAGACGATTCGGAAGTCCGCCGTGCGCGCATCCTTGGGAGTTTCTATGATCGGCTCCAGATTCTGGTGTTCGAGACCCTTATGGAGCCGTAAAAGCATCGAGGCCCTGCACGACTTCCTCGAGGGTGAGGTCGCGTTGGCAACGGAGATCGAGAGCGCATTTTGAGGAAAAGCACGGTGCGCATTCCGCCTTGTGGCGAATGACGCGGTGTTGTTTGCCCAAGGGGCGATGCAGGGAAGGATCCCCCGGGCCGTAGAGAACGGCGCACACAGCGCCAAATGCCGCGGCGAAGTGTGGAGCGGGGGAGTCGGCCGAGATCATGCGCGCCGTGCGGCGAAGGGTATTTCCAATCTCCGCCCCCGAAACCGTCGGCAGTTGATGCCCGTCGGCCCAGGTTGCCAGCTCATCACGGGCAACCAGCACTCTTAGAGAAATAGGTAGAGTCTTCAGTCCCTCCACAAGGCGCGTCCATTGCTCCAAGGGCCACTCAAAGGGACTTCCGAAAGAGCTGGCGGGAGCGAGGAGGATCTCGTCGACCTTCTCTTCTCCTGCGTCGAGGGGCTCAAAAAACTGGCGATCGAGAGGTTCGGCCCCCAGCACCTGAACCGTGTCCAAATACCTCCGGACTTCATGCTCGACGGGTCCTGGGCGGACTTTTCGCTCCAAGGGCCGGGTGAGTCGTTTGGCGAGGTCCGTGGAGGGAAGGCCCACCCGATCGGCAACCCCAGCTTTGGCCGCGGCATCGGCAAGCATGCCTCCTTCCCAGAAAAGCGCCGAGGTGACGGCACCGAAAAGCGCAATGGCCTGCTTTTTCGAGATCGCATCGGCATAAGCTCGGCATTGGATGCCCGGGACTTTGGACCAAAGGAATGCTTGGCTTTCCGGATGAAGGACGGTGACCGCGCAAATCTTCGTCAGAGCCCGCACGGCAGGCAGGGAAAAGCAGGCGGCTCTTCCGCAGAGCGGGGCGACAACGGTCAGAGGAGAAGCTTCGGCAAGGGTCATGGCGCACTGGGAGAATCCACATCCATCCACGAGACGACCGGAAAGGCCCAAGGTCGGTGGAAATCAGGTTCGCCGCTGCCGAGATCGGCAAGACTCAAGTAGCGGGGAGCCGGATCGTGAAGGATGAAGGTCACGTTGAGAGGACTGGAGGGCCCGAAATTCAGGGATTTCTGGAGAAAGTCCAGCGGCAGTCGCAACCCTGCTGTCCAGCTCCCTGCCGCGTCGGGATCGGCATGACTGCGGAAGATCGCAGGAAAATCTGGTTGCTCTTCCGAGCGCACCCTTGGGCTGTCGAATTGACAAGCCCACCATGCGCCATTCGGTGCCAGATTGCATTCGAGGTAGCGCTCACGGGCTGGGTCCGCAATGAACAGCTCGGCGACCTCGTGATTCCACAGCCCTTCGACAAACTCCCCTGTCGAGCTTGCAGGTTGGGGTTTTCCAGAGGCTCCACGAGTGGCCAGCAGCCAAAGCGCTTCGGGATCGGCGACCAAACACCAGCCGACTGGGGGAACGATCTCGGCGCCATGCCAGTCGCGCTGAATCCCAAAGATCGGGACGTCGAGGTGGCCCCAATGGATCGGATTACGGGTGCGGAGAATCGGCATCGAGAAAGCCTCGGGGACGAGAGCGATCGTGTCCAGACCGGGGGTTCTGACATCGAGTCCGAGTGGTTAGAAGAATTCTCAACTCCGACATTGAACTCGCGCGGAATCCACGATAGCCACATGCGCAGCGATGGCACGCCACAAGTCCGCCTATTTGGGGACAATCGAGTATATCGGTCCCCGCCCGAAGAAAGCCCCCAAACGCCCGAATTTCCTGGCGGGTTGGGTCGTGTTGCTGATTGCCGCCGGAGGGGTTTACTTCATCGGCAAGCCGCTGATGATGCCTTTGGCCAAGGCTCAGGAGAATGTCGCCTCGGTGGAGAACACTGCGGTCGCCATTCAGCAACTTCAAGATGAAGGGACCTTCGGGTCCCGCCTTGCTGCCGCCGCCTTGAGCCGGACTCAAGAGACGGTGCAGTACGAGGATAGCTATTTTCAAATTGCTTACCCGCAGGGCGACGTTCCCGCCGACAAGGGCAAGGCAGAGGACGTGATCGTCCGTTCCTATCGCAAGGTGGGGGTCGATCTCCAACAACGAGTGCACGAGGACATGGAGGAGCACTTCTCGGAGTACCCTCAGATTTTCGGACGGCGTGCCGCGGATTCCAATATCGACCACCGGATGACGCGCAATCTGGAGCGCTTCTTCCAGCGCAAGGGCGCTGAGATCACGGTGATGGACCCTCTTGGCAACCGAGTTCCCAGCCGCAATGTCGGCGACTACGAAGTGGGTGATGTGGTGGCTTGGCGTTTTTCCGACAGCGGCCGCAGTCACATCGGAATCGTGGTCCCTGGGCCTGGCGATGCTTTCGGTGAACGCTGGATCGTTCACAACGCCGGGAATGGGCCGGTGTGGGAAAGCTGCCTGTTCAACTACAAGATCACTGGCCACTTCCGCTATCAGCCGGAAATGTCGGAGTCTTCCTCCCAATAATCGAGGACCTGCTCCTCTAGGGAACTGCCATGGAGGCGTTCCGTGAGGCAGTCATCAAGGAATAGCTTCCCCTTCCTGTCACCCCTGAAATGGGGGTGAGTTTCCGGTGGCCTCCCATTCCGAGGTGCGATGACACATCGCGATCCAGTCCGCCCGTTGCGGATTTGCCATTTTGACAAATCAAACAAAATAAATGAGTTGGATCGTTGGGTGGGTTTGATTGGGCTCGTCATAAGCTGGTGATTAAGACTTCGGTAGGTATCAATATCTCATTTAGGTTATTGAAATAATTCTGCGAAGGTGATAGGGGATGCCTCCCGACGGAAGGGGGCGTTGGAAAGTTCATGGGACCCGAAAATCATCGATAGATGAGTTTCGGAATCCCTCTGGATTGGCGTCGTCCTCCGCGGGTTTGTGGAGCGATTTCGAATGATCAGTGGACGATACATTCCGGACTATTTTCATCTTCGAGCTTACCTTTCATTGATGAAGGAAGGTCGGGTGGCTCCCGCGGCGGATAGCTTGAGGACCTCCCAGGCGAACTTGCGACGCATGGTGGCGAGTTTGGAAGGTTGGGCCGGGGCACCCTTGTGCAAGACCGATGATGCCGGCCTCTTCGTGCCCACCGAAACGGGGCATGTGGTGCAAGCGGGAGCGGTGGGATTGTTGGAGGCGTGTCGATCATTTCAGAAGCAGCTGGCAGAGATTCACCGTCGTGGCCGGATGTTACGGATTGGGGTTCATCAGGGCTTGTTCCGTAGCCGCTTGCTGGGGAAAGCCCTCTCGTGTCTTCGCGAGGATGGGCGGTTTCGTCCGTTTCCTGTTTGCCTGCCGGAAGGTGGAGGCATCCCGGTGCTGGAGAGCGGTGAAGCTGATCTGTTGATCTGGACTGAAGACGCGGAGAGTCGTCGCACGGTTTCGCACAACTTGCGTCGTTTCGATGTTCACGTTTTGGCGATCAAAGGAGCGGAAGGTCTGCCAATGGGCTGGAAAGAATTGTGCCACGCAGGGTTTGTGGTCTCACCGGCCATCTCCGGAAATTGCGAGTCCAAGATCGCCCTTTCCTGTCGCAAGGTAGGGGGCAAGGCCGGGGAGCGCCTGGGGTCTGCGGAGTTTGCCGATTGGCGCGAGCGCGGCGGTGGAGTCCCCTATTGTCTGGCGCTCGATGAAGAACTGGATCTCGAGCATTTCGAAGGCTCCGTGCATCCGTGTCCTGATAGTCCGACCTCGAATGTCAATGTCACTCATCTCTTGAATCACCCCTACCCCTTTCTGGAAGACGCTGCCAAATTGTTGGTGGATCGGTTTCGGCTTCCCCTGAGTCAGCACCATGGATCTTGAAGGATTGTCGACGTTTGTGCTGTTGGCGGAACACGGCTCAGGTGCCCAGGTCGCCAAATTGCAGGGGCTTTCCCAGGCTGCGGTGAGCCAACGCATTTCTCGTGTCGAAGCGGCCTATGGCATTCGCTTGTTCATTCGTCTGGGGGAGGGGATGGTGCTGACGGATGAGGGCACTCTGCTGCTTCCGGAAGCGAAGCGGATCCTGCGTGAAGTGGTGAATCTGGGAGTGTCGGTGACGCGCGGCATCCGCAATGAGCGGAAGCGCACGAAGATTGTGATCGACCGTTCGATGCGCGGCGACCGCATGGCGCGGCACCTAAGAAACCTGGAGGCCTTCGAAGTGATGCGCGTGATGCCGCACACCCGTTGGGAGAACTCACTGTTGGCCGGTGAGGTGGACTTGGCCTTGCAAGCCAGTTGTGGGCAGGCGCTGGAAATCGAGGGACTTTGCCGCTTCGAGCTGCGCCTGGAGCCCGGAGCCACCCTGGCGTGGAACCCGGAGAGCTTTCCACTTCCTCCGACGGTGGGATTGGCGAATCTCTTGAGGGAGGCGTTGATCATCCCCTCAGACAAACTGATTCCGGGATTCGACAGGTTCTTTGATCTGGTGGGAGCGCGCTCGCTGGTCCCCTGTGATCTGGTGACGATCGGGGTGGATTCGGAAAATGATGCCCGTGAAGCCTGCCTACATGGCGTCGGGGTTTTGTTCTTCCCGGGGAATGCCATGAAGCGATTGCGGCTTGGAAGTGCCCGGTTGGAATCACGGGTTGCCATGGAGTTTGCGATGCCAAGGGCTTATGCTTTAAGTCTTTATGTGAAATCAGCGGAAGACCGTCCGTGGGTGTTGCAGGTCGTGCGGGACTTCGTGAATCGGGGCGCTCGAGCCGCCGGGAAGGCTCGATCAGTTGATGATTCTTTTCATTAAGCATAGATAAAGGATTCGTTCTTTAGGGAGCTGGGATTGTTGCACGGGAAAGAGTGATTCTTCCCATGCTATGAAGGCAGCAATCACCCTTGCACTCCCTCTGGCGATGGTGCTCCCGACCTTCGGCCAAGTCTTGGTCGATTCGGGAAACTATCCCAACCTGTTCTCCCCGGTGGACGATGTCACCGTGGATCCTCCGACTCCCTTGATCGGATTAACGATTGGCGGCACTGCAACCGACTCGCTCGGAACCTACTGGGATGCGACCGCTACTGGCGGCGCATCCCTTTCGGTCGGTCTCGGCTTGGTCGAAACCGGTGCTCAAGTGGCCCTCACGGGAAACGCCTTGGAGTTTAACATTTCGAACAATGCGGACACCCTCCTGGGGGCCCTGGGCATTGGGACTTCGTTGAGCTTCGGTTGGACGGCGACGGCCACCTTCGATGAAGCGGGCCAAGAGCTCTTTTTGTCCCCGGGAACCGTCTATCAGATCAGTTTCGACCTGATGGGCAACGACACGCTGCTCAGTTCGACGGCCGGTTTGTTGCCCACCTTTGGGATTGAGCTTCTCGATGGAGCGGGAAATCCGATGGACAGCACTGAAGGCGGCACTGTGATCGATATCTTGGGCTTGTCCTTGCTCAGTCCAGTGGTGGGGAACCCTGTCGGCGATAGCCGAGCGACGGTGACCTTTGTCACTCCGGGCTCCGTGGATGCCGGTGCGGCTTCGCTTCGGTTCACGGGAGGTGCCGATCTTTCCGCGACTGCGTTGGGCCTGGGTACCAATTTTGCCACCATCTCGAACATTCAGATCGAGGCGGTTCCGGAACCTTCTTCGACTTTGGCCCTGCTCGGCGCTCTGCCCTTGCTGGCATTCCGCCGGCGACGCTGAAGCGGGTCGACACGCTTCGACTTTCGGTGGTTCAGAAACCAGCGGGCGGCTCCGGAGGGAGCCGCCCGTTTTGTGCTTCGATCACCGCACTGGAGGTCGGGTTTCCCGGGCTTTACTCCCGGCGCGGATTTTCCCATCTTCCCGCCCCTTCGCCGCCAACGACCTCTGCGCCCATGACCGCTGCCGAAATCCGCCAGTCCTTCCTCGACTTCTTCAAGGAGAAGAAGCACACGATCGTGCCCTCCGCATCGCTGCTGCCGCAATCGCCCGGTCTGCTGTTCACGAATGCGGGCATGAACCAGTTTGTCCCCTATTTCCTGGGTGTCGACAAAGCTCCCTACGATCCCCCGCGTGCTGCCGATACGCAGAAATGCATCCGGGCCGGTGGCAAGCACAACGACCTCGAGGATGTGGGCTACGACACCTATCACCACACGATGTTCGAGATGCTCGGCAACTGGTCGTTTGGCGATTACTTCAAGGCCGAGGCGATTCGTTGGGCCTGGGAACTCGTGGTGGAACGTTGGGGCCTGCCTGCGGACCGGTTGTTTGCCACGGTGTATGCTCCGGATAAGTCCAAGGGCGATCCCGGTGAGTTCGACCAGGAGGCCTGGGATCTTTGGGCGGAATTGTTCCGCGCCAAGGGCCTGGACCCGCGCGTCCACATCGTCGATGGCAACGTGAAGGACAACTTTTGGATGATGGGAGAGACCGGCCCCTGCGGCCCCTGCTCGGAACTCCATGTGGACCTGACACCGAATGGCGATTCCAAGGGCCAGTTGGTCAACGGCGACTCCGATCTCTGCATCGAGATCTGGAACCTGGTCTTCATCCAATACAATGCTGAGGCCGATGGCTCTTTCCGAGAGCTGCCAGCCAAACACATCGACACCGGAATGGGCTTCGAGCGGGCTTGTTCGATCATTCAAAACACCAAGGGCTTCACGGATTTCTCGGTGAAACCGAGCAATTATGCGACCGATGTGTTCACTCCCATCTTCCGCAAGCTTGAGGAATTGAGCGGCAAAAACTACGTCAACATCTACCCGGATCTCGGCGCTGATCGTTCCGCCTTCACGGAGGAAATGAAGGATGCCATTGCCTTCCGTGTCATTGCCGACCACCTGCGGACGCTTTCGTTCTCAATCGCCGACGGCATTCTGCCGGGCAACAATGGGAGAAACTACGTCCTCCGTCGTATTTTGCGGCGTGCGGTCCGCTACGGCCGTCAGCTTGGATTCTCGGGTGATAAGCCGTTCTTTGGTGCGCTGGTTTCGACCCTCGTCGAGCAGATGGGGACCGTTTTCCCGGAACTGAAGGAACGAGAAGCCGCTGTGCGCGTGACCTTGGAGCGTGAGGAATCGAGCTTCAATGAGACCTTGGACCGCGGCCTCAAGCGTTTCGAAGATGCATTGCCAGAAGTGAAAGACACCACGCTTTCCGGGGAGGTGTCTTTCGAACTCTACGATACTTTCGGGTTCCCGATCGACCTTACCGAACTGCTCTGTGCGGATCGCGGCATCAAGGTGAACATGCAGCGCTTCGAGGAACTGATGGAGCAGCAGCGGGAACGCGCACGGGCTGCGCAACGGAGCACCGTGGTGCGAGCGCTGGACCTCTCGACGGAAGCGATCACCGCGTTTGTTGGCTTCGATGTCGATGAGGTGGATGCGCTGGTGCTGGAAGTTCATCCGCAGGACGACTCATTGTTCGTCATCACCGACAAAACCCCTTTCTACGCCGAGATGGGCGGACAAGCGGGAGATTCGGGCATTCTCGTGAAGGACGCGCTGGCTCATGATGTCACCGGCGTTCAGCAGATCGGCCGGGCTCGCGCGCATGCCATTTCGGCCTCGGCTGAAGTGCAGCCGGGCGACACCGTGAAACTGCGGGTCGATGCCAAACGCCGGCGTCCGATCGAAGCCCACCACACCGCGACTCACCTGCTCCATTGGGCCCTCCACGAAGTCGTCTCCAAGGACGCTGCGCAGCAGGGATCTTCGGTCGATGAAAGCCGATTGCGTTTTGACTTCAACAGTGCCCCGGTGAGCCCGGAGCAGATCGAGGCGATGGAGGAGAAGGTCAATGCCTGCATTGCAGCGAACGATCCGGTGTCATGGGTGGAAGTGCCCCATGTCGAGGTGAAGGAGCGCAAGGATGTGATGCAGTTCTTCGGCGACAAATACGGAGAGCGGGTGCGGGTGGTGCAGGTTGGAGGTACGCCAAGTGCCGTGGATGGATATTCCATGGAACTTTGCGGAGGAACCCATGTCCGAACGACCGGTGAAATCGGTCTTTTCAAGATCAAGAGTGAGGGCGCGATTGCCTCCGGAGTCCGCCGAATTGAGGCGGTTTGTGGCGAGAGCGCATGGGATCACTTGCGGGATCTGGTGAGCCAACTTGAGGAGGAATCAGAAGCCTTGCATGCCAAGTTGGCGGCCGCTAATGGACGCCTTTCCGAACTCGGGGAGGAACCCCTTTCCGTCGGAGAGGTGCCGCGCCTGATGATGGCTCTGCTGACGGGCAAGGGGGACGTGACCCAGATCAACCACACCTTGGGCATGGTTCGTGGGAAACTCGAAGAACTCCGGGAGGCAGGCATTGAAGCCGAGAAGAAGGTGAAGAAGCTTCAAGCTTCCGCCGCCGCCAAGCAGGCCGATGCCGCCTTGGCATTGTTGATCGAGCAGGGCGGGCCGATCGTCACATCCATCGAATCGAACGCGTCTCTTCTCCAAGAGCTCCTGAATGGCTTGAAGAAAAAGCAGTTCGCCGAGGCGGCGTTCTTGATCGTCGACGATGGCGACAAGCTGCACCTCGGGAGCTATTGCGGTGAGAGTGCGCTGGCACGGGGGCTTAAGGCAGGAGAGCTGCTGCGCGAACTCGCGGCTCTGGCGGGCGGGAAGGGGGGCGGGAAGCCCGACATGGCTCGGGGTGCAGCCCCTGAACGCGGACAGCTCTCCGAGCTGGAACAGACGGCTAAGGCGAAGTTGAGCTAAAAATCTCGGCGGTTCTTTTTGGTCTCCCTCGATGCATCTCCCGGCGGCTCGGCGCTGCCGGGAGGGGAGGGCAGGCTCAGCCTCTTACGGTGAAACCGCGTCGCTGGGCTTGAGGGCTTCGCGAAGCTCCGCTTCCCATTCGCGAGCTTTGCTGTGGGTCACGTTTTGCTCCAGATGCTCGACGAGGGCAACGACGGCCTTTTTCTGGTCACCGGACTGGAACAGATCCATTTCCTTTTGCCACTCTAGGTCCGGTTGGGTGGTGCGCAGAAAATCGGTGCGACCGGGTAGATTGCCCTGCTCCGCGAGTTCCTCAAGATGCTTGTCCTGACGGCGGTCGTCGCCGGTCCAGAATCCTGCCATGACCTCTTCGAAGTGGATTCTGCGGTCCCAGGCCGACCTCAGTCCGGCAAAGTTCTTGCTCTTCCGGTAGCTGGGAAAGATCGCCTGGCTGAAAGTCTCGGCCAGAGAGATTTTGTGATCCTCCTTTTGGATCGGTGCCGAGGGCCAGTTCTCAAGTCGATCTCCCTGAATCCCATAGGCTTTGGCGAAGAGGGTCTCTTGAGACGGCGTGGCGAGAAAAGTGGTGTGCGCGGCCAAGTTCTTAGGATCACGGAAGATGCCTTCCAGGCACTCCAGAGCCTCCGGCCCGAGAGATTCGACTTGATTGGGGTTGGCCGAGGCCTTCAGGGAGAGCATCAGCCATCGGATCTGATGGCGGACGGCGGTACCGAACCCGTCGGACTCCAACCACTCGCGATTGCGGCGCTTCCAATCGCGGAAGTCGTTCGAAGTGCGCTTGGCCGCGATGAAATCCGCCTGCTCAACGCATTTCAGATACAACTCCAAGGCCGCCTTGTCGCTCGCCATTGCGTTCTTTAGGGCGGATGAGGCATCTCCCAGGCGGGAGCTGGCTTTTTGGCCTGCCTCTTCCTTGAAGGTATCAAGGCGTTGCAGGACTTGATCGCGATCAGCGTCGGTCAGCAGTTCAGCGCGGAGAAGGGGACTAAGCAGCAGCGTGGCTGCGAGGAGGGTTTTCATGGACGAGTTGAATGGCACATTCGCATTCCCAACGCCACCGGGCATTCATGGGATGTCCGTCGAAACCCCGAAGGGAGAAAAAAGTCCCGTCGCGAGAATATGGCGCCGATCTCCAAGAACTTGCAGGACCTCATCCAATTCGTGGAGATGGCGTGCTTCCATTCCGGCAAAGCGCGCGGCTTCAAACAATGCCCGTCCGCTCGGATCCGCCGCATCGCTGAAAATCAAGACCGGATCGGGTGAGGGCGCGAGAGAGAGGAGCCGCTTCTCCCGCTCGATCAACGCCGGATCCCGGGTGTCCAGAATGACGACCGAGCTGTCGGGATGGCGTCGCTTCAAGGCCGTCGACAGGGTGGCCCATCGAGCACCGCTCAGGTGAGGCGCCGCGACGAGACCAAAGCGCGGAAAAAAAGGCAGGCGCATCACCGCATCGACATCCGCCACCACCATCCGCCCCTCGCCACTGAGGGCACCGCATTGAGCATCATTGCGATCCCCGACCACGATCACCCGGCGCTGCTCCAACTGAAGCAAGCGAATCATCGCCCGCACTCGGCGAAGGCACGGCAAGGTGAGGTCCAGGCAATCGCAGGCTTTCAGCCTGTCCATCGACTCCTGAGTCAGCCCAGTCATCGGAATCACCACGCAACCACTGGGTCGCACCCCGTCGGCGATTTCCAGGGCGCCATGACGGCGGGCCCGGTCCAGGAGCGTGCGGTCGGGACCCGGATCGCCCCAAAGGGTCACCGGCCCCCGCTGAAGACGCGCGAGCAGCCGCCCAAACGCATCCCGCACCTCCTGACTCATCCCGGACACCGCCGCCGACCTCCCATGCAATGGCAACCGACTTCCCAGAGATCCTCGACAATTCAGAGAATTGAACTTTGTAATACAAAGCGGCATGGCGAAAAAAGAACCGGCCATGCCGGACGGGTGTTAGCTTTGTAGAGCAAAGTGAAATCAGGCAAGCGAATTCGACACGATCTCTCAGTTCGGACGCTGCACTTGCACCGTGAGCGCCCGATGATCCGAGGAGCGAAGCGCACGCGAAGAGGCGAGCAGCGGTAGCTCTGGGCTCGCCCAGATGTGATCGATTGCAAGGAGCGGCAGCTCCCATGGCCAGGTCTCACGGAGGCCTTCATGAGGCGTGCGGTGGGCCGATCGGAAACGCCCTGCGGTGGCGGCTTCTAGCAGCCGACTTTCCTGAGGGGTATTGAAGTCCCCGAGCACAAGAGTCGGCCGAGCTCGCGGAATGTGCCGAAAAATGGCCTCCAGGGGCTCTCGCTTGGAACGCCAGGGCTGAGAGGAAATGTCCACGGCGATCACATCCAGCGTCTCGCCCGTTCTCAGTTCCACCGCTGAACGAGTGCACCGGTAGCGATCCTCGACACCAAAGACCGCGGATTCGATCACATTTCCCCGCACGCCCAGTAGCATTCCGGTGTCCAAGCGTGCCCAATCGTAGTCGGGGGTGGCTTCGCGAAAACGGCTCCAAATCGGCACCATCTCACCGCTCTCAATGATCACCACCACCTCGGCCTCGAAGTGCCATTGCTCTGGATGGTGGGCCAAGGTCCGGCCCGCATTCCAGGTGGTGGCCAAAAATGTCGACGCCTGAGGCTCAATTCCCGGGCCTTGGGGGTGGCTCGAATGAAACCAGCCCATCGCGGCAAAGATCCATGGGGGCAGCGCCAACAGCCGCCAGGCTCGGGGCAAAGTGCCGAGGGTGACTGCGCCCGCTGCACCCAGCACCGGCCAAGGAGTCGCGTACGAGATCACCGCGGCAGGTACTAAGGCATCGCCGATGGCATGGGCGACCAGGGCCAGAGCCGTGGCGAAAGCCGCCAAGATCCCCACTCCATGGATCCACCGGCGCATCACTTTCCGAGATCAAGGATTTGCTCCAGAACCGCCAAGTAGTCGACGAAGGCATGGCGACCCGCGTGAGTCAGCGAATAGAGCGTCTGCGGCCGCCCATCGCCGGTCAGTTTCTCCGATTCGACAAATCCGGCCGTCGCCAAGGTGCGCAGGTGGGTGATCAGATTTCCATCGCTCATGTCGAGCTCGCCCTTCAAGTCCTGAAATGCCCACGCATCGGCGCGGGAAGCCAAAAGCGTCATGATGGAGAGACGCCCTTTCTCGTGGATGGTCTTGTCGAGCTTGGAAAAGTCGATCATTCGCCGTCGGGTTCCCGTCGCGAGGTGGTGACAATGGCAGCCCCATAGATGAGATGGAGCCCGCCGAAGGTGGCGGCCATCAAGCCCGAAGGCCCGATGCGGGTCAAGATGGGTGCCGCAGCCTGGACAAAAGTCGCCGCACTGAACCCGCCAATGCCAGATGCGACGAAGGCCATGCCGAGCCAGGCCATCGACTTCGGGGCAAATTCACGGATCGCCATCAGGGCGAGTCCGTAGTGAAGAATCCACATCGAGGCGGCGTGAAATTCGCGGCCCTGTGCGCCATAGCGCAGAAACAACAACCCCAGAAAGCCCCCGGCGAACAAGGATGGCAACGAGCCTCGCAGCGCCACCCGCAACCCGTGATTCCAAACCGTCCTGCCGGACAAGCGAGCCGTGCGGAAAAACTGCCAAGAACCGAACAACAGGGCAATCGCCAGCCCAACCAACCAGGCCGACGCCCAACCCCATCCGTGTTTGCCTTCCGACAACCAACCCGCAGCGAGCGAAACGGCCCCTCCCATCAAGGCCGCTTCTCCAGACAGCGCCCGGAAAATGGTTGCGCGCTCCATGATGGAACGAATGGCCCGCAGTTGCTCGGCCGCCTCTTGGTGGGTCGTCATGTGTTAGCTTTGCTCAACAAAGTTTACGCTGGCAAGCGACAAGTAGGTCTGCGGGATTCCTTATCCCATTCTCACACGAGCCCGTCCTTGCGGGCTTGCTTCCAGTAGGCGTATTCGGAGCGATTGAAGTCGATGTATTCGGGTGAGAAGTCACTACTATACATGTCGTATTCCGCCGATCCCTGGTTCAGGCGGATCTCGATTTCGAACTCCGGCTTGGCGGCAATGTCACGCAGCTTCTCCATCGCCGTGGTGGCTTGCAGGCCCCCCGTGCAGGCCGGTGTGCCGTCGTAGAGGATATCGATCAGCTCCTCACGGATTGAAGCCCGGGAGTAACCCACGGCATGCAAGACCCGTCCCCAGTTTGGATCGCCACCATTCCAGGAAGACTTCACCAAGGCCGATTTGCAAACCGCTTCGGCGACTTTCTTGGCGTCCAGATACGTCCGGGCACCGCGCACCTTGACGTGCACGAACTTGGTCACCCGTTCGCCATCGCGCACGATGGCCTTGGCGAGCTCCAACATCAGCCACTTCAGCGCCTCACGGAACTGGCGGCAACGTGGACCATTGCGCCGCAACCGTCGGCCACCCGATGCCCCATTCGCCAGCACCAGCACCGTGTCGTTCGTGCTGGTATCGCCATCGATGGTGATGCGGTTGAAGCTCTCCTCCACCGCTTCCAGCACCGCGCGCTGCAGATCTTCCTTGGATATCACCACGTCGGTGGTGATGAAGCACAACATGGTGGCCATGCTCGGACAGATCATCCCAGCGCCCTTCACACAGCCTCCCAGGCGCACCCGGGTGCCGCCCAGATCGAAGGAAATCGCGAGCTCCTTCGGGCGGGTGTCGCTGGTCATGATCGCACGCGCGACCTCATCGCCCTTGCTGCGGGCCAGACCGTCGATGAGCTTTTCGAAATGAGGCTCGATCCGCATCATCGGCATCGGCAAACCGATCACTCCCGTCGAGCAGACACCCACCTCGCCTCGCTTGAGACCCAACGGCTTCGCCACACCATCGGCCATCGCACGCGCATCATGGATTCCTTGCATTCCCGTGCACGCATTGGCATTCCCGGAATTCGCGACAATCGCTCGCAGGTTGCCCTTTCGAACGTGCGTCTGGGTCATCTTCACCGGAGCGGCTTTGACCCGGTTCGTGGTGAAAGTCCCAGCGGAGACGCAGGGGGTTTCCGAATGGATCAAGGCGAGGTCGAGACGTTCGACGGCGGGGTTCTTGATGCCACAGGCAATGGCGGAAGTGAGGAAACCTTTGGCGGCACCGACGCCGCCTTTGATCCGGTTGATGGGGAAGTCCATGGGTGAAGGATTCAAAATTGGGCAGAAAGTCAGACCGATTGCAACCCGGCGGTCTGACACAACCCGGCCATCAGGTTGAACGATTGAATCGCTTGGCCGCCGGCACCCTTACCGAGGTTGTCCTCGGCGCTCATCAGGATGACGCGATCCGTGCGCGGGTCATGCACCCAGCCGATGTCAATGAAGTTGGTTCCGGTCACCCGTTTCGTATCGGCGGGCTGGCCCTCGCCGAGCAGGCGCACGAAAGGCATTCCCGCGTAGGCCTTTTCAAGCGCCTCTCCAATCTGCGCCCGGTCGACCCCAGCGCCCAGCTTGGCCGTCGTGGTGGTGGCGATGCCGGCATTCACCGGAATCAGGTGGGGAATGAACGAAATGACCACCGGTTGCCCTGCGGCGAGCGACAGCTCCTGCTCGATTTCCGAGAGGTGCCGGTGCTTGGGCACGCCATAGGCACGGGCGCTTTCATTGCATTCGCAGAACAGCAGCGACAGATCGGCCTTGCGGCCGGCACCACTGACGCCGCTCATCGAGTTTGCGACCACGGTGGCAGGATCGATGAGATTTTCCCGCAGCAGGGGCAGCAGCGGCAGGAGAATGCTGGTCGGGTAGCAACCGGGCGATGCGATGAGCCGGGCGGCCTTGATTTCCTCGGGGCGGACTTCGGGCAAGCCATAGATCGCCTCCGCCAGCAGGTCGGGTGCCGGGTGGGCGTGATCATAGAACTCTTCGTAGACCGCGGAGTCATGAATGCGGAAATCGGCGCTCAGATCGATGACCCGCAGGCCGCGTTCGAGAAGGGCACGGCCGATCTCTGCGGCGACGCCATGGGGCAGCGCCAGGAACGCGAAACGGGCCCCGGTAGCAGCGATGGCATCGGGGTCGGGGAGGATGAACTTCAGTTCGGCACCGGGCACGGCGCGGAAGCGCGGGAAGACATCGGCCAGCGAGCGGCCTTCCTCCTGCCGGGAGGTGGCGGCGGTGAGTTCGACTTGGGGGTGCAGGAGCAATCGGCGGACGAGTTCCTGTCCGGTGTATCCGCTGGCTCCGACGATCGCTGCTTTCACGCGTTCCATGGCTTTCGGCATCGCAGGAATTTCCGGGCTTGCCAAGGGGGAAGCACCCTGATTGATTGCCCGCCCGTTCGCGGAAGTGACGGGCTGTAGCGCAGTCTGGTAGCGCACCTGCATGGGGTGCAGGGGGTCGTGGGTTCGAATCCCGCCAGCCCGACCATTTTGATCGAGATGCGAACCCAAACCAATGGGTTCGCAAATCGCTGGTAACGAGTTGCTTGCGAACAGATCAAGGTTAACCGAATACCAGTGAGTTCGTATTTTCCTCTCCTCCGGGCTCAATCCCCCCGGAATCGGCTCTTTTTCAGGGTCGAGGCGGTTAACCCTGATTCCCCGCACGATCAGCCGCACCAGCTCGCATTGTTCCTCGAAAGAAAGTTCCTTCACCGCGTCATCGAACTGCCGCAGCGCCCCGGCGATCCGGGTTTCATCGGCCACCACCCGCTCGCGGAAGGCGATTTCGATTTCCACCTTCTCAAGCTCCCTCTCAAGCTCGTGCTTCTGCTTCGACAAATCCTCGGCGGCGGCAAGGGTTTCCTCCCCGAAGTGTCCGGCGTCCGGCTGACGGGCCAGCATGAGATACCGCGCCAGTGAATCGGCCATTTCCTTCCGGCGTTGCTGGAGGTCCGCCCGGCGCTTTTTGAGCGGACGCAGCGAGCGGGACTTTTCCTCGTTGGAGGCGGCAATGGCCGACTTGATGAGCGCCGGATGGCGTCCAAGCTCACCGATGATCCGCAGCACGAATTCATCCAGCGTCCGGCCCGGCAGGTTGCGGACGGTGCAGGCCGCCGCCTTACCGTCTTTGCTGACCTCGTTGCAGGTGTAGTAAAGGTAAGGGTTCCCGTCCTTGTCCTTCTTTCCGGCGGCTTTGGGTGTGAGGCGGTGGCCGCAGATACCGCAATGGATCATGCCCTTGAGGAGCGATTGATGGACGTTGCGCTCCAACCGGTCCTTGGGGTTGCCTCCCGGCCTTGTCTTGCCGCTGATGGCGTCATTGGCCTGCTGCCACAGCTTGGCGCTGACAAGCGCGGGATGTTCGCCGGGGAAGTCCTCGCCCCCGTGCCGGATGATTCCCTTGTAAAAGGGGTTGGTGACGATGGAGGTGACCTTGTGGCAGATGTAACGCTTGCCTCCTACGGTGGTCTGGCGCCCCCGGCGGCTCTGGACCTGACGGGTCGGGGTGCGAAGTCCCTCCGCGTTGAGGATCGCCGCCACCTTCGCCGGGCTACCCAGGTCACGGCTCAATTCAAAGATGCGCTTCGCCACCTTCGCGTCCCCCTCATGAATCCCGACCTTTTTGGTGGCGGGGTCGTAGGCGTAGCCGAGCGGTGCCCAGCCGCCGTTCCACATGCCGCGCTTGGCGCGTTCGCCCAGCTTGTGACGCACGCGCTCCACGGTGGTTTCTCGCTCGAACTGCGCGAAGGAAAGCAGCATGTTCACCATCAGCATGCCCATCGGCGTGCTGGTGTCGAAGGATTGGGTGGCGGACACGAAATGCACCCCGTATTGCTCCAGCACCTTCCACAGGTCGTAGAAGTCCGGCAGCGAGCGGGTGATGCGGTCGAGCTTGTAGGCGACCACCACCTTGATTTCGCCGAATCGGACGGCGTGTAGAAGGGCTTGGATGCCGGGCCGTTCCAGGTTCTTGCCGGAGAATCCGGCGTCATCGAAGAAGTGGGTGGCGGACCATCCTTCATGCTGGTGAAGGGCGATGGCGTGCTGGCAGATGTCGCGCTGGGTGTCCAGCGAACTGTAATCGCCCCGTGCCTGGTCATCGGTGGAAACGCGGGTGTAGATGGCGCAGCGGACGAGCGGTGCGGAACGGCTGCCATGGGTGGCGGTGGTGACGGAATGGAACGGTTTCATGGGATGATCAAAGGAAGCGCTTCAGGTTGAAGTCCCCGGCAAAGCGTCATGCCCTGCGGTGGCCGTCCATGGGGAAGCCGTCATGGACATGGCTCCATTTGGAGCCGGTGGACCCGAATCAGGGTCAGCGGTGGGGAATCCATTCGTCCCGGGGAGGGTAAACCTGATTTCTTGTCAGGCACCGGAGAAACCATAGTTCATACTTTACTTGTAATCAATCACTAATAACATATATACCGCTATTTTCCCAGCTCGCTCGCAATCTAACAGATTGAATACCCGACCCGGCGACCCGGCGACCCGGCGAAGGTGCCAGCCCTCAGCAGGGCATCGAAACAAGAGAGAAACCAAACGGTTTCTTTCCGAAGGAAAGAACCGATAACCAGCGGCATTTACGGAGCACAGCGGACGGCAAGAGGGAAACGGAATAAATGCCGAAGGCCGAGCGGCGGCGCATAGCGCCGCGAGTTATGCCGGATTCCCTCTTGACGGGAGCGAGCACCGGAACCGGAGGATGAGGAGATCAGGGCAACTGTAGCCAGAACGGTTTAATCATGATTGCGGAAGCTAATGCATTCACCTCGGCAAAAGGTAGTTTCCGCTACCTCCAAACGAGACTCGGCTGGCTCGAATGCTCTGAATTGTATAAGCGCTTTAGCGACGGCGGCGAAGCAGGATAAGGGCGGCGAATGCATTCAAGAGCATAACCGAGGGCTCGGGGGCGTGAGCCGTCACGCGAAAATAAAAATCGCCTTGATGGTCACGATCAATGGAATCGTCGGAGGTCTGCCGCAGATACGCCACACCGTCGGGATAGTAGTCCGTCACGGTTGAGGCCCCATACAACATGTAATGCGCAGGCCCTGTGGGACTGCTGAATTCGATTCCGTATTGGGTGCCGGCTTCGAGAAAAAGGCCATCGGCAAACTGCGCTATAATCGAAAATCCGCTTCCGGAATATTCAAGGGGTATTTCCGATGGCGATACTAGGGCCGAGGCCAGGATCGAACCAGATTGTCCATCGACAATGCTTACCACCGATACCATGAGCGGATTCACCGGGATGTAACCGGCTCCCATATCGGCCGCCGCCTCGATGGTGTAGAGCTGCCCACTTTCTTGAGCCAAGAAAGTTTGGCCAAGAATGATCGGCGTCAATTCTCCGCCGGGATCTTGATCAGCACCTACGGTCCCTCCGAAACGAGGATAAGGAGTGTTCAGGGGAAGATTCTGCGCGACGACCATAAGAGCACCATTCGCCGCCATCGTTGAAAATGCCGCAGACCCTAAAACGGAAAGAATTTTGTATGTGGCTCGTTGGGAAAGATTATCCATAAATTCTCTAGTGTTGTCGCTCGTCGGTCCAGAGTCAGTTCTGGAGGTTGGAAAGAGATTCCATCGTCGTATCCTGCCATTTCCTCAGCTCTTGGAGGGCTTTGTGTTCCTCGGGGGTCGCAATACCCGAAGTTTCTTCGATCTCTCTAGCATTGAGTACCACCTTCCACGCGTCATCCCGCTTGATCATCAGAATGCCGTCATGGTCAGGTTTCCCCGTCTTGTCCTTCGCTGTATCCTTGACGATAAGTCTGGCTACCGTACCCAGTTCCTTGCCGGTAACGATCTCAATTGCCGACTCTCCGGCTTCTGCCGCCTTATTAGAGAGCATTTTTACCCGCTCCAAAGTCGCGGCCTCTTTTCCGGGGGCCGTAAATATCAGGTTCGCGGCTTCCTGATGTTTGCCTCCCTTCACGAAGGCGAGGAATGAAGAAAGCGCCTCTTTGCTCTGAAGGTTCTCCGCTGAAGCGAAGCTGGGAAGGCAGGTAAGAAGGATCAGGACGATGTGTCGAAAATTCGTGATCATGCAGTGGGGATGGTTTGAAGTTCAGTGAGATCGAAAGACGGTGTTTCATAGGCAAGCATGAATGCGGGCTTGCCCTTTTCATAACCGTAAAATGCTTTCGGGCGCCCAAGTTCGGATTTGATGCGCTCGACCGCTTCGCGCCCGGAGAAAGCCCACATTTCCTCGGGTCCGGCGGTGGGCTGAAGCCAGAAATACCCCGGTGCGATGAACTCGCTTCGATAGCCGGAAAGCCCTTCCAGAGCGGTTCGCCCGAAGAAATCGACGTAAGAAGGGCCGAAGACATTGATCCACCAGACGCTGTTGAGGAATCGAATGCCCGTCGGATTCGCCTGGGGAACCTTGTGGCCGCCGATTTCGCCCACATTGTTTTCCGGATTGGCCACGTCCACGGAGAAGGGATTTCCGCCGCCGAGTGTAATGGCGGCGAAGTCCGCCTTCGTGAGCACGACCAGATCCCGGAGAAGGTCTTCCATTTCGGCAAGACGATCGTGGACGCTTGAATACTCGAATGAGCACTTGATTTCGTTCAACTGAGCCGTGCTTCCACTTTTTGTGTTGATCGTCATCGACCCGGAAACCGCGCCACTGAACCGGAAGAAGGCAATGTCTCCACCCTGACGGTAGAGAGGAGCCAATTTGTCCAGCCATTCCGAGTTCCAAACGAGCTTCAGGGGTTCCGAGAATCCGAACTTCTTCGGGGTAAGCCCTTGTACCGCTGCAATTCTAGAAACGACCGCCTCAATCGCAGCCCTCGATCCAAGAGGGCGCGATGATTGGGCGACCAAAGTCAGGACGAGGTTCTTCATGGGTTCGCTAGATACTGCAAAAGATCCGATTTATCAATGGCTTGCCAGGTTCCGGTATCCCAATGGTCCCAGAATTCGTAGGCATCTGTGTTCACGTTCCGCCGGACCAGCATCCCATTGGCGGACTTGATGTGGTCCAGGAGAGGTGTTGAGAGCTTCTTGGTTCGGCCAGTGATGATGATGCACACCCGCTTGCTCTGATTGACCGAAGCGGCGAATTCCGCTCGGATCTGGCGGGTGAACGAGAGCGATTTCACGTCCTTGACCTCAAGGAACCACCGAGGGCGGATCGCGTCGGGAATGCAGCCAATCGCCTGACCGTCGATCGTCTCGATGTATTTCACGGCTCCGGGACCGGCATTGCGCGAGTAGCCCAGGGAGTTCACCAGCGTATCGTGCTCGGTGATGTTGCCGCGAGCCCAGTTTCGTCGCACCAGCGGAACGGCGAAGGTCTTCCCTTCGGTGAAGAAGGTCAGATTCCGGACTCTCCGAATCTGCAAAACCCCGCTGATTGCGAAGTCCGCGCCCACGAACATGTACTCGCTCTCAAGCATACCGGCGGTGGTTTCAACCAAATCCCAATGCTTCGCCATGTGCTGGCCGATCTTGGCACGGTCTTCTCCGAGCTCGGTGTAAACTTCGCCCCAATAGCGAAGGATCGGGGTGATGTTTGCTCCTTGCGCTTCAGTCGGAAGGTTTTTCTTGAGGAAGGCATAGTAGGCGTCAGCCGCCTGCTCCGGGGTGAGACTGTCCTCGACGTAGATGTGGGTTCCGTCCCGCCAGACGTTTCGGGAACTGAACCATTCCCAACTCCTGCCGCCATAGGTCCATCCCCATAGCTCGAAGGCGTCGCGTTCCAGATCCTCGATTCGGGGTTCAGCCTCTTCGTATTTCTCGAAAAGAATCCGCTCGAAGGTATCCTCCCACTCCTCGCTGCCGTTGGCTTCGGGGGGATAACCACCTTCGGAGAGGGTCGTGTAGCCGCCGCCTCCGAGTCCTTCTCCTTCCTGGCTCATCAGGGGAAAAACAGGGCCACTGCTGCCAAGATCTGGGCGGGCGACGAGGAGGACCGTGCTGTCTTCGGGATCGGTGAAGCTGCCGACCCCGGTCTGGTAGGTGATCGTCAGGCGCTCGCGGTCCTTGGTATCGTCGCTACCTGCATAGGGATGCGGGCCGTACTCGCCCACGACGAGTGTAGATCCGGACACCGTGCCGCCTAGAGATGCGCCGGTAGCGTTCGTTCCGTCCTCGAAAGCGGGTTTAATCTGGCTTCCAGCCAGCGGCGTCAGCGATTGACCGACGTCGGCAAGAATGACCCTCGGAATCGCCGTGAGGCGGACGACTCCGAGCTTCTCCCAGCTTGTTCCATCAGCGCTGAAATGCAGCGTGATGGATTTGTCAGCGGCCGCAGCGCTCTTCTTGACCGCCTCGACATAGAAGATGAAGGAACCATTGGTTCCCGCGCCTTTCAGATCGTCGTAAGCGTACTCGACATTCGATTTGACCAGATCCCCGTGGCCCGCGACATCGCTTGAACGGCGGGCCTTATTGCCGTTTTTCGTCCAAAGGCGAAGCGATCCGTTACCTGGGCTCCATTTCGGGATCTGATTGGCGACGACCGTTCTGACGATCCCCGCGGGATCGGCTTCGTCGTACTCGAACTTCACCTTCGCATTCTTGATCCGCTTGAGCGCCGGGAGGTCGACGACAACTGGAACGAACGGATAGCAGGCGCTGTTGGCCAAACCACCGTGCACGTCCATTCCGTCCGCGAAATCGGGGATTCCGTCGTTGTCGGCGTCGCCGGTGCTGATCTTGACGAACTTCCCTGGATTTTCGGCGGCCGAGGCCTCTGCGGCCACGTAATCCTCCTTGTCTTCCTCCGCCGTATCCCTTCGCGGGAGCGCCAGGCCGTCGTTATTGTCGCTATCAATGTCGATGTCGCCCGAAGCGAAGATCACGCGCTTGCTCTCGAACTTCGTTCTCCATTCCGGCACGTCAGCCGCGACGTTGCTCGCGTCGTCCGCAATGATCGGATCGCCGGTGTCGGTCTCTCCCGTCTCGGGGTTCCATGAATCAATGAGCGTTCCGAGACTGTCGTTCGCGGGCTCGATTTTCAAGGTGTAGTCGAAATCGGGACCTTCCGCCGAGACGCCCGGGCTGGCGGAACGGGTGTCATTGTTCGTCCCCTGCCATTTGATCTGGAAGCTGTAGGTTTCTCCTTTCCGGAAAATATCCACGTCCTTCTCCGAGTATTCACCGAACCCACCCGAGCGAAGCGTATAGATCCGCTTTTCCTCGCCGGTCGCCGGATCCAGCTTGAAGCAGTTCAGAACGTAGTCTTCGCTTTCGCTTCCGCTCTCGTCCCCAACGCCAAGTCTGATTGTGAACTGTTCTCCCGGTTCCGGAGCCTGGCCTCCATCGGAAGGATCGTTCGGGTCCGAGCCCTGCCCCACCTCGTCGCCGTCGTTCGTGTTGTCTCCGGTGCCGCCGTCCGTATTGGGATTGTTCGGATCGGTATTATAGATCCATTCTTCGAGATTGGTCAGGCCGTCGAGATCCGGATCAAGGTTGCCATCGCTAGGGTCCAGGGGATTCAGGCCGTGCTCCAGCTCGTATCCGTCGGGGATCAGGTCGCCGTCCGTATCGGCGAGGCCGATGTCGGTTCCGGCTGCCTGTTCCGCCAGGTCCGTGGCCCCGTCGCCGTCCGTGTCGGTGTCCGCGGGCTGCCATTGGAATGGCGACGAAATGTAGGAGTATTCATTGAGGGACGCCACGCCGTCGCTGTTGGCGTCCCGCCACAGGGCGGTGCTCGCTTCGGTAACGTCCCAAAGTCCGTCCTGGTCGATGTCCTGGCGATAGTAGCCGAGGATTTCGTTCGCCGTCAGGAGACGCGACTGAATCCGCACCCGGTCGATATACGCTTCTGTCCAGGAAGTCGGTCCGTGCCCTGGATACAAGGCTCCGAAGGTGAAGGTAGTGTCGGAATCGTGGGCCACCGTGTATTCGAGGAGGGCGCCTTGGACGACCAAGTTGCCGTCGAGATACACCTTTTGCCCATTCGCCGCTGTCGAACGGGTGACGGCGAAATGATGCCATTTCCCGTCGTCGTTGGTCCCAGCGGGCAGGTTGAAGCTGTGACCGTTCATGACGGCCTTCGGATTGCCGTTGCTGTAGGGATACTCGTTCCAGTAATACGTCTGCTTGTATCCGCCGACAAACCACTGCTCACCCCCGCCCACCGGGTTCTTCCTGACCAGAAGGCCGGTGCCTTGGGCCAGTGGCGCATTGTTGGGAGAGGGCCCGGTTCCCTGTTTGTCGTAGATCATGTAGACCGCCCGGTAGATGTTGTTGGGCGCACTCTTGATCGAATCCTTGCCGAGCTTGAACCAGCCGGTGACGGTATAGGTGGCTACCCCTTGAACGGCCGAGGACGGAACGGTAATGGTTAATGGTCCCATCTGGCCGGCCTGTGAGGGCATGCCCATTGGCTGGGGGCCCACAACCCCGGTGGCATGCCGGTTCGCTCCGGAACGATCGGGAAAGACTGCGGGATAAGGGTTGCCGATCGTGGACTCAAAATCCCAGAAGCCTCGAAGATTCGTGGTACTGCCCGAAGGCGGATTGGAGCCGTCCGGATCGGCCATCGTGGCGCTTACCAAGGGCGAGGGGTCGAGAGATCATCCTCCTTGGAAACTTCGCCGGCTTCCCTGCGCGCAAGCGCCAGAACAGCAGCCTTGCACAACAAACGGCCGATCCTCCGGAGCCGTTCTTCCGAGGTGATCGTTTCGTAATCCGCCAGTGGTGGCATACCCCCAGCCTCCCATGACTTCAACGCGGGCTTGTTCTCTTCCGGGTGCAAAGAAGCCTAAAATACAGCGACGAATCTTTTACTTACGCCCCCAAGTGGGGCCAATTTCTGACAGAAATCGGAAGAATCTTTCGCCGCATATTCAGTCGGAATGGGCCAAGTGATCCATGCGATGCAGGCACACCGGTGAGTTTTCCGGTGCGCAACGTTGCCCACACGCTACATGAAATTCAGCATCCGCGGCGACCGGGAATGGGCTTCATCGCCTCGAACACACCTCCCTCTGGACGGCGGGCAACTGACCTGTTACTGGTATTGATCACGCATTTACACGATGTCTCCCGCGCCATCAGCCAAAATCCGCATCGGACCAGCCGGTCTACACTACTTCAATCGCAGCTCCGGCCTTAATGTTCTCTTTGATGAAGTAGATTTTCCAAAGATTTCGTGGCATGCCGCTCCTCGCCAAATCTCGATAGCTCTAACTAATGCTTGCGACCTACGATGCTCTTATTGCTACGCGCCGAAAAACCACGCGATCCTCGATTCTCGCAGGGTGTGCGCATGGCTCTCGGAGTTTGACGAACATGGGGCGCTAGGCATTGGTTTTGGAGGAGGAGAACCCACTCTCCACCCTCGCTTTGCTGAACTTTGCGAATTCGCTGCACAGCGGACGACGCTTGCCGTGACTTTCACTACTCATGGTCATCATCTGAGTCCTAAACTACTATCGCGAATCGAAGGCAGGGTAAATTTTATCAGGCTTAGTATGGATGGTATAGGATCGACTTATGAAAGATTGCGGGGAAGAAGCTTCAGAGATTTCACCACAAAAGTTCGAGAAGCTTCTTCCGTTGCGCCAATCGGACTGAACTTTGTTGTTAACGCGGATACCCTAGAAGATCTGGATTCCGCCATTGACTTCGCGCAGGCAGAAGGTGTCCGAGAGTTCCTTTTACTTACAGAGCAGCGCACAGACCGACGCTCAGGCATCGCCGCAGAAGAACTCCAGCTCCTACAGAATTGGGTAAGGAACTACAGAGGGAAAATGCCGTTAGCGGTGAGCGCAAGGGATGCGGATCGCTTTGTCACCTGCGACCCCTGCAATGCAGATTCAGAACTCCGAGCATACGCTCATATTAACGCCGTCGGTCAACTCCAACGAAGTTCCTTCGAAAAATCTGGAGTCCAGATCCTAGAAAGCGGTGTGATGGTGGCACTCCGAACGCTTCAAGAATCCCAACCATGTAACACAATATGAAAATATGGAATGCCTATGGCTCTGAACACTCAATGAATCTTGTTATGATCGGGTGCTTCAAGGATGCCGGAGCCGCTGAAGCAGCCAAAGATGCTATTGAAGAACTTCAAGCCTATTTCAGCGAACATGATCCAGATGGTGAAATATACACGCGAGAGGTAATGGACCTTCTTAGTAGGTGCAAGGTTTCTACAGTTGCGGCAACTGAACTTGAGCAGTTTCGATACGATTTCAGCGTAAATACCGATGGGCAAAATGTGCTCATCAAAACTGACGAAGCTGACGTCTCTGCCATCTGCAAACTCCTTATCGATAGAGGTGCCAAAGTCCAAATCTATTCAAAGCATGATTACCCAGAGGAGGTCGATAGTGGGAATGAATAATGTGGCAAAAGTCGATTGGGACAGATTTGAAGATCTACCTGGAGCGACGACGAGTAATTTCGAGGCGCTTTGCAGGGCGCTGATCCGTTTACATGGAGGGCGGTTTGGGATATTCCGGGCGACCGCTCAAATGCCGGGCATTGAGTTCCACCTAAAGCTGCTTTCTGATTGCACTATCGGAAAGGCTGGCGACTGGTATGGGTGGCAATGTCGATGGTATGGCACAGGAAGAGGTGTCGCCTTGGGAAAGGCTCGACGGAATAAGATTGTCGAAGCAATTCGTACTTCAGAAAAATATTTCCCGCAGTTGACTGACTGGGTGCTATGGACACGCCATCCTCTTACAGCTGGCGACGACAAGTGGTTCCATAAAATTCAAACAAAATTCCGCCTCCACTCCAGAGACACATCGTACGCTGAGGATCTATTGAGCGGAGACGCCTTAATTCTGCGTTCGACATACTTTGGTGAATGGGTCCTTCGACCCGATTCTCTTGTTGAAGGCCACAAGCGGTCTGTCTCAAGTATTCATTCCAGATGGCTCCATGAGACCCACCAAGAGGTAGAAGCTGAACGCAGATTACTTCGTATTCTCGGAGAAGCAGATTCTTGGAAAAAGCTTCTGGAAGTGGCCGACGAATTGGCCGTCTCAGTAAATGCTATCCGAAGCGATTCTCACCTCCCGTCAAAATTTAAGACGGAAATACAAAACTTCATCGATCTATTACAAAAGTTAGTAGAGGATCTTCGAAGCTGCCCAAAGACCTTGGCAGACGGAGATTTTGACTTGCTACAACAGATTCTAGAGCAACGTCAAGGAAAGGTTAGCCCGCAGCTAAGAGCCTTGCCGCGACATCTCAGATCACTGCGTTTGCCGATAAATTTTCATGCTGCTAATGGACTAGTAAATTATGATTGGGCCAATCGATTGCTTGATGAAATGCAAGCATGTCTTGGCACCAGAATTCAGGCGGTGATGGCAGACGCCGGTGGGGGAAAAACGCAGCTAGCAGCTGAAATTACCGCTCCAAGAGGGAAGAAGCCCGCGGGTATCCTTTTGCATGGGCGTGATCTCAAGTCGGGGGAGGATCTCAATGATCTCGCTCACTCGTTTATTTTGGACGGGAAGCCGATGCCGAGCTTCGAGGCTTTAATCGCTGCTCTTGATGCGGCGGCAAACCGTGCTAGATGTCGGTTGCCTCTGGTTATAGATGGACTCAATGAAGCCGAAGATCCACGCGACTGGAAAAAAGCTCTGAGTGAAGCAGACATCACGCTCAGAAAATATCCTGCTGTATTATTGGTTGTTACATTGCGTACGGGTTCGTGGCGGCCCTCGGATGAAGGGAGAGGACTTCACGGTGTTCCTATCGACGAAAATGATGTACGCACGATATTTGCGCGGATCGCGTTGCCTGAAGGGACGCCCCTTATAGAAATGAACGGTTTCGACGAAAATACTAGAGAAGCAATAGAGCGCTACCTCAAATATTTTAGAATCAAGGCAAGATTGGCGGAACTTCCGATCGACTTGCTAAATCATCCGCTGACTCTTCGCATTTTTTGTGAGGTTACGAATCCGTCACCACAAAAGGGTGATGTTGGTCCTGAGGCGTTGCCTCGCTCTCTTATTCAATTGTTTGAACGCTACGTAGCTCGATCAGTCGAGCGGATCGGTGAGCTTTCTCCCAAGGCAATGCCGTTTAGCGGCCAAGACGTGCGTCGAGCATTAAATCAACTCGCTCTTTTACTCTGGAACAAAAACAGCCGAGAGGTCGATCAGGATGAGTATCGAACTTTGATCAACGATTCTGGGAGACTTTGGAGTCATAGCTTGGTAAAGTTGATGGAACAAGAGGGGCTGATTCTGCGCGTAGCTAGATCTACAGATGGTAAATATGGTGTAATTCCAGTTTACGACGCAATCGGCGGATATCTCATTGCAAACGCGATAGTAGCTGAGCGCGGATATACAGACTTCATTGCTTGGATTCAGAACGAGAGAACTATTCTACGATTCGCAAGTGAAACTTGGACGGAATTGCATCCTATGGCCGGGGATATTTTCAGAGCGCTTGTAGCCCTTACTCCCCGTCGCTTTCAGCAAGAACAGCTGTGGGGATTGATTCCTGAGAAGTTAAAGCTATCCGCACTTTTAGAAGCTATCGAACTAGAAGGGGATCTGATTGATCAAGCCACTATTGCTGAAGTTTCTCAGCTTATCCACCAATCGAAAGAATCGAAAAAGATTTTCGGACTTCTTTTGCGCTCGCGTGCCATACCTAAGCACCCGTTCAATGCAACGTTTATTGACGCTCAGTTTCGTCTGATGACAAATTCAGAGCGGGATCTGAGTTGGACGGAGATAGTAAGAAGAGACTACGAACAGCAATATAGAGGCTTAGCGAGAATTGGAGAGGAATGGGAGCTCGATCGGTCTCCGAGATCTGAAAGTGACATTCTACTTGCACGTTGGAGGATGTGGCTCTTAACCACTACTTCGCACGAGATGCGCATGAAAGTTACTCGAGCGCTCTATTGGTTTGGTCGACATGATCCAAGCCCTCAATTTGCTCTTACAATAGAATCGCTATCGATTAGTGATCCGTATGTTCCGGAGCGAATGTTGGCAGCATGTTATGGTATTGTAATGAACCTGCACGGCGCGAACCGAAATGCGGAGTATGAGGTCACAGTTCTTAAAGAGTTCGCACGCGCCCTTTATGAAAATTTATTTGCTCCACATGCTCCCTACGCGACCACGCATGCTCTAACTCGCGAATATGCACGTAGAATAATCGAAGTTGCATCTGTTTCCAATAGATCATTGCTCACAAGTGAAGAGGCGATCCGGGTAGTCCCTCCGTACCCTTCGGATCTTCATGCCGAAATGCCCGAGATAGAGGTGAAGAGGGAATTCGACCAAGTGTCGCACCCATCACCATTTAGGATGGATTTTGAAAACTACACACTAGGTCGCTTGGTGCCAGGTCGTGGAAACTACAATTACACTAACGAAGAATATAGACGAGTCGTAGCGCAGGTGCTTGGTCGGGTCCAAGATCTCGGCTGGACATCAGAATTATTCGAAGAGATAGATCACGACATCAGCTCCTCTGGTTTCTATTCTCGTCGGGATGAAAACTCTCATCGGAAAGTGGATCGCTACGGCAAAAAATACTCATTGATTGCCTACTATGAACTGGCTGGAATGCGGGAAGATTTAGGATTATTAAAGTCTGGTTATTGGAATGATTCGGATCGTTCTTTCTATGTAGATATTGATCCTAGCTTTCTTGAAAGAAGGTGTGCTGAACGCCTATCGTCGAAAAATTGGCTTGCTGGAAATAATAAGACGCTTGCATCTTGGGTAGCCCGTGGTCCAATGCCTGACACCACGGACCTCCTCCGGCGTAACGAAATCAATGGCGAGAAAGCGTCGTGGTTCATGCTCGATGGCTATTTCACTCAACAAGACAAGGTGACGGGCAGGGACATTTTCTTCTTTGTTAGGTCGCTGCTTGTTTCAGAGAAAAAACACTTAGCAATTGCTGAAGCTCTTAAAAGGCAATCGATGAAAGTCCGTTGGCTGCCTGAAAAACCCGGAGAACGATATGCTTACGCTGGAGAATTTCCCTGGTGTTCTACCTTTAGCGAATATGGATTGGAGCAATTGAGATTCGTAACCGAAAGCGAGACTGTGACGGTTACCCGGAAGCAGGCAGACTTCGATGGAATACCCAAGGAGCTATTGGATCAAGCATTTGATCTGCTAAGCTCACACAAGCCGCTTCCTAAGGAATTGAAGGAATCCTTAGAAGCTGCTCACGTCTCTAGGAACGTATCGACTCAAGAAGTGAGAGAAAAATTCGTCTCGTACAACGCGACAATTCCAGTTGTTGATTTTCTCTGGGAAGGACCTGCGATTGATGATGAGAGTGGAAGCGGAGTTTTCCTCTCGAAACGAATTGCAAAGAAACTTGATCTGAGGTGGATAGCAGGAACACATGATCTCGCGGATGCCACTGGCCAAAGAGCCACTTACAACACGGAATACGGCTTTAACACCCGCGAAGATCGCCAAACAGCATTCTTTCTCCGAGAAGACTTGCTCAGGAAATATCTGCGACAGACGAGGCAGACAATGATTTGGATAACTTGGGGGGAAAGAGGCATTGCTAATCACCTGTATCAGAGCTTGGACCGTAATTCGTTCGGGGAGCCGTTTAAAGTGTTCCAAGAGATCGAAATCTTTGATCCCAAACTACCATAATGGATCCGGTGGATGAACCACTCGATCCGCAGTAAGGACGTGTAGTGCTCCCTTGGAAGTTGGACAGCCTTGGTTTTTATTCAGGCTGCGGTGTTGCATTGTGCTTGGTGGTATTGGGTTGGTGACTTGTATTTG